>NZ_JAGXJV010000001.1:1034458-1557581 GCF_019091145.1 Lysinibacillus sp. GbtcB16
AGAAAAGGTACAAGCCATTTTTGATCAAGTAGAAGCGGGTACGCTAACGAAAGAAGAAGCGATGAAGCAACTTGATGCTGCGCTAGGGCTGAAGGACGATAAAAATAAAGTGAGTGGGCCAGCAAGTAAACCTGTAAAGTAGCTTTCAAGAAACCTCAAAAGCAGAGAAACTATCCATTATAAACCAAGTAACAGGTAACCTAATATGTAAGAAATAAAAGTAAAAGTGACAATATAGTAATAAGAATACAGAAGCACCGATACATTCGTAGTTTTTTTACATGTATTGGTGCTTTTTAAAATGAAAGTTATAAGAAAACCTACTGTTCGCAGCACGTCAACAAATATACAAATGCCATCCATTTACGTCCTTTATCTTTATTTTAGGGTGAAGCCTAATGATTCAATGATGATGGGCGTTCCTCTAAATAATGTGCCATCGTAAGGAGTAATGGTTAAGGCCGTGTTTGATAGGGAATAAATACCGCCCTCTTGCATAACGGCATTAATATACAAGTTGACATAGCCATTCGGTGTAAAAATCACGAATTCAGAAATGGGATCTGTCTGATCATTCCAAAAGAGAGTAGCGGGTAGGGTTGCTCCGTTTGTTAAATCAAGATCGCTTGTTAAAATATAAAAATATCTATTAATCGTTGGAATGACTACGCCTTCTGGGACAACTTCAATGGGAGGAACGATTGGACCGTAAGAGGCTTTTATACGGGGCCAAATAAATCGATCCTCATTGTTACAATCACAGCTTTTATTACTTATTTGACAATGTTTAGGGTTGACCATGTGTTATCACACTCCATTCTTGTAAATTTAACCTTTGCCCCGAATTCAGTTACTATAAAATATGAAGAAAATAATATTCAATCTAGTTGAGCATCTATCATTCGATAAGGATTATTTCAGACAATCATGCTTTTTTTATAAATGCTAGTTGGATAGAAGCGTTGGCATACATGCTTTTTACCGTAAATTAGTGTTATACTTTGCTAGTTGAATAAGGTAGAATACTAATTATGAATAATTAACGAAAAAGGGGTTACTGGTTTCATGAAAGATTTTGATCAACAATTGGAGGGGCTACTAAAGCAAGCCGCTTTGCAATACATAATATATCAGCATAATGGTGATACGGAGCGCATGGATAAAACATCACTTTTTGCTCGGAAAATTCAGCAAAAAGAGTATGTGATTGGGTTTGCAGGCCATTTCTCAGCCGGGAAGTCGAGTATGATTAATGCGCTGTCTGGCGAGAATTTATTAGCAGCAAGTCCGATTCCAACAAGTGCAAATATCGTTAAAGTGCATAAATCAGAGGAAGACTTTGCGATTGTTTATATGCACAATGAAAAGCCTGTTAAATTTGAGGCAGGTTATGATTTTAAAACAGTCAAAGAGCTTAGTAAAAATGGGGATTTGGTATCGCAAATTGAAATTGGTCATAGTGCGTCAACACTACCGTTTGGCGTTACCGTGATGGATACACCTGGAGTAGACTCCACAGATGATGCCCACCGTATGTCGACGGAATCTGCACTCCATATTGCCGATATCGTATTCTATACAATGGACTACAACCATGTGCAATCGGAGTTGAATTTCCAATTCACGAAGCAATTAATGAAATATAATCCAAATGTTTATTTGATTGTTAATATGATTGATAAGCATAAAGAAAATGAGTTGAGCTTTGAAGAGTTTAAAGCAACTGTTCATAATTCCTTTGCGGCGTGGGGCGTTGTGCCGAAGGGTGTATTTTTCACATCATTGAGAGAGCCTGACCACCCACATAACGATTTTGAAGCCGTCAAGAAAATTGTGATGGATAGTATGAACGATTGGCAGGATCAGCTTGTCCAAACAGCAACAAATACATTGCGTTTATTACAAAGCGAGCATGACCATTATTTAATGGAAGAAAAAGAGGATCGTCTAGCGTTAGATGAAGAGATTTTAAGTGCAGATGACTGGGCAAACCACCAAGATATTTTAGAGCAATACAACAAGTTAAATCGTCAAGTAGAGCTGTTCTCTGTCGAGGCGTGGAACGAAACATTTGAGGAGCAGCGCAAAGAATTGCTTGCCAATGCTGCCATTATGCCAGCTGACTTACGTGATCGCTTACGTCTTTATTTAGAAAGTATGCAGGAGGGCTTTAAGGTAGGAGGGCTCTTTACTGCGAAGAAAAAAACAGAGGAAGAGCGTTACCGTCGTAAAGAAGATGCTTATAGTGCCTATCAAAATGTTGTCCATGCGCAAATTACAGGGCATTTAAAGGGTCTTATGAAAAATGCATTGAAGGACGTCGGTGCCTTAAATGAAGAACGTGCGTCAGCTATTGACGCTTATCCATTTGACTTGCCTTTTACATTAATTGAACAGCAAGTTCAAACAGGAGCATTGTTAACAGGTGATGCAGTATTAAACTTTGCCAACCGCGTGGCAGAGGCAACAAAGCGCTATTTTATTCAGGAAACAGATAGCTGGAAAAAAGCACAAGCGACAACATTAGAAGCGGTTGCAACCGAAACGGCGGCTCCTTCGAAGTTAAAAATGGCAGGCATGCAGGATAAAGTGGATGCTATTAAGGCTGTACTTGAAATCGAAGGCTACCAACAATATAGTGCGAGCATTATGCATCAAGCGAGCAATGAAATCCGCAAAGTTGCCAATGAGCAGCTAACAAAGTGGGAAAATTCCTTTAAAGAGGATTTAGCAGAGATTCGTTTGTTTGATGAGTCCATGCTACAACCAAAAGAACAAGTCATTCAGCAAGAAGAAGCACAGCAAACTGTTAGTGCGACGAATCTGCCAATCGACGGTGTGATTAATCGTGCTCTACATACCGCCAATGCTGTAAAAGAAGTACAAGGTTTTGCTGAAGTTGCTCAATATCTAGAAAATAAAGTAGAACGCCTACAGAAAAAAGACTTTACGATTGCTTTGTTTGGGGCTTTTAGTGCTGGGAAATCATCCTTCTCGAATGCATTGATGGGAGCGAAGGTATTACCTGTATCGCCAAACCCAACAACCGCAGCTATCAATAAAATTCGTCCAGTTACACCAGAGCATCCTCACGAAACGGCCGATGTCCAGCTTAAAACAGCCGAACAAATGTTAGAGGATATTCAAGGGTCGTATGCAGCGATTGGCTTATCCGTCCACTCATTGGAGGAAGCGTATAATCGTGCTGACGAAGGGCTTGCTGTCCAGTTGACAGATGAGCGTTTAAATGTGCACAAATCATTTATTCGTGCCTATAAAGAGGGGTATCCAACGTTCAAGTCTGAGCTTGGAACTATTATTCGAGTGGATCGCGTTGAATTTGAAAAATTTGTTGCGCAAGAAAATAAATCATGCTTTGTGGACAATATCGACTTCTATTATGATAGTCCATTAACGCGCATGGGCGTTACATTGGTGGATACGCCAGGAGCAGACTCCATTAATGCTCGACATACAGGTGTAGCTTTTGAATATATTCGGAATGCGGATGCCATCCTATTTATTACGTATTATAATCATGCATTTGCCAAAGCTGACCGTGAGTTTTTAATTCAGCTTGGTCGTGTAAAAGATGCATTTGAACTGGATAAAATGTTCTTTATTGTAAATGCTATTGATTTAGCGACAACAGATGAGGAGCAGGAAGATGTAAAAGGCTATGTTCGTTCAGAATTACAGCGTTTTGGAATTCGATTCCCACGACTGTATGGTGTATCAAGTCTTCTAGCGTTAAATGAAAAGGTAGAAGGTTCAGACTTAGCATCTGGTATGCCACCGTTTGAAAATGACTTCCATACATTCTTAAATGATGAATTGAGTGCATTAGCAGTGCAGGCTCTTGCAGAGGAAGTTGATAAAACAGAGCAACGTTTAGCGGACCTTATTGCGCAAACAGAGGAAAACCTAAAACGTAAGGATGAACGTTTAGAGGAATTAACAGTACTTGAAAAGCATGTTCAATCGAAGTTTAGTGTGCTGAATACAAGTATGCTGGAAAGTGAGACAAAGCAAGAGCTTGATGAGCTTCTCTATTATGTTCTACAGCGTGTCTACTATCGTTACCCTGAATTCTTTAAGGAAGGGTATAATCCTTCAACATTTGCGGCTATGCCAGCACAGCAGGCATTGGATCATGCATTGAAGGAAGTAATGCAAAGCTTACGTTTCGACTTTACACAGGAAATGCGTGTTACAAACTTCCGTTTATCACAGTTTATTAGCAAGAAAATGCAGCATCGCTTTAAAGATGAAGTACGTGAGCTAAAAGAGCTTAACCGTAGCTTCTCGTTCTTAGCATTTGAATCTTCTGAGCCAAATTTACTTGATTTTGAAGGTCCATTTGGTGAGATTTCGAAATATGCGAGCGTAAAATCTCACTTCCGCAATCAAAAAGCTTTCTTTGAGAAGAATGAAAAAGTGAAGCTGAGCGAGGCATTAGAAACATTGACAAAACCAGATGCGCAGGATTATTTAGATGCACAGAAAGTTTCTCTCATGACATGGGCGATTACGTTTATTGCAGAGGAAGCAGAACAATTACGTTTATATATTTATCATCAAGCGCTTGAGCAAATCGAAACAGAAAGATTGGCGCTTCAAGAAGAAAGCCGTTTAGCTTCTTGGAAAGCGATTTACGCACAATTACAATACGCATGAGGTGATTCCTATGGGAAAAGTATTCAAATCAGTGGATGAAATTCAGTTTGATGGTGTCCGTTTTATCGATACTCGTTTTGATTTACAAGACAAAGAAGCTGGAAAAAAAGCATTTGAAGAAGGTCATGCAACAGGAGCCATCTATATTGATTTAGAGCAGCAGCTATCTGATATGGACAGTAAAGATGGTCGTCACCCAATGCCGAACAAAGAAAAACTAACGTCGGTATTTCAAGAATTAGGCTTACGTTATGAAGATCAAATCGTTATCTATGATCAAGGAGCAGCACCATTCGCTCCACGTGCTTGGTGGATGCTGACGTATGCTGGTTTCCCAAATGTGGTCATTGTTAATGGGGGCGCATCTGCATTGGAAATGAAAATACCGTTTACAAAGGATGTCGTTAAATACCCACCAACCTTCATTGATTTTGTCTGGAAGGATGAGCTTTACGCTCCACGCCAAGCGGTAAAGGCAATTGTGGACGGTGAAGTCAAAGCAACTTTACTAGATGCTCGTGCGGCTGAGCGTTACCGTGGGGAAGTCGAGCCATTAGATAAAGTAGCGGGCCATATACCAACCGCGAAAAACTTTGACTGGGAGCAATTAAAAAATGAGGGTCAATTGCAGGCCAATGATGCATTGCGTCAAAAAGTGACACCAGATGAACATATAGTTGTCTACTGTGGCAGTGGTGTAACCGCATCCCCACTCTATGCAGTATTAGCAGATGAAGGCTATGAAAACATCCAATTATATGTAGGTAGCTTTAGTGATTGGATTACACAATATGATGTTGAAAAAGGTACAAATGAGTAAGGATCACAGCAAAAACGCTCACTAAGGTGAGCGTTTTTTTGTGGAGAGGTGGATCTAGTACGGGGAGAATGGTGGATAGAATAACAAAAGTAACGGATAGAGCGGAAAAAGAGCTGTCTAGCTTGCTTGATATGCGTAGGTAGAGCTGCTAAATGCTTGAATCCTGGAAGCGGACGGATAGAAAGCCAAAAGTGACGGATAGAGCCAAAAACGTCTCCCGCCTAGCTCGCTCGAAACAAATAGAGAGAGTTGCTGAATCTATGGCTAAAATGCAAAAATAACGGAAAGCCAACCCTTAAAAAAGCCGATCAAAATCAAAATGACTCACCATTCATTTTATGCTACACTCTTTTAAAAGGGGGAAAGTGGATGTTTAAACGTGAGACGAGCATAGTTGTTCAACACCACGGTGATGTACAATGTGCACTTGGAAAGGTAGCAATTCAGGGCTTCGGTATGAGTGTGTATAGTTTTTTTGTGGATGGTTTATTAATTGATACAGGCTCAAATTCGCTGGCACAGGAGTTTCAATCTTTTTTTAAAGACTTACCAATGGAGCAAATTGCCTTAACTCATGCGCATGAGGATCATGCGGGAAATGCCGCGTGGCTTCAGCAACAAAGGGATGTACCTATTTATCTTCATGGTGAGTCTCTTCAGATTTGTACGAAGGATGGGGATTATCCTTTGTACCGTCAAGCATTATGGGGGGAGCGGCCAGCTTTTCTAGCGCAGCCGATAGGGACTACATTGCAGTCGAAAACAGCTGTCTGGGATGTTATTGAAACACCTGGACATACAACAGATCACCTAGCTTTCTATAATCGCCAAACAGGTGCTATGTTCACGGGAGATTTATACATTCAAACGAAAACCAAGGTAGTGCTCGATGAAGAAAATATTGTACATACCTTAGCTTCCTTAAAGAAATTATTAAACTATGACTTTAACGAAATTTATTGTTGTCATGCAGGCTATTTAGCCAATGGACGAAATAGAATACTAGAAAAAATAGCGTATATTGAAGAAATGGAAGAGAAGGTCCGTCACTTGTTTCAACAAGGTTATTCAGTAGAGGAGATGACGTCCAGTATTTTCCCTCGAGAATATCCCATTGTTAAAGTGTCTGGCGATCAATGGTCCTCTAAACATATAATCAATGCATTTATCCGTCACTTTACAAAAGAGTCCTTGCAATAGGACTCTTTTTTGTTGGGCTTAAAAGCTGTAATAGCAATAATAAAAAACTTTGTGAAAAAATGTGGATAAATTGTGACAAACTCAATTGGCTCAATGGATACGCTTACATAAGTTTGTGAAAAAAATCTCATTTACACAAGAAAAATACTATGTGAAATATTGAACAGCTTGAAAGGCGATAGTTGTACATTTTTCACTACTTCTTATAGGATGTTAATTATTTCGAAATAATTGATTGTGAAAAGTTTAATTTGACAGAAAAATGTATAAGAAGTCTTGTAACAATGCATTTTCCAAAGGAAAAATAAATTGACAGAAAATTCATTGACTATATTTTCACAAAGTAATATGATTCTAAAATATAATGAAAAACAAAGGGAAAAGGATGGGATGGAATGGATGTCATGAAGAAAGCTTTAGAAATGCATGCACACTATAGTGGTAAATTAGAGGTGATTTCAAAAGTACCAGTACAGGATTCTTATGATCTAAGCCTTGCTTATTCACCTGGAGTGGCCGCACCGTGTGTGGAAATTGAAAGAAATCCATCGTTGGTTTATGACTATACAATGAAGGGGAATATGGTGGCAGTTGTATCAGATGGTACAGCAGTTTTAGGATTGGGCGATATAGGGCCTAAAGCTGCATTACCAGTTATGGAAGGGAAAGCGATTTTGTTAAAGCGTTTTGCCAATGTTGATGCTTTTCCAATATGTTTAGATACAAAAAGTGCGGATGAAATCGTCAGCATTGTGAAGGCGCTTGCCCCTACGTTTGGGGCGGTAAATTTAGAGGATATTTCAGCACCTAGATGTTTTGAAATTGAGGATCGGCTGCGTCAGGAATGTGATATCCCGGTATTCCATGATGATCAGCATGGGACAGCAATTGTAGTAGGTGCCGCTATGATTAATGCCAATCGTATTGTGCAAAAGGATATTGCCACAATGAAGGTTGTCATCAATGGCGCTGGTGCGGCAGGGATCGCTATTTTACGAATCCTTGTGCAAATGGGTTATAAAAATATTTTTATGTGTGATACAAAAGGTATTATTTATGAGGGACGAAAAGAAGGGATGAATCCAATTAAAGAGGCGGTTGCTCATTTAACAAATCCAGAGAAAATACATGGTACGTTGAGTGACGCGCTCGTTGGTGCAGATGTCTTTATCGGTGTTTCGGTAGCTAATCTATTAACAGAGGCACATATTGCATCTATGAATGAAAACCCGGTGGTCTTTGCATTAGCTAACCCAAATCCAGAAATTACGTATGAAAATGCGAAGGCGTGGGGAGTACGAGTTATGGGTACAGGTCGTTCGGATTATCCCAATCAAATTAACAATGTCCTTGCCTTTCCTGGCATTTTCCGTGGGGCATTAGATGTACGTGCGACGGATATCAATGAAACCATGAAGCTCGCTGCAGTGGAAGCAATTGCTTCTCTTGTGAGTGATGAGGAGCTCGCGGAGGAATATATTGTTCCGAAATCTTTGGATGAGCGTGTTGTTGCAATTGTCTCTCGTGCAGTTAGCGGAGCAGCGGTCGAATCTGGCGTGTCGGAACTATTCCAACAAACTACTGCGCTATCAGTTTAACAAATAAAAGATATTGAAATACAGCAGATGTAGAAAAGCAAAGATATGCTTTTCTACATTTTTTTATCGAATTTGCTCGAAAAATGTTGTTGTTTAGTTTTTTATGTAATAAAATTGGTGAGTACAAGGTAATAACTTGTGCGGTAGATTAAAAAGTATAAATACATAATGTTGTAATGTTTTTAAATAAAAATAGGTCTTTAGTCTATAAAAGAGGAGATAAAATACATGAAAACATTCGTTCAATTCCGGTCCATTAAAGCCAAGTTGATTGCTTTCTCTTTATTGCTTTTAATGATTCCCCTTATTACTTTAGGCTATCTAAGCTATCAACAAAGTAAATCAAATTTAGAGTCGGTGGGAAAAGAAAATTTAAGAAACAGTGTGGAAATGACCATTGCCATGATTGAACAATTTAATCAAGAAGTAGAGGCAGGCAATTTATCTTTAGATGAAGCACAAGAGAAAGTGAAGGTCGCTATTTTAGGTGAAATGGATAGTGAAGGAAAGCGACCTATTAATAAAAATATTAAACTAGGTGAGAGTGGTTATATTTTTGTTGTGGACCAAAAAGGGAACTCTATTGCGCATCCAAATATCGAGGGAAATAATGTCTGGGATGAGCAGGATGACAATGGGGTTAAGTATATGCAGGAAATCATTGCGAAGGGGAATGAAGGTGGTGGATTTGCCTCGTATTCGTGGCCATTACCAAATTCTGATCAACTAGAAGAAAAAGGGGTCTATGCAGAAACGGATCCGTATTGGGGATGGGTGATTGGTGCCAGTACGTATTTAGCAGACTTTAATAAGCCCGCAGAGAGTATTTTGAAATTAACGCTTGTTGTGATTGGCGTGGCTATTATTATCGGGATATTTGTTATTTGGCAATACGCGAGTAGTATGGCTAAACCAATTAACCGAGTGGTCCAAGCGATGGAGCGATTTGCGGAGGGTGATTTGACGCAAGAAAGTATGTCGATTCGCTCAAAAGATGAAATTGGCAAACTGGCAAACGCTATGAATCAAATGCAAGCTAAATTGAAGGATATGATACACAATATTGCTCAAGCGTCTGATTTAATTAATACATCCAGTAAGGAGCTATCACAATCAGCTAATGAAGTGAATATGGGTGCCGAGCAAGTAGCAATTACGATGAATGAATTAGCATCTGGTGCAGAAGGACAAGCGCATCATTCTAATGAACTAACGTCCTTGATGGAACGTTTTACTGCGGATTTACGTGAAACAAATCAGCATGGGGAGCATATTCATCAATCTTCTGTTGAAGTATTAGGCTTAACCAATGAAGGAAGTCAGCTCATGACATCTTCGAATTCTCAAATGAGTAAGATTGATGGCATAGTACAAAATGCCGTAGAGAAAGTAAAAAATTTAGATGCCCAAGCACAGGAAATTTCAAAATTGGTGGTGGTCATTAAAGATATTGCCGATCAAACGAATTTATTAGCTTTAAATGCCGCGATTGAAGCTGCTAGAGCTGGGGAACATGGCAAAGGATTTGCGGTAGTTGCGGATGAAGTACGTAAGCTTGCAGAACAAGTAGCCTTTTCTGTCAATGATATTACATCAATTGTCACAAATATTCAGCAAGATTTTGATGTCGTTACGAGCTCATTAGAGGATGGCTATCAGGAAGTAAAAGAAGGTACCAATCAAATTAAAGCTACGAGTGAAACGTTTACGACGATTAGTCATTCTATTAATGATGTAGTAGAAAGTGTTCAATTGATTTCCAGCAATTTATCAAAAGTAACTGAAGATGGTCAAAAAATGAATAGCGCTATTCAAGAAATCGCTGCGGTCGCAGAAGAATCTGCGGCAGGTGTAGAGCAAACAACGGCGACAACAGAACAGACAAGTAGCTCAATGGAGGTTATGGCGGGGAAATCAGCCCAATTATCAACATTAGCTTTAGAATTAAAGACATTGATTGCCCAATTTAAACTATAAAAAAATCTCCCCCTCTCTTAAATGAGAGGGGAGATTTTTTTACATCATGCCAACACCAATAATCCCAACGAGAATAATGAAGAAAAGAACGAAGAACAAGATGAATAAAATAATTCCAGGAATAAAGATAGTGAAAAAGGCCATCCAATTAGAGATTTGGTGTGCTTCTGCTACCACACCGACTGAAATGACGAAAGACCAAATCGTTACAACAATAGAAGCTAAAATAGCTGGCCAAAAAATCCATGGCAGTGAGCCCATAAAGTTTGGATCTAGTAAAGATTCTGGTGAAGTGAATAACCATATTAAATAAAATGGAATAAGCACTATAAATGGTACAGCTGTAAGGCTCAGCCCTTTAAATAAGTCTGAATACGTGCCAGTACCCTTAAATAGTTTACCAAATAGCCATGTGATTAGAGCGGATATAGCTGTCCCGATAATACCAGCGATTGGAGCAAAAATTACACACAATAAAGCCAATAACCAAGGAGAAAGATCAGTGAAAATCTCCGAATCCGTCAGCCCTGACATGATAGAACCGATATAACCGATGGACATAATCAAAATAGCAAAGCCGATTGATTTTTCGTTAATCATATAGCGAGCGGTTTGCTTTGGATGTAACCAAACAGATATAAACGGATTCACCTTTGGCCTTTCTTCTTTCTGTGTGTCATTAAAGTTTTCCATCAAACTACCTCCAAAATAATAGAATAATTGCATGTTACGCATAGTTAGTATACGAGTGATACAGTGAAAAGTTTCGTAGAAAGTAAAAATAAGTTATTTTTATAACAAAAGAGCCGCACAAAGGCGGCTCTTATTAGTGACTTAACATCATTTTTTCAAGCTCTAATGGTTCAATGTATTGCTCACCTTTGTAAGCACGCATATTGCCACCAGAAATTTCATCGATTAATAAAATTTCGTTAGTTTGGGCATCACGGCCAAACTCCAATTTAATGTCATAAAGCGTTAAGCCCTTTTTAGCCAGCTCAGTTCCAACAAATGTAGAAATTTCAATTGTACGTTGTTTTAAAATGGCATATTCTTCGTGTGTTAACAGGTTCAACATGGCTAATGCATCTTCAGAGATCGGAGGATCTTGGCGCTCATCATCTTTAATGGTAACTTCCACAAAGGCATCAAGGTCTTGGCCTTCCTTCACATAGGCACCGTAGCGTCGTAAGAAGGAGCCAACAGCCTTAAAGCGGCATATTACTTCCAAACCGTTTCCGAAAACTGTTGCAGGCTTTACAGTCATTGTTGCATCATCAAAGTTGGCATCTACATAGTGAGTAGGAACACCTTGTTCATTTAATTTAGAATAGAAATAAGAAGTTAAGCGTAAACCCGCTAAGCCAGCCCCATCAATTGTTAAGCCAACCGTATTAGCGCCTGGGTCGAACACGCCGTTTTCACCTGTTACATCGTCTTTAAATTTTAATAAATAATGACCATCTTCTAATTTGAACACATTCTTCGTTTTCCCTGTATACATTAATTCCACAAAAAGACCTCCCAATATTCATAGTACTCTAAAATTATAACACGAATATTTTAAATGCTTAACATTAAAAATGTTCGTTTTGTGTGTTTATTTCTATCGTTTATTGCTGATTTATAATAAAAACACAAGGTGATAACGAATAATCGTCATCGCCTTGTGTTTTTGAAATGCTTCGTAAACTCGCTGGAGGATTTATGCTAGATAGCTAGGGCAGTTATTAATAAATGCCTTCAGCCAGCATTCCATCTGCCACTTTAATAAAGCCAGCGATGTTTGCCCCCATCACTAAGTTGCCAGGGAAGCCGTATTTTTCAGCAGCAGCTTTACTATCTGAATAAATATCTTTCATAATTTGATGAAGTTTCGCATCTACTTCTTCAAATGACCAAAATACGCGACTTGAATCTTGTGCCATTTCAAGAGCTGATACAGCAACTCCTCCAGCATTCGCTGCTTTTGCTGGTCCGAACAATACACCAGCATTTAAGAATTCATTAATTGCTTCAAGATCAGAAGGCATGTTGGCACCTTCGCCAATTGCTTTGACCCCATTAGAAATTAATGTACGAGCTGACTCACCATTAATTTCGTTTTGAGTAGCACATGGCAGAGCGATGTCACAAGGAATCGTCCAAATGCCTGTGCAGCCATTTGTAAAAGTAGCATTTGGTCGGTAACTTACGTAAGTTGAAATACGATCACCTTTAACTTCTTTAATTTCTTTAATAACATCTAAATCTAAGCCTTCTGGGTCATAAATATAGCCTGCGGAATCAGAGCAAGCAACTACTTTTGCACCATATTGTTGTGCTTTCTCAATCGCATACGTCGAAACATTTCCAGAACCAGAAACAACCACTGTTTTTCCTTCAAATGAATCGTTCGCATCTTTTAACATCTCATTCACGAAATAAACTGTACCATAACCCGTTGCCTCTTTACGTGCTAAGGACCCACCATAACCAGGGATTTTCCCAGTTAATACACCTGATTCACTAGCTTTAGTTAGACGTTTATATTGCCCCCATAAATAACCTACTTCACGAGCACCTACACCAATATCACCAGCAGGAACATCGACATCTGGACCAATATGGCGGTATAATTCAGTCATGAAGGCTTGGCAGAAACGCATGATTTCTGAATCTGACTTACCTTTCGGATCAAAGTTAGACCCACCTTTACCACCACCGATTGGTTGCCCTGTTAAAGCATTTTTAAAGATTTGTTCAAAGCCTAGGAATTTAATGATGGATTCATTTACCGAAGGGTGGAAGCGTAGGCCGCCTTTATAAGGCCCCATGACATTGCTATATTGTACACGATACCCGCGATTTACTTGCACTTGGTTCGTATCGTCTTGCCAAGCAACACGGAAAGAAATGATGCGATCAGGCTCAACAATACGAGATAAAATATTGGCCTTAATATATTCAGGATGTTGGACGAATACAGGTACTAATGAAATGAAAATTTCTTCAGCTGCTTGTAGAAACTCCGCTTGATGACAGTTCTGTTGTTTAAGTTGCTCGAATACGCCATCTACGTATTCTTTAGCTAATTGTTCATTGCTAACAGTTGTGATTGTCATAATAAAACCCCCATTTAGTTGATAGGTGTATCGTATATTTATTTTTCAAACTATTCAATAAAATACTTTTTTAGTTTGTGAAAAATTGAGCAAGAGGGGTTAGGAAAAAGATATTTTAAAATAACGTTAGGTGATAGTATTCATCTAATTATGAGAAAGGAATGATGCCTTATTGTGAAGGTTCTTATAGACGCTGATGCCTGTCCAGTAGTGGATTTGGCGCTATCTGTATCATCTGAGTTTGAGATTGAAACTATCTTGTTTTGCGATACATCCCATCGTGTAGAACGTGATAATGTAATAACAATTATGGTGCCGAAAGGTCCTGATTCGGTTGATTTTACGCTAGTGAACGCGCTTTCAAAACACGATATTGTCATAACACAGGATTATGGGCTAGCGGCAATGGTTTTAGCAAGAGGGGGGTATCCAATTGATCAAAATGGACGAGAAATGTCTAATGAAAATATCGAACGCTTGCTCGATATGCGTCATGTCGGTCAAAAAATTCGACGAGCAGGTGGACGCACCAAGGGCCCTAAAAAAAGGACACAAGAAAACAATATTTCGTTTGAAATGAAATTTCGACAAATTTGTGAACGAGCGATTTTTGCACAAAAAATGGAGGACTCTACAGGTGAAAAATGAACGTAAGTATGATCTTTTAGAGCAATTCCCACAGTTAAAATCGATGGCAGCTAAAGATGCTGTACTTTGGGAAAATACAAATTGGGTGAAACAGCCGGAAACATCGCTCTTTACTATGCAAGAAGTAAAGGAGGCAGAGGAAACGTTACAACGCTTTTCTTCATATTTAAAAGTGGCATTCCCTGAGCTTGAGGAAAGTAGTGGATTAATTGAATCAGACATTCTAGAAATTCCTGCTATGAAAAGCGCGCTTGAAAAAAAATATGGTGTGTTGATAGGAGGTCAGTTGCTTTTAAAATCGGATCATGCTTTACCTATCTCAGGCTCCATCAAAGCACGGGGAGGCATTTATGAGGTCTTAAAGCATGCTGAAAGGCTGGCATTAGCAAGTGGGAGGCTTCAAGTAACAGATGATTATGAGCGATTAGCATCAGCGGAGTTTCAGTCCTTCTTTCAGCAATATACCATTGCGGTTGGCTCTACTGGAAATTTAGGTTTAAGTATCGGCATTATAGGCAAGAAGCTCGGCTTTAATGTCGTTGTACATATGTCGAGTGATGCCAAGGAATGGAAAAAGACTTTACTTAGAGAGAAAGGTGCCACGGTAGTTGAATATGAGGCTGATTACAGTGTTGCCGTTGAACAGGGGCGTCAAGAAGCAGAATTAGATCCTATGTGTCATTTCATTGATGATGAAAATTCAAAGGATCTATTTGCAGGCTATGCAGTTGCAGCATTGCGTTTAAAAGGGCAATTAGAAAACATGAACATTCCAGTCAGTGCTACACATCCATTGTTTGTGTATTTACCGTGTGGGGTAGGGGGAGGACCAGGCGGTGTTGCCTACGGATTACGAGAAATATTTGGGGAACATGTGCATATTTTCTTCGCAGAACCTGTTGCCTCACCATGTATGACGCTAGGCTTAATGACTGGACTTCATGATGCTATCAGTGTAGAGGATATAGAATTAGATAATAAAACCGAAGCAGATGGTCTTGCAGTGGGTCGTGCCTCCAAGTTTGTAGGAAAAGTAATGGAGACGTATATAAGTGGCTGCTATACAGTGACAGATGAAGAGCTGTTTACCTCTTTAGGTTTAGCTATCGATAGCGAAAAACTATTTTTAGAGCCATCTGCACATGCAGGAATGTTTGGCGCTATTCGCTTGTCCCAAAAAGGTCAACACTATTTAGCTCAGCGCGGACTAACAAAGCATATGGCGCAGGCAACCCATCTTGTTTGGGCAACAGGTGGCAGCATGGTCCCAGATAGCATGCGTGCTACGTATTTGGCTAAGAGCAGAGAATTAGGTTGTTAAAGATGATACTTTTTGATCAAACAGGGAAAGTCTTGCCCCAATCAAGTTATTCAAAAGCGCAAAAACAGGTGAAGAAAAATTCTTCACCTGTTTTCTTATTAACGTTGCAATGCTTTACGTTGACCTGCTAAATATACCTCTTGGGCTGCAAGGACGCCTGCGCCTGGCTGGAAGTCATAAGCAAAGTCTTGGAGTGCCGCCTCCAATAAGGATACGGCTTGTAGTATATCACTTGGGAAGCAATAGCCCATATGGCCGAATCTGAAAATTTTACCTTGTAGATGACCAAGACCACCTGCAAAATCTAAGTGGTATTGCTGCTTAAGGTGCGTTAAAAATTCACCAAGCTCAATACCCTTTGGTGCCTTAATCGCTGTAATGGTAGGGGAGGCGTATTGATCTTCCGTTAAGAGCTCGATGTGTAAAGCTTTCATAGCACTACGTACCATGTTTTTCATCAGCTCGTGACGGGCAATGGTCTGTGAGAAGCCGCCTTCCTGTTCAATTAGCTGACAAACCTCATGCAGGCCATCAATCAGCGTGATAGCAGGAGTATTTGGCGTCATCCCCTTTTCTGCCCAACTACGATAACTTAATAGATTTAAATAATATGCTGGCGTTTGATTGTCTTCAATGACTTGCCAAGCTCGTTCGCTCACACTGATAAGAGAGAGTCCAGGCGGAAGCATCATCGCTTTTTGGGAGCCTGTCACGAGAATATCAATACCCCAAGCATCCATTTCAGCAGGCGCGCCACCGATGCAGCTTACGCCATCCACGATAACGAGAGCATCGGTTTCGTCATGAATCACTTGTGCTAATTCAGCGACTGGATTTAAAATGCCTGTAGATGTTTCGTTATATGTGACGAAAACCGCTTTAATATTTTGTAATGGCTGTAAAAATGCTCGTAGCTCCTCAGGAGTGCAAGCTTGTCCCCATACTTTTTCGAGCTTATGTACATGGAAGCCATATTGCTCACAAATGGAAACGAAATAGTCACCGAATGCTCCAACAGTAATGACCACAACTTCTTCACCAGCCGCAACCGTATTGACTGCCGCAGCTTCAAGTGCAGCTGTCCCGCCTGATGGCAAAAGTAAAATGTCCTGTGTCGTGCCAAAGACAGGCTTTACGGCTTCAATCGTCTCTCGGTATAATTCCACAAATTCTTGACTCCGATGACTAAAAATATCTCGATTCATCGCCAATTGAACTCTCTTTGGAATCGGTGTTGGTCCCGGATGTCTTAAAATATTTTCATACATATTATCAATCCCCTTTACTTGACAGAAATTCAAAATTTTCTAACTATAATAATAACATACTTCTTGTAGGGGCTAGCTGCTTTTTTATTAAATAAAGGAAGAGTTTGTCATGATACTAGAAATTGAAAAGGAGACCAAGCTGCATCAGGAACAGGGACATGTGAATTTTATTCAAACTGGAGCATTTCTTTTAGAGCTACTTGCTAGAATGGAGGAACCGCCAAACATCTTTTATTTAGAATATAGAATTCGATATTTAATCTATAATGGCACCCTAGCATTAAAAGGTATTCCTAAATCTACGCGGGATTATTATGTGAAAATACGCCAAAAAACCTCTTTAGTCTAAAGACTTAAAGAGGTTTTAGGATAGTGAACTAGGCAGCGAAAGGTCTGTTCATGCGCATTAAACCGTAAATCGCAAAGAACAACCCGCCTGTAATAACCATAAGAATCGTGTAAAGTACAGCCTTACCAGTTTCACCACACCAGCGATAGAATAGGCGATATGTGAAATACAATGTAAAGCCCACCATACCTAGAGATGCGAGGAAGCCGATAACTGGTATAAACGAAACGATAAACAAGCCTGCATAAATAAGGGTATTTTTTAGAGCTGTTGCACGAATCGTTTCTCGATTATCTCCACCGGCAGTCAGTAGGAAAAGGCTGTATACATTAATGATAGGAATCCAAGCAATATAGGCTACATCTCCAAAACCATTTGTTTTAGATGTCATAAAATAAATGAGTGCACTAATAATGTAGGCGATTAGCCCAAGAACAAGAGCTGCTAAAATTAGGATAATAAATAAGCCTCCCATGGCTGCATCCAAATCAGAGTAATAATAATTATAGTCCATCAGAAAAACCTCCCTTCTTAAGAAAATACCTCCTAATGATACCAATCCTATTATGTTTAATCTACAACCATTTATATGTAATATTTAGTAGAAACGGCACAAATGTACTAGAAAGAAATTTTTTATTCATTCTTTTATGATGATTTTTTGAGTAATGAAAGAAAGAAATGCAAAAAATATCCTTGGGAAAATGAATTTGCTAGTTTAGGAGAATCATTTTTAAAGTTTTTTACCTTGTACTGCTCACAAACATTACTATCCTATGTTTGTAGTGGCATCTGACATGCCATTTTATTCAGAAAAAAAGTCACCTTCCCATATAGAAAGGTGACAATTTTACATGTATTACATAAATTTGGCGATATGCTCTAGCTCAATACGTGAAGAATTATAGGCAGGGGCTGCTGCTTTACCAATCGCAATTAAAATAACGGGTACGATATGATCCGCTAATTCAAAATGTTTGGCGAAGGCTTCTTTATTGAATCCGCCCATTGGTACTGTATCATAGCCCATGTCTTTTGCTAAAAGCATGATTTGCATGGAAATGAGACCAGCATCAAATGTAACGATATTCTTTAAAACCTCTTGAGGAAGCTGAGAATATAAGTTCATAGAATTATTAATCATTAAATCCTTTGTTGCTTCATTAATATAACCAAGATCGAAATTTTTTGTAAAGATCGATTCAGCATTTTCGTACATTTTTGTATCGCCTAGGACAGCAATAACAGCTGAGGAAGTTTCCACTTGCTCTTGATTGTTAGCAATGGCACGTAACTCTTTTTTCATTGCCGCATCTTGAATGACTATAAAGCGCCATGGCTGTAAGTTACTTGAAGATGGTGCAGAAGTGGCTTCTACTAGTAGTTCCTCTAGTTGTTCTTGAGGAATTTTATAATTTTCGTCGTATTTACGAACAGATTTACGGTCATGCATAACTTTATTTAAATTGCTTTTTGTCACTGTCATTTATTTTGACTCCTTCATTATAAGATGCGTTTTTACTATACGATAAATGATTTCAAATTCCAAGTAAATTGCTCGAATTAAAGAGTCTTGAATATAGGATTTTCGATGAGGTGGTGATCGCCTAGATGTCATGACGCATCAAGCTCAAAATTGGCAAGAAGCAATCACTGCATTTTTCATGCTTTTGAAAGAATCTAGCTTTGGTCTTAGAAAATAGGTATTGGAACGAAGGACGGCGACTCTGCGAGAAAAGCGGAAGTCGAGGCTGTGGATAGAGGGGATATTTTCTGATGGGAGGGATGTAGCACGAAACCGTCCAGCCGTAGTGATAATCATTAAAAAAGACTATAGATCCACTCAAATTCTTTGAGCTTGTCTACAGTCTGAAGGGCAACCCTCACTATCTTAATTTAAATGCCTCCCATTCTATATGGCTAGTAGGGGCGGACGATTTGATGTGCTTCATCATTTTTTCAGGTCCACATAGATAAATACTTGTATGAGCTGGTATGGTCAGCTGGTCAAAAGAAAGTCTGTCCACCTGAGTAGTATCTATAAAAGTGACCGTAAATTGCTCATTGGATTGCGCATAGTTAAGTAAAAAATCTTTATAAACAACATTATTTACACCATGAAAGGAATAATATAAATCGATTTTCTTAGTTGGCTTTGTTTGCAAATAGGCGATAAATGGCGTAATGCCAATGCCCCCAGCAATCCAAAGTTGTTGATTGGCTCCTTTGGCAAAGTCAAAATGACCAAAAGGACCATCAATGGCAACAGGGGTATCCACTTGTATTTCATTGTAGACCTGCTTTGTAAAATCGCCGACTGCTTTAATCGTCACCCTAATTTTTTCTCCATCTCCACCAGAAATAGAAAAGGGGTGTGGTGCTTTTTCAATGCCTTCCTGAAAGATTTTTAGAAAGAGAAATTGTCCAGGGCGGTAATGAAGTTTTTTCGTGAGGGTTAGCTCTAATTCGATAACATGGGCATTCAATTTTTGAATGTTGGAAATAGTTCCGTTATACGGGAAGAACATATCTTGATACATAGTTATCATATACAGGGCAGACATAAATCCAATGGTTGTCGTAAGAGCTGTGAAAATACCTAATGCTGATGGCTGTAATAAATCATATTCGCTCGAAAAATAAGTATGGTAAATGCCTAATGTATAAGGAAGCAGCAATAAGCGGTGTAGCCAGCGCCAATGCTCATATTTTAAAAATTTTGCTAGGAATGCGAGGATGATCAAAATAATAAAGCCATATTGTGCGAGCTCACCAAGCTCTTTCGCCCATTCACGAAAAGATGTTTGTGGCCGATCTTCATCAGGAACCATCTTTTGCAATTGTCCATGAATAATGATGAACGCAAGTGAAAACATGGCTAAAACTTTATGATAAAAATTTAGGCGCTCTAGCCCATTAAACCAGCGCTCTAATATTTTCATTCTTGTAGAGAAAAGAAATACAAGGAAGAGTGCTGTAATCGCTAAGCCTCCAATAATATGGGCAAGCTTGTTCAGTGGATGAATGGGTGTCAGCGGTGTAGCAAAATACCAAAGGCATGCGCTACTTCCCATCGTTAAAATAACAAGTAGTAGTCCTCTATACGCTTTCATAAATAACCTCCATTCTTATTTTTAACCATATATTTTATGGCTATACAATTATTGGATGAAAATATTTTAGATCGTACGTTCGGAATGTATGTTCCCTTTTGGGCATATGTATGTTACATTAAGAAGGTTCGCAAAATGCGTAAGAAAGGTGGAAGTAATTTATGCAAGGGAATACCCATATTGTTGGGGGCATTACAGCAAGTCTAGCCTTTGCACAAATTTCTAATGATAATCCGCTTGTTTTGGTAGGGGCAGGCGTTATCGGTGCATTACTTCCAGATATTTGCCATGGTGGTAGCAAAATCGGAAGGAAGCTTCCCATCATTTCAAAAATGGTTAATTCGTTGTTTGGACATCGTTCCTTTACACATAGTTTACTGTTTTTATTTTTGATTGGGATGCTACTACATACATTTATACCGTATAAATCCATTACAATAGGTATTTTATTAGGGATGGCAAGCCATGTTTTACTGGATATGGGGACCAAAAAGGGTGTTAAGCTATTTTTCCCTGTATCCATTTCGGTGCGTCTACCACTTACTACAAAAACAGGTAGTAAAGTTGAAAAAGTAGTGTTTACATTGTTAACAATGCTTTCAGTCTTTTTTAGCTATGAAATTATTGTGCAGCTTCTTGCTACTATGTAAGCAAAGAAACCCCTAAGCGTGTAAGATGCTCCCCATCAGGTAGGCAGATAAAAACATCTGTTTATCTGTGGGGAGTATTTTTCGTAAGCTTTGTTTTTTGTGGTGAGTTGAAGCTTTGAAAGTATGCGAACCAATGGGGGATTGTCCGTAATTTTTATGGAGGTTTTTCATTAAAAAATATCTGAAACTAGCGATTGATCTTTGCGTAATGCAAACCTTTATAATAAGTGCTGCTCAAAAAGGAACCCCTGTACGAGAAAATTCTCATGCAGGGGTTTTATAGGTTGTGCATATTATTGGGTTATGCTAGAAATACAGGTCACTCATCAGTCAGCCTGTACCTCTTCGACCGTTTGTTCGACCTCTGTTCGCGTTATTTTTTCACGACCATCTTGCATGGCTTTCAATGTTTTATGCGCTAATGCAAGTGGTAATCGACAGAATAATAATACAGTCCGTTTATTAATATCTTTCATATAAAGATCAGCTTTCGCGAGATTTTCCTCTGCATAAGCAAATAAATCCTCGCGTGTCCAGCCGTCAGGAACGAAACTTACGCCACGCTCATCCATATCCTCATGCTGATTGCGTAAAATATTGACAGCCTGGAGACCTCGACCATAGCCAATTGCTAAATCGCGATCTGTTTGAATGTCTGCACCCCACGCCCAAAGCTCAGACAGCATTGTCCCAACAAGCCCTGCTACGTAGTATGTATAATCATCTAAATCCTCGCGTGTATGCACCTGCCAATTAGCTTTAGACCACTTCGCCATACCAAAGGCCATTTCACTTGTAGAAGCTTGGACAATTTTTCGAGATTCCTCAGGGCAGAATGTTAGCCAATCTGCTAAGCGAAGGGTTACCTCAGGTAACTGTGCCGCATAAGGCGCTAACAATTCTTGATATGCCTCATTATTAAATGTGTCCTTTAAAAGGTCACTAGTTGCTGATAATAAATCAAACTTTACATCATTGGAAAGCTGTTCATGATCTTCTATTTCATCAATGGCACGCATTGCTAAATAGGCAGCTGCTACCGATACCTTTAAATCATTCTTTAAGAAAGTGATAGGTATATAAAAAGTGCGACTTGTGTCTTTTAAAACTTGCATCGCCTCTTTATAAAGTCTTTTTTGATCTTTCACTTGTATTCCTCCGTTCAAATGGTTCCACATCTATAGTATATCGTATCGTAAAAATGGGGAAAGATAAAACAGATTGTTCATGAATATGGAGATATTCTTTGAAAACGGTTACTAAAAATGATATAGTTTAATAGTAAACTATTTAAACCTATACTTTTATTGTGGTCTAAAAGGGGCGGTTTATACTAGTACGACAGACAAATTTCAAGTGAGAGGAAGTATAAAGTAATGGGACGTTTAAATAATAAAATCGCAATGATTACAGGTGGAGCATCTGGAATGGGAGCAGCGATGGCAAAATTGTTTGCACAAGAAGGGGCTACAGTCATTGCAGCGGATATTAACGAGGAGAACCTAGCGAAAATTTCAGAGCTAGAAAATGTAGAGGGTATGAAATTAGATGTTTCTTCTGACGAAAACTGGGCAGAAGTGACAAAAGCGATTGTCGAAAAATATGGACGTATTGATATTTTAATTAACAATGCTGGTATTTCTTCGGAAAAAGGTCCAGATGAAATTACACAAGCGGACTGGACAATCATGCATAATATCAATGCTTTTGGTCCATTCCTTGGCATTAAACATGCAGCTAAATATATGAAGGAAGCAGGAAAGGGCTCAATCGTTAATACATCATCTTACACTGCGATTATTGGTGCAGGCTTCAATGCATATACGGCATCTAAAGGTTCTTTACGTGCTATTGCTCGTGCAGCAGCTTCCGAGCTTGGTGCTTTCAATGTCCGTGTCAATACAGTATTCCCAGGTGTTATTGAAACACCGATGACAGCAAAATTATCGGAAGCAAAAGAAGCAATGGATATGTTAGTAAAAACTACGCCAATGGGACGTCTTGGTCAACCAGAAGAAGTAGCGAATGCAATCTTATTTTTAGCATCCGATGAAGCCTCTTATATTACAGGTGCTGAATTAGTTATTGATGGTGGTTATTCAGCTCGTTAATTAATAGTAAAGAATAAGAAAGTGGAAATGCCTGTGTTCAAGCAGTGCATTTTCACTTTTTTTGTTTTTTTAGTAGAATGATGTTAAAGTATTATAATTCGTCAAGATTCCGCTGTTGATTAGAAAAATTTTGATAATTTTCGTGTTTTTTTCATGATTGTTTATGAAGTTATTGCACAATCATTTCAACAGCGTTAAAGTTTAGAAAGGGCGAAAATGTCATTACAAGATTTGGGGGACTGTACGAAGCATTATGGTTTCGTATAATAACTAGTTAGTCAGGATTTTGGCACACAAAAAACTCCTTGCAAAATCCTTGACACCAATGAAGGCATGAAACTTAAATAGTTGCCTGACTACTAGCGTAATGGTCATTAGGTAGATGAGATTACGTAATAAAGACAAAGGAGAATAGTATGCCAAAGGCTATAGGTATTGATGCAGGTGGCACATTGACAAAGGTTGCTTATTTAGATGAAGACAATGAACTTATTCTAACAACCTTCCCGTCAAATGATTTGCTATCTGTGAAAAATTGGATTATTGACCATCCAGATATTGAGGATATTGGTGTGACGGGGGGACGTACAGAACAATTACTTGATGTCATTAAAATGATGAAATCGATTCATTATATAGTAGAATTTGAAGCTACATTAAAAGGTGTTCGTTTTTTATTAAATAAAGAAGGCTACTTGTTTGAACGTAGTATGATTACTAATATCGGAACAGGAACTTCTATACATTATATGGAAGATAATACACATATACGCGTTGGTGGGACAGGCGTTGGTGGCGGTACATTAATAGGATTGTCAGCGCTTACAACAGGCATAACAGACTATAATGAAATTCGTGAAATGGCTGCTAACGGTAATCGAGAAGGTATCGATTTATTGGTCAAGGACATTTATCAAGGTATGGACACACCGATTGATGGTCATTTAACTGCCAGTAATTTTGGTAAAGTGGGCATTACACAATCATTGAAGCATCCTGCTGAGGATATTATTGCCACTGTACAGGGACTTGTTGGCGAAGTGATTACAACATTAAGTATTCAATATGCCGAGGAAAAAAATACACAGCATATCGTCTATATTGGATCAACTCTCAGCAATAATGAGCATCTTACCCGCGTAATTGCCAATTATACACGCACGAAAAAGCATACACCTGTCTTTATTAATGATCATGGCTTTTCTGGAGCTGTGGGAGCATTATTAAATATAACGGAATATACAATTGTTTAAAGACAGATAAGAATGAACATGACTAACTGGCGTTAGTGGTGTTCATTTTTTTTTACAAAAATGCCCGAAAAAAAGACCTCATATAAACGGTAGTACCTGAGCAAATTATAGATAGGAGGTGATATCTGTGGGCAACCGAAATAATAAAAACAGCAAAAAAACAATGAATGCCAGAACGCATAATCCTTTTGGCACCTACAAAAGCAAAGACCTCGATAGAAGTAATAGTAATAATAACAACCCGAATGACAACTTGAATGAGGAGTTCGCGGCAGAATTTGATGCGAAAGCCAAAAATAAAAACAATAAAACGAATCATGATAAAAATCAACAATCCAATAAAAAAAGCTAATTATTATTTGGAGGTGTAAGCAATGGCGAAGAAAAGAAAAACAAGCTTTAAAAAGAAGAAGAAAGAGGATACACATAAAAAGAATGATCGGGAAGAATACTCAGCAGAGTTTAACCAAGTCATTCATAATAATCCTCAACAGCCAAAACAATAAACACTCCAGCTCCATAAGTAAAAGCTTTTGGAGCTCTTATTTTTTACTTGGTTCATCATTCTATACCGTCTAATGAGGAGGGTTTTCTGTGAAAAAAGTGTATGTAATGCTTGGACTTCTGTTTGCCGTGCCATTACATATCCCTGAGATGGTTTTGGCACAGCAAGAAACACCTGCCTATGCGAAATGGGGAAAGATGGCGGTAGAAGAAGTGAAGGGGAAGTATCCTCATGCCAAGATTGTGGATTATTTACATGAGGGCAAGGAAGTACATGGGGCGTCAACCATTGAAAAATTTAAGCTTTGGCTGAAGCAACCTGACAAAGAATTTGGGGTTCATGTAAGAATTAGCTATTTAACCTCTACGCAAGAAGTAGAAAAAATTGAATTACAGGAAAGCCAGTCATAAAAAAGGGGATGCCTAAGCTTAGGCATCCTCAATGCTTATCCCTCTAATTTTTGAATAAATTCACGCATAAGCCCTGGTAAATCTGGCCAAGCATGTCCGCTTACTAAATTTCCATCTGTGTGAAGATTGGCATCAATATAAGTGGCTCCTGCTATTTGGACTTCAGGCTTGCAGGCAATATAAGCTGTTAGTTCGCGTCCTTTTAGTATATCGGGGATGGTAGCAAAAATTTGCGCTGCGTGACAAACAGCGGCAATCGGTTTATTGGTTTCAAAGAAATGGCTAACAAGTGTTGGTACATGCTCATTTAAACGAATATATTCTGGCGCCCTACCACCTGGAATTATTAATCCATCAAATTGTGATGGATCAACATCTGCAAAAGAAGCATGTGCCTCTAAGCCATAGGCAGGACGTTCAATATACGTATCGACGCCCTCTACAAAGTCATGTAAGACAGTTTGTAATTTCTTTGCGGATGGTGCAGCGATTGTGACATCAAAACCTGCCTCAAGACAACGATAATAAGGATAAAAAATCTCTAAAGCTTCTACTGCATCTCCTGCTATTATTAAAATCTTTTTCCCCATGATTCCATCTCCTTTTCATTGTGAATCTCCTTGTTAATTCGACATATGCAAAAAATTTCCTGCAAGCATAGAGCGACCTTTTGCCAAATTAGTTACTTTACAAAGAAAAAAATGAAGCGTATAGTTTATTTAGCTAGGTAAATAATTTCGAGAGGTAGATCATATGAATCCAATATTCCATGCTTTATTCCAAAAAAGCCGGTATTTAACGAACTGCTTAAATGAAGTTTTGAAGCAGCATCATTTATATAGCTCTCAGTGGACCATTTTATATTGCTTACATAAAAACGGTCCTATGACCTTAACGCAAATATGGAAATATTTAAATGTAGAGGCACCAAGCATCACCAGAGCTATCACACGATTAGAAACTTTAGGCTGGGTGGAACGATTAGACGGGGAGGATAAGCGTGAAAAAATTGTAACCTTAACTGCACAGGCCAATGAGCGCTTACCAGCCATTACAGAAACGATTTTAGCGTTTGAGGAAGAAATGGTAGGATCACTTACGGCTGAGGAACAGCAGCAGTTTATGATATTACTGGAAAAAATGAAAGGTTGATTGACATGCAGCAAGAGGAAAATACACAAATATGGACAAAGCGGTTCATTAGTCTCTTTTTAACAAATATCTCAGTCTTTTTTGTTTTCTATGGGCTAGTAACGACTTTGCCGCTTTATGCCATCGGTGAACTACACCAAACGGATAAGGAAGCTGGCTTATTATTGTCAGGTTTTTTACTTTCAGCAATTATTGTCCGTCCATTTTCAGGTAAATTATTAGATGTGTTTGGAAAGAAAAAATTGCTAGTGCTATCCATAGCCGGCTATTTTATTTGTACGGTTTTATATTTATTCATACATCCATTTGGACTTTTACTTGGTCTTCGTTTTATTCAGGGGATTTTCTTTAGTATTATTACAACAGCCGCAGGATCATTAGCTGCAGATATTGTACCAGCTAAGCGAAAAGGGGCAGGCTTAGGGTATTTCACGATGTCTACCAATCTAGCTGTTGTCATTGGGCCATTTATCGGTCTCTTATTAATTCAATATAGCACTTTTAACGTGTTATTTATTATCATGAGTATTTGTATACTAGCTGGGGGCATTTTAGCATTGACGGTTAATACCGACGATTTACCGCAGCCAACACATAAAGGGAAATTAACGTTCACCTTCCATGATTTATTTGAACGTAAGGCATTGCCCGTTGCAGCCATCGCTAGTTTAGTAGCTTTTTCCTATGCAAGTGTTTTATCATTTTTATCGGTTTATGCACAGCAGAAAGATTTAATGGCGGTTGCCAGTCTTTTTTATGCCGTGTTTGCAGCAGCTATGTTAATTACACGTCCATATACAGGTAAACTGTATGATACAAAGGGGCCTCAATTTGTCATACTTCCTGGTATTATTTCTTTTGCTATCGGACTTATCATGCTAGCCTTCGTTGAGGGACCTATCTTATTTTTGAGTGCAGCTATTTTTGTAGGCTTTGGCTACGGAGCGGTAACAACTAGCTTACAAGCTTTAGCCGTTCAATCAACAGCCATCCAACGAAGCGGGTACGCAACAGCAACCTATTTCACGATGTTTGATCTTGGAATTGCCCTAGGTTCTTATATATTAGGAATGGTAGCCGTACAGGCAGGGTATGCTTCTGTTTACTTATCGGGAGCCGGATTATTAGGAGTGGTCTTTATCATTTATCTCCTACGTCTTGCCAAGATAAAGCCGAAAAAAGTAGTGAATATATAGTAAAACAGTTGGGATCACCCAACTGTTTTTTTGCTTTTATAAACGACCATAGCCAACGAAATGTTTTTTCCAATAGGCATTATTTATATTAGCAATAGTAACGCCTCCATTACTAGCATTGATCATTTGATTATTGCCAATATAGATGCCGGCATGAGAAATTCCTGCTTTATATGTATTAGCAAAAAACACGATATCTCCGACTTGAGGAGAACTTACTTTTTTAGCGGACTGATAAAATCCTGCTGCTGTTTTACGTGGTGTTGACTTACCAGCTTGATTAAAGACATAGGTGATATAGCCTGAGCAGTCAAAGCCTGTGCTCGGTTTTACCCCACCAAATGTATATTTGACACCTAATTGTTGCTTGGCGACCTGTAGTAATTTGGACGACGCGTTCGGTGTGGTAGATAGTTGTTGATTGATCGTTAATTTTTGTCCAACATAAATATTGGAAGACGATAAATGATTTAAGTTCATCAATGTTTGATAGGATACACCGTGCTGATTGGCAATCTTCCATAAAGAATCACCAGATTGAACGGTATAGGTCGCAGCTGATGCTGATTCTACTGTTGAAAAAAGTACGGATGTGCTTAATGCCAATGCCGCTAATTTCATGCCCCATCTATACTTTTTACTGCTCTTCATGCTTTCTTTCCTCCTATAATGTTAAAATTTAATACAAAAATGATTTTAACATCATATTATTACAGTTAGGTGTCAATAAAATAACAATGTTGAGACTTTTTAGAATGGGATGAACATGGTTTTTTTCTGATGATTTAGGGCTATATGGAGGTAAACGATAACCTGCTGAAGTTTGATCTAATTGGAGAACAAAAGGTTTAAATACGAAGGGAGAAAACCAAATTACCAGATACTCAAATGAGTACCTGGTTTCATTTTATTCTAATCCTAATTGAGTTTTATTCATTAATTTACCACCTTGGAACATTAACGAGGCATTGGCACCTAAGGATTTACCATTATAAGTATACATAACGATATCCCCTGATTCAGAAAGAACCGCACCTTCGCCACCAAGGATATCGAATACTTGTTCTTTTGTCATTCCATTTTCTAACTTATTAAATTGCTCAAGAGTAATTTCAATATCAGACGTTTCAACACCGAATTGTGCTTTATTGATTAACTTACCACCTTGGAACATCATTGTAGACGATGACATGACTCCATCTGTTTCAAATTCGTACATAACAGTGTGGTGAGGTTCACCAGCTGAGCCTGTTTCGGACATAATATTGCCCTCGGCACCAACAATTTTTACAACTTCTTCGTATGTCATACCATCTTTAATTTGTTTGAATTTTTCTTCTGTCAATTTACCTTCTTCTTTTGCAGCTGGTGCGGATGCTTCTTGTTTAGAATCATTTGTTGATTCATCCTTTGTAGCGGTCTCTCCACATCCAGCTAAGCCAAGACTTAATAATAGTGCCGTGCTAAAAATGAGTTTTTTCTTCATAATGAATTCCCCTTTAATTAAAAGTATTATTAAATTGTATCAATAATGGAATGTATTGTCATTATGTAAAAAAACAACCTATTTTTATCAAGCATATCAGGACTAATTAATTTTTTCTTTAGGTACAATGGAGGTTTCAATTCCATTATTCCATGTTCTGAATAGCATGATGGCAAGACATAAAGCGATGATTACTGCACCCAATCCTACCCAATTCAAATTTAGGACGGAAGTATGGCTGATGACAAGCCCGCCTAATCCAGAGCCTAGCGCAAAACCAAATTGAATAAAGGACGTATTGATGCTTAAGGCCATGTCTGGATTTCGAGGAACCAAGGTGACCAAAAGCAACTGCTGAGCAGGGGAAATACTCCATGTTGCTAGCATGAATATCATGAGAACTAAGATCAACACAAAGAGATTGAAGCCCGCTAGCGTGAATAAAAGTAAGGTTACTCCCTGTAAGAACAGTCCGAAATAAATGGTGAATTTCGAACCTTTTGTATCTGCTAATTGTCCGCCCATTCTTGATCCCATGAAGCTACAAATTCCTGCTAGAAATAGAATGCCACTAATTTCAGTTATGGAAAGGGTGGATATGGCTTGCAAGAAGGGTGTAATATACGTGAATAGAGTAGCGTATCCACCGATATAAAATAAAGTAATAGCCAGGGCAGTGAGAATTTTTGAATCTTTTAAAATAGAGAGCTGCATTCTAAGGGTAACAGTTTCTTCTTCTTTGATTGCTGGAACCCTTTTATAAACGGTTAGCAATGGGAGAATCGTTAATAAACCGATCAAAATAAATAAAACTCTCCATCCAAACATCTCACTAAAAAAGGTACCGATCGGAACACCAAGCACGAGTGAGCTACTTAGACCCATCAAAATAATACCGATTGCACGGCCTCTTTTTTCTTTTTCAACTAGTCGTGTAGCTACTGCCATGGCTACCACTGTAGCAATTCCTCCGCTAACCCCTTGTAGAATTCGTATCCACAGAGCTGCTTCATAAGCAGGACTTATAAACATTAGTACGTTGCTGACAATAAACACACCTATAGTATTAATGAGTAACTTTTTACGGTCCATATTGATCGTGAGAGCGATTAGAATGGGCGCGATAATGGCCGCAGCGAGGGCAAATACAGTCACCAATAACCCAGCTTCCGAAACGGTTACTCCAAAGTCCACGGCAATCATTTCAATTACTCCTGTAATAATGTACTCAACAGTTCCGATAAGGAAAACAATAAATGCTAAAATATAGATGATCATATTATTTTTCAACACAACTCCCTCCGTCTTTTTAATTTCTCTCTAGAATGAGAATTTGTATTTCCATTAATTGTGCATCCTGTGACGTAGATAACGGTAAATATATTTCCCTACCAGGTTCGTTTTCTTTAATCTGATAGTTGTTTTTTTCAATCCATTTAGCTAAATCTACACAGGCTGTACTAGCAAAATGAGAATCCGAGCGAAAGGTCATGGTTGCCATCATCGGCTCAGGGGGAAGTATTCGTAATTGAAATGTATCTGGATACGTTGGAAGCTCCCGGCTTAAAAAATAACCGACTTCAAATTCGAACTCATCTTCTTGGTCCTCTATTTCTTTCCATAAAACGACCTGAGGACTTTGAGTCAATTGGCGAGTTTCCTTGAGTAATATGTGATTAAATGTCCGAAATAGATCCGGAATGTCTTCTTCTCTTCCGTGCGCCTTCAAAGAAAGGAACTGCTGGGCATCTTCAGCTTTGATCCTGATTTCTTGTAGGGTTTCTACTTGTCCCTCACTTTCTAAAAGCTGCATACGTTCCTCAATCCGAGCAAGCTTGGCTTGTTCCATATCGATAATGCGTTGGATTTCATTTTTTTTTAGCTTAAACATCCCTTGAATATCCTTGAATGTAATATCCTCATGGAGCAAATGAATGATTTGTGGTAAAGTGAATCCTAATTCCTTATAAATAAAAATTCGATTGATTTCAAGTAGCTGGTCTGCCGAATAGTAACGATAGCCAGTTTCGTGATCTACCTTTCTGGGCTTTAATAGGCCGATTTGATCATAGTAGCGCAATGTTTTTAAGGATACTTTGCTTAGCCTAGAAAACACACTAATTTTAAACAATATATCACCTCCAATCTCTATCATAATGGAAGTATATAGTTTCCCGTGCGGGGGAAAGTCAAGAGCAAAATAATTTTTATTCAAGCAGGAACATTTTTAGGTTTTGATCTATAAATTCAGAATCTGGCTTATGCTGTCCAATCCCGGCACAATGTCCCCATTTCGATTCGATAGGGAGGAAGCGGGCATTTGGCATATGTAGTGCATCATAGTTATTATCCTCTGGAGGAAAGAAAAGATCTGTACTTCCTGGCATGACCAATGCACGAGCTGTAATCTTGCTTAATGCCAGCTCGAAATCGCCATCATACAACGCATTGGCACTAATATTCCCCGTAATGCCAGTACGTAGCATGGAGATTAGATCATTGGCATCAAAGCTTAAAAACACTTGATCCCAGTAATCTACGAGATATTCCTCCAGCGTTTCATAGCCTTCTTGCTGATAGAGCTGTTCTAAATAATAAGCCTGTGAGAAGCCCCAAGCTGCATAGACGCGTCCCATGGCAGCCAATCCCACTTTAGGTTGCTCGGTGTAAAAGCCATTTTTCCAGCTAGAATCAGCTTGAAGGGCAGCAATCATTCCTTCAAATACAATCCTGGCATGGGGTCTGGTCATGGCAGTTCCTCCGAATGGAGCGATTCGTTCGACCATATCAGGGTAACTTGCTCCCCATTGAAAGGTTTGTACAGCCCCTAACGACCAACCAACGACGAGCGCTATTTTGGTAATACCAAAATTTTGAGTAACCAATTGATGCTGTAGTCGCACATTATCATAAATTGAAATGAGGGGAAAATTTGCTTGATCATAGGGCGCTGGTGTATTGCTTGGAGAAGAGGATAATCCATTGCCAAGCATATTTGGTATGATGATAAAATACTTTTCTGGGTCTAGTGCCTTACCAGTTCCGATTAACCATTCATTATCAGTATGCAAGCCTGCAAACCATGTGGGATAAACAATGACATTATTCTTTTCTGCATTGAGTGTCCCGTATGTTTTATAGGCGAGAACTGCATTTGGCAGTATGTCACCTGATTGTAGTTGAATGTCTCCCAGTTCATAAAGTTCATAATCTCTCATGTGAAAAACTCCTTTTCGTAATTAAAGATGGATTAAATGGCCTTTCTTGTCATTACTCTACGAGAATGCTATTGTGAAGTCAAAGAAACGTTTTTGAATAAAACATTCATTTTTTTTGAATTACGGGGTGAAATAAACATGGAATTACGTCAATTAAAAACCTTTTATACACTTGCTTCGACCCTCAGTTTTAGCCGTACTGCAGAAGTGCAAAACTATGTTCCATCAACGGTTACGATGCAAATGAAGGCATTGGAAGAAGAACTCGGTGTTAAGCTGGTGGATAGATTAGGAAAAAAAGTAATTCTGACCGATGCGGGTAGACGTTTTCTAGATTATGTAGTCAATATATTGGGTGAAATTGAAGAAGCGGAGCATGCCGTTAAACAATCTGGAGAAATGACGGGGACGTTGGTCATTAGTGCAGATGAAACGTTGTGTACGTATCGCTTGCCTGCTGTACTGCGTCTGTTTCGCTTACGATATCCAGGAATTCGGCTCATTTTTAAGCCGCTGTCTCATTCGAACTTGAAACAGAGTTTGCGAGAAGGGGACGCGGACATTATTTTTATGCTAGATGAGGACAAAAGCGAGATGGGATTTTGCGGAGAAAAAATGCAGGATGAGCCCTTTTATATTTTGGTAGCTCCCGATCATCCATTAGCTTCACGTACTAAATTGGATATTGAAGATTTTAATGGGGAGACCTTTTTGCTGACGGAAAAGGGGTGTTCCTATCGTACATTTTTTGAACGGAGTCTTTCACAAAAGGGCATGGGAGGAATTACCGAATTGGAATTTAACAGTGCAGAGGCGATAAAACAATGTGCGAAAATAGGAATGGGCATCGCCATACTGCCTGAAATGGCTGTGACAGCAGAATTGAGTAGGGGGGAACTGGTCTCGTTGCCATGGGATATGACAGCCACATCGTTTGCCACCCAAATGTTTTGGCATGAAGAAAAGTGGATTTCGCCTGCCATCCATGCTTTTTTAAACTTGGCACGAGACAGCTTTGTGAATAATAAATAAAAAAAGAGAGCAGTTACGTCTGCTCTCCTTTTAGTTTAGGTTCTTTTGTAAAAAAGCCTTTGTCCGTTCGTTTTGTGGGTTCGTAAAGAAGTTTTCCGGGTGGTCGGATTCGATAATTTGTCCATCATCCATAAAGACAACCTTATTGGCTACTTCTCGCGCAAAACCCATTTCATGTGTAACGACAATCATAGTCATATGGTCTTCAGCTAAGCTTTTCATGACCTTTAATACTTCTCCTGTCAGCTCTGGATCTAAGGCAGACGTTGGCTCGTCAAATAATAAAATTTGAGGGTTCATCATTAAAGCACGGGCAATTGCAACTCGTTGCTTTTGTCCACCGGATAGATTAGCTGGATAGGCGTTTGCCTTCTCGGAAAGTCCAATTTTTTTCAATAAATCTAGACAACGGCTCGAAATGGCTTCAGCTGATTCTTGTTTTAATAAGCGAGGGGCCATTTCAAGGTTTTGCTGCACGGTTAAGTGGGGGAATAGGTTAAAATGTTGAAAAACCATCCCCATTTTAGCTGTCAGGTTTTTGATTTCCTGAGGCTTGGCATAAACGCCGTCCTCCACAAGATAATCACCATCTACTAAAATGCTACCACCATCTATTTCTTCTAAATGAATTAAGCTTCGAAGCATTGTACTTTTACCAGATCCAGAGGGACCGATCACCGCAATGACATCGTTCTTTTCCACTGAAAATGAAATTTGTTTAAGAACCTCCACTTGATTGAAGGATTTCTTTAAGTTTGTTACTGCCATCAATGCCATATAGATCACCTCTATTCAAATTTAAAACGTTTTTCTAGCCATTTAAAGAATACGGTCAAGATCAGCGTCATGATTAAATAAATAGCACCAGCAATAAAGAAAGGTACAATCGTAAAGTCACGATTGACGGCTGTTTGTGCAAAATGTAGTAATTCTGGAACAGCTACAGCATAGAGCAGGGCTGTGTCCTTAATTAGCGTAACCGATTCATTCGATAAGGCTGGTAATGCTACGCGAAACATTTGTGGCAAAATGACACGTGTTGTTGTTTGCCATTTTGATAAACCGAGTACTTGTGCTGCCTCATATTGTCCTTTATCGATGGCGAGTAAACCACCACGAAAAATTTCAGCAAAGTAGGCAGCATAATTTAAAATAAAGCCAAGACATGCGGCTACAAAACGATCCAATACTAAATATTCACCGATTACTGGCAGCATAGGTAGACCAAAGCAAATTAATAATAATTGTAGTAATAGTGGCGTACCACGCATGATATAAATATACGTATGTGCAAGCCAAGAAAGTGGTTTAATACGACTTTTCACTGCGAGTGTTAGTAAAAAGCCAAATGGAATCGATATAAGAATGGCGATGAAAAACAGTATAACTGTCATTTTCGCGCCTTCTAGCATCGGCCATATCATAGTTTGCCAGTAATCTGCCATAGTGATGTCCCTCCAAAAAGAGTAAGAGTTTCGCAGAGGAAACTCTTACAATAAATATCCTGTCCTTATTTTAAAACTTTATCCTCACCGAACCATTTTGTTGAAATGTCAGCTGCTGTACCATCTTCATTCATTTTGTCTAATGCAGCTTGGAGTTTTTCCAATAATGCTTCGTTCCCTGGTTTTACACCAATACCGTATTGTTCGGGAGCAAGTGATTCCTCTAATAATTTAAATGTGTCAGGCTCTTGTGTCATGTAATATTCTGCTACAACAGCATCAATTACGACGGCATCAACACGACCTGTTTTTAAGTCTGATAAAGCTAAAACGTTATCCGAGAATTCTGTAATGGTTTTCACCTCTTTATGGATAGGGTTACCATTTAATGCATCTGCAGCGGAAGAAAGAGATTGAATGCCTACTTCTTTGCCCGCTAAATCATTTAATTTCACAATCTTAGAATCTGCTTTTGTCATAACCACTTGAGAGTTTTCAAGATAAGGCTTTGTAAATAATACTTTTTCTTTGCGCTCATCTGTAATGGTATAACCGTTCCAAATTAAATCAATACGTCCACTGAGTAATTCAGCCTCTTTCGTTTTCCAGTCGATTGGTTGGAATTCAGCTTCTACGCCCATATGCTCAGCTGCAGCACGTGCTAAATCAATATCGAATCCCACAATTTCATTTTTATCATCACGGAAGCCCATTGGTGCAAATTTATCGTCAATACCAATAATGATGGTTTCTTGATCAGCTGAAGATTGGTCTTTCTCTGCTGATTTTTCTTTTGATGTGCCACATGCTGCTAAAACAATTACAGCTGTTAGCATCATAACTAAAGTGATTATACGTTTCATCCTTAATTTCCCCCTATATAAATCTATCGCTTTCGTTTGCTAAACTACTAATGTGTTAAAGGATATCACCGAGGCTAATGGATGTCAATATCGTTTTGGATTAATCAGAAAATTTTATGCATTTTATAGCTAATTTAGGATGATCTTTGTAAGAAAATTGATTTCATAAAAATAATGGATTAGGGGAAATTAAGTATCTGAATAGAAGGTGAAAGAAAAGGGACTGTTATAGTTAACAGTCCTGTGGCATTGCATTGTTTAATGATTATTGTTTTGAATAGCTTTTCGTGCCAAGGCATCAGCAGCTTTGTTTTGAGAATCAGGCACCCATTTAATAAAAAATAAATCGAAGGTGTTGGCGAGCGATAATGCTTTTTCCAGAAAAGGTTTAAATTCCTCGTTTTTCACATATTCTTTTTCCATAGAAGCGACAACGATTTTAGAATCAGAGCGAACGGAAACAAGTGTAGAATTAAGCTTTTGTGCTTCCTCGAGTCCACGGACTAAAGCAGTAAATTCAGCAATGTGATTATTTGTTAGCCCGATATACTCACTAATTTGTATATGTTGACCCTCTCCTTTAATAAATATACCAATACCACTTGGACCAGGGTTTCCTGCACTAGCAGCATCTATATAAACCTCTAACATATCATCCCTACTTTACTATTTGACTTCCATATAATTGTACAACATGGGTACGCTGTAAAACACCTATGTGCTGGTCGTGATGTGCTTGAAAAAAATTGCTGAAGTGGATAAACAAAATAGTTGCTTGTTCAAAATGAACGCTTCATAATAGTAGGAAGTGAATTTTGGACGTGAAAGGAGCGAGAGTTCACATGGATAAAGTGACGGTTATGAAGGATATAGACGAACTGCATGATACGTATTGCGCAGATTGCTTAGTCATTCAGCAATTACGTAAAGAACGTGGTAAACCAGGAGCTCATCGCTTCTGTATTGAAGCTTGTTCAATTGGAGAAAAGCTACAGTTTTTAGGCGAAGAGCTTTTGAAAGTTTACAGTAAATAAATAGGCACCGTTTAGAAAAAGCTACATTTATCAGCAAATGCTAATAAATGTAGCTTCTTTTATAGGTTTATTTTGTTTCGACATAGCTATTTAAATCTTGGTAATACTTTGTAAGTGAAGAAGCGGAAATATCAAAAGTTGCGGCAATTTCTTTTACCGTCATAGAAAGAGATTCAAAGAGCTCTTTTTCCTGGCCATAACGAATTGCACCAGCAGCAATAGCCGCCTCTTTGCGCGCAGTAGGTTGTCCTTCTATTAAATAGTCCTCTAATAGCTCAAGTATTGGAGCTGTTTCACGATCATTTTGCTCCAAGAATTCTTTTACTTGTGTAAGGACTGTGCTTTCAAAATTAGTGAATTCTTCCCCTTTATAGCCGTTGGAGACAAGTAATTCCCAGAATGCAAGATGTTCTTCTTTTAAGAAAGCTCCAACCTTTTTCTCGGATGCTTCAAAGTTTTTCTTGAATTCTTCAAATACTTTTAAATGGTCCTCAGGGAAGAAAATCAATGTAGACACAGCTAAATAATGTGTCAATTTCTTCGTTCCATCCGGTAAAATAAAGGCAAAGACATGCATGCCTTCCGGAATTGGTTTATTATTTTCACGACGAATATAAAGCTCTTCATTTGTAAGTAAATGGCTAGCTTTAAAATATTTTTCCTCAACAACAGTTACCGTACCGATAAATAATGTAGGGTGAGACCAGTCTTCCAGTACTTTTACTGTTGAAGGTCTTACTGCTTTTTTCTTCGTTTTCTTTAAATAACTTTTCCAAATAGATGGCTCTTGATGGAAGAAAAAGTCGTCTAAAGCGATGGCTTCAATCAGCTCACGCTGTAGCACGCTCTCTAATTTAGGTTGCCATGTGCCTACATGCTCGATATAAGCACGAACATCTTTACGCTCAGGATACTCTAAGTAAAATGATTGTAGCACACGCTCTAATTCTTCGATTTGTACTGTTTCCACTGTTACTTGTTGTTTACCTTCACAACATTTTTTATATTTTTTGCCGCTACCGCATGGGCATGGATCATTACGTTTTACCATAATTAGAACACTTCCTTTGACAATTGTTAATCGTATATTGCTAAATAATTTGCGTACTATTAATAATAACGGTACTTTTGTATGAAGAAAAATGATTGTCTATTTTGAAATATCTAAAAAGTGTGGAGGGACGCCCTAATTCAAGTATATGTATGCACGTTTTCACTTAGAACTAAAAAAAGAAAACGATCTGTACTTTACAAGCACAGAACCGTTTTCTAGAACGTTTATGATTGTTGTACAGCCTCAATTTCTAGTGTAAGGCGCTCAAGCTCGTCTACTAAATGACCAATATAGGCAATCGTATCTCGAAGTGGTTGATCCGTTGTAATATCAACGCCTGCCATTTGTGCTAATTCCACAGGGGATTTTGTTCCACCAGCCTGTAGGACAGCTAACCATTCTTCAACAGCTGCATCACCTTCTTTTAAAATGCGCTGAGATACTTGTGTTGAAATAGTTAAGCCTGCACTATACGTGTATGGGTAAAGGCCCATATAATAATGAGGCTGACGCATCCACGTCAGTTCAGCACCTTCGGTAATATCTACTGCATCACCCCAGAATTCTTCTAGCACCGAACGTTTTAACTGGTTTAAAATATTCGCGTTGACAGATTCACCAGTGTCCACCAATTCATATACTTTCCGTTGGTACGCGGCTTCAAGTAAGTGTGTGACAAAGTTATGATAATACGTTTTAGAAACAATATTTGAAATCACCCAACGCTTAAAGCGCACATCTTCATTATGCGTTAATAAATAATTCGCTAGCAGCATTTCATTCATAGTAGATGGTGCTTCAATAAAGTATAGGGAAGGGCGACTGTTAAAATAGGATTGATGCGCATACGTATTCGCAAAATGTCCTGCATGACCAAGCTCATGAACGAGGGTAAAGACTTCATTCATACGTTCATTCCATGACATTAAAATATATGGGTGACTACCATAAGGACTTGAACAGAATGCCCCTGTGGATTTCCCTTTATTTGGTGCAAAGTCGATCCAACGTTCCTTGAAGGCTCTGTCCATTAGGTGATTGTAGTCTTCACCCATAACCGCTAATGATTTATCAACATATTCCTTCGCTTCGTCCATCGATAATTTTGGATCATAGGCAGAATCTAAAGCGATTTTCAAATCTGCAAATGTCATGTGCTCAATGCCATTCGCTTTTTGAATTAATTTTGCATATCGACGCATATGTGGGGCAAGCTCTTTTGAAATCAAATCGATTTGGCGATTATAAAGGGAGCGATCGACATCTTGATCGAATAGTAAATAATCAAAAATGGAATCAAAGCCTCGTAGATCCGCCATTGTTTTTTCTTGTTGAATATGTGTGTTGTAAACTTGTGCAGTTGTATGTTGATAATCACTCAACTTGCTTGAAAAAGCTTTAAAGGCAGCACGGCGAACTTCTGTATTGGCTTCAAACTCCCAATTATTTTCATAAAGGACAAAGCTTAACGGATGCTTTTCACCATCTGCTTCAAATTCACCAAAATTCATATCTACTAATTTCGTCGTATTATATGTTTCGTATGGCGCATCAAAAGTAGAACTAAAGGCAGCAAGCGTTTTTTCAACTTCTGGATGTAGCTGATGAGGTTTTCGTTTTAATAATTCCTCTAAATAATGTTTGTAAAGAGGGCTTAATGTTGCTGCTTCTTGTAGTATCTCTTCATCCAAAGCAAGTAATTCACTCCGTACGAATGATAAGGCACTGCTTATTTTACTGATAGCTGTACCAAATTTTGCAGCACGCATTTGGGCTACATCATCCGTTCGATCTACCTGTAGGTTTAAGCTCGCATACGTACCAATTGGAACAATACTTTTTTGCAAATTTTCGAAAGCCGTTAATACATCAATAACTTTTTGCGCATCTGTAATGGAGCCTTGATACGTTTGTTCAAAGCTAAGAGCTTCCTCTACAAGCTGTGCTAAAATAGGTTCAAAATCTGCATCATTTTTCAGTAAATCAGTTAAATCCCACGTTTCTTCTACTGCAACATCTTTTCGTAATGGTAAAACTTCCATTTATAAACACCCCTTTACATATAAGTGATTTCATTATAACGAAACTATTTCGGAAAGTGAAATAATTTAATAGAATAGTTGAAATATTCTTAAAGAAAACAGTCCTGTTTTTTAATCCAGTAAGTACGAGTATGTTTGAAATATTGCTAGACGGGAACAATATGTGTATAGCCAACATCATTTGTAACGCATACTAAAGGCTAGAACAATTGACACATTGGAGGAGAAGTAATTATGACACAAAACTTAAACAAACAATTAAATAAGCTAGTATCAACATGGTCAGTACTTTATACAAAGCTACACAATTATCATTGGTATGTCACAGGGCCCGCATTCTTTACACTGCATGCAAAATTTGAAGAATTGTATAATGAAACAACGTTGAATTTAGATGAAATTGCAGAACGTATTCTTTCGAAGGATGGCAAGCCTGTTGCGACTTTAAAAGAACATCTAGAGCTATCCTATGTAGAGGAAGCAACAGGAAATGAGTCGACGGAGGAAATGGTAGCAACGACGATTTCTGATTTCCAAAAGCTCATGAAAGCATTGAATTCCACAATGGAGCTAGCAGCAGAGGAAGGGGATGACCGTACAGAGGATTTACTGAATGCGATGTACCAATCCCTTGAAAAGCATACTTGGATGTTAAAAGCCTTCCTCGACAAATAAACGGTTTACAAGCATTCCCAGATAATTTGGGGATGCTTTTTTTTAGGTTTTTTATCTCTTTATGACAAAAAGAGTACTTGTATAAAAGCATAGTAACAATTATTACAGTTTGGTAACGAAGCGGCAAAAAGAGTTTGTTTCCCCATAGTCAGGGTAATTATTTAGTAAGCCATACAAATTAGGAGGAATTGAACATGAACATGATGAATGAACAAAATCCAAAAATTGAGGTGGCCCATACAAGGGACGAAATGCTTCATATTCTAGAAAATATGCGAACAGAAGGTTTCCATAAAGAGGATATCCATATTATTGCGAAAGACTCCCAGCAGTTGGAGGATGTGAAATGGGATGATGATGTCCACACACATGAGGCTGGTAACTGGGTGGACCAATTTAAATCTTGGTTTACAGGTGATTCCGCTGTAACAGAGGGCTTAAAACGCTTTAATCTTTCCGAAGGGCAAATCGCTTACTATGCTCATCTTGTAGAGCAGGGGAGTATCGTATTATTTGCAGAACGGGATGATGATTATGATACGCTACCATCACAACATCCGGAAACAGCTGCTGAGCAGGAAGAGCGTTTAAGACAAGAACGCCTGAATGAGGCTGAGCAACTTAGAAGATTTTTATAAAAGGAAAAAAGATTGATCATTGTGAATCACTCTGTTCAGACTGTAGACAAACTCAATGAATTTTGAGAGTTTGCCTACAGTCTTTTTTCTTTGACAATTGGACAATAAAATAAAGTAAAGATCGACACCGCCCGCAGAAAGCGTATACCAATAGTAGCTAGTGTATTACTAAAAATGGGTGATTGAAGGGATGACAACAGCCATCGAGAGTAAACTTCTCGATGGCTGTTACCCACAGTTTGAACAGAGTGATCATTGTGGATCACTCTTTAATGAATTACTTTTTCTGGTGCATCTTTTTTAATAAAGCGCAACACATGGAAATGCTCTAATTGAGCAAATAAATTACCAATCAAAATAAAGCTACCACCAATAACGAGTTTCACTGTCAATCCTTCACCAATGAACATCATCGCAAACATCGCTGCAAATATAGGTTCTAGGGAAAAAATTAGACCTGTATGTGTAGCAGAAGTATACTGTTGTGCAACAGTTTGACCAACGAAGCAAAACGCACTACAAATGATTCCAAGACCTAAAATAGCAATCCAGGATGTCGTATTATTTGGTAACGTAGGTGTTTCAAATAATAATGTTAAAATTAGCGCATAAATGCCAGCGAAACCTAATTGGTAAATACCGTATGAAATAGATTCCACATTCCGTGTAAATGAACTGTTTAAAAGTAAATAAATTGAATAGCATAGCGCAGCGATTGCTACTAATAAATCTCCTTTATGGAAGGAGAATGAACCTTGCGCCGTTAACACTGTTATACCAATCATCGTACAAATAATTGCAAAGCTGACGGCACTGGAAGGTAATTTTTTATCAATAAAGCTACTGAAAATCGGCACTAATACAACCGTTAGACTTAAAATAAAGCCTGCATTTGAAACTGAAGTGGACTGTAAGCCAAATAAGCTTAATGCGAACACAATGAATAATAAAAATCCTTGGATAGCTGCATATTTTAAAGTCTTACCATTTACCTTAATCATCCGTTTATAAAAAATAAGCCCTGCTACTAAAAATGCGATGATACAACGCAATGCCACCACATTATAAACAGCCAATGTTTCAAGCCCCATGACCATAAAGGTATAAGATAGTCCCCAAAACATTGTGACAATAACCATCAATACATTTGCTTTTCCTTGGATACTCATTATGTTCACCTACCATCTGTGTACTAAAACAGTTTTTATACTAAAAATTACTATATATCTTGTGTTGAGATTAGTAAAACGAATGTTTATAATGATTAGGATTAAAAAAATTCATGTATGTAGAGGTATTGCTGATGAGCTTAGTGAAATATGAGATTTTAACAAAGGTAGCAGAGGTAGCAAGCTTTACAAAAGCAGCAGATGCACTAGGTCTAACTCAGTCTGCTGTCAGTCACGCCGTGTCAAGTTTAGAAAAAGAATTTGGATTTGCGCTCATACATCGAAGTAGAGTGGGTGTCACACTGACAAGTGAGGGGCAAACCATGCTAAGGGCGATGCGTCAGGTTTTAGACGCACAGGAATTATTGCAACAAGAGGCAGCACATATTCATGGAGTAACAAGAGGAAATGTGCGTATTGGCGTTATTTCAAGTATATCTTCCAATTGGATGCCAGAAATTATTAGGATTATGGATAATCAGTTTCCTGGAATACAGGTGGAATTACGCGAGGGTGATTATTATGAAATTGAACAATGGCTACTCAGTGGGGAAATAGAGGCTGGATTTTTAAATGGTCAAAAATCTGAGCAATATCAATATACGGAATTACAGCAGGACCCTTTATTATGTATCGTTTCAGATCAAAGTCCACTATTTAATAAGTCTGAGATCGATATTGTTGATTTAGAAGATATGCCTTTTATTATGACTTCCTATAAAGGGACCAATGATGTCAAAGTTTTGTTGGAACAATATCATGTGAAGCCCAATATTCGCTTTGAGCTTTCAGAGGAGGTCGGCATTGTTTCTATGATTTCTCATCAACTTGGGATTAGTATTTTACCCCAATTGGTCATTCAGACTTTGCCGCCTACCTTAAGAGCGATTCCTCTGAAGCAAGGTGCCTACCGTACGATTGGAATTGCGATGAAGCATAATGCATCACCTGTAACGAAGAAATTTGCGGAAATTTTAAGTGCATGGCTGATGGAACAAAAAAATGCACTATGATGGAATCTATTGAAGCCTATCCTTGCATTACGGTAAAATAGTAGGTGTATATATTTTAGAAAATAGGTGAGTGGATGGGGACATTACAAGGTAAAACCGTACTCATTACAAGTGGGGGAACACTTGAAAAATGGGATCGTGTACGAGGGCATACGAATTTATCAAAAGGGACAATGGGCTGTTATTTAGCGGAGGCGGCACTCGCTGCTGGTGCTAATGTAGTATATATGCATGGTTATTTTGCACAGCTTCCAGTGAATCACGATCAAATGAAATTGATTAAATTTGAAGGTATTGAGGATTTAGGAGAAAAGGTTCGTCATGCTGTCCAACAAGAGCGTGTTGATATCGTTATTATGGCTGCGGCTGGCTCCGATTGGGTCATTGATAAAGTATATGATCAATCAGGCAACTTGATGGAGGGAGCGGGGAAAATGCCTTCAGATGAGCCACCTATTATTCATTTTAAAAAGGCGCCAAAAGTCTTAGGGCAAATTAAGGGCTGGCAACCGAATGTGACGTTAGTAGGGTTTAAGCTAGAAGCGACCGATGATGAGGAGTTTTTATTAGCACGTGCAAGACTGCGAATGGAAACAGCTCATGCTCAATTGATGGTAGCCAATAGCTCTCAATCTTTATATGACGGGGACGAGCCCCATTGGATTGTACCTGCTGATGGACAGCCTATGAAAGTAATGGGCAAGCAAAAAACAGCCGAAGCTTTAATGATATATTTACAACATCTATAAATATGAACTGTGTAGAGAAATATTTCTACACAGTTTTTTCTTGTTTAAAAGAGGTGTATCATTTAATATTTACTTAACGGTAGGTAAAAAAGGAGAATGATGATGGGGAATAAGGAACAAACTTTTCAAAAGATTATAGAAGTCGCTTATGTGATGTTTGCAGAAAAAGGGTTTGAAAAAACAAGTTTAGCCATGATTGCTGCAGAGGTCGGTATATCGAAACCAGCCATTTATTATTATTTTCAATCAAAGGATCAATTAATCACTTACTTATTTGATGAACTGTATAAAGTAATTCAACAGGATGTCGCAGTGGATTATAAAGAACTTTCTCGCGTTAATTTCAAGGAAAAATTACTAGAGTTGGGCTATAAGTCTATTGAGGCGCAGGGCAAGGATCCTTATTTTAATAAAATATTTAACCAATATATACTATTAGCAGCTCGCGATGAAAGCTATAAGAAACAATTAGTAGAGCTAGAAACCAGCTTTTTAACAAGCTTTGTTGAGGTTCTACAATATGGCGTGCGGTTAGGGGTTCTAGAGGATACTCCCAATATAGAAGCAAAGGCACAGATGCTAGCCTTGGTCTATGATAATATCGGTAATTTCATGTTAACAGGTAACCAATTGAACTACAGAGCTATTTGGAAGGAGGCTGTGCATAGCGTTATCCAAGGAGGCGGAGATGGCAAAAAGAGTTGATGATCGGCGCATTGAAGGCCTTGATTTTGCAAGAGCTCTCGCCATGTTTGGTATGTTCATTGTCAATTTTGGAGTCATAACGGGTTCTACAAAGAATGGTTCAACATGGTTGGTGGCCTTACAAAATCTATTTGAGGGGCGTGCCTCGGCCGTATTTGTCATGCTAGCAGGAATAGGAACAGCTTTAATGACTCGTCAGGCTAGAGAGACTAAGGACCCAATACTTCTTCGCAAGAATCGACTTACTTTGTGGAAGAGGTCGCTTTTGTTATTCGTGATAGGGATAGTCCTATATACGGTCGGCTGGACAGGAGATATCTTACATTATTATGGCGTGTATATGTTTGTTGCCGCATGTTTGATTGCCCAATCCAAGAAAATGATGATGTTCATAATCGGTGTCATCCTCATCCTTTCACAATGGCTCCATATTCAATTTAATTACCTTGCTGGGTGGCACCCAACATATGTATTACTTGAGTATCTTGATTTTTGGACACCGGCAGGATTTATAAGAAATTTGTTGTTTAATGGCTATCACCCACTATTTCCCTGGATTTGTTTCTTTCTAATTGGCATGGTAATCGGCTCATTAGATTTAACTAATCGCTCATTACGAAAAATCTTATGGGTGATGGGCTTATTGCTAGTCATAATGACGGAGACTTTTTCAACGCTATTTATTAAGATGACAACGATCCATTTCTTAGATGTAGAGAGTGCATTATATTTATTTGATACGGGACCGATTCCACCGAATATGATGTATGTACTATCTAATTCGGCGTCGGCAATTGTCCTTATCGTGGGCTCCATCTATCTTGTTGAGACATGTAAAAATAAAGTAATTGAAGCTTTGATCTTTACGGGACAATTGTCTTTAACGCATTATGTCGGCCATGTTTTTATTGGGATTGGAATATTAATTGTTTGCCAAAAGTTGGAGAATCAGACGCTTGCTTTTTCCATGCTATATGCCTGCTGTTACTTTGTAGGATGTGTGCTTGTTTCTGTCTGGTGGAGAGCTAAACATCGTCGAGGTCCCCTTGAATTCTTGATGAGGAAATGGAGTTCGTAATAAATTAATGGATTGCCATCTATTTTTCGTTGATTAGGCATAAAATACTTTAGATATAGATAGTTTTCTAATCTAAAATAATCATTACAAAGTATTCAGCTAGGTTTTCTAATATTTTGTATTGACAATCTTATAACAGAATTATAGAATTATTTTCAAGAAACGCAGTACTCTTATCAAGATAGGTGGAGGGACTTGACCCAATGAAGCCTCGGCAACCGAAACATAGGTGCCAATTCCAACAGATGTATCTGAGAGATAGGAGGGGCTATCAATCAGTTTGATGCATTGGCCTCTTTTGTACAACAAGGACGAAAAAGAAGGGGTGTATCGTATGGCTCAGTCGGCAAAGGTAGAAGATAAGAAATTAGAGGCTATTGCAAAGGCCATTCAAAATCTTGAATTTGGTGAAGTGCATATTACGATTCAGGATGGTGTGATTGTTCAAATTAATAGGCTTGAAAAGCAGAGATTTCCTCAGAAGAAATAAAGGATCATTTCAGTTGAACGATGTGGAAAGGCCACCAATAAGCATGGTTTCCGTTGCTTACAAGTGGCCCTTTTTTTATGGCAATTAGCTATAGAAGCTTTTTGGAATCTGACCGATATGACGGCGATGATAGAGAAGCGGCTCCTTTTGAGAGTTTGTAATATCTAGCACTTGCCCAATAAAAATAGTATGATCACCTGCATCTATTTGCTGAAAGGATTTACATTGTAAAATAGCTGCTGTATCATGTAAAATCGGTAGTCCTAAAGAAGAAGTGGACCATTTTGCTTGAGCAAAGCGATCTGGGACTTTACTTGCAAATAATGTACATAATTGCTCTTGATCACTTGCTAAAATATTGACAGCGAATTTTTCCGCACTCATAAAGTAAGGATGAAGCTGAGATTTTTTATCAAGTGACCATAAAATAAGTAGTGGGTCAATGGAAACAGATGCAAAAGAATTGACGGTTAAGCCAATTGGATTCGTTTCATGACATGCTGTAACAACTGTTACACCTGTAGGATAGTTACCTAATGCCAATTTAAAAGCAGCAACATGATCTGTCATTCAAATCACCTCTTTATAGTTAGTAATAAATTAGTTAACGGAGTTAGTAGGTAAATTGCACTTTTTTTCATACCATATAGTAACTCCTTTTCTTAAGTAAATATTAAATCAATTACACATCCAGGTAAAGCTAATGGGGGAAAGAAAGGGGAATTGCCATGACTTTATATTTTGATCATCTGGTACATCAAGTAGAATCACCGGAAAATATAAAGGTTTTCTTCAATAAACGAAATGTCCATACAGTGAACGGTGGTCAACACACAATGTGGGGGACTTACAATACACTAAGTTATTTTGGCTTAAGCTATATTGAACAAATCGCTATTTATGATCGTGATTTATTTGAGCAAGCAGCCCTGTACCCATATTCCCTACATTATACGTTTAAACGTGATCATGAGCGCCAAGGATTTTCACGAATTGCCTTACGCACCAAAAATATTGAAGACGAGGGTCAACGATTGCGTGCATTGGGCTATGAAGTATATGGTCCCGATGCTTGTAGCCGCACAAGACCGGACGGCACGATAATCGAATGGAAGCTATTGCATTTTGGCAGACCCGGCCTTTCAGTGGATTTTCCATTCTTAATTGAATGGGCAGATGGAGATGAGGAGCGTTTGTCTCAATTAAAGGCTAGTGGCGCGATTGATGAAAAACAAGCCATTACAATGGAATCCATTCAGTTTTTTGTCAAGGATGTGATGGAAACGGTGCAGCTTTGGCAGAAGGTATTGCAACTACCCGAGTTTGAGCAGCATGAGCAGTTTATGTCTCTACAGCTACCGAATATGCGCTTGGATTTTTATGAGGAAGCCTCAGCATCTAGCATGACGCTCGGTCATTTAAAAGAAGGGCCAATCGGTGTTACATTGAAGGATCCACACCGAACAAAGGAAACATTAGTGTGTCCAGGTGCTTTTTATTGGATTAATAGATAAATTAAAAATCCACTTCAATCGTTGAAGTGGATTTTTATGTGCAAACATGCAAAAAGTGGATTGAGCCATTTTCAAATACTTCATCCACTTACTATATCCTAGCTTATAATTTTACAACATTTGATGCTTGCGGGCCGCGATTGCCTTCCACAACATCAAATGAAACCTTTTGACCTTCTTCAAGTGTACGGAAGCCTTCCTCCTGGATGCCCGTAAAATGTACAAATACATCTTCTCCATCATCACATTCAATAAAGCCATAACCCTTTTCATTATTGAACCACTTTACGATCCCATGTTGCATAAGCATTCGCCTCCAATGCGCTTGAAAGTAAAATAAAGTTAAAGAAGTCGTGCTATCAATGAGAAAATGTGAAAAAATTGCATTTTCTCTTAGAACATACATGAATTGAACAAAAATGTCAATTGATTGTCGGAATGCTAGCATATCTGACTTTCTTTTTTTTCACAATTAAGACTATAATGGAAATGAACAACATAGAAAGTAGGATGCCAAATGACAACGAAAAATCAACCATTAACAGATTTAGAAATCGCGAGTCAAGCAGTGATCAAACCTATTACGGAAATTGCCAATGCTGCAGGTATTCCAGAGGATGCGCTTGAGCAGTATGGCCGCTACAAAGCGAAGATTGACCCATTAAAAATTACAGCTCAAGGTGAGGACGCAAAGGTTGTATTAGTGTCAGCTATTAGTCCAACCCCAGCAGGTGAAGGGAAGTCGACTGTGACTGTAGGACTAGCTGATGCCCTTCATCAATTAAATAAGAAAGTGATGGTAGCTTTACGTGAACCATCTCTTGGTCCAGTAATGGGCGTAAAAGGTGGCGCAACAGGCGGAGGCTATGCACAGGTAGTACCAATGGAGGATATTAACTTACACTTCACTGGTGACCTTCATGCGATAACAACAGCCAATAATGCTTTATCAGCTTTTATTGATAATCATATCCACCAAGGGAATGTCTTAAACATTGATCCACGACGTATTATTTGGAAACGTGTGATGGACTTGAATGATCGTTCATTACGGAAAGTGATTGTAGGATTAGGAGGGCCTGTTCAAGGCATGCCACGTGAAGACGGCTTTGATATTACGGTTGCCTCCGAAATTATGGCAGTGTTCTGTTTAGCAACAAGCATTGAGGATTTACGCGAGCGCATCGCTAGCATTGTAATTGGCTACACATTTGAGCGCGAGCCTGTTTTTGTGCGTGATTTACAGGTAGAGGGTGCCTTAACATTATTATTGAAGGATGCCTTTAAGCCAAACTTAGTACAAACATTAGAAGGGACACCAGCTATTATACATGGGGGTCCATTTGCTAATATTGCCCATGGCTGTAATTCCATTATGGCGACACAAACTGCTCGTAAGCTAGCTGATATTGTGGTGACAGAAGCGGGCTTCGGCTCTGATTTAGGTGCTGAAAAGTTCATGAACATTAAAGCTCGTAAAGCAGGCTTTAAGCCAAGTGCCGTTGTGATCGTAGCAACGATTCGTGCACTAAAAATGCATGGTGGTGTTCCAAAAACATCACTTGTCGGTGAAAATGTGGAAGCCCTGCTCCAAGGGATTGAAAATTTAGCTAAACACGTCGATACGGTACGTACATTTGGTGTTGAACCGATTATTGCATTAAATCGTTTCATTACAGACACAGAGGCAGAGCTAGAGGCCGTTCTAAACTGGTGCCAAGAAAATCATGTACGTATTGCCCGAACAAATGTCTGGGAAGAGGGCGGTAAAGGTGGAGTAGCCTTAGCTGAACAAGTACTAGCTGTGTTGGAAGAAGAAAACAACTTCTCACCATTATACGATGTAACAGAGTCCATTGAAGAAAAAGTGCGTACCATTGTACAAAAGGTATATGGTGGAAAAGATGTTCAATTCACTGACCAAGCTAAAAAACAAATGGCTCAAATCGAAAAATTCGGCTGGGATTCTCTACCGATTTGCATGGCGAAAACGCAATACTCTTTATCCGATCAACCTAGCTTACTTGGACGTCCAGAAGGCTTCACGGTCACAATTCGTGAGGTGATTCCAAAGCTTGGTGCTGGTTTCTTAGTTTGTCTGACAGGCGATATTATGACAATGCCAGGACTACCGAAAGCTCCTGCAGCCTTACGCATGAATGTCGATAATGACGGACATGCGGTAGGATTGTTCTAAATAAATGTTGAAAAGCTGCCCTTTACAAGAGGTGCAGCTTCTTTTTTTATTTATTAGCTGATAAAAGCCTAGTCATTTTAACATCTCCTTCCTCAAATACCACTAAAAAGGATTCTGATACCTTCCTTCTATACTTGATAACCTGTCGAAACATTCATCATCGCCATTTTTTTAGAAAATTTACGATTCTAGTTGAAAAACTAGGATTTTTTTCATGTGATTAAAAACTCGAGAAGCTTCCTTATATAAATGTGTTTGGTATTTTTTATCAATAGTTCTCTGTTATTGGAAGGAAAAAGCGGATTTTTACAAAGAGAAGCAATTGTCAAATGAATTTTTATTTAAAAAATACATTGAATTTTCTTTTTCTTTTAAATATAATTTACTTAATTCTAATTCGGAACACTGTTCCGATTATAGGAACACGGAGGGATGGAGTCTTGAAAATCGCAACAGATATTGGCGGTACTTTTACCGACCTAGTTTATACAGATGAGAAAGGAAATCTTCATTTTGACAAAGGGCATACGACGCCAGGTCATTTTGAGGATGGGATATTAAACGTATTAGGACGACATGTAACAGAGGATTCTCTCATTGAATCGTTTATCCATGGTTCTACGGTAATTATTAATACATTAACAGAGAGAAAAGGTGGCGTAGTCGGATTAATTACAACAAAAGGCTTCCGTGATATTTTAGAAATTGCACGTGGTAACCGACCCGACTTATATAATTTTAAATATAAAAAGCCAGAGCCATTTGTAGAGCGTTATTTACGACAAGAAATCGATGAGCGCATTGATTTTAAAGGAAATATTATGAAAGCGCTTAATAGGGACGAGGTTGGAGAGATTGTCCATCAATTTAAGGAATCAGGTGTAGAGGCAATTGCCATTTCGCTGATTCATGGCTATAAAAACCCTATTCACGAGCAGCAATTAAAAGAAGAAATATTAAAAATTTGGCCCGAGGTGTATATTACACTTTCAAGCGAAACGATTAAGGAATATCGTGAATATGAAAGAACAAATACAACGGTTTTAAATTCATATGTGAAGCCCATTGCTCACGCTTATTTAAAAAGCTTAAAAGAAAAATTGAGCACAGTTGGTATTACGGATCATTTAAAAATTATGCAATCAAATGGTGGGACAACAAGCTTTGATAAAGCGATGGAGTTACCAATCAATCTAGTAGAGTCTGGCCCTGTAGCAGGAATGTTTGGGGCAGCAAAATTAGGTGAGCTTCTAAATGAGTCCAATATTATTGCCTTTGATGTGGGTGGTACGACAGCGAAATGCTCACTTATTACAGATGGCAAAGTAAACGTTACGACAGATTACTATATTGAAAGAAATGAAAAATTTGCTGGCTATCCAATTAAAACTCCAGTTGTAGATATTGTTGAAATCGGCAATGGTGGGGGCTCTATCGCTCGTGTGGATCAGTTCGGTTCCTTAAAGGTTGGTCCGGATTCTGCTGGGGCAAACCCAGGTCCAGTAGCCTATGGGCTAGGCAATACACAGCCAACGATTACGGATGCTAATGTTTATTTAGGAAGATTATCATTAGCCAACTTCGATAATCCAGTTTCTATCGACAAAGTAGAGGAGGCACTTGTTGAAGCGATTGCGAAACCGTTTAATGTTTCAGCGGAAGAAGCAGCGCAAGGTATTTTAGATATTGCGAATTCCAATATGTTAAATGCGTTGAAGCTCATTTCCATTCGTAAAGGCTATGATCCAGAAGACTTTACAATGGTTGCCTTTGGCGGCGGTGGTCCACTCCACGCTATTAATTTAGCAGAGGAATTAGGCATGAAAAAGGTCATTATACCTTATGGGTCCTCTGTCTTTTCAGCATTAGGAATGATGATGACAGAATATCGACAAGACTATATCCAAACAAGTTTAATGGGCTTTGATCACACGCATCTTGCGGAAATTCAAGCGAATATTGATCAAGCTATTGAAAGTGCCTATGCTGACGCACCTTTATCGAAAGAGCATTATTATTTCGAAATTAATTATGATTTACGTTATAAAGGCCAAGAGCATGCAGTCAAATTGAACGCATCGAATATCACGATTGATGATGAAGGGCTTCTTCAATTGGCTGAAGCGTTCCATGTAAAGCATAAACAAGAATTTTCATTCGATTTACCAACTACTCCAATTGAATTAGTAAATCTACACATTACCATCTATGGAAAAGATGAGGCTGTTCAATTTAAAGAATTAGATTTCTCTCATATTGATGTGTCAACATGTATCAAAACAAAGCGCAACTTATATGTGAAAGAAAAGGGTTGGGTTGAAGTCAATGTTTATGACCAGCAAAAGCTTGCTCCTGAGTATGTCATTGCAGGTCCTGCTATCGTTGAAAACCCAACATCTACAGTCGTGATCAATGAAAAGCAATCCATAGAAATTGATAAATATGGCAATTTGATTGTAGAGATGGAGGGGAAATAAATCATGAAAAAAGACGTTTTTGCTGTAGAGATTATTCAGGATTCATTGCTAGCCATAGGGGATGAAATGTTTGTCGCGCTAGCTCGCTCTTCTATGAGTCCCGTCATCTATGAAGTATTAGACTATGCCTGTGGTTTAACAGATGCACAGGGTAATTTAATTAGCCAAGGAAATGGTGTTACAAGCTTTATTGGTATGCTAAGTCCAATGGTGCAGCGAGTCATTGAAAAATTCGATCATGGCCAAAATTTACATGAGGGCGATGTCATTATTATTAATGACCCGTATGTAGGGGGAGGCTCGCATTTATCCGATGTTGGCTTAGTGCTTCCGATTTTTTATAATGGTGAAATCATTGCTTACTCTGCCAATAAAGCACACTGGACAGAAGTTGGGGGCATGGACCCTGGTTCATTTACAAGTAATTCTAATGAAATCTATCAGGAAGGTCTACAACTGCCAGGTGTTAAACTTTATCATAAAGGTGAATTGAACGAAGCCATTTATGAGATTATCTCGACGAATGTTCGTTTACCAGAGCTATCTATCGGCGATATGTTTGCACAAGTAGCGGCTTTAAAAACAGGCGAAAAGCGAATTACAGAGCTTTGCCAGAAGTTTGGTGCTGAATCGGTGAAATTGTCCATTCAAAAACTATTGGACAAGGGTGAGAAAATTGTAGAGCTAGAGCTTCAGCATTTGCCAAAAGGTGAGTTTTACGCGGAGGACTTTATTGAGGGAGATCCATTAAAGGGTGGACCATACCCGATTAAAGTGAAAGTAACGATTAGTAATGAAGAATTTATTTGTGATTTTAGAGGCTCCCACCCAGCGGTGAATGTGCCGGTAAACTGTTCTAAATTTGGTTTAATGGCAAGTGTGCGTGTAATGTTCCTAGCATTACTAGGTGATATTGATGTCATTAATGAGGGAGTCTTTAAACGTTTAACTATTTTAACGGATGAAAATTCAATCGTCTCGGCTAAACGCCCACATCCAGTATCCATGAACTTTGAGGCACGTATTGGGGCAGCAGATTTAATTTGGAAAGCACTTGCGTCACATTTACCAGAAAGATTATCAGCAGGACACTTACAATCCGTTTGTACATTTATTCTGACAGGTAAAAATCCTGAAAATGATGAGTCATTCCTTATCGTTGAACCATCTGTTGGTGGTTGGGGAGCATCGAATGATGAAGATGGTCAAAGCGGGCAATATTGTATGGGAGATGGTGAAACTTATAATCTACCTGTGGAAATTGCCGAAACAAAATATGGCATTCAAATTGATGAGTATAGCTTAAACTGTGACGGTGCAGGTACAGGCCAATTTAGAGGTGGCTTAGGTGTACGTCGTGTATATACAATCAATAATGATGGTCAAAAGGTTTCAGTCAACTTAGGGAGACACCAATTCGCTCCATTTGGTTTAAGTGGAGGAGGCGAAGGGTCTCATAACTATTTAATCGTTCATAAAAAGGATGGCTCCACAATTGGACCAGTTGGCGTACTAGCCAATTATGAATTGCAAAAAGGCGATCGCATTGAGCTAGTTACGGCAACAGGTGGTGGCTATGGTAATCCACTTGAAAGAAGTCAAGAGGCTATTGAGCGTGATGTGTTAAATGAATATATTTCTGTAGAAGTAGCAAAAAAGCATTACGGTTATTAAAACGCTTAAAGGGAGAAATGAATGACTGTCAAGACATTAAAAAACTCATTAGATATACTAGAGTGTTTTGCGACGACAGAAAATGCAATAGGTGTTCGTGAAATTTCGCGCATGATGAAAATGCCGACAAGTGTCGTACAAAGAGCCATTAATACATTTACAGAAACGGGTTATTTAATTCAGGATGAAGGCACGAAAAAGTATAAATTAGGCTACAAAATGTTCCTTTTTTATGATGTGCTCTCACATACAATGGACCCACACTCGACTATTTATGAATTAATGCAAAATCTTGCAAGTGAAATAAACGAATCGGTGTTTCTCACTTATATGGACAATGAATATGGTGTCACAACAAAAATTGCCGAAAGTAATAAAAATGTAAAGTATGCGGTGTCTTTAGGAACAAAGACACCCCTTTACATCGGTGCTTCCTGTAAAGTCATGTTCGCCTTTTTAGAAGAAGATAGACAGCTTGAATTAATAGCATTTTTTCAAAGCAAGCAATCGAAAGAGGAGCATAATGAATTTCTTGAGACATTAAGGGAAGAGCTACAAAGTATACGCCAAAATAAATGGTGTGTAACCGTTGGAGAATACAATGAACACGCTTTTGGTATCAGTGTACCGTTATTCAACTATAAAAAAGAAATTATCGCATCTCTTACAATTTCTGGATTAGTATACGATATAGATGATCAAAGGGAGAAATATATGCTTGACCAGTTAGTGAAAGTAGTTCATCAGATACAATCGCATATTTCAAAACTATAACAGCAATAGGGGAGCTGACAGTATGAATAATAAAGTATTACACCCACGGGCTTTGGAGCCTGTAACGCTACTAATGATTGTTTTAACATCAGTCGTTGGGGCCATTATCGGGATACAGCTGATTACGACTTTGGGGATTTCTGCCAATACATCAATCGTTGGGGCAATATTTGCGATGATTTTAGGAAGAATTCCAATTGGCAAACTAATTGCATTTAAATCGGTGCATAGACAAAATATTATTCAAACGGCCATTTCATCAGCTACTTTTAGTGCAGCGAGTAGCTTAATGTTGCCAATTGGTATACCATACGTTTTAGGCTATGAAAATTTAGTATTACCGTTGTTTATCGGTGTTATTTTAGCGATGTTTGTGGATGCTTTATTATTATATAAATTTTTCGATACAAAAATTTTCCCAGCAGCAGGTACTTGGCCACCAGGGATTGCGACAGCTGAAGCAATTAAAGCTGGCGATAAAGGCGGTAAAAATGCCAAAGTATTAGTTGGTGGTGTATTAATCGGTATCGTGGGATCTGTTCTTAAAATTCCAATGTCAGCTTTTGGGGTAGCGTTTATCGGTAATATTTGGGCGCTTACGATGTTTGGGATTGGGCTTTTACTAAGAGGCTATTCGGTTCAATTATTTAATATTGATTTAAATGCTTATTATATTCCACATGGCATTATGATTGGTGCCGGTATCGTGGCTCTATTCCAAGTAGCATTCACCCTATTAGGGAAACGCGCTGCTAAAAAGTCAGAAGAGTTAAGCTATTCAAAAGATACGAAAGAAATTCGCCGAGGGTTCGGTGTTGGGTTTATTGCCTATTTAGCGATTGCCTTATTAATTGCAGTTTTAGGCGGTATTATTACACATATGTCATTTGGAATGTTAATAGGTTTCATCCTATTTGCAACTATCGCAGCATTTGTCCATGAGCTGATCGTTGGTATTGCGGCAATGCATGCTGGATGGTTCCCAGCGTTTGCAGTGGCATTTATTACACTGATTGTTGGTATTTTAATAGGCTTCCCTGCACCAGCTCTTGCTTTGTTAGCAGGTTACAGTGCAGCTACAGGGGTAGCATTTGCGGATATGGGTTATGATTTGAAAACTGGTTTTATTCTTCGTGGAAACGGTAGTGATCCAGCACTAGAAAAAGAAGGGCGTAAACAGCAAATGATCGCTGGTATGATTGCCTTCTCTATTTCTGCAATTGTTGTTTTACTATCCTACAAATCCTATTTTGCACAAGATTTAGTAGCACCTGTTAACCATGTTTATGCGGCAACTATTCAATCTGGTGTTACAGGGGATGTAGCGAAACAACTAATGATTTGGGCAATTCCAGGTGCATTGATCCAATTGATTGGTGGCTCGAAACGACAAATGGGTATTCTTTTTGCTACAGGTTTATTACTGATCAATCCGATTGCTGGATGGGCGGTATTAGCAGGTATCTTACTTCGTGTTATTTTCACATACGTGACGAAAGGTAAGAGAGAATCTGAAATGACTGTCTTTGCAGCAGGTGTTATTGCTGGGGATGCTTTATACAGCTTCTTCTCTTCTATTCTAAAAATAGGGAAATAGAAAGGAGTAATGCTCGATGGCAAAAGTATTAACGTATGAGGATGGGATTGCTGCTGTTTATGGAGGGGCAATCCTTGGTGGAGGCGGAGGTGGCCTCCTAGAGGAAGGGCTCAAACTGGTGGAGGAAATTTTTGCAGCCGGGGAACCTCAAATAGTCGATATGACAGAACTAGATGGCGAAGATTTAGTGGCGTGTGTGGCAATGGTAGGCGCACCTTCAGCAGTCGATCAATATATTTCGAACGAGCAGCTTTGCTGGAGCTATCGCAATATGAACACACATACCAATCACCGTCTAAAAGGCATCATTACCAATGAAAATGGTGCCATCACAACGATTAATGGCTGGTTGCAGTCAGTTTTATTAAAGGTGCCTGTCGTGGATGCTCCTTGTAATGGGCGGGCACATCCAACGGGAATTATGGGTTCCTTAAATCTTCATGAACAGCAAGACTATCAATCAGTGCAATTTTACGCAGGTGGCAAAGATGACTTTGCGGTCCAAGGGTTTGTGGAAGGCCCACTACAAAACACGGCTAAAACGGCACGACAAGCGTCTATTCTAGCAGGAGGGTTAGTAGGTGTGACGAGGAATCCTGTGACGATAGATTATTTACAGAAACATGGGGCACCGAATGCCATTACAATGGCTATTGAGCTTGGCTATCGTTTCCTCAATGGACAAACCTTTGACGATAAATTGACCCATATTTTACAGCAATTGAATGGGGTGCATATCGTAACGGGGAAGGTCCAACATTATTCATTAACGAAGGAAAATGGCTTTGACGTAGGGAAATTATCCGTTGGCGATTACGATTTGACTTTCTGGAATGAATACATGACGTTATCGAAAGAAGGACAGCTACAATCGAAATTTCCAGATCTTATCATGACATTTGATACGGAAAAGATGCTGCCAGTTCCAAGTGCGAGCATAAAAGAAGGCATGCATGTGGCGGTCATCCATGTTGATCAATCTCAATTAAAATTAAGTTCAACGATGCAAAATCAAGAACTATTAAAAGAAATTGATGAGGTCATCAAGGCCGTGTTGTAGGATCTACAAGTTAACTAGCAAATAACATAATAAAAGCTGCCATCATCTACATGACTGTAAGATGGGCAGCTTTTATTCGTCCTTCAGCGGGAAGGTATTACATTTTATCACGATCGTTCCTACTTCCTTTATAACTTCTAACAATTTGGCTTACATGAATCTTCATTGTATTTATACGACTCATTCACGTGGTTCTATAAACTGGAAGTCATCATCGTGTACGATTTTCATTAAAGGGAGGAGCTACGTTCATACAACTTGAAGAAGGTAACAACCAATAACGAAAAACAATTACACATGGCTTCCATTTAATAATAACCTTTTGGTCGTAAAAACAACTAACTTGTTGTTCACAATTTTCGGCTGTACATCATGCTATGCGGGTTAAACAAAGAATTTCTAAGGGAAAGTGTTCACTTTTATTTGTTTGATGATTGGTTTTCTTTACTTATGTCATCTTGCAAACATACTATTCAATTGTAAGCCCGCTGAAGTTGATATTCATTCTGTCAAACACATAGCTGTTTGTACATAGCTGAAAAATATGAGGTACAGAACAAATTGTTTGTTCTGCACGTTTATCATATAATATTCTGAAAAATTAGTCAATTGAAAAGGTGTTGATTTTTTATTTTTCGTAGGGGCTATAAATACAGTATAATCGTGTAGGAAGGGAATGAGTTTGAACTATGGATTATTTAATGAGTAAAGTACGTGAAATTTATGAACAGTTTGACGCTAGCCATGATTTCCAACATATTGAGCGTGTCTATCAAAATGCACTAGCGATTTTACATACAGAGCCAGCAGCAGATGCTGAAGTTGTTAAAATTGCAGTGCTGTTGCATGATGTGAGCGACAAAAAGTATACCGATAGTAAGGAACAGGAGGAACAGCTTATTGCAGAGCTCCCTGTTAGCGAGGAAAAAAAGCAACATATTCGAAATTGTATTGCACAAGTATCGTTTAATGGTGGAAATGAGCTAGAGGCTACATCCTTGGAAGCGAAAATCGTTCGCGATGCAGACCGTTTAGATGCAATTGGAGCTATTGGCATCGCACGAACATTTGCATATGGTGGTGCGAAAGACCGCAAGCTTTATGATAAGGATGAAGAAGCACGCACAAATATGTCGGAATCAGAATATCGTCAAAAAAATACGTCATCTGTCACTCACTTTTACGAAAAGCTATTGCTTCTAAAGGATTTAATGGTAACGGAAAAGGGCAAGCAAATGGCACTTGAACGTCATCAATTTATGGAAAGCTTTTTACAGCAATTACAACATGAAATAGGTCAATAGCATAAAGCACCGCCCTCAATGGAAGGGTGGTGCTTTATGTGATAGTGGGCTATTTCTTTCGTAGTACTAAAAATGTGAAAAGTATGTTCAGCCCTATAAAATAAAAATACCCGAAGGCAAGTAATAATGTATCCTTTATATGGGATACCTCCACATGGTCGATCAAAACAGCTTTAGAAAACTGTATCAACATTATACCGCAACCTAATGATAAGAGATTGAACAATGTAAATAAAAATTTCCCCTTCATTACACTGCGTTTGTTCATATTATTTTCTTTTATAAATACAAAATTTGCGAGGTATAGAAATAAATTAATAACAACAGCTAATTCCATCTAGTTGCTCCTGATATGTAATAGTTGGATATGGTTGACATAAGCATTTTATTGTTACTGAAAGTTTCTTTTGATGAAATCTGCAGTACTTGCATATTGGGCGATTTCATAGTTGGTAAATCGTAATGAATCGTCGGAACTCTCTTCTATAAAGCTATATTCAATACTTGCCTTTGGTTGAATTGTCTTTTCAAAGAGATTAAAAATGGACACGAAATCTTCCTCGAGGTATCTATTTGCTTGTGTTAAAGTATGGTCCTTAAAATAAATTTGGACAAATATATTCGTACATTCACCCTTTTGATTCATTTCTCTACAATTGAACCAACTATCGCCTTTGCCACTGGGAGAGTCAAATGTAAAACGGTCATTTTCGACTTTTTCTTTTTTGGATGCCCATTTTTTATTTTCATAATAACTAGCAACTGTCGCATTTGACTTCTTCATATAGAAGATATCAGTGACGTTCACATCGTCAATATTAGCCCCACTCTGTTTGATGAGCTTTTGTAATGCAAAAAAACGATCTAAGTCTGCTTCCTCAAAATGCGCAATATCTAATGCAGTAGGGGAATAAAGATTAGCCGATATACTATTTTCAGAGACGAAAAGTAAGTTATCCTCTTTCGAAGCAACAAAGCCAAGCTTTTCTATTTCTGGCATGACCTTTTTTAATTGATGAAGTTCACGATCAGCTTCTAGCATTCTAGCATAATTGTCCGTTAAACTACCTTCATGATCAATAATGACAGATAATGTTAGATCCTCATGATCTTTTGGATAGACCATATATTCTTGATCTGATGGAAAACCATTCGTAAGTCCTTTATTTTTTATGACAATATCCATGTCATATTTGTCTTTCATATAGGTTGTCACGCGCCGATCATCATTTTGAGTAAAAAAATATAGAAATATGGCGACGACAAATATAATCGGTAGCATGACAATAAACTTGGAAATTTTCATCATTTTGCTCCTTTTTATTAGCTTGGAATATTATGTTACACTACTGTATTAGACTTCTCAAATGGTAATTTGTACTAATTCACTACCGCTATTGAACAATAAATTCATCAAAAGAGGCAAGCTGCTGATTGAGCAGGACTAGAACAAAACATCATCAAACTATCCGTGTATTGACAGGAGAACGGGAACAACATTAGGACAAATTGTTGATAGTTTGTTGTTCTTTGTTTACATGTCAATTGATGTTATGATGAATAGTGGATATCAATAATCGTCTACATAAAAGTAGTGTGGGCATGAACAATACCTAACATGAAAGAGATGGAATCGTGGAATGAGTCATTTAATTGTACAAAATTTAACAAAAACTGTGGGCGATAAAACGCTTTTTGAAAATATTGAATTTACCATTTATGAGGGTGAGCGAGCAGGCCTAATCGGTATTAATGGTACGGGGAAATCAACCCTGTTATCAATCTTAGCAGAGGATATCGAAGCGGATACCCTCACAATGGATCGCCCCAATAAATACCGTGTCGCCTATTTACCACAGGAACCGACATTCCAATTAGGAGAAACGGTTTTACAAGCAGTCTTTGCGGGTGACTCACCGGTTTTACAACTGAATCGTCAATATGAGGAAACAGTTGCTGAACTAGCAGTAAATCCAACATCTGAAAGTTTGCAAAAGACTTTATTTGGCTTGCAGCAGCGTATGGATGAAGAGCAGGCATGGGATGTCAACGCGCTTGCAAAAACAGCCTTAACAAAGCTTGGCATTGAAACATTTGATAAAGAAGTGCTAACGCTATCAGGCGGCCAGCAAAAACGAGTAGCATTGGCTAAAGTATTAATTGAACCAGCAGATCTCTACCTATTAGATGAGCCGACCAACCATTTGGATGTGCAAGCAACAGAGTGGCTTCAAGAGATGGTGCTACGACTCAAGGGCGCAGTTATTTTTATTACCCATGATCGTTATTTCTTAGATGAATTATCGACACATATTTACGAGCTAGCCGATCAAACCCTGTATCGTCATACAGGAAATTATGGTGATTTTTTAGAGGCCCGCGCCATCCGTGAGGAAATGAAGGCGGCTTCTGCTCAGAAGGATCGCAACCGTTATCGTTCAGAGTTGAAATGGATTCGTCGCGGTGCGAAGGCACGCTCCACTAAACAAAAAGCGCGTATCCAACGCTTTGAAAAGTTAGAGGATAATTTAGAGCGTAAATCAGAGGACGTTTCATTGGAAATGGGACTAGCTACAACACGTTTAGGGCGTAAAGTGCTAGAGGCTGAAAGTATTTCGAAAGCATTTGGCCAGCAAAAGATTTTAGATAACTTTTCATTTTTACTCCAGCAAGGGGACCGTATTGGCATAATCGGCGCGAATGGTGTAGGAAAATCTACTTTATTGAACATGCTAGCAGGAGAGCTTTCACCTGACCAAGGAGAAATTCTTGTTGGATCAACAGTAAAGCTAGCTCATTTCAAGCAAACTTTACCGAAAATGAATGAAAATGAGCGTATGATTGAATATATACGTGAGGCTTCGAATGATATTACAGATGCAGAGGGTGTCCGCTATTCTGCGGCTCAAATGCTAGAGCGATTTTTATTTCCATTACATGCTCACGGTACACCAATTGGTAAATTATCAGGTGGTGAGCGCAAGCGCCTTCATTTATTACGTTTATTAATGGAGCAGCCTAATGTTTTATTATTGGACGAGCCAACCAATGATTTAGATATTGAAACATTGGGCGTGCTAGAGGATTTCATTGAGCATTTCCCAGGTGTAGTCATCACGATTTCACATGACCGTTTTTTCCTAGACCGCATTGCGAAAAAGCTATGGATCTTGGATGGCAAAGGGCAGGTAGAGGAAACGCTGGATCTGTATAGTGAGTATTTGGAGAAGCGTGAGCATACTCCTGCTACTGCAAAAGCTGAGGCACCGAAAGCTGAAAAGCCGAAGTCCGAAAAACCAAAATCCGATAAGAAAAAGCTATCGTTTAAAGAGCAAAAAGAATGGGAAACGATTGCAGATGATATTGAAAAAACAGAAACAGCTATTATGGAGACTGAAGAGGGAATCGCTAATGCTGGTTCAGATTTTACAAAACTACAGGAATTAACAGCTCAGCTTGATGGGCTCAATGCACAGTATGAACATCTGATTGAAAGATGGTCTTATTTAGATGAAATTGTTAATGGATAAGGAGCGATAGACATGAAGATTATTACAATTGAACCGACACCAAGTCCCAATTCTATGAAGATTGTTGTTGATACAGAGCTACCGTTCGGGAAAAGCTATAATTTTACAAAGGATAATAAAGATGAAGCCACTGGTGAAGCAGCAGCTATTTTAGCTATTGAAGGGATAAAGGGCGTTTATCATGTAGCTGATTTCTTTGCGGTGGAGCGTAATGCCAAATATGCATGGGAAGGTATTTTAGCAAGTATCCGTCAAGTATTAGGTGAAGACGTTGAAACGCAAGATGAAACAATAGTAGCTAACGAGTTTTACGGGGAAGTTTATGTCCATGTACAGTTTTATAAGCAAGTACCACTACAAGTAAAAGTGTTTGATAACCAACGTGAACATCGTGTGAGCTGTGGTGAACGTTTTGTAGATGCGTTTAATCAAATTATTGAATCAGCAGTAGATGAAAACTATATTTTCCAGCGTAAATGGATTGATTATGGTGTGCGCTATGGCGAACTAGAAGAAATTGCAGAAGCGGTCAAACAGGAAATTGATGTCACATATTCTGTAGAACGGTTAGAAGAAATTGTTGCTGCGATTAATAATGACGATGAAAAAGCTATCGTTCCATCAAATAAGCTGAAAATAACGGTGGAGCAGTTCCAACAACCGGAATGGGAGAAACGCTTCCAGTTATTAGACCAAATGGCTGATCCAGAGCTGGATGATTTACCTCTTTTAGATGTAGCTTTACAGGATGAGCAAATGTCGATTCGTCGTCTAGCAACGGTATATTTAGGGATGGTTGAAGATGTTACGGTTGTTCCGTATTTAGAAAGAGCCCTTCAGGATAAAAGTGCCGCCGTGCGACGTACAGCTGGCGACTGCATGAGCGACCTTGGCTTTGTAGAATTTGAAAGCGCCATGCAGCAAGCCTTACAAGATAAGAACAAATTGGTACGCTGGCGTGCAGCAATGTATTTATATGAGGTTGGTACAGAACAATCATTACCAGTATTAAAAGCGGCCGCAGATGATAAAGAATTTGAAGTGAAGCTACAAGTGAAAATGGCGATTGCCCGTATTGAGCAAGGTGAAGAGGCAAAGGGCTCCGTTTGGAAGCAAATGACTGAATCTCGCCAACAATAGTTATGTAAGAAAAAACCAGCAGCCGCTGGTTTTTTTATTTTGTGGTGAGAGTTTTATTCTAAGGAAATGAAGTCACTCAATATCCTCGATAATCATACATACTTCCTCTTCGAATTATCAAAAATTAGTGTAAAGTAGAAAAAAATGTTGTTTTTTAGCGATTTATTGCTAAACAAAAAGTTAAGGTCATTCTATGAATCATTAACATATTGTCTAGTTTCATAGAGAAGGGTCAATGTTAAAATAACATAAATTCAGAATATTCCCTAAAATAGGAGGTCCTTTGCATGACAGTAACTAGTTTAAAAACAACCAAATCGTATGTGCGAGATCGGGAGGCGGTCATCGCGTTAACACAAAAGCTAGTACGAATTGAAAGCGTTTACCGTGAGAATGATCCAAAGGGTAATGAAGAAGAGGTGGCACACGTTGTTGCGGCGTATTTACGGGATATTGGCATTGAAACGCATGTAGAGGAAGTTGTGCCTGGACGACCGAATGTTATTGGTATTATTGATTCGGGCAAGCCTGGGAAAACATTACTTTTTGAGGGGCATACAGATGTTGTGACGGAGGGTAATCGTGATGCATGGGCATACGATCCGTTTGGAGCAGAGATTGTTGAAGGGCGTATGTATGGCAGGGGAACAAATGATACGAAGGGCAATCTTGCTTGTATGATAACTGCCTGTCAATCATTACTACTAGATCAGGAAGAATTTACAGGCAAGATTATTTTATGTATCCCTTGCGATGAAGAGGGGCTCATGCTAGGTATAAAACATTTTATTAAAAACGGCTGGGCAGACGGAGTAGATGGGGCTATTATTTGCGAGCCACAGGAAAACAATGTATGTATTGCACAGCGTGGGGCCATTCGTTTACAGGTTGATATTTTCGGTAAGATGGCACATGGCGCGATCTCGTGGAGTGGCATTAATCCAAACTGGCGTATGGCACGGTTGATTGTAGAGCTGGAGAAACTAGAAAAAGAGGAGCAGGCTCGGTTAGGCCGTGACCCGATGCTGAATTGGCCATCTATTACGCCAACGATATTACGTGCGCCTGTTAAAGGAGATGCACAAATCAATGTCATTCCTGATCACTGTATGACGACGCTTGATATTCGTACGGTTCCTGCCCAAGATCATGATGAATTACTAGGAAAAATCGACGCAATTATTAAACGGTTACAGGCAGATGATCCAGATTTTAATGTGGAACTAACGATTCTTGATAATCGACCTGCTACAGCAACGGCTAAGGAGGAAGCTGTTGTACAGGCCATATACGAGGCCGTGGCAGAGGTGACAGAAAAGGAACCTAAATATAACGGTGTTCCTGGTGCAACAGATGGTACGTTTCTTCACGTCCATGGTATTCCAATTGTGACGGTTGGTGCAGGAGATCGCGAAATTCCTCATCAAATCAATGAATATGTAGATATTGAAGAATTGGCAGAGACAACAGCTATTTATCGTTTAGCGGCATTAAAATTTTTGGCTGGTGATGCACAATGACAACAATAAAAATGGCGGTTATACCAGGGGATGGCATTGGGAAAGAAGTGATGCAGGAAGCATTAAAGGTTGTAAAATGTGTGCAAGAACGGGATTCATCCCTACAAATTACAACGACGGTTTTTCCGTGGAGCTCTGATTATTATTTAGCGCACGGTCGTATGATGCCAGAGGATGCACTGGAGACACTACAAAAATATGATGCGATATTATTTGGAGCGATTGGTGATGCTCGCGTACCAGATGATGTCACGGTATGGGAACTCATTATGCCGATTCGGAAAAATTTCCAGCAGTATGTGAATTTCCGTCCTATTAAGTCATTGCCAGGGATTTCCTCACCTCTGGCTGGCGGGAACGAAATTGATTTTGTCATTTTCCGTGAAAATGCTGAGGGGGAATATTCGGATAGTGGGGGTCGACTATATCAACAGCAGCCTCAAGAAATGACGATTCAAAATACGATTATGACACGTATGGGGATTGAAAAAATTGTTCGAGCAGCCTGTGAATATGCTCAACAGCATGGGAAAACCAAGCTGACAAGTGCGACAAAATCTAATGCGATTATTCACTCCATGAAATTTTGGGATGAGCATACAAGAAAAACAGTGACACAAATTGCACCAGAACTACAGCTTGAAGCCATTTATATCGATGCATTAGTCGCTTATTTTGTCGAACGACCACAGGAATTTGAAGTCGTTGTAGCTTCCAATTTATTTGGCGATATTTTATCTGATTTAGGCTCTGCTATTGTTGGTGGGCTAGGCTTGTCCCCTTCTGCCAACTTAAATCCAGAGAAGACATTTCCATCTATGTTTGAGCCTGTGCATGGTTCAGCCCCAGATATAGCAGGCAAGGGTATTGCTAATCCAATTGCTCAAATATGGTCGCTCGCCTTACTGCTAGGACATCAAGGTAGAAAGGATTTAGAACATTTGATTGTCCAAGCTATTAGGAAAGTGCTAGAAGAAGGCGTCGTGAAAACAGCAGATATTGGTGGACAAGCAACAACGGCGCAAATGGGCGATGCGATTTGTCAGGAAATCATTCATATGACTTTAACAGCAGGGGGTGTATAGTATGACAACGGTGCCAAAGGTGATTGTTGTGACAGGTGCAGGTGGCGGAATGGGAAAAGCCATTATGGAAGAGCAGCTTAAGCAAGGTAATCTGGTCATAGGGCTTGATTTATCTGTTAAGGCGCTGTCCGATTTAACACATGATTCCCTGCAATGCTTTGAAGTCAATGTATTGCAGGAGGAGCGAGTGAATGACATCTTCCAGCAAATTGTTGATAAGTACGGGAGAATTGATGGGCTTGTCAATGCACTTGGAATTGCACAGGCAGCAACGCCAGTTGAACAAGTAACGATGGACGAGTGGAATCGCTTAATGGATGTCAATGTAAAAAGTTTATTTATTACAGCAAAAGCTGTTGTCCCCTTTATGAAAAAACAGCAAAAGGGGTCTATTGTTACGATTGCTTCCATATCAGCAGTTCGCCCTAGGCCTGGCTTACAAGCCTATATTGCATCGAAGGGTGCAGCGGAAAGCTTTACGAGAGGGCTAGCGATTGAGCTGGCACCAAACCAAATTCGTGTTAATACGATTCATCCTGGACCTGCCGATACACAAATGCTCGGGCAATTTACCGCACAGGGCGCCGATGTTGAGCAAACAAAGCAAAGTGTGTTTGTGCAATCTGTCCCATTAGGACGATTGGTTAAGCCATCTGATATAGCAGGAGCCGTTAGTTATTTATTGTCTGATGCAGCTAGCATGGTCACTGGGACGACCTTACATGTAGATGGTGGTCGAGGATTATAGGAGGGATACGATGAAAAATATTCCTATGTTGATTAATGGGGAATGGATTTATGGTGATGCAGAAGCATTGCTAGATGTGGGCAATCCATCAACGGGAGAAATCATTGCGCAAATTAGTAATGCCAGTCTAGCACATGTAGAAGAAGCGGTGCGATCAGCACGGAGAGCCTTTGAAAGTGATGAATGGCGTCAATGGAAGGCTTTTGAACGAGGCCAGTTATTAATCGACTTCGCTCATTATATTCGTCAGCATGCCGAGGAATGGAGTCTCCTAGAATGCCGGGACGTAGGTAAACCTTTAACGCAAGCAAGGGCAGATATTGAAGCGGCGGCTCGGTATTTTGAATTTTACGGTGGAGCGGCTGATAAGGTGATGGGGGATACGATTCCAATTGAGGATGGCCTATTGAATGCAGTAGTGCTCGAACCTGTTGGTATTACTGTACATATCGTGCCATGGAACTATCCAATTCAAATTACAGCACGAAGTGTCGCTGCAGCCATTGCTACAGGCAATGCAGTTATTGTGAAAAGTGCGGAAGATACGCCACTAACAACACATGCTATCACGGAGTGGCTTTCAGAAAAACTGCCAAAAGGGATCTTTCAACATATTACGGGCTTAGGACGAGATGTGGGTCCGTATTTAACATCACATCCTGATATTAATCATATTACCTTTACGGGGTCCGTTCCTACTGGGGTTGCAGTGATGAAGGCGGCAGCGGAAAATGTTGTCCCTGTAACATTAGAGCTTGGCGGAAAATCACCCAATATTGTTTTTGCGGATGCCAATTTAGAGCAAGCATTGGAGGGCGTAGTACGGGCTATTATTCAAAATTCAGGGCAAACATGTTCGGCTGGTGCTCGACTACTCATTGAAGAAAGTATAAAGGATACATTTCTCCCGCAATTAGTACAAAAATTTCAAGCGATACAGGTGGGGCCAGGTGAGGCGGACATGGATATGGGTCCGTTGCTCAATGAACGCCAGTATACAAAAATTACTACATTATTACAGCAAGCAAAGAAAGATGGCTATGTCATCACTGGTGGTGAGCCATTGACGATGGAAGGCTATGAAAATGGCTTCTATGTGCAGCCAACTATACTAGATGGTGTACAGCCGAATGATCCTTTAGCGCAGGAGGAAATTTTTGGACCCGTGCTGACGGTTTTAACATTTACGAGCGTGGAGGAAGCCATTACTCTTGCCAATAGCACAGATTATGGCTTAGTAGCGGGTGTTTGGTCACAGAATATTGATACAGCCCATTATGTGGCGAGTCGTGTGCAAGCAGGACAAGTATTTATTAATAATTATGGGGCAGCAGGTGGTATTCAAATGCCGTTCGGAGGCTATAAAAAAAGTGGGATTGGTCGAGAGAAGGGCTTTGTTGCTCTGCGGAACTATACGCAAATGAAAAATATTGCCATACGCTATGCACCACCTATTCAACGCTGACAGGGAGGGACGCCTATGGAACATGCAAAAGATAAACAAGTGCTCTTGGAGGTCAATCAATTATCGATCCGATTCCATTTGAAGAATGGCAAAGAGGCAAAAGTGGTAGACGATGTGAACTTTACTATTCATAAAGGAGAAACGGTTGCATTAGTGGGAGAATCGGGCAGTGGCAAAAGTATTACCTCCTTAGCAATTATGCGTTTACTGCCAATCCCTCCTGGGGAAATTACAGCAGGAACTATCAACTTAAACAGCAAAAATCTATTAGCCTATAAAAATAAAGAGATGAGCCATATTCGTGGTAATGAAATTAGTATGATTTTTCAAGAGCCTATGACTTCATTAGATCCGGTATTTACGATCGGCAATCAAATGATCGAAGGCATTCGTAGACATCAAAAGGTTTCAAAAAAAGATGCTTGGCAAAAAGCATTACAATTATTAAAGGAAGTGGGAATTGCCAACGCGGAGAAGGTAATTGCCGAATATCCTCACCAATTATCAGGGGGGATGAGGCAACGTGTCATGATTGCCATTGCGATGTCAAATAATCCCCAGCTATTAATTGCGGATGAGCCGACTACAGCATTGGATGTAACCGTACAGGCACAAATTTTAAAGCTGATGATGAAAATGAAGGAAGAACATCAATCAGCGATTTTATTCATTACTCATGATATGAGTGTTGTCGCAGAAACAGCGGACCGTGTCATGGTTATGTATGCGGGGCAAATAGTGGAGGAAGCTCCTGTAAGAGAGCTTTTTTTAAATCCTCAGCACCCTTATACGACAGCGCTGCTCAAAACAATGCCGAGTCTTGAAACAGAGGTGAAAAGACTGCCATCTATTCCTGGCACTGTGCCACCCGCATATGCATTACCAGAAGGTTGTCGCTTTGCACCACGATGCCCGCATGCTATGGCGCAATGCCATCAGGATAGTCCGACCATACACTATATTCAAGAGACACATAAAGTGCGCTGTCATTTATTCACAGAGAAGGGGGAGCTGGCACATGACGGAGAAAGAAGTTTTGCTGGAAATTAATCATTTAAAAGCTTACTTTCCTGTGAAGCGCAAGTCTATGAAAGAAGAGAAAAAGATGGTCAAAGCGGTCGATGATATTTCCATTGAAATTTATCGGGGAGAGACGCTAGGCATTGTAGGCGAATCTGGCTCAGGAAAATCTACATTTGGACGAACGATTTTGAAGCTCGTTGAACCAACAGCCGGAGAAGTATTATATAAAGGACAACCGATCCAGCATTTAAAGGGCAATAAGCTTCAATTTTATCGCAATCAAATGCAAATGATTTTTCAAGACCCCTTTGCCTCACTAAATCCTAGAATGCGCATTGGAGCGATTATTGAGGAACCGATGAAATTACAATTAACATTGACGAAGGAACAGCGAAAAGAGCGCGTGAAGGAATTGCTACAAAAGGTTGGACTTCCTGAGGATGCCATGCAAAAATTTCCTCATGAATTTTCAGGAGGTCAGCGACAAAGGATTGGGATTGCAAGAGCTCTTGCCATTCACCCTGAATTTATTATTGCGGATGAACCAGTATCGGCATTGGATGTGTCTGTGCAATCACAAGTCCTTAACTTAATGATGGATTTACAGGATGAATTTCAGTTAACTTATTTATTCATTTCCCACGATTTAAGCGTTGTGAAGCATATAAGTGATCGTGTGGCGGTGTTGTACTTAGGACGGGTTGTGGAAATAGGAACGAAAAAGGAGCTATACGCTCATCCATTACATCCTTATACACAAGCGCTGCTATCTGCTATTCCAGTGGTCAATTTTGATGAGTCAAAACAAGAAGTACTTTTACAAGGTGAACTACCTAGCCCGATTAATCCACCCATTGGCTGTGTTTTTCATACGCGTTGTCCACATGTCATGGAAAGGTGTCGGCAGGAGAGGCCTAAGCTTCAGGAGGAAAATGCAAATCAGCGAGTTGCTTGCTTTTTATATGATTAATAATCTGAATATTTAATTTATTTTAGAGTAGAGGTGTTGATATGTTTGGCAATATTACCGATGTTCCAGGTATCAAGGTGGGGCATCGTGAAAACGAAGAGGGGATTACAGGCTGTACGGCTCTATTAATGGAAGGCGGGGCAGTGTGTGGGGTAGATGTTCGAGGGTCTGCACCAGGTACTCGTGAAACGGATGCATTAGATCCCATCAATGAAATTGATCGTGTGCATGGTATTTGTCTGTCAGGGGGCAGTGCCTTTGGATTAGATGCTGCTACAGGAGTCATGCAATTTTTAGAGGAGCGAGGGATTGGGGTTGATGCAGGCGTTGCCAAAATTCCGATTGTGCCAAGTGCGGTCCTCTTTGACTTATTTATTGGCGATCCTCAAGCTCGACCTACAGCACTAATGGGCTATGAAGCGGCCCAAGCGGCCCAAGTAGGTTCATTTCAAAATGGCAATATTGGCGCGGGCTATGGGGCGACGGTAGGTAAACTGGCAGGACCAGACTTTGCCATGAAGGGTGGACTTGGCAGTGCATCTATTGCGGGCAAGGATGGGCTTATTGCTGGGGCTATTGTGGCTGTTAACGCAGTAGGTGATGTCAAGAATCCTAATACACGGCAAATTTTAGCGGGAGCGAGAAATCCTCAAACAGGACAGTGGCTGGATTGCTGTGCCTATCTCGAAGAGCATGCACAATCAGAGGCACTTGCTGGCACGAATACAACCATTGGCGTAGTAGCGTTGAATGCAAAATTAACGAAGGCAGAAGCAAAAAAGATTGCCCAGCTTACGCAAAACGCTCTTGCCCGAACGATTTATCCTGTCCATACGATGCTTGATGGCGATACTATTTTTGTGCTAGGTACAGGAGAGCAGACATTTGCGCTAGATTATTTGGGACATTTAGCGACTAAGGTGATGGAGGAAGCTATTCTTGCTGGTATTCAAGCGGCAGAGAAATTGGCAGGGGTGGAAAGCTATACAAGCATTCAAAAGATAAGCACTTAGGAGAAAAGGGGGAACGACAATGAATTTGAAAAACGGTGGGGTAATACTCTTAATGTTCATGATGGTATTTATCATAAGTGCATGTTCTAGTGATGGAGAGAAAGTTTCAACGAGCTCTAATAGCTCTGATGGACAAACTACAGCAGATGTGCCACAGGAAATTGTAGTGCGTGTAAATGATGATCCCGATTTTTTAGATCCACATAAGGCAACGGCTTCCATTTCGTATCAGATGATTATGAATTTATTTGAAGGACTAATGGCGCCAGAAACAAATGGTTCTTTAAAAGAAGGACTTGCAGAGAGCTATGAAGTTTCAGAGGATGGTTTAACGTATACATTCAAAATTCGCCAAGGTGTGAAATTCCATAATGGTGATGACTTAACGATGGACGATATTCAATATTCCTTTGATCGTTTAATGGGGAAAAACGGTGGGGAAAAAATGTCCAATAACTTCGATAACGTGGCATCAACTGAGGCACCAGATGCCAGCACATTTGTGATTAAGTTAAAGGAGCCTAATTCTAACTTCCTGTATTCATTAACGGCAAGACAATCAGCTATTATACCTAAAAGTAATGATGGGAAGCATAATGAGAATCCAATCGGAACAGGTCCTTTTGCCTTTGTGAAATACGCGCCAGGGACAAATTTAGAACTTAAGAAAAATGATCACTACTGGCAGGAAGGCTTACCTTATTTGAATAAAGTTACGTTTACCTTCCAATCAGATGATCAAGCAGCGATTATGAGCTTGATGGCAAATGAGGTTGATTTAACAAGTGTGCCATGGCATCGTGTGAGTGAGGTTGAAGGAGGCTACAATTTAATGCATCAAAATAATAACTCTTCTTTAATCATCACATTTAATGAAACAAAGGCACCATTCGATAACGTAAAAGTTAGACAGGCTATTAACTACGCGATTAGTAAATCCGATATTATTGATTCGGTATTTGCGGGCTATGCTGTCCCACTTGGTTCTAATATGAGTCCAGCGATGGGCGATTTCCAAAAGAAGGGCTTAGAAAGCATGTATGAACGCGATGTAGAAAAAGCGAAGGCATTATTGGCAGAGGCTGGTTATCCGGATGGCTTCAAAACAAAAATTACGGTATCTTCCCACAATGATATGTATTCGAATATAGCGCAAATTGCAGTTGCAAATTTGCAAGAGATTGGCATTGATGTAGAGATTGAGGTGGTGGAGTGGGGTATTTGGCTAGACCGTGTTTATTTTGGTCGTGACTATGAAATGACAACGATTGATTTAACAGGTCGTGCATCAGCCTACGAGGTGTTAAATGATTATATTTCTACAAATGATAGTGAAAATTTCTTCCTATTTAAAAATGACGAGTATGACAAAATTATGACGGATGTGCTAAAGGAAACAGATCAAGCCAAACAAATTGAGTACTACCATCGAGCACAGGAAATCTTAGCTGAGCAGGCTACTGCGGTTTATATTGCTGATTATCAAATTGTTTGGGGTGCTGACAAACAAGTGACGGGGCTTAAGAGCTATCCATTCTGGTTCCATGATATGTCAGAGGTTCAATTTTCAAACTAGAAAGGGATGAGTGCTCATGATGTATATTTTACGTCGTATCATCCTGTTAATAACAACCATCCTGCTAGTATCCATCATCACATTTGGTGTTTTTCAAATATTACCTGGAGATCCGGTACGAACGATGTTAGGGACAGAAGCGGATCCCACACAAATTGAAAATTTACGATCTGAACTCGGCTTAGATCGTCCTCTTTATGAACAATATGTGGATTGGATGAAGGGCTTATTGACAGGTCAGCTAGGCGATTCCATTCGTTTTTCAATGCCTGTAAAAGATTTATTATTTGATCGACTTCCTGTCACTATGTCGTTGGCGGGGATTACCTTGCTCATTGTTTTATTCATTTCCTTACCTTTAGGGATGTTTGCAGCAAGAAGGCAAAATAAAATAAGTGATGTGTCATTATCTACTGTGACACAAATTGGGATGGCTGTACCATCCTTTTGGTTAGGGATGATGCTTATTCTTTACGTGGGCTTACAGTTTAGCTTCTTTAAAATTAGTGGTTATATTCCATGGACACAGAGTGTTGCAGGGGCGCTCAGTACGCTCCTTCTCCCAGCCCTAACCATTGCGATACCACAAATTGCTGTGAACTTCCGCTATGTCCGTACAGCTATTCTAGAGCAGGTTCAGCTCGACTATGTACGCACAATTCGCAGTAAAGGAATGTCTGAACATAATGTCATGTATAAGCATGTATTGAAAAATTCCATGATTCCGATTTTAACCGTATTTGGCCTAATTATGGCGGAAGTTGTAGCGGGGACGATTATTGTGGAGCAAGTATTTTCTTTGCCTGGTATTGGACAGCTTCTCATAACGGCTATTAGTAACCGTGATTTTCCGCTTGTGCAGGGGATCGTCATGTATATTACGGTTGCTGTGGTTATGATAAATTTTATTGTCGATATTTTATATTCTGTATTAGATCCTAGAATCCGATTACGTTAAGAGGTGGATACAATGAAACAGCTACAACGTTATACGAAAAAACTGAATTTATCCATTGGTCTCCTCGTCATTGTCGGCTTTTTGCTCGTCATGTTGGTCAGCTTTTTTTATACACCTCATGATGTTAACGCCATGAACATACCTGAGAAATTGCGTGGGCCAGGTGGTGCTTATCTTTTTGGGACAGATGAATTCGGGCGTGATATTTTTAGCCGAATTATGAAGGGGACACAAACTGCTTTCGCTGTTGGATTATTAACTGTAGGAATTGGCACATTTTTTGGGATTACCATAGGTGGGATTGCAGGCTATGTTGGCGGCTGGATTGATGAAATATTTATGCGAACGATGGACGCATTAATGGCATTTCCGGGCATTATTTTAGCGTTAATGCTAGTAGCTGTTTTTGGCCCAGGGATTGTCAATACGGCCATAGCATTGGGCATTATCGCCATCCCTGCTATTGCTCGAATTGCGCGAAGCGGCTTTGTCCAACAACGTGATTCGGAGTATGTATTGGCAGCGAAATTAATTGGCGTTAAGCCTCATAGCATTATGTTTCGTCATATTTTACCTAATATATCATCGCAAATTATTGTCGCAGCGACGGTCACATTCGCAACTGCCATGCTAGCAGAGGCAGCACTAAGCTATTTAGGGCTTGGTGTTCAGCCACCAAACCCTAGCTGGGGCAGAATGTTAAAAGATTCACAGGCTTATTTAATCGGTGCCCCTTGGTATACGTATGCGCCTGGAGGAGCCATTACGATGCTTGTTCTTGGTCTATATATGCTTAGTAATGCCTTACGTGATTTTATGGACCCGCGTTCAAAATCGTAATAAATCAGGTGCTGTTTTTTGCAAAAGCTCATAGGCCTTGACTGCAATTTCAATGTTTAGTCGATGTGGCGCCTGTAAAAAATCAGCACCGAATATACTTTCTAGTCGTTCAATTCGTTTATAGAGCGTTTGACGGACGATAAACAATTGCTCAGCCGTATCATTTTTAGCTCCATTGCAAGCTAAGTAAACAGCTAATGTTTGGAATAAATCATGACCATTTTTTTGATCCAGCAATAATAGTTCTTGTAAATAATCTTTCACAAATTGTAATAGGGCGGTCTGCTCCTGCTGTAGTAATAACCGGAAGACACCTAAATCCTTATAATAAATGGAGCTAGTCAATTGATGATGTTGCATTTGAATAACCGATTTAGCCTCCTTATAGCCAAGATGGACACTTTCTATCGTTTGATAAACATTGCTAATCCCACAAGTAAGGGTGAGCTGTTCAAAAAATTGAGATGCTTTTCTAGCAACGATTTGTGATATCGCTTGATCAAAAGAATCTCGATTATCCTTCATATAATCTGCAGCAATATAGAAGGCTAAAATAATAATTTCATGCTGTCGTACTGAAACGGTAGGGAAGAATCCTAGCTTCTTTAATATGGAGCGGACATACATGGCATTTTGTAATTGAATTTCCTGCCACTCTTCCTCTGGTACTACTTTGGCTTCGTCATGTAGATTGAACACAACGACACGGTAAAATAAATTGCGACTTTCAATCGGTAAATAGCTTTGATAGTATTGGATATCAACAGGCTGGCCTTGAATTAACGCAAGAATAAATTCATCTTCACGGCTTTGTTGACGTTCCTGTAGCATGCGATTTCGCATTAAAATATGGGCAATCGACATCGTAGCACGTTCCAAGTTTAATAAGGTATAATCACTCGGTTTTGGCAGTCCAGAATGCATACATAAATAGCCCCAAACTTGCCCAAGGCCATTTACGGGGATAATGACAAAATGATCCTTGTCGATTGATAAAAGATGCAAGGGCTCCTGTAGTTCTAACTGCTGACAATGTTCTTCCATCATACGTAAATACTTTTTGGCTTCGACTGGATAATAAAAGCTTTTGGTATCTTCAGAGACAAATAAAAATGGTGCCTCGGTATCTTGATGAAGGACTTGTAAAATTTTTAAAATACCATTTGGCATTAGCGATAATTCCATAAATGTTTTGGAAAGGGTATCGAGTTGTGTAAGTGCCTGTTGATGTTGGTTAATTATGTACGTATGTAAATCTTGTGTAATATCGATAAAGCGTACTATTTCTTCAAAGACAATGATTGGGAAATGATGCGCATTCGCCATGGCAATCAGCTCGACGGGGACATGATCAAAATAGTCTCCAATTTCAATACAAAGCCCTGCTGCTTCATTCCGAATAAGGTTTTGTAAGTAGGCAATTTGTGTTTCGCGCTCTAACTGTAAACCGACACCGGTAGTTAAAATGAGCTCACCACCATTAATTAATGTATCAAAATCTTTAATTTCTAAAATATGTGTCCACTGAACTTGGCGTTCAAGGCCATGTTGTCCTGCTATTAGCTTCGCCGATTCAAAATATTTGCGCTTCAGGACATCACGTACGAGTAGAGGATGTTTCGACATAAATTAGCACCTGCCCTTCGAATGTACAATGTCTATTTTTTATTATGTTTGAGAAGTCAGAAAATTTCAACACGAATGAGAAGAAATTGACGAAAGACAAAAGACATCTAGGATACACGATTGGAGGTCATGATATGGAACGAAGTGATCAGTTCACCCATACCTTACAGCAAAAAGATCGTGAAAACGTTTGGCACCATATGTCCATTTATAACGACCATACACCCGTCATTATTGAACAGGGAGAAGGTGCCTGGATAACAGACAGTTTAGGCAATCGATTTTTAGATGGCATGTCAGGCTTATGGGCGGTCAATGTAGGTTATGGACGTGAGCGACTTGCTAAGGTCGCTTATGAGCAATTAAAAAAACTATGCTATGCTCCTTTAACTCAAAGCCATGAACCGGCTATTAGATTAGCTGAAAAAATCAACAGCTTATTAGAGGATGACTATATGATGTTTTATTCGAATAGTGGTTCTGATGCAAATGAAGTAGCGTTCAAGGTAATACGACAATACCATCAACAAAACGGGGAAGGGAACCGCTATAAAATGATTGCTCGTTATCGTGCCTACCATGGTAGCTCACTTGGAGCATTAGCCGCTACAGGCCAGGCATTACGTAAATATAAATATGAGCCCTTAACACCAGGCTTCCTGCATGTTGCCCCACCGGATCCTTATCGCCGTCCAAAAGGACAATCTATTGAAGCATATAATTTAGCAAGAGCACGTGACATCGAGGAAAAAATTATTTGGGAGCAAAAAGAAACAATTGCGGCAGTGATTATGGAGCCATTCATAACAGGTGGAGGTGTCTTAATTCCACAGCCAACATATGTTCAAGAAGTAGAGTGCATTTGTAGAAAATATGGGGTATTACTCATTATCGATGAAATTATTTGTGGTTTTGGGCGAACAGGTAAGCTATTTGGCCATCAGCATTTCGGTATTCGCCCAGATGTTATTACGATGGCGAAGGGACTCACTAGCGCCTATTTACCATTATCAATTACAGCAGTAAGAAAAGATATTTATGAAAAATTTAAAGAATCAGATGGCTATAGTCATTTTCGACATATTAATACGTTCGGTGGAAACCCAGCAGCCTGTGCAGTAGCATTAGAAAATATTAAGATCATTGAGGAAGAGGGACTAGTACAACGAGCAAAAGATTTGGGAATTCAATTACTCCATGACTTACAAGACTTATTAGAACTACCCTTTGTTGGTGATATACGAGGACTTGGGTTGCTCGTTGGTATCGAGCTTGTTGAAGATAAAGCCTCACAAAAACCTGCTAAGGAAGAACGTGTAGCAAGCATCATAGCTGCTTGTAAAGCGAATGGTTTAATTGTTGGGAAAAATGGCGATACAGTGGAGGGCTATAATAATATCATTACGTTAAGTCCACCACTTTGCTGTACCGATGAAGATCTTGAATTTATGGTAGCTGTTTTAAAAAAAGTATTTGCCACCCATGTCTAATAGGAGGCGATTCCAAATAGGGATAAATCAGGAATCGCCTTTAATAGTGTCGCTTCTGTCCTTTTTTTACAGCTTCCCAATCAATTTCAATATTTTGTAGGACGCGCGTGAGTAAATGGTGAATGCGATCGACTTCTTCGCTAGAAAAACCATCAAGTGCTCGTTCGTTGGAGTACTCGCCCTCCCGTTTTAAAAATGGATAGATGTCTAAGCTTTTATTAGTTGGGAAAAGTAATTTATTTTTCTTATTTCCTTGATCACTTCTTTTTTCAATAAAGCCTTTTGTTTCTAATTTTTGAATCGCCCGAGAAGCGGTTGTGCGATCGACCTTCAATAGCTCTGCCACTTTTTCTTGAATGATCCCAGGATTTTCGCAAATTCGGATTACATATAAATATTGACCCTTCGTTAAATCCAATTCCTTAAATTCTATATTACTAATCGAGTCTAATGCCCGTGCGATCGCACCAATTTCACGTAAGATTTCTTTCATTTTCTATCCTCCTGAGATTTTTATTGTATTTGCAATAAAAATCGTTCTATACTAATAGTATCATCTTCAGGCGAAAAATGCACCTGGAGAAGAGGATGATTGAAGTAAAACTAGGAGGCGTATTCATGAGCATAAAAAAAGTAACAACTGAAGCAGACTTACAAGTAGCATTTGATTTTAGACGAAAAGTTTTTATTGAAGAGCAACAAGTACCTGAGGTAGAAGAGTATGATGAATTTGATTCACTGCAAGCACCATGTGATCATATTCTTGTGTACTATAAGGAGCAGCCAGTAGGAACGGGTAGACTCCGTGTAGTCGAGGGCTATGGTAAATTGGAGCGTATTTGCATAGTAGAAGAGTTCCGTAAATTTGGGCTTGGCAAAGAAATCATTATGGGGTTAGAGCAAATTGCCCGCGATAATGGTCTGACAAAAGCTAAATTAAATGCTCAATCGTATGCAGAGGTTTTTTATGAAAAATTAGGCTATAAGCGTGTAGGGGAAGAGTTTATGGATTGTGGCATTCCCCATATTTTAATGAAGAAATATTGGTAAATGTGCTGGGAATGTCCACGTACTCTTTATTGAAGAAAGCATAAAGTTAATGGTCATTAAAAATACCTCCTCCTGTTGATCTTAGGGTGAGGTATTTTATGGTTAGCCTATGAAAGTTGGATATGTGTCATCATGCTTCATACGTCATTGTGTTGCTTATCTACCGCTAATTTCAGCTATTTGTTTATTTTTCTTTCACAACCGTACCCGCAAAGCTGTCATGGGGAAGGTATTGACCTTGCTGTTGCTCGAAAGCTTGGCGATTTTTTAAATAGTGAAATGAACTGATTGTGTCGCGATAAGCCATGCGTTTAATAATTTGACGGTCTGATAATGCATGACCCTCTTCATGTTCAAGTACTAGTCCCATTGCTTTGTAGCCAATGGTCTGTCCATTTTTACGAAGCTGTGCATACTCTAATGCCCATAACATGGCGGTCGGTGTAACGAGTGCATGAACCACCTCACTTTTCACTTTCTTTCGTAGAAAATACTCTACGCCTAATGTGACAGCTGTTGAAATAGCTGTATCCATTAAAAAAGCAATGGCTCGTTTTTTTGTTATCGATTCCATACAGGTCCTCCTTCCATTGATTTCTCACCAGTACATACGGAAAATAAGGATAAAAAGTTTCGAATGATGCTAGATTCATTCCAATAATTGTTCAGGATAAGAGGGGATTGCCCCGTGCTTCATTGTTGTGATTCCTGCGTAGCGGTTTGCAAAAGTAAGCAGTGATATCGCATGCTGTTCACAATAGGCCACCAAATGATCCACAGATAATTGATGTTGAAGGAATTGACTTAATATCGCTCCAATAAAAGCGTCCCCAGCACCAGTCGTATCAACTGCTTGTACGTTCTCAGCATTGACCTTACTATGACATTTTTTTGTATATAATGTTGCGCCTTCTGCTCCATGTGTAATGATAATCGTCTCTAGATGTCCCTGAAATAATGTGTGTACAGCCGACAATTCTTCTTCTATGGCTGTTAGAAATAACAGTTCTTCATTGGAGAGCTTTACAATATGGGCTTTTGGTAAAAAAGCTAGAATCGTTTCTCGACATGCCGTCTCATCCTGCCATAAAGGCAATCGCACATTCGGATCAAAGGAAACGATGCTGCCTGCTTGATGTGCCTGCTCAATAAAAGCTATATGGGCAGACTTCATCGGACTTACCACAAGATTAACAGAACAAAAATGAATGATATCTTTGTCGGTTAATAGTTGTGAGGGGAGATACTCTTGTTTATACAATAGATCTGCAGCATGACGTCGGTAAAATTGAAAATCACGCTCCCCAGTTTCAGAGAGTGCTACAAAAGCAAGGCTTGTTTCTCCCTCAGTCGTTTGACGAATATATTGTGTATCCACACCTGCTAGCTGCAAAGTCTTCTTCAGAAAATCACCAAACGCATCCTGCCCTACTTGTGTTAGGAGGGCAGCCTGTTGACCAAGCTTGGCACACACTGCTGCAACATTTGCAGGGGCTCCGCCAGCATGCTTCGTAAAATGCTCAATATGGGCTAGATCACCATGCTGCTGAGTTGGTGTGAAATCTATTAATAATTCGCCAATTGTAAAGAGTTTGCCCATTAGGATACCTCCTGTGGTAGCCGTTTCTTCTTTGGTGTATAGATCGTATAGAAAATCCCACCGAAGATGAATAGAATGCCTAATGTTTGCATAAAGTTCGGCATAAAATCAAGCAGCAGCATATCGAGTAAAATTGCGACAACTGGGTCGACGAATACTAATACGGAAACTAGAATGGTAGAAAGACTACGGATACTATCAAAAAATAAATAATAAACAAATCCAGTGTGAATAAATCCTGTCCCTAAAATATAGAACCAATTGGTTGAGGTTAAACCTTCAAAGAGCGAGAAATCAATGAAGGGCAGTAGTATTACAATGCCAACCGTTGTTTGTATATATGTTAAGGCGTAGGAGCTAAGGTTTGTAATGGTCTTGCTTGTTAGCATAGTAAGGGCATAAAACACCGCTGACAGTAAGGCCCAAACAAATCCTGATTGCATAAATTCAGAGAAAGATACAAAATTTTGAAGACCCATAATAAAAATACTACCAATAAAGCAAGTAATGGTTGCTACGAGTGCTCGAATGGTCATTTTTTCTTTTAAAAAGATAGCGCCTAAAATTAAGACAAAGATAGGAGCTAAATTATAGATAGAAATCGCAATTGAAATGGACATTTCCTCAAAGGCTTTAAATAAAAATACCCAATTTAACACTAGGAAAACGCCACAAATAATCGTTTGAATAATTTCTTTCCTTTCCCATTTCTCCGTTTTATGTCCACCTGTGATGAGCCACAATACTCCTAGAAAGAGGGTTGCGCAAATACATCTAACAAAAACAAGCTCTGTTGCAGGAACACCCGTATGAACGGTGAAAAAGCCGATGGAGCCAAAAAGTGCCATCGATACGGTTAGTTTAATAATGGCTGAGATGTTCATACAAAACCTTCTTTCTATTTTTTATTTGTAAATGTGAAAATGAAAGCTAGTAGGGTAAATCCCTACCAGCATTTATCTTGCTATCGCATTATTCGCGAATTTGCCCATTACCATATATAAAATATTTTGTAGAGGTGAGGGCAGGTAATCCCATCGGGCCACGCGCATGTAGCTTTTGCGTACTAATACCAATTTCTGCTCCATAGCCAAATTCAAAACCATCCGTGAAGCGGGTAGAAGCGTTATGATAAACTGCCGCTGCATCAACGCTGTTTAAAAACGTTTCCGCCACTAATGGATCTTCCGTAATAATCGCTTCAGAATGATTTGTCCCAAAATGATGAATATGCTCAATGGCCTCGTAAACATTTTCAACTAATTTAACACTTATTTTTAAATCAAGGAACTCAGTCGCATAGTCATCCTCAGTCGCTAGAAGGGCTCCAGAAAATGCTTCGCATACTCGCTCGTCACCAATAATCGTAACACCTGCTTTATGGAGCGAAGATAAAAGTTGCGTGCCATATGTTTTAAACCATACAGGGTGAATTAATAAGCTTTCTGCAGCATTACAAACAGAGGGACGCTGTGTTTTGGCATTCAAACAAATTTTTTCTGTCTTTATGTAATCCGCCATTTCGTCCACATAAATATGACAATTGCCTGCACCTGTTTCTAATACAGGGACAGAAGCTTCTCGGACGACTAAGTCTATAAGAGTCTTGCCGCCTCGAGGTATTAATACATCCAAGTACTCGTTTAAATGAAATAATTCCTTAGCTGTTTCGCGGCTCGTATCCTCAATTAGTTGGACAGCATCTGTCGGTAGAGACGTTTTTGCTAATGCACGATGAATACTTGCTACAAGGGCACTATTTGAAAACGTAGCAGATGAGCTCCCTCGTAAAATCACGGCATTGCCTGTTTTTAGGGAAAGTGTCGCGGCATCCACCGTAACATTCGGTCTTGCTTCATAGATCATTCCTATGACACCAAGTGGTACCATGCGTTTTTCAATATGGAGACCATTATCTTTATCTATACGTTCGATGACTGTGCCAACTGGGTCCTTGAGAGAGACAAGTAAATGAATGGCATCGACCATCGCCACAATGCGTTCCTCATTGAGCATGATACGGTCCAATGTAGAAGCCGACATCCCTTGTTGTTCTCCATTGACAAGGTCTTTCGCATTTTCTGCAATGATGTCATGTTGGTCCATCAATAGCTGTTCGGCAATTTTAGTTAGAGCTTCATTTTTCTCACAAGTCGTTTTAATATTTAATATATAGCTAGCGGCTTTGGCACGTTGGCCCTTTGTTTGAATTTCACTTACCATGTTTAGACCTCCTTATTTAGTTTGAATTTTCAGCCATTTATCTCTATGAATAACCTCGATCGGGCATTTCGAAAATGCATTTGACCGTTTGCCCATTGCGGACATCAATTCTTGTGAGGAATACAGCACTTCACCACGTCCAAGTAGACCTTGTTCACTATACACTTCAACTACATCTCCATTGTTAAAATCACCCTCCACCTGATAAACACCAGCAGGTAACAAGCTTTTACCATTGACCATAAGTGCTTGTTCGGCGCCACTATCTATAAAAATTTTACCAGAAACTTCCGTAAGTGCAATCCACTGTTTATGATTCTTTAACACGGCTAGGTCATCATGTCCAACATACGTGCCATCACCACGCCCTGCTAAAATATCAACAAGCTTTTGAGCGCCACTCCCTGTACCAATAAAAACTTTAACTCCTGCCTGTAAAGCTGTGCGGGCAGCCAGTAGCTTAGATGCCATGCCACCTGTACCCACCTTTGAACCTGTACCGTCTGCAAGGTTTAATAGGTCATCTGTAATGGATGTTAAGTAATCGATGCGCTCTGCATGAGGGTTTTTGCTAGGGTTGGCGTTATATAAGCCATTAACATCTGTTAAAATGATGAGTTGATCTGCATGTACCAGTCCACTAACAAGCGCAGACAGCATATCATTGTCGCCAAAGGTTAATTCACTTATAGAAACGGTATCATTTTCATTAATAATAGGTAGCATCGAGCGTTCAAGCAATTCCTCGAAAGTAGCATAGGCATTTTTATAGCATTCCTTTTTAGAAAAATCGGTACGCGTCAGTAAAATTTGAGCAGGCATTATATCATAAATACTAAATAAGGCACTATACGTTTGAATAAGCAAGCTTTGCCCAACTGCCGCCGCCGCCTGTTTGCCCTTTACCGTAACAGGACGAGCTGGGTAGCCAAGCTGTTTAAAGCCTGCTGCTACTGCACCTGATGATACAAGTAATACGTCATGTCCCTGATTCTTCAACTCCGCGATTGCCTGAACATGATCCATTAAGCGAACTTTATCGATTTCGCCTTTTGCATTTGTTAAGGAGCTACTCCCAATCTTGACGACAATTCTCTTTTTTTCCACCACAAGACCTCCAATTGTCAAAATAAAAACCCTTTCATCCTAAAAAAATTAGGACGAAAAGGGTTGCTTTCCGTGGTACCACCTACATTGAATATCGTGCGACATTCCACTTTCCTCATAACGCTAGAGACTGCGCCTAGTTTAGCTAGGACGATAGACAAAGTAGGTTCATTGGTCTTACTTGCACAATGTCTTGCAGCCGATGGACATCGCTCTCTGCTCAAGCAGTTACTAATTACTGGTCTTCGTTCGTTTTCTCATCATAAAGTTTTTCAACTATTGAGTAAAGAATGCACTACTTCCAAATGCCTGTCAAGATGATCGGGAAAATTACTTGAAAGTTTTGATAAATTAAGAAAAAAAGATAGAAATGGCATGATATTTTTATTTAAACCACCAAATGGCGATGAAAAGGGGGAGCATTGCTAGCATAATCACAAAGAAGCTCCATAGTACTTGTTTTCCTGAGGACATGTTTTTTGGCTTAATGCTCATTTGTTCATAAAGCTTGTTAATGGCACGTTGCTCTTTCGAATAAAGCATTGCTTGAAATTCTTCATAATCCTGAATATAGCTTGATGGGGGACGCGGACTAAAACGTAAATTTCTAATAGAGTCGGTAATATCTTTGTCATTCATCCAGTAGGTGATAACAGGAGCTAAGCCTGTATTTTGTGTAGCTTTTACTTGTATGTCATGGGACTTCATTTTATAGTAAACCTGACCGTGCTCATCTTCATACTGTGAAACAATATCACTAACTGCCATCTAATAATCACCTCTTATTGAAGTTGTCTATTTTATGATGAGTTTCTTCTATTATAATGTAATAAGGGAGAAAAGTATTGCTTAAACGAGCAATAATTGTGAAACGAATGTTCACGAAAATTTTTTAATAAAGTCATAAACTTACATCTAAAGTAAAGTACGGCATGTAGTATAATGAAAATAGTTTGTTAAAAGTAGTGGGGGAAGGGCATTATTGGAGGTTTCCAAGATGCATTGAGTCATTTACCTCCCAATCTTATTTTTTATAATATAGAAAAGGGATAGTAAAGAGTAATCTTCAATCCCTTGTGTAGTGATCACAGTCGTCAATTCATCACTTGAACATAGGGCGTTTCAAATGGTTATTTTGGGTATAGTATTTTTAGTACAAGCATGAATAATATTTTTTTGTTTAGTATTGTTGCAGGAAAGATAGATTCGTCATTATTGGAAAGCCTGTGCTTGCTAAGCGATTAAATATGGTTCAAGGTATCCTCTTTACTGATAGGGATACAGATTGCCATTAGCAAATATTAGGAGGAATTCACATGGCTATTTTACATATAACCTTTAGCTTAGCAACCCAGGGTTCCATGAAGCTTGCTATACGCCAACATCTTTTGCAACGTAATGAATCCGTTTTAAGTGTCCATGATGATTTCTCTATTGGACCTCTTCGCAGCTTAGAAGAGCGCATAGTATGGTTAAACACTCATATTATAAAGGATAATGAAGATCAGCAATTATACGTAGATATGTATGAAAGCTGGAAGAAAAAAATTGCCGAGCTGCCATGTGATGTGGATGTTTGGGTTTGGTATAGTCAAAATACACATGAACAGATTGGTTTGCGCTATGTCATGAGTGAGTTTATTCATAAATGTAGTATGGTTTATGGGATTGACGCAACAGATGGCCTGAAGCAAATTCAACCACATCTCGCTATTCGCCATACAGGGGAGCTTTCCTCAGACATGCTCATGAAGCTTCGTCCTTATGCAAAACGATTTTCGGTTAAGGAATGTCAACAGCTTGCCAAGGAATGGGAAGACCTTAAAGAACATGCAAGTCCACTCCGATTGTGGAAAGAGGGCATTGTACATGCTGAGGAAGATGCTTTGGATACGCTCATCATTGCCGCTGTGAAGGATATGCATGCACAACAAAATGAAGAATGGCTTTTACTTATGCCTATGATCAATACTATTAACGTCGCCATAGATGATTATATTAGTGATGAATTCATTATGAAACGCATAATGACTATAATTGAGCAAGGCTTCTTTCAGATAGAAGGAGATTTATCCGATTTCCATTCCTGTAGAGTGAAGTATATAGATGTATAATAAAAAGCGGTAGGCTGCATGGGCAACCTACCGTTTCAGTTTTCCTGAGAGGGAGGAGATATTTTTTTATCATAAAAATCAAAGACAAATTGTTGGAATTGACGAGCAGATGGTGACAAATAACGATTGTCTATCCAGGCCATGCCAATAATACGTTCACAAACCATATCCTCCACATGGATTTTGACGATTTTTTTCGGATTCAAATCCTCATCATCAGGTAGCAATGAAACACCGAGACCTGCACCAACAAAACCTGCAATGGTAGATACCTCATCACCTTCATAAGAAATTTTAGGCTTAATGCCCGCAGCATGTAACAAGCGATCAGCTGAGCGGCGGAGGGCATACCCTTTTTTCATCAGCACAAAGTTCTCATGCTCCAATTCTTTCATTTTTATGCTTTTGCGATGAGCAAGAGGATGATCAATTGGAACCATAATAAATAACTCATCTCGCCAAAGTTCTTTCCAGCTAACGGGAGGCTCTGTATCAATCGCAGCTAGTAAGCACAGGTCTAACTCTCCAGCAAGCAATTGTTTTAATTGAGAATGCGAGTAATTTTGGGTGAAATGAAAACGGATATGGGGGTGCTTCTGACGAAAAGCACGAATTAAGTCCGGCACAATACTAGTCCCAAGAGTGTGTAAAAAACCGAGTGACACATCCCCAAGCTCCGGATTATTAAGCTCTTGTAATTCTAAGACAGCTTTCTCATATTCTTTCCGCATTCGTTGCACACGATATAAAAAAAGTTCACCATAGCGATTGAGCATAATGGAACGTCCCTGCCTATCAAAAAGCGGTACACCTAGTTCTTCTTCCAGCTTTGAAATCGAACGACTTAGCGCTGGCTGAGAGATTGCCAAAGCTTCTGCAGCACGTGTCATATGTTCTAACTTTGCAACGGTTACAAAATATTCTAATTGTTGCCACTCCATTTTTTCACCTCTATTCTCGTAATTTTTAAGTTAACTGCATTATAACGGGAAACAGAGAGGAAGTATAGGTGGCAAAAACTTTTTAAAAAGACGTTGCCTTTAATTAGAAGAATGGAAAAGTTAAGTAGCAGAAAGTGTGATAGTACAGGTGTTAAGTTGACATCATTCATGCATGAGACACATTGATTTGATAAAAACTATAAATTGTACATTATGAATAAAGGGTGTTAAGATAGACACATAAAATACACAATTAATAATTTCCGTGAAGGGGATATCCTAAAATGAAGTTAACAAAGCCGCAACCTCTAACAATTGAGGGAGGCAAAAAAGCCGTACTATTATTGCATGGATTCACAGGTAGCACAAAAGATGTGAAAAAGCTAGGAGAATTTTTATCTCAACGAGGTTATACCGTTCATGCACCGATTTATAGTGGTCACGGAGTAGAACCAGAAGCATTATTAGAAACAAAACCAGAAGACTGGTGGAACGATGTTGTTGAAGGCTATAACTTCCTTCAAAGTAAAGGCTATGAAGAAATCGCAGTTGTTGGCATTTCACTAGGTGGTGTTTTCTCATTGAAAGTAGCAGAGACTTTTCCAGTAAAAGCATGTGTAGCGATGTGTGCACCGATTACACGTGATAACTCAAAAGGCTTATTTACACGCTTGTACCACTATGCTCGTTTATATAAACACTTTGAAAATAAATCAAAAGATCAAATTATTTCAGAATTACATGAATTACGTATTTCACCAAAAGATTCATTAGATGGTGTAACACGTTTAACGACTGAAACACGTGATGATTTATCTACAATTAAAGCTCCAACATTAGTACTTCAAGGGTCATTAGACGATGAGCTTTATCAGGAAAGTGCACCGTTTATTTTAAATACTGTAGAGACGGATGACAAAGAAATCATTTGGTATGAAAATTCAGGTCATATTATTACGTTAGATAAAGAACGTGACAAAGTATATGAAGATGTTTATAAATTTTTAGATCATATTGAATGGTCAGTTGCAAATTAAGGAAGGGCTGTCAGAGGGCAGCTCTTTTTTTTATGTACTAACTTTCTATATTCATAATGATATTCGAAAAAACTATTGTAATTATAATAAATGCTTGATAACATAATTGAATTGTAATGAAAAATCATTCGATTAAAATAATTTGCTATAGTTAAAAACTTCTAAGGAGCACATCAATTATGCAACAAAAAATACCTTTCTCAACCTATGCAGTCATCGGCACTATGTTATTTGGGCTGTATTTTGGAGCAGGGAATCTTATCTTTCCAATCCAATTAGGTCAACTAGCAGGGACCCATTTTTGGCTTGGGTTAATCGGATTTTTAGTCACAGCTATCGGTCTACCATTCCTCGGAATTTTAGCGATTGGTTTATCAGGTAGTAATGGCTTACGCGATTTAGCGAGCCGTGTTCATCCCGTCTTCGGTATTGTCTTTTCATTGGCCCTTTACTTAACAATTGGCCCGTTTTTTGCCATTCCACGTACGGCGACCGTCCCTTTTGTAGTGGGCTTTGAGCCATATATTCAAGCACAGCATGTTACATTATTGCTTGCCGTGTTTAGCTTCATTTTTTTCGCCATCGTTTTTTATTTCTCGTTAAATCCAGCAAAAATTATGGATTACATTGGTAAATATTTAACACCAGCCTTTTTAATTGTGTTATTCATTTTAATTATTACGAGTATCGTCAAGCCGATGGGTGATTTCCAGCAACCGATGGGTGATTATATAGATGGAGCCTTTATGACAGGCTTTAAAGAGGGCTATAATACGATGGATGCTTTAGCTTCGCTTGCCTTCGGGATTGTGGTCATTCATGCAATTAAAAGTGCAGGTATATCAGATCGGAAGGAAATAGCGAAGGCGACATGGACGTCAGGTATATTTGCAATGGCCCTAATGATGCTTATTTATGGCTTGATTACGTATATGGGTGCTTCCAGTATTTCAGCTGTAGGTACCTTTGATAATGGTGGTTTAATTTTTGCCGCAGTGGCTGACCATTATTTCGGTTCATTCGGTGCTATTTTATTAGCCGTTATCATTGTGCTCGCTTGTTTAAAGACAAGTATCGGCTTAATCACTTCATGTAGTGAATTTTTCCACGAAGTGTTTCCGAAGATTAGCTATAAATGGTTTGTATTTTTATTGTGTGTGGTATCCTTCGTCATTGCCAACTTCGGATTAAACAATATTATACAATTCGCCATCCCTGTTCTTATGTTCCTATATCCACTTGCGATTGTTTTAATATTACTGGCACTAAGCTCATCGTTCTTTCACAATAAGCAAACGGTGTATGCCATCGCGATGATTTTCACATTTTTCATTAGCGTAATAGACGGCTATAAAGCTTTAGTAGGAAGTGTGCCTGAAGCGCAATTACATGTATTTGATGTTGTAGAGAAGGCTTATTCTTCCATTTTACCATTTTATGATATAGGGTTAGGGTGGATATTGCCTGCGGTCATTGGAGCAATACTTGGAGCTCTAATTCCATCTAAAAAAGTACTATAATTAAAAGTAAGCACGCACAGAAAAAGACATCTGTGCGTGTTGTTTTTTTACGATATTAGTAAGCTGTCCATCCACCATCGACAGCAATAACTTGTCCGTTCACAAAGCTCGCTTCGTCTGAGCCAAGGAAAATAGCTAATTGAGCAATTTCCTCAGGTTGACCAGCACGAGGATTAATCGATAAACCAAGTGATTGGCGTGCTGCACCTGTTTGACTCATATTTGTCATGGAAGAGGCGATATTCGTCATAACTGCCCCTGGCGCAATACCATTACAGCGAATATTTTTATCTGCATACATAAAGGCTGTATTTTTAGTTAATCCAACAACGGCATGTTTAGACGCAGTGTATGCAGCTCCTGCACGTGCACCGTATAAGCCACCAGCAGAAATATTATTGACAAAGACACCATGTCCTTGGGCTAGGAAAATGTCTGTTGCCATACGCATTGAGCGCATCACAGCTGTTGTATTCACCGCAAATACTGTATCCCAACGATCATCAGAGATTTCTCCGACTGGTTCCATACCATCCATAATACCTGCATTATTGACTAAAATATCTAATTGTCCATAGTTACTTTTTGTTTCATCAAATAAACGTTGTAAGTCTTCTGTTGATGCGACATTTGTTTGAATGGCAAACGCTGTACCCCCAGCCGCTTGAATGCCTTCCACAACCGCTTGGGCACCTTCTAAATTTAAATCTGAAACGACAACCTTAGCACCTTCTTTTGCATAACCTTCTGCTATAGCTTTCCCCATCCCTGAAGCTGCACCTGTCACAATTGCTACTTTACCTTCTAATCTCATCTCAAAGACCTCCTCATACTATTTTTCGATAGATATTGAACATCTGTTCATTAAAATCATATAATAAATATGAAAGCGATTTCAATATGCAAAATATCCGGATGTGTTGAGTAATCAACACTTTTGGAAAAACTGTTTACTAAGGAGCTGAAAAAATTGTCTACAACGGATTTACGTATTATTAAAACAAAGCAAGCCTTACACGCCGCCTTATTGACACTACTTAGTCAAAAGCCTTTGGAGCAAATATCCATTGCAGAAATATGTAGAGAAGCCAAGGTGAATAGAGGAACCTTCTATTTGCATTACGAGCAAAAGGAAGGACTCTTTGAAGAATACTTTCAAGAAATTATGGAGGATTTATACCAATCCTACGAAGAGCCTTACCGTGCCGTAACAACATTGGATACACATCAACTAGATCCGAACACGATTCGTATTTTTCATCATATTGAACGCTTTAAAATGTTTTATCGTATTGTGTTTTCCAAAAACGTCCCATTGACGTATTATTACATGCTGTTTGACGGAATTTATTCATTGCTAAAGAGAGACATCACCTTGCATCACGAACATCAAATGACAGAATCAATTTCGATTGATTATTATAGCGCCTACCAAGCAAATGCGATTATCGGACTCATTATCCAATGGTACCGTGGCGACTTTAAGGACAGCGTAAGCGTCTTAAATCAGCAACTCGCCGCGATTTTGAAAAATGTCCGTAGTGGTGGATAGAGCGGGGATTAGTGGATGGAATTCCTAGGGTGAGGATTGAGCGTAAAAAGTGGAGATAGGGAGGAGAAAGTGGTGGAAAAAACGTTGAGAGTGACGGATAGAGCAAAAAAAGGTGATAGTCCGCTTGAAATGATGCGAAATGAAGAAATCAGTGGATAGAACGGTCGAAGTGACGGTTAAAACGCTCAAAGTGACGGATAGAGCAGAGAAAAGTGGTGGAAAAAACGCTCAAAGTAGTGGATAGCTCATTCAAAAACGGAGCCCCCCGTCCATCCAGCAAATGAACAGAGCAAGGGGCTATAACATACAACTAACTAGAGGTAAGAGCAGGAGCGGGTTTGATTGCTACGGTTACTGTAGCAATTGCCAGAGTGACTAGGATGATGATGGCTAAGGAGCTACTGTTTTGTAGTAAATTAGCGGCACTTCCTCCAAAAATAATAGTGTAATAGCCATCGGCACCGTAAGTAGCGGGAAGCAGGGCAGCTATTTGCTGGTAGCCTTCAGAAAGCATGGTTTTCGGAACGAGCACTCCAGAGGTTACTAATTGGAGGGATAGGGCACAAATATTAAAGACCATGCCGATATTTCCAAAGAGAATGACGAAAACTTGTGCGAGGCAAAGGAAAGCTAGGAACATCACAGATTGGAAGAAATAGATGGATAGAAAGCTTTCATTACTCGAAATAGTAAATAGATGCATTAAGCCGATTGTAAGGAGTGGTAAAGTGAGAGCGACTCCAATATTGAGCAACTGGCGTGCAAAGAATAATTGCCATTTTGAAACACTACTTTGTACCATTTGTGCGGCTTGCTGATGTTGCATAATCATCACCATAGCCCCTACAAAGGAGGAGATGATGACCATTAGTGGGACAAAGTTTGCTGCAAATCCCTCTACATCATTCGTTTTAACGATAGTCGCATCGACGGCATGATCTTTAACTGTCTTCATGGTTGTTTGGACAGATGCATTTATTTGCTGTGAGGTATTTTGCTCAAATGGAAGCAGGGCAAATTGTTGGGAAAACACCTCGATTGCCTGATTTTGTTGTAATGGGTAGAGCATTTGGTTCATTTCTTCTGTTAATTGCTTAGCTACGCCATCCATCATGTTTTTCGCAACACTAGCATTGGCCTGATTAATCGAATAAATGATTTCTGCTTTTTCTCTAGCCCTAAGCTGCTTCGTAAAATTAGCTGGAATTTGCATAATCATATTAATTTGCCGTTCATTGAGTGCTTGCTCGGCATCCTTCATAGAGGAATATTCTTTTAGCGTAAATGGAATGTTGTCCTTCATGTCCTTTACTATTTGCGACCCCATTTCTGTATCTTCTGTCAACAAGCCTATTGATAATTGATCAGCTCGCTCATTGACTCCGTCATAGGCTGTCATCCAAATTGTAAAGAAAATTAATTGAAAGGCAATTGCAGCAACAATGCCAATATATGTTTCTCGAATTCTCAATAAAGTTTGTAAACCTCTCATGTTTAAACCCCCTATAATAAAGTAAGTACTTACTTGCATCGAAAGGAAAAATTTTTTCTAGGAAACGAGTCCCCTAGAAAAAATAGCAACACTTGTCTGTAATAGTTCTTCGGTTGGTATGTCAGACACCATGGTACCAAGACGTGCACGTGACATAAAATGACCAAAGTTAAGCGCAATTAGTGATAACGCTGCAGCTTCAAAATCAACCTCTCTTATCTTCCCTCGTTGTTGCATTTCTTGGAAGTAATGGCATAGTTCCTTTTTGATTAGAAGAGGAATATTGGCAATTTCCTCACTGATTTCAGGAAACTGGATGGACTCCTTAAAGCCGATCATCACCAAGTCTTTAATCGACATTAAAAACTCAAAATGCTTTAATGAGAAGTTTAATAAATCTTTTTCTAAATCCCACGTAACATTTTGATGGATCTCCTTTTGTAAAAGGGGATAATACGAAAATTGTTCAACTATGGCTTTCAAGAGGCCACGCTTATTGCCAAAATGGCGGAAAAGTGTAACTTCATTGACGCCGGCTAATTCAGCAATCGTTTTCGTTGTGGCGGCAGTATAGCCCTTTTCACTAATTAATTGTAGAGCAGCTTCGATGATTCGTTCTGCAGTTCCCTTTGTTGTCAATCCTAAACTTCCTTTCGTGCAAGTAATCACTTACATGCTAGCATAGTGCATAATTCTCTGCAACAAAATAATTTGTTTCAAGGAAATAATCAACAACAAGAACATTGACAACTATATCGGCGGCTGATATATTTTAAATGTATCGGCTGACGATATATTGGTAGACGATATAAAGGGGGATTGTATGACACAGGAGCATCCGCCGTTAACTGAAGGCGTATATTATATTTTATTAGCATTGTATGAGCCTAGACATGGTTATGGCATCATGCAATTAGTAGAGGAAATGAGTAGTGGGCGAGTACGCTTAGGCGCAGGTACCATTTATGGGGCCATTAAAACTTTGCTTGAACGAGGCTGGATTGAGGCGCTCGACGAGGATGGCCGCAAGAAAGAATATGTAATTACAGAAACTGGGGAAAAGATAGTTGAATATGAAATTTTGAGATTAAGGGAACTTTTTGACAACGGTATCCGTATAACGAGAGGAGTTGAATAATATGCATAAATATCGTTTGATGATTAATCCATATGCAATTGAAAATTGGGTCAACAACATGGCTTGCCAGGGCTGGCATCTGAAAAAGTTTACATGGATTCGTTTTACGTTTGAACGTGGAGAAGCAGGCAGCTATATTTATCGCCATGATGAATTAGAGCGATTTGGCACTCATTACGAAGAGGACTATCTAGCATTTTTAAAAAGTTCAGGCATTGAACAAGTTGATCGCTCTGGTAATTTTGTGTTTTTTAGAAAAGCTTCCCAGGGAGGTCCGTTTGAGCTTTATACGGATAAAAAAACTAAAATAGGAAGCCTGTCAAAAAAGATGGCTCTCTTTTTCTCTCTTATTCTACTTAATTTATATTTTGGTATTTCAGGCTTGATCGGCGATTTTTCTCATGAAAAGACGAATTGGATAGGGTTTATTTTACATAGCTTACATCTAATTGTAGTCATCTTATTCTCTTTCCCATTATATAGGCTTAGACGAGTCCGCAATCGATTGAAGAAGGAATTAAATATATTTTCAGATTAGTGGACGTCCATTATTTTCTGGGAAATCAGAAAATAACAAAAAATATAGTGGGGTGAAAGGATGGAAAAAAGAATATACCGTTTTTTTATCGATTATGAAAAGGAAGAACGGTGGGTCAATGCAATGGCAGACCGGGGGTGGAATTTAAAAAAAGCAGTTGTAGGTTATTTTGTTTTTGAAAAAGGAGAACCACAACAATATATTTATCGGAATGAATTTGTGAATAGCAAATCGAAGGACTATTTTGAGTTTCTAGAGGCGATGAATATAGAGTGTGTGCACAAATTCGGTGTTTGGGCGTATTATCGAAAACTAAAGGAAGAAGGGCCATTTGAATTATTCTCAGATACTACCTCTAAAATTAGCTATATAAAGTCAATGAATCGTATTTTTATTGTACTGTTGCTATTTAATATAGTGGCTGGGCTTTATAATTTTTCGATTGGAGCTTGGGGACCTTCTGTAACAATCGTCAACACTAGTGTAGGATGTTTAAATTTTATCGTATCCATATTGGTGTGTATCTCTATATTTAAAAATGAAAACCGTAAAAAAAGATTGAAAGAAAATTTACATATATTCGAAGGATAAGGAGGATGACAACATGACTTTACAGTTACAGCATGTCACGAAGAAGTACAAGGATTTTACGGCTGTAGATGGATTGAATTTTACAATTGAAAAAGGTGAAATTTTTGGTCTGATTGGCCAAAATGGTGCAGGGAAAACAACTACTTTCCGTATGATTTTAGATTTACAGGAGACAACAGCAGGTACAATTACATGGAATGGTCAGCCAGTAAATGCGATTAACCGAGATGTGCTAGGATATTTACCTGAGGAACGTGGTATTTTCCCGACGATGAAAGTAGAGGAGCAGTTGTACTTTTTTGGTGAGCTACGTGGCATGAAAAAAGCCGAGCTGAAAAAGGAAATTGATTTTTGGATTCAACGTTTTGAGCTGGAAGAAAAACGAAAAGATAAGGCTGAAACACTATCAAAGGGGAACCAGCAAAAAGTACAGCTTATTGCTAGTTTTATCCATAAACCTGAATTTTTAATTTTGGATGAACCGTTTAGTGGATTGGATCCGGTTAATAAGGACTTACTGAAGGATGCCATTCTACTTTTAAAGGAGCAGGGTACAACAATTTTGTTCTCTAGTCACCAAATGGATAATGTGGAGGAACTTTGTGATCACTTATGCCTATTAAAAAGAGGTGTTTCTTTATTCTCTGGTAGTCTACTAGATTTAAAGAAACAATATGGCAAAACAAAACTGGCAGTACGGACAGATTGGTCAACAACACAGCTATTGGCGTTAGAAGGCGTCAGGGATGTACGTGTAGAGAAGGAACAAATAGTTCTTACATTAGTGGATGAAAGCTTTGCCCAAAGTATTTTTGAGCAGCTTTCCAATGGGAAGTATATTGAAAAATTCAGCCTGGATTATTTATCATTAGATGAAATCTTTAAAGATAAGGTAGGTGGCAATGTTGTCGAAGTTTAATTTATTGATGAAACAATTATATAAATCAAAAATAAAATCAAAATCCTTTATTTTAATGACATGTTTATATGTACTTGTAATGTCTGTAGCTGTTTTCTGGTCCGAAATTAAGGAACTATTTACAGGTGATGATGAAGCACAGCAAATTGCCATTATTAATGAGACATCTGCTGATTTAAGTGGTATCTTTGTTTCCAATGGGGATATGGCCTTTATCCAAGATGAAAAGGATAGACCGACACTTGAAAAAAAAGTGAAGGACGGCAAACTAGATGCCATAGTGACGATTAACGATCAAGGTGGTCAGCTACAAGCTGAAATTGCTACGTTTACACCACTGAAATTAAACGATCAATCGACATTGTCATCTTTATTGCAATATGCTGGTCAGCACTATGCGGTACAGCAATTATCACTTTCACCAGAGCAGGCAGCACAAATTATGGCTGCTCAAACTACGATTTCCACTAAAAACTTAAATGAGGAATCAACGGGTGGAAAAAGTGAAGAAGAAAAGCAATCAGGTTTAGTTGTTTCCTATGCAGTTGGAATTTTAATTTATTTCTTTATTTCTACATTCCTATCTATGATTACGACTGAAATTGCCTCTGAAAAAGGTTCAAGAGCAATGGAAATGCTTTTAGTAAGTGTCAAACCAACTACTCATTTTAAAGCAAAAATTGCAGGTGTTTTATTGCTTGCTTTAACGCAGATGGGCATTCTTGCAGCAGTATTCCTGATTTATGCTAAGCTCGTAAAAGGCGGTATCGTTTGGGATGCGGCTGCTAGCATTGTCAAAGAATTGTCTGTTGGCTATGTTATCTATGCCATTGTATTCCTATTGCTAACGGTTATCCTGTATCTTATCATTGGCGCATTATTTGGCTCATTAGTATCGAAAGTAGAAGAAGCAGGTCAGGTATTAATGCCTGCCATGATTATTACGATTATCGGCTTCTATGTCATGCTAACAGGGATGGGTAATCCAGATACAATCATTATTAAAATATTCTCTTATATTCCATTAACATCAGGAATGATCATGCCTATGAGGATAGGTGCTACAGATATCGGAGGGTTAGTTCCATTACTATCTTTAGGTATTTTAATCGCAACGATTATAGTCGTGTACCTATTTAGTTTATCGTTCTATAAACGTAGTGTACTGACATATAGCTCAGGCGGGGTCATTCAAAAAATTAAAACAGTTTTAAAGGTTACCACTTAAATGATAAGCAGCTACACGATGATGTAGCTGCTTTTTGGTTGTTTCATGCCAACGTTAGAAAACAATGTAAAGGAATTTGCGTAATCAGTCGAATTTTGTTTAGAAAGAAGCTATAATTTAATTAAGAGCTTGAAATTGGTTTTGTCTTTCTATCGGAAATGAAACCTTTTTCCAAAGTAATCGTAAGTAAATTGTAGAGATAAATTGCAGGGGGTAAAACGTATGTCTGAATTCAACAATGATCTTTTAAAATCCAAGGACCCATTCGCTACTGAAAATCCTTTATTACAACCTAATCCACTTATGCAACAAGAGCCTGAACAAAAGCCAGTACTTGTATCTGAGCAAGAGCTATCACAAATTGCGCAAAACCAGCTTATGTTAAAGAAAGATCCAGAGGTTCATGCACTTGCTAAACGAATTGATGTTAAAGATCAAATTGCCATGCTAGAGCTTGGGAAAGAAACAGCAAGTGGCATTTCTACGTTTTCTGATAAAATGCTGGCTACTATGAAGTCCAGCAAACTAGAAGAATCGAGTGTCCTTTTAAATAATCTCAATAAAATTATGGATAAATTTGATCCTCAAGATTTCTCGGAGGAGAAAAAAGGCGGCTTTATTTCCAAGCTCTTTAATAAAGGAAAAGAGCAATTGGAAAAGTTTCTATCTAAATATGACAGCATGAATAAGGAAGTAGATGTCATTTACCGCGAAATTCAAAAATATGAAGGTGAAATGAAGCGAAATACAATTGACCTTGAAAATCTATACGATCAAAATTTAAATTACTTCCAATCTTTAAGTAAGTTTGTCGCTGCGATTGAAGTCAAGATAGAAGATGTTCGTTCAACATTACCGGCCCTTGAACAAAAGGCTCAGACGGGCGATCAATTAGCGGCAATGGAATATGAAACAATGCTACGTGCAGTGGAATTATTAGAGCAACGTCGCTATGATTTAGAAATGGCGCAGCAAGTATCATTTCAATCTGCACCTCAAATACGTTTAATGCAGCAAGGTAATAACCATTTAATTGCGAAGATTAACTCAGCCTTTGTGACGACAATCCCTATTTTCAAACAAGGTTTAATTCATGCCGTTACTTTAAAGCGCCAAAAGCTTATTTCCGATTCTATGATTGAGCTAGATCGCCGTACGAATGAAATGCTTGTGCGCAATGCCGAAAACATTAGTAAAAACAGCGTTAATATAGCACGAGCAGCAGGTAGCCCGAGCATAAAAATTGAAACAATTGAAACAACATGGCAAACGATTATGTCTGGTATTCAAGAAACGAAGCAAATTCAAGCTGAAACAGCTAGAAGTCGTGAAGAAGGTCGTAAACGTATTGAACGTTTGCAATTAGAATATGAAAAATTGAAAAAAATGTAATACTCGAAGCTTCTTGTAGAAATTTTTGCAAGAAGCTTTTTTTATTTTGTATGTATTAATTGTTCTTTGACAAAAAGGAAAATACTGATTATGATAAAATTAAATGAGAATGATTATCAAATGAAAAAGGAAGCGAACAGATGTTATACAAAGCAATACGAATACATGAAATCATTCGTGGAGGAGTGAAATGATGACCAATAAAATAAAATCCTCTACATTGTCGTATGAGCCTTTTGAAGATGGAACGCTTGCTCTTCACGCAGCTGAAACTTTAATGCTTATTCCACAAAGCCGTTATTTAGAGTTATTGCATAAGGAAAAAGTGTATAGTGCGAGACATGCAGATTTAGATCATAAGCAAAATGGGATAGAACAAGAACGAAAAACATTAAAAAAGCAAAATGCAGTACTGACAGAGGACTTGCAAAAATCTAAGCAGCAAAACATTGTCCTGCAAAAAAAAGTAACGGAATATAATTGCGTGGTAGAGGAAATGCAGGTGCTCCGACAACAAAATACGGAGCTATTAATTGAACTGAGTAAATATACGTCCTTGTCGAGAGAGTCATTAACGGGACCGCTTAAGTCGATGATCCGAAATATGCGAGAGCAAGGGGTTGGTATAAAGGAAATCCATATTCGCATCAAACGCCAAATCAATCCAGATATTAGCTATAGTACAGTGCGTAAATATATCTCCGAGCTAGAATCAGAGCAGAAGAATGGACGTTGATCTAAGAAGTCTAGAAATTTAGCATTTACAGTTGCCATTCAAAGACCTATAATGAGTCTATTCTTTAACTAGTTTAATATTATGTGAGATCGCAATTGATTTCACTATGAGTAGGGAGCGTTAGTGGCAATGTCAAATGAGAAAAAAGGGGTTTTGGCGGCATTTTTTGCCTATGTCTTTTGGGGTGCCTTTCCTCTCTATTGGAAACTACTTGAACATGTACCAAGCATGGAGATTTTATTATCCCGAGTGATTTGGTCGTTTGTCTTTACTGTACTGGCTGTCATCGTATTTCGAATGCGTAAAGACCTTATCGCGGACTTAAAATATTTATGGTCACATCAAAAGCATTTCTGGCAGCTTGCGGGTGCCTCCTTCGTCATTTCAATGAACTGGTACTTGTATATTTGGGCAGTAACCCATAACCATTTAATTGAGACAAGCTTAGGCTATTATATTAATCCGCTCATATCTGTTATTTTTGGAGTAATTTTCTTTAAAGAATCGTTGAGTCGCGCACAATGGGTAGCGACAGGAATTGCCTTTATGGCAGTTATTATTTTAACGATCAATTATGGCTCAGTACCATGGGTAGCACTATTGATTGCGCTATCTTTTGCGATATACGGCGTATTGAAAAAGAAAATTACACTGGATGCGACGAGAGGATTAGCTATTGAAACATTATTAATCCTACCATTTGCTTTAGGCTATTATGTGTATCTATTTACAACCCATCAAGCTTCGTTTTTACATGTTGACGTAAAAACAGATATCTTGATGATTTTCAGTGGTTTAGTAACAGCTGTACCACTCATCCTATTTGCAAAAGGTGCACAAAATATTCCATTGTATTTATTGGGCTTTATTCAATATATTTCACCAACCATTGTATTGATTTTAGGTATCGTACTGTACAAAGAGCCATTTAGTCAGATAGAGCTTTTAGCATTTAGCATCATTTGGGGAGCATTATTACTATTCTCAGGTTCCAAGATTATAGAAACAAGAAAAGCTCATCATAAATCAGTAGACTTGTAGAATATTCTACAAGTCTTTTTTTATTCAATGGACAATATGGAGAGCGCACCTTTACAATTTAGTCAGCATATAGTAAGATGATGTCAATAATTAGATAACAATGATAAAAATTGAGAGGTGCTTTTTGTGAGTGCGGTAGGTTCTAACTAGGTAAAAATTACATGAAATAAATGATATGGCGACAGGGGATATATGTCATGAACAGACCCCTTATTTGGTCATGGATTTATTTCAAAACCTATGTAGATACCTACAATACTTTATCAAGCGGTGCATATATGGATGAAACTTCTGAAAATGAGGTTTTATTTGTAGTGCTATGAACACTCGCCTTTTGAAGATAGAGCTGTGGGGATTCCTCACAGCTTTTTTTAGTTTATTTAACACTTCATTGCTATCTAATATTGGGTAGGTATCTTCATGAATGATAAATATCAGAATGAGGAGCATATACAAATGAATTTTACTACGCTAGAGAAGTTACAATACCAAGAATTAAAAGATATCGTTAAATCCTATTGTGTAAGTGGATTGGGCAAACAGTTATTAGATAAATTAATGCCAAGCTCAAACTTAGCAGTTGTAAAAACTCGCTTGAATGAAACAACTGAGGCACGGGTAATCGTAGATGCGGAGGGTCATGTCCCATTTCTAGGCGTATCCAATATTGAACATATCATGACCAAATTGGCAAAAGGTATGATTTTGGACCCCAGTGAGCTCATCAGTATGTCAGACTTTTTACGAGGCTGTCGTAACATTAAAAAATTCATGTTGGATAAGGAATTTTTTGCGCCAGTTCTTTCATCTTACGCAAATTCGATGGCTGAATTTAAAAGTGTGGAAGAAGAAATTAATTTTGCCATAAAAGCTAATCGCGTTGATTCAGCTGCTAGTCGAGAATTGAAGCGGATTCGTCATCATATCGAAACGACAGAGGAAAAAATAAAAGACCGCTTAACAAAATTCTTGAACAACAGTGCCAATAAAACGTATATACAAGAGTTCTTTATTAGTCAAAAGGATGAACGCTATACGATTCCAATTAAGGCTTCCTATAAAAATCATGTACAAGGGACGATAGTGGAAATCTCCTCAAAGGGTGCAACTGTTTTTATGGAGCCAAGTGTGGTCGCTAAATTAAATGGAGAATTAGCTACTTCAAAGGCTGAAGAGGCGGTGGAGGAGTATCAGATTTTAGCATCTTTATCTGGGCTTTTAATGGATCATCTTCAAGCTCTCCATATTAATATGGAGTTGATTAGCCAATATGATATGGTTTTTGCTAAAGCAAAATTTAGTAAACAAATTGGCGGTATGGAGCCACGCCTCAATGATTATGGCTTCATCCAAGTAATCAATGGTAGACATCCTTTATTACCAGGGAATGCTGTGCCACTTCAATTTACGATTGGAAAAGATTATAGGAGTCTAATTATTACTGGACCAAACGCAGGCGGGAAAACCGTCGTGTTGAAAACAATTGGCTTATTAACATTGGCGACAATGTCCGGCTTTCATATCGTGGCAGATGAGGGCACTGAATTGGCTATATTCGATCATATCTTTGTCGATATAGGTGACAATCAAAGTATGGAAAATGCGCTAAGTACGTTTTCATCACATATGAAAAATCTCTCCGACATTATGAGAGCATCCAATAACCATACGCTATTATTATTTGATGAGATCGGCAGTGGTACTGAGCCGAATGAAGGTGCGGCACTGGCTATTGCGATTTTGGAAGAGTTCTATCAAATGGGATGTATGACAGTAGCGACAACACATTACGGAGAAATTAAACGATTTTCAGAGATGCATCCAGACTTTATGAATGCGGCTATGCGATTTAATAGTGAAACATTAGAGCCTTTGTATCAGTTAATGATTGGAACGTCTGGAGAGAGTAATGCTCTTTGGATTTCTAAAAAAATGAATGTCCGTGCAGAGGTTTTGCAACGAGCACAGGATTATATGGATAATAAGGATTATCAGCTGACTCGGGTGCAGGATAGTAAAATTCGTAAGCCGAAAGAAGAGAAAGCTGGCAGGGCAGCAATCATTAAATTTGCCAAAGGGGATCGTGTGAAATTATTGGATCATGATGATGTCGGGCTTGTTTATCAAGAGATGAATCAGTTCTATAATGTCACTGTGTACTATAAGGGTCAAATGCTAGAGGTTCATGTGAAACGACTTACATTAGAGCTACCGGCAACCGAATTATATCCTGAAGGATATGATCTTGAGACCTTATTTGTCGACTATCAAGAACGTAAGCTTCAGCATGATATTGAGCGAGGGTCCAAAAAAGCATTACGCAAAATTCATAAGCAAATCAAAGAAGATCAGCAAAAGTAAAAACAAGGGATTGCACGAAGCGGTGCAATCCCTTTCATATTAAGAAGTAGAATCAATCTGTGCCTTAATCGTCATATAGACTTCTTCGATTTTGCGTTTATAAGGCAAATCAACTAAATCCAGTGAATCGTTGTATGCCATTTTCGCAATATCATAGGCGGTTGTCAGTTCCCCGAAATGCGCATAGCAAAGAGCCTTATAGGAAAAGCATTCATTTAAGCCTAAAATATCATATGGATGGCTGACGAAAACAGGTGATGCTTGAAAATGCTCAAATGCAGCCCTTGCCTCCTCATAACGACCAAGTAAATATAAGGACTTTCCTTTTTCCGCATAATAATAGTTTGAATCCAAAATTTCTAAATCCTCATGCTTGAGCTCATTAAAGCTCTCAATTTCTATTAACGCCTGCTCATAATTAAACATGTAATTATTATAATAATGTGCCCGTAAAATATAGATGAAAGCATCTACTAGTACGCGTTCGGCAAATGCCCGATATTGCTCCAGCTTCATAAACATATGCTCAGCTTGTTCAAAGTCATGGTCAATCATCGCGCAATAAGCACCGATACGATACATATCATCGATTTGATAAAACAGTTGGTTTTTATGAGCATTCGCAATGGTTTCGTTGATTAATTTTTTCCCTTCTTCATGTTCTCCGATGGCGAGCTGTAAAATGCTTGTATAATAAGCCATTAATAAAGCATCCCGAGAATCAAGCTGATAATCCTCTTGTTCAATAATTTCTTGCGCCTGTAAAATACAGGCATAGGCCAAGTCATATTGACGTTTTTCCGCCAATATGTTCATTTGCAGGATGAATGTTTTGAACCAATGGCTAAGTAAATTAATTTCCTTAAAGATAGTGCGGGCTTGAAGGAGGGATGTTTCCCATGAAGCTAATCCTACTTCATACTGTGTGACAGCATATATATACAATAAACGGCCTGCTTCGTAGCTATCAGGAAGGCCCTCTACTGCTGGTTTTATCAAATCAACAATTTCTTGATGACGAACTATATCTCCCCATTTTACCTCTGCAAATAAAATTTCAACCTGCTCTAAAAGTGAACGAATGGATGAAGGGGTTACTTCTTCGAGTAATTCACTAGGCTTGACACCTAACCTTTCGGCAATATAGTCAAGGCTTTCCATAGAGGGCTTGGCCTTTTCATTTTCTATTTGACTCAGCATTCCTTTTGTTAGACGATCACCGGCAAGCGCCTCTAATGTTAATTTTTGTTCTTTCCTTAATTTACGAATTCGTGCGCCTAGAGAGTTCACTGCCTCGCCTCCTTTTGTTTAATTATATTAAACTTTTTCTTGCGTGAAAAGGGGGAGCTGTGTTATATTTTGTTTAATAAAATTAAACTTTTTAATTTAGTTAAAATACGGAGGGGTTTTGAGATGAATGAAGTGGAGAAATTAAAAAAGGCGACCTATCATTTATGGACATTTACAGCGAGTAAAATGATTGCCATGCTAGGGGCAAATGTCATGGCGTTTGGTTTTAGCTTGTATATATTAGCCATGACAGGGTCCGCCATGAGCTTTGCGACCAATATGATTTGTTCTGTGTTACCTCGTGCTCTCGTAGCACCATTGGCTGGGTATGTCGCGGATAATTTTTCAAAAAAACGAACAATTTTATTAGCGCAGGCAGGAACTATTTTGACCGTAGGGGGATTACTGATTTATACAGAAACAGTAGGGATGTCTGTTTATGCTATTTACATAGCTACTGTATTTAATACGATATGTTCCGCATTTTCAGGGGTTACGTTTTCATCTGCAATTGCTACACTTGTTAATCCAGAACGTTTACAGCGCGCGATGTCTTTTAATCAATTATCGATGTCGGTGGCTGCCATTGGGGGACCCGTCATTGGCGGTATGATGTATGGATTTTTCAATATTGACGTATTTTTAATGGTAAATATCGGAGCGTATATCATAGCGTTTTGCTTAGAGGCAACAATGAATTTTAAACTCTATAGTACAAGAGGAGAAGATGAAAAGAAGGAAAAAGTGTGGGAAGGGCTTAAAGGCGGCTTCTATTATATAAAACAGCGTAAAGTCATAAAAACAATCATGTGGGTGGCATTATGGATTAATCTATTCTTTTCCGCCATCGCTGTTGGAGGAACGTTTATTATCATTGAATTGCTAAAAGTAGAATCAACGCATTTTGGTTTTATTCAGGCATCAGGTGCAGCGGGTATGCTTATCGCTTCCATTTATTTTGCGACAAGACCAGAAGTCAAAGCACCATTACGTTTCTCAAGAATTAGCTTATTGCTGTTGGCAGGTAGTCTTGCTTTAGCCGTGATTCCATTAGTCACGAATTTTTCCTATATCGCAATTGTTAGTTTTTATCTAATCATTTATTTTATTTTCGCCATTTTCGAAATGGGTATTAATATGCCAATAGGGGTCTATATGCAAAAAACCATCTCGGAAGAATTCCGCGGCCGCGTTTTCGGACTAATGGAAACAATGGCAATGTCCATGATGCCAATTGGTATGGTTGTGTATGGAGTATTATACGATGCTATACCAGCCACGATCATATTGCCTGTTACAAGCGTCATTATCATTATCATTTCACTAGTGATGCTACGTACTTCTATCTTAAAAGAAGCACATCCAGAGTATTATGAAAAAGAAGCCATCACAAAAAGCGTGCCTCATTCAACAACATAAATGCATGCTTATGACTGTAGACAAAAGCTATCGTGACGTCATGATAGCTTTTGCTTTTTTCTTTTTATAAGAGTACTGCAACCGCCTGAAGTAGCAGATCTCAACAGCTTTCCTGTTTTAATGAGCTTAGCGATCCTCGATCACGATATAGGTGGCTTGAACAGGGCCATGAACACCAACGATTAAAATCATTTCGATATCTGCAGAGTTACTAGGACCTGTAATGAAGTTAATACAAGAAGGAATTTTTTCTCCATTTTTGATTTTTTCACGAATCCACTGTGCTGCTTGTGTCATACGTGGAACAATTGTACTTTTCGGGATCAAAATGATTGATTTTTTAGGTAAGAAGCTAATACTTCTTCCTTGATCTTTACTGCTAAAAAGGATAGCGGTCCCTGACTCAGCTAGCGTCATCTCGCTAATAGTCAAACCGATATTTGCTTTTTCAGCCTGTTGAATATTTTCCTCTGGTTGCTGAGAATTCCATTCATAATATTGAATATTAGCTTGTGGCCATTTTTCTGTCATTAACTTAGATAATCCGTAATCTTGAAATCGTTCATCCTTAGAAGTAATGACGGATTGTCCGCCGTAATGGTCCACCACAGATTGTAGATCTTGAGAAAGCTTCGCACAATTCGAAATCACGATATTCGTATGAATATTGGCGCATTGTTTCGTGAAAATCTCTAGTAATTCGTCTCTTGTGGCATCTTTTAATGTACGGTTTTGTGGTTGGTACTGCCAAGTGGGGCGTGGAAGCGTTGTAATAGGTGAACGCCCTAACTGCTGTGCAATGTTTGCTAAAAAATCCTCTCGATGCTGAATGGTACCAGTCATGATTCTTCATCTCCTTTTGTACGGTGCTTCATCCAATTTCGGAAACTGTTTTTATTCGGTGCAGGGAAATCCCGTGCTTCAGTCCATGCTTTTAAAGGACCTGGACCTTTCGTAATCGTATGGTCTTTCGTAAATGGAGACATTGCAGAAGCGGCCATTTTTGTAGCCATTTTATACAAAGTAGGGGAAGAAGCCCCTAAGCCAAATGCCTTCATTACTAGCTTTTCGGAAACAGGTGCTTTGCCTTCATTTTCAACGATGACCTGACGATGTCTATGAATAAGCTGATGTAAAGGAATTTTTACAGGGCAAGCATCTGTACAGGCACCACATAGCGTTGAGGCATAGGGGAGCTCTTTAAAATCATCATAGCCTCCTAATAACGGAGAGAGAACCACACCAACAGGGCCCGAATAGATAGAGCCATACGTATGCCCACCTACATGACGATAAACAGGACAAGCGTTGACACAGGCGGCACAGCGAATGCATTGTAAGATAGGCTGAAATTCGCCACCAAGTATGGCAGAGCGACCATTATCCACTATGACTAAATGGAATTCCTCAGGTCCATCTGAATCACCCTCGTCTTTAATTCCTGTAAGCGTAGTAATATAGCTTGTCAGCTTTTGACCTACAGCACTACGTGTTAATAAGCTAACAAGAACTTCCATTTCTTCAAAGGTAGGAACAATTCTTTCCATTCCCATAACAGTGACTTGAGTTTTTGGTAGAGCCGTAACTAAATCAGCATTACCTTCATTGGTGACTAGAGTAATCGTTCCACTTTCAGCAATAGCAAAATTACAGCCTGTTATACCGATATCAGCAGTTAAATATTCATCGCGTAGTTTATCACGCACATAAAGAGCAAGCTCCTCTGGCTTTTCCGATTGAGTGTAGCCTTGTTTTTCTTTAAACACATCTCGAATTTGCTCTTTGTTTTTATGCAGAGCAGGAGCCACAATATGAGATGGGGGCTCGTGATCTGCAACCTGCAAAATGTATTCACCTAAGTCCGTTTCTATCACTTCACAGCCTAATTCCTCTAAAGCAGCATTCAGGTTAATTTCCTCGGTTACCATCGATTTTGATTTAACAATTTTAGCGGCATTTTTCTTTTTCGCAATACCTTGAATATAGGCTGTCGCTTCTTGAGCAGTTTGAGCAAAGAAAACATGGCCACCTCTTTTGGCAATATTTTCACTTAATTGGTATAGATAATAATCTAGGTTTTCTAAAACATGTTTACGTATTTCTTCTCCATGTGAACGCCATTCTTCCCAATCTCCAAGTTCCAGAGTTTGCTGTAGACGACGAGTTTGAAAGCGGTCCTGAGCATTAGAAACAGCATTACGCATAAATGGATTGTCAAGCTCTTTTGTAACACGGTCTGAAAAGCGATCATTACTAGTTTTCATGGCCATTAATGTTTCCCCCTCTTATCGGCAATTTAAAACCTCTGCAATATGCATCACTTTAATCGGTTTGCCTTGGCGATGAATACGACCACCAATATTAATTAAACAGCCAGCATCTGCTCCAATTAAATAATCCGCCCCTGTCTCCTCTACATGATGGACCTTTTCATGAACCATTTCGCTAGAAATATTGGCCATTTTGACATAGAATGTGCCACCAAACCCACAGCACCTATCTTTTCCAGGAAGCGCCACATACTGTAAACCTTCGACGTTTTGTAATAACTTCAATGGAGCCTCAGTCACACCGAGGAGGCGAGTCATATGGCAGGAAGTATGGTAAGTAGCTTTGCCCTCTAAATGTGCTCCAACATCCTCTATCTTTAAAACGTTGACAATAAATTCAGTAAATTCATATGTTTTGGCTGCCAATGCCTTTGCTTTTGATTCCCATAGAGGATCCCCCTTAAAAACCTCTGGATATTCCTTAAACATATAAGCACAAGAACCAGAGGGAGAAACGACGTATTCGGCATGCTCGAAGGCAGTGATCATTCTTTTCATCGCATTTTTTGATTCTTTCACATAGCCACTATTATAAGCAGGCTGTCCACAGCAAATTTGTTCCTCAGGAAAATCAATTTCACAGCCAAGTCTTTCTAATACTTCCACTACGGCTTTCCCTACATCTCCCTGAAACAAATCCACTAGGCAAGTAGCAAAGAGAGTTACTTTCATATGCATCGCTCCTTTTATAAACAACAGGTCATCAGATGACTTATACTATATGTATCATACTACAATTTTTTCTAAGAAAGAAGGTGTTTTGATGGAATTTTCAGAAAAAATAAAACAACCTAGTCGAGAGCTAGGCTGTTTTAAAGTGGATGAGAGTCGGTTGTTTCATAATACTGCAATAGAACCTTTTCAACATTGCTTAAATGAAGGGTCATTGCCTGCTTAGCTGATTCTTCATTTTGCTGCTGAATAGCAAGGAAGATTTTCATATGTTCCTCATATAGTTGCTCGCTTGTTGTTTTTTTAGAGTACAACCAAATGCGGCGTGTTTCTTTCATCGTATCAATCATCAGGCCAGAAATTTGATCTAGAATCGTAGCAAGTAGGGGATTTTGGGAGGCAGTCGCAATCGCCACATGAAATTGATAATCCACCTTTTCACCAAGTTCACCATCTCCATGGGCTTGCTTCATGTCATCTAAAATTTGAACCATTGCTTGAATATCCTGTTCGGTACGGTTGATAGCGGCACTGGCGGCTGCTCCTACTTCAATGATCTTGCGCACCTCTAATAAACGGGCAATATCAAGTTTATTCGATAACATGGCTGTAGATAATGGAAAATCCAGTCTATTTGGAGGCACACTTTTAACAAAAGTCCCAGAGCCTTGTTTGATTTCAATCAATCCCATTGCCTTTAAGGCAGACAGCGCCTCTCGCACAGCAGAACGGCTAACTTGTAATTGTTCAGCAAGCTGTTCCACCGAGTCCAGTCGATCACCAGGCTTTAAAACACCCGCTCTTATTTTCTCATGCAAAATTTCGGACACTTCTTCATAGATTTTTTTAGGTTTAATTTTTCTTAATTCCAAGGAGCTACACCTCTTTTTTTCAATCAAATGCGCGTTTGTTATGAATAGTATACATGAAGATTAGTGAATCACTCACTAATTAACCATATATCGACTATAAAAAAGGGGTGCAGAGCTGATTTAAATGAGATTTGCCATCCTATTTGATGATGTAGAATAATGGCGAATTTTGTTGACAGAAAATCAACAGGGGCGCATAATGCAGAAGTAGCTTATTAAGTGTTCTACATGTATGGGAAGGACTTTTCAGAAATCTCATCATTTTGCCATGAAACGTTCACAATCAGGAAGGGCGCAATTTATCATGTTTTTTGGTACGATGGATGCAGTAACTGTAAGGAGCGATCGAAAATATGGGATCAGATATTAACGTATTTTTAGCTTTTGGTGCAGGGTTTTTAAGTTTTATTTCACCATGTACCCTCCCATTGTATCCAGCATTTTTATCGTACATAACGGGTATGACATTAGATGAGCTAAAATCAGAAAAAGGGATGCTACAAAAGCGTGCCATTTTCCACACACTATTCTTTTTACTAGGATTTTCAATTATTTTTATCATAATTGGACTAAGTGCCTCATATGCGGCAGAGTTTTTCCTGAACTATCAAACTTTACTACGTCAGGTTGGTGCCATTTTAATCGTAGTATTTGGATTAATGATTGTAGGATTACTACAAATTGATTTCCTCATGAAGGATCGAAAGTTTCAATTTAAAAATCGACCATCTGGCTATTTGGGATCCGTTTTAATTGGTATTGCCTTTGCGGCAGGATGGACACCATGTACAGGACCAATTTTAGCTTCTATTATAATGTTGGCTAGTACAAACCCAGGAGCGGGCTTTAGCTATATGTTCGCCTATTATTTAGGGTTCGCGATTCCATTCTTTGTGTTATCGTTCTTTATTTCACGCATGACATGGATTCGCACACACAGCCAAAAAATCGTGAAAATCGGTGGTTATATAATGATTGCCGTGGGTATTTTGTTATTCTTTGATGGATTAACGTATATTACTCGTATATTACAGCCTATTTTCGGTGGATTTACAGGCTTTTAATTTGATACACTAAAGAGGCATACCGTACTTTAACGTGGAGGGAGATGAACATGTGCCTACAGTTTTAGTAGTGGATGATACGCTATTTATGCGTGTTGCAATCAGTAATATGTTTTCAGAATGGGGTTACGAGGTAGTAGGTAAGGCAGCAAATGGTAAAGAAGCTGTGGCTATGTATCGAGAGTTACAACCAGACTTAGTAACAATGGATGTAACGATGCCCGTTATGACTGGTATTGCGGCAGTAAAAAAAATTATCCCAGAGTTTCCAAATGCAAAAATAATTATGGTAACAGCATTAGGCCAACAAAAGTTAATTGTAGAAGCGATTGAAAGTGGGGCAAAAGATTTTATTACCAAGCCCTTTGAGCCAGAAAGATTAAGAGCCGTCGCTGACCAATTACTTGGACAAAATTGCTAATTTGACATTAGAGGAGGATCTTTTATGTTAAGCAATATCCCTTCTCACTATTATGTTATTGGGTCAACCATTATGGCCATTCTTATGGGTAGCTTTGTCATGGTCATACGTATGAGAGCTTCCAAAATGCCAACAAATGAGAAGAAAATTATTATTCCGCCAATCGCGATGTCTTCTGGTGCGCTCATGTTTTTATTTGAACAATTCCGAGTGCCACCCATGCAAATATTAGAAGCAGCCGCTGTAGGAATGGTATTCTCGACCATTTTAATTGCCACTTCCAAATTTGAAGTGAAGGGTCGAGATATTTATTTAAAACGTTCAAAAGCATTCGTTTTTATATTATTTGGTTTATTAATATTCCGGGTAGTGGCCAAAATGATTTTAAGCAACTCCATCGATGTCGGCGAATTAGCAGGCATGTTCTGGATCCTAGCCTTCGCCATGTTAGTACCTTGGCGAATCGCCATGCTACTCCAGTTTAAAAAAATCAAAAAAACAATTCCCCAACTACACTAGTACTCAAACTAGTGTAGTTTTTTTATGCTCTCGAGTTGGCGGTGGGTTGGATTGGTGGTGGGTGCAATGAGAAATAAGGACGGTTCGGCAGAAGTGATGGATAGAGCTCCAAAAGTGGCTGCATAGGCAAAAGTGGCGGATAAAACAAGAGAAGTGACGGATAGGATCGCGAAAGTGGTGGATAGAGCCAGCAAAGTGACGGATAGAGTATCAAAAGAGGCTGCCTCGGCAAAAACGGTGGATAAAACGAGCGAAGTGCTGGATAGAACCGCAAAAGTGATGGATAGAATCGCAAAAGTGCAGAATAAAACCGCGAATAAGGATGCCCCGCTAAAAAAGTAACATAGAAGACGATGGAACAATAACCCCATTCAATCCCCAAAAAAACGCTGCACAAGCGTATGTGCAGCGTAGCTTTCTTTATTCAAATAAATGTTCGTAGGGGGCGATGTCAATTTGCATTTGCTCTAATTTTTTGCGTAAAAATTTGTGATCGCGTTTCGGTGTTGCTTGGATGTAGCCGCGAATGATTAGGTCATTATTAATAGCAGGTGCTTTTTCCTCTAAAGCGAGCTCGCCAATTTTCCCTGCAATTTTTTCCTTTGCTACTTGTCTAAAGAGCTCTGGGACAGGGCTTACAAGCTCATAGAGTAACTCTTTTTCAGCTTGTCCCCATAAATGGATTGTTTTATCTAAATAAAATTCCTGCCAATCTAAATCAGACTTTCCATCCTGCTTTGGGAGTGCTTTTAAAAACTTGCGGAACATGAAAAAGCCGCCAATCGCCATCAATGAAATGAGGACAACTACCCAAAATAAAATAAACCATAAAAACCAACCTTGTAACAAATCGTTCACCTCTTTGCCTTCTCTGATTCTATTATAAGAGCTTCCGAAAGAAAATTCATCCTATAATGTCCCTTTTTTAGCAATTCGTCTTTATATAGTGTTTGAAGGGAGGTGAGATGTATGGCAAATGAGAATTTTTTACATGCTACCCTAAGACTTAAATATGTGGAAGGCTACAATGAGCAAAACGAGCCAACATTCACTACTAAATCGTATCGTAATATTGCTAAGACACATAGCGTAGAAGATTTAGTAGCTGTCGCACAAGGGATGGCCAGTCTATCATCACAAGCACTGGCTGGTATCGAAAAGCAAGAGACAAGCGAATTAACTTAAGGGGGATCAGAAGATGGCACAAGTTTTAGAGTTACAATTTGTGACAGTGGATGGTAAAACATCTACGCTGACGATTGATGCACCGAAGCCAGCTATTACCGCAACAGACATTCAAAAGGTCATGCAAACTATAGTAACTAAAAATGTATTTTCTGGACAAGGTGGCGCCTTAGCAGCTATTAAAGGCGCTCGTATTGTAGAACGAAAAGTAATAGAATTCGATGTAGCAACAGAATAATGCGAAAATGGTCTTTGCTATGAAAAATGCAAAGGCCATTTTTACCTAAGTGAAAGGGGGCATAACGATGGAACAGTGGTTAAGCATGATTTCAGATATCGGTTTCCCGATAATAGTGTCCTTTTATTTATTACAGCGTGTCGAGGAAAAGCTTGATGCGATACATGAGGCACTTGTTTCCTTAAAATGAAATTAATTTCACAAATATGTACGAAAGCTGTCACCTAGAAGTTCTTGTCAACGCTTACAGCCTAAGTTAGGATGAGGGTAGTGTAGGTTAGGGAGAGTGTTAACATGAAACATAAACTAATTGGGCTAATATTGCTTTTAGCCTGTGCGACTGTTCTAGGCGCCTGTGGGAATTCCAAATTTAAAGCAGATTATAGTTTGGAAATACCTGATTTTAAACATGTCAATCAACGTGGAGAGACGGTTTCGCTTGAAAGTTTAAAAGGCAAGCCATGGATTGGTATGTACATTTTCACGAATTGTGTATCGATTTGCCCACCAATGTCCTTGAATATGGCACAGGTCCAAGAAAAGCTACAGAAAAAAGGAGTAGAGGATTATAATATCGTCGCCTTTTCCGTAGATCCAGATGTTGATACGCCGGAAGTATTAGCCAACTATATTAGTAAATATAATGTGCCAGATGATTCTAAATGGAATCTTCTTACTGGATATTCACAAAAATATATTGAACAGTTTGCGGTTAAAAATACGAAAATTTTAGTGAAAAACGATCCTAACAGTGATCAAGTTATCCATGGTAATCAATTTTTCCTAGTCGATAAAGATGGAACAATCGTTAAAATGTATAATGGCTTTGCTGAAAAGATTGAAGATGTACCAATTGATACAATAGCTTCTGATATTGAAACCTATATTGATGAAAATTTATAATTAGCAACCGTCTCGAACTTTTGAGACGGTTTTTAATTGTATGACGACTATTAGCTGGTAAACAGTAAGATTTTCTATTTATAATAATAAAAAAGAGGGGATGGGGGTTTGCTTATGACGATTGCACAAACGTATTTACAGGTCATCCAAAAAAGGTTTAACAATGTGAAAGAGCTAGGGGATGGGGCACTGGCCCAACTAGAAGGGGCTGAGTTGCACTGGGCATATAATGAAGAATCCAATAGTGTCGCGGTCATTGTTAAACATGTTAGTGGTAATATGATTTCGCGCTGGACTGATTTTTTAACGACAGATGGTGAGAAAACTACACGAAATCGAGATGATGAGTTTATTAATAGTCTGTCTACAAAAGAAGCCATTCTTGCAGTTTGGGAAGAGGGCTGGCAAGTATTTTTAGATGCATTGGCGGGTATTACAGAATCCGATTTGCAGGGGTATGTCACAATCAGAGGGGAAAAGCTAGCGGTAATTGATGCGATAGAAAGGCAAATGGCTCATTATTCACAGCATATTGGCCAAATGATTTATATCGCGAAGCAAGTAAAGGGATCCGACTGGCAAACGTTAAGTATAGCAAGAGGACAGTCGCAAGCGTTTAACAAGGCCATGCTTGAAAACAGCCATGAAAAATAAGAGAAATCGTAGCAATTAGTAGTTGCTACGATCTTTTTTATGATAAATAAAGCTTGTACATCGCAGTCTCCGAATCAATGGCTTGAGCTAGTTCAAATGCTTCCTGCTGATTTTTATGATGAGAGATGATCTCATAGAAAAAGCGAATTAGAAACATAAGATTGGCGTTACCATCGATATAGTCATCTGGTGCTAAATAGGAGAGGCAGCCACTTTGCAAAAATGCTGTTGCGAGCTGTTCGCACCCTAATGTACAGCCTGCTGCAATAACCTTTACACCTTGGAGGCGGCTATAAGTTTGTACATCCAATGGACCAAAGTATATACTCTTTGGTTCATTAACTTCATAAACATCCTCCCCTAGCTCAGGTAGACAAAACCGTCCTTCATCTCCGTGAAAGTTCAAAATTAGATAATCCATCTTGCCATGAAGATCAACGCCTGATAAAACATCAATCAAATCATTGGGTCTACCAATTAAATGAAGTGTTACCCTTGCACCAAAGGATTCAAGTGCAGCTCGGAGGGCCATTGATTCGAAATCACAATCAGGTCCTACTACTACATTAACGTATAATTCTGGCTTGCTCATTTGCCATCCCACCTCCATCCTTTAGTATAGATGAAACTTATTGGATGAGTAAACCGTATATTACAATAATTACTATATATGTAAAGGTTAAAGGAGTTGTAGCTATGAAACGGGTTGGACATTTACTTACATTACTACTTGGCATGACGTTAAGCCTCATCACCCTCTTACTGTTTTTGGACAATGAGAGGCAAAGAGACGAACTAGTATCTCTTCCGTATAGTCAATTTCAAACTATCCAACAGGCATGGTATATGTCTGGAAGTGATGGCAAGGAGCAATATTTATATCCATTAAAGCAAGTGTTCTACCTTAACCGTTATGAGGTAAAAGATACAGAACACCTTCAACAAGCTTTACGGACTAAGAAAGTCCCTATCAGTCGACCCGCCCAACCTACCCCAACAAGTGATTTATATATACGCTTCGATAATGGTAAGGAGATGGCCATTAAGGTGATGGTCGAGGATGAACAATTATTCCTCATGGATCAAAAAACGATGCAGTATTATCAACTGCCAACAGCAGAAGTGGTAGGTTATTTTCGTTGGTTGAATGAAGAAAGCCGAATGCCGTTGTTATTATTTATTATTTATACTATTTTATTTTTTAGTATAGCTTATCTGCTTGCAAAGAAATTAATAGGAGGTACATCGAAAACTACTCCGACAAAATTAATCAAACAGAAAGGGAAGCGACTGACTGCTGATTTTCTGCTTCCTATCATCCTACCATTAATCATCACCATTTCGATGCAAATATATGGGGCTCAGCATAGCTTATTATTATTAAGTGTCATGATGCTTACATCAGGTATTCGAGAATATGTTGAAAAAAGAGAGCTTTTCATGAAAATGGTCCTGCTTCTCCTGCTCTTTTTGTTTTATCTCCATGGCTTTCAATGGATTATTTCTTATTTCAACTAGCGAAATAGTGGATATTATTGTCAATAGTTTTCAGGTGGAGTTTGCATTATTGTTAAATTTTAGCGATGTTTTGTGAGGAAAGGTACATATTCTGTAGGATAATAGATTTAGGTAGGATATACTCAATGGTGATTACAGTAGAATTGAGGGAATCATATGAGATTAACTGTGGAACGTAAACTACAAATGGCTTTTGGTATAGTGCTAGCCTTCTTATTAATGATTACAGCCATTGCTATGTATTTCTTAACGAATAATAATAAGACACTAGCTGAAATCGAAGACAATACGGAATTAATCCATCTATATCAAGATATCTCGTTCCAAACTGTGCGTGCAAATGCAGCTATTCGAGGATATATATTATATGGTAAGGAAGAAATGTTGAACAATCATCATGAAATACGCAATACCTTACATACATCCATTAATCGCCTCCAAGAAATAGGCGCTCGCAATCAAGATTTTGAGCAATTTTTACAACAGCTTGATGATTGGGAAAAGGCGATAGATGGACAGATTATTCCGCTTTATAAACGCGGCGAAATAGAACAGGCTCAGCAAGTAGCCTTGCCGATTTTAGGGGAGGGCTCTTTGAAGCTTGTAGTCTTTGGTAAGACAATGGCTACTGCACAACAGGAGGACATGCTAGCACATATTGAGGCGACTAAGGAAAAAGGGGAAAGAAGTGGTATTGAAATAATGATATTGGCGGCAATTTCTCTCCTCATTAGCATCATTATTGCTACTGCATTTGGTAGAAGAGTTGCTAAAAACATCCAGCTAACAGTCAGAGAAATGGATACATTCTCGGAGGGGAATTTACACGCTCATCTACAATTCAAAACAAAGGATGAATTTGCACATCTAGCTGAGTCATTTAATAGCATGTCAGAAAAACTTCGCCAAATGATGAAGCAAGTTGGAGATTCCTCTGAGCAAGTAGCCGCTACCTCTGAGCAGCTAACGGCTAGTAGCTTGGAGGTTACACAGGCAACGGAAGTCGTCACTGAATCAATTCAAGACATTGCACAAGGAATTGATGAGCAGGATACGTTAACAGGCGATGTACGAAATTTATCGGCCCATATTTTGAAGAAAATGAATGATATTTCCACTAGCATTCAAAACGTTAATGATGCAACCGTCGAAACGAAAAATATGGCGAGTTTAGGTCGTTCTTCCGTCCATGATGCCACGGTACAGATGGATGAAATTTCAGCCAACACGAGTGAATTAAATACGCGCGTCCAAGATTTAGATGATAATTCAGCAGCCATTGTAGCAGCTGTGAATGTCATTAAAAGTATTGCGACACAGACCAATTTACTTGCAATCAATGCCTCCATCGAAGCAGCCCGAAGCGGTGAACATGGGAAAGGGTTTGCCGTTGTCGCTGAGGAAGTACGTAAACTAGCAGATGAGTCGAATCTTGCAGCAGTGGAAATTGAAAAAGTAGTAGCACAAATTACTGATAGTACAAGAATAATTGAAGAAGATATGGTGAATAGCAATGATTCGGTGCATGTAGGTCGTGATAAGGTCAATGTGGCAAGAGATAATTTTATACAAATTGATGATGCCATTACGGATGTACAAGCACAAACGGAATTAGTTACCGCAGCTATTCGTACTATCCATCAAGATATTGAAAAGCTGGTCCAAGAGATTGATTACATAGGCGAAGTATCTATGAAATCAAGCCGTCATGTGCAAAGCGTTGCCGCTTCTTCGGAAGAGCAAAATGCGGCGATGGAGGAAGTAGCGGCAGCTTCCACCCATTTAGCGAAAATGGCGATCGATCTACAGGAATCCATACAAACATTTAAATATTAAGCTCATGATAAAGGAGATGTCTAATGGTCCAATAGATTATTAGACACCTCCTCTTTTTTTACTTTCCAATCATTTCAGCAAGCTCAAATTCCTATAGAATCAGGATCAATAGTTGCCATTTATCATGTAGTTATGATTAGGAAGTGATGGGCTAATAGTTTGTTCTTACTGACAATTACAGGGATTTATAGTTATCTGTAAAGACTGAATAATAGAATAATCATAAATATGTTTGAAAAATAATATTTCATCCGATAAAAGCTATGGGAGAGATGTAAAACAGATACAGAGTGGGAATGGTTGTAGCAAATATCAGGCTGACAAGTGATATTTTTCACTTCAAGAAACAAAAGGAGAATAATATATGAAGAAAATATTTAGCAGTTTTAAGGGCAAGCTTTATACGCTATTTGCGCTAGTATTACTAATTCCTGTTATATCTGTAGGTAGTTTATCTTATTTATCAGCTAAAGATTCCATAGAAGAAGAAATCTTATTTAGTGCCAATGAAAGTGTAGGCATTTTAAATAAGCTTATCGATCAAACTATTACTGATAAGATGAATGACATTCAAGTGTTTAGTAGTGAGATAGATGCACAGCAATTTAAGCAATCACAAGCATCTATAGAATCGAAGTTTAAGCAGTATGGACAGCTTAATCCAGACGTTTTAAGTATTTATGTTGGAACCAATGATGGTTCGTTTTCTCAGGTACCAAAATTGAATGATGCGGATTATAATCCATTAGATCGAGATTGGTATAAACAAGCGACTGCTTTAAAAGGTGAAACTTTAATTACTAACCCTTATAAGGATGCAGGAACTGGTGATATGGTTGTAACGGTTGCTAAACAAATCAAGGACCGCTCAGGGGTTGTCGCTATTGATATTAAATTAACAAACCTTCAAAAAATTGCAGATTCCATTCGAATTGGGAAAAATGGGTATCCCTCTATTTTTGGAGAGGACAATCTGGTCATTTCACATCCTACATTAGAAGCGGGTGGCAAGCTCAAAGAAAGTTTCCTCGATAAAATGTATGAAAGTCCCTCTGGCACCTATGAATACGTCTTTAACGGTGATGATCGTATTTTGTTCTATACGACGAATGAGGTAACCAATTGGAAAATCACAGGTACGATCTTTTCTAAGGAAATTGATGAATCAGCTTCATCGATTTTATCTCATACCATCCTAGTTCTGCTTGCCGCTGTCGTTATTAGTTCTATAATCTTCTACTTCGTGATGAAGGCTGTCATTAAACCAATTAAAGCATTAAAAGATAGCGCCGTTACGATCAGTAAAGGTGATCTGACAGAGACTGTTACAATAACTTCGAAAGATGAAATAGGGCAATTAGGACAAGCCTTTAACGATATGCAGGAAAGTTTGCGGACGCTTATTCAAAAAATTGAACAAAATGCAGAGGAAGTGGCATCGTCTGCTGAAGAGCTAACAGCTAATGCGAATCAAACAAGTATAGCAACCGAAAAAGTCGCTATTTCTATTCAAGATGTTGCGTCAAGTGCAGATGGTCAAACGATTAGTGCCAATAAAAATGCAGAATCATTACATGAGCTTTCAACAGCCATTCTTCATATTGCTGAAATTTCTTCTGCTGTGACGGACCTTTCACAGCATGCGACATTACAGGCAGATGAGGGCGGACAAGCTGTCCAAAATACAAAGGATCAAATGCAGTCTATTCATTTATCTGTTGCAGATTCTAATGCTAAAATTCAAACCTTACATGAGCGTTCACAGCAAATTACATCCATTTTAGATGTTATTACAAGCATTGCGGATCAAACTAATTTACTGGCTTTAAATGCCGCTATTGAAGCAGCAAGAGCAGGGGAGCATGGAAAAGGCTTTGCGGTTGTCGCAGATGAAGTTCGTAAGCTAGCTGAGCAATCACAGGAATCGGCTAAACAAATATTTGATCTAATACGTGGGATTCAACAAGAAACAGAGCAGTCTGTTAGTATTATGGCTAAGGTAACGGAGGATGTTCAAAGTGGTTTACATATTTCTGATGAAGCCATTACGAAATTCCAAGTAATTAGGAATAGTATGAATGAAATTACACCGAAAATGGAAGAGGTTTCTTCTGCCTCAGAGCAAATGTCTGCTGGCGTACAAGAGGTAGCAGCGGTGACGGAAGATTTGGCCTTCTCAGCCAAAGGCAATGCTGCCGCTTCTGAAGATGTTGCAGCCTCAACAGAGGAACAATTAGCATCAATGGAAGAAATCAACGCCTCGGCACAAGCACTTGCACATATGGCCGATGAATTAAAACAACTCATTAGCCAGTTTAAATATTAAAATAAAACGCCCTTCCATTCATTAAATGGAAGGGCGTTCCTATTTTATCGATCTTCTTCCCAACAATCTGTATTTTTTAATGTCGGAATTGATTTGGCATAGAAGACAGGATTTTTACCTGCTTTGCGTTGGCCAGTAAAATCATCCAATACAAGGAAGGCAATTTTACCGAGAATCATGATGATAGCTATATTGATGAGAGCCATGAGCCCCATAAACAAATCTGCTAAATTCCATACAAGTTGAACTTGTGCTACGGAGCCAAACATAACCATGACTAGCACTAAAACACGATAAATAATCATCCAACCTTTATGGGCATTCATAAATTCGATATTAGATTCACCATAGTAATAGTTCCCGATGATCGAACTGAAGGCAAAGAAGATGATGGAAATGGCAATAAAATAAGGAGCCCAATCTCCAACATGAACAGCTAGAGAGTTTTGCGTCAAAATAATACCATCGCTTTCACCTTTATCATATAAACCAGCTAAAATAATGATAAAGGCAGTTGCTGTACAAATCATAATCGTATCGAAAAAGACACCTAAGCTTTGTACAAGCCCCTGCTTAGCAGGGTGAGAGGTATTGGCAGTGGCTGCTGCGTTTGGCACACTACCCATCCCAGCTTCATTGGAAAATAGACCACGACGAACCCCTTGCATTATCGCAACTCCAATTGCTCCACCAGCAGCTTCTTGTAGACCAAATGCATGTGTGAAAATTAATTTAAACACAGTTGGTATTTCTGATAAATTTGTCACCACAACAAAAAGGGCTACAAGTAAATAGAAGATGGCCATAACCGGTACAAGAACTTGAGTTACCTTTACAATTCTTTGTACACCACCAAAAATAATTAATGCTGTTAGTGCTACTAGTAAGATGCCAATGAGCTTTGGACTTATATCAAATGCTTCCCCAACTGAAGTGGCAATTGTATTAGATTGCACTGCATTAAATATAAATCCAAAACTTAGTGTTAATAGAATACTAAAGATAATACCTAGTTTTCTTTGACCTAACGCTTTTTCCATGTAATAGGCAGGTCCACCTCGGAACGTATCGCCATCCTTTACTTTGTAGACCTGTGCTAATGTACTTTCAATGAAGGCTGTTGCCATTCCTAATATAGCAATAATCCACATCCAAAATACTGCACCTGGTCCACCGACACCAATGGCTAAGGCAACACCTGTAATGTTCCCAGTGCCTACACGTGAAGCGGCACTAATCGTAAAGGCTTGGAACGGCGAAACCCCTGAATCGCCTTCTCTTTTTTCGACAATCAGACGAAACATTTCAGGGAAAAGACGTATTTGTACAAATTTTGTACCAAATGAAAAATATAGTCCTGCAGCTAATAGTAAGATAATCAGGATATATGTCCATAAAATATTATTTCCACTATCAACAATATTTGAAATCCATTCCATAAGTTGTTTCCTCCTTTCATAGTACGCTTTAGTCTACACTGTTTTTTTATGAAAAAGCAACTTTTCTAATATAATGAATTATAATACAATTTTGATTTTTATTAGAGTGATGTTAAATTCCGAAAATTCTCTTATTTTTATTCTGCAAACGCGTATAATAATAGAATAAAAGGAAGGAGATTGGATGATGAAAACAATCGGATTGATTGGTGGGATGAGCTGGGAATCCTCAGCCGAATATTATAGACTTCTAAATGAACAGGTCAAACAAAAGCTTGGGGGCCTTCATTCTGCCACATGTATTTTGTATAGCGTTGACTTCCAGCAAATTGAGCATTTTCAAGCGAGGGGACAATGGGACAAAGCTGGCTTCGTACTAGCTCAAGCCGCACAGTCACTTGAACGCGCAGGGGCAGATTTTATCGTTATTTGTACAAATACGATGCATAAGGTCGTAGCGGTTATTGAGGAGGCCATCACCATCCCTATTTTACATATTGCAGATGCCACAGCTAACCAAATAAAAGAGGCTGGGCTACAAAAAATAGCGCTCCTTGGAACTATGTACACAATGGAACAGGAATTTTATAAGTCGAGGGTAGAGGGGTATGGAATAGACGTTATTGTGCCAGATTACCACTCACGTATGGAAGTAAACCGGATCATATATGAGGAATTATGCTTGGGGAGCATTGTACCAAATTCGAAGTCCTATTATATCCAAGTGATCCATGACCTTGTGCAGGTAGGAGCGCAAGGCATAATTCTTGGCTGTACCGAAATTGGCTTACTTATACAACAGCAGGATATCGATGTTCCAGTATTTGATACAACGGCTATTCATGCACAGGCAGCTGTGTCGATGGCGATTCAGGAGGAAACGTAGTATGCAGGGAAAGGTAAGACAATTTGGCATTGAAGTGGGTACATTACCGGTTGGGCAGAAAAACTGTATTACTGATGTTGCTGGGGTACGAGTAGGACATGTCACATTGGATGAGTCACTAGATCATGAAGGTGGTTACGCCTGTACAGGAGTCACAGCTATTTTACCGCATGGGGGAAATTTATTTCAGCACAAAGTTACAGCGGCTAGCTATGTGTTAAATGGCTTCGGCAAAACAACTGGACTCGTACAGGTGAATGAGCTAGGTGTGATCGAATCACCGATAATGCTCACGAATACATTTGGGGTACCAGCGGTTACGCAGGGAACATTGCGATATATGCTCGACATGAATCAGGACATTGGGCATACGACTGGCACCATAAATCTTGTTGTGGGCGAATGCAATGATAGTTATTTAAATTCCATCCGAGCATGTTCAGTAACAGCTGAGCATGCCCTAGAAGCCATCAGTAATGCCTCTCCGAATACAGCGCAGGAAGGAGCCATTGGCGCTGGAAAAGGGATGATGTGCTTTGGCTATAAAGGAGGGATTGGCTCCTCTTCTCGTATTGTCAAAGTCGATAAAAATGAAATTAGCTATACGGTGGGCTGCATGGTGCTTAGTAATTTTGGTCATAGTTCTGAATTTTTAGCGGAACGTTATGTTGCTCCCATAAACCAATGTGCCTCGACTCTCGCTCCTACAGATGGGTCGATTATGATAGTCCTTGCTACAGATGCTCCACTTAGTAGTCGTCAATTGAAGAGAGTCATTAAACGCTGTGGGATAGGTTTAGGTCGGACAGGTAGTCATTACTCACATGGCAGTGGAGACATTGTGATAGGCTTTACAACTGCACATAACATCCCACATATGTCTGAACAACTTGTAGAAACAAGAATACAGCTCCGTGAGGATCATCCCGTTATGAATCAGTTATTTGTAGCTGCGGCAGAGGCAACTGAGGAAGCTATTCTCAATTCACTAGCTCAGGCACAAACAACAATTGGTCGCAATGGACATCAAGTTGAAGCCTACTCATTTCAAAAGGCATAGCGAAAAGGTTATTGAGACATAGACAATGTTTCAATAGCCTTTTTTGCGTAAGTACATAAGATTCATAATTTTTTTAGCATGTGTGGGTCATGAGATGAATAAATTCTTAACTAGAGGATAAAGGAGATTTTTCGACGATTTTTTGCTGAATTTTGAATCATTATAAGAGAATAGCCATTACTTTGTAATAATTGTATTTTTATCTAGTCAATGATAGAGAGATATGATACTATTCATTTTAAAAAAACTGAATTATCCAATAATTCAACGGAGGTGTTCTAGTATTGTAAACCTCTTTCAACCGATTGGAACGGCTTCAAATGGAAACTCTCCTGAGAGCCCATCTGTTAGGGAAAGCCAAGAGCCTCTAATACAGATTACAGCTGCACATAAAAGAATTTTTATAGAGCCTATCTACTATCAGCAAAAGATTCCTAATAGTTTACGAGCCATTTATGTACGTGCTGGTGTAGTTGAACGCTTGCAGCATGCTTTGACACTATTACCGAAGGAGTATAGCCTGCTCCTCTATGACGGCTATCGCCCATTCCAAGTTCAACAGTATTTATTTAATTATTTTTCACAGCAATTGGCGCACATTATGCCACACGCCACAGAACAAGAATTACTGCAGGCAACCAAAAAGTATGTCGCAATGCCAAGCGCAGATGCTGCTCATTTGGCACCCCATTTAACAGGTGGTGCTATTGATCTAACTCTTGCTGATAGACAAGGGAAAGCTTTGGATCTCGGTACAGCCTTTGATGAAATGAATGAAAAATCAGCTACACGCTATTTTGAACATAACCTAAACGAGAATCCAGAGGCTTGTCAACATCGACGTTTATTATACAACTGTATGACACAAGTAGGCTTGAGTAATTATGGAGAGGAATGGTGGCATTACGATTTCCATAATATGGCGTGGGCGAGACGAGTTCAAGCTAAAACAGCCTGTTATGGAGCCATTCAGGTAACGATACATGATCATGAAATAAAGGAGATTCGGTATCAATGAAAGTTTATATTAGCGCCGATATAGAAGGCATTACGGGTACAACTACATGGAGTGAAACGGAGTTAAATACACCTGACTATCAATTTTTTCAAAAACAAATGACTCGAGAAGTAGAAGCGGCCATTGAAGGGGCGATAGCGGGTGGAGCAACAGAAATACTATTGAAGGATGCGCACGATTCAGCACGCAATCTCGATATTTCTAATTTACCTATCAACTGTAAGGTAATCCGTGGCTGGACTTACGATCCGATGTGTATGGTAGCGGGTCTCGATCAAAGCTTTGATCGTGCGATTTTTATTGGCTATCACAGTAAAGGGGGAAGCGAGCGTAATCCGCTAGCCCATACACTTTGCACGTATGCTGATGTCAAAATAAATGGTGAGTATGCGAGTGAATTTTTAATTAATACGTATGCAGCAGCATTACATGGTGTTCCTGTTTCATTTGTCAGTGGTGATGTTGGCTTGACCGAAGAAATTCATGCCGTTAATAAAAACATTGTGACCTTCGCGACCAAAGAAGGAGTAGGGAATGCAACTATTAGTGTCAGCCCGAAGCTAACGCTTATGGAAACAAAGCGACTGGTAGCTTCCTCGATGAAGGTGCCACGTCAACATATTCAGGTACCATTACCAGAACGCTTTATGGTAGAAATCATCTATCGAGATCATACACGTGCCTATCGTAATTCCTTTTATCCAAATGCCACATTTAAACCACATAATACAGTAGAATTTTTCACAGGCGATTTTTATGAAGTATTACGTATTTTACAATTTTTAACTTGACTGTGAGGATGATGAGCTTTTGCTTAGAGCGTGTGAGCCAATAGGACACGCTGTTGTCATGTGGAATGAGTAATTTTGGATTCGTATATAGAGAGAGGGTCCATATAGAGGGACCTAGCTTATGTTTGAAAAATCCTATTGAAGGTCATGACATCGGTCCTTCCAATAGGATTTTCATTATAAAAAGATGACTAGGGGGATGCATGTGAGAAAATATTGGTGGCTTTTCGTATGTTTGGTCGTATTGTTTTGTGTAGCCTGCAATGATGAAAAATCGGGTGAAAAAGCATCGGAATATCGTGTGGTATATTCAGGGGAAATTAAAACATTAAATTACTTAAAAACGTCTGAAACAAATGAATTTGCGGTGGCGGCGAATATGGTAGATGGTCTTATTGAGTATGATAAATACGGGGTAGTCCAGCCGGGATTAGCGAAAGAATGGTCGGCAAATGAAGATGCAACCGTATGGACCTTCAAGCTGCGTGATGATGCCAAATGGGTGACACATGAAAGGAAGAAATATGCGGATGTAGTTGCACAGGATTTTGTGGACGGTTTGCAGTATGTCCTTGATGCCAAAAATGAATCCTCCACAGCCTGGATTGCGACAGTCGTCAAAAATGGAGAGGCATTCTATAACGGTGAAATGACAGATTTCAAGCAGGTAGGCATAAAGGCGTTGGATGAACATACAGTAGAATATACTTTAGAAGCTTCAACACCTTATTTTCTTTCTATGTTAAACTACGTTTGTTTCTTCCCAGTGAATGGTAAGTTCATTGCAGAAAAAGGGGCAGACTTTGGAACAACGCGTGAAAATTTCCTTTATAATGGCGCTTATATTTTAGATAAATTTGAGCCGCAAAATGAGCGTGTTCTTGTAAAAAATGATACGTATTGGGATCAAGACAAAGTACTGATTGATCGTATCCGCTATAGATATAATAAAGAAGCTGCAACGGTAGCACCCGAACTGTTTTTACGTGGAGAAATTGATTCCGCTAGTATTCCTACTTCTATTATTGATGAATGGTTTAAGGATGATAAGAAAAAATCTCAAGTTCGTCAAACACAAAATAACTTCTATACCTACTTCTACGCTCTCAACTTTAACCCACAATTTGACGCAGAATATGAACCAGATAACTGGAAGATCGCCGTCAACAACAAAGATTTCCGAAAATCAATATTCCATGCACTGGACCGTGTTTCCGCCATGTTAACGGTGGAGCCTTATAATCCAGCCGATTTGCTGAGCAACACGATTACCCCAAAAAACTTTGTAGATGTAGCAGGAGTAGATTACACACAATTAACGCCACTTGCAACTATTTCCAATGAAGATTCCTTTAATAAAGAACTAGCACTTGAATTCAAAGAAAAAGCAAAAGTGGCATTAGCGGGTAAAGCTACATTCCCTGTAAAAGTGTTATTGCCATATAATGCGGGTAGTCCAGACTGGGCAAATCGTTCTCAAGTAGTGGAGCAGCAAATTGAAAAATTACTGGGGACAGATTATATCGACATTATTGTAGAGGCAGGTCCAGCGACAGGTTTTTTATCTGAGGTGCGTCGTCCTGGGAAATTTGCACTTTTAGAAGCAAACTGGGGCCCAGATTATGCAGATCCATCCACGTATACAGATCCATTTACAGTGGACGGTACTTATAATAAACCTGAATTAGCTGAGGGTTACACAGAAGCCAATGGAAAAACGACGTATCAAAACCTTGTGGATGAAGCAAAGGTAACAATTGATGTGGCAAAACGCTACGAGCTATTTGCAAAGGCAGAGGCCTTTTTAATTGAAGAAGCCTTTGTGATTCCATATTCCGTTGGAGGTAGTGGCTATGTTGCATCCAAATTAAACCCTTTCGAGGCACAGTATTCACCATTTGGTGTGACAGCCGAGAAATTTAAAGGTCAGCAAGTATTGGAAAAGCCAATGAGTAATGATGAATTTAAGAAAGCGCTTGCTCAGTGGGAACAAGAGCGTGCTGACGCTTTAGCGAATGCTAAAAAGTAGTAGGGGCTCGTAGATGAAAAAGGAGATACCGAAAGGAACAGTCGGCATCTCCTTTAGTCTTTTTGACATAGGAGGATGGCGCGATGTTGCAATATATAGGAAAACGACTCTTACAATCTGTGTTAACCCTTTTTATTATTATTACAATTGTTTTTTCGTTATTACGATTAATGCCAGAGGAAGGATATTTAGGGGCGGCAGCCGATAAAATGTCACCTGCTCAGCAAGAAATTTATTTAACGAATTTAGGATTACGAGATCCATTGCTTATTCAGCTAGGAAACTTTTACACGAAATTATTACAAGGGGATCTCGGGAAATCGGTGACCTATCGTACAGATGTACCTGTTACAACGATTATTGCGGACAAAATTATGTATTCACTACTCTTTGGGTTAGGGGCCGTTGTCCTGTCACTCCTAATTGGTGTGCCGCTAGGTATTATGATGGCCTATCGTAAGGGGCGTTGGCTCGATCGACTTGGGACAGGCTATATTGTTTTTGTCGTTGCTGTACCTGCAGCCGTTTATTATTTAGTGATTCAAATGTATATTACAGATCTCTTTCAATTACCGATGCTCTTTGATGAGTATAGACCGATTACATGGATTCTCCCACTAACTTCTATGGCGTTGGCTCCTACAGCCTCCTACGCGATGTGGATGAGGCGTTATATGGTGGATGAATTGAACAAGGACTATATTAAACTAGCGAGGGCTAAAGGAGTAAAGGAACGAACATTAATGTTCAAGCACGTTTTGCGAAATGCCTTTATCCCAATGGCGCAATATTTACCTGCAACCATTTTGTTTACCATTACTGGCTCCATTTATATCGAATCTTTGTATTCCATTCCAGGGATGGGGGGCTTACTCGTTGATGCGATTCAACGACAGGATAATACGATTGTTCAAGGCTTAGTGCTGGTGTTCTCCTCCCTTGGTATTATCGGACTTATTTTAGGGGATATTGCCATGGCACTTGTTGATCCTCGAATTAAACTGGGCAAGGGAGGGGGAGTACGTTAATGGGCATGTATTCGAATGAAATTCATAATATTTCTAATAAATCACGGGAAACATTGTTTGAATTTGCGGAAGTTGATGCGCGACAAGCAGAAGAAACCGGTCATTCTAATTACTCATATTGGCGATCTACATGGCAATCCTTTTTGAAAAATCGACTAGCTGTTTTTTTATTAGTAGGCGTGCTTATTATTGTGGGCTTTACGATCCTTCAGCCGTATTTACCAGTACAAAAATCACCAACGGAAATTTACCTAGACGAGCAAACGGGGATGCAGGCACGTAATATTACCCCCAATGCTGAATTTTGGTTTGGTACAAACTCAATTGGGCAGGATTTATGGTCACGAATTTGGGCGGGGACAAGGACATCCTTATTTATTGGCTGTGTAGTTGCCCTAGTAGAAGCTGTGGTTGGGATTACAGTTGGTACACTATGGGGCTTTTCGCGAAAGCTAGAGGTGCCTATTACACAGCTGTATAACGTTGTTGATAATATTCCAACAACCATTGTACTCATTTTAATGTCTTATATTTTGCGACCAAGTATATCAACGATTATTATCGCCATGTGTATAACTGGATGGGTGGAAATGGCTAGATTTATTCGCAATCAAATTGTTATTTTGCGGGACCGTGAATACAACTTAGCCTCTAAATGTCTAGGGACACCTGATTACCGTATTATTGTAAAAAATCTATTACCCTATTTAATTTCTGTCATTATGTTACGTATGAGTCTAGCTATTCCCTTTGCTATAGGGGCAGAGGTGTTTTTAACGTATATTGGCTTAGGGCTGCCAATTAGTGAACCGTCCTTAGGTAATTTAATTAATGAAGGGCGTGTGCTCATGATGTCGCCAGACTTACGATATCAGCTAATTTTCCCGAGCATAGTGTTAAGTGTTATTACTATTGCATTTTATATAATTGGTAATTCCTTTGCTGATGCAGCAGATCCGAAAAACCATGTATAAGGAGATGGAATCAGTGACACCTAAAAAATCACGCCTATTAGTTATCCAAAATCTAGTTATTCAATTCACATTACGTGGTCGTGTTTTAACTGCAATTCGAGATATTTCTCTTGATTTATATAAAGGGGAAAGTCTAGCGATTGTTGGTGAATCGGGCTCGGGCAAATCTGTGCTAATGAAGTCTATTATGGGCTTGCTCGACAAAAATGGCAGCATTAAGCAGGGCAGAATCATTTACCAAGCACAGGATCTAGGACAATTTATGACAGAGCAAGAATGGCTCCATATACGAGGGAAGGAAATAGCGATGGTGACGCAGGACCCAATGACATCTTTAAATCCACTTAAAACGATTGGTAAGCAAATTGAGGAATGTGTGGTGTTGCATCAAGGCTTAAAGGGGAAGGAGGCTTATGAAGAAACATTAAAACTACTTATAGATGTTGGAATACATGATGTGAAAAAACGCTATAAGCAATATCCTCATGAATTTTCAGGAGGTATGCGCCAACGTATTGTCATTGCGATCGCGATTGCCTGTAAGCCAAATATTTTAATATGTGATGAACCAACAACAGCTCTAGATGTAACGATACAGGCACAAATTTTACAGCTATTAAAAAATCTTCAACTTAAGTATGGCTTAACGATCGTCTATATTACGCATGATTTAGGTGTGGTCGCCAAGGTGGCTGACCGTATTGCGGTCATGTACGCGGGTGATGTAATTGAGGTTGGGAAAACTCATGAAATTTTCTTTAATAGTAAGCATCCATATACATGGGCCCTTATTTCCTCTCTGCCGCAGCTCGGCTCTAAGGGAGAAGCGTTGTATTCGATCAAAGGGTCGCCGCCCAATCTTTTTCAGGAAATAAAGGGGGATGCTTTTGCGCCGCGCAATCAATATGCGCTGAAAATCGATTTTATGGAGCGCCCGCCTTTTTTTCAGGTTAGTGACACGCATTATGCACGAACATGGTTATTAGATCCGCTTGCTCCAAAGGTAGAACCTCCTGCTGCTTTACAAGCCTTTTTTGCAGAGGGGAGGCAGTATGCTAGTGAGTGAAAAAGAAATAGTACTAGAAGTGAAAAATTTAACCGTCAATTTTGGTAAGGGGAAGCATAAGTTTACGGCCATCGATGATGTCAGTTTTCATATTTTTAAAGGCGAAACATTTGGTTTAGTAGGTGAATCGGGGTCAGGAAAAACAACGATTGGTCGGTCTATTATGCGCATCAACGAGGTCACCGAAGGACAAATTTTGTATCATGGCAAAACTATTCATGGGAAAATTCCAAAAGATTGGGATAGGGAAATTACGCAGAAAATCCAAATGATTTTTCAGGACCCGATGGCGTCGCTCAATGAACGTGCCAAGGTTGATTATATAGTGGCGGAAGGACTATACCCTTCCAAAAAATATAAAGATGAAGCAGAGCGGCAAGAAAAGGTACGCAGGGCATTAATAAATGTTGGTCTACTTCCGGAATTTTCGAATCGATTTCCTCATGAGTTTTCGGGTGGTCAACGCCAGCGTATAGGCATTGCTCGTGCTTTAGTGATGGAACCAGAATTTATTATTGCTGATGAGCCAATATCCGCCTTGGACGTATCCATTCGGGCACAGGTGTTGAATTTATTAGCTAATCTTCAACGACAAAATCATTTAACCTTTTTATTTATTGCTCATGATCTATCCGTTGTCCGTTTTATCACGGATCGGACAGCCGTCATTTATCAAGGGAAAATTGTCGAGCTAGCTGCAACAGAACAGCTTTTTACCCATCCGCTTCATCCGTATACGAGAGCATTGTTATCAGCTGTACCGGAGCCAAATCCTTATAAGGAGCGAGAGAAAGTTGTAGAGATATATGATCCAACACAACATCGTTATGCGGACAGTCCTCCGTCATTTGTGGAAATTGAGGATGGCCATTTTATTTTAGCTAATGAAGAAGAGCTAACGGTTTATCGTACTTCATTGAAACGGGAGGTAAATGAATGATTTGTCCAAAAGCATTGAAAAAAGGTGACACAATTGGTCTAATAAGTGCTTCAGGTGCTACTCCACCCGATAGATTACAGCCAGCTATAGCCAGTATTGAAAAGCTTGGGTTGAAGGTGGTTGTAGGAGAGACGTGTCACGCGCGACATGGTTATTTAGCAGGTACTGATGATCAGCGGGCAGCGGATGTTCATCGAATGTTTCAAGATCCAACGATTGACGGTATTTTTTGTGTTCGCGGCGGCTATGGGGCTACTAAAATTTTACCGCTTTTAGATTTTGAGGTAATTAAGGCGAATCCTAAAGTCTTTGTAGGCTATAGTGATGTGACTGCTCTACATATAGCCTTCAACCAGCTTAGTGGCTTTGTTACGTACCATACACCAATGCCATCGACTGAATTTATTAGGCAGGAGATGGACGATTACACATGGCAATCCTTCTGCCAGCAAATAATGGCGGTAGGGGTAGAGGAGTATGACTTAGAAAATCCTGTAGACCAACCAATGTCCAAGTTCGTAGCTGGTAGTGCTACAGGTACACTTATTGGGGGCAATTTAACATTAGTGACTGCATCACTTGGTACACCCTATGAAATTGATACAAAAGGAAAAATCCTATTTTTAGAAGATATTGATGAAAGTGAGCAACGAGTTGACCGGATGTTAACGCAATTAAAACTGGCGGGGAAATTAGATGACGTAGCAGGTATCTTATTGGGAGCATGGACAAATTGTGGACCTGAAAATCCACAAAAGCCCGAGCAAAGTTTATCGCTACAAACGATCTTTGAGGAAATTCTAGTGCCTATTAACAAACCTATTATTTCAGGGATCACGTGTGGACATTGTTTACCAACGATGTCACTGCCTTTAGGAAGAACCATTACAATGGATGCAGACAATCACCGAATTCGTGTTGTTAGGTAGGTGTCTAATGGAGAATCAAATCCAAGATCTCATCCAAAAAACTCCCTATAAGGTGCATCTCTTTGTTAAAGATCCAAAAACCGAGCAATTCCTATTTAGTCATCAACTAGAGGAGTCATTTTCTAGCGCTAGTATTATAAAAGTGCCGATTCTTCTAGCTGTTTTAGCGTATACCGAGAAACACAACATATCCCTTCATTCAGCCTTAACAATCACTCCTGCTGATTGGGTAGATTTTAGTGTAATAAGTGAGCAACGTCTGACGCAAAGCACAGTTTACGAGCTATTAGTATGGATGATTATAACGAGTGACAATACAGCAACAAACGTCCTAATTGATGTAGTGGGAATGGATTTTTTAAATGATTATTTCCGTCAAATAGGCTTACAGGAAACATTGCTACAGCGAAAAATGATGGATGTCGAGCGACTTGCAATGGGGATCGACAACTTTACGTCTGCACGGGACATGGCCCATCTTTTTACACGAATATATCAACAGGATTTACTAGCATCACCTTACAATGAGCTGGTCATCGACATTTTAAGTAGACAGCGCGTACATGAAGGCTTAAAGCGCTACCTCGTGGATGATGTAAAACTGGCCCATAAAACAGGTGGGCTTGACACAGTCGATCATGATGCAGGAATTGTCTACAGTAGCTCGTTTGATTATCTGATCGGTGTTTTCATAACAAATGTAACGGATAATGATCTTGCTCGCCAACTTATTGGTCGTCTTTCAAAGGTTGTTTATGACTATATGATGGGGCAGAGGGAGGAACAGCAATGAAGTCTATCGTAACAGCCATGATTGCCAATTTGCATGCCAAGCCTGATGAAACTTCTGAATTAATAGATGAGGTACTTTATGGCATGACAGTAGATATTCTGACAGACTGTCATGAGGATTGGGTATATGTCCAAACTGCTTATCGTTATAAAGGATATTGTCAGAAGGCTGATTTGCTACTGGATGAAGAAACGGCCGCTAAATGGCACAGCGAAGCACAGCCTATCATTATTCAAAGCTTTGCAGATGTTTTACAGCAGCCTCGTATCCAAAGCACAAAGCTGATGACTCTTGTGAAAGGTTCTAGTATAGGCGTTGTTACGCAAGAGGACGTACCGGAAGAGTGGTCTGCGGTACAATTAGTGTCTGGAAAAATAGGCTATGTTCGCACAAAATGGCTACAGGAAAAGCCATCTCAAACTCAAATAACAACCGAGCATTCCTTTCGAGAAAACGTGGTCCAAACAGCGCTAAGCTATTTGGCTACACCTTATCGTTGGGGTGGTAAATCACCATTAGGCATTGATTGCTCCGGTTTATGTTCAATGGCCTATTTGTTAAATGGGGTTACTATTTTTCGGGATGCTAAAATGGTAGAGGGCTTTCCTATTGTGAAAATAGAAAATGAGGATAGACAAAAAGGTGATTTGCTCTATTTTCCAGGCCATATCGCTTTATATATGGGCGATAATCTATATGTCCATTCTTCACTTGGTGGTAATGAAGTGACCATTAATAGCTTAGATAAACAGCATGCACTCTATCGCCATGATTTAGCCACATCCCTAACAGAAGTAGGTTCTTTATTTCCGGAGAAGCCAAAATGATAGGCTTCTCTTTTTGATTTCAAGGACAGAAGGGGAGTAGTTAGGGCAAGGTTAAGAAGAATTAGCACTCTCCAATCACCGGCTAATCAATTCTGTCCATATTTATTGTCTTGCTTTATGAGGTCAAAACCTATAAAGCTTTTTTTTATGGTCATTATTTCGGATGGTTTGCCAAAATAAATAAACGACAAACGTACACATATTGATTATAAATAATGCGACCAGCTGCCATAATCCAATTAAAAAAGTGACCATGTATAAATCAAAGGCTGCTTCACCGAGAGGCATATGTGGGAAGGGCGTTAATTGACTATAATGCCACACGAAATAACAGGCTAATGCAGTACCTTGTCCTACATAAATAAAGATCCAATGGGTATAAAATGATATTTTTAGTCGCCAGCAACAAAGGAACAGGTTCAGGACAATAATGAATAGTGGGAACAGGAATATTTGAAACAAACTTTCAGCTATTTGAGTCATAAATAATAAATTGTAGCTAAGCTGAATGATTGGCAATAGTACTAGATTGATGATGATCAGGCTGAGCAGTTGTGTACGAGTCACTATATTCCTATCCTTTCCTTGCCTCATTTTTACATAAGGACGTTTGAAAAAAAGAATGGTTTCGCACAAAAAATCTCCATGCACAATGTCTGAGCATGGAGATTTTCGACTAATAGTGATAAATATTTAATTGCATACCAGCCTCAAGGCGATCTGACCGCAGCTGATTCCACTGTTTAATAGAAGTCACGTTGACATTATAGACCTCGGCGATATCTCCTATAGAGTCACCATCCGTGACCGTTATCGTTTTCTTATTCTTTACGGGGCTGTCATATTGTTGTAGGTCGTATTGCGCGATAAGTGAATTTAATTTTTCGTTATATTTTGAATCAGTGGCATAGGAGCCTGTTAAAAACTTTGTCGCATCTGAATAGGATTTGGTGTTACTTTTGAAAACACCTGCATAAAATTCCTTGTTCCACGAAACACCATTGCGCATTAGCTTTACATAGTCCTGCATAGAAGCCTCATAGGAGGGGTATTTGCGGAAATCAGCCATAATGGTTGACAAATTACCTGATCCATCATCTTCTGATGTTTCGAGTTTTACAGAATTATTCTGATAGCTGCCTTTCATGCCAAACAGATTATAGTTGGGGGCAGAGCCAAGGCCACTTTGTCCGCTCTCGCTTTCTAGTATAGCTTGTGCAATCATCACGGATGCATATAAGTCATTGTTGGCTCCAAGATTTCGTGCAGTTTCAGCGATTTTGCCAATAAATTCTTCCGCACTCGGGCGATCATCAATGACGACAGGCTCTTCTTTTTCTGTCGTATTAAACAACTGAGTCACCATAAAAAAAGAAATACAAATAACAACGACAGCAATCATAAGTCCTTTTAAAAAATTAACTACGTATTTCATGGTAGGCTTGATGTTGGTAGTGACCACATCTCCCTCCCTTCTATTAAAAGATTAGCTATCTCTTATTATGACAAAGAGTGAAAGAGAAATAAAGAACTGTATATATAAATAGCTTGTATCATTAATAGAACGTTGCGAACATTAAATAGTTCCATGTCATTCCGCTGAAATGTCTATCTTAAAATTTTGAGACATAAATTGTTTAAATCTCTCAAAATATTGTTCGGAAGCCTCCCAGCGTCTCGTATTTAAAAAAGCTATTTCGTGGCGACCAAAATGGTTGGGTGGTTGGTAGTGTCGAGAAACATAGGATGGATTTTCTAATGAATAAAAATAATACGCTTCATCAGGTGTCTTAATTTCAATACGGGCATGAATGAAATCACCATCTTCATCCGTATAGGCCTGACGAAAACTATAATATTTAGAACCGTCCCAGAAACCATCGTCATCCTCGTCAAGCCCTTGAATTTCTGGAAGTTGTAAAATTCGTTCTACATACTGAACCTCGATTTTAGGCACATAAAGGGTAGCAACATTTACACAAGTTAATAACATAATCCAGTGATCCTGAATATCCACTAATTGCTCCTGAGGTAAATCCGTAATGTCCCACCAGTCATCTCCTTCATCTAATGATTTTCTCAATAGGGAGACGGTTTGATCTTCATTGAGCCAAATAAAATAATGATACTGGGAGGTTTTCATATAAATGCTATCATTCGTCTTGTCTCCGTCATCATCGATATGCGCTCGCTGAACAGTGAAATGCACTCCTTGTTCCTCAAGGTCAAAATAAGGCTTGTCTCCAGTCATCAAAATACACTTAGTTAGCTTTAGTATATTTTCCACATCAATATGATTGTCCGTAAAATATACATGAGTTGCCTTCTTGATGTGGGGGTTTTCCTGTAAATTAGTCAGTGCGGAGCGTCCTTCTTTAAGGATACTCACCAATGTGACGAATGAAAATTCAAACTCTTCTTTCATCCATATCATAAAAAACCTCGTCAATTAACACATCTTGTATACGGATAGGGAGTTCTTGAAAAACGCCATCTCCGTGCCAAACGTTGACGATACATGGCAGTGACTTCTGTCCATGGACGTTGAAGCGATACTCATCATCTTGAACTAATACGGTTGCCTGAAGATGACCATTGACAATCGTTTCCCCATGATTATAGGAGCCACACAAAATGTCCTCTACTGTCAGATGACCGTGAACATAGATTTCCTGACCACCTACAGCTATATTTTTAGCTGTCAAATTGCCCATCACCATCAGTCCAATTGCACCATCCGTTTCTGCGTTGTATAGATGATCTACCGTCAAATGACCATTAATAAAAATAATGATCACATTGTCTTGCTGTGGGAAAGGAACGTCCCAATCCAAATCAAGAAAAGGAAGCTTCAAATCTCCTTCATAGTAAGCAACAAGGTCATTCTCACTAAATTCCGTGTAATGGCTTGCCCACCAAGAGTTTTCGGGAAACCTATCAGCTAGTTTGCTAATAGGTATAAATTGAAAGACATTACTCATAGTTCACTACCTCCCAATTGCCGTTTTTTTTATCTTCTCATACGGAGGAATTAACAGTCAATTTAGTAGATTGGTAGAGTTATGTGTAATTGGGAATAAAATGCTATGATAAATTTCAAAGAGGTTTTATGATCATTATTACCAATTGCTGAGAAGTGGGAGGTGAGGTGAACCAACTAGCTTTCGTACAGATGTTTGGAAGGGCTATTATTGGTGAAATATATAGACGAATATGAATTTACTATGTCATTAGCGAATTATAAGGAGCTGGCAGATGATAACATTTGATAATGTCTCAAAAATGTATAGTAACGACCATGTGGCTGTCAAAGCCCTCAATGTGGAGATTAAAAAAGGTGAATTCTTCGTTATTATCGGCCCGAGTGGATGTGGCAAAACTACTTTATTGAAGATGATTAACCGATTAATTCCATTGACGGAAGGAACTATTTGGATAAATGGAAAAAGAGTAAGTGATTATAATATTCACGAGTTGCGCTGGAGTATTGGCTATGTGTTACAACAAATTGCTCTTTTTCCGCATATGACTATTGAAGAGAATATTGCGATTGTCCCAGAATTAAAAAAATGGAGTAAAACAAAAATTCAGAAGCGAGTAGATGAGCTTTTGGAATTGGTAGGGCTTGAGCCTGAAAAGTATCGTCAGCGTAAGCCAAAGGAGTTATCTGGAGGAGAGCAGCAAAGAGTGGGCGTTCTTCGGGCATTGGCGGCTGATCCAGAAATTATTTTGATGGATGAACCTTTCAGTGCCTTGGATCCCATTAGTCGTACGAAGTTACAGGATGATCTACTGGACATGCAGCGTAAGATTCAAAAAACCATCGTCTTTGTCTCGCATGATATGCAGGAGGCGTTGAAGTTAGGGGATCGACTATGTGTCATGAAAGATGGAGAAATTGTTCAAATTGGATCTCCTCAGGAAATTGTAGAAAATCCAGTGAATGAATTTGTCCAACAATTTATAGGGGTAAATACAGTTCACAATAGGTTTGATATTCGGACGGTTATGCAACCAATCGTAAGTGTTAGTGAGCTAGGGGATACTATTACTATCAATGAGCCGATCACAACTATTCTTGAAAAACTGACAGAGCATAACGTTCTTGGCGTGGAAGAACATGGAGAGATGATTGGTATGGTGACTCGAACAACTATACTGCAATATGTAGCAAAGGATTTCAAGGAAAGAGGTCGAGCCCATGACTAATTTTGTAGCAATGTTTCAGGAACGAAAGGGACAGCTTCTATCAGCCTTACTCGAACATATACAAATCTCCTTCATAGCGCTATTTTTTGCTATCATGATTGCCATTCCTCTAGGTATCTATTTAACCAATAAAAAGAAAATAGCTGAAACGGTTATTGGTATTAGTGCAGTGCTACAAACAATTCCATCTCTAGCGTTACTTGGGTTATTAATTCCATTATTCGGTATTGGGAAAGTTCCTGCCATCATTGCCTTAGTGGTCTATGCACTGTTACCGATTCTCCGAAATACTTATACAGGCATTAAGGAAGTGGACCCTTCATTGAAGGAGGCAGCTTTGGCAATGGGCATGAACACGCCTAAACGTTTATTAAAAGTTGAATTGCCCCTTGCTTTGCCTGTCATCATGGCAGGTATTCGAACAGCGATGGTATTAATTGTTGGAACAGCCACATTAGCTGCTTTAATTGGAGCAGGTGGTTTAGGGGATATTATTTTACTAGGCATTGATCGTAATAATACCGCACTCATTATTTTAGGGGCTGTGCCTGCTGCGATATTAGCATTGATCTTCGATGTTTTACTGAAAAAGCTTGAATCGCTATCATTCAGAAAAACAGTAACAACTGTAAGTATCGTTAGTATTGCGGCTTTGATAATGGTCTGCATTCCTCTTCTCAATAACAAAGACCAAGATGAAATTGTCATCGCTGGAAAACTTGGAGCGGAGCCTGAAATTCTCATCAATATGTATAAGTTATTAATTGAGCAGGATACAGACTTAACGGTGCAATTAAAGCCAGGACTTGGAAAAACTTCATTTGTATTTAATGCGTTGAAGTCTGGCAGTATTGATGTATACCCAGAATTTACAGGCACAGCCATCTCGGAGTTTCTAAAGCAGGAAGCAATCAATAACAGTGAGGCAGATGTCTATCAGCAGGCGAAAGATGGGATGCTAAAGCAATTTGATATGGTTATGCTTAGCCCAATGAACTATAACAATACGTATGCGTTAGCAGTATCGGAGGATTTGGCTGAAACGTATCAGCTCCAAACTATTTCGGACCTTAAATCGATAGAACAAGCTGTTAAAGCAGGGTTTACATTAGAATTTAATGATCGTGAAGATGGCTATGTTGGCATTCAAAAACGCTATAATATTGCGTTTCCTTCTATTGCAACTATGGAGCCTAAGCTACGCTATCAAGCGATTGAATCGGGAGATATTAACCTACTCGATGCTTATTCAACGGATAGTGAAATTCGTCAATATAAGCTCCACGTATTAGAGGATGATCAAGCGCTGTTCCCCCCTTATCAAGGAGCTCCATTATTACGGCAAGAAACGCTGATCAAGTATCCAGAGATTGAAACATCTTTAAATAAACTGGCTGACCAAATTTCAGATGATGAAATGCGAGAAATGAATTATCAAGTGAATGTCGAAGGAAAGCTAGCAGCAGAAGTAGCAAGAGAGTATCTACTGAATGCCGGCTTATTGAACTAAACGATCAGGACCCTCGAGCATTAATATGCAAGAGGGTTTTATTTCTATCAATAATAATTTAATGATAAACGTTAATTTATTATTGATAGAGATAAATGAAACTGTATAATAAAATAGAGGGAAGGGGATGCTGACAATGGAGAAAACGATTCAAAGTAAAGAATTTCAATTGTTGACAAAGGGGCTTCGTACGATTTTTACAATCATCATGGTTCTCATGATTTTGGGCATGGCGTTAATGGCAGTTATGTTGGTTGGAGCAATAATTGTGTCAGAAAATAATGTAAATGGTTGGTTAGCCAAGGCAAGTGTGACAGCTTCCATCCATTTTGAGGGGGTGGAAATGCTGCTGTCCGAGCAGGCAGTTCAAGATATGCACTACTCCAAAATAGATGTCGTGAAATTAGTATTAACAGCTACAATATACATAACTATTTTATTTTTAATGGTTGTTCAAGTAAGGAAGATTTTAAATAATTTATCAAAAGGGATCATATTTTCGCTAGATAATAGTAAAAAAATAGAAAGAATTGCGTATTGTGTGATAGTCTTAAGCTTAACTGTGAGTGCATTCCGTACATATATCGTCTATCTAATGATGCAACCATTTAAGCTTGAATCACTATTTGTAGAGACGGATTTTATTACAGGGATTAGCTATCATTTCACAGGCATTAATTGGACACTATTACTTTGTGGCTTGGTGATTTGGACCATTGCGCGTATTTTCCGTTACGGTGCTTTTCTCCAAGATGAATATGATGCAACAGCTTAGGAAGTGAAAATATGACTATAATTATTCGCTTAGACCGGATGCTAGCGGATCGTAAAATGCAGCTAAGTGAGCTTGCAGAAAAGGTTGATGTGTCGATCGTCAATCTTTCAAATTTAAAAACAGGCAAGGTAAGAGCAGTGCGTTTCTCTACCTTAAATGCCATCTGTAAGGCTTTGGGCTGCCAGCCAGGAGATATATTAGAGTATGTCGAGGATGAAGATTAATTTTTGTCATCTAAACATAGCAGCAAGAAAGGGTTTTTAAAAAATGAAGGTTTTCAGTCTTTTATTCATCGCCATTGTAGCAGAAGTTTTTGCTAGCTCTATGCTCAAGCGCACCGAAGGCTTCTCCCGTATTTGGCCATCTATCGGTGTGGTGGTCGGCTATGGAACGGCCTTTTATTGTTTAGCCTTAACCTTAAAAACCATACCCATTGGCACCGCCTATGCAATATGGGCAGGATTAGGCACAGCACTAACAGCGATCGTAGGGGTTGTGCTATATAAGGAAATATTCAATCGTAAGAAGGTACTAGGGATTCTTTGTATTATTGTAGGTGTCGTGGTGCTCAATCTTGCGGGTGGTCATTAGGAGGCAAACGCGATGAAAGGCTATTTATTTTTAATATTATCGATTATTAGTGAGGTCTTTGCGACAACTATGCTGAAGCTATCGGATGGATTTACTGTTCCAGGACCATCTGTAGCGGTGGCACTTGGCTATGGAATTTCATTCTACAGCCTATCCCTATGCTTGAAAACCTTGCCATTAAGCCTAGCCTATGCCATCTGGTCAGGTGTCGGTACCGCTTTGACGGTGATTGTAGGCATTGTCATTTGGAACGATTTGTTTAACCTCTACTCTGCGCTTGGAATCGCACTCATAATAGGCGGCGTGATTTTGCTGAATCAAGGAGACCGAAATGGCAGAGAGGCCGATAGCAAAGGGGAAGAGCCTGATAGCATGCGTGGATAGACGGATAGCACCGGCAAAGTGCCGGATAGGATGCGGAAATAGCAGATTACCTTTTTGGTAGGAGGATGTTAATGAAGGCTATTATTTTTGATTTTGATGGGACGATTATTGATACAGAAACAGCTTGGTATACAGTTTTTAAGGATGCTTATGCATCATATGGTGTGGAATTATCGTTAGAGACGTATGCGAAATGCCTTGGGACAAATCTTCAAGATTTTAATCCTTATACTTATCTCGTGACACATCATCACATGGATTTGGATGTGGAGGCATTTCGTACATCTATTCAAGCAAGGCATACAGAGCTAATGGAATTGGAAGTGATACGACCTGGTATTTTAAATCTTTTGCAGCAAGCAAAGGAAGCGGGTTTAAAAATGGGTATTGCTAGTAGCTCAAGTCGTCAATGGATTGATCGGTTTGTGGATGCACTAGGAATACGCAAGTTTTTTGATTGTTATTGTACGGCTGATACGGTGACAAATGTTAAGCCACATCCTGAGCTGTATTTGCAGGCCCTTGAACAGCTAGGGGTAAGTGCTGGTGAAGCGATCGCTATGGAGGATTCGCCAAATGGAGCACGTGCAGCTTTGGCAGCAGGGCTTCATACGGTAGTTGTTCCCAATACCATCACCAAGCAATTACCTTTTGCTACAGGTCATTATACAATAGATACCTTAGAACAATATGATTTAGAAAATCTACTGGCATGCTTTATCAAATAATGAAATGCTTCGAACCTCTAACCATTCATTTCGAATGGTAGAGGTTTTTTTAGTTTCTTTGTGAAAAGGTCGTCATATTATTGATCGCTACATATTATAACGAGAGGGCAACTTACGGGGACCAAGATACTTATTCAGACTAGGAAGGGGGCTACGATTTGAATAGTGAGAAAAAAAGAAATCATTTTTTATGCGAAGCTTTATGCGATTTGAAGGATCTTCAGGATATTATGATGGATTTTCATTCTAAATATTTCGGTCAGCTGCTTGTCAAAATAGTTGGGAGTGATACGATTCCGTTTTTTTTAATTACCAATAGTGGCGCTCATTTAAGATTAATGGATACGGTAAAGAATTTTGAAACGGAATTTTTCCGTATAGAGGATGTCGATAAGGATCGATATCGTGGCACTGTGTCATTGCTGCGCGCCTTTGACTATGAGGGGAACGATACAAATTTCCTTGCAGATGTAGTGAGGCTAGAGAAAACAAGTACAGAAAAATCCATAGAACTTAGTGGCATTTCAGCGATTCAGCTATTAAAGCCAGATATGCTAAAAGGGAAATTTATCATAGAGCCTAAATGGTAGCCTTATATTAAACTACTAGAGCTAGAGCATCTGTCTATATATAAGGGATTAAGTGTGAATGTAATAGAGAGAGAATCTAATGAAAGGAAGTTTAGCTATGACGATTATTGGTATGCTGCATCATCGACTTGATCCAACGACAGTTCTCAAGTCTTATGCATATGCAGCAGTTGCAAAGGCAGAAGGGGCACAGTTTTTTTATTTTACACCTAAAAGTGTTGATTTTGCGAAACGTTCCATTCGAGCTAAGGTTTATGAGGATGGGCAGTGGCAGGAGAAAACAATGCCTTTTCCAGATGTTATTTATAATGCGGGGAGTCCCGAGAAGCTATCTGTGTCCAAGGAGATTATTGAGCGCTTAAAAGAAGAGATTCCCTTTACGACGTATTCGATAGGGAATAAATGGAATGTAATGAAGCGATTAAAGGAAGCCAAAGAATTCGAACAGTATTTGATTCCTTCTGAAATTGTCAAAGATGCCGATGTATTTCATAAGTTCATTAATTATTATAAAAGGGTTGTGTTTAAGCCGATTGATGGACGTAAAGGAAAAGGAATTTATTTTATTACGAAGGCGGGACCGAAGAATTTTGAGGTGAAAAAGGATAGTACGAACACAATCTATTCCAAGCCGCAATTAGATGCTTTATTAAAAGAGCAGTTAGCGTCTGGAACTTTTATTATGCAGCCTTATATTCAATCGATTACAAAGGCAGGCCAAGTATATGATTTCCGTCTGCATGTGCAAAAGAATGGGGAAGGAAAATGGGTGGTGACGACTGTTTATCCTCGGATTGCTCCAAATGGCTCTATCATCCCGAATATTAACAATGGAGGATTCACCAATTACTTAGATCCATTTTTAGAGCAAGAGTTCAAGGAAGAAGCCTACAACATTCGGCGAATGCTCGAGCATTTCTCTTTAGCACTGGCTCATCATCTAGATGACATACAAATGGAGAAATTTGGGGAAGTCATTGATGAAATTGGCATTGATGTTGGTTTAGATCAACAACAAAAAATTTGGATGTATGAGGTAAATTGGCGTCCAGGCTGTCCTCCTGCTTTTTATTTAGAATTAGATGTCGTGATTAATTCCATCCGCTATGCGATGTATCTTGCAAAAAATCCAAAACGTGTAAAAAAGAAAATTGTTCAACAGAAGAGCAATCCAGTGGAGGTCAAAAAGGAGATTGTACAACAAAAAAGCAATCCAGTGGAGGTCAAAAAGAACCTTCCTATTATTGCGATTACGGGAAGTGCGGGAAAAACAACAACCAAAGCATTTGTCGGTTCGATTTTATCAAAACAATGGAATGTGTTTGAATCAAAGGATTATTGGAATACGACAGAGCATACAAAAAAGCATAAGGAAGAAATTAATGATTCCCATCAGGCTGTCGTATTAGAGTATGGCATGGCCTACCCAGGTATTATTACGAATCACTGCAGCATCATTCAACCGAATATTAGTATAGTGACGAATATTGGTTTAGCCCATGTAGGTAACTTTGATGGGGATGTAAGAGGTGTTGCAAAGGCGAAATCTGAATTGATTCATGGGATGGATCAGCAAGGGCTATTAATCTTGAATAAAGATGATGACAATTCAAGATTTTTAGAGACCCAGCAATTTAAAGGGAAAATGCTAACAGTGGGCATAAAAAGAGATGCTGATTACCGGGCATATGATCTTCAGTATAAAGATATTGGCATGTCCTTTAAAATGAAGCTGCATGGGCAAGAAATAGAATTGTATATTCCAATTCTGGGAGAGCATCATGTTTACAATGCCCTTAATGCTGTAGCTGTAGCAGATTATTTAGGGTTTAGTCCATTGGATATTCAAGCGGGGCTCAACTTTAAAAAGCCACCAAGACGCTTAACGATTTATAACTTGCGCGATGATATTACGGTAATAGATGATACGGTTCACTCCCATCCACAAGGAGTCCGAGCAGCGATTGATGTATTGACGAATATTGCCAAGAAACGTAAAGTGGCGATTATTGGACAAATGCGAGAGCTTGGCGTGTTGAGGGAAGAAGAATATCGGAAGGTTGGCGAGTATATTTACGAGGAAGGCATTGATGAATTCATTACCTATGGATTTAGGACAGATGAAATGAGCAATGCAGCAATTGAAATGGGTATGGACCCATCTAGAGTACATCATTTTATTAATAAAGATGCCTTGCATGCACTGCTAGATAAACTCATCAAACCTCATGATACGATTCTCGTCAAGGGTGCTAGTAAAACGAATATGTTTGAAACGGTGAAATATTTGGACCAAACATTAAAAGAAGAATAATCAATGACGTCAAGGTAAATGAATGTATATAAAAACCCGAGTAACTGTCCACTGGCAAGCGGCAATTATTCGGGATTTTTTTTCATACTCTTAAAATAAATTTAATTTCTTTAGCGGCAGTTGTTGCATGATTCCGAGCTTCTGATAGAGTTGAGCCTTGTGCAATGACATAGGCATAACGGTGACCCATTGATAAAGGAGGGGTTAATAAAGTACCTTTCCTTGGCTTAACATAAACCTCGACTACTCCAGTTGAATTCGTCGCTCTTGTTCTGCCAATCACTTTTTCTAAAATTCCTTTGCTTTCCACAATGACATATTTTGTGTAAACAAACTTTTTATGTCTAGGCTTAAGATTAGGCTCTTCACCAAGAAGGAGCTTTAGTGTTTCTTCCACTAAACTAAATCCGAGAGCCGCTTGAAGCATATTGTTCATAGCACCTCCAGAAATCCTTGGGTTAATCTCAATGAGCTTCCAGCCGTTTTTTGTCAGGCGGAGTTCCAAATGAAGAGCACCATTTTCAATATCAAAAGCTTTAACGATGGATTGAAGAACTTCCTCAATGCCTGCCTGTATATCCAAAGGAGCTTTCACTAATACGCCATAGCCTGTTATGATAAACCGTTTTCCTTGGGTAATTTCCTGCTCAATAATGCCAATGACATGTGATTGACGTTGATATACGACCGCCTCCACTAAATATTGGGGGCCTTCCAAATATTCTTCAATCATAATCGTTTCATAGGGGTTTTTACTGCGCAATGCTTTGAGGTGGTTATTCAGCTGGTCGGCATCCGTTGCTAATAGTACATCTTTTGATCCTGTTGACTTTGGTGATTTCACGATTAATGGAAATGTTAAATTTTTCGCAATAGGTTCATTAGGCTTCATGAGTGAAAATTTTGGTGAGTAGGGTTGGTCTTTCAAATAATTTCTTGTTTTTTCCTTATCCTCCATAATTTCAATAGCGGAGGAGGATGTATAGTTATGACAAAATTCATCACATAGCATGGAAGCAACATGGACAAATGGATCAACAAAACTAACGATACTTTTTATCTCTAATCCGGTTTTTCCTAATTTATCAATTTCCTCTTTCATTCTTTCGATATTCAAAGTATCAATGAGTATCATTCTATGAATATCGGGGTAAGATCGGCGCTGCTGAAGTTGTTTTTCATTATTGGTGAAAAGTATTGTGAAATAGCCTAATCTTTCAGCTGCTCTTGTTGCTTCACGACTAGACCCGGATTTGTTTGTACCGATAAATACAATCGCTTTCAGGTATATCACTCCTTCTATTGGTACTTAGATACTTAATCACCTTTATATATATGCAACGAAATAGTTTTCTTCTAGTTGTGTATCTTGTCTACATCCAAGCAACTTTTAAGAGATTACATATACTAGAAAAGAAAGGAGGGAGAAAAGATATGAAGCCTCTTTCGGTGAAAAATTTAGCAATGATTACGGCGGGCTATTTAGTGCAAGGGTCTGAGGAAATGCTCATACAGCATGGTGCTTATCGATTAAAACAAGTGAAAAAGCCCAATACGGCCCTTTTTACAAGTAAACGTATTGTTAATTGGAAAAGTCTTGAGCCACTTTCTCCTCTTGTAATAGTGACCGACAGAGCATATCGGCCAAATGACATTCCAGCCCAAATCATCATCATACAGGTTGCGAATGTAGATGAGGCATATTGGAGATTTGTTCATTTTTATCGCAATCAGTTTCATATCCCGATTGTTGCGATTACGGGTACTTCAGGCAAAACAACAACGAAAGAGATGATTAAACATATTCTTTCTGCTGATCGACAAGTGACAGCAACGACCTTAAGTAGTAACTCAAGAACGGCATCATTGCAATATTTACTGAATATTGAAGATGACACAGAGGCAGCTGTATTTGAAACAGCTGTTGGCTCACCGGGGGATGTCACGAATGCAGGGAAATATTTTAAGCCGACTATTGGGATTATTACTAATATTGGTGCCCATCATTTGAATTATTGTAAGACGCTTGAAGGCTATATTCAGGCGAAGGGAGAAATGCTAGACATCATTCAGCCAAAAGGGACCCTCATCATAAACGCTGAGGATATGAATACTAAAAAGCTAGATATCTCTAAGTTTAATGGGCGCGTATTGAAGGTAGGCATCCATGATTCCTGTCATTTTCGTGCAAGCCATATCCAATATTATCAAAAGGGTATGAATTTTAAGCTGCACCATAATAGAAAAATCTATGACATTTTTGTACCAGGATTTGGCCAACATCAAGTGTACAACGCCCTTGCTGCCATTGCAGCGGCCTATGAAATAGGGGTACCCATTCCGGTGTCAGCCAATCAACTCCAATCTTTCCGTCAATTGAAAAAGCAATTACAGCTCTTTGAGGGCATTAATCATTCCATGCTTTTAGATGATACATGGAGTATTACTACAACTTCCTTAGAGGCAGGCTTAAAAGTGTTGAATGATCTCGGAGTAGGCAAGAAAAAAATTGCTGTTATTGGCACGATTACCGATTTGGGTTCATGGGGCTATATTATTCATGAGCAGGCGGGTGAATTAATTCACCGTATTGGTGTGGATGTGCTCATTACTATTGGAGAGCACGCGCGAATCATGGCTGATCATGCTGTGAATTTAGGGTTTAACGCTCCTGTTTATACCTATAAAAATAGCACGCTTGTTTATCCATTGTTACAGCAGATTGTAGATGAAAATACGATAGTCCTTATAAAGGGTGATATGTATAGTGAACAGGTTTCGAAATTAGCAGCTGAGCTTAAATTTAAACCACCACCTCCCACAGTTTAGCTCACTTCTTTATTTATAGGATATTAACTGTGTCATATAGAATGCCACTCTAATAAGGTATAGTAATTGATCAAAAATGTAGCATTCTTGTTCAAGAGAATTAATAGGTCTGTACAAGATTGATAAAGAAAGGAGGCGTAGTACACTTGCAATCCATTAGTGTGCAAAAAATTAGAAGCGTCCTACAGGGGAAAATTATCCATGGATCAGATCAATGGTCTGTGAAGCATGCAATCTACTATAATCGACATGATTTAATTCACAATCACACACTTATGTTTGTTAGTCGAAGTGATAAAATCAATTGGCAAGAGATTGATAGAAAGGGGCCATCCCTTGTCATTTCCGATAAACCAGCTACTGAGTTGAAAAATGCGTTAGATAATACAACGGTTTTACACGTCAAAAGCGTTGCGCAGGCATACTGGACATTTATCGAATATTACCGTGGCCTTTTTCAAATTCCAGTAGTGGCATTGACAGGAACCTGTGGTAAAACGACAACGAAAGAGATGCTAAAACATATCGCTAGTAAACATTGGCAAGTGCAAGCATCTGTTAGTAGTAAAAATGAACCAAGGCAATCATTGCCCTATTTGACGGGTGTTGATGATAAGACACAGGCAGCCATTTTTGAACTAGGCTTAGGGAATACAGGTAACATAAAACATCAATGCATGATCTATCAGCCGACTATCGGCATTATTACAAATATTGGTGTTCACCATTTAGATGGCTGTCTCAATCTTGAAGGTTATATTAAAGCGAAAGCAGAGATAGTCGAGGGAATTCGAGCAGATGGTACACTAATAATTAATGCAGATGATGCCAATATCGCAAAAATTTCATTACAAAAATTTAAAGGGAAAATGATTAGATTTGGCTTACAGGATTCGGCTGATTACAAAGCTTCCGCTATAGAATTTGCTCATACAGGCATGAAATTCGTGCTAGAAGTAGCAGACACTAAGTATAATGTGTTTGTACCTGGTTACGGTGAGCATCAAGTATATAATGCTTTAGCCGCCATTGCTGCCTGTAGCGAAATGGGACTTTCCATACGTCAAGCCATTGCAGGGTTAAGAACCTTTAAACAGATGGCGAGACATTTAGAATTTACGACAGGCATAGGTGACAGTACGATTATTGATGATACGTGGACCAATAATCCGACTTCTGTCGAAGCAGCCTTGAAAGTGTTAGATACAGTAGGGAAAGAGAAAAAAGTTATTCTTGTGCTAGGGGATATAAAGCGATTAGGGAATTTTGAAGAAAAATATCATCGGGAAATTGGCTCCAAAGTAGCTGAAAGACAGATAGATACATTAATTACAATCGGCAAAAGGGCAGAGGCAATTGCCGACCAAGCGAAAAAAGATGGAACTAAAGCAGAGGTTCATACGTTTAAAGATGTAACAGGTGTTTTAGAATTATTGAAACCAAAGCTTGACGCGGACACGATTGTTCTTATAAAAGGACCGATGTCGAGTAGATCTATGATTGAATTTGCCAATAATCTTAAAAATTTATCCTAATTTAAAAGGGTGTCTCTATTATTTGAGACACCCTACCATTTAAAGCTTTGTTATTTTAACACACGGCGAGCTGTAACATAATTCTTTTGCGCCCAAGTGGAACTTAAATTTTGTTTGACAACATTGTTAGTTGTCATACTAATATATTGATTATTTCCTAAATAGATACCTGTTTGTGTAATATTTGCTCCTCCATCATTCGTTGAGAAGAACAATAAATCACCTTTTTGAAGCTGAGACTTGAGCACTTTTGTACCAACTAAAGCCTGTTTGCTCGCTAGTTTATCCTTTAAATCAATGCCGTTCTTGTTAAATACATAGTACGTAAACCCCGCACTTGTGAAAGTTAGTGCACTCTCATTATACGTATAGCCAAATTTTGCTTTGCTAGTTAAACCTGAAGCTGTAGCAATAATTTTATCGGCAGACGTATTCGCTGAAGGTGCACTTACCGAGGGGGTGTCAGAGAAAACCCGCTTAGCTGTAATATAGTGTTCTTTATAATAATCAACTAATAAAACTCTCGTCATTACACCATCGGAATTAGGGATGATAATACGGTGATCACCAGCATAAATCCCAACAATTGAAGGATTTTTTGAGCCTGCCACACTATTGAAGAATACTAAATCACCCTTTTTCAAGTTTGCACGTGCTACCGTTGATCCTTGGTTCATTAAATCAGTTAACGATTTTGCGCCTAATGTCACACCGCTTTTACGATAGACGAAATCGACAAATGCTGGAGCTGTAAAGCGTAGGCTCGATTCATTCGTTGAAGAACTAATCGTTGCTTTATTTTTATAAGTTAGCGCATTCTCTACAATTTTATCGCCTTTTGTTGCTGGGTTGGCAGATAGTAGGGTAGGTAAAACGCGTCGTGCTGATACATAGTTTTCAGTATAATATGGTTTACTATTTAAATCTGAGATTACGATATTTTGCTTGGAATCAGCCATGTGGATCATTTTATTGCCACCAATATACATACCTACATGATCGGGATCCGTGCCTGTTTTTTTACTCTTAAAGAATAGTAAATCACCTTTTTGTAATTGGTTTCGCGCTACATATGTGCCTTGTTGTATCATATAGTTTTCATTATACGTCCCAAGATCTACACCATTTTTCTCGAAGATATACATTAAAAATGAAGCACAAGAAAATTTATAAGGATATGTAGGCTTGTAAACCGTATTGCTATATGTCGATTGACCCATTAAGCTTTTACCAGTTTGAATCAATTGATCGGCTTTAGCGGCAACTGCCTGAGCGTTGTTTTGTGTATTTGTTGTAGCTGCCTCTACTTGAATTGGCTGCATTGCTGTTTGGACTAATCCGAATGAGCTAAATCCAATTGTTAATGCGAGTGTTGTAGATAAAAATCGTTTATTCATGTTGTATATTACCTCCTGAAGCATCTAGTAGGATTTCTCCTGTATCGTCTTGCCTTGGAAATAATCGTAGCATGAAAATATAGGGCTTCTTGGCGGTAAATGTTTCCAGGGAGAAGTGGGGAGTGCCTCAACGCCTGCTATAAATGGCTTTATCGAAGGAATTTACAGTTATATTACAAATGTTTCAGTAAACTGTAATATGGGCGGGTTTCATACAAAAAAACTGCCCTCAACTAGGACAGTTTAGGCAATTGCCTGTATGATTTCTAATCGATTACCAAATGGATCTCGGAATTCAAAACGCTCATAGCTTGGGATAGGTACAGATTCTATTATTTCTATTTGATGTTCGACTAGTTTTGTCTTCCAATAATCAATATCTTCAACTTGATACGCAATATGAGCCTTTGTCGACAATCGATCAAAGCCATTCTCTGTTCCTACATGTACCTCTTGGTGACCGAGCTGTAACCAAAACCCGCCTCTACCTTTCAGAGAATCGGGTTTTTCTATTTCTTTTAGACCTAAGATACCGCAATAAAAATCTTTCCCTTGCTCCTCTGAACCTTTTGGAATAGTAATTTGCACATGATGTAAAGCAATAATCATAGTTATACCTCCCATTATATTTATAGTTAATTATAAATTAATCCCTAAATATTTACAAAGTAGGGTGGTATGGCAACATCTACGTCTCAGGCTGATTGAGCATAACTGCATGAATACCTTCTATAAAAGTGTTTAGTAAGATGGAAAAGCTTTTATTTCTATCAAGAGGCATCCCGAATTCCCCTAATTGTTCAATAGAGGTGAATCCATGAAGAATACTGCGTAGTCCTCTACCCATATGAATCGCCATTTCATCTTGCAAATGATAGGTTTCTAATACATCAAGTACAAGCTGTTCGATAGATTCTTGAGCCTGCTTTAAATTAGGGTCATTAGCATCTGGGAAGCGAGTGCATGCATTATATAACCCGGGGTGATCTCGAACAAATTGAATATAAGCTTTACTGATTGCACGGATGGCATCATCGCCTGAGCGTCAAACTGTTGCTTGAAGCATATATGCATACAGGCCCTTGACCTAATTTTTTTGCTTCAATTCAGGGAATCCATCAAGATGGCTATACAGGGTAGGAGGTCGCACTTCCAATTTCTCTGCTATTGTCTTTGTAAACTTTTTTCTGCTTCTGCAATAGCTATTGCCAAAAGCTTCTGTGGCTGCATTAACATCTTTCCATGACCGACAGCTAGTAGACTTGGCTTTAATTTACTTAATTTTTTTGCGCTTTCAAGTGCTGTGCTTTTATCCCATGTAGCAAGGGCAGGAAACGGAAATAATGGATTCATCATACCTGATACGACAAGCTTTCCTCTTGTTATAAGGGCGTCTCCAGCAATTAAACTTCTATTGCGTGTGTCGAAAAGAGTAATAGAACCAGGAGTGTGACCTGGGGTTGCAATCACTTCTAATGAACCAACCCGTGCACCTTCTTCCAGGAATAGGTCTGGTTTCGTTTTAATGTTTTTAGGGAGCCCTCCCTTGATCGGTACAGACTTTTCATGGGGAAGCAAAGTTTTATTCCCCTCCAATAATAGGGCATCCCTTGAAGAGATATACACCTGACAATCAGGTATTTCTTCTTTTAATGTATCTAACGCTCCTATATGATCATTATGTGCATGGGTAATTATGATTTTCGTTATTGGTTTTCCTATAGTTTTAGCTACATCCATAATACTTTTTGCACTATATGGTAATGCGGCATCAATCAGTGTTAGCTCATGTTGCTCTTCTACAAAATAACAATTAACAGGAAATATTCTCGGCATAAATGACAATTGATATACGGCGTTAATAGTCGAAACCTTCATTCTGATAATACCTCCTATAAACTAATCTTATTTTTATTTTATCTAATGTAATTAGTCTTTGCATTATTCACTTTAAGTGAGGTGTACAGTGCTAAAAATATGGTCGAAATAGCTGGATGGGTGAATAAACTATAGTTTTTTGGAATCTATTAAGATCGTACAAACCTTATGGTATAATAATAAAAACGGAATAATAGGATAGAGGTACAAACCAAATTGGGTTTGTTTAAAAGGGAAGATCGGTGAAAATCCGACGCTGTCCCGCAACTGTAAATGGGAGCACATTTCAAGAGACCACTGTTACGCCTTGTAATGGGAAGGTGAAAGGTGTGATGAACATAAGCCAGGAGACCTGCCTTTATCTAGTACAGCCAAAAAACCTACGCGGATAGGGGGTGTTGAGTGTGACTAGAGAAATTCTCCTGCATGCTCATAGTACGATGATTGCTAACAAGGTAGCTTCTATGAATAATAGAAAGCTTATTTCCATATGGCAAACATCGTATTATGTCGTGTATTTGTCATAAAAGACATCTTTCTAATGAGGGAAAGATGTCTTTTTTATGTAAATTATTAAAGGAGTGGTCCACATGAATCCACAAGTTGTTGAGTACTATGAAAGTTTATTTAAATTTGAAATTATGCAAGAGCCAAAGCCTTTGAAGGAGCTTGTTGAACAATATGTTGGGCATGATACGGCACATGAGCAATCTATTTTAGCAGCGTACGCGAATGTGATGAAGGAATTAATTGGATAATCAAGGTTTTGAAGGCTACTTCTTTATGGGGTAGCCTTTTTTATTGCGCATTTGTTGACAACATTTTGTAAGAGGCGTAAGATTCTATTGAACAATCGTTTTGAACACTTGTTCAAAAAAAGAGGTGAGACCTGTCGATAAGAAGGATTTAATACTAAAAGAAAAAAATAAAGAGGTAAAAGATCAAATTTTACAGGCGGCAAAATTATTGTTTTCTTCAAGAGGATACGATGGAACGACGGTGAGACAAATTTGTGATGAAGCAAATGTATCACTCGCCCTTGTTTCCTATCATTTCGGTGGCAAAGAAAATGTTTTTAATGCACTATTCGAGCCACTCCGCCATACTTTTATGAATGCGCATTATGATGTCAATGATTCACTAGAAGCACTTCGTAGCTTTTGCAGAAACTTTGTCCTTTATCGCATTCACGAGCATGAATTAATTGATATTTTACAGCAAGAGATTGTGATGAATAGCCCACGATTAGAGATGCTGAAGGACGTATTTCTACCTTCCTGGGAGCAGCTTCGGACAATTTTACAAGCTTGTTTAGAGCAACGAACAATTCATTTTGATTCCATTGATATTGCTCTTAACTTCATCATGGGGACATTAATGTACTCACTCAATAATCCATTTTTAAATCGATCTGCATTGCCATTAACACCTGAACAAATTGCAGATCTTGCAGTCGATTTCGTGTTAAATGGTCTACAAACAAACTATTAAAAAGAAGGTAATCACAATGAAAGCAGCAAAATTTTATGGCATGAAAGATATACGGGTAGAGGAAGCCGAACTACCTGTACTAGAAAATGGAATGGTGAAAGTAAAAATTGCGTTTGCAGGGATATGTGGCAGTGATTTACATGAGTATGTAGGTGGTGCTTATGCATTCCGTACACAGCCCGTATTAGGACATGAATTTTCGGGAGTAGTTGTGGAGGTCGCAGAGGGTGTCACTCATACCAAAGTGGGAGATCGTGTGGCAGTGGAACCACCTATCCCATGTGGAAAATGTGCGAACTGTAAACATGGCTATTCTAACTTATGTAAAAGCGGCCAGTCATATGGTTATACGATTTCAGGTGGTTTTGCTGAATATGCTGTTGTTCGTGAGGAAAATATTTATCATCTTCATGAAGGTATGAGCTTAGAGCTAGGCGCACTTGTTGAACCTACAGCCGTAGCCGTTCATGCTGTTCGTCAAAGTCAATTAAAGCTTGGAGACACAGCCGCTATTTTTGGTGCAGGTCCCATTGGCTTATTAATTTTGCAAGCTGTGAAAGCAGCAGGAGCAAGTGAAATCTTTGTAGTAGAGGTTTCGGATGAACGACGCCAAAAAGCATTGGAGCTAGGCGCAACCTATGTCATTAATCCAATCGACACAGATGCTGTTGCCTTTATTCGTGAAAAAACAAATGGCGGTGTGGATGTTGCATATGACGCAGCAGGTGTACAAGCAACCTTCTCAAGCGGCGTAAGTGCTGTTCATCCGGGTGGTGAATTTAAAATCGTCAGTGTTTGGGAAAAACCAGTTGAATTCAATCCGAATGCGGTAGTTTCCCCTGAAGTGAAAATTAGCGGTTCATTCGCTTACGTAAATATTTTCCCAGAGGTCATTCGATTACTAGCCCGTGGGGTAATCGATGGACAGGCAGTGATTACAAGCCAAATTGCTTTAGAGGATATCGTTGAAAAAGGCTTTGAAGCACTCATGAAAGATCGTAGTCAATGTAAAATCCTTGTGAATATGAGTTTATAAATTTACCCTATTTCGTAGCCAAACTTGTATGATTACTTGTTTGGCTATGATTTTTTTATTGATAAATAGCATAATACCACTAGGAATACATTTGTTTGTCATAAAACTGCCTTTAGGACTTCATTCATATTTCACTTTTACTTTATATAATAAATTTGATATTTATCTTCATTCAGCAAATGTTTGTACTGAAAGTAGTACCAAATTCAGAAGGTTCCTCCTTCATAGGGGCGATAGATGCTAATTGAGTGTTCAAACGCCTACTGAATCAAGATAATGCCTCAAGCGGATATCACAGATTTTGAAGAGGAACTTTCCGGCCAAGCTCCTCTTCAAAATCTGGTCGCAGCCTAACAACAGCGGCAATTACGGTGAGGCGTATTTGATCAAATAGATTGGAGACTAAAAATGAAAAATCTGCTTTATTCAAGGTTTTGGCGTTTGCATTTTTTCGCAGCTCTGTGTATTACGCCATTACTGCTATCTCTCACATTAAGTGGGATCGGTTATTTGTTTTTTACAGATGTAGAAAATCGCTTATACGATGATTATTTTTTTGGCGATAGCCATAAAGAAGAGGTCTTAACAATTGATGAAGCAGTGGAAAAAGCAGAGGCAGCATTTGCAGGATACTCCACGACAAAAGTGATTATGTTGGAAGAGCCTTATAATACACGTTTAACTTTATCAAATGGCAATGAACAGAAATATGTATTTTTAGATGATCAAAATCAAATGGTTGGTAGTCAGGATGCCAATTATACATTTTCTAATATTATGAGAAATACCCATAGCTCTCTATTTATTGGGGGGACATTTGTCAATTATTTAGTAGAACTTGCGGCATGCTGGACGATCTTTTTATTACTATCTGGACTTTATATGACATTTAAAGGCGATTTATTGAAAAAGCGCAAGTCGGAAAATAAACGACAAAAAAGTAAGAGATACCATGCGCTTGTTGGGACAATCATTACTATTCCAATGGTGATGTTTATTTCTACAGGGCTTTTATGGTCGGCTTTTCAAGGTTCAATACTGGCCAATATAGCATCAGAAAGTCCAACTTTCGGCTACCCATTATTACAGCAAAAGCCACCAACATCAGATGTGTCTGAAATTCCATGGGCAACTCGTCAATTAGAGGCTCCAACATCTGAGGGAGAACATGCACAGCATCACGGTGGTGGGTCTGTTCGTTATACAAACGACAACCAAATGACGATTGCTAATCTTGAAAAAGAAATCACGACCATGAATATCGCCAAACCTTATTCGATTATTTATCCGTCAGACGAAGAAGGCGTTTATACAGTGGCAAAGGCTAGTAACTCAGGTGTAACAGGGCTTGATGTCAAGCCGACAGACGAAGCAACCATGTATTTTGATCAATATAGCGGCAAGTTTATTGATCAAGTTAACTACGAGGATTATGGTATGCTGGCGAAGTTCTTTACATGGGGCATTCCTTTACATGAAGGTCATTTGTTTGGCTGGCCAAATAAGCTGTTAAACTTACTCGTATGTTTAGCCTTTTTAGCAGTAATTGTATGGGGAATTCGCACTTGGATTTTACGTAGGAAAAAAGGTGAGCTGTCTGCGCCACCACAAATTTCACATAAAATCTCACTTCCTTTCGTTATCTTCCTTATTATTTTAGGGATTATCATGCCATTATTCGGTGCATCATTGATCGCAGTGGTGTTGATTGAATATGTCATTTTAGGATGGCAAACTAAAAAGAAACTAAGAGCAGAAGAAACTAAATAACGATAATGGATACGGCACAACCAAAATGTGTCGTATCTTTTTTGTGTTGATTATTTCAGTTGGTGTAAGCCGAATACTATGTTGATGCAAAATTATTTATAGATTTTTCAGCGCGATTTTATAAAGTTTTAAGATTTGTATGATACATTGCTAGTAGTTTCAGCTAATTGGGGGAATTTAGATGTCGATTAAAACGAGGTTTTTGCTATCGTATGTAGGCGTTATTATTATTGCGATCACGCTTTTACTTGCAGCGGTTTTTCTTTTTGCCTTTGCGATCACAGGTGATGTGAAAGCAATTGAGCATTTTTACAAAAAGTCATATGTCCAAAAGCCTTTAACAACAGTAGAGGAAAATGCTTTTTTAGATTTGAAATTATTGGCTAAAAAAAATCCCCAGCAGCTTTTAGATATTGAACAGCTACAAACGATCAATGCTCCTTCCATTGAGATTGTAGTGCGGAAAGACCATCAAATTGTTTATGCCACACAGCAAGAGCATCAACAATTATTACTGCAAAGTTTACCAGGTTTTGAGGCGACCAATATTAATTCACGTGACACAATCATGATTAATCAAGCGTTTTATACGTATGTGAAGTTTGATTTTTATTTCCCTGACAAAACGGAGGGGAGTATATTTGTTTTAAGAGAGGTAAGTTCACATGCGGAAATAACGCGAGAATTATTACCTATTTTATTAGGTATCTTATTTGTATTATTTCTAATGATTATTGGTTTATTAAATTATTTAGTGTCTAGAAGTATCATTAACCCTATTACAGCCTTAAAAGAAGGGGCTCAACGAATTAAATCGGGCGATTTAGATTTTGAAATTACATCCCATTCTAATGATGAAATAGGTCAGCTCAATCGATCGTTTGAGGAAATGAGAGTTAAGCTCAAGGAGTCTGTACAAATTCAGCTTCAATATGAAGAGAATCGGAAAGAACTTTTATCGAATATCTCCCATGATTTAAAAACACCGATGACCTCTATTATTGGCTATGTAGAAGGTATTAAAGATGGTGTAGCGAATACCGAAGAGAAAATGGATAAATATTTAACGACGATCTATACGAAAGCTAAGGATATGGACGTATTAATTGATGAATTATTCTTATTTTCCAAATTGGATTTGAAAAAAGTTCCGTTCCAGATGGACAGTGTGAATCTTCAACAATATATGCATGATTATGTGGAGGATGCTAGTTTTGACTTTATTGCCAGAGATATTCATTTACAATATATATCAGCAGGCTCACCGCTTTTTGCTATGGCAGACAGGGATAAGTTAAGACGTGTCTTATCTAATTTATTGAGCAATAGTGAAAAATATATGGATAAACCCTATAAGCAGATTATTATTTCCCTGCATGAACGAGTAGATGATGCCATCATTCAAGTTACGGATAATGGTACGGGAATTGATCCTACTGCATTACCACATATATTTGACCGTTTTTATCGTGCGGAACCTTCTCGAAATTCGCAAACAGGTGGTAGCGGTCTTGGGTTAGCGATTGCAAAACAAATCGTCCTTGAAATGGGCGGCGATATTTGGGCAAAGAGTGAATTGACAAAGGGAACGAGCATTTTCATTTCATTGAAAAAGGATGAGGAAATGAGGAAAGATCATGAAAAAAATACTATTAATTGAAGATGAAGTGAGCATAGCAGAGCTCCAACGTGATTATTTAGAAATTAATGATTTTATGGTAGATATACAACATAATGGCGATGAGGGGCTGAAGCAGGCGCTTCATGGAGATTATGATTTAATTATTTTAGATATTATGCTTCCAGGTATGAATGGCTTTGAAATTTGTAAACAAATTCGAGCAGTGAACAATATTCCCATCTTATTTGTGTCGGCAAAAAAAGAGGATATAGATAAAATCCGAGGGCTTGGTTTAGGAGCAGATGATTATATTACCAAGCCCTTTAGTCCAAGTGAGCTTGTGGCAAGGGTTAAGGCGCATTTATCAAGATATGAGCGTTTAGCCTCTAACCAGCCAACGAATAATATGTTGTCTATCCATGGTATTACGATCGATACATCCGCTCGTAAGGTGTTTGTGAATGGTGAAGAAGTGGCCTTTACAACGAAGGAATTCGATTTGCTTGTATTTTTTGTCAAACATCCGAATCAAGTGTTAAGTAAAGAACAATTATATGAGCGAAACTGGGGCTATGAATCCGCTGCAGATGTTTCCACTGTTACTGTGCATATACGAAAGCTACGTGAAAAAATTGAACGTGATCCTGCACAGCCAAAGTTTTTGGAAACCGTATGGGGTGCAGGTTACCGCCTAAATGTATAAGATCAATGCCTCGTCGTCTTGACGAGGTTTTTTATTGAAATTTTAGACTTTTTTAAGAAATGGTTAATAGGCAATTTAGCAATGACTTGTAAACTAAGACTATTACAACAAAATTAACTAGTGAGGACGGTGCAGAGCAAATGAAAAAAATGCAAGCGGTCACGATCGCTTTATCATTTTTACTGCAGGGATGTGCCCCAAATGATACGGAGGCCATAAAGATTAATAAAACTGGAAATGAGGAGGTGGCAACAGATTTGGCAAGTCAATTGTTTCAAGCGGTAGAAAAAAGAAATATAGAATTGCTTAAAAGGGTTATCAATGAAAAAGTAGATATTAATGCGCAGGACTCAAATAATCGAACAGCATTAATGATTGCTACTTATAATCAGGATGTGGAAGCAGCGAGATTACTAATCGATGCAGGTGCCGATGTAAACATCCAGGATGATATGAAAAACACGCCTTTCTTATATGCAGGTGCGGAAGGCTATTTAGATATATTAAAGTTAACGATTCAAGCAGGTGCCGATCCTACAATTGTAAATCGCTATGGGGGAACGGCATTAATTCCTGCAGCTGAGCACGGCTATATTAATGTCATTGAGGAATTATTAACTACCACTAACATCGATGTGAATCATATCAATCATTTGGGATGGACGGCATTAATGGAAGCGATCGTTTTAAATGACGGCAATCCAACACAGCAAACGGCCATTCAACTATTGGTTGATCATGGTGCTGACGTCAATATTCCAGATAAAAATAATGTGTCACCCTTACAGCATGCGAAACAGAAAGGATTTAAGGAGATTGAAGAAATCCTTATTGCCGCAGGAGCCAAGTAAAGCCGGTATGGGAGTCGTCGCCCTTTGTTCCAAGCACTTTTCTGCATAAAGTACTATATTTCTCATTTCAGCCTAAAGTCATTCATCTAATAGTCGTGCTGAAATAAAGGCCATCGAGAATTCACTCTCGATGGCCTTTTTTCTATCGTCAACGCTAATCTTAAATATATTTCTCTATTTTTTAATTCTTTTTTAATAGTTTATTTATTGGCAGTTTAGATATGGACTTTATGATAAATATTGTAAACCAAATTAAACCAAAAGAGGAGTTTGTAAGATGAAATTGAGAAAACGTATCGTCCCAGCAGCACTAGCTTTATCGGTATTATCAGCAGGTCTAGTTACATTTAGTGAGCCGTTAAATGCAGATGCAGCAGGTCAGAAAGTAGTAGCAGCTGTGAACAATGAGCAGGTGGCGAGAATTACTAAAGTTAAGCCAATAAACACAATGACATTACAAGTTACATTTACCCAACCTTTAGCAGCAGCCGATATTGATCCAAACAATTTAGAGGCCATAAAAAAAGATTTTAATTTTAATGGAAATTTAGAGATTGTCAATGTTCCACGATTAATGACCGGTTCTACGAGTACATATATTGTACCTGTTACGTTCCAGGAAGATGATTTCATCTACAGATTAAGCTATAAAGAACAACGTAATAGAGTCTTTGGAGGGACAGATGAAAAAGTACTTGTACGAAATGTGGCGCAAGTAACGGATGATACTTTTACATTGGAGTCATTCCAAGAGGATGGTGTAGTGGATTATGCTAATATCATTGAGGCTTACCGTGGAGGACGTGGAGATCTTGCATTTAGCATAGATCGTCAAAATCGTGATGCAAGTGGGAAGCGTTTTGATGTTATTTCTTCTTTACGTGATCGCTATGTGATAGTGAAAACAAGTGAAGGGGAGGAGTTTGTTGCTAATTATGTGCCTTTCACACAAGCAGCTGATGGTAAACAAGCACCTCAATTTAGATTACCCGCAGGTCAAACTTTAAAACAGGGTGTCACGTACCGAGTGTACTCTCAATGGGCAGAAATTGATGTAAAGAGCTTTGTTGCCAATAAAAAGGCACCATTTACATTGCAATCAGCTAATGCTATCGATAGACAATCATTTGAATTACAATTAACAAATGATCCCCAATCGGATTTATTAGCTGGCAGAAGTGTCGAACTTCGTGGTAATGATGGCAGCACATTACAAGCTCAATATCGATATTCATCACGTAAAGGGGCAGTAGGGATCTTTGATATTGCGAATGGTGGCACATTAAAAGCTGGTGTAAGCTATACAGTAATGCCATTAAATAATTGGGCTACTGCGAAAAATGTAGTTCTACAAGGTAAATAAACAGTCATACGTTCTCCTATAAAAAAATCTCGTCACAGTGGTGGCGAGATTTTTTGATTTATAGCCAGCCTTTATCACTCGCAATTTGAGCAGCTTGCTGTCTTGATTCTACTTGTAGTTTCTGAATAGACGTTGATAAATAATTACGAATGGTACCTTTAGTTAAAAATAATTTTTTACTGATTTCGTGAGTGGTTAAGCCTTCCTTCACTAGTTGTAGCACGGCAATTTCTCGCTCATTTAAAGGATTTTGCTCCTTCATAAATAAAGTAGCGGCTAAATCTTTACTGACCACCTTTTCACCCTGCATAATCTTGCGAATCGTAGCGATTAAATAATCAATCGGTTCATCTTTCAGTAAGTAGCCGTGTACTTCACAATCCATTGCTTTTTGTAAATAGCCTGGGCGTGCAAACGTTGTGACAATCATCACTTTGCAGGGCAAATTGGCCTCTTTAATTTTTTCTGCAAGCTCTAACCCTGAGAGATGGGGCATTTCAATATCTACAAGGCAAACATCGGGTAATTCCTGCTGAATGTAGTCCCATGCTTTTTGACCATCAGAAACTTCAGCGATTACTTCAATATCGGGTTCGAATGACAAAAGGGATGTTAAGGCACCACGTAACATTTGTTGGTCCTCTGCTAGTAAAACTCGTATCATGACGGGGGCTCCTTTCCATCTTGAATGGGTATGCTCAATATCACCTTTGTGCCTGTCTTTGTATTGTCTTCAAACAGGGCATTCCCCTGTAGAACACGCATTCTTTCTTTCATCGAGCTCATGCCATTGCCCAGTCCCTTCTGTTCCAAACCAATCCCATCATCTTGAATAGCAATGGTATATTGTCTAGTTCGACAGTGGATTTGCATATGGCAGTTCTGAGCTTGACTATGCTTTAGCATATTAGTAGTAGCCTCACGTACACATAAAGCTAGCATTGTTTCCTCAACACTTGAAAGAACAATTTTGGGACAGTGATTGTGAAGGGTGGTCTTAATATTGGCACTTTGTAATAGCTGCTGGCAGTGATGCAGCTCCGCTTGTAGAGATACGAAATTCATATCCGAAACAAGCTCACGTACTTGCTTTAGGGCTGTACGTGTTGTAGCTAATATGTCGTTTAATTCTTGTTTGACACTGGAAGGGTCCCGGTCGATAAGCTTAGTAGTCAATTCTGTTTTCACTTTAATCATCGTCAGGGTGTGACCAATGGTGTCATGAAGATCTCTAGCAATGCGCTGTCTTTCCTCCTGCTGAACAAGCTGGGTATTAACATCTGCCAATTCGTTCTGTAGATTTTTCGATTTTTCGACAAAATAAATGAGGATAGGAAATACCAATTGAATGATCATCATCGGTATTAGTACCTGTGAATCAACAAGTGCTAGGGAATTTGTGGTCGCCAAGAAAACGATTAAAAACATGACAGCCATCCCCAAAATTCCGCTAGCAATATGCCATTTTGATTTCGCTCTCCCTAATAAATCGGCAAAGGTAAATCCGAAAATTAACATGAAGATGTCCTCGTAAATGGCAAGGATAGTAATAAGAAGAAAGCCTATAAGTGAGGCAAGTAGTAGCTTCCAATTTCGATTCCATAAAGCCATATAGAAGGCGCCTAGGTACAAGAATAAAATAGCTAACTTAGCTATGAAAGGGAGTGTGGATTGAGACCATAACACCATGGCTACTAATACAATTATAGATACAACATCGATGATTAAATAATGTTTAACTTGTTCTCTGGGATATATTTTTATGGCTTACACCATCCTCTGTTGCTTATTCTTTGTCAAAGCGTGAATCGTTTTTTTACGTCCCCATTCCATCGGGCCAATCTGGAATTGCTGCTGCCAAAATGTTGCTAGGACTAGCTGCAGGCAAGAAAGGGCAATCCAAATACTTATGATAATAATGCTATTTACATGACCACCTAAGCCAAGTCCCCAGCCGTAAAAAATAATAGACGCCAGCACATTTTGCAGCACATAACAGCTTAATGACATTTTGCCGACATTGGCAAATCGTTGCCAAAGCCAATCAAGCCTCTTATATTCTACCAGTTTACCTAAAATTCCAATATAGCCAATCGATAGAATCGGCGCACATAAATAACGAACAGGTAAATCAAAAAGCCCCCCTGGAATAAAAATTAGCAGATTTAATGGAATGCCAATGAATACACCGATTGTAAACAGCTTTTGTCGAGCCTGATGACCTTTATTCGTTGGTGAAAAAACCTCATTGCGCATGAACTTGACGCCAAGAATAAATAAAAAAACATTCATGGGGATAATAAAAATAGCTTCTGTCCGATAAAATAAAAAGTTTGTTAGGCGATGCTGTACTTGCTCCAGCCATGTACCGTTTGCATAGATGGCTGCGACAGTTTCCATACCATTTAGGGAAACACTACCTGCAAGCAAGGAAATGACAAAAATAAAGAAAATGAGGAGGACATGAAAGCTACCAAAAAGATAGAAAGCCCATGTCATCACTTTGTCGCCTAATCTAATGACAATGGCCACGATAAAAGCAGTAACGGCGTAGCTCATTAAAATATCATATTCCATGACAAGTGTGTAATGAAGCAGTCCCTCCAACCCTAAAAAGACAATCGTCCATAGATACACGCCAGGCCAAGCATTTCCTCTACGAAGTGCTTGCTGGTATTTTAGCTGTAATCCAACCCCAAACATAATCGTTAATAATCCTAGAAGCTTTCCATTGACAAAAAATAGCACTAACATGCGTAAAAAATCATTGAAAGACCACCAACCAGTATAATTACTCGTTGTGATATACGATAAATCACCGAGATAAGCAAAAATCCAAATATTTGTTCCAAGCGTTCCTAAAACAGCGAAGCCTCTTAGCATATCGATAAAGGGAAGCCTTTGTTTTGTTTGCATTGTTCTATCACTCTTCCTTTGTTTTTCTTATATTCATGATAAAAAAAACAGGAGGGGAAAACCTATTCACACGAGTCAAAGAAACTATATGACAGGTGTCATAACAAAAAACCAGCAACGCTTTGGATGCTGGCTAAAAGATTATTTTGTACATATATAGATGCGGTAATCTAAAATAGTATCGTATTTTTCGTTCATCCTCAAATGCTGATCCATGACATCATACAAGGTGGATTCAATATCCTTAGAAATGTGGAATTCTGGCTTGGATGAGATATCCTTGTTTTTTTGTATGCGAATATCTTGAAACCCTGTCTCTTGGAATAAAGCAACCCAATCCTTTTTCGTGAGGAGCGCATCAAATCCGTAAAATTGTTGGATGTCGTCTGCCTGCAGTGTGGAAAGGAGCATAGGGACGGTAAATTCAATGGCAATTAAGCGTCCACCTTTTTTCAATAAACGGAAAATCTCTTGCAATGCACGTTGTTTATTTACAAAGGCAAGAACTGATTCAGCAAGGACAAAGTCAAATGCTTCATTGGGTAATGTAGTTTCCTCAATCGAGCCTTGAATGACATTGACTGATAAATGTCCTTTTTTCATGCGGTGACGTGCTTTTTCTATCATAATAGGATTGATATCGATACCCGTTACGTGGGCTGCATAATGGGAAGCTAAAAAGGCAGCTGTTTGTCCTGTACCACAGCCAACATCTAAAATATGAGAGGCTGGTAGAATACTCTAATTCTTCATGATTTCCTTTGATAGATTAATGCCCCCAGGATGGGCACCACCCACACCAAATTTCGCTAACAATTGAAGATAATTAGAATTTTGAATGAAAACCACCTTCTTTTTTTATATAGTATGAAAAGAAAACTAGTATGGTTCCCTTACATATGGTGAAAAGCTAGAAATCCCTATATTTTATAGGACAAAAATAGATAATTTTTGATACTTCTTCATACGTCTAATTCCTTCATAAAAGGCGCACATATACTAGGGAAGAGCTTTTAGATAGGAGGTGTATAAATGCCACATTTTCAGCCGAATTATAGAAGAGGAGTCTATCCTTCAAACAATATGGGAACTTTTGGTCCTCCATTTCGAGGTAGAGCGATGCAACCTAACTATCCACCCAATCAGCAATTTCAAGGTCCTAGAATAGGAGGGAGGTTGCCAGATCATCTAAATACAATTATGGGTCATGCTGGAACGATTACGAATGGCGTAAATATGTTAAGACAGATGGGGGCACTATTAAGTTTATTCAAATAAAAGAAAGAAACCCTCTTAAGATTGCTTTCTTGAAGAGGGTTTCTATTATGATTAATGGGATGGGACAAGTTCTTTTTCGATAATGGAGCGGTTTTTCTCTTTAAATAGTTCATTATGAGAGGACACCATTCCATGGCGATAAGCAGTTGGCTCTAAATAAGTTTTAATAGAGTTGACCGCATTGGCTGCATCTTGGAATGTCCCAAGTAGCAAATTAATTTTTCCTTCAAATGATAAAATATCTCCTGCCGCAAAAATACCAGGCTGTACTGTTTCACCTGTTGCTTTGCCTTCGAAATAATAATCATCCTTTTTAGGAATCGAAATCGCTTCATCAAACGTGAGGGACGCTTCACAATTATAGCCATGACTAATGATGACCTCATCAATTTGACGAGTGTAGCTTTCCTTTGTTTTTGAGTTTTCACATCTCACTAATTGAATAGCCGTTTTATCTTCATTAGCTAAAAGCTTTGTAATCGTCGTATTGCATTCAATCAGGACACCAGCATCAAGGGCTTCTTTTACGGTTGCCTCATGCGCTGATAATGTTTCTTTACGGTAAACCACTGTCACACTTTTAGCAATGGGGCTCAGTTCGACAGCCCAATCAATGGCCGCATTCCCGCCCCCAGAAATAAGGATATCCTTATTCACAAAACGTTTATAGGATTGAACGGTATAGTGTAAATTGGACATTTCATATTTCTCAGCACCTTCCAGCGTTAGTTTCTGAGGATTAATAATACCTCCACCAACTGCTAGTAGAACTGTTTTTGAATAATGCTTTTCACCAGTAGCTGTATGTACAATAAATAGATTTTCTTGTCGTTCAATAAAATCTACTTTTGTGTTTGTTAGGATCGTAGGGTCAAATGTTTTAGCTTGCTGGATCAATTGTTTAACAAATTTCTCGCCTAAAATAGGGGGGTGACCTCCTATATCCCAAATAAGCTTTTCAGGATAAAGTAATACTTTTCCACCAAGTTGAGATTGGCTCTCGATTAATTTTGTTTTTAATCCTCGTAAACCACTATAAAAGGCGCTATACAAGCCGGCAGGGCCTCCGCCAATAATTGTCACATCATACACATGTTGCATTTTTATTGCCACATCCTTAATTAATAGTAAAAAAGTAATTGACAAAATCTTATCATAAAACTAGACTAATTTTAGTGATAATGATTATCATTTTTATCAGTGCCTATAATAGCATGGAATGAAGTAAAATGAAAGAGAGGGTCCGAATTGCGTTTAGAAGTAGAATCGATTCGTGTTGGTTATGAGAATAAAACGATTGTGCATGACTTATCGCTGCAAATTCCAGATGGTAAAATTACAACCATCATTGGTTCAAATGGTTGCGGAAAGTCTACCTTATTAAAGGCCATTACACGTATTTTAAAGCATGAGAGTGGACAGGTCATTTTGGATGGTCAAAATATTTCCAAGATGAACACGAAAGAATTGGCGAAAGAACTTGCCATTTTACCGCAAAGCCCAGAAAGTGCACATGGTTTAACAGTGGAAGAGCTTGTATCCTACGGTCGATTTCCCTATCAAAAGGGCTTTGGCAATTTATCACAGAAAGATAAAGAGGTCATTGACTGGGCTTTACAAGTGACAAAAACAGAAGACTTCCGCTTGCAATCTGTAGACGCTTTATCAGGTGGACAGCGTCAACGAGTGTGGATTGCAATGTCTTTAGCTCAGGAAACCGACATTATATTTTTAGATGAGCCGACAACCTATTTAGACATGGCACATCAATTAGAGGTTTTAGAGTTACTTTATAAGCTCAATGAAGAACAAGGGCGCACGATTGTTATGGTCCTCCATGATTTGAATCAAGCCGCACGTTTTTCTGATTATATTGTGGCACTGTCACAAGGAGAGCTTGTTAAATTTGGAACAGCTGAGGAAGTCATGGTTCCAGAAGTATTAAAAAAAGTGTTTAATATTGATGCTGTAATTGGCCAAGATCCACGAACAAACAAACCAATGTGCATTACATATAACTTATTACAAACCGTTTAAAGGAGAATGAAAGACAATGAAGAAGTGGTTATTACCAATGTTTATGATGCTTGTACTAGTACTAGCGGCGTGTGGCAATAAAGAAGAGAAAGCAGAAAAGGCTGATGAAGGCTCGAAAGATGCAACTTCAGCTGAGACAATTACGTATCAATCAGAAGCAGGTCCTGTTGAAGTACCGGCAAACCCTAAACGTGTAGTCGTATTATCTTCTTTTGTAGGGGATTTATTACAGCTTGATGTTGATGTTGTCGGTGTAGATGCATGGGCAGCAAAAAATCCAAACTTTGAAGATGCTATTAAAGATGCAGTAGTTGTAGAAAATACAGATGTTGAAAAAATTCTTGAGCTAGAGCCAGACTTAATCATTGGTTTAAATGGTATTGAAAATGCTGATAAATTATCAGAAATCGCACCAACTGTATTATTTACGTATGGGAAAGTAGATTATTTACAACAATTTATTGAAATCGGTAAAGTTGTAAATAAAGAAAAAGAAGCAACAGCATGGGTAGAAGATTTTAAAGCACGTGCAGCAGAATCAGGTAAAAAAATTAAAGAAAAAATCGGTGAAGATGCAACTGTAACAGTGGCAGAGAACTTTAATAAACAATTTTATATTTATGGCGATAATTGGGGTCGTGGAACAGAGATTTTATATCAAGAAATGGGCTTGAAAATGCCTGAAAAAGTTAAAGAAACAGCTTTAGAGCCTGGCTACTATGCAATTTCTCAAGAGGTTTTAGGGGATTATGCAGGGGATTATGTGATTTTCAGTATGTTCCAAGACCAAGACAACTCATTTACAGATGCAGCATGGTTTAAAGATTTAGAGGCAGTGAAAAATGGTCATTTATTTGAAGTGAATGCAAATGCCTTTTATTTCAATGACCCGATCACGTTAGAGCATCAGCTGAAGTTCTTTGAAGAGAAATTTTTACAATAATTAGTAGAGAGTAGCGAAGGCAAATGACAAAGTTTCGACAGTTACCATTTTGGCTTCAGGTATTGCTTGCATTGATCGTATTAATCGGCACGGCTTGTATCTCGCTGTGCTTAGGTGCAGCGAATACGAGCATTCAAGATGTCTATCAAGCAATTGTCGGACAAAGTGGTGGTAAGCATTACACGATTTTACGTGAAATTCGATTTCCTCGTATCATTGCTGCTATTTTTGTTGGCAGTGCACTCGCAGTTGCGGGAGCGATTATGCAGGGGGTTACACGCAATCCATTAGCTGATCCAGGGCTACTTGGTTTAACAGCAGGGGCAAATGCTGCCCTTGCTTTAACGATGGCATTTATCCCGAAATTCTCCTATTATACGTTAATTTTAGCCTGCTTTATTGGAGCTGGAATTGGTATGATGATCGTTTATGGGATCGGTGCCTCTACTAAGAAGGGCTTCTCTCCATTGAGACTTGTTTTAGCTGGTGCAGCAGTTACTGCTTTATTACAAGCAGTTGCTGAAGGCACGGGCATTTTATTTCAAATTTCCAAGGATGTTTCGATGTGGACAAGTGGCGGATTCATTGGCACGACATGGCAGGCGTTATTGATCGTTCCGGTCATTGTCATTGGTCTCCTATTGTCGTTTGCTTTTAGTCGTCAATTAACGATTTTAAGTTTAAATGAAGAAGTAGCGGTAGGTGTTGGGCAAAACACAACATTGATTAAAGGTATTATGATGTTTGCTGTCGTTATTTTAGCTGGCTCTGCCGTAGCACTTGTTGGGAATCTAGCATTTGTTGGCTTAATGGTTCCGCATATTGTTCGCGCATTTGTAGGGACAGACTATCGTTTTGTCCTACCGATGAGCGCAATTGTTGGCGGCTGGTTTATGGTGACGGCTGATTTTGCAGGACGTATGATTAATGCACCATTTGAAACGCCGGTTGTAGCGATTGTTTCGATTCTTGGTCTACCATTCTTCCTACTATTAGTACGGAAGGGAGGACGCCAATTTGTTTAAAGAAGGTCGCAAAAAACAGCGAAAATGGTTTTTTACTTGGCTTGTCGTCACGTTATTCATTTTTGTTTTAGGTATTTCTTTAGGACCTGCCTCAGTTTCGTTTGATCGCATTCTCCCAACCTTGCTAGGCGATGGTAGTTTTAAAGAATCCTTCGTATTATTCTCAGTTCGCTTACCACGAATGTTGGTATTAGCAGCGGCTGGGATGGCATTAGCTTTAGCAGGTGCAGTCCTACAAGGGGTTACACGCAATGATTTAGCAGATCCAGGGATCATTGGTATTAATGCAGGAGCAGGTGTCGGGATTACAGTCTTTTATTTACTTGTAAATGGAGATCTTCCACACTTTGCTTATATATTGCCAGTTGTAGGATTTTGTAGTGCGCTTTTCACTGCCCTTTGCATTTACTTTTTCTCTTATCAACGCAATAAAGGAGTGCAACCCGTCCAACTGATTTTAATTGGGGTAGGGGTAGCCTCTGCTTTATCTGGCGTTATGATGGTATTAATTTCCTCAGCAGAGCGAAGTGATGTGCAATTTATTGCCCAATGGCTTGCAGGTAGTGTTTGGGGTACGGATTGGCCATTTTTCTGGGCTTTAGTGCCTTGGCTTGTCGTGGGAATTCCATATATTTTCTATAAATCCAATGTCTTAAATGTCTTGGCGATGACGGAGCAAACAGCCGTAGGTCTTGGGATGAATATCGGGCGCGAGCGGTTACGCTTATTAATCGTCGCTGTGGCACTAGCAGCAGCAGCAGTTTCTGTAACAGGTGGTATTGCCTTTATAGGGTTGATGGCACCTCATATTGCCAAACAGCTTGTCGGACCACGCTACCAATTCTTTTTACCATTGACATTATTCATTGGCGCAAGTCTATTAATGCTGTCCGATACTATTGGTCGTGTTGCCATTCCTACTGCAACTGTACCAGCGGGGATCATTGTTGCCTTTATCGGGGCACCTTATTTTTTATATTTATTACGGAAGAATGTATAGAAAAGTGATAGCACGAGTAAACGGATGCTCGAAAGCAAAGGCTTTTGAACTACTGAAATGAATGAAGGATTTATTTTACTAAATGTATATGGCAAGTTTTTAGGAACCTCATTTGTTGAGGTTCTTTTTTAATACCCTTATTCTATAGATGCGAAATCCCGACTAGACAAATAGAGATTTTAGGTATATAGTTAGCTAGGCTAACTAATGTAAAGAGGAAGTGATTTTTTGACAATCGAGCAGGAGTTTTTTAATCAGTATCGTTTAATGTATAGACCATTTATCAATAAGCTGAATGTGCAACTTGAACCGTATCAGTTATATAGCTCACAGTGGGCAGTTCTTCGTTTTTTAAAGGATAAAGGTCCGCATTCCTTTGTGGATATCGCGAATTTTATGTCTATTGAGAAGTCGAGTGTGACGAAGCTTGTACATAAACTTGTGGAGCTTGGCTATGTGGAAACGATCCCGGGCAAGGATAAGCGGGAAAAGCTTGTTCATTTATCGGCGCATGGAGAGGAGCTTGTGCAGGAGATTAAAGCGCACTTGAAGCCATTTTTTGAGCATGCACTGGCAGGTGTACCTCAACGAGATATTGAAATAGCGACACAGGTTTTTGAAAGAATTTGTATGAATATTCATCAATAGGAGAGCGAGTAACGTGGAAGGAACAACAAGAAAGAAACTATGGACAAAGGATTTTTTAATTGTCTCACTTATTAATTTTACCATTACGTTAATCTTTTATTTATTAATGGTTACGATTGCTGCTTATGCAGTGGAACATTTTAATGCGTCTACAAGTACAGCGGGTCTTGTATCGAGTATTTTTATTATCGGAACATTATTAGGGCGTCTTGGAACGGGCCGTATTATTGGGGATTGGGGCAGTAAGAAAACATTATTTTGTGGATTGCTTTTATTTATGCTGTCAACGATGTCCTATTTTATTGCAGGGAATTTACCTTTACTTATGCTGAATCGTTTAGTACAGGGGATTGCCCTAGGGGTGGCAAGTACAGCGACGGGGACGATTATTGCACAGATTTTACCTCCTGAGCGACGCGGTGAAGGAATTGGTTATTATAGCTTAAGTGCGATTTTGGCCACAGCTATTGGACCATTTGTCGGTATTTTATTAACACAGCTGTTTGAGGATTACCGCATGATTTTTGCTGTAGATTCAGTTTTAGCTATTATCTGCTTTTTCATGTATTTTATCGTAACAGTGCCAGATGCACCGAAGAAGGCAAAGGATGCGGCAGCAAAGGCTGGCTTTAAGGTGACGAACTTCATTGAATTGCGCGCTGTACCGATTGCTTTTGTTGCACTGGTCATCGGTTTTGCGTATTCTGGCGTCATGTCCTTTATGACCTTTTATGCGAAGGAGCTTGATTTAGTATCAGCAGGTAGTTATTTCTTCATTATCTATGCGATTGTCATTTTAGCTACACGTCCATTTACAGGGAAATTGTTGGATACAAGAGGCGCTAATATTATCATTTATCCATGTTTGGTGATTTTTGCTATTGGTATGTATGCATTTAGCTCAGCGTCAACAACGATTGCTTTTTTAATTGCTGCTGCTTGTATCGGTATTGGATATGGTAACTTCAACTCAGTTGCACAGGCTATTGCTATTAAAGTAACTCCGAATGAACGTTTAGGACTTGCGACATCTACTTACTTCATTTTTTATGATTTAGGTTTAGGCGTAGGGCCTTATTTCTTAGGATTATTTGTTCCATCTGCGGGCTACAGAGCCATCTTCTTTGCGATGGTCTTTGTCATTGTATTATCAATTGTACTTTATTATTTCTTACATGGTAAATATGAAAAATTGAAACAATCAAAAATTTCGTAGATTAGAATCATTATATTGTGGAAAAAACGTCTTTTTTCTAGTTGTTCTTCGAAAACAACTTAAAAATGACGTTTTTTTCTTTTTCAAAAAAATTATCTTGCATTAGAGGATGATAATCATTATCATCACAATATAAAACAAAATCGGGAGTAGGTACGAAGTATGAAAAATAAATCATTATTGTCAGTATTAGTAGCAGGAGGCATTCTAATGGCTGGCTGTGGTAATACAGAAGATACAAAAAAAGAAGATAAGCCTGAAACAGAGCAAACAGACAAAGCAACACAAGAGGTTGATTTATCTTCTGAACTATCAGCCTATCAACAATTTGCATTAGAGCAAATGGATCAATTTTTACTAGAAACAGAGAAATTTGTGAATCTTGTTAAGGCTGGCGATATTGAAGGAGCAAAAGCGGCCTATGCACCAGCGCGTATGTATTTTGAACGTTCTGAACCAATTGCGGAAAGCTTTGGTGACCTTGATCCACGTATTGATGGTCGTTTAGCTGATATACAGGAAGAAGGAAAAGGCGAAGAAGAGTGGTCAGGCTATCATAAGCTTGAGTATGCACTATGGGAAGAAAATACAACAAAAGGCTATGAGGCTGTGGCTGACCAGCTACTTGCAGATGCCAAGGAATTACATGCCCTTGTACAAACAGTTGAAGTGACTCCTGATTTAATGATTACAGGTGCAGTTGATTTATTAAATGAAGTGTCCACATCTAAAATTACAGGTGAAGAGGAAATTTATTCACATACAGACCTGTATGATTTTAAAGCGAATATTGAAGGTGCTGAAAAAATCTTTGAAATTTTACGTTCAAAATTAGAAGCGAAAGATTCAACATTAGTTACAACACTTGATGAAAAATTCAAGGCGGTGGACGATTTATTAGCACAGCATGCAACTGCTGATGGTGGCTATGTTTCCTACGAAGAATTAACAGAGGATCATACAAAAGCGCTTGCGGCAGCGGTAAATCAGCTTGGAGAACCATTAAGTCAAATGGGTATCATTTTGGAGTGAACATAAATGACAGCGTCAAATGAAGAAAAATGGATGAATAAAAAAATCTCTAGACGTGATATGTTGAAACTGACAGGCATTGGGGTGGCAGGTGTTGCTATTGGTGCCTCTGGTTTAGGTGGTGTGATGAAAGCAATGGGCTATGATGTTTTTGAGCCTGTTGCTGACAGTACCACTGCGAGCAATAAGGTCAATTTCTACGGCAGTCATCAGTCAGGTATTGTAACACCTGTACAAACGAATATTTATTTTGCTTCTTTGGATGTATTAGTGACATCGAAGAAGGAACTGCAAGAGTTGTTCCAGCAATGGACACCTCTTGTTGTACGTTTAATGAATGGTGAATTAATGGCTGATGTTTCGTCGAATACGAGAGTGCCGACTGGTGATACAGGTGAGGCAGAGGGCTTAGATGCTGCCAATTTATCAATTACTATTGGTGTTGGAGCTTCCTTATTTGATAAGCTTGGTATGCAGCATTTAAAGCCAGCGGAATTAAAGGATTTACCACATTTCCCAAAGGATCAGCTACTGAAAGAATATACAGGTGGTGATCTATGTATTCAAGCCTGTGCAGATGATCCGCAGGTGGCATTCCATGCAGTCCGCAATTTAGTACGTGCAGCGTCAGGGAAAGTGGAGATTAAATGGTCACAGTCTGGCTTTAACTCGTTTCCAGCAGGTGGTGGTACCCCCCGAAACCTCTTTGCATTCAAGGACGGTACGGTGAATCCATCCATTACAGATGAGAAGGATTTAAAGAAGGTTGTTTGGGTGGATAAAGGCTGGCTACAAGGTGGCTCTTATTTAGTTGCGCGTAAAGTTCAAATGCATCTTGAGACATGGGATCGTACATCTTTAAAAGATCAAGAAGCTACATTTGGTCGTTACCGTGATAGTGGAGCACCGATGGGTAAGACAAAGGAATTTGATGATTTTGATGTAGAGGCGAAGGATGATAAAGGGAATTATATTATGCCTGATACATCACATGTTCACTTAGCTCGTAAATCAGGAGCTCGTATTTTGCGTAGATCCTATTCCTATGCATCAGGTGTGATGTCGAATACAGGCACTCATGATGCGGGGCTTATCTTTATTTCATTTCAAAAAGACCCAGCCCAATTTACAACGATTCAAAATAGCTTAGGGCGTATGGATAAAATGAATGAGTATATTACCCATCGAGGCAGTGCAGTGTTTGCTTGCTTCCCTGGTGTACAAAAGGGGAGTTATTTAGGTGAAGCACTTTTTAACGCGCTGTAGTATTGTGATTGCTTTAGTTCTGACTTTAGCTTTACCAGTGCAAGCTGCGCAATCGTATAGTCCTTTATATATTGCGATTAGTGATGCATTGATGAATACGAAGCAGGATAAAGAGGCAGAGGCGAAACAGGCGCTTGAACAGTTTGCCACAGACTGGGCTATGGTTTCTTCAGAACAAAAAGAGGCGAAAGCAAAGGTTGATGAGATCCTTGCGCAAGCAACAGAGGCCAAGTCAAAGGATGACCGTTTAGAGGCGTTGTCAGCATTGTCGAATGCATTACGGGCGCTAGAAAAACTGGAAAATCCAGTAGATGAGGCTGCACAGCGAGCAGAGTTTGGACAAAAGATGAAGCCAATTTTGGCAGACTTTGAAAATGCTTTAGCTAGTGGTGATGTTCAGGCTATTGATGAAGCCTACAAGGATTTTAATCTCAAGTGGAATAAAAGTGAGCGACCTGTACGTGAGCAAAGTATTGCCATGTATGGGCAAATCGAAACACAGATGGCATTTCTACGAATCTCTATTTCTGCGGAAGAACCAGATATCGCTTTAATGAAAACTCAATTTGCAGATTTACAACAAACAATTGTAGATTTTGTAGCGGGTAAAGAAACGGCTGAAGCGGTAGAAGGAGACTATTCGCTAGCTACATTAATTGCTTATATTGATGAGGCGTTGGACTATGTAGATAATGGTGATTATAAGGCAGCCTCTAATAAGGTTCGTGAATTTATCACGATTTGGCCACGAGTTGAAATAGAAATCTCAACTCGTAATGGTAGTCTATATACAAAAATTGAAAGTGATATGCCCATAATCGCCAGTGATTTATTAAAATCCTCTGTCGATCAAGGGGCTATTACGAAAAAATTAAATACATTCCGTACGGAAATCGAGTTAATTCAAGGTGATTCAGATTATACAGTTTGGGATGCCGCGTTAATATTACTTCGAGAAGGGCTAGAGGCTTTACTCATTATATTAGCTCTTGTGTCATTTCTTAATAAATCAGGGCAGAAGAAAATGCGTAAATGGATTTATATCGGAGCGTTTGTGGGCGTTCTGTTATCAGCAGTTGCCGCAGTTCTTATGTCAACGATTTTAAATTCGGCTACAATTGATACGAATCGTGAATTAATGGAAGGCTATGTAGGCTTACTGGCTGCAGCAATGATGATTGGTGTAGGTATTTGGCTGCATAGTAAATCGAGTGTGGTCAGTTGGAATCGCTATATTTCGAAGCAAATGGGCAATGCCATTTCCAGTGGCTCTATTTTTGCGATGGCAGCGATTAGCTTCTTATCCGTTTTCCGAGAAGGGGCAGAAACGCTTGTCTTTTATGCGGGTATTGCACCGAAAATGGCGACTTCTCAATTTATTCTTGGGATTGTCGTGGCACTCATTATCCTTGCCGTGCTTGCCGTTGTGTTGTTTAAGGCAAGTGGCAAAATTCCTATTCATAAATTCTTTGCCGTAGCGACCTGGCTTATTTATATATTAGCCTTTAAAATTATCGGTGTCAGTCTGCATACATTGCAGCTAACTAATAAGATTTCTACAACGATTGTTGATGGCTTACCTGTCGTAAGCATGATTGGTTTCTATCCAACCGTAGAAACGATGATTGGCCAAGCGATATTACTAGCATTGATCGGGGCAACGATCATTTATAAAAAGAAGCAAGCCTAAGCGTCTTTAGTAAAACGCTTATGGCGGAAAGGGATGTCTCTATTGGAGGCATCCTTTTTTATTGCCAATGAGCGGGACGTTTAATATACGAAGGTAGTTTCGTAGTGCTGTCACCTTGTGCGGCATTGATTTGCATTTGTGTTAAAAATAAACTTGTCGATAGATCTGCGCCGCGTAAATTGGTATCACGCATATCAGCCCCAATGAAATCTACCCCTTGTAAATTGGCTCCTTGTAAATTGGCAGCAATTAAATAGCTACCTCTTAAATCAGTAGCTCGTAAATCTTTCCCCTTGAAATTTTTCCCCATCCAATCAGCACCACGCTGATTTAATTTAGGAGAAGTTTTCCCCTTTACTAGCTGTTGCCGCATTTGTTCGCTTGTTTTTAAAAGAAGTGCGTTTACTGGCATACGAATAGCAATCATGTCCAGTGCCAATAAGCCATTAGCGTCAAGCTCTGTTGCCTGCTGTAGCTGCTCTAATTGAACGAGGAGCTGTTCATGGAGCGTATCGTCAACTGGATAGGAAAGAGCTTCAGCTACATACGCAATCATTTCATATAGCTGCTCCATAATTGGAAACACTTGAAACATCTTCTCAGCATGCTCTCGTGATTGGCGCCAATCTTGCCCTTTAAATGTCACTTGGGAAACTTGCTGACCTGCCCCTAAGCAATCAAAAACAGTACAGCCTTTATAGCCACTTTTTCTTAGCTTGCTATGAATTTGACAGCTATAATCCTCCTTTAAATTGGAGCATGGCTTGCCTGCTGGTTTATCCATGGCAAAATCACTAGAAGCTACTATATTTAATGCGGTACAACATAAGCCAAAACAGCTTTGGCAATCTGCCTGTAAGCTTTCTCGGATTGTCGTGCCAAACGATGTGTCTCTATTTGTTAGTCTAGACATTCTCTTTTTTCCTCTCTTACCTCATAAACTTAGCTATTATTTTAGCACGTACATGCGAGGTTATGAAATATGAATACACCCATATTTTGAAAGACAGGTGCGATTATGGTATTCTTCTTCACAAGACATTGTATAGAAAATTTAGAAAAAGTAGTGGTGGTTGAACATGGGGGTAACGGTGAAAGATTTACTGCATTTGCCTTCCTTTCGCGGGGCAGAGGTTTTAACAGGGCGAGATAATCTGCATCGTACGGTTTCTTCTTTATCCGTTTTAGAAGTATCGAATGTTGATTTTTATTCGAAAATTATTAATCGTGTGCAAGAGGAATGGTATGCAGAAGAGCTCGTCATTAGCTCCTTCTATTCCATTCGAGATAGTGTAGAACAGCAATGTGAAACCATACAGCATTTACACGATTTAGGAGAGCTGGGCCTTATCTTATATTATGTTGGTATCGTGTTGCCACATATACCAGAGGAAGTGCTCGCCTTAGCGGAATCTCAAGGGTTTATTATCATCTGTATGCCAAAGAATGATTATTCCCTTCGTTATAATGAGGTTATTTATGAAGTTATGGAAGCGATTGTTAGTAATCAGGGTGTCAATGACCATTTCGTCAAGGAAACATTAGAGAAGGTATCCTTATTGCCAGAGCATTTAAGAAGTGTCGAAATTACATTGAAAATGCTATCAGATCGCTTGAAAGCCAATATTCTATTAACCAATAGTCATTTAGATATTATCAATCAAGTCATGTGGCCAAGAAATTCATCATTAGATGTGGTCCACGCTATCCATGAATGCTCACAATCACAAGTTTATCGTGAAACAGGTAAAGGTGAATTCAAACGAAGTGACATCTCATGTGTGATTGAATATAAAAGAGTACATCAAAAAAATGGGGAGCCTCTTTTTTTATTCCTTATAAAAGAAAATACCAAGTTACCTGCCAAGACAATTGAAAAGGTAAGTGAGGTTGTCCAAGTGGCGATTAATTTATGGGGAGACAAGCATGATGAGGTCAGCGAGTATGCCTTAGTCAAAGCAATCATTAATGATGAAAGTGAAAAAATGAGAAGATTAGCCAATCTCCTTCATATAGATGTTTCTGCTATTCAAATGATGTGGTTAGTATATATGCATGATTTAGCGGATGAAAAAAAGATTCGAGATGAGTTAGAAGAGCAGCTGTCTAAATACTATCAAACAAGAGTTATTCAATGTATGGACCATTGTATGATTGTTCTACTTGGTAATTGCATGTACAAGCACCATGAGTTTGAAATTACTGCCGAATACAATGAAACTACCAATTATGCTGGACAAATCGCAGAAATCGTCTATGCACCAAAAATGAAAAACACGAAGGCCGTTCGTCAGATGTATCAGTTGGTCAATCAGGTAGGTGATAAAGCCCACACGATATACCCCATGCGAAAATTATTTACAGCAGCTGAGGTTCGTTCCATGAAAAGAGCTATGGATGTAAGTAAGCAGGGGGAAGAAATGATTGAGGAATACTTATCGGTCATTGACCCCATTTTACATGATCATGATACATTACAGACATTGATTACCTTTTTATTAGATGCACATGCGAGTGTGGAGCGCTGTGCAGAGCTACTTTATATTCATAAAAATACGGTGAAATACCGTATCAAAAAAATTAGTGAACTGATTGGGATAGATGTGACCATTTACGCCGAATTTTATGATGTGTATATGGCTTGCATGCTCTATCGATTAATCAATGACTAGAATAATCTGAAATTTTGTCATTTTGAACAAAATTTCAGATTATTTTTTTTATTTACGCAAAAGACTCTCTTCCATACTTTCTTTATAATTAAAAACATTCATCCATCACCCAAGTATAAGGAGGGAGTCACTTGAGAAATGACAACAATGTTCAATCGTGGTATAGCTTAGGGATTATTTGGGCGGGTGCCATGATATGTATTCCTAGTTTATTGGTAGGGAATGCACTCATTACAAGTATGAGTTTATCGAAGGCACTGGCTGTAGCATTTGTAGGCTACGCGATCGTCGTATTTATTATGATATTACAAGGAATGCAAAGCAGTGATTTAGGTAAGCCAACTGTCCATGTCGCTGGTCAAGTGTTCGGTAAAAAAGGCTCTCGAACTATTTTGTCTATTATCCTAGCTATCGCTTGCTTAGGGTGGTTTGGTATTCAGGCTAATGTTTGTGGGGTTGCCTTAGCAAATTTGCTAGCAATCTATCACTTAAATATACCAGTTCCTTTAGCTTCGTTCATAAGTGGTATGGTGATGGTTGTATCTGCTATCTATGGCATGAAAGTATTACGTACATTAAGCTATATTGCTGTCCCATTATTAGTCATTATTTGCGTATACGGTTTAGTCCAAACGTTAACAGGGGATCAGTTGGAGTTTATACGTGCTTACCAACCACAAGGAAATATGAGCTTTATGGATGGTTTAGCAGTGACAATTGGTTCATTCGCATTAGGGGCAGTTATAGCGGGGGATTATTCGCAATTTTCCAAAAAACGTTCAGATGTTTTCAAGGCTGCTACGTTAGGAATTATTCCTGCTGGAGTGCTAATGATTGGCGTAGGGGCCATTTTAACAATTGCTTATCAAACAAGCGATATTACCGCAGTCTTTTTGCATATTGCTACACCATTTATTGGCGGGGTTGGCTTGATTTTAGCTACTTGGAAAACCAATTTGGTCAATGCGATTTCAGGCGGTATTGCCTTAATTAATGTATTTGACGTAGCAAAAAACAAAGAGAGAATGGCAATTTTTGTTGCTGGGACAATTGGTACGATTTTAGCAGTCATAGGGATTTTAAATTATTTCACACCAATTATGTCGATTCTATCCGCGATGATTCCACCTGTTGCAGGTGTCATGATTGCTTCCTATTGGGTCATCCATAAAGGTCGTAAAGATAGCTGGGTTGAGGTGGAAGGCGTTAATCGCTTAGGGGTGCTTTCTTGGCTAGTTGGGGCAGTGATTGCCTGTATGCCCGTCGTATTCTCTTTATTTCCTGAATTGCCGACATTACCTAATCAACCGATGATCGGCATTATTATTTCATTTGCTATTTATTATATTGGATATCGTGTATCCGTACAAAAAACTGTCATATTGGAGGAACATAGATGAGATATTTAGATCAAGCGGCTATTGAACATATAGCTATAGGTGCAGCATTTCTAGGGACAGGTGGTGGCGGAGATCCGTATATCGGGAAATTAATGGCACTTTCTGCTATTGAAAAAAATGGCCCTGTTCGGTTGTATTCCGTGGATGAAATTGAGGATGAGGATTTTTTCATTCCCGCAGCTATGATGGGAGCACCATCGGTTTTAGTTGAAAAATTTCCTCGTGGCGACGAGTTCGTAAAAGTTTTCCAAAAGCTTGCACAATATTTAGGGAAGGATAAAATTGCTGGTACATACCCGATGGAAGCGGGTGGGGTCAATTCGATGATTCCGATTGTGGTGGCTGCTCAGCTAGGTTTACCTTTGATTGATTGCGATGGTATGGGGCGCGCATTCCCAGAGTTGCAAATGGTGACGTTTAATCTAGATGGTATTTCGGCAACACCTATGGCCATCACAGATGAAAAGGGTAATATCGGCATTTTTGAAACGATTGATAATAAATGGACAGAGCGTATCGCCCGCTCGGCAACTGTTGAGATGGGAGCTAGCTCATTAGTGAGCTTGTATCCAACAACTGGTGCTCAAATTAAAAAAAGTGGTGTGCATCATATTGTGACACTTTCTGAAAAAATCGGTGAAATTATTGCTTCTAAAGATCAAGAGGTGATCGATAAGCTAGCAAGCCTTTTAAAGCTTATTGCAGGGTACGAGCTATTTCAAGGGAAAATTGTTGATGTGATTCGTGAAACGAAGGGCGGCTTTAACTTAGGGAAAATGCTTCTTGAAGGAATTGATGGCTATAAAGAGGATCAGATGAAGGTGCATTTCCAAAATGAAAATTTACTGGCAGAGAAGAACGATCAAGTTGTGGCGATGACACCTGACCTGATTTGTTTAGTCGATTATGAGACATTATTGCCTGTGACGACAGAGAGTTTAAAATACGGTAAACGTGTGCGTGTCATTGGTTTACCATCACATGAAAAATGGCGCACAGCAAAAGGGATAGAAACAGCAGGACCAAAATACTTTGGGTATGATTATAATTTCGTGCCAATTGAAGAATTGGTGAAAAAGGGGGTAGCTGAACATGTATAAAATCGGAATTGACGTAGGCGGAACAAATACAGATGCCATACTTTTAGATCATAATAGTCAGCTTGTTTATAGTGTGAAGTCACCGACAAGTTTAGATATTAAATCAGGTATCGAACAATCGTTACAGCAATTATTACAGGGTGCAAACATTGATAAAACGAAAATTACACATGCGATGCTAGGGACTACTCAATGTACAAATGCCATCGTTGAACGTAAGAAGCTAGCAAGGGTTGGTGTGATTCGACTGGGCTATCCAGCTACAGCATCAGTGCTACCTTATACAGCTTGGCCATCCGATATGATTGAAAAATTATCAGGAAATTATGCAATCGCACATGGAGGCTATGAATACGATGGCCAGCTATTGAGTGCGCTTGATCAGGAAGAGATTACAAAGCTCTTAGAAGAATGGCGTGACCAAGTAGAATCAATTGCCATTGTAGGTGTCTTTTCATCTATTAAAAATGATCAAGAATTGCAGGTTCGTGATTGGATTCAAGCGATCTATGGTGAAGATTTCCCAGTTTCTTGCTCATCGTTAATTGGCTCTGTAGGCTTAATTGAGCGTGAAAATGCAACGATTCTAAACGCAGCTCTATGCAAGGTCATTGAGACGACAACACAGGGTTTTATTCAAGCCCTTCAAGCGGAAGGCATTTTTAATGTAGAAGTGTACCTCTGTCAAAATGACGGTACATTAATGTCCATCGACTATGCGAAGCAATTCCCAATCTTAACGATAGCTTGTGGACCTACAAATAGTATTCGAGGTGCTTCGTATTTATCACAAATTCAAAATACAATGGTATTAGATGTAGGTGGTACTACTTCGGATATTGGTGTGTTACAAGATGGATTCCCCCGAGAATCTTCAGTCGCGGTGGAGGTAGGGGATATCCGCACTAACTTTAGAATGCCTGACATTATTTCAGTCGGACTAGGTGGTGGTAGTATTGTTCGAGTGAAGGATAATAAAATTACCGTTGGACCAGATAGTGTCGGCTATAAAATTAGTGAAGAGGCATTAGTATTTGGTGGGTCGACGATGACAACAACAGATATTGCCGTCCGTTTAGGTCTTGCAGAAGTAGGAAATCCAAATTTAGTGGCACATATTGATGAAGCATTTGCTAAAGCCGTTCAAGAAGAAATTTCCTCGTTACTAGAACAGGCCATTGATAAAATGAAAACATCGTCAGAGGATGTATCGCTTGTTTTAGTAGGCGGGGGTAGTATTATTGTGCCAGAAACAATTCAAGGTGTTTCAACAATTGCCAAATCGGAATATGGCGGTGTGGCAAATGCCATTGGAGCATCCATTGCACAAATTAGTGGACAATACGAGCAAATTTATATTTATTCCAAAGAACCTCGTGATGAATCTTTAAAGGATGCACAAAATAAAGCAGTGAAACAAGCTGTATTAGCAGGTGCCCTTGCGGATACCATTGAATTGGTTGAAGTGGAAGAAACGCCATTAGCCTATCATCCAGAAAACGCAACAAGATTAAAAGTAAAAGTAGTAGGGAAAATGGTATAGAGAAGAAGAGTCCTAAAGAGGGCTCTTCTTTTTTAATGCATTAAGAGGTCTAAGTTGGACTAATCTTGTCGTTTATGTTTTTCATTAATAATTCTCTTGTTAAGAATGCTTACTTTGCCCACCATTAGTAACCTCATATCTTCTACAATATATTGAGCTAACTCTTCGTCAGAGATGTCATCTCCTTCAATATCAAGGCGAAATTTTTGCCCTTGAATGCCCCCTCCATTTGTAAATTCAATGTCAAAATCAAATAACACCCTTTTTTCCATTCCACTATCACCTTTCCTTCGTCTTTGTGTGCTCTCAATGTATTCTGATTTTACTAAATTGATGCGTGAAGTCCTTAGGCTATACAGGTTAAAGGTTTCATTCTAATCAAATGAGGCTCTATCTTCCTTTTTCTTGTATTTGGCACTTGAAAATAAGGAAGTCATAGTGTAATATCTGACTAGTACACTATGACACGAGGTGCTGAGCATGAAAAGTTTTGTAGGACTTTTAAAAAAAGAATGGGTACTTTATCGCTCATGGTTTTTGATGGGGATATTTTCAGGCATTATGCTTTCCTGGATCGTTCCCTATGTATTGCATCAATTTGTTGATCTCTTTGCTCAAGAAAATCAGCTTGCATTTGCCTTTACACTTCTCGTCCTTTTTGTAGGTGGATTTTATTCCGTCTTACAATTTTTAGCGAGTATGCGATTGGATATTAAAGCTAAGGAAAGTTGGCTCCATTCCACTAGTTCCATCACAAAGCTAATTGGAGCAAAGATAGCCTGTTCACTAATAGGGTATGTGCTTTTTAATACGCTCTTTGTAAGTTTTGCCATCTTTCATCTAAAAGAAGAGTTTATTGCAAATATTGGACAAATCATTTTTGTTTTAGTAATAATCGTTATTGCATTAACTATTTTCCAATTTATGTTATTTGTTTTGCTGTTGTTCTTTTTAGCTTTTTACTTGCAATTGAAGCATGTAATTGGGCGTTTTTCCATTGTGTTGACGATGGTTGCTTTTGGCTTTACAACATCTGCTTGGGTACGAATAACGGAGAGTCCGTTTTATGAAACGGTTTTCCAACGTGGCGCCATTTCGTTAAGCAAATTAGAACCGTTTTTACCCAAAGTAAGAGCGGCGACAACGATGGAATGGAGGCTAGGCTCTATTTATGTTGTGGAAGAAGTTGCTTCTATAGTACTCATCGTGCTGCTCTTTTTAGCGGCATCCAAGTGGCTTGAAAAGGTGGTATTACGATGACGATGGATTTTTCACGTGATAAACCGATTTATAGTCAGCTTGTCGATCGGATATGCGGAGACATTTTGAAGGGGCACATATTGCTTGGGGATCGACTGCCCTCTGTTCGAGAATATGCAGTCGAAACAGGTGTCAATGTTAATACAGTGCAACGAGTCTATAAGGAGTTAGAGGCAATGAATATAACGGAAACTAAACGAGGACAGGGCACATTTATTACGACCAATGAGGAACGCATTGAAGTATTACGGGATGATATGAAAAATAAGTTAGCCGAAAGTTTTTTAACTTCCATCGAGGCATTGGGATTTTCTAAGGAAGAAATGCTCATTGTTTTAAAAAATAAAGCGTGAGGTGAAGGAATGTTACAGCTATCGAATGTCTCTTTTCAGTATAAGAATAAGCCCATTTTACAGGATATATCCTTTTCCTTTCCTATAGGACAGATAATTGGGCTAGTTGGGGAAAATGGTAGTGGTAAATCTACACTTCTCAAAGTTTTAGCGGGCTTACTACGATCATCAGCTGGTGAAGTAGTATTGAATGGTCAACCCATTTCCCGACGTAGTGCGGACCAAATTGCTTACTTACCAGATACAGATTTGTTTTTTGATTATTATACGGGTGAACAGCTTTTTCAGCACTACGCCTCTCAATTTGAAGACTTTTCCTATGATAAGGCTTGTATAGTAGCAGAATTTTTACAGGTGGATAAAAATACGAAGCTACGTCAATTATCAAAAGGGAATCGTGGTCGTATGAAAATGGCTGCTACACTGGGCCGAGAAGTTCCTTATTATTTAATGGATGAACCATTTGCTGGGCTAGATCCGATTGTGCGAGAGCAGCTCATTAAAGGTTTAATTCAATTTACGGACATCGAAAATCAAACGATTTTGCTGTCTACACATGAATTATATGAGGTTGAACCTATTTTAGATCAAATTATTTTATTAAAAGCGGGCTCTATCACAGCTTATGAAGATGTAGAGACATTGCGTGATGTGACCAATAAAGATGCGGTTGAGTGGATGAAAGGTTTTTATCGTTCTTCTACCAATGACACAGACCGCAATAGCTTTTAACGATTAGGCCTAACAATAAAGAAAGGGTGAATAAATATGACAGAACCAATTGTTCAATTGCAAAATCTATCGAAGACCATTGGTGGAAAGCAATTAATACAACAATTAAACATTGATTTATATCCAGGACAAATTACAGGTTTTTTAGGACCCAATGGGGCAGGGAAAACAACGACGATTCGTATGATGACAGGTCTCATGCATCCAACAGAGGGCAAGGTTATCATTGATGGGCTTTCACTACAGGAGCATTATGAGGAAGCGATTAGCAAGGTTGGCGTGATTGTCGAAAATCCAGAAATGTATAAATTTATGTCGGGCTATAAAAATTTATTGCATTTTGCACGTATGCATAAAAATGTTACAAAAGAACGAATCATGGAAGTCGTTAAACAGGTGGGTCTAGAAAATCGTATCCATGAGAAGGTTGCAACGTATTCTCTTGGTATGCGTCAACGACTAGGGCTTGCTCAGGCGTTATTACATCGACCAAAATTTCTAATATTAGATGAACCAACGAATGGCTTAGACCCTGCTGGTATTCGGGAATTCCGTATGTACCTTCGCAAAATTGCGGCAGAAGATAATGTTTCTGTTTTTGTATCCAGTCACTTATTATCTGAAATTGAATTAATGTGTGATCGAGTAGCCGTCATACAAAATGGGAAACTGATCGACATTCGTGAAATTCACAATGAAAGTACGTCGTTCTACTATGTGGAAGCACAGCCAAAAGAGCAGGTTTCTGCCCATCTGGCACAACATGATTACAAGTTTGAGGCAGTGAATCAAGGCTATGTAATTGAATTGAAGAAAGAAGATGTTCCTGCATTGACGTTAGGGCTTGTGCAAGCAGGTATGCAGCTATTTGCCGTACAGCCACATCAGAAAACATTAGAAGATCAATTCTTAGAAATGACTGGAGGCGGACAAATTGCTGAAGCTAATTCAAAATGAATGGATGAAATTATGGCATAAAAAAGGGACGTGGGCGATGGTCGCTATGCTTGTCCTTGTCATTTTAGTTCCTGGTGGCATCATGAAATATTATGAGGGTAAATCATCAGATGAGGGATCATGGCAGGAGATAGAGCAGCAGTCTATCCAAAATAATAAGGCAATGCTAGCAGAGGAGGATTTATCCGAGGAAGACAAAGCATTTTTTGAAGAACGAATTGCTATTTCGGAGTACCGTTTAGCCCATGATGCGCCGAGTCAAAAAGATAACAGCCTTGCAAGCTTTATGTCCTTTACAAGCAATATGCTAACACTTGTCACATTATTTACGGTGATTACAGCCGCAAGTATTGTCTCCAGTGAATTTTCAACAGGTACCATAAAAATGCTGTTGACTCGCCCAATGTCCCGTGCGAAAGTGTTAACGTCTAAACTATTAACGACTTTCTTATTCGGCTTGTTTTTAGTGGCCGTAAACGTAGTGGTGAGTGCAATTGTAGGTTTAGTATTATTTGGTGTAGGCTCAGGTGTGGAATTAGAAGTTGTCAATGGGCAGGTGGCTGAAAAGGCAGTATGGAATGATTTAGCCTATCATTACCTACTCTCTGGCGGTGATTTTGTCATGTCGACATTATTTGCCTTTTTAGTTGGTTCAGTGTTCCGTTCTAGCTCATTAGCAATCGGCTTAACAATGTTCCTTTCATTTACAGGTGGCATGATCGTCATGTTCTTAAGTAGATACGACGTTGTAAAATACATTTGGCTAACACATTCAGATTTAACTCAATATGAAAAAGGTATTTTAATGGTTCCAGATATGACAATGCCATTCTCGCTAACTGTATTAGCTATTTACGCCGTAATTTTCCTAGTGATTAGTTATACATCCTTTATGAAACGAGACGTTACTGCATAATTTAAATAAGAACTGTGCCCTAATGCTTTATTGGGGTACGGTTTTTTTTACATCAAGAATTATTAAAAAAGTATTTATTTTTTTTCAAATTGCGCCTATAATAATAGCAACTTAATGAAAACGCTTTTTTTTCATAAAAGTGGTCTAGACAACTATACCAAAGGGGGATGAAGAATGTTTGCTTTCTTACAAAAAATCGGTAAGTCACTTATGTTTCCAATCGCGACATTACCGGCAGCAGCTTTGCTTTTGCGTTTAGGTTCTGGGGATATGCTTGGTGCAGTACCGAATGAAGCCATTCAGTACATTGCTAGTATTATGGCCGCTTCTGGGAATGCTATACTAGGCAATTTACCTATTATTTTTGCGATTGGTATTGCGATGGGGTTAGCACATGATAGCAGTGGGGGAGCCGCTCTTGCGGGTGCGATTGCTCACCTCGTATTAATAGCCGTTTTAGGGACGGTTAATGAAGAATTAAATATGGGTGTGTTTGGCGGTATTATTGCCGGTATTACGGCAGGGTTACTGTATAACAAATATTATAATGTGAAATTTCCAGAATGGTTATCATTCTTTGGTGGACGACGGTTTGTACCAATTATCACGTCCATCACCATGGCGATTTTAGCGAGTATTTTAGCGATCGTTTGGGGACCAATTCAGGGCGGTATTGATGCTGTCGGAAATTGGATGATCGGTGCAGGATCACTTGGTGTTGGGATGTATGGTTTCTTCAACCGTCTATTAATACCAGTTGGTCTTCACCATGTAATTAATACGGTTATTTGGTTCGACTTCGGTGAATTTACGAATGCCGCGGGAGAAATTGTGAAAGGGGATATTAATCGTTTCTTAGCAGGAGATCCAACAGCTGGACATTTCCAAGCTGGATTCTTCCCAATTATGATGTTTGGTTTACCAGCGGCTTGTCTTGCGATGTATTTTACAGCGAAAAAAGAAAAACGTCCGATCGTTGGTGGGATGTTCGTATCTATTGCTTTAACTGCCTTTTTAACAGGTGTTACGGAGCCGATTGAATTTTCATTCATGTTCTTATCACCAGTACTTTATGGTATCCATGCAGTATTAACAGGTATTTCGCTTGCGGTTGCCTATATTGTTGGGTTCCGTGATGGCTTTGGATTCTCAGCCGGGTTAATTGACTACTTGCTTAACTTAGGTTTGGCTGACAGTCCATTACTGCTTCTACCATTAGGTTTAGGTTTTGGGGCGATATATTTTGTGGTCTTCTACTTCTTAATTAAAAAATTGGACTTAAAAACACCAGGACGTGAAGATGATGACGAAGAAGATGGTGAATCACATTCAGCTATTTCCGATGATATCGATTTACGTGCCTACTACACAATTGAAGCATTAGGTGGTAAAGATAATATTCAGCAAGTGGATTACTGCACGACTCGCTTACGTATGTCCGTACAGGATGCCAGTGTCGTGGATGAAAAAACATTGAAACAAACTGGTGCGCGAGGTGTTATGCGTATTAGTAAAACCAATGTACAAGTAATTATTGGAACATCTGTTGAGTTTTTAGCGGAGGCTATGAAAGAACGTCTGCAAAAAGGCAACCCAGCACCTGCTAATGCCCAATTGCCGACGGAACAGCCTGTAGCGACAGTAGAAGTAAAAAGTGACGCAACAACAACTTTCCATGATTTTGAAATGCCGATGACGGGAGATTTATTACCGTTATCTGAAGTACCGGATGAAGCCTTCTCTGCTGGCCTGATGGGTCCTGGTTTTGGGATTCGTCCGACAGATGGAACTGTTTATGCACCGTTTGACGGTCAAGTGGTGATGATTTTCCCTACGAAGCATGCGATCGGTTTAAAATCTGATACAGGATTAGAATTATTAATTCATGTCGGATTGGATACTGTAACGCTTAATGGTGAAGGCTTTGACATGCTTGTGTCAGATGGTCAAACAATTAAACGTGGGGATGCATTATTAAAAGCAGACATCACAAAAATTAAGGATCAAGTGCCTTCCATTATTACGCCTGTCGTTTTCACTAGCCTAATGGGGCAAGAGATTACGCTAGGAAAATCAGGTTACCAAAGAGCAGGCTCTACCAATATTATTTCAATGAAAAAGTAACAATTCATGGGGCTGTTTGCGGAGGAATACATGGGCAATCATATTGCAAATGGATACCTTTTCAACAGCCCTTGTTCAAGAAGAGGAGATGTTTTTCTTGAGTTTAATAATTCGGAACATCACAGTGGTCAATGCGAGTGGTCGAGATGAACAGATGGATGTGTGGATGAAGGACGGTAAAATTGCTCAGGTTGCCCATCATATTGAGGCGCAGGGCTTTGAACAATTAGATGGTTCAGGCAAGTTTTTATTGCCAGGATTTATTGATATGCATATTCACGGGTCTGCCCAAATGGATACAATGGATGCATCCGATGAAGGGTTACATATCATGGCCAAATCACTATTAAAAGAAGGTACAACCAGCTTTTTAGCAACTACGATGACACAAAGCTTTGACAATATCGAACGGGCCATCGCCAATGTGGCACAATTCCAGCCAAAGTCAGATGAAGCGGAATTACTTGGTCTTCATATTGAAGGACCTTTTGTATCGAAGCAGCGGGCAGGAGCTCAGCCACTTGATTATATTGTCCAGCCAGATATAGAAGTGATGACAAAATGGCAAGCATTAAGTGGTCAAAAAATTAAACAAATTACGCTAGCACCTGAAGAACCTAATGGAATGACAGCAGTCCAAAGCCTCTCAGAAAACGGAATTATTGTATCAATTGGTCATTCCGATGCTACATTTGAGCAAATGCAAGAAGCAGTACAATTAGGTGCATCACAGGGGACTCATTTATACAATCAAATGCGTCCATTCCATCATCGTGATCCTGGTGTGGTCGGTGGTGTTTTGCTAGTGGATGCCATAAAGGCTGAACTGATTGTTGATTTTATTCATATGCATGAAGGAGCTGTGGAAATGGCTTATCGCTTGAAGGGGGCAGACGGAATTATTTTAATAACGGATGCGATGCGAGCGAAGGGTATGCCATACGGTGAATATGATTTAGGTGGTCAATTGGTGCATGTGACAGAATCAGGAGCCCATTTATCGAATGGTTCACTAGCGGGTAGTATTTTAACAATGGATCAAGCTGTACGAAATATGCGTCAGATTACCAATTGTACATTGGAGGAGCTTGTGAAAATGTCCAGCTATAATGCTGCCCAGCAATTAAAATTAACGAACAAAGGACAGCTTATAGAAGGATATGATGCGGATGCAGTGATTGTGGATGAACATTTACTGCTACATCAAACGATTAAAGCTGGGCAAATCAGTATGCATGCAAACAATTTGTAAGAAACGTTTGAAATGAAAAGGTGATAGATCATGAATACCTATTTTCAACAAGTCAATCGCTATTTAACAATGGTGGCACAACAAGAAAATGAACAAATAAACCATGTAGCTCAGTTAATCGTCAAACGACTCTTACAGGGAGGCATTATCCAGTTATTTGGTTCAGGCCATTCCATGTTATTGGCACAAGAATGTTATTTCAGGGCTGGTGGATTAGTCCCTGTCAAACCAATACACATTGAATCCTTAATGCTACATCAGGGAGCACGGCAATCTTCACAAAATGAAAAGAAGCAAGCATTTTTAGCCTCCTATAAGGATCAGCTACAGTTTGATGCCAAGGATGTTTGTATCATTATTTCAACATCTGCCAACAATCCAGTCCCTATTGATATGGCGATCTACGCCAAAGAAGCAGGTGCGCATACAATCTCACTGCAATCATTGGCCTATCAACATCAGCCATCACGCCATCCTTCAGGCAAACGTTTAGAGGATATCGTAGATGACGTTCTAAATACACATGTCCCATTAGGGGATGGGGTTTTAACAGTTGATGAGTTGCAATATGGACCTGTATCTACAGTGTTAGGTGCAGCACTATTAAATGCTCTATTCGCCCAAATCATTGAAGTTCTACATGAACAAGGCGCCAGCTTACCAGTGTTTGCTAGCAGTAACTTAGGTAACACCAATAATGATGAGCTTATTGATCAATATGGTCGGCGCATTCATTTTTAAGGCTTTAGGAAAAGGAGGATATGTGGTGAACATAGAAAGATTTGATTCAAAAGAAGATTTATATGCACGAGCAGTAGCCATCATAGCAGATGCTAAAAATAATGGGTCCACTACGTTCGGGCTAGCTACTGGTGGAACGATGGAACCGTTGTATGCTAAAATCTGTAAAACGGATATTGATTTTTCGAATTGCATCAGCTTTAATTTGGATGAATATGTAGGGCTTGAGGCCAATCATGAGCAAAGCTATGCCTATTATATGCATCAGCATTTATTTCACGAAAAACCATTCCAGGCATCCTATTTACCAAATGGCTTAGCAGCTGATCCTATAGAGGAAGCAGCTCGCTATGAAGCCCTACTACAACAACATTCCTTAGACTTTCAATTGCTTGGTATCGGACAAAATGGCCATATTGGTTTTAATGAACCCGGTACACCATTTGAATCCATGACACATCTTGTGACATTGGAGGAATCGACTCGTCAAGCCAATGCTCGCTTCTTTTCTTCGATTGATGAAGTGCCCACGCAAGCGTTCACTATGGGGATTCAATCTATTATGGGCGCAAAACGCATTTTGTTACTAGCAGTGGGAGAAACTAAGCGTGAGGTGTTAGAACGTGTGCTGGCCTCTGATTATACAGAGGAGATTCCAGCAAGTGTTTTATCCAAACATCCAAATGTCATCATCTTAACAGACTTACAAGTAGAGGAGAATAAATAATGAAAACACAACAATTTACAGTAATCGATCCTTTAGGAATTCATGCACGTCCAGCGAGCCAGCTTGTGGCAAAGGCTACGCCATTCACTTCCGCTATCGAAGTGTGTACGGAAGAAAAAGCAGCAAATTTAAAATCTATTCTTGGCGTAATGGGATTAGCATTAAAGCAAGGTTCTCAATTTACACTTTATGTAGAGGGGGAAGATGAAGAGCAAGCATTTGAGGCATTGGCAACATTAATGACAGAAATGGGGCTTGCACAATGACACATTTCACTGGTATTGCCGCTTCAGACGGCATTGCCATTGCTAAAGCGTATCGTTTTGTACAACCGGATTTAACATTTAGCCAAACAAAGGTTCAAGATGTTCAGGCGGAGCAGCAACGTTTAGCCGCTGCCCTTGCCCAAACAGAGCAAGAGTTAGTGGCGATTAAACAGCAAACATTAAAAAAATTCAGTGCCGAGGAAGCAGCCATTTTTGATGCGCATTTATTAGTGGTAAATGACCCAGAATTAATTGGGCCTATTCATCAAAAAATAGCTGACGAAGGGGTCAATGCAGAGTTTGCCTTACATGAAGTTTCATCAATGTTTGTGGCATTGTTTGAAAGTATGGATGATGAATACATGAGTGCACGTGCATCCGATATTAAAGATGTGACAAACCGCATGTTAGCACATTTACTCGGTGTACATATTCCAAACCCAAGTAATATTAGTGAACAGGTGATTATTGTAGCCAATGATTTGACTCCTTCAGAGACGGCTCAATTGGATCGTAATTTTGTTCTTGGTTTTATTACTGATATTGGGGGTCGTACCTCTCATTCAGCGATTATGGCCCGTTCGTTAGAGATTCCTGCAGTAGTCGGAACTGGAGCAGCAACGACGACTATTCAAGATGGAGATTTATTAATCGTGGATGGTTTATCAGGTCAAGTACTGATCAATCCGACGGAAGATGTGATTGCCAGCTATCAAGAAAAAGCACAAAGCTATCATACTCAACAAGCGGAATGGTCAACGTTAGTAAACGAACAAACGGTATCTCAAGACGGTGTCCATGTAGAGCTAGCCGCTAATATCGGCTCTCCAGGCGATTTGGAGGGCGTTTTGCGTCATGGGGCTGAAGGAATTGGCTTATATCGAACAGAGTTTTTATATATGGGCCGTGAAAACCTGCCATCTGAGGAAGAGCAATTTACAGCGTATAAGACGGTTTTAGAAGGAATGCAAGGTAAGCCTGTGGTCATTCGTACACTAGATATTGGTGGAGACAAACACTTACCGTATTTACCACTACAGGAAGAAATGAATCCATTCCTAGGACATCGCGCCATTCGTCTATGCTTAGAGCAACAGGAATTGTTCCGTACACAATTACGCGCTTTACTGCGAGCATCTGTTTATGGCAACCTAAAAATTATGTTCCCAATGATTGCGACTATTCAAGAGTTCCGTGAGGCTAAAGCGATTTTATTAGAAGAGCAAGAACAGCTAGTAGCAGCAGGGAAGGACGTAAGTGCTGACATTGAAATAGGCATGATGGTGGAAATTCCTGCTACAGCAGTGATGGCTGATGTTTTTGCCAAGGAAGTGGACTTTTTCTCCATTGGAACAAATGATTTAATTCAATATACAATGGCTGCAGATCGTATGAATGAAAAAGTATCTTATTTATATCAGCCGTACAATCCAGCTATTTTACGCTTGGTTCAAATGGTCATTCATGCCGCCCATCAAGAACAAAAATGGGTAGGGATGTGCGGAGAGATGGCAGGCGACGAGCTAGCAGTTCCTTTATTGCTTGGCTTAGGCTTAGATGAGTTTTCAATGAGCGCAACATCCATTTTGAAAACACGTTCTTTATTGAAGCGCCTGTCAGTAAAGGACATGCAAGCTTTAGCCGCTGAGGCATTACAGTGTGCAACAGCTGAAGAAGTAATGGAAAAAGTAAAGCAAGCAGTAAAATAACTTTATGCTCAAAACCATCTAGAGGGTGGCTCAGGCTGTAGATGAACTCAAAAATGTTGAGTTGTCTACAGCCTTTTTTGGTGTTAATGAAATAAAACGAAGAACGAAAATAGCAATAGCCAACGAGAGTCTATTGATCGTTGGTCATTGTCTACGGTTTTATTGTTTGTTGTTTAAATAGTCGATGATGGAAGGTAATTCTGACAAATCATCAAGGATGGCATCTGCCTCAACATGGTCCCATTGAGCATCCTTTTTCCAAATACCTTTCATGCCAACAGCTTGAGCACCCTTCACATCAGTTTCAGGATGGTCTCCTAAAAAAATGCTGTCATGAGGAGAAACCTGTAGCTTGTCTAAAGCTCTCAAAAATAGTTGGGGATTAGGTTTTTTCATATTTTCCCATTCAGAAACTAAAATCACATCAAAATACTTCTCTATGGCTAAAGCTTTAATATTGTCCATTTGAAAATGACCATAACCATTCGTAATGATTCCTAGAAGATATTTATCCGTTTTCAATTGTTCTAGTAGGCTAATTACATTTGGGAAGGCGACACAATAATTTTTGAATTCATTGATGTAATCTTGAAGAAGCTCCTCCCAAGTGAGAGATACAATATTAAATTCCTGCACTAATTGCTGATAGACTTTATCCTTCCAAACATATCCTCGCTTATCTAGTTGAATAAAACGAGATACATAGCTTTCTTTTGGAATATGATCCAATGTCATACCGAGTCGCTCATATTGCGACTCTATAAAAAAATTTACTGATTCATCTCTATTTAACAAAGTTCCGTCTAAATCAAATAGTACCGCTTTTATGCCCATGCATTAAAACCTCGCCTTCATAAAAGGAGCTAGGAGAAAAAGTAAAGTAGTTGAAGTGCTCTTCAACTACTTGTTAGTGAAATTATAGTTGCTTTGAAATAAGTTGTTGGAATTTGTCTGGAAGCGTCGGTAAATCGTGCAGCGTAATTGTTGTTCGAACGTAGCTTTCATCCATCTCTAGAGCTTCAGCGAAGAAGCTTCCAATGCCTTTTACTTTGCGGTCAATTTGTAAAAGAATTTCAGCTGAATGATTGGACTGGGACAGAAAGACCATTTCAAGTTCATCTAGATGGCCTCTAAAGGAACCTGTTGGTACAAATTCAAACTCCTGTACAAATGGATAATACCCACGTAAGCGGGCTGGGGCTTGCTCACATTCTGCTTCTCGTAAACGAAAACCTAATTGACCTATAGCATCAAGTATTTGCGCTGCGAGGCTTGTTGGCTCGACACGAATATAATCTTTGTCACTTGGGTCAACTGCGTTTTTAATATCGAGTCCAGTATGAATCCAGACTTGCGTTTTGCCTGCACTAATCGGTGTTTCAAATGGCAGTGTCAACGAAATGGGAATGACCTTCTCTTCACTAGCAGCTAGTGTAAAAGGCTCTGTCACTTTGACTTTTTGTAGAGTGGCTACCTCTGTATGTTTATGATCATTTGACTCTCGTACATATGTCGTATTAATGGACAGATAGATGGAATCTACTTGTTGTTCTATTTGACCGCCACGCACGATGATTTCCCCTCGCATGACTTCTCCAGCTCGATAAGTATCCTTTTCCAACCTTGTATCAACTGTTGCTGAACCTATCCCAAAACTTGCTAGTGCTTTATGAAAAAAAGACATTCTTACATTCCTCCTACGGACATTGTTAGCTATACATACGCACAGGTTGAAAAAAGGTTTCAAGACTCGTAAATTTTTCACCATACTAATTGAAAATCCAAAAGGGGATGCAGTACCCCAAACGGAATGAACTGCTCACTATGTGTAGATTCGTATAAGTGCCTTTACCAACAAAAAGACAAACTTTGATCACATCATCGTCTTCTAAAAGCAGGTGAGTCGATTTCTGCACCATTTATTCATATTTACCCTTTATACTAGTTTTGGCTAGTTTGTAAAGCTGAAATGATGAACAGATGGAAGGTGTTTAAATTGTATAGTTTTTTGTCAGCTATTAGTCAGTTTCTAAGTGAGCCGATCAATCAATTTTTAAATGCCTATGAACATTCAGCATGGGCTATGGCGCTGCTATTAGGTCTCATAGGGGCACTAGCTCCATGCCAAATAAACGGCAATATGAGTGCTATTACATTTTATGGGAATAAAACGCTGCAAATGAAAAATAATTGGCAGGAGATACTGTTTTTTATTCTTGGTAAAATAGTTGTTTTTAGTGGACTTGGGCTTTTTGCATGGTTATTTGGACAATCGTTTGAAACTAAAATGACATTGTATTTTCCCATTTTCCGTCAGGCCATTGGACCAATTATGATGATGACAGGACTCGTTTTATTAGGTTTATGGAAGCTGAAATTTTTAAATCGTCTGTCGACGCTTATTCCTCCTGTTATGAAAGGGGGCAAACTAGGCTCCTTTTTAATGGGCGCTAGCTTCTCTATTGCCTTTTGTCCGACCATGTTTGTTCTGTTTTTTGTATGGCTAATGCCTATCGTAACTGGCACATCCTATGGGTTTATCTTACCTAGTATTTTTGGGGTGGCCACTTCTCTACCATTACTCATCATGCTTCTTTTCATTTATCTGTTCGATGCGAAGCGACTCATTTTACGAACAAGCATGAAGATGGGGAGAGTTATTCAAAAAGTGGCAGGCATATTATTACTATTATTAGGGATAGTGGATACCATTACATATTGGGGAATCACTTAACATGAAAGATGTAAGGAGTGCTTAAAATGAATCCAGATATGAATCTTTTATTAGCCTTTGGTGCAGGGTTTTTAAACTTTATTTCGCCATGCACCTTACCGCTCTATCCTGCTTTTATTTCTTATATTACAGGGATGTCACTGGATGAGCTTCAGGGTGACAATAAAAAATTAAGAACAATGGGTATGTTGCATACGCTGTTCTTTTTAATTGGATTTTCGGTGATTTTTATTTTCTTAGGATATAGCTCATCTGTTGTCGGGTGGTTTTTCTTCCAGTACCAAGATGTATTGCGACAGGTTGGGGCTATTTTAATTGTGCTCTTTGGTTTAATGATTATAGGGGCCTTTTCCCCGAAGTTTTTAATGCAAGAAAAACGTCCTTCCTTTAAAAATCGTCCTACAGGCTATTTAGGCTCCTTTTTCATTGGGCTTGCCTTTGCAGCGGGGTGGACCCCTTGCACAGGTCCGATTACTGGGGCAGTTTTTATGATGGCTTCTCAACATCCAGGGATGGGCATGGTTTATATGGTAGCCTATGTTTTAGGGTTTGCCATACCGTTTTTCCTGCTATCACAATTTGTCACGAAACTCGCATGGATACGAAAATATAGTCAAACGATCACAAAAGTGGGTGGCTATTTCATGATTGTGCTAGGAATTGTATTATTTTTCGACGGTTTAACAGTAATCATCATTTGGCTAAGTCCATTGTTCGATGGTTTTTCAGGATTTTAACGATCTTCATTATTTCTCCATACTTCTTTGTTACAGTATTTTTGTCGTAACAAAAGGAGGAAAATAGATGAAATTTAAAATGCAGTTTTCATTACTGACAGTATTGATTGTACTTATAGGCGGGTGTAGTGCTAGTAAAACAGAAGACGATGTTTCGACTAAACCAATGAACAACGCTCATGAAGGAATGGATATGACAAATGGTCATATGAGTCATACAAATCCTTTACAGCTTGCTCCCTCTACAGGAGAAAATGAGTTGGCTATACCTCCATTACTAGAACCAGATGGAAAAAATCCAGCTCACTATTCCATTGTGGCACAAGAAGGGACAACAGAGTTTTATCAAGGTGTCCAAACAGAGACCTATGGCTATAATGGGGCCTTTTTAGGGCCGGTGATACGAATACAATCGGGACAAACCGTACAATTTACAACTACGAATGAAATGAGCAAAGAGACAACATTCCATTGGCATGGTTTAGAAATACCTGGTGAGGGGGATGGGGGCCCACATGAACAAATAGAGCCTGGTCAATCGAAGAAGCTGACTTTTACTATCCGTCAGCAAGCAGCTACTTTGTGGTTTCACCCTCATCCAGAAGGACAAACGGCTGAGCAGGTATATAAAGGACTAGCCGGGCTCATTTATGTGGAGGATGAAAATTCACAGCGTTTAGGATTACCTGAAGAATATGGTGTAAATGATATTCCGTTAATTTTTCAGGACCGCAAATTTGATGATCAACAACAATTAAATTATCAACAGTTCAAAAATAATGATGGGACAATTGGTGATACATTGCTTATTAATGGTACGCTTAATCCGAAGCTCCATGTACGCCGAGAGCCTGTTCGCCTTCGATTGGTGAACGGCTCCAATGCCCGGAATTTCACCTTCAAGCTAAGTACCAATGAGGAATTTCAACAAATCGCCACAGATGGAGGATTTCTAAATAGCGCTGTTCCACTAAATAAACTGACCTTAACACCAGGTGAACGTGCTGAAATCATCATCGATTTTTCCAAGCTAAGTAGTTCTACTGATTTATCATTGATAAATGAAGAAGGTGTAGTCCTGTTACCGTTTACGATCACAAATGAACGCACTACACCACAGAAGATGCAGGATGTATTTAATCAATTCTCTACAACTCGTGAAGAACAACAATTACCTGTATCTAAACGTATAGAGCTATTTGGTATGGGGAAGATGGTAACGATTAATGGCAAGCAATTTGATCGTACTAGAATTGATTTTGTACAACAACAGGGAGTGACAGAAATTTGGGAAATTTACAATAAACCCGATATGATGGGCGGCATGACTCATCCGTTTCATTTACACGGTACGCAATTTAAAATTGTATCCATTAATGGTCAGGCGCCACCGCTTAATGAACAGGGCTGGAAAGATACGGTGTCCATTGAACCAGATGAAACAGTTAAATTGGCAGTGAAGTTTCAAGATAAGGGTGTCTATATGTTCCATTGTCATTTATTAGAGCATGAAGATAATGGCATGATGGGGCAAGTGAAGGTAGAATAGAAACTTTTAGAAAAATAGAAAAGGTAGCTGATCAATCATCAGCTACCTTTTATTATTGCTCAAGCTTTGTTAATGTTTTACCGCTCCAACCAAAAAGTACGGTTAGAATTGGCCCAAGTAAACAGAAGAAGGTGAATGGTAGGTAATCCAGTGTGGATATACCAAGAACACTTGTGATGAAAATACCACAGACACTCCAAGGTACAAGTGGATTGACAACTGTTCCAGCATCCTCCATGACACGAGATAAGTTTTTAGGTGCTAGGCCAACCTTTGCAAATTGAGCTTTAAATGCTTCACCTGTTAACAGGATAGATAAATACTGCTCACCGATTAATGTATTGACTCCAATGCCGGTAAGTGCGGCGCCTGTAATAACAGCACCAGCACTTTTAAATAAGCTTTCAACCTTAGCTAAAATACTTTGTATAATACCAAGTGTGAACAAAAGCCCACCCATTGTTAAGGCCAGTAAGACAAGAGCAATTGTAAATAGCATACTATTCATGCCTCCACGTGTTAATAGGGCATCTACTTCCTTATTACCAGAGTGAGAGACATAGCCATCAAATAAAACTTTGAAGACGTCTGAAGCTGGTAGGGGATCTAGTGTATAAGATAAGCCTACACCGAGAATAGAAACAACGGCTAATGTAATAACGGCAGGAGCTTTATAAAAAGTCATCATAACGAGGACGACAATTGGTAATAATGTATACCAATGAATAAGTCCTGTAGTCAATAATCCTTCTTTAAATTGCTCCACCGTGTCAAAAGATGTTGCTTCGCCTGTTGGCGATAAAATAGCGTATAGGACGAATGAAATCAGAAAAGCAGGGATTGTTGTCCAGCCCATATTTTTAATATGTTCAAATAAATCTACACCGACTGTTCCTGAGGCAAGATTGGTTGTATCGGATAATGGTGACATTTTATCACCAAAAAAAGCACCAGAAACAATTGCACCAGCTGTTATGGTTAATGAAATGTCCATGGCACCTGCGATACCCATAAATGCCACTCCGACAGTTGCGACTGTTGTTAACGAACTACCAACAGAAATACCAACGATGCTACAAATTAAAAAAACAATGGCAAAGAAAAAGTTTGGTGAAACAGTTAAAAAACCATAATAGATGAGCGTAGGGATTGTTCCACCCATAATCCAGCTCGAAATTAAAATACCAATAAAGAAAAAGATGAAAACAGCGCCCAATCCAGCACTAGCACCTGCAATCATTCCACCCTCTAAATCGCGAAAGGGAACTTTTTTTAGTAATCCATAGGCTAGTAAAAGAGAAATAACTAAAAAAATCGGAATATGGGGTGTTGCTTTTAAATACCCAATACTAAAAGACATTGTGGCAATAATTAAAAGTATAACGAAGCTTGCCTCCATAAATCGAGGGTTGCTTTTAGCTTCTATTCGAAACATATGAAACCTCCTAATAAATACTTCTTCGCTTCAATGCGGTGAAGCCCAAAAGTATTATAGCACGCTAATATTTTTTGTCAATTGACAGAAAATTGCAGGATTCCTTCAAGTCAATGCTCTCAAGTTGTTGTCCTTACTTTTATGTATAAGCAGCAACAAGGACGAGCATAACAAATAGGAAAGGTGACATGTTTCGACATCTGTAGGTAATAAATAACAGAGGAAATACTTATTGCGAATGTAAATATCGTTTACAATTCCTTAACATTTCATGTGGTAAATAAATAAGGGGAAAAAAGATTATTTCAAGTATTTTTATAAAAATAACAGAAAAAACGGTCATATTTAAAGAAAAAATAGTGATTTTTATTATTTGATTTCCAACGTTTTCAACTTGGAAACCAGCCTGAAAATAAATGTGGCAAATTTTATATTACAGTTTTGTAAAATCAACATAGAAGTGTTTAAAATTTTGTAGAATTGTGTAAATGTTTTGTTATGATGATTCAGAAATTGATAATTTTTATTTTACAGGAGGAACAAGATGTTCAACTCAAACAAGCAAGATCCATTTTTTCAGTCATTATTGAAAATCGCTAAAAATGTGAATGAGGGAATTTATTATGCACATAATGCCCATATTCAAGATATAGATGCGTTAAAAGAAATTGCCGATACCATGAAAGATTATGAAACAAGCGGTGATAAATTAATTCATGAGCTTATCGTCATGCTGAATAAATCATTTATGACACCAATCGAGCGAGAAGATATTTTGGCTTTAGCCAATAAATTGGACGATGTAATTGATGGAATGGAAGGCTGTATTGCTCACTTCAATATGTACAATTTAACGGAAGTAACGGAGCCAATGCGTCAATTCCTAACATATATTGCGAAGAGCACTGATGAGATGGTACAAGCCATGGAGCTATTAAATAATAAAAAGCTTGTAGAGATGCGTAAACATGCGATTCAAATTAAAGATAATGAACGCGAATGTGATGAAATCTTCCGTTCCTCTATGAAACAGTTATTTATTCAAGAAAAAGATCCAATGCGCCTCATTGTTTTCAAGGATATTTATGAGCAATTCGAGGATATTGCTGATAGCTGCCAAACAGTGGCAAACACAATTGAAACAATAATTATGCGTAATGCATAAGATGGAGTGTAACAAATGGATACAATCTTACTAATTACCATATTAGTCGTTATATTCGCATTAGTGTTCGACTTTATAAACGGCTTTCATGATACAGCGAATGCTATTGCAACGTCTGTATCAACCCGTGCATTAAAACCACGTACAGCGGTTTACATGGCTGCGGTTATGAACTTCGTCGGAGCTATTACATTTGTTGGGGTAGCCAAAGCCTTAACAAAAGATATTGTGGACCCGTTTACCTTAAATGCCTATGATGGCGACATCACAGGTTCTGTTGTTATATTAGCAGCTCTATTATCTGCCATTACATGGAATTTACTTACGTGGTATTTTGGGATTCCATCAAGTTCTTCCCATACATTAATTGGGTCTGTAGCAGGTGCCGCGATTGCAGCAGCTGGATTCAGTATTCTAAACTATGCTGGATTTATAAAAATCTTACAAGCACTGATTTTCTCACCACTACTAGCGTTTGCCGCTGGTTTCCTAATGATGACCATATTAAAGGTCATCTTTAAAGATATGAATTTATACCGTACCAATAAAGGCTTCCGTACCATGCAAATCGGAACAGCGGCCTTACAATCATTTACACACGGAACGAACGATGCCCAAAAAGCGATGGGTATTATCACACTCGCTTTAATCGCAGGTGGATTACACACAGGCGACGATATTCCTTTCTGGGTACGTTTTGCAGCTGCAACCGCAATGGGTCTTGGTACCTCTGTAGGTGGTTATAAAATCATCAAAACAGTGGGTGGCAAAATCATGAAAATTCGCCCAGTGAATGGAGTAGCAGCTGACTTAGCTTCGGCTTCTATTATCTTTGGTGCGACATTAATTCACTTACCAGTATCCACAACACATGTTATTTCTTCATCTATCATGGGTGTTGGAACAGCACACCGTGTCAAAGGCGTTAAATGGGGGATGGCCCGTAAAATCGTCACAACATGGGTCATCACTATGCCAATCTCTGCCGTAATGGCCGCATTAATTTACTATTTTTTAAGTTTATTTTTCTAGCTTGATCAGAAGAATGCACAATCACTGTGCATTCTTTTTTGTTTGGGATGAAGTGGGGCTGAGTTGGAAGGCAAAAGTGAGGATAGCCCCGCGCAGAAGAAATGGAAAACCCCGATCATTTGTGCAAGATTCAGATTCGTTCTATGTTAAATATAAAGAAAGTGTAAAGTTCGGAGAAAATCGTTTTTTCCGTAGTAAGGTTAGTGCAGGAGGAGAATGAATGAAGGTAAAGTTATTACTGATTGAGGATGATGCAGCTATTGGTCGCATTGTCAAAGATACAATGGAGCAAGAGGGCTATCTTGTAACATGGGCCACTACGGGTCTTGAAGGGCTGGCAGATTTTCAGGAGCAACCATTTGATTTAGTGTTGGTGGATTGGATGCTACCAGAAATGGATGGTCTTACGGTTTGTCAAAATATACGTTGGGAAAGTGATGTGCCCATCCTTATGATGAGTGCTCGTAAGGAAGAAGCGGATAAGGTGGAGGGCTTGCAGGGAGCGGACGATTATATTGCAAAGCCGTTTAGTTTGGAGGAATTAAAGGCTCGGGTGGCATCTCATCTTAGACGCTGGAGACGCTATAACAAGCAAGACGATGTAGAAAAGCAGACTGCCTATGCCAATGGATTAATCATTGATTGGCAACGAGAAATAGTGAGCGTTAATCAGCAAGAAATAGCGTTAACTCAAAAGGAATTTGCTCTTGTCAATCTATTAGCAAAAAATCCGAATCAAACCTTTACGAAAGAGGAACTATATCAGCATATTTGGCAGCAAACGACTTTAGAGGACACACATACTGTCACAGTACATATTAAGGCACTGCGAGAAAAGCTTAAGGATTCGGTTAAACATCCATATTTTATTCAAACTGTGTGGGGCAAGGGTTACCGTTTTATTGGTGAACCATTATGAAAATTAAATCTTGGTTACTTATCACTTTTTTTATTGTCATGGTGTTGCCCATATCTGGTGCTTATAGTCTATATGTGTGGATAAATGCTTATTATCAAGATAAAAATGTTGCCGAATACTTTGATAAATGGACAGAGCTAAATCAGGTAAAAGCAGTCGTTGACAATCCAGCACTATATCAAAAAAATGCAAATTTAGAAGAGATAGAAGAGCTGACCAATGGGCAGCTAGCGATTACACTTTACACGAAATCAGGTTTTGTCTTATATTCCTCTAACCCTTTACAATCGGGCTATGTATGGAAAGAGCGGATGTTTAAAGGTTTATATGATTTACAACAATCGTACAACGCCTTTACCTACAAGGAGCCTGTATATCACAATGGGGACTTGTTGGGCATCTATGAAATTCAATTAATAAGAACGGATTGGGTAAAAGGTGTAGAGAAGCGTTCGTGGCTTGTTATTATAGGCACTATCTTGCTGTTTCTAGTAATTTATATAGGGGTCATTTTGTTGCTTAATGGGAAACTTAATCGACCATTAAGCGAACTGATGCATCAAATGCGAAGTTTTGCCAAAGGGGAGCATATAGAATCCAATTTAAGTTCAAGAAAAGATGAGATTGGTTCACTTTCCCAAACATTTATGGCGATGCAACATGAAATTGAAATGGCCCGGGCTTCCTTAAAAGTAGAACAACAGCAAAAAGAGATGATGATTGCAAGTATCTCCCACGATTTAAAAACGCCTCTTACCGCTATTCAAGCCTATGCGGAATCCTTACTAAACAATGGTTTATCACAACAGCAGCAAGAAGAATATCAGCAGGTCATCATCACGAAGGCTGATCGTATGAAGCATATGCTAGAAGATTTATTGATGTTTACATTACTCCAATCAACAAGCTATGAATTAGAGCTGGTAGCAGTTGATGGGGAAGAATTTTTTGAGATGGCTTTGTCAGACTATGAACCGTTATGTGAGGAACAAGGTTTTACATTAGAAGTGTTCTGTGATGTAGCTGGGCTGTATGCTGTGCACCCTAAACAACTTCAGCGCGTGATTGATAATTTATTGAGCAATGCATGGCGTTATGGTGAGATCGGTACATCTATTGGTTTAGCGGCAATTAAAGCTGGAAGTTTTCCGGAATGGGGGTTTGATTTCCTTAAGCCAGCTTTAACGAAGCAAGAGGGTATGTATATGATTGTGCAGAATGTTGGGCAGGGCTTGCCACAAAAGGACATTGTAAAGTTATTCGAGCCCATGTATCAAGCGGATCATGCAAGATCAAAGGCTGGAGAACGAGGAACAGGTCTTGGCTTAAATATTACGAAACAAATAATTGAAAAACATGGTGGCACTGTAGAGCTGCTTTCTAGGGAGAATATTGGAACAGCTGTTGTCTGCTGGCTACCACCTATAAAGGAGTAGATGAACTATGAATTGGAAAAAATCTTGCCGAGCAGCGGGCTTAATCGCTGCCATGACATTTAGTTTAGTAGGCTGTAATACAGAGGCATCGTATTCACCGCAAGAAATTATTGAGCAAGCACTTCAGGAATCGAGGGAACCACTTACCTATTATGGCGAATATACGCTAGATATGGGGGAGCTAGGTGGCAAAGCTCAAGTGAAAGAATGGGTCAAGAATAGCAATAGACGTATAGAGATGAAAGGGGACAATGATGAACATGTCATCACAGTCAAAACTGATTCTGAACTGATAAGTTATGATGTCACTCAACATACAGCCTATAAAATGGCTTATCCACAAGGTGAATTAGACGGACTGCAATCGCCTAGGGAAGAGGTACAGCTTGTTTTTAATTTGGTTAAAGATACACATGATATTAAAATATCCGGTGAAGAGAAGGTTGCTGGGAGAGACACATATAAAATTGTAGCAAAAGCTAAAAAAACTGATTCATTATTTGGGGATATAGAAGCATGGATTGACAAAAAAACTTGGCTGACGTTAAAAATGAAATCAGATAATGCAGGTAATCAAATGATCACTGAATACTCAAAAATAAATGTTGGTGAAAAAATTGATGATCAACAATTTATGCTTGATCTACCAAAAGATGTAACAATCCAAGAAATTAGCGGTGAAGATACTTCAGAATTAATTTCATTGGACGAAGCGAAACAACAACTAGAAAAGTTTTTAATGGTTCCGCAAACAAATGGTCTTACTATAGATAAAATTTCAATGGTTAAAGGATTAGAGGATCGACTAGAATATTCTTTTGACATTGGGTTAGATGGAGAGCTTGCTTTTTTCGTTACTATTTTTAAAGCAGATGATAGTATCGCTGAAATTGGCCCCATCTTAAATGAAAAAGAGATAGATATTCGAGGACAAAAAGGAACGGTTATGGATGATAAAAATTTCCGTTCGATTGCTTGGCAAGAAAACGGCTACCAATATAGTATGGTTGGCGAAAATCCTGAATTAACGATAGAGGATCTTGTAAGCTATGCAAAACAAATGGAACTTGTTCAATGAGGTGATGCTATGAAGCGAGCACAAGGGTTGAAATGCCTTGCACTGTTTTTATTTACTACTATTTTTTTATACGGGGTAGGCGATACCTATCAAGTGTCTTGGCTACAATTTCATTTAACAGGCCAATATGATGAAGTAGGCTTTTATTTCAGCTTTACGTCACTTATTCCGATATTTATTGGATTATTGATGGTAGGGCTTTATGAATCACTGTTAAAACGATTAATATAAAAAGTTAGAAGCAGGATCTCGGATGAGAATCCTGCTTCTTCTAGTAAAAATTTGCTATTTTACGTTAACGTATTTACATCATTTAAAAGAGGAGACATTCAAGTAAATGATCGTTCATTGATCCCTTAAGGAGCATGGATACCCAAGCTCCTATTTTTAATGCTTCATCTTGCTCATTATGCAATCTGCTGTAAATGTGTTTTTGTAAAGGCTTCATCATATTTTAAGCCATAACCGAGTGCTCGATCTAAGAAAATATGTGACAGCCAAATCAAGGCAACCATCAGTAGTGTTGGGATGGAAAGCGTAAAGCCAATTACGAGTAGGATAGTCGGTATGACGAAGCTATGCCCCGTATTATAGCAAAGGGCACCCATTTTTGAATTAATCATATAACCGGCCATAGTGATATCAGGCAGCAATAAAAATAAAATAAATGATAGCCATGAAAAATCTAAGTGCCCATAGAAAAAGACCGTCAAGATAAAGGCAATGACATATTCTAGCGAGATAATTTTACGTAGTTTCATTGTAACCACGACCTTCCTGTAAATTTTGGTACATATCTTCAATAAGTGAATTAATTTTTTCTTGATTGTTTTTAAATTGTCCATCAGCCATTAATGTTTTAGTTAGCTGTAGTGATTGTCGTGCATGCTGATAAAAGTGCATGAGCTGTTCAATATGGGCAATCTTTGCAGTAAATAACTGTACCGTTTCTTCATTACACTCTGTGGATATAGGTTTTTTTTCGAGTGTCAGTAAATAGTTGATTTCTTGTAAGGTAAAGCCAAGCTGGCGTAGGACGAGAATAAATTTCATGGTCTGTTCACATGTGCCATCATACACACGGTAGCCATTGTTTAACTTCTGTGGATGTAGTAGTCCTTCTTTTTCGTAATAACGGACTGTATCGGTGGATAATTGAAACTTCTCGGCAAATTGTTTAATTTTCATATGAGCACCTCCTACAATTATCCTAACATTGGAGTATGCTCCAAGGTCAATACGCGTTTAGAAAAAATTTGAAACGGTGATACATTGGGAATCGTTTATTGTGTAAGAGGGGGAGGTGGGTGGCATACTTGAACAAATCATTGATGAACATGGAGAGCATTTATTGCGTCTCGCTTATTTTTACGTAAAGAACCGACAAACAGCGGAGGATATTGTACAGGAGGTTTTTATTAAATTTTCTCAGTGTAATTATGAGGAACGTGGGCAGCTACGCGCTTTTTTATCCGCTTTAACGATTAATCGTAGCAAGGATTATTTAAAAAGCTGGCATTATAAAAAACTACTTGTACAAGAAAAAGTGTTTCCTATGAAGTGGAATAAACAGCGTGATGAGCTAGTCGTGGCGGAGGAACGTTCCTCTGTGGGAGCGGCAATATTAAAGTTATCACTTCTGTATCGAGAGCCGATTGTTCTTTATTATTTTGAAGAAATGAAAATACATGACATTGCCCGATTATTAAGGATTTCAGAAAATACGGTGAAAACAAGGCTGAAACGGGCAAGGGAGGCATTAAAGTCCTATCTAAAGCAGGAGGAATGGGAGGTGCTAAAGGATGAATAAAGTACACAAAGAATTGGTGAAAGTAACGGGGGATATGACGAGTAGCAAAGAACGTGTTAAACAACATGTGCTACATCCTAGGAATTCTAACAAGAAGCCTTATCGATTCACACTTTTATCGGTCGTGCTCACCCTATGTGTGGCAGGGTTTATACTGGTACAGCTGTTAGAGAAGGAAAAGACACAGACGACTACATGGTTTCATGAAACACAGCTCGATCATTTTGAGCGTATAACCCAAATGATGTGGCCCAATCAAAACAAGGAATTTTATAAAGAAGAGGCTTATCGTTCGTATGAGAGGCTTGTTGCCGCATACTATTTTGCAGAGTCATTAGGAATTACCTATACGAAGGATGAACTCGAGACGGAGAGGAAAAACTTCGTTGAGCAAATGGAAATGCTACAGCAATCACCTAAAAATAAAACGTTTTTTCGAGGAGTAGAACCGAGTAAATATGTGGATGTTTATATGGAACCTCTCCTGCCGATGTATCTAGCTAGAACGAAGCTCTACGCGATGTATAAGGAAAAATATCCAACTTTTTATGCCTATAAAGGCGTAGCAGATATTGAGGCTATTCGGTATTTCCAAATGAATTTTGCTGAACAGGCGATGGCCTTTCAAAAGGAAAATAACATCGTAGATCGTTCTAGTACATCTGGCACCTCTTTAGTGGGAACCGTTGCAAAGGTTGAGTCAAATATCTTTTTATTTATCGAAGGCATTATTCCAAAAGATCTCGATCATATGACAGAAAAACAGTTGGAGGAAAAGTATGAGCAAGCTGATTGGTACCCTGTATTAGCTGATTTTCCTGTAGAACAAGGGGACTATATTACCCTCCATTCGACTGAAACGGGTAGCATCGAGGAAAATGGGATTGTCCGAAAATATGGCTTATTAAACGATGTGGAGGTATTAGAGCCTGATGTCACTGTGGAGCTAAATTTGCAAAATGAACAAGAAGTAGCTGAATTCTTGCAGGATATGCCCTGGCAGACGGCAGACTATATGAGAAGGCCCCCTGATTACTCCCTTCAGGTGGAAGGGGTGCGTATTGAAATATGGAAAGGCTATGGAGGTTCGCTTTATCTACAAAAGATAGGGAGTGGAGAAATTAAATTAAGCTCCGAAAAGGCCAAGAAATTAAAAGAATTACTAAGTATAGAAGAATCTTAACAAGTCTCCGTGAAAGAGGCTTGTTTTTTGTTAGCGAGAAAATTATAGTGAAAGTACTATGTTAAATTTACCATAAAAATATAAAATTAGTAACGTAGGATAATATACACAATAATTTATTTGTCTAGTATTAATTGCTTAATTTTGTAAAAATAAATGAGTCCAAAGAATTGTAATATTTTATTCGTGCAGGTAGTATTAAAGAAGTAAGGTTGAAGATAAGGGGGAGCGGTATGAACGTACAAGAATTTGAAGAATTATGGATTACGCTCAATGAATTATATAACGCGGATCGTTTTTTAGAATATATAGAAATAAGTAGTGCCGCAATCGAAAGTGCCATTAAGCTTGGAATGTATGATAAGGCAATCCTTTTATTACGCTATAGCTGTGCCAGTTATTTTCAAACAGGTGATTTACAGCTATCAATTAGTGTACTTGAACAATATCGTGAGCTAACTTTTCAACATGGCAATGATATTGACCTCATTCAGTATTATAATATAGCCGCGATTTATTGGGGGACATTTGGTCACTTAAAGAAATCTGAAGAGCTGATGCTAAAGGGCTTAAAAATTGCTGAATCTATTCAACATGTGGAGAGCTTGGGGAAAATTTATAATAATCTAAGCGATTTGGAAATATCGATGGGCAATTATCGTACAGCCAAGGAATTCGCCTTAAAAAGTCTTTATTACTCGAATGCGTTTGAAGTGCAGCATAAAGAGCCTTATACAGGAATTATGTATCCGAAAACAAACCTAGCCGTATCACTTATATGGCTGGATGAGTTTGATGAGGCCAATGTACTATTACAAGAACTACTAGCCACGATTCATAACCCGCCCTATTCAAAAGTACAATTAGAGGTTTTCAATGCCTATGCCATTCTCTGTGAACGACAGGGACGCGTAAGTGAAGCTATTGATTTATATCAAAAGACTAAACATTATGCTTTGCAAAACAATGATCTGTCTTTGCTTCAAATCATCTATAATTCATTAGTGAAGCTTATAGAGGATCAGGGCAATAAAATTGTTTTATGTGCAGTTCAGAAAGAATATATTAATATTTTGTTAGAAATTCAACGTGAAAATTACTCTCATGTATTATTTGAAATGGAGTATAACGATCATAAGAAGCAATTTGAAAAAAATGCTTATTTCGATCCGCTGACGAATATTTACAATCGACGTTATTTTGATGAAAATGCAAAGAGGATGCTCGAAAAAGCAGCTGAAGATAATCAGCAATTAGCGTTAATGATGGTGGATTTAGACCATTTTAAAGAAATTAATGATATGAATGGTCATCTATTTGGAGACGATGCATTAACGAATACCGCTAAAACATTGCAAGATTATTTTCAACCCTTTGAATCGATTGTCGCACGTTTTGGTGGAGATGAGTTTATAATCCTCAGTCAAGTAAAAGAGGGGGAAACGGTGCAAACATTGGCCGACAACCTTTATCAAACCTTAACGGCTTTGTCACTTACGGTGAATGGTGAAACAGTACAATTGGAATTTAGTATTGGTGTTAGTACTAATGATTTTGGCAAGATAAAGATAGTGGAAGAGCTTATCCAACATGCGGATGAAGCGCTTTACAAGTCGAAGCGTAATGGACGCAACCAAATTACACACTATAACCATTATTGTGATGTGGGAAATGGTATTTAAAGAGAAAGAGGCATGACTTTATCCGAGGTGCCTCTTTCATGTACGTTTACAAGCTACAGTAAGGGTTAATAATGCCGTAAAATACGATATCTTCAAAAGTACCGTTTTTAAAAACATGATCCTTTAACGTTCCCTCATACTGCATGCCACACTTCTCCATGATTTTGCCAGAGGCGGGATTGGAAAGAAAATACTGCGCATAAACACGATGATACTGTTTTTCCTTAAAAGCAAATTCAATGATGGCACTGGCAGCTTCTGTTCCATAGCCATTTCCCCAATATGGCTCACCAATCCAATAAGCTATTTCTCCATTTTTGTGTTGCTGACGATTTGACAGTCCAATGGCCCCATATAATTGCCCACTTTGTTTGTCCGTTATGGCAAATTCATAGAGCTGCTCTTGCTCAAAATTTTGTTGGTGAGTGGAAATCCATGACAATGCACAGTCTAACGTATAGGGATAAGGTAAATTTAACGTGCTTTTATATAGGGCAAAATTATTACACAATGCACTTACTTCAGGTGCATCCGCTTCTGTAAATAGCCGGAGCATGAGACGCTCTGTTTCTATTGTTTTTTCTGCAGCTTGGTCATTCATTGAAATACCCCCTTCAACCATGGTAAAAATGATTATAGCACAATAAAAAGAAAAATAAACCAAATAATGGATATTATTAATATCATGAAATTAGATAAAAATTTATTGAAAAACGATAAATTGTATGGTAAATTGAACAGGATATTAAATAAAAGAGGTGCGTAATATGAAACGGGAAACGCTCTTTTTAAAGATCGCTGTTTTTCTAATGGGGTTGCCGGTTTTTGCCTTATGTATATGGGTGGTGCCACGTGTTGCTTTAGACACAGCTCAGCATTCACCGGTCTTAACCATTGCTGCATTACTTGGCGTCTATGCAACGGCAATCGCTTATTTTGTTGCTCTATATACGACGATTAAGCTGCTAAGCTATATTGATCAAAACATTGCATTTTCAGAGCTATCAGTGAAGGCTTTAATTAAAATTAAATATTGTGCAATTGTCATTAGTAGTGTTTACGTGGTTGGCATGCCACTGATATACTATGCTGCGGAAGTAGACGATGCCCCAGGTCTTATACTTATTGGAATGGTCATTATTGGTGCTTCTTTTGTAGTTGCAGTTTTTGCTGCTGTTCTTCAAAAGCTTCTAAAAAATGCCATCGATATCAAATCAGAAAATGATTTAACGGTTTGAGGTGAATACTATGGCGATGATTATCAATATTGATGTCATGTTGGCAAAACGGAAAATGAGTGTAACAGAACTTTCAGAGAAGGTTGGCATAACGATGGCGAATCTTTCTATATTGAAAAATGGTAAGGCGAAAGCGATTCGCTTTTCAACGTTAGAGGCGATTTGTGAGGCATTAGAATGTCAGCCAGGGGATATTTTAGAATATAAAAGGAACGAAGAATAAAGACTGTAGGTAAAAGCCGTCGAGCTCTCTCGATGGCTTTTGTCGTTTTTTCTTGGTGGGTATGGGAACGAGGTAGCTTTTTTATTGAAAAAAGGCTGTAGAAAATATTGCCAAATGGAATATAGTTGTGCTACGATAAAGCTAAAATAATTCGACAGTCAGTCGGTCTATTGTGGGGGTTGTTAAGATGAGGGAAATGAAAAAGGCAGAAGAACGTAGAAATGAAATTTTAGATGCAGCAGATGAACTGTTTACGCAGAAGGGATTTGATGGCACTAGCACAAATAATATTCTTGAAAAAGTAGGGATTGCACGCGGTACTCTTTATTATCATTTTAAATCCAAGGAAGATATTATGGATGCCCTCATCGAACGTTATACGGAAACGATGTTAACGAAGGCAAGGGCAGTGGCAGGGGATAGTAGCATTGCGGTGAATGAGCGCATATTGAGGGTTGTGATGGCATTAAATATGCAGAATGAAAATGGTCAGGAAATTATGGACCATATTCATAAGCCACAAAATGCATTAATGCATCGAAAAATACAGCAGGTGGTTATGAATCAAGTACCGCCATTATTGACGAGTATTATCCGTGAGGGTATTGAACAAGGAATTTATCATACACCGTACCCATACGAATGCATGGAGATGATTGTTGCCTATACAAATACCGTTTTCGATGATGATTTGGTGTTGTTGTCAGATGAAGAACGGGCTGCTCGTGTCCCAGCATTTATCTTCAATGTGGAGAGAATGCTTGGCGTGGAAAGTGGTAGTTTGTTGTACATGATGAAAATGTTTGGTCATGAAGGGGAAGACGGGACGAAATAATTGTACTTAGGGTCTTAAAACTGACAAAGGGGTGACCTATGTATTTCAAAATTGTGCGGAATGATATAGCGAATAGTAAGCTAATTACATGTTTGATAACACTGTTTGTCGCAGGAGCTGCTATGCTTGTTACGCTTTCGGCCGTTCTGATTGTTCATTTATCAACTTCTATTGATACATTATTAAAGCAAGCGGAAACATCCCATTTTCTACAGATGCATTCGGGTACTATCGATCAAGCGCGTCTCATTGACTTTGCCGAGCGAAATGAGCTGGTGGATAAATATCAGATCAACGAATTTCTCAATGTAGATGGTGCCAAGATCAACATTGCAGGCAACACACTTGCACAAAATGTTCAGGACAATGGGTTGACTACGCAAAGTGAGAAATTTGATTTTTTACTAGACCTTGATGGCCATGTGATTGAAGCGGATAACGGAGACATTTATGTACCTGTAGGCTATATGAAGGACGGCACAGCCAAGCTAGGTGATACAGTGATGGTCCATAATAAGCCATTTACGGTTGCAGGTTTTTTACGGGATTCGCAAATGAATTCCATGTTAGCATCGTCCAAGCGATTCCTCGTGAGTGAAGAGGATTATGCAGCGATTCAGGCAGCCGGCACTATTGAATATTTAATAGAGTTTCGTTTGAAAGATTTGGCTGATTTAAGAAGCTTTGAAGAGGACTATCATCGAGCACAATTAGAAGCGAACGGACCAACGATTACATGGCCGCTTTTCAAAATGCTAAATGCCATATCGGATGGTTTGATGATCGCTGTTATTTTATTAATCAGCGTCCTCGTGGTGGTCATTGCATTTATGTGTATCCGTTTTACATTGCTAACTAAAATGGAAGAGGATTATCGTGAAATTGGTGTAATGAAGGCTATTGGTATACGTGTTTCAGATATTCAGAAAATGTATTTTGCTAAATATGGTGTAATAGCGGCATTTGGCTGTATGCTTGGCTTTATTCTTTCCTTTATGGTGAGGGATATTCTTTTAGCCAATATCCGTCTATATATGGGAGATACAGCGAATACATCATTGGTCTGGCTATTCACTATTATCGGTCTGGCGCTAGTATTTGCTTCTATACTAATTTACGTACAATTTTTATTGAAACAGTTTCGTAAGCTTTCGGCTGTTCAGGCTATCCGATTTAGCGCGATACAAAGTAAAGGAAAACATGCGAAGTGGCTAAATATTAGCTCCAATAAAAGGCTCCCAATCAATCTCTTTTTAGGCGTGAAGGATGTACTTTCCCGTAAAGGTTTATATGCCACAATGCTCACTGTCTTCATAGTAGCAACTTTTATTATTATTGTGCCTCAAAATTTATACCATACCATTTCATCCAAAAATTTTATTACGTATATGGGGATTGGCAATAGCGATATCCGCATAGATATCCCGCAAGGCAACCTACATGCTCAGCATGTAACAGCTGTGGTCAAAACACTAGAGCGTGATGAAGATATTACGGATTATACGGCTCTGACGACGAAAAAGTTTACAACCATTACAAATGATGGCGTGGAAGAAAGTCTAAAAATTGAGTTGGGCGACCATACCGTTTTCCCAGTAGAATATGCGCAAGGGAGTGCGCCGGTAGCTCAGGATGAAATAGCACTTTCTGTTCTTAATGCGGAGGAGCTTCAAAAAAAAGTGGGCGATACGATTTTACTGATCATCCAAGGTGAAACGAAAAGCTTAACTGTGAGTGGCATCTATTCGGATATTACAAATGGTGGGAAAACAGCGAAGGCAGCATTCTCTGATGAATCCTCAGAAAGTATGTGGGATGTCTTCTATGGTTCGCTATCAAAACAATCGGAAGTCGAAAAAAAGGTTGTGGAGTATGCAGATAGCTTCCTTTTTGCCAAGGTTTCAGGCATTGATGAATATATTTATCAAACATTTGGAACGACCATCAGCTCCATGAAGCAAGTAGCGAGTGCAGCACTTATAGTAGCTCTCTTTATGTGTGTGCTGGTGACACTGTTATTTATGAAAATGCTGATTGCAAAGGATCGATCTCCCATCGCTATCTTGAAAACGATTGGCTTTACAAACGTCGATATTTCCATACAATATGCAGCACGATCAGTTGTTGTCTTAATGCTGGCTATTTTTGCGGGGACATTTCTCGCCAACACATTAGGGGAATTTCTGACGACCACGGTCATTGCATCCTTTGGTGCAGCTTCATTTAATTTTATCATTAATCCACTAGCTGCCTATGTTTTTTGCCCATTAGCCCTCCTATGCGTCGTACTTCTAGCAACGCTTATTGGGACTGTTAAGGCGGGACAATTAAAAATAATGGATTATATAAAGGAGTAGAACATGAAAAAACTTGTGACTGGTGAACAAATAGTCAAGTCATTTCAGGTCGGAACAGAAAGATATGAGGTTTTAAAGGCTGTATCCATCGATTTATATGAAGGCGAGTTCGTTTCTATTATGGGTCCCTCGGGTTGCGGCAAATCAACCTTACTGTATGCTCTTAGTGGTATGGATAGCATTGATCAGGGTCGGGTTTCTTTTGATGGAGTGGATGTAGCAACACTTCATGACAAGGAGCTAGCTGAGCTCCGCCGAACGCGGATGGGCTTTGTGTTTCAACAGCCAACCTTTCTTAAAAGCTTAAATATCCTTGATAATATAGTATTACCCGCAGTACGTGATCAGCGAAAAAATGTGGAGGCATTAACGGAAAAAGCACAGAGCATCATGAAAAAAGTAGGGATTGCAGACTTAGCAAAGCGTAATATTACGCAGGTTTCAGGTGGCCAGCTTCAGCGGGCAGGCATTTGCCGTGCTTTAATTAGTAGTCCATCGATGATTTTTGGTGATGAACCAACAGGCGCTTTGAATTCAATGTCTGCCCAGGAAATTATGGATATTCTAGCCTCTATCAATCAAGAAGGTACAACGGTAATGCTTGTGACACATGATCCGAAAATAGCTGCACGAACGGAGCGTATTCTCTTTATGAGTGATGGTTCTATAATCAGTGAATTGCGTTTACCACCATTCAACGGTAAAGATTTGGATGATCGAATGGCAAAAGTTGCAACAACGATGCGAGAAATTGGTATTTAATAGATGAATTCAAAAAATCCGCAATGACTTGGCAGTAGCCGTTGCGGATTTTTTATTTTTTTTAGAAAAAATGAATCGCATTGGCAATGGCGTCCGTCAGTAGTATAAGAAAGTAGGTGAGAGCCATGATGGATATTGAACAAGTGATCGAGGAGCATGGGGATTACTTACTAAAGGTCGCCTATTTATATGTGAAGAATAAAGCGACAGCGGAAGATATTGTGCAGGATGTGTTCATAGCTTTTTATCAAAAGCAGGAGCAGTTTCGCCAGCAAGCATCATTGCGTACATATTTAGTAAAAATGACAGTCAATCGGAGCCATGATTATTTACGGAGCTGGAAAAGTAAACGCCTGACATTATTTGAAAAGATTGCGGGCCGCACAACGGCGATTACACCAGAGAAGAAAGTGCTCGAGAAGTCGGTCAAACAAGAGCTGACAGAGGCGTTATTTACATTATCGGTAGCTTATCGTGAGGTTCTAATTTTGTATTATTTTGAGGAGATGACAACTGTAGAGATTGCACAGCTTGTCCGATGCCCAGAAGCGACAATTCGTACAAGGCTACAACGAGCGCGTAAACAGCTGGCAACAGCCATTGGTGACTTTGATTGGGAGGTGCTACGTCATGAATCAATTTAAAGAAGAGCTATTAAAGGAACTACAAGATATAAAATTTTCGGGGGAGCGTAAACAACTAATCGCAGAAAAGGCTAGACGGAAAGAAAAGCATAAAGTAGGTAAACAATGGACGTACCGCGTCGTACTCGCGACCTTTACTGTATTGGTCATTAGTTTTAGTTATCTTTTAACAGAGCAGAAGGGACAGCGCACCACAGGTCACCAAGCAGCAACTATACAGTCCGATGCCTGGAGCTGGTGGACAATTTTCAATTCTGATTATGTTCGAGGAATTTTGTTGTTGGGCTTTTTTATCGGTGCTGCTTTTATTGTCAAGCGTGTATTACTAAAAAAAGGATATGGTCTTCCTATTTGTATAGAATGCGGGGAGAGCTGGTCTGAAAAGGAAGCACGCAAATTGTATCGCAAAAATGGAGAAATTGTGTGCCCTCATTGTGGCCAAAAACAGTATCGTACGAAAAAATCCATGCAATTAGGGGGCATGCTTTCAATGCCGATACCACTATTCATTATGTTGCAACATGTATTTCATAATTACTTCATCGGTTTTATTTTCTTTCTAGTAGGGGTGCTGATTTTTCTTTATCAAGTCGTGCCATATGTCTTTAAGCTACAAAACAAGGATTCTATGAATGAACCTTTATGGTAATAATAATACCGAAGAGAAATTGCGATAGTTATCTAGCAATTTCTTTTTTTTACACCAAAATACATTGACAAGCGTTTTCATTTGCTTTATCTTTGTGTTAACTTATTTTTATTATTAGTTAACGTATAGCAAAGGGAGGCTTTTTACATTGAAAAAAGGAAGTACATATCAATATGTGTTAGCAGCATTTGGGGCAGCGATTATTGCTGTTCTGGCACAGGTGACTATTCCACTACCTCTAATTCCAATTACAGGACAAACTTTAGCAGTCGGCATTGTCGTGACTATTTTAGGGACAAGACTAGGAACATTATCTGTTCTATTATATATTTTACTAGGAGCAGCTGGTTTACCAGTGTTTAGTGGAATGTCTGGAGGTCTAGGAATTTTAGTCGGTCCAACAGGGGGATATATTGTAGGATTCCTTGCCACAGCGATTATTATGGGCTTATACTTAGATAAATTTGGTATTACATTTACCCAAGCAATTATTGCGAATATCATCGGTATGATTATTACGTTATCATTTGGGACGGTATGGTTAAAAATCGTAGCAGATTATACATGGACAGCAGCCTTCTTGGGTGGTACTGCACCATTTATAGTAGTAGGGATTGTCAAAGCGGTAATGGCAGCATGGATTGGTGTGATTGTCCGTCGCCGCTTAGAAAGAGCACATTTAATTGAAGCAATAGCATAGGACATAGGGGGAATTGTTTTGGCAACATTATGGACAGGTGGAAAGATTTACACGATGGCTCAGGTTGGTGAAACAGTAGAAGCAGTCCTTGAAGAAGATGGGGAAATTGTGGCGACAGGCTCAGTGGAGAGCTTGTCGCCATTAGCTACTTCTACTCGACATTTACAAGGCAATGTCATGTATCCAGGTTTTGTAGATAGTCATTTACATATTATTGGTTACGGGGAAAAATTAAAGCATATTGATGTATCAGCTATTATGAGTAAAGAGGCGTTACTAGAAAAGCTTCAAGAGCGTATGTCCAAGGCATCGCCCAAAGAATGGGTGATAGCGATTGGATTAAATGAAAACCAATTTGAAAAGCCCATTTTCCCAACTTTAGCAGAGCTGGATGCGCTTGGTGAAGCCTATTTAATCATAAAGCGTAGCTGTCACCATTTAATATTAGCTAATTCTAAGGCACTTGCTTTTGCAGGGATTACCAATGATACGCCTTCACCAGAGGGGGGAATCATTGAAAAAATGGATGGTCAGCTCACAGGCGTATTAAAGGATGCGGCGTTATATTTAGTGGTCAATCAGATGCCCCATATTACACCTGCGTATATAGAGGATGCTTTAGTGAAAGCGGTGGCCTCCTTACAAGCATATGGTTTAGTGGGAGGTCATTCGGAAGATTTAAGTTATTACGGACCGCCAAGTCAACCCATTCAAGCCTACCGTAAAATAGTGGAATCTCAGCAATCTTTCAAAGTTCATTTATTGCAGCATCATACCGTATTTGAAGAGGTAGAAAAGTTGGATACTACTTCCTCGCCTTTCTTGGAGTTCGGTGCCATGAAAATCTTTATAGATGGAGCCTTTGGCGGAAGTACGGCAGCACTACGTCAACCATACAATGATGATCCAGACAATACAGGAATGCTTATTCATACGACAGAGCAATTAACGAAGTATGTGCAGCTAGCTCGTCAATATGGACAAACTGTTGCCGTCCATGCAATCGGAGATTTAGCTATCGAACTGATTTTAGATGTTTTTGCGGCATATCCACCACAGGCTGATCAGCTTGATCGGGTGATCCATTGTAGCTTGGTCGATGAGGGCATATTAACTAAACTAGCTGAATTGCCTGTTGCTATCGATATGCAACCGCAATTTGTTCAGGGGGAGTATGACGCTGAGCTATTGAAGCTTGGAGAAGAGCGCGCTCTAGGCTTACATCCTTTAAAGTCACTTCTTGACCGTGGACTTGTGGTTGCTGGTGGTAGTGACGCGCCGATTGAAGTACCGAATCCATTAATCGGAATCTATGCTGCTGTCACAAGATGCAATGTGGGAGAAAAACATGATGGCTATAATCCTAAGGAGAAAGTTTCTCGTTTCGAAGCGGTCCATTTGTATACAGGAGGAGCGGCTGAAATCATTGGTCAGCAGCACAGTCGTGGTAAAATTGCAGAAGGCTATACAGCCGATTTTACGATTTTAAAAGAGGATATTTTCACTGTGGCTATAGAGCAACTACCTCATATTGAAGTGTTTTGTACTGTGGTAGATGGAAAGATTGTATATGAAAATCGCTGAAGGGAAACCTTGCAGCGATTTTTTTAGTTATTTCTTATTCGCAAAATTATTTACTTCGTGTTCTAAGCTTGTTACTCGTTTGGTTAAGTCCTCTACTTGCTGTTGCATGGTTGGTGGAGGAGGCACAGGAATCGTTGCTTTCATTTTTTTAATCATACGTATCATGCCGAAAAAGATAGCTAAAAACAGGCATAGAAGAACCGTTGTACTAAGCATATCGCCAATGTCGAATTTCATGTTTGCGCTCCTTTCGCTACGGGGTATCTAGTTATATACAGGATAGCTTCGAGAAAAGTTTCAAGAAAATGGAGAACGTCACGATAAATACACAAATCTTTTCTCTCCAAGCTGCATAGGATACTTGAACAAATTGCTATTTTATTGCTTTGAGTACTGTGCCGTGGCGGTCAAAACATACGTTAGAAGAGAGCGATTTTAACTGTAACAGGGGTGATTATGTGCACAAGGCAGGACAAGTAATGCGACAGGCTGTTTATAATATTTATATATATCGATTTGACTATGTACAGGTTTTCGCATTAATTAGAATCTTTCAGTTTTTATTAATGATCCCTGTAAGCTCTACGATGTTAAAGCTCATGCTCAGAGTAACAGGATATACACATATTACCGAGCAAAATTGGCAAAGCTTTGTGGCCCATCCCTTTGTCATTATGATGACTTGTCTATTAATCTTGTTGTTCTTATTATTTGTTTATTATGAAATGGGCTTCTTATTTTTAATGGCCTTTCATCAACAAAGAGGAATGCGCTATCGATTTTTTTCTATATGGCAGCAACTGAATCGTAAGGTTGTTTATTTTTTTAGTGTCCAAGTCCTATTTTTAATCGTCTATCTTGCTCTATTAATGCCACTCGCTTCTTTCATGCTACCACTCACCTTAACCCAATCCATCTCACTTCCACATTTTTTAACAGAAGAAATCATGAGTAGTCGAACAGGTAGGTTAGCCTATGCCGCAGTGGCAAGTATTTTAGTAATGATCGGTATTCGGAGTATTTTAACGTTACCTATTTTTACGATCCAGCCAAACATTTCTATTTTACGTTCTTTCAAGCAAAGCTGGCGATTTTCCAAAAGAGGTTTATTGGAGCTTTTAGCCTTATTGGTCATGCTTTTAACAGGGCATCTATTCGTCATGCTCAGTATAACGGTAATTGGCACGATTCCACTTTATTTAATGGAACGCTTGCTACCAAATGCCGCATTGGTGACAGCGGGGTTAACGCTCGCCTTTTTAGAAATGGTTTTTGTGGTGCTCTTTAGTTTATTACAGGCCATGTTTTCACAAGTCATGGTTGCCATTACTTACAATACACCGGTTATAGGGAAAATCAACAAATCGGGTAAGCATAGGAAACGACGTTATAAACCTTTACTGCTCATTTGCTTTGTTGTGTTTGTAGTATTAAGTATGATCAATATCAATTCTTTAGAGAAAAGTGTCTATGCACCCGATACAAAAATTATTGCTCATCGAGGCTATGTGGCTGGCAATGTTGAAAATACGATTAGCGGGCTAGTGAGCGCGGCTAATGCAGGTGCAGACCTCATTGAAATTGATATTCAGCAAACGGTGGATGGTGAATTTGTCGTATTCCATGACCGTACATTGCGGCGATTGGCAGGTAAAAACGGGGTCATTGCTAATATGACCTTAAGTGAATTAAAAACGTTAACGATTCATCAAAATGGCTATAGTGATAAAATTGCCTCTTTAGAGGATTGTATCGAAATTGCTAAAGCTTTAGATGTTGCGTTACTCATTGAGTTAAAGGTACACGGCAAGGAAACGGAAGATGTGTTACCCAAATTAGTGGAAAAGCTACGAAAATACAAGGTGCTAGATTCGTATTATGTGCAATCTGCAGATGGGCAGAAAATGACACAATTAAAAAAATTAGTGCCTAATCTAAGAGTGGGTATTGTCTACGCGCTTAATATCGGTCCGATGGAAGAAAGTGTGGATTTCATTGCCTTAGAGGAGTCATGGGTAACAGAGCAGCTGATTGAGGAGCTGAAGCAAAACCCGATGGATTTATTTGTATGGACGCTGAATGATGACCGTTCTTTACAAACGTTTATCGAGAAAAATGTGAGCGGAGTCATTACCGATCATCCTGATGTTGCTCGGGATTTAAGGACCAAGCAAAGTGAGCATCAATACTTCTTGCAACGCATCCTAAACCGATTGAAATTTATATTTTAACTAAGGAATGTGATACCTGTATAATGATTGTTTCAAAAAAATTTAGCCTTCGTGTAACCTTTTTCATATGAGGACGACTACTTCTATGAATTCGTGAAATGAAGGAGATGCTTTTTGTATGAAAATGACGAAGGTCGTACCATTTGCTATGACAGCATTATTAGTAGGGAGCGCAATGGGCGTTCCAACTGCATCAGCGAGCGAGGTTGAGGCTGTTGTGAATACTTCAGAAACTAACGAGCAACAAGCTCAGCCAGTTTTTGTTAAAGTAACTGGAAAAGTTGAAAATGTTGATGTCCGTGACAACGCAACCTACTATACGGTGGTAGAAGGCGAACAGACGAATATTGTGGTTGCCGATAAAGATTCATTAGTATTCGACAATATGGGGAAAGAAGTGAAGCTTCAAAAAGGGGATAAGGTGTCAGCTTACTCTTATGCGAAAAAGCCTATGCTTGCTATTTATCCGCCACAATATAACCCAGAAGTAATTATTGTAGAAAAAGATAATATGGGCAGTGTGGAAGTCGATTACTTCGATAAAAACTTAATCGATACGGACAATTATTTGAAATTAAATGTGGGGGAAGACACAAAAATTGAAAGTGTTTCTGGCAAAGAGCTAAAAGCTAGTGATTTAGAAGAGCAGCACTTAGTAGTGTTCTACACAATCGCAACAATGAGTATTCCTGCCCAAACACCACCTTCAAAGGTTATCGTGTTAGATAATATTGAGAAGGAAGAGCCAGTTGAAGTGGACCCAGTGCCAACGCCTGAACCAACACCAGATCATGGTGCCATTGAAGAGATTATTCAAAAAGATTTTTATGAAGTAGAAGGGACAAAAATGGTTCCTTTACGATTAATCGTAGAAAAGCTTGGCTTTGAAGTTGAAGTAACGCCTAAAGGTGCAATTATTTCTAAAGGTGCTGTTTCCTACACAATTACTCGTGGTCAAAAAGAATATGGCTATAATAAAGCGATTCGCCAATTTGACGTAGCACCTGCTTTATTAGAGAATGGTAAAACATATGTGTCGGTTGAATTTGTTGAAGAATTAATGAAATAAAGACGTTGAAGTATCTAGCAAATCGCTAGGTACTTCTTTTTTATATTTTCTTCCAATACAAAATTCAGTACAATAATGAAGAAAAAGTCGCAAATAAAGGAGAATCCTATGAAACAAGCTCTAATCATTATCGATATACAAGAGGCCTTCTTTTTAGACAGCCAACAAAATCTATGGAATGACGAAATGGTTATCAATACTATTAATTCGTTAATTGCATGGGCGCGCTACAATGAAGTACCTATTATTTTTATTCAGCATACGGATGCCGAGGATGTAGACTTCGCTTACGGTCAGCCTGGATGGGAGCTATATCATGGTCTTCAACGACAAACGGAGGATAAGGTGATTCAAAAACCAACATGGGACGCCTTTTATCAAACTGAGCTTGCCCAATACTTGCAGGAGCAACATATTGAGCAATTAATATTTGCTGGTGCACAAACGGAGTTTTGCCTTGATACAACGATTCGTAGTGCTTTCAGTCATGGCTATCATCACAATATTTTAGTGGAGGAGGCTCATAGTACATTATCTAATGATGTTCTCGCAGCGCCACAAATCATTCAGCACCATGAATGTATTTGGCGCAATCGATTTGTACGAATTCAGCCAGTTGCGGAGTTCCAGCATGCTGAATAATAGGAGAGACTATCAATATAAAGAATTGTCCTATACGGTCCGCTGTGCCGAACGGAATGATGCACAAGCCTTGTCAGATCTACGTTTACAATTAGATGGTGAAACGGAAAACTTTGACCGAGCACAAGGGGAGGGCTTCATTGATCGAGCAGGATTCGAGCAGCTCATTTCCAATGACCTAGCAAGCCCTAAAAATCTATGTTTAGTAGCAGTCGTTGATGATCAACTTGTAGGATACTCAAGGTGTGAAGGCTCTACATTGATAAGGCTTGCCCATAAGGTTATTTTTGGTGTGGGTGTCAGGAAGGATTTTTGGGGGTACGGCATTGGTAAAGCCCTGATGCAAGTATCGATCGACTGGGCAGATGCTAATGGTATTCAGAAAATGGCGCTGGAAGTGTTAGAATCCAATGACAAAGCCGTTCAGCTTTATCAAAAATGTGGCTTTGAAGTGGAAGGTATTTTGAAAAATGATAAGCGCCTTTCAGATGGACAATACTATCACACTATCTTGATGGGCAGATGGAAGGCATAGGGAAGTTAGAGGAATTTACAGTATGACGAATTTTATGTATATATTTTGTTTAATCGTTTGGGGTCTTAATTTTATTGCCGTAAAAATACAAGGGACCCCCGTTAGTTTAGAATTATCGTTAACCTATCGTTTAGTCATAACAGCTCTGTTATTTTTAATCCTTGCTTGGTTGATGAAACCACAGGGTAAACCACAAAAGCAGGATATCCCCTTTATCATTGTTTTTGGAGTGTGTAATTTTGCATTCAGTTATTTATGTTTGTATTACGCGACGATGCTAAGCTCAGCAGCGATGGTCACGTTAATTTTTTCATTAAAAGTGATATTAACGCCTATTGCTTTACGAATTTTTCTGAAAGAGCCGTTACATCGCCGTGTTCTTCTTGGGGGTATTTTAGGCATTATAGGAGTGGGTGTATTAATCTATCCAACTTTACATAGTTTTTCAGGATTCGCTGATTTCAAAGGGATTCTCATTGCGTTTTTAGGAACGCTACTGACAGCAATCGGTGATGCTAGTTCTGCCAGAAATGCGAAGCGCCAAATTGACCCGATTTATGCCAATGCGATTGGTTTTGCTGTAGGTAGTGTAGTCATGTGTGGAATTGTTTGGATGGAAGGACAAAAAATGATGATTCCGACATCCATTACATATCTATCGGCATTGCTGTATTTAACAGTTATTGCCTCGTTTCTTGCCTGGCTATTTTATTTAAAGCTAGTCGAAACGATTGGCGGAGCAAAAAGTGGCTATATGGTCGCATTATTTCCTGTTATTGGCGGCATTGCCTCTGTTCTGATTGGTGAATCTACAGTAAGCATTTACTTGATCGTGGGCTGTCTATCCAGTTGTATCGGAGCGGCGATTGCCTTAGGGTTTAAAATTAAGCCTATTTTACGATGAACGAAAACCCGTATCTTTTCATAAACTAGATAAGAACGTTTGAAAAGGGTGAGGGAGTTGGCATTCGTTCCGAGAAGCAGAGAAAAAGATCAGGATCATTGGGATATCGATCGTTGGGAAAATGATGGTGGTAGTAGTTTAGGGGGGAAAGGGAGGCAAATTTGTCTCCCTAAAAATAGTTGAAACCTTTTTCTACGCTGTTCGTATGAATTAGTAGGAACAGATTAGATTCGAAAAGGGAGAACTGAAATTTTTGAGCCATTGAACAAAACGATTACTGTTAATTATTTACTTGATTGTTATTGCGGATGCGTATTACACAACATTGTATATGGAACCCAAAACACCACCGCAACATCAAACGATCAAAGCAACGGCTATTACCGTGAACATATTACGGTAGCAAGCCAAATGAAAAGAAACGGACAAACCGTCGTTTAAAACCGATGAACATTCAGCCAATTCAAAAGAAAATGTTGAACGGAATGGTCATGTTCATCAATAGTTTAGACGTTGGTCCATCAATACTTATATTTTTACGATATCAACAGCTTCGTTGCTGACGCCCTGTCCACTGACAGGGTTTTTTTATGATTAGCATCAGTATGGCATGAACTAAGGGGGAGATGGGCATGACGAAAATTTATTTGATGACCATTACTAAAGGGAATGATGAGCAGGATTACGAGCAACAGATCAACGAAAAAATATTTGAGAGAAAGTCAGACCTAAAAGAGTATTTAAACAAAGAAGGCTATTTGAAGGAATCTACCTATCAATATGTGAAAATAGCGGAAGAATCAATATTTGTTGCTGAAATTCAAAAAATAAAACTTAAATAACCATAGTGTTTACTAAAAAATAAATCAAGCAATCTTCGCTCTTTTCATATAAAATATGGAAGATATAACATACTTGAAAGAGGTGGCCACATGTTTCCGACTTTAAATACGGATCGTTTAGTATTACGAGAGATTACAGAAATTGACGCGCAAGCTATTTTAAATTGCTTTTCTAACCCCGACGTCTTACGTCATTACGGTCAAAATCCATTAACGAGTTTAGACCAAGTAAAACAAATCATTCATCGTTTTTCAAAAAACTATGAGGAACAACAAGGCATTAAATGGGGGATAGAACTAAAGGGGCGAGAAGGTCTAATAGGTACTATTGGATTTCAAGAATGGTCAACAGAGCATAAGAAAGCTGAAATCAGTTATGCCCTTTTCCCTGACAGTTGGGGAAAAGGCTACGCACGAGAGGCACTGGATCAAGTAATTTCGTTTGGCTTTCAAGAGATGGGGTTATTGCGGATAGGAGCCATCGTTTTCACAGAAAATGATGCTTCTAACAAGCTATTAACAAAAGTAGGCTTCGAAAAAGAAGGCTTATTAAAGAAATATGTGCATCAAAATAATGTGCCTTATGATACATATATTTATTCTCTAATCAATATAGAAAAATCATAACCAACGTTCGTGACAAATAAAAGGATTGGGGACATACCCCAATCCTTTTACCTATTTAGCCCAAAACGATAGCTATAAATACTATTATAGTGTGTTCCCCCATTTCTTGAAGAACATAATCTGTATGAATCAATACGTTTTTTTCTTTCAATTTGTAATTTATTTTGTATTCATATATTTGAATCAGATTTGATTTCTTCCATGATTATCCAGTCAAAATTGAATTTTATGATTAATTAATAATAAAAATCTAGTTTTACACAGAAGGCTAGACCATTTTAATGGGAGGTATTTTCAAATTAATTAATTTACGAACAAATTCTTGAAAAGGTAGTAAGAACCATTTTTGGCTGGTATAATGTACATGTTCAAAAATTTTCAAATGGGAGATATGGTATGATGAAAAGAATAATATTCGGGATATCAGTAGCGTTGTTTCTAACAGCGTGTGGAAGTAAAGAAGACATAAGTAACATTTCGGAGAAAGAGATTGAGAAAATTGTAGATGAAGTAGAAGTAAATAAACCAATGGAAGAGGAATCTCAAAGTTCAAATCAAGGTGAATTAGTGATAGATTCCAAGACTGAACAGCTTGGTTCAGATACATTGTCAGATATTGCCTTGCATTCAGACTACACACATATAGCAGTCAAAGATGACCTTACATATATATTAACTTTTTATCCTTATAAAGAACCTAGCATAGAATCTAAAGCATTGTACGTTTCTATTTTAAAGGATGATAAATTTATAGTTAAAGAAAAACTCATTAATCTTGCTTCGATTATTGGTGATGAATATCGTATTAGAGATGAAGGATTTGGATTTAACGAAAATTCGCTACTTCTTATAGCAGAAGATGATTTTATGAATAGAGATGCAAATCAAAAGCTATTAAGCATCATAGTAGATGAAAAGGGTGAAATTGAATCAAAAATAATAAGTGAAAGTAAAATAACTAATGTAAAAATAATTCCAGGATTAGATAATGGATTTTACTTTTTAGATTGCAAATCATCATCATGTTCTATTATTGATGGAGAAGGAAAGGTACCATTCACATTTGAAGTAACAAACGCTATGCCTGAGTTCGAGGTTGTTTTCCTTGATGAAGAAGCATCAAGATTGTACATTGAAACGTGGGGATATATTAGTTCAAAGAGAAATGAAGAAGCACTTGCTGTTGATCTAGTTGCAAATGATATGATTTGGGAAGAAAGTGGGGCAATGAAACCTTACTATTTTGAAAAAGGCACGAATACAAAGTATGCACGTGCCAAAGATGGGTTTTATACTGTTTATTTGAATGTATATGGTAAGTCCGGATACGAATTAGAAGTTAAATATTATATAGTTAAAAATGATGAAATTACGCTGGAAGCAGAAACAATTATTCCTTTAAGTTTAGAATTGATATCTTATGGTAATTTTTACATTTCAACAAACAATGATATCCTAAACATCTATACAGGAGTTTTGTATAAAGGGCGGCCAACCGTACAAAAATATGTAATGAAAGATTAGTATTTACTCGATGATAAACTATCGTTTGTACTAATGATTTACTTCATCACAAAAATATTATAAGTAACTATTCATAATAATTTATCACTTATGAACTGAAACCTGGATAGGAGATACTTTGTCGCTCCAGTTTTCAGTTCATTTTCATATTGTACACCTATACTTTGTACAACTAATTTGTTGTGTTAGTATAAAAAAAGAAAGATTGAAGCAATTTGCTCCAATCTTTCTTACTTACATATTTCTGTACACACGCTCGCCTTATTTTTATTAGCCCCAATCTAGCCCACTTGAACCCAGAAACAAGCTTTAATATACATAAACTTGCTAGGTGAGCAGGGGAACTCATTAACAAAAACGATGACGATGATATATCAATATTTTAAAGGCATTGAGTAGTCAACGTGCATTGCTTTTATTTTACATTCGGATAAATCATCGTAGCTGGATCTACATATTCATCAAATTGTTCTTCTGTAAGCAGACCACTTGCGATAGCTGCTGCTTTTAATGTAGTACCTTCTTTATGAGCTTTTTTCGCAATTTTTGCTGCGTTTTCATAGCCGATATATGGATTTAATGCTGTTACAAGCATTAATGAGTTTTGTAAGTTATGATCAAGCACTTCTTTATTTGGCTCAATGCCAATTGCACAATGGTCATTAAATGATTTCATTGTATCTGCTAATAGGCGAGTTGATTGTAAGAAGTTATAAATGATTACGGGCTTAAAGACGTTTAGTTCAAAATTCCCTTGAGATGCTGCGAAAGCAATCGTTGCGTCATTACCTACTACTTGAGTAACTACCATTGTCATCGCTTCACTTTGGGTAGGGTTTACTTTACCAGGCATAATAGAAGAACCTGGTTCATTTTCTGGAATCGTGATTTCACCAATCCCTGAGCGTGGCCCACTTGCAAGCCAACGAACGTCATTCGCAATTTTCATTAAATCAGCCGCTAAAGCTTTAAGAGCACCATGCGCAACAACGGCTTCATCATGGCTTGTTAAGGCATGGAATTTATTCGCTGCAGAGGTGAATGGTTTACCTGTTAGCTCACTAATTTCCGCTGCAACACGATCCCCAAATTCTGGATGAGCATTGATGCCAGTACCAACCGCTGTTCCACCAATTGCAAGCTCTTTCATATAGTCGATATTTTGAAGAATCATGTGCTCCGATTTTGCCAGCATAGCTGCCCAGCCGCTAATTTCCTGACCTAATGTAAGAGGTGTTGCATCCTGTAAATGCGTACGGCCAATTTTAATAATATCTTTAAATTGAGCTGCTTTGTCTTCCAAAGTAGATTTTAATAAACGAAGTCGTGGTAATAAGTAATCTTCCACTTTTAAAACTGCGGCAATATGCAATGCAGTAGGGAATGTATCATTCGAGCTTTGTGATTTATTAACATCATCATTTGGATGAATGCGGTCTGCCTCGCCAGCGTCTTGTAATAGTTGGTTCGCACGGTGTGCAATGACCTCATTAACATTCATGTTTGATTGTGTACCACTACCAGTTTGCCAAACAACTAATGGGAATTGATCGTCCCATTGTCCATTTAAAACTTCATCTGCAGCCTGTACGATTGCATTCGCTTTAATAGCTGAAAGTTTGCCTAGTTTGTTGTTAGCGATTGCTGCACTTTTCTTTAAAATAGCCATGGCCTGCACAAGCTCAATTGGCATATGTTCCGTACCAATTTGGAAATTTTCTTTACTGCGCTGTGTTTGCGCACCCCAAATTTTATCAGCAGGTACTTTAATTTCACCCATAGTGTCTTTTTCAATACGATAATCCATGTCAAACAGCTCCTTTAGTATGTAAAAATCCTCCATATATACAGATAAAAACGGATACTCTTAGTCTGATGTAAGAATATCCGTTTGATACATGCTTATTCAAAAAAGAGGGGGATTCTGAAATAAGCAATTTGGAGAAAAGAAATAATCTATTGATAATGATAATTGTTATCAATTAAAATGTCAACAAATTTGTTTGAAGAAATAATAGGCTGAGAATAATTCGCAATAGTAGTATGGATATTCCCGAATTTGTTGGAAATAAACGTATGGATTATCTCTTTTTCTTTCCTAAATCTTTAAGAGGTTGTTTTTTAGGAATTTTTTCAAAAATAATCTTCACATGATATTGGTTGACGTCAATTTGAAGTACTTCAGTTACTTTGGCTTTACGCCCTTTAATTCGAATATCCTCTTCGATGGCAGGGAGCTTGACGAGCAATTGGCTTAAGACGGACGTTTTATTTTCATAATAATGAGTAACAAACATCGTTCTTCTCCTTCTAACATTTGATTGTTACTCAATTTATGAGGGGAGCCTAGTATCTAGAACTTTTATGGATGGAAATAGGTGTACGGAGAAAAATTGTTACTCAAACAGCATGTAAGGGACCTTGCCTGTAAGAATGCTAATTATTTAGGGAATAATCATAGAACTCCGTTGAATATTGCTGGGAAATTACACTCTTCATAATTGGAAAATATCATTCATAGGAAAAACTTGCTGCCACTTAATTTTATGAAAATCAAAAATATGACATAATTTTACGAAATGAAATTGCGATTTTCGACATGTTTTTTATTTATTTCTCGGGAAATACCTCTTACATAATGGCGGTGTTGAGTGGGACTGAGAACGCTCAATTTTTCACTATTTCAGCTGTGAACTTTCATTGAAAAAATAGTGACTATATGATTTGTTTGACTATTCTTGATTCTTTTTCATAAAAGAGGTAGTGTGATGACGTTTCAGCAGAGGCATTGTTCGTTATAATAAAAGAAAGGAGGAAATAAAATGTATTTAAAATCATGTAAGATGCTACAGGATACGATTCCCAATAATCAAATGTATCCTTTTAATATCCCAAGCTTGCAGGATTTGCAGGAGTTGGAGTTTCCGACAAATGTGACATTCTTCGTAGGGGAAAATGGTTCGGGAAAATCAACATTACTGGAAGCCATTGCAGATCGGTGCGATTTTAATACGGCAGGTGGTGGCCGCCAAAATCTGTATGAAGTACATAAGGCAGAATCTTCACTGGGTGAATATATCCGTCTGTCGTGGATGCCGAAAATTTCAAATGGTTTTTTTCTTCGATCCGAAACATTTTATCAATTTGCCAGTCATATTGATTTGATAGAAGATCCAAGGAGATATAATGCTTTTGGTGGAAAATCTCTACATCACCAATCCCACGGGGAGTCTTTTCTTGCTTTATTTATGAATCGCTTTAAAGGTAGAGCCATTTATTTATTGGATGAGCCTGAGGCAGCATTGTCTCCAACAAGGCAGTTAAGCTTGTTAAAAATTATGAAGGACCTTGAGCATGAGGCACAATTTATTATTGCTACACATTCGCCTATTTTACTCGGTTATCCAAATGCAACGATTTATAGCTTTGACAATGGAGAAATTGAAACGATCCGCTATAAGGATTCCATTCATTACATTGTCACCAAGCGGTTTTTAGATGCACCACAAACTATTTTAAGTGAGTTATTTGATGAGGAGAGGGAATCATGAATCAACGAAAAGGCTTAGTCATGCGAGAAATTCGATTGGATGAAATGGCACAATCCATTGATTTATTGAATTATGTCTTTCAAATGTCGATGTCTATTCATAAGGACCGTCGTTTTGTGAATGCAAAAAGTAGACAATTTAATGAGGGACATGCTATCGGATGGTTTGATGGCTCACATTTAGTATCGCAAATATTAAGTTTGCCTTTTGAGGTCAATGTCCATGGGAAGATTTATGAAATGGGGGGGATTACTGCAGTTGGCACCTACCCAGAGTATTCGGGCCATGGCTTGATGGAGAGCTTGATTATTGAAAGCCTACAAAGTATGCGCAACGAGGGACAATGCATATCCTATTTATTCCCATATTCGATTCCTTATTACCGAAAAAAGGGATGGGAAATTATGAGTGATATCGTAGAATTTCAGGTGAAGGATACACAGCTTCCGCATTATTCCGGACTCAATGGAAAAATTCGTCGTGTCGATCCGAAACATCAGGATGTTGTCGATATCTACGCCCGATATGCCGAAAAAACACATGGTGTAATGGTGCGAAATAGTATTGCCTGGAATGAGAAATTCCAGGAGGATTTCTGGGAAGAGAAATTTATTGACAGTGATGTTAACCTTCAGGCTGCCGTCTACTACGATGAAGGAGATGTGGCGCAGGGCTACATGTTTTATCGTATTATGGAGGAAAATTATTATATTGATGAAATCGTCTATTTACAGGAGGAAGCACGTAAAGGGTTATGGAATTTTGTCTCTGCCCATAGTTCCATGATTTATAATGTCTATGGGAAAACGACAGGTAATGAAGCAGTAGCGTTTCTATTAGAGGATAGTGAGATTATTCAAAAGGTCTCTCCTTATTTTATGGCGAGAATTGTTGATGTGAAAGAGTTTTTATTACGCTATCCATTTGTCAGTCAAAACTTTGAGCTTCAGCTAGCCGTAACGGATCGGATTGTCGCTTGGAATAATGGTACATTCATCATCAAAATGGTAGATGGTAAGCTGTCTGTCCATAAGGTGAGCGAGACATTAAATGATAATGCTGTCCATTTAACGGTGCAAACCTTGGCCACTATGCTGCTAGGCTATAAACGCCCAAGGTATTTAGAGAAAATTGAACGGTTACAGGGACGTGCGGAGGAAATTGCCTTACTAGAGGACCTATTACCCGTTGGCATACCGACATTCATTGATTATTTCTAAACAGGTGGAAACGGTTATGGAGCTGAACTAATTTTTACATTAGTTCAGCTTTTAATTATCATCAGGCACTGCACATTTAAACAAGGATGTAACTTTATATACATAGACAAACATGGATATAGAAGGGGGAATAGAAATGGATTTATTTGTCGGAATAGCTATTGTACTCATTGTGTTTTTCTCTTCAAGTATAATGGAAAAAAGATTGAAATCTATTGAAAAACAAAACAATCGTGTCATCGAAATACTGGAAGAAATAAGAGATAAAAAATAAAGGGATTTTTCAAGGAAAGAGTAGAACCTATTGGAATGGAGCTTATATAACATGGATATATATATTGAAAGATTACAAGTGACAGATGCCGAAGGATTGTATAAATTTGAACTTGAAAACAGAGCATTTTTCGAAGAGACGGTGCCTACTCGTGGAGATGAATACTATAACCCTGAGATTTTTAAAAAAAGACACGAAGCTTTACTTGAAGAACAAGCTCAAGGAAGGTCATATTTTTATTTAATTAAAGATCAAGATAGTTCTATTCTAGGAAGAATAAACTTAGTAGATATTGATAGATTTTTTAAGATCGGTCATCTCGGTTATAGGGTGGGTCAAGAACATGCTGGAAAAGGAATTGCTAATAAAGCATTGGAAATATTAATCGAAACAATAACTGATGAAGACATAAAACAGATTAAAGCGGAAACAACAACAAATAACATAGCTTCTCAAAGAGTTTTAGAGAAAAATGGTTTTGAGAAAATAACGACTAGTAGTGAAAAATTCGAAATGAACGGTCAGAAATTAAGTTTCGTTTATTATGCTTTGACTATCTCGCCTTGTTAAACTAACTGTGTGCCTTATTAAAGATGAAAGAGCTGTTTAGACAGCTCTTTTTTATATATTGAACAATGAAGCGGCTTAGCTTAAGAACGATTAGTTATGGAATAAACTTAGGATATGGTAATAAATTACTGTAGATGTGTAATGTTAAAACAAACAATGCTATAATTCAATTAAATTTGTATGGATGATAAAAAACTTGTGATAAATCGATATCCCCCAGATTTATCCGCTAGATGAAAGGAGTCAAAGTTTCATGAATAGTCCAATCTAATATTCCCCGTTTAAGCCAAAATTCGAATGTAATATCGGGGGATATAAAATGAAATTGAATAGAAATTTTTCTTTATTACTATTAGGTCAATCACTCGCTAATATAGGCGATGTATTATATATAGTCAGTGTTATAAGTACGATTTTCTTGTTGACGGATTCTGCAATTGCAGCATCGTTTGTACCATTTACGATTGCTTCCTCTATGTTCATATCCAGTATGCTGACACCTCTTTTAGTGGAGAAGCTAAATCTTAAATGGTTACTTGCTGGGTCACAAATCGCAAAAACCATGTTACTCTTTATTCTAGGATTTCTGGTAATGGGATTATCAGCAGCTAATTATTATTTTATCTTTTTAATCATAGGGTTAATTGCTTTTTTTGATGGATGTGCAAATCCAATAAGACAGACATTGACTCCACACTACGTTAAACCTGAACAGCTACTTCAAGCTAATGGGATTTCCGAAACTATTACGCAGGTCATTCAAGCAGGTATGTGGTTCGTAGGAAGTTCATTATTACTGATTATGAGCTCTCAACAACTGATTTGGTTAGTTGGATGTTTATTTGTATGGGCAAGCCTATTACTTAGCCTTTTAGAAAATGTAAACAGTCATGAATCGACGGAGACAAAAGGGAAACTAGAAAAGATGAAAGAGGGTTGGCAAACTTTATCAAATACGCCAGTTTTAAAAAGGATTGCTTGGATAGAATTTTTAGATACCATTGCTGCAACAGTTTGGATAGCCGCTATTTTATATGTGTTTGTCAACGACGCTTTGAACGTTGATGAAAAGTGGTGGGGATTTATAAATGGAGCCAACTTTTTAGGTCTGATTTTAGGAAGTGCTTATTGTATAAAATTTTCTTCTGTTGTAGAAAAGAAAATAGGCACCTATATTTTTGTCGGCTCCTTTGCAAGTTTCATATTGACAATAGTATTTAGCATAAACAGCATTCCGATGATTTCCTTACTTTTATCATTTTGTGTAGGGCTTTTTGGACAAATTAAACAAATACCTCAACAAACAGTGATACAAACCAGTGTATCAAAAGAACAGTTGTCAACTGTTTATACCTCATTAGGTGCTATCGGAACTGGAATTTTCGGCATTGGCTCTCTTGTAATGGGGATAATAGCAGATTTAGTAGGAGTTAGAATGGTTTTCGTGATTTCGGGGCTCTTACTGGCGATAGTCAGTGTAATCGCACACAAAAATAAGCAATTGTTTGTTAGAAATGTTTTGAAACCATAAAATTCAAGAAGAAAAAGGACCATCAAAATGGATGGTCCTTTTTATTGAACGCAATGTACGAACGAGGTGCTATTTATAAGGACCATGCTTTTTTAAGCAGTTGGACACCTAATTTAATTTCTTCCATTGTTAATTTACTAAAGCCTAGCTGTAGCATCGGTTCTATACTGGCTTGATGGAGAAAAAACGGGCTGGTTGGATAAACTTTTACCCCATGGGACTCGGCTTGTTGGATTAGCTGTTGTTCCGAGAGGGATGACTTTATTTTCACCAAAATATAGAGTCCTGATTGTTCACCTAAAACCGTGATTTGCTCCCCAAATTGTTGTTGTAGCTCCTGCACAAGGCAATGCATTTTTTGTTTATAGGTTAGGCGCATTCTTTTAATATGGCGGGTCCATTCGCCTTGGGCCATAAAGTGGGCCATTGTGCGTTGATGTAGAGTGGATGCATTTTGTTCAAAATGAGCAAATTTTTCTTTATAAGGCTGCATAAGGGCAGTTGGTAACACCATATAGCTTATTCGTATGCCTGGTAAAAAGGATTTCGAAAATGTGCCTAAATAAATGACCCGAGAGGGATCGATAGAGGCAAGGGCAGGGAATGGCTGTTGTGTATAACGAAATTCACCATCATAATCATCCTCAAGGATATAGCCATTCACTTTTTGAGCCCATTGTATAAGTGCTTGCCGCTGTTGAATGTTCATGGAGGCACCGTATGGAAAATGGTGTGATGGGGTGACATACAATAGCCGTGAGCGACAAGTTGTTAAAATATCAAGCTGTGCACCTGCTTCGAAAACAGGTAAGGCCTCAATGTCAAAGTTATGTAATTGAAATGCCTCTCGAGCCCCATCATAGCCTGGGTCCTCCAGCAATACGCTAGGGAAATTTCCCTTCAATAAAAACCCAAGATACAGAAGCATTTGCTGTGTACTACTTCCAATTATGATATTTTCATTATTGGTATATAGCCCTCTTGCCTGTAGTAAATATTGGGCAAGCTGCTCTTTTAGCATAGGTTCTCCAAACAGTTCACCATATTGATAGCAAGTGGAATCCTGTAAAACCTGATTGGCGATTTGACGCCACGTCTTGATGGGAAAGTGTTGTTGATCGACAGCCCCTGCTTTGAAGTTCACAAGGAATGCAGAAGTATCCTTTAGTGGCTTCGATCGAATGGGCTGTGGCTGCTCTTGTAAGAAAACTTGCTCCAACGCATTTACAAAATACCCTTTCCTACCTTCACCACGAATATACCCCTCAGCCACAAGCTGATCATAGGCCGTTAAGGTCGTATTGCGGCTCACCTGTAATGTTTCTGCTAGCTTCCGAATAGAAGGCAGGGAATCATTTTTTTTCAATGTACCCTCCATAATGAGAGTCTTCATTTGCTGATAGATTTGTTTATATTTGGCCTCTTTGTCGGTTAATAAAAAGATGAAATCGTCCATCATGCACCTCTTCGACATGTTGAAATGTTTGGAACTGTCACTTTTGAAATGTCAGATAATCTACTACCATCATACTAGAATGATAAATAAATTGAAATGGGGAGTGGAATATGAATATTTGTACTGTGACACAGGCAACAATTAGGGAAGTGGTCCCGTTATTTAATGCCTATCGTGAGTTTTATGGACAACCGACTGATTTAATACAAGCCGAGCAGTTTATCCAAGAACGTGTGGAAAAGGAGCAATCCATTATTTTTCTCGCATATTTGGATGGGGAAGCAGTAGGTTTTGCGCAGTTATTTCCTATCTTTTCTTCCGTAGCTATGAAAAAGGCATTTATTTTAAATGATTTATTTGTGGCTGGATATGCCAGAAAACAAGGGGTGGCCAAAGCATTAATTGACCAATGCTACGTCTATTGCCAGCAGGAGAACGCTCGTTACATGATGCTCGAAACAGCCAAGGACAATGTCAGTGCACAAAAGCTCTATGAAAAAGTAGGAATGACCATAGATGATCATGTGTATTATTACAGTATTTATTGGTGAAAAACGGCGCTGTCATTTTTGTATGAATTCTATAATTCACTTGTTGAAAGACCCCGCCATTTGAGCTAAATGGCGGGGTCTTACGGTTAGGCGTGACTCATCCAGCCAGCAAAAAGACCTGAACTGAAAAAGCGCGTAATCTGTTTAAATCCAGCCTCCTTCAATAATTCTTGAATGGCCTGATCGGATAGGAAAGAGATATTCATAATGACTTTTCCCATATCTTCGACTTTTGCTTTTTTATATCCAGCCTCTAAAAAGAAGCTTTGCCAGATTTTAATGCGATCTTGCAGTTCGTCACTATTACGATCACCGTAGGCACAAGCTAGGACAAAAGGTTTGCCGGGCTTTAATTGCGCATGAATGTTGTGCAGTAAGTTAAGTTTTTGCTGTCTATCTTCAATAAAATGCAGCACAAGGATACAGCTAGCCGCATCATAGGTGAATGGAGAGGAGGGCAAGGTATCAATGGTTCCTGAGAGAAGCTGAACTCGATTTTCAATAGCTAATTGCTGTGCTTTAAACTGAGCAATTTGCAGCATCTCTTCAGACGGGTCTATACCTGTAAATGTCCAGTTTGGATTAGATGGTCCCCATGCGGATAGCTCATTACCGCCCCCAGCTCCTACAATTAGCAGGGAAGTTTCTTGCTCACCTAAATGAGCTCGGAAATAGGCTTGTGTCATGGTGAACAGGGTGTCATAAGCTGGTACAGAGATACGAGTACTTTGCTCATAAATGCGAGCCTTCTCTAATAAATTTGTATTCATAGTCACGACCTCCAATGTATATTGCGTATATTATAGACCTTAATTGTCTGTAATTGAGTATATATGAAATTTAACCGAAGCACAACAAAGAAATCTTATCCTATTATAATTAAAGTAAAACGATTAATATTTAATATTAAAGAATAATAATTTAATGATTATCATTAAATTATTATTGAATTTAATAGCACTTTCTTCTACACTTAACGTAATGAATAGGGGGAGAAAATATGATTAATGCAATTGTGCAAGTGATGTTATTTTCAGTCATACCGTTTGTTTGGTGGAGTTTTACAGCTAAAAAGGAACAAACTTTTCTCGAATGGTTAGGATTTCATAGGCCAGTTATTATCAATAAGGGGAAATATGCCATATTGTATATGCTTGCTATTGTTGTATTAGTGGTGCCTAATTTCGCTCTCGTCTTTTTTTACATGGATAATTCCATATTAGCGTCCCATCAATTTGCTGGCCTTTGCTTATCGGGGATTATACCGGCTCTTCTGTATGCGATGATTCAGACTGGCTTATCAGAGGAGCTTTTGTTCCGTGGTTTTTTACTGAAAAGGCTGGCAAAGTCAATTGGTTTCCAGGTCGGAAATTTGCTACAAAGCCTCGTTTTTGGCTGTATCCATGGGGCTATGTTATGGACGGTATTACCATTTCCAATCATCTTGTTAGTTGTACTATCTACCGGGCTAGCAGGCTATGTGTTGGGATGGATGAATGAGCGAGTTAGCGGGGGCTCCATCATGACGAGCTGGAGTATTCATAGTTTGACTAATTTAATGACTGCTTGCTTTTCCATGTTTCAAATTCTATCTTTTTGACTTATTTGCATTTCTTTGCCGTCACTTGCATAATAGGGCAGAGAAGATTTTTCGTGAAGGGAAGTGCAAACATGACAGAATGGCCAAAGGGAGTAGCTAAACCTGCAATTCGTGCATTACAAGCAGCAGGCTATACACAATTGAAACAGCTGGAAAACGTTGACCTTTCCACTTTAGCTCATTTACATGGAATGGGACCAAAAGCACTTGCCGCGATTGAGGCGGCATTCAAAGAAAGTAGGGAGCCACGTGAATAAGCTGACATTATTTTTACTGGCAATGGTGGTCTATTATATAGTCGTTGTCTTCCTCATCAGTAAGCTTTTTATCATTCCTATCATGAAAGTAATGGCACTTGTCTTCTTTATAGGAGCGGGTTTCATCTTTTCACGTAAGATGCGCAGGAAATTGCAGTAGGAGGCATTATGAAAATTGTTCAATTAACAGTCATTTATTTAGCCATTATTTTGCTGGCTATGGTGCTATCTTTATCAGGTGTTCGGCTATCCTTTTCACTCGGAATAATCGCTGTGTTCGTGGTAGCTATTATTTATCGTCATGTACATATTTTATATCGAACAAACAATATGGAACTTGTAGATAAATGGGTGAAGCGCCGTCAAAAAGAACCAATATTTGCGGCTCTGTATGCATCCGCTTATGGGACGGTAGATGAACAGATTCGTGCTATCGATGCCATCATCCACCATTATAAACAGCCAGCCATCAAATATAATTATCTATTTACGAAAGCTATTATGGAGAAAAATCTTGGAGCGGCAAAGGCTGCTGCCCAGCAAATTAATAAGGAGCCATTGTCAAGCTATGCCCTATGCTATATTGCAGCGATGGAAGGTCGAACGGCTGCTATGAGAAGTGACAAGCTGACACAGCCCTGGATGCAACCCGCTGTAGAGGCAGTATTTGCTCATAGTCAAAAAAATCAAGAATTATTCCGCCAATGGGCTGATGCTAGCATCGAACAAGCGCGTGGTGTACAAAAATACGGTTTGATACATAATTTTAGACAAATGGAAAGAGAATTGGGTAGTGAATAACTATTTAGTATAGGGGACGAATGCCTAAGCTAGTGATGATCAATGAGCACCGACTAGTGGAAGGTGGAGAGGTCCGTCTTACAGTGATTGATACTATTATCTAAAGTCAATCGTGGTTCGGATAAGGAGATGAAATAAGCTCTTTTGAAGGTGGAACTAGAAGTAATCGTTTTGTAGAACAAAACGGTGAATGGGTTAAATCATGATCAAAGCCTAATACTATTTTTATAGAAAAACAAAACGGAACCCTTTGTCCAAAGATGAAAAATTCATCTTGGAGGAAGAACAATTGAGCAGAAAAACTGAAAATACAGCCTTTCATTGTGAACAGTGTGGGTTAGACGTGACACCATTAAACAATGGCAGTTTCCGCAATCATTGCCACATTGTTTATATTTAAAGCATCTAGATATTGTACCTGGTGATAGAGCCAATCCATGTAAAGGGTTAATGAAACCTATTACTATTGTTTATTCATCTAAAAAAGGGTATCCACTTGTACATCAATGTACAAAATGTGGTCACCTGTCACGCAATAAAGTAGCTATGGATTGCACACAAGAGGATTAACTTATGCTATTTATGCAATCTATATAGTCGTTTCATGTTTGTAAGACGTATTAAAGAGCAACTCTTTAATACGTCTTTTTTAACCCTTTTTATTCAATAAAATGCCTCGTACGATCCCCATACTGAAAATACCAAAGAGCAAGAACAGAAAAAGATATGCATGCCATTGTTGTAAAATGCGATCGCGTCCCAATGCAATCGTAAGGTCGTTGAAAAGGGAGTAAGTAAAGTACAATAAAATACTATTTTTTATGAGACAAAATGTGATGATGCCATTTTGACGCTGGCTATGGGACAGCGGCGGTTTATTTTTTCTCATCATAGGATAGGCGGCTTTTATCTCTAAATAGTGTAAAAGTAAAAATAGCATGAGTGCGATAAATGGTAAATAAAAAATAGCAATTTTTGGCCCAAACTGTGCATGGTCACTTGTAAAGCTTTGTAAAACGGGAATCGTTGCAGGAAGCTTTCGATATTGAATTAGTGTAGCTGTGAAGCCAGCTAAAAAAATGGTGGCCACGATGACCGTCAGCTGGTGACAAAAGCGTGGTGTTGGTGTTTTTTGTTGTGTTTGCATCCTTGCCCCTCATTTCCATCATCATTCAAAATTACAATCTGTTATACTGTATCATAGAATGATTGCTTTTGTGAGAGAGAAAGAAGGATATGATGGAATACTTGTTATTTTTATTCATTGGCATCATTGGGAATGTCATTGGAACGTTAGTGGGTGGCGGTGGACTCATCACCTTGCCAACGATGATGTTAATGGGGGTGCCTGTCCATTCTGCAATTGGGGCTAATAAAGTATCCAATATGGTAAGTGCATTTTCGAGCTTTTATACGATCTATAAACGTAAGGAATTAGCATGGTCAGAAATGAGACCGGTCTTATTGGTATCCCTAATTGGTGGAACATTGGGTGGACTTTTTGCTTCATTTATGAGTAGTCAAGCATTGACGTTTATCGCCATCATTTTACTAGGCTTTGCGTTAATGATGTCCTTTATGGGTGGGGCAGATTTTGGCGATAAGGAACTCTTTATGATGAATCGAAAAAATGGTCCAATCCTCCTTGGGGTTGGTTTTTATGATGGTATGTTTGGGCCTGGCAGTAGTACACTAGCCCTTTATACATATGCGCATGAGAAAATTTCTTATATTAAAGCAGTAGGACTCTCAAGGGTAGGGGTATTTGCCATGTGCTCAGGAGCAGCGATTACCTATATTGCTACGGGGAAAATTGAATGGCCATTGACGTTGATTTTAATGGTAGGTTCTACAATTGGTGCGCAAATTGGTATTGTTTTAGCAAGAAAGGTGAACGCAAATCAAGTCAAACTGCTACTTCGTATTGTAACTATAGTTTTGATCGTACAGCTTGTCTATGATTTTATCCAACAGCTATAGGAGGCGATTGTCGTGTTTGAAATTACACCGTACCCTACGTTTTCATGGTCATTATCACGTCATAAAACGCTAACAAGCTGTGCCCGTAAATATGGCTATGAATATTATTTTTCCCATAACGGGTGGCTAAGCTACAATGTGGAGCCTTATCATCAACTTGTGTATCGTTTAAAAAAACTACAACCCATGCCTATTTTATTTGGGCAAATTGTTCACCGTTTTATTGAACAGGCTATTAATGATTATTTACAAACAGGGAAGCCCCCCACATTAGAGGAGCTGATTCATTGGGCTCGAGGACAGCTAAATGCGGCTTTTATTGATTCTACTCGCCATCTTGAATCATGGAGGCAAAAACCCAATAAATATTATATGATGCAGGAAATTTACTATACTGGCAAACTTCCAACCGACTTAATACAGGACTATAAAGAACGAATTAAGCTTGTTTTTGAGCATTTTTTGATGAGTGAAACATTTCAACAAATTACGTCACAAAGAGGCTCTTTACGAATTGGGGAGCCCGAACAATTTCGCTCAATGAAAATCAATGAAATCCAAGTGTTCGTTGTAATGGATTTTCATTATTTTAATGAGCTAACAGATAAATGGGTAATTGTAGACTGGAAGACGGGGGGCGAGTCAGATGATGATCGCCAGCAATTAGCCCTCTATGCCTATTATGTCCAGCAAAAATATCGGGTACCACTTGAGCAAATCGAGGTCTATAATGAATATTTACTAACCGGAAAACGGAAGAAATATAGCTTCTCTGATTTTGATATGGACAATATTTTACATACATTTCAGTATAGTGTTTTAGAGATGAAAAAGTATCAAGCCGATATTTTTTCTAACGAGCCTGTGGAACTGGAAGATTTCGAACAAACACAAGAAAAATGGCATTGTCGAGGATGTAATTTTAGAGAATTATGTGCGCAAAAGTATGATGAAAAATAGAGCAAGTGACCAAAAAGTGACCAATTAATTTAAATCATCGAAATGGTCGCTTGCTTCATTTTTATCCTTTTTGGTTAAATGACTGTATGTGTTAATTGTCATTTTTATATCCGAGTGACCTAGTTGCTCCTGTATTATCTTAAAATTTACATTCCGACTGACCATAAATGAGGCATATGAATGTCGTAAAGCGTGAAAATTCAACTTTGGTAGGATAGTGCTAAATCGCTAGCTGAATGATCATCATTGATTAGATTGCCATTGTATAAGCTGCGTATCTCATCACCGTTTTTACTACGGAACATCTTCTGCCAAAGTGATTCATTGGATAGTTTGATTTCATCCTTTTCAAACTCAGCCAAGCGAGTCGATGGCGAAATGGCTCAAGCGAATAATCGTAGAACATGGTCCACGTTTGCAACGGCAGTCAAATTCTATCTAGAAGGCGATTATGACGGTATTGGCTTTGTATTTAGTAGGCAAGACAACTATATAGGCATTGATATAGATAAGTGTGTTGTGGAAGGTAAGCCAAACACTTTCGCAACGGAGATCATTGATACATTAGACAGCTACAGAGTTTTCTCCATCTGGTATGATCCTGTAATTCAAAATAATGTTGATTTAACATTAGAAATTTATACAGAATCTGAAAGAGAGTGGATAAAGGTAAATAATTGGAAGTTTATTTTAAATCCATTCGTGTGGGACGATTTGACAAGTGGAAGTTCTTATACTATAAAACCTGAATATCATCTCCCGATAGAAGAAAGTGTGTATCCTAAAGATTTACACAAATATACAGGAAGTAAAGAACCAATAACTAAATCAGATTAAATGGAACCATCTTATTTGAATTATAAGGATTAAATAATTGCTTGAGTTGATACATTTTTTCGAATTGAATATTTAATTTATTTTACTGACCACTCATTAAGAGAGTGGTCTATTTTTGTATGTATAAAATAAAAGAAAGACCGCCTAATTATGGCGGTCAGATGGTAACAAATGTTTTAATCTTCATTTATGAATCTGTCAATACAGCACTATTCAAGATACATTATGGAAGAGGAATTTTATTTTGTATATTTTATTGTGAGTGTAGAAAAATCTCTTCTAGGAATTATACTTAATGTATTAGGGCCATCTGCATACATATGTGCCCATCCCATTCCTTTTCCTGCATAAGCCTGTTCCTTAACTATATCAAAGTTTGCTGCACCTCCAGCAAATTGCATTAAAATTGCTGGTGCTATTGCGATTTTACTTAAAGTTATGAATCCAGTAATAAGAAAAGTCCATCCTAACGTATTTGATTGTTTGTCTACGTATTCCACATAATCTCTTAATTGTTTATTTGTTAGGTAGCCTTGTTCTTTTATGTAATATCCAGTTTGTATAGTCATAGTAGCACGTGGTTGCACGCTAAAACTTTGTAAACCGTTATTATCATGGATATACGTTTCTAACGGCAAGTAAGTTAAATTTTCTTCTTGAGAAAAGTTTTCAGTTGATGGTATCTCATTTGTTAAATCAGTATTATTCTCCGCAGCCTGTGCTGTAAATGTTGAAGCGAGTGGACTTATAGAAAGTACTAGTGCAGAAGATAGAAAAAATGGTTTTTTTAACATATGAATTACTCCTTTTGTTAATATAGTATTATACTGGTTAAGTACAAGTAATATATTACCATAATTATATTTTTTTTCAAATTAGTTTGATTCTAAATCAAAAACAGTTGGAGGTTATTGTGAATTGAAAAAGTTTATTATTCTTAATTTTTTATTTTTATTTTTAATTGGATCTGTAATTAGTTATTATGGGATTTATGTTTCTAGAGACGATTGGAGCTTCCACATTAGCTCAATAGGTGGGGCATTAATGGGATATAGTATATATGTAAGTTTAAAATTATATTTTCACGTTTATAAAAGAATGGCAAAAGAGAGTATTAAAAATTAATAATGAAACATGTGCTTAACAACATAAAAAGACCACTCCGTGATGGGTGGTCTTAATTAATTATTCATAAAAACAAGCGACTTCGAGTGACTAAAAAGTGACCCCAAATGAGTTTTAGTAACAGTTGGTGATTAATAAAGAAATACAATGATTGAAAATCGTTAATAAATAAAGCTTTTGATTTACACTGAAACTTTATGAAAGTTATAGTTAAGTATCAAGCCGATATTTTTTCTAACGAGCCTGTGGAACTGGAAGATTTCGAACAAACACAAGAAAAATGGCATTGTCGAGGATGTAATTTTAGAGAATTATGTGCGCAAAAATAGAAATGGAGCATCGCCTATTTCCATTTCTACAAGAGGAGGGAGAATATGATAAGAAATAAAGTGGCACTTGTTACGTCCATGATTCTTTTAGGAATTTGTATGTGTTTATTTTTCCCATTTCCTAATTATCAAATGGTGAATGCACGAGTTTCCTTTATGTCGTTCCCTATCCTCACTGATGAGGGCTATGTGCTGCTTGGGTTATTTGGTTCAGCTCTCTTTATCCTTGCTTTGATTTTACTTGTCAAGGGTCTGAAAAAATATCACCTCCTATCAATGGGTGTAGTGCTAATCACCTTTGCCTTATTACCGATTCTTCTGATGACCATCTATCAAGAGACTTTCGCTCGTGGCATTATGGCGATTTCCTATACTGAGAATGGCGAATGCCAATTTGATGTAGTAAGCAAAGATATATTACAAGGAGAATGTCATCTTGAATTACAAAATCGAAGTAATGAAGCGGTGTCATTTGAGCTAGAGTTTTTAGATGATCATTTAACGGGTAGTGGACAGCGTATCGAGTCTCTGATGAATGTAGCTGGCCCTTATTATGTGACGATTGAGCCTAATCGTAAAAAGTTCATTCGTATAAAGGAATTACTTGATTTATCTGACATGCCCAATCATATTCAAGGAGGCGGTTCGTCGTTTATACATATTAAAATAATCGACGGGGAGACTGCACGAATTTTATAAAAAGGTATTCAAGGAACTGAGCTTTAAAACAGTTGAAGTGTAGGTAGGAGTAGCTTATGAGTTGCATTCGCAGCTCTTTTTTTATTGAACTTCTGAACCGTTTAGTTGCATAAGATATGAGATGTTCTATGTTAAAATAATGGAAAAAAGAACCTGAAGGGGTGAAGTAATTGTGTTGAGAAAATATTTAAGTATGCTTTCATTGTTATTATTTTCTTTGTTCATTATCTTTGCTTTTATTACCCCCATTGTCGTGAATGGAACCTCTGAAATAGGGGATATTGTGGTCATTTCGTTAATAATAGCATCATTTCTAGCTGCCCTTTTTAGTCAAAAGGGGAAGCTAAAAATATTGGCTTTAATTGTTTCCTTGATTCCTGTGCTTTTACTAGTAGGGTTCATGTTACTTCCGCTATTTTACTTACTAGAGTAATGAACGGGTATATTCCTTTTATTTAGTCGAGATACAGGTTGCTTTTTCTTATTTAAATGAAAGTACTAGGTATAAAGATGTCTCTATTTTTTCCGCTAGTATAAAATCTAGTTATTAAACATATATAAGATAAGCAGCCAGTAGAGTGTACAATACCTTTTAAGAATCATAAAGGGGGATGAAAATGGATAAACAATTAACCATGTTTGAACTTTTGATAACTCCTATGAAAAAAACGCCAGATGATCGTTTGAAAAGTGTTGAAAAGCAAAATGTAGTGGCACCACGTAAGGTGGGGTATATTGTACACAGATAAGGAACTATTCACCCAACATCACATGATAGTTGTATCAGGTAACCCTAAAATGAATGGGAGAGCAGAAAACTGAATTTGCTTTTTTGATTATTTTGTATTAAATTATAATGTATTGATATTTCGAAAGGAGGCAAAAAGTTATGGAAACTGTTTTCAGAATGGCTGCAATTGAAGTAAAAACATTTTTACAATTAGCTGATTTCAATTCAACGGGACCAGTCTGTCGTTTTTTAGAAAAACTTCATATAGAATTCAGCAACCGAAAGCTTTTTGCCTTTGTATTTAATAGATAAAGAAGAACCTTTATGTTTGTTCTTTTTAAATACTGTATGCATGTTATGACGCCGGTTAGCTGGCGTCTTTTTGTGTTGTTAAAGAAGAATAATTGAAAATAAAGCTTTTGAAAGGGTGAGACGATTGCTTAAAAAGTTAAGGCAATTTAGGAATGTTTCAGTGTGCCAAGCGCTTCTAATTTAAAAAAAATTAATTAGAAGCGAGGAATTTTAGCATGCAAAAACAAAGAATTTTTACTTCAGCATTTCTTTTTTTATTTAGTAGTAACTTTTTAACTTTTATAGGGTTTGAAATGTTACTACCTATTTTACCAGCCTATTTAATTAGCATACATGCTTCTACTTTTCAGGTAGGGTTGGTGACTACAGTATTTACAATAGGCGCTATTATCATTAGACCTTTTGTAGGCTATTATTTAGTCGATAACAATAGAAAAGGTTTAGCTATTGGTGCGGGGATTGCGTTATTAATGATTACCATTATGTATCCCTTTTTGAGCACAATCTGGCTCTTCCTACTATTACGGTTTTTCCATGGAGTAACATGGGGAGTGTCAACAACTGCGAATAGTACAATGGCGGTGGATTTAATTCCAAAAACCAGATTAGGTGAAGGGATAGGCTATTTTTCTATTTCAACAACAGTGGGAGCTATCATCGCCCCTAGCTTAGGCATCCTAATCTATCATTCTTTTTCTTTCCAACTATTAATCTATTCTTCCGTCATTCTTTGCCTTTTGGCAGTGATAGCTCTTCAATTTGTGTCTTCTGCTGAACCGGTTAAGCATGAGAAGCAGCCATTTCGATTTATGGAAGCGATTTTCGAACGAGAAGTATGGTTTCAAGCATTACTGACTGTTATGACAACGCTTGGCTTTGGTGCAATTATTACCTTCCTTGTGCTATATGGCGAACAAAGAGGGTTAGATCAAATTTTTTTATTTTTCCTAATCAATGCGATTGTTTCCACTTTACTACGTCCATTTACAGGAAAATGGTTTGATAAAACAGGGCCGTGGTCAATTATCATTGTGTCAGCAGTGGTAGGGTTTTTATCGTTGATTGTGTTATCGTACGCGACAAATAATGGGATGCTTATTATCGCAGCCATCCTTTTCGGCGCGGGCTATGGAACCGTTATGCCTTGTTTACAAACATGGACTGTACAAAAAGTAAGTGAGGCAAAAAGTGGTGCAGCGAATGCCACATTTCTTTCTAGTTTTGATATTGGAGTGGGCATTAGCGCCTTCATCTTAGGGCTGCTAGCTGAATGGATTAGTTTAGAGATGATTTTCCGTGTTGTTAGTATAAGCTTTCTTCTTGTTGCTCTGTTTGTTTATAAAGATGCTAAGAGAACGAGAAAAAATAATCATATGTAGACAATAAAATTTTAAGTCGATGATAGGGATGGCAGGAAAATTTAGGCTGAAAGCAGAAGCTAAAAGAGGATCACTATTATCTTTTCATGTTTGGCAAAGGGGGCGAATGCTATAGAAATATCAAAAGGTGTAAAGGTACTGGAACTGAACTATCAAGGGTTTATTATTCATCCAACGCTTTTGTGGGACCAAGATATGGCTGTGTTAATAGACGCAGGTTTTCCTGGACAAATGGAGGAATTGCGAGAGGCGATGGCACAGGTTGGTGTTTCTTTGGACCAGCTAAGGGCGGTCATTCTCACGCATCAGGATGTGGATCATATTGGGTGCTTGCCGGAATTAATACAGACATGTGGACAGCATATACGAGTATATGCGCATACACTGGAGCAACCGTATATTCAAGGGGAGCTACCATTATTAAAAGATGCGCACTTAGAAAATCCACCAATGGGACGAGTGGATGTGACCTTGAGTGATGGTGAAGAATTACCTTTTTGTGGAGGCATTCAAATCATCCATACACCTGGACATACGCCGGGCCATCTCAGTCTTTATTTGACACAAAGTAAAATATTAATTGCCGGTGACTCCCTATACAGTGTAGAGGGCCATATTGCGGGTATCCATGAACCGTCTGTATTAGATTTAGCGAAAGCTCAGGAGTCTTTACAGAAATACCTAGACCTCGAGATCGAAACGGTTGTTTGCTATCATGGAGGAATAAGTAGAGGAGCTGTCCTTGATCAGCTTCATCAAGTATTATTATAAACAAGAGACCACTCCTAATAGGGGTGGTCGTTTTTATTATTCGGTAATTGTTTCTTCAAACGATTTTCGCCCAGGGCTTACTTTGTTAATATGAATATCGATTTTACTAATGGATTCCTTAGTTAAAGGGATTTTGCCATCCTTCTGTATTTTTTTCCATACCTTTACATTTTCGCGATAGAGATATTCTGACAATCGATAGACGTCCGCATCTATGTTTAAGCCTGCCTCAAAAGTAGCTATAATTTCTTTTTTAACTTCACTCTCTACTTTTTTTCTGACCTGGCTCGCTGTCACTTTTCCTTTAAAGCCATTCAAAATGGTGTTAAATTTTAAATACACTTCAAATTTTACTTGATTGTTTTGAACAATTGGTTTGACATTGACATCTAATTTTTTAATATCAACCGTTAAGTAGTCACGTTCCTCTGTATTGTCCAATTTTACCGTAATTTCTCCTTGCTTCGTTGCATCATTCATCCATTCAATTCCTCGTGCTGTATTGCCTTTAATAAAGCCTTTGAAGGTGTTCTTTGATAGTATACCGACACCCGCAAAAACAGTTTCAGTGCGAGATTCCTTGGCTGTTTCCCAGTCTTGATTGATGGAAATGAATGGGACCTTCATTTCATGATTCGGCTCATTTAAACCAATGACTAGCTGTCTCAAGTTCACCGGCTCTACAAATGATTCTTGTTTCGAAGTATTTTTAGGATTACTCAGCTTGGTCGCAGTCGGTGATTTTTCAAGAATAGGAGATACTAATAAAACTTCCTCGATGGGGTCTTGTGTACAATAGACCCAAATATGATATCTTGTTTCTCGAAAGCGTAGAAACGTGTCGATAATGGGAATAGCATGCTCACTTTCCATTGCTTTTTCTGAGAAAAGGAGAAAGGTCATATGTCCCCAAAAAACTTCTTGATCCATTGAACGATACAATTTATAGATAGCTTCTTCAATTGTTTTTCCTGTAGCTTTTCCGACTTCAGTTGGTGCAGCTTGTGGATTCGATTGTTCTGTTTTTGCTACATTGGCAAAGTTCATAAGTTGGATGTACGCTATATATTCATTATCCTTATAATCAACCCCAACACCTTGCACATAATACATCCGTTGGGGTTCTGTTACATCCCAACAGCCTGACATGAGAAGTGTAGTCGTAAGCATTAAAATTACAAGCATGATATTTTTTTGGCTCATATATCTCCCTACTTTTTAAAGTTCCTATTATTTATTTTGTACAACTAATAGGTGTATTATAAGTAGATATTATAAGTATGTAAGGAAAACCATTTAAGAAAGTGCTGCTCGCCATGTTTTCGCGACAGCACTTCATGCTTAATGGAAATATTTTTCGACACGTTGAACGACGTCATTAGCTGAAAGCCCATTCGCATCAATGACAGGACCTTCGATAACTGGATCACTAATCCCCATGACGTCTCGGTCTTGGCCCGTAATGATGCAGGCATCACATTTTTTGGCATCCTCTTCATTGCGAAGCTGGATGACTTCATAGCCTTTCGCTTTTAAAGCCTCTTCAATATTAGATAATGATTCTTCAACACCAATAATTCTCGACATATTTGTCCACCTCCTACAAGTAATGTGCCATTTCATGTTGCGCATTATTCATATTATTTTTTTGAAGGTGGGTAATGATTGTACAAGTAGAATGGTTGCTAATAATTCGTCTGTTAACAATTCGACAACTTTAAGCTTTGGCTGGAAATGCAAATTCTGCTTTTATTAAAGGTGCAAACTCACTTTTTACAAAAATAGGATACATTGAACTTTCTACTGTTGCATGATTTCCCTATACATAGTCTACAGACAAAGGTGGTGAAGAGGTGGGCATTGCAGAAGTATTGACTGTTGTTTTGGTTCTATTAAAGCTAATGGATGTTATTACTTGGTCATGGTGGCTTGTTTTATTACCGGCCATAGTATCATTTAGCTTGTATATAATCATAATTGTGGTGAAGCTCATCATGGTATTGGTAGCTGTACTTGTGGTAAAAAAACGAGATGCGACGAAATAAAAAGAAGCGGTGGTAAGATCAGTCGAGTAGGACTAAGACTAATCTTACCAACTGATCATTTGCTTAGCTCGTAGGTTTTTATAGCTGGAGGAACAAAGCTTTGACATTGATCTAAAAGCGCTGCCGCATTTCCATCAACGATTAACGCTTCTCGGTATTGTGCTTTTAAAAATTGTTCCTGTTGCATATGATCAAAAAATGAAATTAATAAATCAAAATACTGTTCAATATTGAAAATGGCACAAGGTTTTTGGATGAGGCCGATTTGATTCCAAGTAAACACTTCGAAAAATTCCTCTAATGTACCAGGACCACCAGGTAGGGCAATAAAGCCATCTGCTAGTTCCATCATTTTACTTTTGCGTTCATGCATCGTGTTGACAACGATCAATTCTGTTAACTGCTGATGCGCAATTTCACGCTCCTCTAATAAGGTTGGAATCACGCCAATAACTTTTCCACCTTCTTGTAGCACAGTATCGGCTACTGTTGCCATAATGCCAACGCTTGCCCCACCATAAATAAGGGTAATTTGACGTTTGGCTAGCTCTTTCCCAAGTTGAATTGCGCCTTCACGATAGGCGTCTGAAGCGCCGATGCTAGATCCGCAAAATACTGCGATACTGTTCATTGTTGATTCCTCCATATCTGATGAGATTCTTTTATAGTATAATTTAATTTGAATAGGAAAGAAATGGAGGAAGGGCAAAAATGGAATTAAATGAGTTCCAACATTGGGTGAAGGACTACTATGAAAGCCGTGGGTGGTCAGAGCTTAACATATTTACACGAATTGGCTTTTTAGCAGAAGAAACAGGCGAAGTTGCTAGAGCTATACGAGCATTAGAAATTGGCCGAGATCGACCTGATGAAATTACACAATCATATGAGGAAAATAAGCAAGAGCTGATGGAAGAGTTAGGTGATGTTATAGGGAATATTATTGTCATTGCCAATCAATATGATATACCACTTGAGGAAATTTTCGTGGCGCATCAAGACAAACTTTTGAAGCGTTATCAGGATTAGGAGGAGCCCCATATCGATACGCATATTTCAATTTTATATGAGCAGCATGATGATTTTGCGAATTTTTTAAGTGAAAAAATTCGTAGCTTTAATAATGAGCATTCTCTTCACCATCGGGAAAGTAGGCAGAAAGGAGCCGTTCGTCCTCTCCATTTGATCGTTACTGATCAACACCAGCAATGGGTTGGGGGTTTGACCGCAGAAGTGTATTGGGGATGGGTGGAAATACATAAGTTTTGGTTTCATGAAGAGTATCGAGGAAAAGGCTTGGGCAGTAAGTTGCTGGCACAGGCTGAAATAGCTGCACAGGAAATGGGTGCTAACAAGGCTTTGCTTACCACCTATTCGTTCCAAGCTCGTACGTTTTATGAGGAAAGAGGCTATCAAGTGGTGGGAGAAATAAAAGATTATCCGCCTGGCAGTAGCTATTATACAATGGTAAAACCATTTGATGCTGAAGAAGGCTGTCTATAAAAATAGGCAGCCTTTGCTAATTGATGTCACCTAAATAAATAGTTGTTTCTAGCCCTTGCACATATCGCTGAAGTTGTGGAATTAATGCTTTCGGATAAAGTTGGAACTCATGGAGCTTTGTCACTGAGACCCATTCAGTCCCAATTTGGTGACTATCTGGGTTAGAGGGTTGGTGCAATTGTTCATGGAGCTGGCATAGAAAATAATACTCTACTTGATGAACATCTGCATCAAAGGCAGCATGCTCATGATTTTTTCCAATATATTCGCGGATAAAAAGAAGTTCTCCAATATGGACAGAGGCACCAATTTCCTCGAGGCATTCTCGTTGAAGTGTCGCATGAAATGTTTCACCATGCTCCTGTCCGCCTCCTGGACAAATATAAAAATATTCCTCTGTAACTTTATTTTTAATCAGCAATATTTCACCATCCACGAGGATGATGGCTTTGACAGAGTTTCTTATCATAGGAGCCTCCCTAGGTTTGTTAATTTTTTATGATTATGACTAAAACGCTTCATGAATGTCTACCTTAATAAAAAGGGGAGATGAAGCGTGTATTCAATGTCCAATTTTAAAATACTTGTTGAAAAACAGACTGAGATTGATACAATTTATCAAAATTGTGATGATTTAATCCAATCAACGGTCACGCCGAAACTAGATGCTGAGGTCGATCAGTTTCTACAGCTCGTTGAACAACATTTGACAGAGCAAGGCTTTAACATTACGCAAACTTCAACAGGCCTAATCGCCCATTTTCATAAGGCGGTCATTAATATCGATAAACATTCTAAGCATTTGGAACAATGCTTTTTTATCAATTTAAATAGCTATGCAGAGGATCAGGTGTCAATTGTGTTAGACATCTCACCTATTATGCTGCCTAAAATTTCAAATCAGCTAGATGGCTATACGGATATTATTGAGCAAATGACGGATAAGCTAAAGCAAGCTAAAAGTCTGGAGAAAGCCTGTACGAATCCTAAATTCCTTTATAAAACACAAAGTAATAAAGTGTTTCAATCCGCACAGGAAGTGGTGGAACACTATTTTCAATAAAAGGAGAAGCCACCCTCAGCAAACAGGGTGGCATTTTTGTTTAATTAGATAAGATGCCCGCTAGCATCCATTATCGAATATATTTTTTTGTACTAATCCACATCATGATCGTTAACACCAAGAAATAAAGAGGCATCGTCAGCAAGGATTCATTGTGAAGCAAACTCATACCAGATGTGATCACACTGACAAGCAAGTAATAGCCGAGACTAAAGATGGCTCCTGCTGTCCCAATGACGTCCTGAAAGTCTACCAATGCTAGACTTAAACAATTAGGAAGGGCAATGCCCGAGCCTAGCAGCAAGATAAAAACGGTAACCATGATGCTCATGGCTAGCATACTAATAGGCAATGGTAAAGTACAGACAATCATTAAAAGGAAAGCGCCCATCAACATCACGGAACAACCTATATAAATAATTTGTTGAGGTGGATGCGTGGTGATAAGTCGCTTAGAGATCATCGCTCCTAAAATCGAGGCCAATGCTACGATGATGCCAAGAAACCCATAGAGACCAGGCGTCATCTGAAAGTGACCAATGAAAATAAAAGGTGCCTCCGCATAATAGCTAAATAGCACACCGTTAATGCCCCCAATGAGCAAACCATAGACAAGAACGGTTGGCGAAGCAAAAATGCGTTTGACGACTGGCCAAATCGCTATTCTTTGCCTAGCTGCTGGTTGCGTTGTTTCAGGTAGTCTGGCATAGGCATAGATGAACAACCCTATACTCATGACCACAAGGACAAAAAATACTGCCCGAAAGCCGAGTGCTTGATCCACCCAGCCCCCAATTAAAGGTCCAACCGCAGGAGTAAACGCAATGACTGCGGAAATTTGTGCGAACATACCATGTCGTCTATTACCGCTTACACTTTCGCGTAAAATGGTCTGCGTAATAATAGAGCCAGTAGCAGCACCGAATGCTTGAATAAAACGACTGCTTATTAGAATGGAGATAGTGTCCGCGTAAAAACATAATGCGCTCCCTATTCCATAAAAAACTAAACCGCCTAACATGGCAGGTCTACGGCCAATAATATCAGAAATCCATCCCCAGCAAAAAACACCTAATGCAAATCCAATAAAATAGATGCTTAAGGTTAATTGGACAGAGCTATTGGATACACCAAGTGTATCTGCAATGTCCGGTAGAGATGGTGTATAAATGGTTTCACTAATTTGTGGGAACGCCACAAGAACAATCATTAACAATAAAGATGGTACTGCCTGTTTTTTCAACATATTGCCCTCCTACAAGCAAATTCTACTTTGTTCGTTACAAGTAGAAAGCGTAGCTAGGGAACCGGCGGGACCATTATTAGAATACGTTCATAAGATAGCATGTTGAAATCACCTTTATATGCTTTAAGTAGGAGTGCATAGTCAGCTTTCTATTATAAACTATTTTATAATTTTTATATAGTAATAATTGCTATTTCTATTAAAATTTAAGAGAAATAACTTGTACAGAAAATGGAAATTTCATAAGATGGAATAAATATGTTTTCTCCAATAGGTAGATGAAATGGGAAAGCACATCATGACCAGTGAGCAAGACGCCATTATGCTTGATGGTTAAGGATAAGAAATGGTGAAGGGGGAAGACAGATGTTTCCAATGTTAGAAACGGATCGACTTAGGTTAAGAGAACTGACGCAGGCTGATGTAGCTGCCATTTTTCATTGCCTTTCAAATGAGGAGGTCACACGCTATTATGGGCAGGAGCCTTTTATAGAAAAACAACAGGCTGAACAGTTAATCCAACTTTTTGACAAAAACTACGAGGAAAAAAGAGGTATACGGTGGGGTATTGAGCTTAAAGAAACAGGGGAAGTCATGGGTACGATTGGTTATCATTTATGGTCTGCCCCCCATAAACGAGCGGAAATCGGCTATGAAATCCATCCAGATTACTGGCGTAAGGGGTACACAAAAGAAGCCATTCAGCAAGTAATCAACTATGGCTTTGAACACATGAATTTACAGCGTATTGGAGCTGTCGTGTATTTAGAAAATGAAGCATCCAATCAGCTGCTGCTGAAGCTAGGGTTTCAGCAAGAGGGAATTCTAAGAGACTATATGGTGCAAAAGGAAAAAGCATATGATACGTTTATCTATTCTTTATTAAAAAAAGAACAGCCACAATAACTTCAATTAAATTAGAATCAGTGAGAAATCGAAAGAACAGTTTGTTCATCTATTGGATGTTTCATGGAATACAAATGAATACTTCAAATAGGGATTGATATGTAACGATTTCTGGAGGTGATGCTAAACATGTTTGATACAATTGTAGTCATTATGTTAGCAATACCATTATATGGGGTATTAATTTGGAGTTATTTCTACCCTCAAGAAAGCTTATTATGGGAAAAGCGATGGATGTACAAAGAAGAACCAGAAATAGCAGATGGTGCAATTCGTTATATAAAAGTTGCATCTTTCATCAGTATGATCGGATTGACGCTAGTTTTCATTATTTTAATACTAACTCAATTTAGAAGGTGATTCTTCGTTGGGATTGTTATGTGGATGAATAGCTTTGTAGAGGTAGCATATTGATAATAAAGAATCTATAAAGAATGTCAAAAGGCTTAAATTGATAGCAACTCTCAACAATCGGGTGCTTTCCTGAATAAGGAAAGTGTTTTTTATAAAGGGCCAAATTGTTTAGTAAGAAATTTTGCAATCTAGAAGAAATTATTGATTCTTGTGTGTGCTATACTTGACTTTGCACATAACATTAATGAAAACTGCAAAGTAAAATGTGACACCCTCATGAACAAAGGAGAACTGAAAATGAGAAAACTTGTTCTATTTCTGCACGCATCTCTTGACGGTTTTGTAGAAGGGCCAAACGGTGAAATGGACATTGGCTGGGTTTCCTACGATTCTGATTTGGAGAAACACGCGAAAGAGATTCTGAATACTGCCGACACTGTCATTTGGGGACGTGGGACTTATCAGATGATGCACAGTTACTGGCCATCTGTGCCTTCAAACCCATCAGCTTCGGAGTATGAACTGAATCATGCCGAGTGGATCGAAAAGACAGCCAAAATCGTTTTTTCCACGACGCTGGAGAAAGTCGAATGGAACAATTCCAGACTGGTGAAAGAAGATGTCGAGGAAGAGATCAAGAACCTCAAACAGGAGCCAGGCAAGGATATGGTCATTCTAGGAAGTCCTAGATTCGCACACTACCTTATGCAGCTTGATTTAATTGATGAGTATAAAATTACGGTTTCTCCCGTCCTGGTCGGCAGCGGGTTGCCGTTATTCCAAGGTCTCAAGGAGAAGGTCAATCTTAAACTTATCGAAAACAAGACATTTGATTCTGGAGCCATAGGTCTCGTTTACCAGACGGGTAGATGACCTTGTACTTAAAATAGATTAAGCTAACTTTTTAAACCAACCTCAATTCCTTTTTAAGTAACAGGGGAACAATGGAAATTGTAATTGTATTATCTTGAAATCCAGTCTTCCATATAAGGGCGCGATTCTGTAACAAGAATCAGCGCTCGTTTTTATTAAAGGGCCTTATTGTGGAGCAATACCACCCAAAAAATATTCTTATGCACCGACCTAGATAATTGTGTTTAAAGGACAGTCTAGCTTACATACTAAGCTAACTAACGTTTGATAAAATACATTACCAAGTAACTTCATAGAAGAAACTTAGGTAATGCATTTCGTGAGTATGTCTATTTAGTAAACAATCGTATATGGTTGTTAATATCTTTTTCTGAAAAGGACTGTTGTAAAATAGTATTTACCTCACTTCAAACCGTGGTTAGCTTTTTTTAACTGTAACAAGAAATCGTCTTTCGTGTTAGTACTTTGTACATCTTTCATATAAAACAAAATGGAGCTGCTATCGGCAGGTTCCCGCATGTCTTCGACGACCACATAGGTAATGGGAGCGCCACTTTGTTTTATTAAATTTTGCAATTCAAAGAAACGGTCCAATTCATTTTTTTCAAAGGTAGCCATTTCAATTGGAGTAGCAGTATATAAATAAAGAGCATGCTTTTTCGTTTCATCCGAAAAACGTATGCTGATCTCCTTATTAGTATAGTCTGGACCTTGAAACCCGAGGTCTTCAATAGCTGTAATCACTTTATCCAATTTGTGCAATGCTTTATCCGCTTCCAAGGCACTTGCATAATTATCTGTTATCGTATCTGAATAAGGATCTAGTATAATTTTGAATTCTAAATGTTGATGATTTTTTGGAAAGACAACGTATTCATAATCAGAACCAATCCCTGTTCTATATAATTGTTTAATCTCTACATCATAGCCATATGTATCTTCTGCATACTTTTTAATTTTGCGTTTTTCAGAATAGTCACTAAAATATAACGCGATACTTGCGATCAATAATACAAAAACCCCAAGTATAGTTAAAAGAACTTTTATAAAGGTTTTCATTCTTTCACTCCGTGCTTTAAGCATATTTATTGTAGTTTAACAATATATTTTTGATTTTATCAAAATATCTTGGTAGTAAGAATGAGTCTTTAAGCCTAATGAATTATTTGTTTGGGTTGATTCATTTTGTGGTTCCATGTTATATCAAGAGAGGTGAATGGTTTGGGTTGATTAAAAGAAAAAAAAGGATTTTATATTAATCTTGATGTGAATTTGTGAACAGTGTACCTAAGTTAACTAGGCAGGTTGGTTCAATAAAAAATTTCAGAGAAATAGATGAATTAATACTAAAATACGGTAAAATAACTAGTTGAATAGTTTGTTTTTTACATAGGAGGATTTTATTTGAAAAAATATCAAAAAACGATTATCATATTTCTTCTAATAATTACGTTGCTAACACTTACTTCTTGTACACAAGCTGAAGAATCGAAAGCAAAGCATGATATTGAAAGTATCGTTTTATCATTCGAACACCCACAAACAGGTCAAAAATTTAAAATAGTCAATGCCTATAAACTTTATCAAAACTTTGCAGATAAAGTTGAAATTAATCCAGAACAATCACAATTGGAAATTTATAATGAAGAGGTAATTAAACCAATATATAGTGTTTGTTTTGAGAATGGTGAATATCCTAATATGGCAGATGAAGTTCTAAATGTAGCTCCCGACCTTTTAACAGAAAATCAACTAATAAGTGAAAAAATTGATAGGGAAGAAACTGAAAATATTATTAAAGAAGCTCTTTTAAAATCTTCTGACCTTCTTCCATCTGGAAAGGAAACAACTGCATGTGTTTTTCCTGCTACAAATACAAATATACTTATGACTACAGTGGGGGCAGGAAAAATAATAGTACTTTACAACAAATATTATAACGAAGATGTTTTAAGGTCTAGCATGGCTCACGAATATCATCATAGTGTTTGGACAGAGAAGTACTTGCGTAATGCTCCACCTTTTACTGTTTTGGATAGCCTAATATTTGAAGGAAAGGCGTTTATGTTTGAAAAGTCAGTTTATCCTGATATTTATATTTATCCAATTTATTCAACATTCAACAAATATTATTGGTCAAAAATTGTATTAGATCTCGAAAAGCATGATCTTAATCGATCTTCCGAAATTATTCTGGGAGGTAATGGCCTTCCTAATCGTTATGGTTACAGTGAGGGCTATAAAATGGTAAAATCCTATCTTGATTTGCACCCAAATGTAACCCCAGAGGAATGGACTGCGCTAAGTGCAAAAGAAATTTTTGAAAAAGGAAACTATCTTGAAAACTATAAATAACAAATCAATTCATGAATTGACATATATTCTAGGGGTAAATATATGTTATTGATTAGTTAAGAATCATTTTGAGTTGCGTATGCAGCTCTTTTTTTCTTATAGAACTAACAGGGTACAGGGTGCTTTAGTTCAATAACGATCTTCAACAATTCGGGTGCATTTATTTAGGAACGCGTTTTTTCCTTTTAAAGGGTCATATTGTTGAAGAAGACTCTTTAATGAAGAAGATGAAAATTTCCTCGAGCAGATCATTGACAATAAAGAAGGATGGTTTTTTTACTGACTTGGTTGAAAGGCTATCTGGAATACAGAGTTCACGGAATACCGAGGAGGACTTGTAAAATGAAAAACAAACCCGGGATGAGATTCCCGGGTTTGCTTTTACTTATTGGCAACTATGACCAATTTACCTGTATCCAGTTCCTTTTCGAATTGAGCAGCTTCTGATTCACTTAATCCGACAGAAGCTAATTTATTGCGGAGTTCATCTCCACGGGAATTCACCAGGTTCTTCATAGAAGTCAGGAACCCTTGCTCGCTAATACCAGCTTCTTCTGTCCCGAGTGCTTCGTTAATATCCTCTTCACGCTCTTCATAGTGCGCAAAGATGTAAATGTTATCTCGAAGGTATCCTTGCGCTTCTAATTTCTCCACTTCTTGTTTCGCCTGTACTACGTTTTCTACTGTCAATTTGACTGTCATTATTTATCCCTCCAATATATATTCACATTCAATCTATTCCACTAAATTGAATGAATAAAACATCTTTTTAGTTTTTAATTATGTAGAGAGGCATTAAAAACTAATGGAATAACAATGAACAACTCGGAAACATTGTAAGTTGTTATTCTATAATTGGGTACTATTCTATTGAGGGATTGTACCTTATTCAAGAATAGGGAGCTTTTCTGCAACAAGAATTGTGCATTTATTTATAAAGGTTCCATATTCTTAAAAAAACGATGAGGCTGGATATGAATGAAACCGTGAACAAACCTTAGCTAACAGCAGCGGAAAAGATTTGAGCATCAATTATAGCTTCCATCCATTTTCCATTATATGTATAATCGAGGTATATTAATTTTTAAAATGATGTGAGGAGGGATACAAATGGGAATTTATCCTGATTGCCCTGTTATTGTTAAATCAATAGAGATTGGCGGACTAACAAAATGGCAGCTTCTTCAAAAGTTACAAGAACATTCAATCTCGATGAATCCGTATGGTGAGCAATTATTATCTGATGATCAATTTATTACTTCTGAAACAAAGTACAGTCTAAATACTGTTGAACTGGCTGTTAGGAATCTTGGTTTTTCTGATGGAGCTACTATGCCTCAGCTTATAAAACAAGCGAATAAACTTGGTTTGGAATTATGTCCACTTGAGGTTGGACCTTACTTAAGACTGGAATATTTAGACCAAGCTGAAGGCGATTCAGGGAATTCTCTACAACAATATCAAGCTCCTTCTGGGTCTATCACAATAGCATCAGAGAGAGTACGTGATGATGATGATTTTCCTAAAGGATTTTATCTTAGAAAAATAGCTGGCGTACTATGGCTACGTGGTTATATTGCTGACGACTTGCATATTTGGAATCCTGATGATCAATTTATCTTTAGGAAAACAGAGAAAATGTAAAGAAGGGGAAATACGAATGATTGAATTACGAAAAATAACCGGGGAAAACATAGAAGAAATCATAGCACTTGAGGTTGAAGAAAGGCAGAAGGACTTTATAGAAACTACGAATCTCAAAAGTTTTGCAGATGCTCATATGTTGAACACAGACGGGATACCAGCGACTCCCGTTGCCATTTATGTCGATGAAGTTGTGGTTGGGTTTATGATGTATATTTATGATACGTTAGATCATGAATCATTTGAAAATGAAGATTTTTACGGAAAGAAGAGCTATTTTATATGGCATATGATGATTGACAAAAGGTATCAGGGGAAAGGATATGGCAAACTTACCTTTGAAAAAATGTTGATGGATATTGAAAAGATGCCATATGGGGAAGCAAAGTATGTAACGCTCTTTTATCATACAAGCAATGCCAAAGCAAAAACATTATATGCTTCCTTTGGCTTTGAAGATACAGGCATCATTCAGGATCATTCAATGTTGGCGATCAAGCATTTAGATAAGCAAATAATCTTAGCTCACTGAAAGTAATGAAGCTTCTCGACCCCTCACCAAATTTAATAGTTATACCCCAATCGGATGCTTTGAAATAAAAAAGCATCTTTCTTTATGCTAGATTGTGCTTTATAAAAGGTTCGCTGACCCATTAACCAATATTTATAACTATTTCAGTCTAATTACCGATAGCATTTTAAGTGATTTTCCTTTATTGTTAATAGGTCGTAAAAGACACTATCAGGAATATCCTGCAAATATTGAAATGATAGGTGGAAAACAATGAATTATCAAGTTTTATTATATTACCATTACACAAAGATTGAAGATCCAGCTGTGTTTTCAGCAACGCACTTAGAAATGTGTAAAGAGATCGGTTTAAAAGGTCGTATTTTAGTAGCCAATGAAGGCATTAACGGTACTGTTTCAGGTACGATTGAGCAAACAGAGCAATACATGGCAAACATGCAAGCTGACCCATTATTTGAAGGCATTGTCTTCAAAATTGATGCGGCAGATGATCATGCCTTCAAAAAAATGCACGTACGCCCTCGACCTGAGTTAGTAAACTTAGGCTTAGAAGAAGACGTAAACCCGCATGAATTAACAGGTCGCTATCTGTCACCAGAACAATTCCTTGCAGAAATGCAGGATGAAAATACAGTAGTATTAGATGTGCGTAACACGTATGAATTCGATGTCGGCCATTTTCGTGGTGCGATTCGACCAGATGTAAAAAACTTCCGGGATACACCGGAATGGGTACGTGCGAACCGCGAGCTATTCGAAGGGAAAAATGTGTTAACATATTGTACGGGTGGCATTCGTTGTGAGAAGTTTTCAGGTTGGATGAAACGTGAAGGCTTTGGTGATGTAGGCCAATTACATGGCGGTGTTGCAACATACGGAAAAGACCCTGTTGCGAAAGGCCAATTATGGGACGGACAAATGTATGTATTTGATGAGCGCTTAACGGTGCCAATCAATCAAGTAGAGCATGTAATTATTGGTCGTGATCATTATGACGGTGAACCTTGTGAACGTTACATTAACTGTGCAAACCCTGAATGCAACAAACAAATTATCGCAACTGAAGAAAATGAAGCCAAGCATCTAGGTGGCTGTACAATTGAATGTACAAAGCATGAGCGCAACCGCTACATCGTGCGTCATAATTTAACAGAAGAACAAGTAGCCCAAACGATTGAGGCGTTATAAGCATAAGTATGAACAGCTAGTTAAACATACAAAACAATATTAAATATCTCATAACCTCTACTATCTATATAGAGGGACTTAAAACACTCTGTGTAAGTGTTCGAACTATCCATTTCAAAATGGGACTAGTTGGCTCGCTTACATGGGGTGTTTTTTCTTTTGTAGGAAAATAGTAAATGACTGTAGCTGTTTAGAGTAAATGATCACAGGGTATTCAAAAAATATAACCGCATTTAATTAGTGCAAGCTCATAAAGTGTTTTTAAATAATAAATATAGGAGATGAATGATAATGGCAAACCCACATCTAACTGACTCACGTAAGAAATATCATACGGAAAAATTCCCAAATCAGGAACAGAACACTCCAGCGCTACAGAATGAAATGAGCCCCAAACCTGACTGTGGAGAAGAATCATATAAAGGATACAATCGTCTGGAAGGGCGCAATGCCTTGATTACCGGAGGCGATTCTGGGATTGGCCGTGCAGCAGCTATTGCCTACGCACGCGAAGGAGCGAATGTGGCCATTCAATTCTTCCCGGGTGAAGAGGAAGATGCCAACGAAGTCAAAGCATTAATTGAAAAAGAAGGTAGAAAAGCACTGCTGCTACCGTATGATTTGCGGGAAGATGGTACTGCGACAGAGATTGTTACAAAAACAGTCGAAGCCTTTGGTGGATTGGACCTGCTAGTATTAAATGCTGCGCAACAAATCGCACAGCCATCTCTAAGGGACTTAACAATCAATCAAGTGCAAGACACTTTCAAAGTAAACATCATCAGCATGTTCGAGACCGTCAAAGCTGCAGAAGAACATCTGGAGCCAGGAAGTGCAATTATTACCACCACATCAGTTCAATCTTTCGATCCATCCTCATCTCTCATGGATTATGCCGCTACAAAAGGTGCGATAAGCAACTTTATGGTATCCCTGTCCTCGTACTTTGCTTCTAAAGGTGTACGTGTCAATGGTGTCGCACCTGGCCCAATTTGGACGCCGCTTCAACTGGATAACGGGAAATTAGAAGGAGAAATACCTGAGTTTGGTCAAAATACTCCTCTCGGCCGTGCGGGACAGCCGGTAGAGCTTGCACCCGTGTATGTTCTTCTGGCCTCGGATGAAGGAAGCTATATCACTGGTCAGATATATGGGGTGACCGGCGGCAAGCCGATAGATTTGTAGGCTTAAGTAGGTGATAAACAGACTCCTTCGAAATCAGTGATGTTAACTACTACTTTAATCGGGCAAGGGATGCAAAATGAACTTTCTAAAGCTAATTAGAGTAGTACCATGAATTTAAACTTCGTCTCTTCCATAAGGCGAAGTTTTTATTTTTTTGAATACTATAATCAATATGAATTTTTGGAAGGCCAAATAGCAAACTATCATCATTTTTTTCAAGAATATAAAACCCATGAACAAACGAGAAAACTGTTATTACAACTGTTGTCAAATAACCACTATCCATTTAAACGACAGAATCTATACACAAAAATAAATTTGAAATCAACTTGAAAATTTTTGTTATAGTTAGCCCATTCCAGTGAGCAATTATGGAATAAACATTAGTTTTTAAACGATTTTATTGTTTTATTCGTTATTGAAGGAAGGGTAGCGGATGAGGTTTGTGAAGTAGTATGGGCATTAGTGAAGCCTGAATAATAAGGAGTAAAACCAGTGATTTGATAAAATTTGGATTATGTTTTCTGATGCAAGATCCACCGATATATGATAAACACCCTCATAGTTGTAACTATGAGGGTGTGGCTAATTATTTGACCAATGTTAGTAAAAACTGGTCTCGATCCGTTTCTTCCTGCATTTTACTATCGACTAACATTGCGCCTGATTGAACTTTTGTCCTGTCATTGTCCACAAGGAATTGCATATTGACCTTTGCAACTTTATTATCAATGGAGCAATCTCCTTCGAACTCGACTACATCTTGTCTTTTTTGTGTTTCAAAATAAACCCAATAGGGATTTTCGCAGGCAGCAGCAAAGCCATTTTCTAAAGTTTTTGTACTATTTTCATAAGAATAGTTTTTTACATATGTAATATATTCATTGTCAGTAATATCCTTTTGTGGACCATAGAAGTACCAAAACACCCCTAAAATACCGATGGGTACAATCCACAATATATTCCTTTTACTTAATTTCCCCATACCTTGCTTCCCCCTTTATGAGAATATTTTAACATCTTACTCCGCATTTTTGCTAGCTTACGATAATATTTTCTAAAGAGAGAGTTGTTTCTGTTGATTTCACATATTTTGAATTCATTCGTTAGATATGATAACGTTAGCTGGTAGAATGATATGCTACTACTAATGGTTGGATTGAGGAGGTTTTTTCATGCATAAAAGAAGACGTGGCTTTCTCGTATTTCTTGTGCTGATTTTATTGGGTTTGCTCTTTTTTATCGGTATGAAGATGAGACCAGCCACACAAACGACTAGAAATTCGGAGACACCCCCAGTCCAAGAGCATAGTGATACTGCTACTGGAGGCGGCGATACCGAAAATCTTGACGTAGTCATTCAGGAAATTGTCAACCTAGCGGGAGAAGGGAAAGTACCTGATGTGCCATTTACCGCAGGGGAATCAGATAGCCGTACGGTTCATCAGCAATGGGGGGATCCTCAGCAAGTAATGGAGACCACTAATGCACAATACGAAGATTTTCTTCAACAAGAGATAACGATTGGCTTTCAACGTACAAAAGCTTTCGATATCCGTTCGTTTAAAGCAAATATAAGGAATATTCATTTAGCAGATATTAAAAATAAGTTGGGCGAGCCTGATGAGGTCCGCTATTATCAGGATACAAAGACCGATCAAATTATTTTGGTGTATCAAGTGAACGCCAACTATCAACTAAAGTGGATTTTGCCAAAGCCGACTGACAATGATGTCAATCCTACTGTTCATCACATCTCGGTCTATACAGAAATAACGGATGAGATAGCAGAGACGATCAACCAGATGACATTGGATGAAAAGCTTGGTCAAATGATGTTTGCGGGTGTTTCAGGCACATCCCTTCAGCAGGAAACTAAAAGTTTGATTCGTGATTACAAGGTTGGAGGATTGATTCTTTATGCCAATAATCTTGAAACACCACAGCAAACGGTCTCACTGATGAATGATTTGATGACAGCGAATGGGACTAATCGACTGCCACTATTCTTGGGAACTGACCAAGAAGGGGGAAAAGTAGTCAGATTACCAGGACCTTTAAAAAATTTCCCGACGAACCAAAAGATTGGGCAAATCAATCAACCACAATTCTCCTATGAGATTGGTCAATTGTTAGGGGAACAATTAAAGGCATTTGGCTTCAACCTAGACTTTGCCCCTGTCATGGATGTGAACAGCAATCCGAATAATCCAATTATTGGGGATCGTTCGTTTTCTAATAGGCCTGATATCGTTAGTCAATTAGGAATTCAGACCATGCAAGGTTTAGAAAGTCAGCAGGTGATTCCGGTCATCAAGCATTTCCCTGGTCATGGTGATACATCAGTAGATTCTCACTTAGAGCTTCCTAAAGTGTCGAAAAGTCTAGACGATTTAAATAAGCTGGAGCTTATTCCATTTAAAGCGGCCATTGATAAGGGTGTTGATGTGGTGATGGTCGGCCATATTTTATTACCTAAAATCGATCAACAATACCCTTCATCGATGTCGAAGGAAATTATTACTGGGCTATTAAGAAATCAGCTTGGCTTTGATCGGGTTGTCATGACCGATGATATGACGATGAAAGCCATTACGAATCATGTTAGTATCGGGCAAGCTGCTGTAGATTCTGTGAAGGCGGGAAATGATATTATTTTAATTGCCCATGAATTCGCCAATGTCACAACGGCCATAGATGCATTGAAGGTAGCTGTAAAGAACGGAGAAATCTCAGAGCAGCAAATTAATGACAGTGTCCGTCGAATCATTCAGCTGAAAGAAAAATATCGGCTTGTCAATCAGCCGGTATCAGCAGTGGATCTGAACAAGCTCAATGCTCGTATGGATCAAGTATTAAATACGTATATGAAATAAGAGAGAAAGGGACATACATATCGATATGTATGTTCTTTTTTGTGAATAATAGAGAAGGGTGAAGGCATGGATAAGGAATTCAAATTAGCTAGCCAATTACTAACTTTACTAGATGCTGAGCAAAGATGGTTTACCTTAGCAGAGGTTGAACAAAGTCTACATATTTCTGATAAAACGATACGCAAGTTAGTGGAGGAGATTAGTACGCAATTGCCATCAGCGATGACCATTGAAGTGTCTAGAGGCAAGGGCATTTTTCTACAACGTGATGGGCGCAGTACTACAGTTAGTGAAGCGATTGCCAGCATGTTCAGGCAAACGACCTTTTATCGACTCATGGATGTATTGTTTACAAATGAAGAGCAGTGCTCAATGGAGGAACTTGCAGAAGCCATGTTTATGAGCACCTCATCTTTGAAGAAATTGATTATGCAATTAAATAATGATGATTTGAAGCCATATCAATTACGAATTTCATACTCGACGCCAGCAGTAAAGGGAAATGAATTGAATATCCGCTATTTTTATTGGAAATTTTATGGGGATGCTTACGAGTTTACGGGGTGGCCATTTACGAATAGTGACTTTGAGGATATTCAACAATTAATCACAACTATAGAGAATGAAAAAAATATTGTTTATTTCATCAATTCCAAAAGGAAATTATCCTTTTTAGTAGCAATTGTTTTGGAACGACTAAAAAAAGAGAACTACGTAAAAATGAATGACGGTCATTACCTGTGGGAGAAAGGTATTTTCTATGGGCCCGTAAAAAAACTTGCGAAGACACTAGAAGAAAGATTTTCAATGGAATTGCCAAATAATGAATTGTTTTTCCTGCAAGCGCTATTTAGTCTAAGCCAATATCATTATTATGAAGGGTCAGAGATGACACCACAGAAAGAAATCGAATTATACAAGAATAGAGAAGAAGACCAAATGGGCCAGCGGCTATTAGCTTTATTGGCAGAGGCTTACCCGAATTTAGAAAAGAATGAGCGGTTTATTATAGAAGTATATGAGTTCCTTGACAAGCTTTTAATTGATAATGCCATTCCTGAATGGATGATGATTTCAAAAAGTAATTTAACCGCGTATGTTCAAGATGAGTGTCAGCAAATTTATCAAGATATGGAGACGTGTCTGCACAAATGGCAATTAACCTATCCTTCTGTTCGATATAATGATTATCATCTAACAAAATTAACATTACTTGTTCGTTCTGGCCTTAATTATAAAAGTAAAAGTGCTTTTTTGGTCATTGGTGAAGAGTTTTCAATCCGCCATTATATAGCGAATCTAATAAAAAATGAAATAGGGGATCAACTGATTATTAATACGTCCATTTTGAAAGGACTTACTGACGAGATGGTCCAGCAGCAACGTATTGATTTTGTTATTAGTAATTTCCCTGTTGACCTAAAGACTGTGCCAGTTGTCATTATTTCAACGATTCCTTCCAAAAGAGATTTAGATAATATACGGAAAGAATTACTTCAGTAGTTTGGTCAAATATTTTCCGTACACAACGTAATAATCTGGTCTAGTTGGTCATCGTAAAAAAATCTTATACTCATAGTAGTTTCTGGACGGAATCCTTTTAAGAGGAGTCGGTTTGGAAATGGCTATGGGTATTTTTTTGGTGGTAAATGAAAACGGTTACCTAATGGATTGTAGATAAATTTTATGACTTGGAGGAATAGAGATGAGTAGGCATTTAAGTGCAAAAAAAGGAGACATAGCTGAAAGGGTATTACTTCCTGGCGATCCTTTACGTGCAAGGTTTGTAGCGGAACATTTTTTAGAAAATGCATTTTGCTATAACGAAGTAAGAGGGATGTACGGCTACACGGGGATGTACAAAGGTGTACCGATTTCTGTTCAAGGGACAGGGATGGGCAATCCATCGATGAGTATTTATGGTACTGAACTGGTAAACGATTATGGCGTGAAGCAAATGATTCGTATCGGCACATGTGGTGCGATGCAAAAGGAAATTAATATCCGTGATATCATCCTCGCCCAAGCAGTATCCTCAGACAGTAATTTGACGGAGAAAATTTTCTTAGGCAATAATTATGCGCCTACAGCAGATTTTTCTTTATTAATGAAGGCATATCAGCAGGCACAAGGTAAAAAAGGAAATGTCTTTGTAGGCAATATATATAACTCGGATGAATTTTATCGTGAAACATTAGACAGGCTTCACAAGTTTATGGAATTCGGTGTGTTAGGGGTAGAAATGGAAAGCACAGCGCTCTATACGCTAGCGGCTAAATATGGGGTAAAGGCATTATCCATTTTGACGGTAGGTAGTCAATTACTAACAAATGAATGCTTAACACATGAGGAAAGTGAAAAGTCCTTTTATGAAATGGTGGACGTTGCTTTGACTACCATTATCGATGAATAGTGTCGTGTAAATGGGTAGAAGAACAGCAATAAAAGTGATGAATGCCATTTTGTCTGGATAGCAGTGGAGCGTATTGATGATGGTAGCTCCATTGCTATGGCAGATTTAGCTAATTTAACGCCCGAAAAACGTCTAGGCCAGTGGACAAGCTAGGGTTCGTTAAATGTTGATGGTACACATGGAAAGTTCGGAGGGGAATAGATGCATTATTTAATTTCTATAGTAGGTTTACTGTTAGTTCTATTTTTAGCATGGGTTGCGAGTAATAATAAGAAAAAAATTAAGTATCGTCCAATCATTGTGATGATTGTCATCCAGCTTATTCTAGGATTTCTTCTGCTTAAAACAAGTATCGGAGAATTATTAATTAAAGGATTTGCTGATAGTTTTGCAAAATTACTAGAGTATGCAAACGAAGGGACCAATTTTGTATTTGGTGGGATAGCTAATGAAGGAGCGCATACTTTTTTCCTGTATGTGTTAATGCCAATTGTTTTTATGTCCGCAATAATCGGAATTTTGCAACATTATAAAATCCTTCCGTTTATTATCAAGTATATTGGTCTAGTACTAAGTAAAATAAATGGAATGGGGAAACTAGAATCTTATAATGCGGTGGCTGCAGCGATAGTAGGACAAAATGAAGTATTCATTTCGGTGAAAAACCAAATTGGATTTTTACCGAAGCACCGTCTCTATACATTATGTGCTTCTGCGATGTCAACTGTATCGATGTCAATTGTTGGCTCCTATATGACGATGCTAGAGCCCAAGTATGTAGTTGCTGCCTTACTATTAAACTTATTCGGTGGTTTTATTGTGGCTTCTATCATAAACCCGTATGAAGTGAAGGAGGAGGAAGATATAATCGAAGTGCAAGAAGGCGACAAGCAAACATTTTTTGAAATGCTAGGCGAATACATTATGGATGGTTTTAAAGTAGCCATTATAGTTGGCGTTATGTTAGTAGGCTTCGTTGGGTTAATTGCTCTTATTAATGGTCTGTTTAATGGCATATTTGGCATCTCGTTCCAGGGTATCTTAGGGTATGTTTTTGCGCCAATTGCCTTTCTTATGGGTGTCCCTTGGCATGAAGCGGTTAATGCGGGTAGTATTATGGCGACAAAGCTTGTGGCCAATGAATTTGTTGCTATGCTGGACTTCGTTAAAATCCAAGATAGCTTTAGTGAACGTACGGCAGCCATTGTATCTGTATTCCTTATATCCTTTGCAAATTTTGGCTCCATTGGGACTATCGTAGGTGCCGTAAAAGGGCTACATGAAAAGCAAGGCAATGTGGTTGCGCGCTTTGGATTAAAATTACTCTATGGCGCTTCACTAGTCAGTGTTTTATCGGCAATCATTATCGGTATTGTATTTTGATCGCCAAACTATAAAAATAATGAAGGCTTTAAGACGAGACACACCTTGATAGTTTACCTATTAAGGTGTTTTTATGTTGGCCGTGTACGATTGAACATAGAAGTGTTTAATACTTAATGAATATGTAAGGAATGAGTAAGAAAAAAGTGATGATTGACAGCTACAATGAAAATAGATTGAAAGATTGGTAAGAAGATAAGGAGGCTAGAGGAAATGGGCATGATGATAGGGATTATGACAGGTGCAATAATAGGGGTTGTTTTATTATTGATCAGCTTCATATTATTTTGGATAGGGAAGAGAAAGCAAGAAGAAAACCGATATGCAATATGGGTGATGGTTGCAGGTTTATTAGCGTTAATTACTTCTGGGAGCAATGCTTTAAACTATTTTTCATGAGGAAGTGGGACAAAAAGGGCGGTATCGATGTATCGCCCTTTGATTTACCACCTAAAATGCTCTAATTATTGAGGGAATTTAAAATGTACCTTATGTTCTTTTTCATCCCAAATAAGATGCGCATTGAAGGTTTTTTGTCCCTTTTTAAACCCTTTGATCATGTCTGTTTCACCAGCGGCAAGTAGCTTTCTTACATTTGTCTGTGAAATGGTTTTACTGAGAATTTTCTTTGAAACTGAAAATTTACAGTTCGCAGTTTTATAGTTTGAACAGCCGTAAAAAGTACCATGATCTATGATAGAGCCATCGCAAAGAATACACTTTCCAACAACGGTTTTTTCTTTTTTATATTTCTTTTGATAAGGGTTATTGGCACTGATTTTGTCGACTTCCTTTTGATCGAATGCCCATACTTTTTCACGTTCATGCGCATCTGTAATCAATTTATAGGTGAGCTTTTTTACTTGCTCCATAAATGCTTGAGGAGAAGCATGTCCTTCACCAATTTCAGATAGTCGCTGCTCCCATTTTGCGGTCATCGAGGGTGATGTCAGTAGGCTGTTTTCACCTAGTGCTTCAATTAATAACATACCTTTAGATGTAGCAAATACTTGGTTTTTCTTTATTTCAATATAGTTTCTATCTTTGAGTGTACCAATAATGCCGGCTCGTGTTGCTTCAGTTCCTAATCCTTCCGTTTTAGATAAAACCTTTTCTAACTCAGCATCATCTAGATGTTTACCGGCTGTTTTCATTACTGTAATTAAATGACCTTCTGTATATCTATTAGGTGGCTGTGTTGCCCCTTTTTTAACGGTAGCTTGAGCCACAGTCCCGAGCTCATTTTCATGAAGAAGCGGAAGCATTTCTTCTTCTTCTTCTTCTTCTTGAGATGCATTTTCTTTAGATAGATAAATGACTTTACGCCAACCCTCCTCGATTTGCTCCTTCCCCTTCGAAATGAACTCAGCTCGTTTATCGACAAGCGAATGAATCGTTGTGTACGCAAAAATGGCGTGGTTATAATGTGCTGCAATGACTTGTCTAGCTACTAAATCGTAAATCTTCTCTTCTTCCATGCTTAGCTTAGCAAGGTTAGGTATTTGATCTGTCACAATGATCGCATGGTGGTCCGTTACCTTCTTCTCATTGACGTATCTTTTGTTATTCATAATTGAATTTGTTGGGGGAGGAAGAAGGTTTTTATATTTATCTATTTTGCTCAAATTGTTTAATATAGTTGGTAGTGTTTTGGCTTCTTCACTTGTTAAAAACTGCGAATCTGATCTTGGGTATGAAACTAAACCTTTTACATAAAGCTTTTGTAAAATATCAAGAGTTTTTTGTGGCGAAAACTTATAAGATTTATTTGCTGTAGCCTGTAATGCCGACAAATTAAATAACAGAGGTGGTGCGTATTCCTTCGTCTCTTTATTTATTTTCGTTATTTCTACATTTTTATGTAGACAGAAATTAGCAATGGCTATCGCTTGCTTTTCCTCCGATACTCTTGACATATTATTTTTATGCCATTTTGCTTTTAGCATTCTACCCGCGAAATGAAAGACTGCTTCGACTTCCCAAAAAGGTTCTGATTTAAAATTCGCGATTTCATGTTCCCTATGAACAATTAACGCAAGGGTTGGGGTCTGTACTCTGCCAATGGAAAAGACATCTTTGACACCGTTTTTCTTAAGTAGGACCGTATATAACCTCGACGTATTCATGCCGATTAACCAATCTGCACAGGAACGACTTAATGCTTCGTAATAAATATCCTTCGTTTTCGCTTCGGGTAGTAAATTGGAGAAGCCATTTTTGACCGAGTTTTCAGTTAAGGACGATATCCATAATCGTTTCATCGGTTTGTTTACACCACATACCCTTAAAATAGTACGAATGATTAATTCTCCTTCACGCCCTGCGTCTCCACCGATTATAATTTCTTGAATATCTGTTCTTTTAACTAGATTTTTTATGATAGTAAATTGTTTATACTTAGATTTAGAAACTTTATATTCAAATCGATCGGGAATAATGGGTAATGTTTCTAACTTCCACTTTTTCCATGTTGGATCATATTCTTCTGGTGTTTTTAATTCACATAAATGCCCAATTGCCCAAGTAATAATGGCTCCATTGGGAAAATATGAGTTGGCTTTGACTTCAAAATATCCTGTCCTTTTAGTAAAAGAAAAGGGAGCAGCTAACTTGGCAGCCTGATCTGGTTTTTCTGCAATTACTATTTTCATCTATCATTCTCCTGTAACTAATCATTCCAACTCTTGTAAGTTCATTATAAATTAATATTCAGTATAACGGTTATACCAAACATTTTGTCGATCTATTTGATATTTATGATGAAGTCCATCTTGAAATAGGGGTCTGTTATGAAAATATAAGGAGAGGGGATTTATTTTCCTTTCTTTTTTCGTTTTGGACTGTCACCCATAATCCATGCCAGTAAAAAAATGGCCTATTGCACGAATTTTAAAAGATGAATCGTATTATGAAAAGAAGGAGGCTCGATAGGAACTATGAAAAAGTTTGCTGGCTTATGTGTTCAAGAGATTGTTCAAACATATAGTGACACCTTAATTCGTATTGCTGTGCATCAGACAAAAAATATGTCTGAGGCGGAGGATATTGTCCAAGAGGTTTATATGACTCTTATGAAACAGAGAAAGCCCTTCGATCATGAAGATCATTTAAAGGCTTGGCTCATCAAAGTAACTTTTAATAAATGTAAGGATTACTTTAAGTCTGCTCGTATGAAGAAGACGGTACCAATTACCGAAGAAATGTCCTTTATCGCCAAAGAGGAGCAAATGGTGCTTACGGAAATTTTTGAGCTGAATCCAAAAGAGAGAGTCATTGTTTATTTACATTATTATGAAGGCTACACAACTGCAGAAATCGCTAATCTATTAGGAATGAACGTCAACACGATCGGCTCAAAGCTAAGACGGGCACGAATGAAATTGAAAATCATATTAGAAGAAGGGAGTACGGTCTGATGAATGCTTATAAAAACGTGATGAAGCAGATTCATGCTTCCGAAGAATTTAAGATAAAGATGGAAAACGAGATGATGGAATTTCAACAAAAAGAAAAGAGGGTCTTTATGAAAAAAGTACGAATAAGTGTGGGAAGTTTAGTTGCCTGTGCAGTAATAGCGGTGGTCGCTTCTTTAGTCAATGTAAACAATGACACAACAATCGATTTAACAGATAGAATTGTGGTGGATCAATCAGCTCCTGCGGCAAGTGCAGTAGTCAATATCGAAGGAGTGATCACAGAAGTTGGAGAAGATGGACTGAGCTTTACGTTGGATAACGGCATGGAAGTAGTCGTTACCGATGAGACCAAATTGGGGATAGATGGTCCAACCGCCCCCCCTAAGGAAGAACAATTTTTTGAGCCGACATTTAGAGTAGGCAATCTAATAGGCGGTTTCACGGAAGATAAGACTACAGAGCCAGTAACGGCGGCTGTCATTTATACGAACTGGAATTTTGAGAAACCTATCCACTGAGGTACAGCAAAATAACCCCTTTAGATATCGATCTAGAGGGGTTTTAAACATTCAAGGTGCAACGAATATTAGGCTAGGCCACCATTAACGAAAAGTACTTGGCCGTTGATCCACCGTGCTGGACCAGCTAAAAATGCAACGACTTCTGAAATATCATTAGGCTCACCTAGTCTTTCTAATGGCACCGCATTTGCTAAATGCTGAATTTGATGTTCATCTTTTCCATTTAAGAATAGAGGGGTTGCTGTGGGGCCAGGAGCTACTGTATTAACAGTAATATCCTTACCTCTTAATTCACGAGCTAAAATCATTGAAATGGATTCAATTGCTGCCTTACTGGCAACATAAGCGCCATAGTTTGGGAACTGGCTACGAGTAACAGTGGTTGAAAAATTAATAATGGCGCCTCCTTTGTTAACTCGTTGTGCTGCTAATTGAGAGACAACAAAGGTACCTCGAATATTTGTCCTATGGATCCTATCTAAATCATTTAAATCTAATTCGGCTATTGGGCTAAGCAACATGATTCCAGCTGTATTAATGACAACATCTATACTTCCAAAGGCTTTTTCCACCTGATCAAAGGCCATACTCATTTCAATTTCATTTGCTACATCGCCACCGACAGATATTGCCTGACCTCCACGCGCCACAATGGATGCCTCTAATTGTTTTGCATTTGTTTTACTTGAAGAATAGTGAATACCAATGGCATAGCCTTCCTCTGCTAATTTTTCTACGATTGAACGGCCGATCCCGCCAGATCCACCTAATACTAAAGCAACGCGTTGATCCATCTCTTTTCCCATAACACAAATCCTCCTAAGCCTATGATTGAGTTACAAAAATTAAATTTTGTAACTTTGTTGTTTTATAGTACACATGCTATAGTTACATTGTCAACAAAATGTAACCTTGAAAATGAATTGGGGAGATGGATATGGCTATTCTTTCGGAAGATAAGATTTTTTCAACAGCAGAGGCAATTATTCTAAGTAAAGGTATAAATAAAACGACATTATTAGATATTGCGAAGAGGCTTGGCGTAACTCACGCGGCACTATATAAACACTTTAAGAATAAAGAAGACTTATTACAGAAGTTGGCTCTTAAATGGTTGGAAAATACTTCGCGACCATTATTGGAATGGAGTCCTAAAGAACATGAGGATGCTGAAACTGCTCTACATGATTGGCTATGGCTCCTTAATCTTACAAAGAGAGATCTTTATATCAATCATCAGAAAATGTTTTTATTGTATACAAACTACATCGAAACCAATAGTAGCCTTGTTAGTAATCATTTAAATCATCTAGCTAAAAAGGTGGAGGAAATTAGCGGGTGGGAAAATCAAGGAATGGCAGTTATGACGGCATTTACGTATTTCCACAACCCGTATTTTGCTGAAAGATGGAGCAACAGTGACCATCAAGCATTATTTGAACAGGTATGGTCCGTTGTTTGTAAATCTCCACCCAATCTATAAGACATGTACAGGCAAAATAAAACGTAGTGAACCAATAAAGCTGGCATATAGAAATGCCAGCTTTTAAGATTGCTGAAAGGGGTTTTCCAAATAGGGTCCTTTAATGGTAATACGCATTAACTGAGTCGCCATAAATTTTGGCGTATAGGGCATATCATTTTCTAACCACCAGACGATCACCTCAAGAAAGGCAGCGGCATAAAAACGGATAGCCATCTCACGCGGTACGGTTAATTTTTGATCATCAGGCTCCATCAATTGAATGCCACTTGATACAAAATCGATAATTATCTTTTTTAAGCCTGCAGAAAAATAGGGGATATCTTTTTCTGTGAGGTAGACTTTGTAAAGCTTACTATTCAGTGCGATTTGCTCAAACAAATGCATAAATGTTTCATGTGGCTGATCATAATAAGGCAATAAATCAAAATCTCTCTTCTCTTCAAACGTTGGGTGAATACTTCCTACTAATTCATGTAAGATTTCCTCAGAGCTCTGGTACAGTAAATCTAATTTGTCGCGGTAATGTAAATAGAAAGTGGCACGGTTCAAGGTTGCTCGTTGAGTAATATCTTGCACAGTAATCTTCTCATAGCCTTGCTCATCAATTAACTCCACTAATGCATCTCTTAATAGTTGGCGTGTTCTTATGACGCGAGGGTCCATCTTTTTCGACATTTTTAAGCTCCTTGTATTAAATTTATCGTTTACACAACATAATAGCCTTACATGTTGTCAATGCATCAATTCATGCTCTTATGTTGTTTGCCCTTTTTGAACAGACAGTTATAATTATATTAACGACACGGTGTCGATAATACAACTAGTTGTTAACGTGTTCACGAATTATTCATTTATCTAATTCTGCTATTTAATATCAAACATACGGATAAGTCCCTTTTCTATGGGGAGGATGTATGCTTGTGATGCTCTTTTTAGAGGGTGTTCAAACATCTACTGAATCAAAATGAAGCCTCTAGCATTTATCAGGGAGTAAAAATATTTGCTGGCATTTGCACAGAGGGAATGGATGAATAAAAGAAAGGGAGTTTTATAGATGGGACGTTTAAATGGGAAAGTAGCAATTATTACGGGAGCAGCGATGGGCATGGGAGCTTCTGAGGCAAAACTATTTGCACAAGAAGGGGCAAAGGTGATTGCAACAGATGTGCAAATCGAGCCATTGAATAACTTAGTGAAAGAAATTAAAGAAAATGGTGGAGATATTATTGGTATTTCACATAATGTAACGTCTGAGGACGAGTGGAAAGCCGTTATTGCAGAGGCAGTGAAGGCATATGGGAAAGTCGATATACTAGTCAACAATGCAGGAATTTCATCACCAAAAACGATCGCCAATATGGAAATGGAAGAATGGAATAAAGTGATGGACATTAACTTAAATGGCTGTATCATTGGTATGAAATATGTGATTCCAGAAATGCAAAAGGCTGGTGGCGGTTCTATTGTCAATATTTCTTCAATTGGTGGAATCGTGGGAATGGCAGGGACAAGTCCTTATACAGCAGCAAAAGGAGCACTTCGTGTGTTGTCTAAGTCGGCTGCTGTCGAGTATGGGAAAGATCATATTCGTGTAAATTCTGTTCACCCAGGCATTATTGTTACGCCTATGACAGCGCCAACGATGGAAGAAGGGGGCGCTTTACCTTTTTACAAAACCTATACACAGCTACCATACTTTGGTGCACCAGAGGACGTAGCTTATGGAGTAGTCTTCCTTGCCTCTGACGAATCACGCTTTATGACAGGCGCAGAATTAGTCATTGACGGTGGCTGGACGGCAATTTAAACGAAAATAGCTTGGAAAAACTAGGTTTCACTAATTACATGTGATCCTAGTTTTTTTGCATGTATGGGAGAGATGGATAAAATCATCCTCGGTTCAAGCATACTCGTAATGAAGTTTTACATACTGGCAAAAAGTGATGCAGCTATTTTCTAGAAAAAAACCTGTCCAACAGCCTTCGTCCTCCTACTCAAAACCCTCCTTTCGCCTGCAAATTAGCACAAACACCGAGGATGTTTGTGCATATCATAGTGGGGAGTAAGCGTTTTCCTCTTTATATAGAAGAAAGTCAAAACGGAAAATTTCACGAATCTGTGAATATCACGAAAAAAAATTCATAAAAACCTTAACTATTTCATACGAAATCCGTATAATAAATCAAACAGTACGAAAATTGTCCATATTTCTCAGTAAATTGCGCGAATTTTTTAAATTGTATTGACGTAGGAATCGATAATTTGTACACTGTGTACAGTCAATTGTTTTTTGGAGGAATACAATTAATTTGAAAAAGTTAGGATTTGATAGATATGATCGTGTGTAAATTTGGTGGAACATCTGTAGCAAACGCAGAACAAATTCAAAAAGTAGCAAATATTGTGAAATCTAATCCGGCACGTAAAATCGTTGCCGTTTCAGCACCAGGCAAACGATCTGGTGACGATATAAAAGTAACCGATCTATTAATACAATTAGCAACTGCCGCGTTACAACATGAAGATACCGAAGACAAATTGCATATTGTAGTCGATCGTTTTCGAGCAATTGCAGATGGTTTAGGGTTAGATAATGCCATTTGTGACGTGATTGCGGAAGATTTACGGGAACGTGTACAAGGTGACAAAACAAACGTGGAATTATTCATTGATAGCATTAAAGCAGCAGGTGAGGATAATAACGCCAAGCTTATTGCCGCTTATTTTAATGCAATTGGAATGCCCGCACGCTATGTAAGTCCTAAGGATGGATTAGTGGTCAATGATTTGCCTGAACGAACATTTGCTTTACCCGAAGCGTATGCTAATTTAGCCCCTTTAAAACATACAAAAGAAATTATTGTGTTCCCAGGGTTCTTCGGTTACACTAAAGCGGGCGTATTGCGGACATTTGACCGCGGAGGCTCTGATATTACTGGCTCCATTTTAGCAGCAGCTGTTGAAGCGGAGTTATATGAAAACTTTACGGATGTGGATTGTGTGTTCTCCGCGAATCCGAAGGTTGTCAATGATCCAGTGGAAATTAAAGAAATTACGTATCGCGAAATGCGCGAATTATCATATGCAGGCTTTTCAGTGTTCCATGATGAAGCATTAATGCCTGTCTACAAGATTGGGGTGCCCGTTAACATAAAAAATACAAATAATCCATCAGCCCCAGGTACTCGTATCGTACCAAGTCGTCCTGCAACAGGTCGTCCCGTTACAGGTATCTCGGCAGACAGTGGTTTTTCAACTTTATATGTCTCTAAATATTTGATGAATCGTGAAGTGGGCTTTGGACGAAAGCTACTACAAATTTTAGAAGATGAAAATATTTCTTATGAACACACACCTTCTGGCTTAGACGATATTTCAGTCATTATGCGTTCGAATCAGATATCCCCTGATAATGAAGAGCGTATTATTAGTCGAGTGAAAGAAGAGCTACATGCTGAGTATGTAGAAATGCGTCATGGTTTTTCAATGATCGTGATTGTTGGCGAAGGTATGCGTCATAACACAGGTTTAGCTGCGCGTGCTGCTACAGCGATTTCAAGAACTGGCGCAAACATTGAAATGATCAATCAAGGCTCTTCTGAAGTAAGTCTTGTTTTTGGAGTACTTCAGGAATTTGAAAACCGCATTTTACAGGCGTTATATGAAGAATTTTTTGCCCATGCGAAAGCTTAATGACACAATTATCACTAATCCAAGGGTTCCATACTTGGATTAGTGTTTTCTTTTTGCTAAGAATACGGTAAAATCGAGGGCGTACATAGTTGGGAGGGTTTTTCGTGAAGAATTTAACGATTGGTATGCTTTTTTCGGTTGTTGGGATACTTTTTGTCTGTTTAACGATTATGGATATTTTACCGTCATCGACAAAAACAATGAAAGTAGTTTACATAGCTATTGGTTGGGTCTTTATCATCATTGGCTCCGTGATCCGCTTTAAAAACCTTAAACAAAAGCAGTAACAACACGTCGAAATGGAATTGTGGCAATAGGCAAACTTATGATACAATTTCAAAGAAAATAAATAATTTGAGTATTATGAAGTTGTTATTCTGTACAAGTGTTCAGAAGGTTCAAATTTTAATAAAGAATCGACAGTACAAATTCTTCTTTGTAAGAATTTGTTTTTTTATGTTCATAATCTATTTATCGTCAGGAGGCGATTGAATGCCCATACTTACAAAGGATCATATTCAAATTTCTGACCAATATGTAGCACTTCAAGCGGTTTCACCTATGAAGATTGTCTCCTCTGCCATGCATAATCCAGGCTTTGGTTATTTTACTCATCTGATGAATCGGACTGTGCCTATTACGTATGATGATCGACAGCCACATCGTGATTTACATCATTTTTTGCAGGCGCATGATTTTCCAGTCGATCACACAGTGGCGATGATGACGGCTGTCCAAGCCAAATTTGCGACCATTCGTGATTTTACATATGAAGGTATTCAACTAGTCATTATGATTACTGCGGGTCTAGGCAATGCCGTAGATATTACACGTGCTTTTCATCGTATGGAGCAATATCATGCAGGAACAATTAATACATGGGTGCTTATTAACGGGAGATTGTCTGATGAAGCGTTATTTCAGGCTATGATTTCGACAACGGAGGCGAAGGTGAAGGCGTTAGCGGATGAAGGTATAACTGATCCTACAACAGGCACGCAAGCAACCGGAACATCCACTGATAGCTTACTCATTGCTGCTACAGAAGAAGGGGACTACCATCAATATGCCGGTCCTATCACAATGCTAGGCAAGGTCATTGGCTACGGTGTCTATGAAACGATGCGTGAGGCTATTCGTAAATACAAAAAGGATAAAGAGGAGAAGGCGTTATGATTGCCATAGTGATTGCCTGTATCATAGGAATTATATTCGATATTTTAGTAGGAGACCCTCCGAAGCTTCCGCATCCCGTGCGATGGATTGGTAAGCTGATTCAATCACAAACAGCTTTATGGAATCAAGGGAAATGGCGGAAACTGCGTGGTATGGTGATGGCGCTTGCTGTTGTAGGGACAACGATGTTTGTGGTCACACTTATTTTACTACTCAGCTATCAGGTAAGCTTGATTTTTGGTGTTTTAGTTGAAGGGCTTCTAATAGGTATTGGGCTTGCACAACGTAGCTTAAAGGAGGCGGCACTGGCAGTTTATGAGCCCCTTGTAAAAGGTGATTTTGCGGAAGCACGCATCAAGTTATCATGGATTGTTGGGCGTGATACCGAAAAGCTGGGGGAAGATGAGATTGTGCGGGGTGTAGTAGAGACCGTTTCAGAAAATACAAGTGATGGAGTGACCGCCCCACTATTTTATGCCTTTTTATTTGGTGCTATCGGTTTATGGGGCTACAAGGCTGTCAATACATTAGATTCCATGGTCGGCTATAAAAATGAAACATACAAAGATTTTGGCATGTTTTCTGCCAAACTTGATGATGTCCTGAATTTTATTCCAAGTCGTATTACGGGCTTTCTTATCGTGCTAGGTACAAAAAATGAAACGAGTTACTCTTTTGGACAACGATTAAAGCGTTGGGCGCAAGACGCTAAAAAGCATCCAAGTCCCAATAGTGGTTATTTAGAGGCGGCAACAGCAGTGCAGCTTGGCGTCCAACTAGGTGGGAAAAATACTTATCAAGGCATTGTTTCGCATCGGGCGATTATGGGAGAAAAATTAGTTCCGTTAACAAAGGAACATATAATGGCATCTATTATTCATATGCGTATTGCCATGGTGCTCTTTACGCTTGTCATGTTAGCAGTGGAGGTGTTCATTTATGCTATTACCTAATCATGGAGCAAATCCGCAAAATGTTTATCAGCAATTAGGTTTAACGATGCCTGAAGAGGTTTATGATTTTAGTGAAAATGTCAATGCGGCAGGACCACCATCCTTTGTCGAGGCACGTTGGCGTACATTTTACCCGCTCATTCAACGCTATCCAGATCCAGATGGAGAGCCTTTTCTATCAAAGGTTGCTGCTTTTCATCAAGTGGCGAAGGATATGGTTTTACTAGGCAACGGGGCATCAGAGCTCTTTAGTGTTATTGCGAGACGTTATGCGCAAAAGCGCGTCATTGTCGTCCATCCTACTTTTTCAGAATATGAGCGAACATTGCGAGCCGCAGGTGCTATTATTATTCCGGTTCTGGTGACGGACTTTATCCAATATACATTGCCAATGGAACGACTTAAACAAGAAATGATGGAAGCGGATGCACTCTATATTTGTACACCGAATAATCCAACAGGTGTATTGCCAGAAAAGGAAGATTTACTAGCGTTATTGGAGCATGGGCGAGCGATCAAATGTGAGCTTGTCATCGATGAAGCCTTTATGGATTGGGTCGATGAGACGAATTCCCTCATGCATGAAAGTATGGAGAATTCACATGTCCTCGTTGTGCGTTCGATGACTAAAATGTACGCAATACCTGGCTTACGTCTTGGCTATTTAGTTGCTCATGCCACTATTGTAAGTGAGCTAAAGGACATGTTACCCCATTGGAATTTAAATGCCTTTGCACTGGTCATTGGTGCAGGCTGTTTGGATGAGCAGCACTATAGTCAGCAGGCAATTGCCTATGCGACAACGCAAAGAGAGCAGTTGCATCGTTATTTACAAGAAAACGGCTGTGTTGTCACTAATAGTGTGACGAATTATGTGTGCTTTTCATTGCCAAAGGAACAGCAGGCGGATGCCTTTTTTACGTATTGTTTAGCACAGGGAGTTGTCCTGCGTCATACGAAAAACTTTAAAGGATTACAGGGCGAATGGTTTCGTATTGGGATTAAAGAAATTGCGGCCATGACGTATTTATATAATTGTCTGCAGGCGTGGTTTAACGCAAATAAGGGGAGAGAAAAGTGACAACTTTTTATCTAGTAAGACATGGGGAAACACAATGGAATCAGGAGCAACGACTACAAGGATGGTTGGACTCTCCGTTAACGGACAATGGTAGGGAAGCGGCCGCAAGATTACAGCAGCAACTACAGTCAATCCCATTTGCGGCAGCTTATTGTAGTTCAAGTGGTCGTGCGAAGGAGACGATGGATATTCTGACGGCTCATCGCCAATTACCGGTTTACTATGAGGATAATTTACGGGAAATCTTTTTAGGGAATTGGCAGGGAAAGCGAATTGAGGACATTTTGATGACAAATGGGCTTGATTATGAATTGTATACGAAATACCCTGCGCAATTTATCGCAACCCATACAGAAAGTTTTGGTGCTGTCACAGAAAGAGCGATGTATACGTTGAAAAAAATAGCAGAGCAGCATGGTGATGAGCCTATTTTGATCGTTTCCCATGCGGTGACGATTAAATGCATGATTAATGCCATTTTACAACGCAATATTAGTGAGCTTTGGGCAGCTCCTTATATTCATGGGACAAGTGTTACTGTAATTGAACGACAGGAACAGCAGTGGGTAATCCAAGAGATCGGTACACTACATCATTTACAATAGGAGGTATTACAAATGCCCCTCATTTTTATTACTGGTGGTGTGCGTAGTGGCAAATCTCATTTTGCAGAGCAAGCTGCTATACAGTACTTCCAAGCGCAGCCTAGTACAGAAAAACGTTTAAAATATATAGCTTCTGGTATTGCTTTGGATGATGAGATGGAGAAGCGAATCGATCGTCATCAAGCTGATCGACTAACTCAGCCAATAAAATGGTTAACAGTGGAGGCCCCTTATAATATCGCACCCGTATTTGAGTCACTCAAGGATGGGGATGTGGTGCTATGGGATTGCGTCACTACTTGGCTGACGAATGCTTTTTATGAAGGCTATGATCGTGGAGCACCCTGTGTAACGAAGCCTGGTTGTTTAGCATCCAAGGTTCGAACTGTTAAACAGGCCATCCAATCCCTGCAAACGAAGAACGTGACATTATTAGTGGTGTCGAATGAGCTGTTTGATGAGCCACCTTATCAGAACGAAGAGGTGGAGCTGTATCGAAGAACTTTAGGACAGCTTCACCAATGGTTCGTTGCGTCGGCTCAAGAGGCGTATGAAATGAATTATGGTATCGTAAAGAGATGGAAATAATCGAGAAGGAAGGCAAGACAATGAAAAATTTTTGGCATAGCCTGCTGTTGGCATTTCAATTTTTTACGGTTTTGCCCGTACATAAGGAATTACCTTTAACAAGGTCAACGATTACAGGGATGTTTGCTTGCTTACCATGGATAGGGGCCTTGATGGGTACAACGGTAGTCGGAGTCCTTTACAGCCTTACACAATGGACGGCTAGTAGCGAGGTCATGCTTGTCTTTATCATCATCGGGCTATTTGCTTTATGGACAGGCGGTTTACATTTGGATGGCTTTATTGATATGGGGGATGCGTATTTTTCTTATCGAGATCGGGATAAACGTCTTGAGATTTTAGATGATCCTCGGGTTGGTGCTTTCGGAGTACTATCGATACTATTTTTGTTATTTGGGAAATTTGTCGTTTTACATGAGCTTTTTGTGCAAAACAAATTTGCATTATGGATGGTTGTATTCATTCCTTTTTTAACAAGAGTCGGCATGAGCTTTTATTTTATGTCACTTAACTGTTCAAAGGAAAAAGGACTTGCCTATTTCTTTCAATCGCATATCAACGCGAAACTATTAAAAATAATTATGCTACTGTCTCTTTTGTTGGCCATGCCGATGGTGCTGATCATCACAAAGTTCTCAATGTTACCAATACTATTAGTGATCGTTTTAGCATTTGCGCTCGTTATTTTTCGACAATTTACATTGCGTAATTTTGGCGGTGTCTCGGGTGATTTACTAGGTGCATCGATTGAAGGGATGGAGGTTGTACTATGGGTGACATTGTTACTGTGTGCTTAATGCGGCATGCGCCCACAAAGGCCAATTTAGAAAAGCGTTATTTGGGATGGACGGACGCACCATTAGCTGATATCTCCAAGCTCTCTGTAGTGGATGCAGGTGTCGAAAAGGTATATGGCAGTGATTTACAACGCTGTCGAGTCACAGCCGCCCATTATTTTCCGAATGCTAGCTATGAAGCGGATGAACGGTTTCGTGAATCCAATTTTGGTGAATTTGAGGGGAAAACCTATGAGGATTTAAAGACGGATGCTCGTTACCGTGCATGGTTGGACGACCCTATTCATTCGCCACCGCCACAAGGAGAGGCTTTTGATGATTTTGTGGCAAGAGTGGTAGAAGGCTTCAACCAGTTACCGAAGAATGAGGATCGCTATTTTTTAGTCGTTCATGGCGGGGTGATTCGTGCCTTACTCGTAGCCTATGCGCCAACAGAGCAGCCGTTTTGGTCATACCAAGTGCCACATGATCATCAATTTAATTTAACATTTACTAGAAAGGCCTGGGAGGAGGGAGCTAGATGCATGTTTTTATCGGAGGCGCCTATAGCGGAAAAACCGATTATGTAATGCGTTTATATGAACAACACGAGGTGGTACTTATCGATGGCGACCTACCTGATATTGCACCAGCCTGTGAAATCCTAGTCATTCAACATATGGAGAAATGGCTTATGACACAAAATCTTGAGGAAGATGAGTTGGTCGTACAATCCGTCCTCACTAAATTATCAGCCCTTGCCCAACATTGTTCGCTGGCACTTATTGTGACAGATATGGGACGCGGTGTTGTACCGATGGAAAAACAAGCACGTTTATTACGTGATACGTGTGGCCGCCTATACCAAGCATTATTTGCTGAAGCGGAGCAAGTTGTGCGTATTTGGTACGGGATTGGCGAGCAACTCAAGTGAGGTCAACATACTAACGGAAAAGAGGAAATGCAATGGATCGACAAAAATTAATGAAATGGATACTAACGGCTATGGTAGCGGCCATTTGTGCTGTAGGAGCCGCCATTAAAGTACCCGCTTTTATTTCAACGGCAGCTCTTGATTCAGCACCTGCCTTTTTAGGTGTGGTCTTTTTATCGCCATTATTTGCTGGGGTAGCTGGTCTCATTGGTCATTTTATTAGCGCATTAACTGCCGGCTTCCCACTTGGCCCACTCCATGTAATTATTGCTATAGAAATGTTTATCGTTGTCTGGATTTTTGGGGTCATGCATAAAAAAGGCATGCATGTATGGAAATGGCCAGTTGCCCTCGTATTAAACGGCATCGTAGCGCCACTGCCATTTTATTTTATTATTAGTCCTGCCTTTTTCTGGGGTGCTTTAGCGAGTATTTTCATAGCAACCGCTATTAATTTAATGATTGTCGCGGTAGTCATGCCCATTCTGTCAAAAGTTTTTGTGCGTAAGGCAGGTCAAGTTTAGTGAGAAATGCTATAAAAGTGGGCGGATTTATTGCGACAATGGATAATGCGGCAGCCATCGGGGAGAAGCCCCAAGATGTTGTGCCAGCATCCGATCAATTGACAGCCTATATGACAGCCCGTGTGACATTTCTAGAGCAGCTGGCTGCACAGGCACTCCCTATTCAAATTCTACTCGCTAATTTTTCAGGGGATGGGGCATGGTCACGCTATGAAAGCGGAATTCAGCAAGTGTTCGAGGAAACAGGACTTTCCTGTCCAGCTATTGCTGGTAGTTCGGAATCCAATATGCCAACTTTGCAGTCTGGTCTAGCAATTACTATGCTTGGGGAAATACAACAGCGAAAAGCATGGGACCCTGAACAGCTTAGTTGGTACACATACGGCTTACCACTTGTTGGCGAGGAACTATTAGCACAACCTGATGATGTGGCGCAGCTGCAACCTATTTATCAGGCATGGCTGGCGGAAATCGTTCAGCAGGTGTGGCCTGTAGGATCAAAGGGACTTCAAGGTGAATGTGTGCGCCTTTTTGGCGAGCAATTAGTGGAGTGTTCTCATCATATGACCAAATCAGCCGGACCAAGTACAGTTATTTTACTTGGTGTTGATCCCGAGAAAGAGCAGTTGGCCCACCAATTTTTCCAAAGAAATTTTGAAAAACTACGGATAAGTCCCATGCAATAGGGTATGTTTTGAGCAAAAAAGACTGCCTTGAAAATTATCTAACAAGCGGTACAAGAATCATTTAAAGCGACCTCCATGAATAGACGAGGGCACTGAAAAACTTATGTTTTCATAAAAGCGAACCTTTTTCAGATAAAAATAAGGCACTTCCTGTTCAATTTTGAACAGGAAGTGCCTTAATTCTGTCTCACTGGATCTTCTGGTGCCATATCCAAGAAATAGTTGAATGACTTATCATACTTTGAGCGCTCTACTAGATCGACGTCTGATACATCATTAACCGCTTTTAATAATAAGTACTTAAACATGCGAATTGGAGGAATGGCATTACGTCCATTGTCTCAACAATATTTTGTTTTTAGCTCGTCTAAAATGAATGAAAAATCAACAAGTTCATTGATCTGGCGAAGCATATTATCTTTTGGCACAACAATATCGTAGATTGCCATGTATGGACTTAAATTAAGGGTTTCCTGATTTGAAATCATTGGGGCACCACCTGCATATTAATTCTTTTATTATAAAGGAAAGCGTGACTAAAATAATAGGATGATACATTGCGTTGTTTGGTGAAGCATCGCTCGCCCGCGGAAAGCGAGCGGAATGCTTCGGAAAACAACAATAGAGTCACAGTGTCAAATGAAAAAAGATATGGACTTTTTCAGTGCATGGGGGTTTTTTATTTGGACGGATGTCAGCCATAAGCTACATGATATCTCCTCAATTAGTTAAATCTCAAATATTACGAGTCTCGAAAAAATAGTGCCAAATGGGAATAGTTTTCAGTTATAATGAGGAACGAATGGGATTTAAATAGAACGGAGACGAATGTATGCAGGCAATAAAACAGTTAGGGCAGTATTTGGAGCCCTATAAATTTTTCACCTTAATAGCGCCTCTTCTCATGGTGCTGGAGGTGACAATGGATTTAATTCAGCCGACGATTATGCAGCATATGATTGATACAGGGATTGCCAATGGAGATCATGCTTATGTGCTAAGTATGTTTGTATGGATGCTAGCAAGTGCGGTGATTGGACTTGTTGGTGGGATTGGTTGCTCGTATTACAGCTCGAAGGCAGCGATTCATTTTGCTTCGGATGTTCGACAGGCTCTCTATGAGAAAATGATGACCTATTCAGCTAAGGAGCGAGATGCCTTTACGACTGGCAAGCTAATTACTATTTTAACGAGTGATGTGGAAAGTATTCAACGCGCGTTTATGATGACGCTACGTATTTTTGTGCGTGGGCCACTACTCTTTATCGGGGCAGTCATTATCGTCTTTGTAACAGCACGGGAGCTTTTTTCAATACTTCTTATCATTGTGCCGATTTTGATTGTGGCTATGTATTTTTTCACGAAGTATTCGGGGGTGCTCTATCGCCGCGTCCAAGAGGCTATTGATGGAGTGAATACGAAGCTACAGGAAAATTTAGCGGGTATCCGTGTCGTTAAAGCCTTTCGCCGTGAAACCCAACAGGTATCCCAATTTAGTGAGCTGAATGATGGGCTGACAAAACGCTTTATCACTGCAGAACAAATTGTAGGGGTGCTTGTGCCATTTACGATGTTCGTCGTTAACCTAGGGATAGTTGCGGCGCTTTGGCTTGGAGCTATTAAGGTTGAGGCAGGGACATTAAAGGTTGGGGTTATTCTCGCATTTATTAACTACTTAACCATTATCTTAAATGGTTTAATGTCTTCCAGTATGGTGCTGATGCAAATTGCGCGTGCATTGCCGTCGGGAGAACGAATTGTGGATGTCTTAAACAAGGACATTGCTGTTAAGGAAGCAGAACATGCATGGACAGATCCTATAAAAGGAGCTATTGAATTTGATCATGTAAGTTATCGTTATTATGAAACGGCGGAGGATGTTCTTAAAAACATTTCGTTTTCTGTGAAGCCAGGGCAAACAGTGGGCATCATTGGAAAAACCGGTAGCGGTAAATCAACACTTGTAAAGCTATTACCGCGCCTATTCGATCCAACAGGTGGCGCCATTTATTTGGACGGCAAACCGCTTTCAGCGTACTCTTTATCCACGTTACGGGACCATATCGGATTTACCTCACAAAAGGCCTTATTGTTTTCTGGAGCGATTGAAAAAAATATTCGCCTTGGTAATGAACATGCAACGCCAGAGGACATACAACAGGCATTGGATGCTGCCTGTGCTAGTGAATTTGTGGAGCGGCTTGATAAGGGCTTAGCACATGAGCTGTCACAGGGGGCTACAAATCTCTCCGGTGGGCAAAAGCAACGCTTGGCTTTAAGTCGGGCATTCGTTCGAAAGCCAGCTATTCTCGTACTGGATGACACGACCTCAGCCCTTGACAGTGCGTCAGAAAAACATGTGCAGCAGGCCATTGCCGCCCATTATCAAGACACGACGACATTGATGGTAGCTTCGAAAATTGCCTCGATACAGCAGGCAGATGTCATTCTTGTCCTAGAGGATGGCGAGATTGTTGGGCAAGGGACCCATCAACAGCTCCTTCAAAACAATGTACATTACCAAGCAATTTACGCGTCACAGCAAAAGGCTGGTGAAGAAGGATGAGTCAAAATCAACCAAAGCAAATGAATTTTGGACGGGGGCCTCGTATGGGAGGGCCAGCCGAAAAGGCGAAAAATCAAAGGGCAACACTGACAAGAGTTTGGCACTATGTCAAACAGCAAAGAATTGGACTGTATTTTTCCATCTTCTTGGTCATCGCTTCTACGTTTTTAAGTTTAGCGGGGCCTTATATGATAGGCCATATCATTGACGATTACATCATAAAAAAAGATATTGACGGGACAATTCGACTTGGAATCCTATTAGCCGTGATTTTTACGGTGGCGTCTATTCTGACATGGCTGCAAACCTATGTCATGATTCATGTGGCGATGAAAACGATTCGGACATTGCGTCTGGAGCTGTTTCAAAAACTACAAACGCTCACATTAAGATTTTTTGATCAGCGTGCGCTCGGTGATTTAATGAGTCGTGTCACTAACGATATCGATAATTTAAATACAGCGCTTGCTCAAAGTGTGACGCAAATTGTATCGTCCATCTTAACAGTCGTTGGTGTTAGTATTGCCATGTTCACATTAAGCTGGCCATTAGCGATTGTGACCTTGATCATTATTCCGCTGATTGTTTTCACCACTAAGCAAATTATCAAACGCAGCAGTAAAAATTATGCAGCACGTCAACGAGATCTTGGTAAGCTGAATGGCTATATTGAGGAAATGATTACAGGTGCAGAGGTACTCACGCTTTTTGGCAAGGAACAGCAGTCCATCGACACGTTTCATCAACAAAATGAAAACTTGCGAAACTCTGCACAACGCGCAGAGATTACGTCAGGCTTATTAGGACCCATCAATAACTTTATGAATAACCTTGGCCTAGCGATAGTCATCGGGACAGGAGCCCTTTTAGCAGTAAAAGGTTTAGTGACGGTTGGTATTATCGCGGCATTTGTCACCTATACACGGCAATTTTTCCGCCCGCTCAATCAATTATCTAATCTGTTAAACACCTTTCAGTCGGCTATTGCTGGAGCAGAGCGTGTATTTGAAATAATAGATGAACCGTCAGAGGTAGCTGATCGACCTCAGGCAATTGAGGCCCCTTCATTAAAAGGCGACGTCGTTTTCAAGCAAGTATCGTTTAGCTATGAGCAAGGGAAGCCAGTTCTTCAAAACATTAACTTCCAGGCAAAGGCGGGGGAAACGATAGCTCTTGTTGGTCCTACTGGCTCAGGGAAAACAACTATTATTAATTTACTAACACGTTTTTATGACGTGGATCAGGGTGAAATTTTAATTGATGGGCACCATATTGAGCACTATAAAATGTCTACCATTCGCCAAAGGGTAGGTGTGGTTTTACAGGATACCTATTTGTTCTCTGGCACTATTCGTGAAAACATTCGCTTTGGTAAGTTGGATGCGACGGATGAAGAGGTTGTGGATGCGGCAAAAATTGCGAACGCCCATCATTTTATAAAATATTTACCTACACAATACGATACGCCGGTTCAAGCGGGTGGCGCTAATTTAAGTCAGGGACAACGGCAGCTCATTGCTATTGCTCGTGCCATTTTGGAGAACGCGGATATTTTAATTTTAGATGAAGCGACTTCCAGTGTGGATACGCAAACGGAAGTCGATATTCAAAAAGGCTTACAGCATTTAATGCAAGGTCGTACTAGCTTTGTTATCGCCCATCGTTTGAAAACCATTGAGAATGCAGACCAAATACTCGTTATACAACAGGGTGAAATTATTGAACAAGGCAATCATCAAGAGTTGATGGAACAACAAGGGATGTACCGTCAACTCCAACAAAAACTATTGTTAGAGCAAGCGGAATAGGGAATAATAGGAATGAACAATCCGATTTTGTGAAGGCGAGGGATACACATGTATGAATTAAAGACGAAAGAAACCGATGCAAGTGTCATTGAATTTATTGAAAGTGTGGATCATCCAAAAAAGCGGGAAGATGCCTATCGACTATTGGACATTTTTACAGAGGTCTCAGGCTATGAGGCAAAAATGTGGGGTCCTAGTATTATTGGGTTTGGTCATTATCATTACAAATATCAAACGGGCCATGAAGGCGATGCTCCACTTGTCGGATTTTCCCCTCGCAAGGCAAAAATTAGTTTATACTTTGCCCCAGGTGATCGTGAGCGAGAACAGCTATTACAGCAATTTGGGAAACATACAACAGGGAAAGCCTGTGTTTATATTAATAAACTCGCTGATGTCGAAGAAGATATTTTAAAGGCTCTAATTCAACAGTCTATCGTCTTTTTACAGAAAACCTATCCAAATGAATGACTCTAAAAAAGCTGCCACATGATGTAGGCAGCTTTTTTTGTTCCTTGACAAGCATCTCAACGCATCTAGTAAACATTTCTTCGAAAATTAATTAGTTATTAATTTTTCACATGTATCCTTACAAGTATCAACGGAGAGGAGAGGCGTATGAAAAAAATCATAAAGAAAATGTTTATTTATTTGGGGGTCATCGTATCGATCGGCATTGTAGCGGTCAGTATGTACCACTATCGTTTGATCCAAAAAGAGGAGGCTATTTTACGCAATAATGGCATGATGGTAAATGTTCATGGTCAACGCATGAATGTCTATCAGGAGGGCGCTGGGGAGGATACATATGTTTTTATGGCAGGGTCAGGCATTGCTGCTCCTGTTTATGAGCTAAAGGGACTTTATAGTAAGTTTTCACAGCACCATCAAATAGCAGTAGTGGACCGAGCAGGCTATGGATTTAGTGACATCGCCCATGATAAAAGAGATATTGATACCATCCTTATGCAAACAAGGGAGGCGCTTCAGGCAAGTGGGCTTCAGCCGCCCTATATTCTTGTTCCTCATTCTATTTCAGGACTTGAAGCGATTTACTGGGCGCAAAAATACCCAGAAGAAGTAAAAGGAATAATCGCTCTAGATATTGGCTTACCAAGTCAATATGTCAAACATAAGATGGGTACCTTCGATAGATGGATGGTGAAGGGGATGAGTCTAGCTACTAAGGTAGGGTTACACCGCCTAGCACCCTCACAGGTGTATAATCCGCAAGTTCTGAACATGTCCTTTTTAACGACGGAGGAAAAGGACATCTATCAGGCGTTGTCCTTTAAGCAATTTTTTAATGAAGATATGAAAAATGAGCTGTTACACGTCTATGAAAATAGTTTACAATCAGAACAGCTTCCATTGCCGCAAGACACCCCCATTTTAATCGTTGATGCAATAGCGAAGGAAAATGTACATTCAAAGTATACAGTGCAAAATCGTCAAGATTACGCAGACTTCGCGAAGCAATTCACCCATGCAGAAGTGACAGAAGTAAGTGGCACTCATAGTATATATCTATATCAACCAGAGGAAATCTATCAACTAGCGATAGAGTTTATGAAAACGAATGCTGATGAGAGAGGTCGTTAACATGAAAGGATTTAGAATTTTAATTGTGGAAGATGATCCCATGATTGGTGATTTACTTCAAAAAATAATGCAACGAGAAGGCTATGAAGCCATATGGAAAACAGATGGCCGAGATATAATGAGGCACATTCAGAAAGTAGATGTAGTCATTATGGATATTATGCTACCAGGAGAGGATGGCTATCAATTAAGCAAAAACATTAAACAATTGGGCTTAAATATTCCTATCATTTTTCTATCAGCACGTAGTGATATTGAAAGCAAGCTAGAAGGTTTAACAGTGGGAGAAGACTATTTGACAAAGCCCTTTGATCCACGAGAGCTGTTGTTAAGAATCCAAAAAATGCTAGTGCAACAATATGGAACGTTTACGCAAATACAGCATTTATTCATTGACGGAGAGCATCGTAAAGTATTTCATCACCATCTTCATAACGAAATTTCATTGACAGCCATAGAACGAAAAATTTTCTTTTATTTATTTGACAACCGTGACAGAGTTTTAACAAAGGACCACTTTTTTGATTATTTATGGCCGTTAGATGATCGCAACCATAATATTCTCAATGTCTACATAAAAAAGATTCGAACAAAGCTGGACGATTCAACAGGAATTATTTTACAAAACATATATGGAGAGGGGTATCGTCTAAATACCCATATAAAGAAATGACATTAAAAACTAAATATAGAACACTCTTGTTGGTAGCGATTGGGAGTGTGCCCATTGTATTATTAGGTATTAGTGTGTTCATGTCCATCCTTTATGACAAGGCGTTTAAAACGAAAAATAATGGCATCCCGTTCCATGAATCCTTTGCATATCCTGTTATGCTGCTTGCCTTTGTGTTGTCTTTAGGGATTCTTGCCTTACTATTTTCCACATCCATCCATTCATTATTGTCTAGAATTACAATGCTCAACCAAACAATACGGGAACTAGCGAGTAACGAACGGATACCCGATACGCTAACCGTGAGCGGAGAGGATGAAATAGGGCAGTTAATTCAATCTGTTAATCTATTAATTGAGCGCACGACTTATAGGGAATTAGAGTTAGCTCAACAGCAGGAGCTCCAAAAAGAGCTGCTTCAAAAATTAAGACATGATATCCATACACCATTGACAGCGATACGTTTGCAATTGTTTTATTTAGAAGATCAACTACAAGAGCAACCAAAATTGGTGGAATCATTAAATGCACAAATTCACTATATCGCGAATTTAACGAATGAACTGCAATACCAGTCTTTTGATACGAGCGATAATACCTTTGTCGTTCAGGAGGAAGTTCAGCTAGCGTTTCTATTAGAAACGATGATCAAGAAATGGAGTTATTTATATCGCATGCAAAATATTGCACTCCATTTTCATTCAATAGATGCAGAGGTAATTTGGACAAGTAATGAATTATGGTTACAACGTTTATTTGATAATGTCTTTCAAAATACATTAAAGCATGCCCAAGCGTCTAAACTAGTCGTGACAATTAAAGAGGGAGAGGTATGGATGTGTGATGACGGCATCGGCTTTGATTCAGACATCGAACATAGTGGACTAGGACTGAAAATTATCCACGATATTGCTAGAACATTAAATATGGAAGCCTCTTTACAATCCAGCAAGGGTGGTACGACCTTTCGCTTTTCTCAGCCATAAAAAAACAACGGCCATCTTTTTGCCGTTGTTTTTTATTATACTGATTTTCGTTGTTGGAGTAAAAAGAGGGCAAGTCCTAGTAAAATGACCATTATGCCAATCCCTTGTTGAACGGAAATCATTTCATCTAAAATAAAATAAGCTAAAATACATGTGCCAATGGTTTCTCCTAAAATACTCATAGAGATGATGGTTGTACTTAACCATTTTAATAGCCAATTAAAGATCGTTTGCCCAAAAATGGTTGCAATCACAGCTAGTCCTAATAGGGACCACCATGTGGATGCGGGATAGTCGAAAAACGATTCCTGCATAAAGAGGGCGTAAATGGCTAAGAAGATGGAGCTACTGCCATATCCGATAATCGAATAGGTAATAAGTGATAAATCCTTCCGCACAGATTGCCCGATAAAAAAGTAGGCTGTAATAATGCCTGCTGCGATAAATGCCAGAATATCGCCATAAAGAGCCTGTCCACTAATTTGAAAATCCTGCCAGCCGATAATGAAACAGCCGATGATCGCTACCAAACAGCCAACAATTGCTCCTTTGGAAAAGCGCTCTTTAAATAAAAAATAGCTACCTACTAAAGAGAATAATGGCTGTAGCGTGACGATAACCGTTGAACTGGCCACGGATGTGTAGTTTAATGATTCAAACCATAAAACATAGTGACAGGACAGAAATAGACCTGATAGAATGCCCAATCCCCACTGTTTTTTAGACAGGTTAGCTAGCTCTTGTCGTAGACCCTTTTGTGCTAATAAAATGGGAAGGAGCACGAGCATGGCAAAAAATAGTCGATAAAAAGCCGTAATAGCCGGCGGGGCATCAGCAAGCTTAACAAAAATAGCTGATGTAGATAAAGCAAATACTGCCAAAAACAATGAGATGTAATAAAACATGATGTACTCCTATGTAGTTAATAATATCAAACCTATTATAGTGCAGCCTGCGTGAATAATATAGGCTTTTTAAAATATTCGCATAAAGAGCAACCTGAGCTAATGATCACCCTGCTCATTCCTTTCAAGTAAGGATTCTATTACTTGCTTTAATTGCAATATAGAAGACTGCTTATGGCTTTCCTTTTTATAAATAAAGACTGTCTCGATGACCTTGTTAAGTGTCTCCATTTCATAAAAATGCAGGTCAGGACAAGGGTAGAGTGCCAATAACTTCGTATTTAACACTGCCAATGTATGCTCGATTTCTAGAAAATCAAGAATACTACTTACGGATTTAATTTCCTTCATTGTAAAAGGGACTTTCTTGTGAGTAAGCCATTCTGCTAATGCCTTCGAATACATACAGCCCTTACTTAAAACTAGGAGTGTCACAGGTGTTTGCTTGTCAAAATCGATGACATGTGCAGGGCTTGAGATGACTTCAAATGTCTCGGTTGTCATTAAATCATAGTGTAAATCGGCATAATGCTTTATTGGATTACTCGTTAAAGCACAGTCTAATTCCGCCAGATGGACTTTGTGATTTAAGGATGTACTCGATTCGACCGTGAAATCCACGTCGATAGGACTATGACTGGTTTGTAGCGCATTCATGATAGACGCACCATATATTTTTATCGTCGTATGAGAGGTTCCAAATTGAATATGGGCTTGCGTGAATCCTACAGTTTGTAAAAATGCCTCATATTGTTGGGTAACCTGCTTTAAAAATTGTAAATAGTGGTCACCTACCTCTGTTAGCTTTAAGCCCTGAGGTGTTCGTTTAAAGACTTCCTGGCCAATTTCACTTTCCATCTTCTTTACCTTTGATGTTAAGGCCGACTGTGTATAGTTGGTGATTTCAGCAGACTTACTTAAATTTTGCCTTTCTAAAAGCTCAATTTTGATGGCAATTTCTTCAATGTTCATGTTATTCGTCACACACCTATTAAATTTTTTGATAGCCGCTATCATTTTCCTCCATTTTACGTAAGCTAGCTGTCAACGTAAACTCAAGATATCTAAATGTACCGCATAAATAGAGCGGTATATAGCTATGGAGGGTTTACATGCATACATATTATAAATGGATCATTTTACTGGTGGCTACGCTTTCGCAAACAGCTTCCACCTTTGTCACATACGGGATGGGGCCAGTTGCTTCCTTTTATCAAATGGAATGGCACTTAACGTCATTCCAAACAGGATTAATTGTTTCTGCCGTGAATATTGGACCGATTCTCTCGATGCTTTTCTTTGGCTATCTCATGGATAAAAAAGGAGAAAAACAAATTATAGGATGGGGCTCTATTTTACTTGGCCTCTGTACGTTCCTCTTAATTCCTGTGAATCATTATACGACATTGCTAGTCGTATTAATAGTTGTTGGCTTTTGGTACGGTAGTGCTCAAACGGGAGGTAGTACGGCCATTGTGAAATGGTTTCCAGACAAGCATCGAGGATTAGCGATCGGAATTCGCCAAACAGGTATTCCAATCGGTGGGGCTCTCGCTTCCTTTATTCTTACCTATTTATATCATCACTTCCATCTGACAGCTGTGCATGGGGCACAAGGTTTCGTAGCAATCGTTGGCGGTTTACTATTTTTATTGATGTATCAGGAGCCTAAACAGCAAAATACGGCAGCAGCAGCACCGATACCGTTTAAAGAAAAGATGAAGGCTATTAAAGACAATCGAGCACTCTATCCCATTTTTTTTGTGGGCATTGTGATGATGTCCTTACAGATGATCCTCATCGCCCATTTGATGAGTTATTTACATCAGGTGGGTGGCTATTCATTAACAGCAGCAGGGAAGTATTTGAGTTTGGTCTTGCTTGGAGGGATGGTAGGAAGAATTGCCCTTGCTTGGCTGAGTGACCGATACTTTGCTCAGAAGCGCGAGCATTTACTAATAATTGTTATGCTTGCCACATTTGTGATGGTCGCTTGTATGCCTGTTGTTTTACATGCTAAGAGCTTAATGATGGTATTTTGTGGTGTTATGGGCTTTTTCGCACTAGGCTGGTATTCCTTATATATAGCCAGTGTAACGGAGCAGTCCGATCCTCAATCTGTGGGACTGACTGTAAGTGCGGCTTTAACGATAAATCAATTCTTTATTGTTTTAGCTCCGTCTATCTACGGTTTACTCGTTACCATTTTTTCAAGTCATCAGATGGCCTTGGATATAGTAGCTATGCTGGTCATTGTAGGAGCGTTTTATTTATCGAGAACAACCAATAGTAGCCTCTCTTCTGAAAGTTCGGTAAAATAATGAAAAAATAGGAAAAGAGGGTGTTGCGGATGAGCAGTTCAATTTGGATCCATGCGGCAATTGAAAATGTGTGGCAAGCGATAACAGAGGAGCAATCCCTCTCACAATGGTATGCGCCAGGCTCTACTTGGGACATTCCTAAACTGGCTGAAGGGGAAAAAATGATCTTTACTTTAATGCCTAATGACCATAATCAGCTAGCAGATCCACTGCCAATGCAGTTAACGATCCAGCAGGTCCAAAAACATGAGATTTTTTCATTTTACTTGGAAGTTCCAGAAACGGTAATCGCGATGTCTTTAGCAGAGCAGGACAACGGCACAACGGTTAGCATCAATATGCAGGGCTATGAAGCGTCCCTTGCTAATTTAAAAGCATTGCTAGAGGGTGATGATATTCCAAACCAATCGTAACTACTACGTCTCAGGTCTTAGAGGAATTTCAAACGCAGGGTCGTATTTTATATGTTCCACTCCTATATAATGAAATTATTGGTAGAATATATAGCGGGAGGAAATTAAATTGAAAAAATTAGTTGGATTAGGTGTTGTGATGGGCACATCAGTATTCGTCTTGTCGGGGTGCTTTTCGTTTATGCCAAACAAAATGCAAGAAGAAACCATTTTAGTCGAAAAGGATAAAGCGAAGACGCTAGAGGTAGATATTGATTTAGGTGTCGGAGAAATGAATCTAACTGGTGGTGCCAAGGAGTGGGTTGAGGGCAAGGCGGACTATAATATTAAAAAGCTAGCCCCTCAAGTTACCTATGATGTAAGCGGCGATACAGGAGAAATTGAAATTAAACATAAAGGCTCGACGAAGCTAGGCATCTCCAATATTAAAAACACATGGGCAATCCAATTAAATGATGATATCCCGATGGATTTGACGGTAGAAACAGGTGCTTCCTTAGCCAATCTTGATTTACAGGGACTGCAGCTAGAAAAACTAGATATAGAAGCGGGTGTCGGTGATCTCACAGTCAATTTAGGTGGCGATTGGAAAAAAAGCTTTAAAGCAAATATTGAAACTGGGGTAGGTCAAACGACGATTATTGTACCTTCAAAGGTTGGTGTCAAATTAACAACCGAAAAGGGCATAGGTTCATCCAATATCGAGGGTCTCATTTCAAAGGGCCAAGGTGTCTATGTCAATGAAGCATATGATAAGGCAGATGTTGTACTGGACATCAAATCAGAAATCGGCGTTGGAGACATTACATTTAAATTAGATAAATAAAGAAAATGTGGGAGGCTACTAGTAAAGAAGTAGTCTCCTTTTTGTATGTAAAAAAAGGATGCTAAGCATTTGCACATTAAGCTTTTAAGCTTGAGTAAGACAAATTTATGATACCGCACAATCTGACGTTTACATTCTTTGAATTGGGCGCATATTTTATGTTAGTTTAAAGGAAGCAATTTGTTTTGAAGGAGCGAGTCGATTGAAAACCTATACATATAAACAGCCAATGGAAATAGATTCTACCGAGGTGGTCTCTATTTTAAATGAAGCAGGAGAGACATCATCAACGGTTCAACGTGTTTATTCCAATGCTCTCAAAAAAGCATTCGATAAGACGATGGATTTTCGTTATTTTGTTCGCTTTGACGTCCATGATCATACTGGTCTACCTTTATTTACTTGTAAAAAAGTATCTCGTCGTGGTCGTGTGCATTTCCGAGGCAAGGATTTAGTGACAGGGAAAGACTATATGATTGCCTATGATGGCTGGCAAATTATGATTCCTGATTTACTTATTACAGATGGAGAGCAGCAAATGAAGCTCAGCAAAGAAATGGAAGACTGGTCGATCTTTACATGGAATGAGGAGCCGATAGCACGTTGGCAAGCGACTTTTTGCGAAACTCATTTTGACATTACACTAGAAATTGAAGACAACAGTCCTATACAGCATGAGGCCTTTTTTATTGCGATTGGACAGGCTGTATTATTTGTAGGTGCCTAACAGCAATAAAAATTTGGCATAATATGTCGCTGTGGTCAGTGGCATATGTCTTTCGATTATGCTATAAATAACAACAAGAAGGTAGCCTTAAATGAGGCTACCTTCTATTATGATGAACGTGAAGAAAGGTTCTGATGTGGTGCTAACTATTTTACCGGCTAAAGAAATATACTTGAAAGGGAATGAGCATGCAGTATTGCTTCTACATTCCTTTACAAGCCATACAAGAGATATGAAGAAAGTGGCGACGAAGCTCCACGAAGAGGGCTATACCTGTTATGTACCTCTTTACAGAGGACACGGTCATAAGCCAGAACCGTTATTGCAGTACAAAGTTGAGGACTGGTGGCAAGATGTGGTGAAAGCGCACCAATTTTTGCTAAATGAAGGCTATCAAAAAATTTCTGTTATTGGCTTATCGATTGGGGGTATTTTTACATTGAAGCTTGCCCAATTAGAAAAGCTAGAGCGAATCATTGTGTTATCGGTACCAATTGATAAGGAACCAGCACAACTAAAACAAAGAATCATTGACTACGCTTATAATTTTAAACATATCGAGGGTAAATCAGAGCAGCAAATGACACATGAAATGGAGCCGTTTAACGATATGCCTTTGGACGCGATGATTGGATTTCAGCGATTTATTAAAGATACGATGCAACAGCTTGAGGAGATCACGATGCCTATTGCTATTTTCTACGGCAAAAGAGACGAGGACTTATACGCGCATAGTGCTGACACTATTTATCAGCGAGTTCATTCTATGCAGAAGCTTAAAAGAGGCTTTGAAAACTCCAAGCATTTAATGACATTAGGTCGGGAGCAAGATGAAATCCTTCAGGAAATCATGCAATTTTTAGAATGAAGAACTGACGATCAAAGGGTATTGACTACCTATAAAAAATCGTGTTATTATTATCTCGAATTAGAGATATATTAATTCGAGATAATAAAAATTACGTCATATTTCTTTAGATAAACACAAGCATGTTTTCGCAGTTGAACAAGTCTTCATTTAAAAGCATAGCAGATAGGAGAATATTCGATGTCAAAGATCACAGGACACCATCATATTTCAATGATTACGAAAAATGCTCATGAAAATCATCAGTTTTACCATCATCTTTTAGGACTTCGCCGCGTGAAAAAGACAGTTAACCAAGATGATCCCAGTATGTATCATTTATTTTACGGTGATTTGACAGGTAGTCCTGGCACAGGCTTAACATTTTTTGAATTAGCGCACGCCGGTCGTACACATCGCGGCACTGATGCGATTACAAGAATTGGTTTACTCGTTCCTTCTTACGACAGCTTAGTGTACTGGAAAAATCGATTGGATGAATTTCAGATTGAGCACAGCGAGATCACAACATATGGTGGCACGGATGCAATCTATCTTGAGGACCCAGACGGTCTACGTCTAGTGTTATTAAATAATCAGGACAAGCCTATTCCACAAGAATGGACAAAGTGGCAAGATTCATCCGTAGAGATGGCTCATCAAATTTTAGGAATGGGCCCAGTGGAATTAACTGTAAGCTCTTTAGAGGATGCTGCGAAAACCATCGTACAATTATTTGGCTACAAAGAACGATCAAAAACTGAAACTGAAGCTGTTTTTCAAGTGGAGGAAGACCAATTACATGGACAGATTATCATTGTCGAGCAAGAGGGTCCTAAAGAAAAACCAGGAAGAGGTAGTGTTCACCATTTAGCCATCCGCGTGAACGATAAGGAAGAGCTTGAGCAATGGGAACAGCGAATAAAAGACTTTGGTTTTCCTATTATAAAAAAAGCGGATCGATACTATTTTTCAAGTATTTATATGAAAGAAACACACGGCATAATAGTTGAACTAGCGACAGATGGACCAGGCTTTACCGTAGATACGGCAGTGGAGGATTTAGGAACACGTTTAGAGTTACCACCATTTTTAGAAGAACGGCGGCAGGAAATTGAAGAAAAATTAACACCAATAGAATAATAATCTTATAATGAGGGACGTGTTAGGTATGGGGTACCGTGAATATAGAGGAGAAGAGATAATCGTTTATTTCGATAAGGACATGTGTCAACATGCGGCTGAATGTGTAAAGGGCTTGCCAGAGGTGTTTAATGTCAAAGCAAAGCCATGGATCGCACCAGATGAAGCAGCGGCCAAACAGGTAGCAGAAATTATCAATCGATGTCCAAGTGGCGCATTAAAATACAAAATTTAAAAGGAGCATTATGCCATGGAAATTAAACAAGGTAACCAATCATTTTATATCGGAAACGAGGAAAATAGTGAGGCAGAGGTGCATTTCGTTCGTGTAGGGGAAAGTCGAATCATTCTCGATCATACACATGTAGGCGAGCATCTAAGAGGTCAAAATGTAGGACAGCAATTAGTTAAAGCGGCTGTTGACTATGCGAAAAAAGAAAAGTTACTAGTTATCCCACTATGCCCTTTCGCAAAAGCTGAGTTTGAAAAGCATCCTGAATACCAAGAAGTAGTAGGCTAAAATTATGTAGACGCACCCAGCAAACCGGGGTGCGTTTTTATTTTTCTCTTTCTAGCGATGGACTCTTGCTTACTTTGATAAACTTTAATTAAACGAACAATCACTATCAATCAAATAAACATCAGTATTAATTGAAGATTTGACAAATCCTTACCTCACTTTTGTTTAAGTTAATTATATATTTATTTATTTCCTATCGCGCTACTTGCCAAGTAACACAAAAACAATCAATCTATCGCAAAGAAATGCCGCTTTCTATTACATTTTGCTTATCTCATTCATTTTACGACTGCTATTTTCAGTAAATTAATTAATTTGAACGATTTGAGAGGAATAGGACTAGTTAAAATAGAAGGTCCATAGAGAGACAAACATGAAGGAGTGATTGGATGCGATTAACAAAAGGAATTACTGGTTTTGATGCCGACCATTTAATCGAACAAGATATGCGCATGTTTCAATCGATGGTGTACCATTTAGCAACAAGTGAACAGCGAGCGAAAGTACGACATTTTATCGATCAGCCGCATTTTGTCTATATGCAAGCAGTAGTGGAAATAGAGGGGGAAATGGTGACCATTCTTCACCATCGCTGGATGCCGTATATTGCCTTTGCGAAATTGAATGGAGAGCTCAGCTTTGCCTTTTTATCGAGGCCACAGCTACACAAATATTTCCCGATGCGAAAATGTTTGGAAGCAGCAACGCTGAATACGTTACTGGAGAAAGAGCGAGCCTTGCATAGTTTATCTGCTATAGAGTGGAAGAACATTGCCTATTTCAAAAGTGAAACTATTGGGGACGTCATGTTTCATGCTTGGGATTGATTAGGACAAATTACTCATGATGAAAGTTGCTATAAAATACACAAAATTGACCAAGTTATTTCTGGAAATATAGCAAAAATTCCTAAAGCCACCAATCTTTCTTTGAAAATGATAAATTACTTTTTATGGAATAGATTCGGAAAATAAGGAGTTTTTGCATATGTCATTCAAAACAATTAGTAGAAGAATTGTTTTTTCCTTTAGCATTGTCATTACGTTCATGGCGTTATATATCGTGTACAACTATTTTGCTATTAAGCAAAGTAACCATGCAACAGAACAAATTGTTGAGCAAGAATTACAGCTATTAACGACAGATTACGAGCAAGCGCAAACCATCGATTTAAGAATAGCTGCTGCTAGAGGCTATGTATTGTCTGGCGATGAAAAGTATAAAGCTATTTTTCAAGATAATGTAGCGCGTGCAGCGAGCAACGAAAAACAACGATTAGCCATGACAAGCTCTGAAGATTTCAGCAAACTTGCAGAAATGGCGAAGGAATGGAATCGCTATATTGAACAACAAGTATTTGCGGTTTATGATCAAGGTAATACGGAGCTCGCGATTCAAAACATCACAAAAATGGATGCAACAGTAACAACCATTCGTGAAGGCTATGAAGGTTTAGCAGAGCAACGCAAGCAAGCGATCAATGAGGTAGGTGCTGACATGATAGTTGCTGGAGAGAATAAGCAGCTTATTGGCATCGTCGTAGGTATACTCATTTTTGTCATAGCGATTATTGTTGAGCTATTGAGTGCCCGCGGTATATCAAGACCTATTATGACATTGACGGAGCGAATGCAACGAATGACGAATGGGGATTTAAGCGGTCCTCCTTTAAAGATTCACTCGAAAGACGAAGTGGGCCAGCTAATGGAGGCAACCAATACGATGGCGGATATTTTGAATCGTTTATTGAAGCATATTCAAACGGTATCGAATGACGTAGCGGCCCATAGTGAGGAGCTATTGCAATCAACATCAGAAGTAAAGACGGGGACAGACCAAATCGTCCATACGATGATAGAAATTGCAAGTGGGACGGATGAGCTAGCCAGCCATACGACAGATGTTGCAACTTCCATGAATGACTTTAAAGGAAAAGTAACCTCTGTTCATCAAAGCAATAAAGACGTTCAGCACTATTCTCAGGATGTTATGGCTTTAACAAAGGCGGGACGAGACTTAATGTCCTCCTCTACTAAGCAGATGGGTGCCATTCAACATATTGTGAAGGATGCAGTAGAGCAGGTTGATGGATTAAGCAAGCAAACACAAGAAATCTCAAAGCTTGTCACGGTCATTCAAACCATTGCAACACAAACAAATTTACTAGCATTGAACGCAGCCATTGAAGCAGCCAGGGCGGAGGAACAAGGCAAAGGGTTTGCCGTAGTGGCCAATGAGGTCCGAAAATTAGCCGAGCAAGTTTCATATTCTGTGGAAGATATTACGGGTATCGTCCGTAATATTCAGGATGGTTCCAATCGGGTGACCGCTTCTCTTGAGCAGGGCTATAGTGAAGTGGAGAAAGGGGCATTGCAAATTACAACGACCAATGCAACGTTCCATCATATTGCCGACGCAATTGAGGCCATTGCTACAAATATTGAGGGGATGTCCTCTGAGCTAGATGATGTCGTTCACAATACTGTCACGATTAATCAATCCATAGATGAAATGGCAGCTATTTCCGAGCAGTCAGCGGCAGGCATACAGGAGACCTCTGCCACAATTGAACAGTCCGCTAGCTCTATGGAAGAAATTAAACATAGTGCGGAGCATCTAGCCGAGATGGCCGAGCAATTAAATAGTTTAATCCGCCGTTTTAAGCTGTAACGATTTGTCCCGTTAATTTCAAACTTCCATCACATTTACGCTGTATACTTATGTATTGGAAGGTGGAATCATTTTGAGAAAATATTTACTTTTATTACTAATGAGTACTTTATTCATGGCACCAGCTGCCTACGCCCATACGATGGATAAAAGTACACTATTTACGGATGTTCCTGAAACAACTTCAAACATTCAGGACATAATGGTGTTACATAGTATTGGGCTTCTTGGGTATAATGGCAAAGATATGGCCTTAAACCCAACGGACAACCTATCACGCAAAGATTTTGCAAGCTGGGTAGGTGGCTTCTTTGGACTTGAAGGAGCAACGGTGGATGAATTAGCACAAGCAGCAAAAAAAGAAGAATACATTTCTTCCTTAGAGGGCGACCTTACATACAAGGAAATAAATACAGCACTTTTTCATCATAAACTTGAAGTAGAGAACCCCGATGCGACGATGACAAAGGAGGAGTATATTACCTTCTTAACGGAACACCTAGATGATGATATGGGCGGCCATACGCTTCTTCAAATGGGTGGCTTTGCTGAAGGTCCAACTGGTACTATTGAAGATGTCGTGACTGGTGATGAAACGGGCATTATTATCAACGGAAAAACGTATATGCTGTCAGGACACCCTCGTATTTTTGCAGAATCAACGGATGCTAAAAGCTGGGTAGGTCAACAGCTAGAACGTTCTATTTTTACGACAGCAGGAGATCACCATCATGGACATGATGACAATCAAGAAGGACATGGTGATCATGAAGAAGGTCATGGAGACGGCCATGATGCGCCGGCATCCAATGCAGCCACACTTCAATATGTGCAAATCAGTTCTGCTCAGGTAGCAGCAGATGACACGAAAGAAGTACAGTCTTCGAATGCCACACCAAGAGAAGCGCAGCAAACTGATGAAACAACATCATCTAACTCAAGCACAGTGTGGATCATTGCTATCCTAGTCGTGCTCGCGGCTATTTTTGCCTTTGTTTTTGTAAAAAGAAAAAAATAATTGAGAGTAGCAAGAACCAACAAAGATGGGAATCATCCTTTGTTGGTTTTTTTCGATTCATTTCATATACGTATACATGAAGGCTTGTCATGAAGGCCATGAACCGTCATAAAATCTTCATTCCTCACAAACGAATCTATGCATAATCCAGTAATTTTACACAAAATTGAATAACCACAAGCCTGTTCGGTATATAAATAGGGTACGATCATTTTTAGGCTGAGGAGTGTGTAAATGGCAACGCTTGTAGTAAAGAGAAGTATTATGCATCGGTACCAAAGCATTGGGCAGGCAATTGAAGAGGCTATGCCTGGGGATATGATTGAAATTCGGGATGGTATTTATGAGGAGAGCTTGGATATTTCGAAGCGGCTCACCTTGTATGGAGTTGGCAATGTCACAATTAAAGGTGGCGTTTTTATTCGCTACCAGACCTTTGTAGATATGCGCAATTTACGTTTTCGCCAAGGGCAGGGACTTTATGTAAAAGGAGATTTACAGTTAGAAAATTGCATTATTGAGGAGCAATTGATTCGCACACAGATTATGGTCAGCTATGGTAGTTTACTGATGAAAAATTGTGCTGTGCTTGCTACACCGCTCAATCACTTTGGTCTGCGTGTTGCTAATGGTTCCAGTGTTATTCTCATTGATACAACACTTGAGCATCATGTGAAAGCTCAAATTATTGCGCAAAACTGTGAGATGACATTAAGCAATTGTCTGCTGCTCGAAGGGAAGAAACATGGTATTTTTGCAATTCGTGATGTGAAGATGGTCATGGAGGATTGTGAAATTCATGGTCATGAAAAGGAGCAAATTGTAGCAGCGTCTAGTGAGTTGGAAATAACTAATTGCCTGATTCATCAAGGACAGGGAGTAGGTATTCAGCTATTCGATGATGTGATTTTACGTATGGATGGCTGTGAGATCAACAATCATCAAGACACGAATATGATCGTGCACCGTAGTGAGGTGATGGTATCTGATTCAATTTTATCAGATGGGCAAGGACTCGGACTGTACTTGGGAGAAAAAACAGTCGCTAAGTTTTATGACTGTCAGTTTCATCGTCATGTGAAAGCACAAATGCTGATAGAAAACAGCAAGGCAGAGTTTCGCAAATGTCACGTCCTCAATGGATTGGCGGTGGGTATGTCCATCGTAGATGAAGCAGACGTTTCGATGACCGAATGTCAAATCCAAAACCATCAGCAATTTCATATTATTGTGGATGCAAGCGGGCTACAGCTTCATCAATCGACTATTCAATTGGGGCAATCAGGTGGTATTTATGGCAATGATCATGCCAAAATTATGCTTGATCATACAAACATACGTGAACTAGAAAGGCATCATGTTTATATTAACAATGCCCGTTTATTTACACAGCATTGTATATTTGAACAAATGAAAGGCAACGGAATTACATGTATCGATGCCATTTTTGAGGTAGCTAACAGCCATTTCAAAGACTGTCAGGACAGTACGTATGCGATTATCTGGTCTGATCGCTCAATGGGACGTATTGAGCATTGCCAAGTAGACGAAGCTGCCCGCCCATTTTTAGCGTTGTCCAATCAATCCTTACTAGAAATACGTGATACAGATTTAAGTACCGTAAAAGCTCCTGCGGTGGTACAAGAGAACAGTCAGTTATATGTGCAAAAGCATGTTCAAACAACAACTTGGCATAAGGATATTACTTCTAGAGTATCACAAATAGAGATGGTACAAACAAATTATGAAAGCCAAATAGAAATGCTGAAAAATGATATTAAAAAAATAATTTAATAACCGATTATACAACTAAGATAAGTAGTTTCAATTTTGAAATTACTTTTTTTATGGCGGGCATCCAGAAAGTTTCAATTTTATTTAAATGGGTAAAGTAATATGTTTGGGTCAAAAATGAAGTGATAAATGGCAGTGAAAACTCTATAATTCGACAAATTGACTGATTATTTTTATAATGGTATAGACAACTTCTTTTCAATTTCTGTAATATTCCGAAATATTAGGGAGTAAAATGGGATAATCTTTTGTAAATGTTATTTTTTATATAATAAAGTTTCGAATTGATGTAAAAAAAATATTAAGAAATTATAGATAATAGATTGATTAGTTTCGATAAATTAGCCTATAATTAGTAAAAATGGTTCATATCTAAAGATGATTATATGTTATTTGTGAAGTGTGTGTAATTTGATTAAAATAATAATAAAAAAGGAGTGGAGGTGATAAGAGATGTTTGGGCTGACAAAAGAGGAAATTCTTTTAATGTTAGAGGAAATTGAATTAGCAGAGAAGCAAAAAAGTGCGATTGCTGATATCTTACATCTAAACAATATGCGAATAGAACAACAGCTGGCATTATTGATCCATTTAATTATCGATGAGCGCGAACGAACTATTTCTAACCATACATATTTAAATTAACCTATATATAGATGCAAAAAAAATCACAAGGGCAAAATCTGAAGCCCCTGTGGTTTTTTATTTTCGTCTTTTTTATAATTTTTTAGTAAAACAAATGATACGGTTCGCTTCCGTAAACCCGAGTTGTACATGTACTTGTAGACTTTCGGTATTGTCCCATTCGCAATCGCTGGCAAACTCTGAGCACCCCATATGCTTGGCCCATTGTTCGCAATGCACCACAAGCTGTCTAGCATAGCCTTGCTGTCGATAGCTTTCCATAACGAATAAGCCTTCTAAATAGCCAACTGGACTAGAGTCTGTACCCTCTACATAATCTGTTCGTAGCTGACATTGGGCAAAGCCAATCGCCTTGTCATCGTCGTAAGCTAAGAAAATGGCTGCATGGTCCTCCTTCAATACTAGTGTCATGCTTTCAGACAATTCCTCTACCGTATGATTGGGCCACAATAATAAAGCTAATGTGGCAGCAGTAAGAGCATCCTGTTGCTTTGCTTGTTGAATCATCTACTATTCCTCCATTCTTTTGATTCGATAAAAAACGAAACAAAAATCTAATTTACACGTACAAACTAGTAAGAGCTTCTGTCGTTGATGTGCTTTCTACCATTATATACAGGGTATACATGTAAAAAAAGGATAAAATCCACATCGACTGTGAAGAGAGGGGAACCAATATGTCATTATTACAATCGTTAATTGAACAGGAAAAAAACCCAAAAGGATGGATTGGCTCATGGATGCTACGGATCATGAATATCGCTCATCATGGCATGAATAGCTGGTTTATTCGACAAGGTGCCATCAATGATGGGGACCATGTGTTAGACATTGGCTGTGGCGGGGGCAAAACACTCCGGATTTTATCGAAATTGAATCCCAATGGTATAATTTATGGGATTGATATTTCTGCACAGGCAGTAAAGGAATCCATCAAAATGAATGAAGCGAATGTCGCAAGTGGCAGTATGATTGTTAAGGAGGCAAGTGTGTCTCAAATACCCTATGAGGACCAATATTTTGATGCCATTACAGCTTTTCAAACCCATTATTTTTGGCCCTCATTGGAACATGATGTTGGGGAAGTTTGGAGGGTATTGAAAAATGGTGGGAAATTTATTGTCATTGCCGAGTACTACAAAATGAATTACCATATGGAGGCTTTCCAAACACCCGCAGCTATGAAAGAATTATTGAAACAAACCGGTTTCCAAACGGTATATATAAGTGAAAAAACAAGTAAAGGATGGCTATGTATCACAGCCATTAAATAATACATAAACGTGGGAGGTTATACGATGAAAAGATGTTCATGGGTCAAGCTAGATCAGCCGTTATATGTAGATTATCATGATAAAGAATGGGGAGTACCCGTCTATGATGATCAGCATTTATTCGAAATGCTTTGTTTAGAGGGTGCACAGGCAGGACTTAGCTGGTGGACGATTTTACAAAAGCGAGAGGGCTATCGAGAGGCATTTGATCAATTCGATGCGAAGAAAATTATACTTTATTCAGAGGACAAGCTTTTGGAATTACAGCAAGACACACGGATTGTGCGCAATAAATTAAAAATAGCTAGCGTTGTGACGAATGCGAAAGCATTTCTACAAATACAAGAAAAATATGGCTCGTTTTCTGAATATATTTGGGGGTTTGTCGATCATCAACCAATCATAAATGAATGGCCATCTATGGCAGAGGTACCAGTGACAACAGATCGCAGTGATCGGATGAGTAAGCAATTGAAGAAGGACGGCTTTAAATTTGTTGGTAGTACGATTTGTTATTCATTTATGCAGGCTGTCGGTATGGTCAATGACCATATAACGGATTGCTGCTGTCGACAACAGGAACTTGCGCATGAGCATTAAACATATCCAATCTCAGCTAGCCAAGCAAGCGACAATATTCCAGACAGGTGGTTTCCGTCCAACCCATGAGCTTTTAGAAAGTTGGATTGGCTATGTTGGATGGTCTTTACTAGAGGAGGATCGACCTTCCGATTTTCAACCGCTCGCTACATTATTTTTGAAAGATTTGCCCTATGTTCCTCAAGCTTTACAGCCATTTCAATTGGTCACTCTATTTGTCCATGAGAATATTTTCGATCATCTCATGGAGGATGATTTGAGCACCTATTTTGAAATAAGAGTCTACACTACTTTAGAAAACCTAGTACAGCGGGACTGGCAGCACGACCGTATTCGAGCCTTTCCTCTGCAGGCAAAGCATATTCACAATGATTATCCAGTATGGGATGGCGGGGGTATTCCTGCACAAATAGAAGAGGACATACTAAGATTGGAGCATGAAGAGGGCCTTAATTATTTTGACGACATCCTCGAAGACCTGTATCCGCAACACAAAATTGGCGGCTACCCGACCTTTTGTCAAAGTGGCTATGAATTTGGTGAAGATACACCTTTTGTCTTCCAAATTGCCTCAGATGCCAAGGCACAACTGAATATTGTGGATAATGGCAATTTCTATTTCTTTTATAATCCAACAGAACAGACATGGCGCGCCTATTGTGATTTTTATTAATATCGTTAACGCTTCGCCCTAAAATGGATTGTGATATCGATCATGTATTGAATGAAAAATAAACCTAGGTATGCGCCTGTCAGTAGAAAAATGGGATTTAGGAAAACAGCATGAATCGTTGTCATAAAGACCATATCCTCAAGAATAATCTGCGTTATAGAAGTAGCGGCAATATAGCCAAAAAGAATGGCAGACACGACGCCTATTGCATTGAAAACAAGGCGCATTTTATCGCTTTTTTGCTGAAGATAGACCATGAGAGCAGGTATAACTATGATGGTAACTATTATGAATACGTTCATCAACACACATCCTTTTTTCTCAGGATGCCCTTGTTAGCTAGTACATAAACCAAAGATATAGAGGAGGGGAATAAGGTGAGACGGCAAGATGGGGAGATGAAAAAAGTAAAGAAGGTGAAGAAAATGGAGCACAAAACAGTCGTCAAGAATGGTATAGGCTTTGGTTCTGTTTTAGCGATCACAATTTCATGGAGTGTCCATCATTCCATCATATGGGCAATCATTCATGGCTGCTTTAGCTGGCTCTACGTTCTCTATTATGCATTTACTCGCTAAACTTTAAAGCATACCTATCAGCTAAGTATTTGTTTAATCCAACATAATATGGGGTACAAACAAAGTAACGTTCATAAATATTGACTAACAAGCATAAATAACAAAGTGCTCTTTTTCGAGAGGATAAACTTATCAGTATGAACGTAGAAGAAAGGTTGATAGTATGACACATCAAGTAACGGCATTAAGTAATGTGAATGGAAAAGCTACGGGAGTGGAAGGTATTTTACAAAATGTAGCATTTATTTTATCGACGTTTACGGTCTCTTGCCCGCAACGGGAATGGAGCATTCGATCAGATATCCGTAAACTCTTCCAACGTATGAAAAAAATGAATACCAAACGTTTGATTGAGTGTATCCAGCGTTTTGAACCGAGAGCGGTCGTAGTGGAAGTTGATTATTTGGGCGACGTTTATCGAGGAAAACTAGAGCCCATCGTGAAAGTAATTATCAATGAATAAGCCAATAAATTCTGCCAGGTTTCAACCTGGCAGAACATAAAATAAAAAGTTCGTTACCATTTTTTCGATTACAGAAAGCTTTAAGCAATGCTTCTTCTGATGACAATAATTTGTTGGCAATCAACAATAATAGGAGAAGCAGTTTCATCTGTTACGTCCAAGAATGTGGCACAGCACGTTTTAGGATCTAGGCTGATGAAAAAGACATCAGCTAAGCTAAACCCACCTGCTAGCACTACGTCTACAAGTGTGCCGATGGGCAGACATCTTAATTGATGGCAGATACAGCCCTTACAATCGTTTTTGGAACAACAATCTTTTTCATGGCATTTTTCTTCCTTCTGGCAAGGGCATTTCTCTTCCTTATGTTTGCATTTACACGTATGCTCACATTTTTTCTCCCAGCATTTTTTCGATTCGTCTTTTTGTTGACCCCAGTTCATATAATGATTAAATCTACAATCTTGCATCTTTTAATCTCCCTTATGGTTAATTTTTAGTATTGGTCGCGCAACCCTTACACCTCTAATCTATGAACGAATCAAATAGAGTTCTTGGTAATTTGCCCTTTGAATAGAAAAATGGAAACTTTGTCGTACATATCTAACAGTTTTTAGGGGTGAAATACTAGATTTCCGCCTGTTAATATGAAGGTGAAATGGAGCGAGTGTATGAAGAGATTACTTCAAGGTTTCTTTTTATTAATGTTCGCTATAGTGGTGATATCGTGGCTGATTGTAGAAAAACAGCCTTCACCAATACCCGTAAGTACTTCTAATTCTCCGACCTATGCAGAAGAGTTTAGTGAAAAATTACAAGTGACTAATTTTACACAGAAAATCATACAAGCGGTGCGAAAGGCAGGGTATTCTCCAGACAGTACGGTAGGCTATTTAGTAGATTCCCCCAACCATCAAATCATCACGATTCAATTACACGATGGTAGTGAAATAGAAAAAAGCACAGAAAGTGAGATTCAATCGATTATCCATGAGCTGGCCAAAGAAGATAATATGGGAGCATTTATTGTGAATGTTGAGCTACTAGAAATAAAATAAGAAAAGTGGGAGACACATAATGCATGTGTCTCTTTTGCATAGTAGGGGCATGGTATAATGGAATGAAGAGGTGAGGGTCTATGAAAATATTAGTTTTGGGTGCAACAGGACGTGTGGGAAGGCAAATTGTTGAGTTCGCGTTACAAGATCAACATGAAGTAACGACATTTGTCCGTGATTCCCATAAATTACAGCTAGACAATAAGAACTTACATATGTTTCAGGGAAATGTCTTAAATAAGAAAGATCTCGAACAGGCTATGGTGAATGTGGATGTAGTAGTAAGTGCGTTAAATACAGATGGTAACGATACTTTATCTTCTAGTATATCGCTCATACTTGAGGTGATGGAGCAATATACGATTAAGAGAATCATTACAATTGGCACTGCTGGTATCTTACAAAGTCGAGTGTCACCAACGATTCTTCGTTATCAATCAACGGAATCCAAACGAAAATCTACGTTTGCTGCTAAGGAGCATCAGTATGTTTTTGAACAATTACACGATTCCAATGTTGATTGGACAATCGTTTGTCCAACCTATTTACCAGATGGATCGTTTACAGGAGTCTATCGAGTGGAGCGCAATTTTTTACCCGAAGGAGGCAGTGAAATATCAGTAGCCGATACAGCCTCCTTTGCTTATCAACAAATCTTCAGCAAGGAATTCGTTAAAATGCGAGTAGGAATTGCCTATTAAAAAGAGGGTAGAAAAATGAGAATCATTCATACGATCATTGGCCTGCTCATTACATTTATTGGGCTTGCCCTGCTAAATATAACGATGGATGCTGCCATTCGAAATAGGATGGTGAAAGTATATGGCATTATCCTTATGTCTGTTGGGGTGTTTTATCTTAAAAAAATGGCAAAATTGGATAGGTAATAGCATCGTTAAGGAATTGGTTCCTTCAATTGACAGGGTTTTAATAGGAATAGCGGATACTTATGCTTCTAAGGGTGAGAAAGTATATGGATATTTTCCTTTTTATAGAAGGTTTGCTATACTTTATGTCGAATATATATCATTGAAGAGGTGATTGTATGGACAAAGAGATATCAAACAACTATCAATATCCTGAACACCTAACCAATCAAGATGGAATCGAAAAGACAGAGTTATATGTCATAAAGATAACAAAGGAACAAGTGGATAGGTTGATTGAGGATATCGATCAAACATTAAAGGCGTCTACCTGACGTCTTTTTATTGTTCAAAAGGCTCCTTATACAGGGGAGGTGGCCCCAAAAAAAGGAGAGTTTTTTGAGAAGGCTAGATTGCTTCTCATTACTATATTTAACCTGAATTGTTAAAACTGATAAAATAAGCTCAACCCCTTAGTATCCTGCACTTTTTATTTCTGAAAGGGGAACTAGACTAGGAATTAGGCAAATGCAAAAAATTGAGGAGCAAGTAGGAATAGATGCGGAAATTAAGAGGTACCTACATCCTCACCGGTTTAGACATACCTTTGCAACCGAGTTTTTGACAAAAGGTGCTGATCTTTTTTTTATTTCAGATGAATTAACACCGTCCGAAATCGGGTCAAAGGACTTGGTGCTACTAAAGTTGCATACACCTTTATCGTAGCTGCCTGTATAAAGCAGTTTTTTATTAAGAAAAAACTATAGTAAAAAATATTTTATCTAGATTATGAAAGGAGCTGAGCTGTTTTATGATTTATAAATTGGATAAAAAAGACTACTACAAAATAAAAAGGTTACTACAAACACCTGATCAGAAGAATGATTTAACATTAAATTCAATAATTAATGGTATGAATAGAGGGACAATTTATGTAGACAATCTGCAAGAACCCAATACAGCTCTAATAGATGTAACAGGAATTAGCAGTATTTTTATTGGGAATGCGACCAATAAACAATTTATTAATTCTTTACGTGATTTTCTTGATAATGAATTAAAAATTGATACGTATGAATCGTGTGGTGGAACCTGGTTTATTGCAGTCATAAAAGATGAGATATGGGAACAGGTATTAGAAAATGTTATTGCTGATAAAGAATACGAACCAGATTATGAGTTGTATTATCAATTCAATCCTGAAGCTTTCGTTTCTTTAAAAAAGCAATACAAATCTTTACCGGATAATTATCTTATAAAAAAAATTGATGCCGAAGTCATTAAGAACGATCCAGATGGAATTCTTTCTGAAGTATTAGAAGAGGTTTGGTATTCAATTGAAGATTTTTATACTTATGGACTGGGATATTGTATTATAAAGGGTAATAAAATAGTAAGTGCATGTTTTTCTTGCTGTGTACACGAGAATAAACATGAAATTAGTGTTGAAACATATGACGAGAAACTCATGAATAAAGGATTAGCAACTATAGTGTGTTCTGCATATTTAGATGATTGTATAAAAAATGGACTAATACCCCAATGGTCAACAATGGAAACAAACCTTGAGTCTAAACGTTTAGCAAAAAAATTGGGCTTTAAATATGAGTCAAAACTAAAAACATTGGAGTTTGAATGGGAATAGTAATGAGATACTCTTAAGAAGCCAAGAAATGAATTATAATTTTATGAATGATATTAAATATATAGAAACGGTACATTTTTCTAAAAAAAATGTGTTTTATAATCTAATTTTGAAAAATCAATCATACATTCCGCGACATTGTCACGTTTGTTTCATTGTAATGGATTTGAGTCACTAATACTCAAATAAATTAAATTTGTTTGTAATGAATCTATTCTTCCTCTGCACAATTTCTTCTTATTTATAGTTTATAGTATAAGTCGTCAACGTTTTACGACGTAGAAAGAATGAAGAAATTAGGGGTGAATAAAATGAAATTAAAAGTTATTGCTGTAACTTTGCTTACTACTGTTGTACTAGGTGCTTGCAATGGAGAAAGTTCTAATGACGATAACTCTAGAATAGACATGAAGATGCAAAATATTAAGGAATTGGTGAATGAATATAGCGGGGACAAAACTAAAGACGAATCTGCTTCAATCACATCAAACCAGCTGATTTTAACTGATAAAGAAGGAAAAGAGTCAGCATATGCTTTGCCAGAAGAAGAATTTTTTGTTTCTGTTGCTCCTTACATAAATGAAACTCACCCTTGTACTAACCATAGCTTGACTGGTTGCCAAGGTGAGCTGGCTAATAAGGATGTAGCTGTCTATATTGAAGACTCAAAAGGTAATGTGCTAGTGGACGAAACTATGAAAACTCTAGCTAATGGATTTATTGATTTATGGCTACCTCGTGACCAAACGTATAACATAAAAATGGAGCACAAAGGCAAAACGGTAAAATCGTCATTTTCTACTTATGAAAGCGATGGCACTTGCATTACAACAATGCAATTAAAATAAAAAAAAGGAGGGTTGTCCAAAAAGTCAGTGAAAGCTGATTATTTGTGGCAGCCCTTTACTATTTATATTTTTAAAATTATAGGTTTAGATTTTGCATTAAAGTTGCATTGTTTATAAAAAAGAGATGGTGTTTTTTAGCATATTCGAATGGTATAAATGAAATTATCATGGCTAATTTAACTTAAATTTATCTATTTTACTTTGTAAAGACGCGGATTTTTTACTTAAATTTGTAGCGACTAAATTTACTTGTAGCATTGTTCCGACTTGCTCCTTAATAGCTATCGTGAAAATTTGAGTATTGGAACTACTCATAGCAGCTCCATATGCGATTTCTGAAACAGAATCAGCAACTGTTCAGCACTTGCAGAAATTTCTTCAGACGTAGCTGAAATATCTATTAATATAAGTTATTTATTTAAAATAGCATGGTATTTACATGAAAATATAGCGAGAGGTATGAAATAGGTGCTGGATTGAAGAATAAGAGTCAATGAATAATAACTACCATGGAACTGCCGGAATCCCTTCCATAGATGTAGAAACCGGAGCAACTATTATTTTCCCCCCTAATTATTGAAAAAAATTAGTTAATTAAACAAAAGTCAGATCTTAAATCTTTTTAGATATAACCACTAAAATTCTCCGCTTCCCATTCATGAATAGCATGCTGATCTGTCTCCAAAACCTTTTCCATATAAATGATAGTCGTTTCAATCTTTTCGTGTCCCAGGGATTTCATTACACTATACATATATGGAAAGTATATTTGCCAGCTAGCCATTTGTCCGAACGATAGATAAAAATGATTGGAGTATCTATCTTATGTAAAGCCTCAGTCCTTTTGACATGAAAAGGAATAGTTAAGAGCCAAATAATCACGAATGATTTTAGGATGTCCGCCATTTTCAAGACAAAGTTTACTCGCAATTTTAATTTCCTTCTGATTATAGTGAGATTGCGCACCAATTAAAAATATGCCTGACAGTATCAATAATGTGCCAATCGCCAAAACATATTTTATGACTCTTTTCAATACACGTACCTCCATTTCAAAAGTAATCGCTATCCCTAGTATATGTTGAACGATGAAAGCAATATGTTTATTGACTTATTGTATACACTTGTATACAATAACTTTAAATTGATGTATACGTTTGTATACAAAGGGAGGGTTTAATGAATGAGAGGTTCAGGTTTTAGAGAGCATATGAAGGAAGGTCATCATCGAGGTGGTCGTCACAGAGGAGTGGAGGGAACGGCGACACGTGGAGCAAAAACATTCCGAAGAGGGAGAGCCATTGCCTTTTTAGAAACGTTAAATGTGAAACGTGCAACGATTAAACAGCAATTAGAACAGCCCGAGTTTCAATCCATTCAACAAATTTTAGTAGGTGAGTTAAAGGCCATTGATATGGTGATCCAGGAATTTAGCCAGTTGTTTGATATACATGAAAGCGAAACAGTAGAAACAGCAATTGAACATTCACAGATAGAAGAAGGAGATCCTGTGCATGAAAAAAGTGAATAACTATATTGATACGGTATTTGCCCAGCAGGACCCCATTCTTGAGAATGTTATAGCTTCCATTACGGAACAAGGTATGCCAGCCATTTCTGTTTCTCCTTCATCAGGAAAGCTATTGACGATGCTCGTATCGATTACAGGGGCTCAGAATATTTTAGAAATCGGTGCATTAGGTGGTTATAGTGGTATCTGTCTAGCGAGAGGAATGAAAAAGGAGGGCACATTAACCTCACTAGAGTTAGAGGAAAAATATGCACAGTTAGCTGCACAAAATCTTGCCAATGCAGGCTTTGCTGAACAAGTGACCTATCTCACTGGGCCTGCCCTTGAAAGCCTTGAAAAGCTTCTAGCTGATGGAAAACGCTTTGATTTTTTCTTTATTGACGCGGATAAGGAAAATTACGAAAATTATTTAGCAAATTGTATAAAACTAGCAAATACTGGTGCATTAATTGTCATGGATAATGTATTAGCAGCGGGTAGTGTTGCAGACCCAGAAGTGACACCAAAACGATATACAGCCATCATGAAGAAATTTAATCGTCTGGTGGCGAACCATCAACAATTGGAGTCAATCCTTTTACCGATTGGGGATGGCATAACCGTTTCTAAGGTAAAAAAATAATAAAGATTAGTCCTCCTTTATGGTAAAGTATGGGTAGTAACTGAAAAAGGAGAGATGCGTTTGAAACAAGCGTTAGTTGTAATTGATGCACAGCAAGAACTGATAGAAGGTAATCAGGAGGAACAAGCTGTTTATCGCAAAGAAGAATTACTAGAGACCATCAATAAGGTAATTAAAAAGGCTATCGAGGAAAATGTTCAAATTATTTTTGTTCGTGATCAAGATGTGGCTGGTGGAGAGGGAGATGGCTTTCAAGTACATAAAGAAATCCATGTTCCAACATCGGCTGTCTTTTTTGATAAACTCGCCACCAATGCATTCTACAAAACTGGGTTGCTGGACTATTTAAAGGATCATGACATGCAGCATTTGGTAATGATGGGGTGTAAAACCGAGCATTGTGTGGATACTGCCGTCAGAGCGGCCACTGTTCACGGCTTCGATGTCACAGTTGTCGCTGATGGACATTCGACGAACGGCTCCCAGCATTTAGTACCAGAAGCCATGATCGCACATCATAATGACATATTACACGGTCATTACAATGTTGACCATTTCTCGCTGGTGCGTCATTCAGACGAAGACTTATTTGAACCTAGCCATTCAACCTACCGCTAACATAATAATGACCAAGAATTTTAGTTCTTGGTCATTTCTTTTACGTTCTTAATGATCAAACTACTACATAGAAGACGTTATGACAGAGCAAAAGCTTGTCCAAAAGGATAGAGTTTTTTCAGAAATCGAAATCAGTAACACATTTATTCTCCAAAAAATGGAATACAAGCTATGCTTAATCCTTCTTATTCATAGGGCCACTGTGTGAGCAGTGACCCTAAGTATCAAGTCAGGAGGTGTAAGGCTAAAATTAGCTTTACACTATTATATGTATGTGAAAGTAACTTCGAAAGTTAGTTATCTGCCTGTTCGATAGATTATTTTTTTGAAAGGCGACTTAATCGGGCACAATATGTCGGATGACTCAATTCTATTCTTGCTATTGTTGTGGAAAGGGAGGTTATTCTAGTGGAATCATGCACACGATTGAATGAAGCGATTGCCTATATTGAGGCCAATTTGACCAATGACATTGATATGAAGGAAGTGGCAAGAAGAGCGTATTGTTCTGAGTATCACTTTAAACGAATGTTTTCATTTCTCGCAGGCATCTCACTTTCCGAATACATTCGTCGGAGACGTTTGACACTGGCCGCTCTTGAATTGTCAAATGCCTCTATGAGAATCCTCGATATAGCAGTTATGTATGGTTATAGCTCAGCAGATGCTTTTACAAGAGCCTTTCAGCACTTACATGGGATTACACCTTCAGAGGCGAGGCAAACTGGCCAAACATTCAAAGCTTTTCCACGGATAACCTTCCAATTGACCATCCAAGGAGGAATTGAAATGAATTACCGACTCGAGCAAAAGGAAGCCTTTCACATTGTTGGTTTGATGAAACGCGTACCGATTATTTTTGAGGGAGAAAATCCGGACATTGTGAAATTGGCACAATCCCTAACAACCAAAGATATTGAGCAACTTAAAAAGCTGTCTAATGTGGAACCTAAGGGCATCATCCAAGCTTCTACAAATTTTTCTGATGGGCGAATGGAGCAAAAGGGAGAACTCGATCATTATATTGGCGTGGCTACTACAGCAACAACCCCAGGGCGCTTTTGCCAACTTGCTGTCCCAGCGAATACATGGGCTGTCTTTACGGTGGTTGGACCTTTCCCGCAAACACTTCAGGAGACGTGGGGCCGCATTTATGCTGAGTGGTTTCCATCTTCTAGCTATGAACAAGTTGCTGGCCCTGAAATTGTCAGTCATGCGAGCACCGATTTTTCATCACCAACCTTTACAAGTGAAATATGGATACCCATTCACAAAAAAGAGCCTCTTGCATAATGCATGGCTCTTTAATGTATTTTTGTTCCATTTGGTACATGCTGATCAGGTGTTAACAGGATGACGTCTCCCTCACCTGGCACTCCACCAATAACTAACACCTCTGACTTAAAACCGGCAACGCGGCGTGGGGGGAAATTAACAATTGCTACGACTTGCTTTCCGACCATTACCTCTGGCGTATAACGTTTTGTAATTTGGGCGGAAGACTGTTTAATACCGAGCTCCTCAACAAAATCGATGTTCATTTTTATTGCTGGAACACGCGCTTTTGGTAGCTCCTGTGCGTCCAAGACCGTACCCACTCGTAGATCAAGCGCTGTAAAATCTTCAAATGTGGCCATTATACAACTCTCCTTCATTTCAGCTATATAACAATGCTAACATTATGTGGGAAATTATTCAAAATAAAAAAGAAGAGCACATTGAGTGCCCTTCTTTTCTTAACGACGATGCTCTACAAGGTCAATAGCTCCTAACACAATATGAGCTAAACCAAAGCCAAAAATGGTGTTAGCCACCATTTTATTAGAGCCATGCTTTTGCTTCATGGCATATCCTGCCGCTGTGACAGCCGACCCGAGAATAGTTGGGATTAAACCTTCACGAACATTATTCATAAAATTGATCCCTCCGTCGTATGATTCGGTATAAGTTTCATACCATACTTACTATGAACGTTTGCAGCCTATCCTATACGAATAAATAATAGGTTGAAAATATACGGCTGTCATTTATTGTTGAATAGGTGCTACTTCAATTTGATCGATCATAAATTCGTTTTTCGTATGATTGTATTTATAGGTAATGTGGAAATCAGCTACATAGATAGGAAAGACACTAGCTGCAAGGGTCAATTGTATCTTTTGATTTTCTAAATAGTAAATCGTTATCCCACCAAAGCCTAGTTCATCCTGCTGTAATTCTAGCTCAGGATCGACATGATAGTCAAAGTGGTATTCCTTGCCCAGTGCTCGGCCCGTAATCGTTAATGTTTCATGATCCTTTTTCACAACGTTTGACTCAATATGTTGAGCAACAATTTCCTCATAATAAGGGACCTTTATTTCTTGTAAGTCCTGATCTACTATATGAATATCATAATTATCTAGCCCCGTTCCTCTGCCAGTTTGAATGATGATAACTGCTTCTTCTTTGCCATCCTCCGTCATATCTATGTAAAACACTTGTGGCTCGGTACCTGTATCACTAGGGTTGTTCCAATTAAAGTCCTTCACGTGCCCATTAATTTCTAGCTTTACGCCATCTCCTTTCTTATACAGTTTTACTTCTTGATTGTCAGAGGCCCCAATTAAAGTGGTATCTATATGTGTTGGGCTGTGGGTTTCCTTCGAAACTCGTTCTTCTTTTTGATCTGATTGGCATCCTGAAAATATAACTGTACTTAACAATAGCAATGTACGAATTTCTTTTTTCAATCGTATCTACACCTTTCTTATTCTTTGTAAAATCTATGTTATTTATCACGAATAGCTGCAAGCCATAATGGGGAAGAAGCGAATCTACATAAGCGAACTATTACTACAGAAATTTTTCTCACTCTACAAAGTCGGCTTAGTAGAAAACCTCAAGACGATATCGGACATTACAATAATTTACAAAATAAAGCAATTTCCTCTTTCTAGTATATAGTTGTTGGAGTAAATATGAAAATTTTGGATTTATTGAAACGAAAATGAAGCATCTCCCGTATACTAAAGTAAGGGGGTGCGGAAATGAAATATGTAGGCATCGGAGCAATATTGTCCATCCTAGGTGTAGTATTTTCAATCCTAATATGGGGTACAGAAAAAGCCCATTTACTTTCTGGATTGGTAGGTGGAATGTTCGTAATATTCGCTTTACTGATGTCGGGTTCAATGGGTAGTGGGGATAGAATGCGGGCAAATTTTGCAACAGAAACAAAAGAAGATCGGGACGAACGCAATCATATGATGAATAACGCGTTATTGTTAGCATTACCGAATATTATTGTCGCTATCTTTGCTTATTATATGTGAACATACCAGCTCATTCGAAAGGATGTTGTGTACCTTGGATAAAGAAAAAGATTATTATTCAGAAGCCTCTAGATATACACTTGCAGTTGTTCTCTTCACACTCATCATTTGGGGCATCTATGATTGGCGAAATGCAACACCCAATGGTTTTCAATTTTTATTAATTAATGAAATTGTTATCACTCTTGGGATTACACGCTACATTTTGAAGAAACGAGATCAGAAAAGAAAGCGCTCTTAATAATCTTTACATAGATAATCAATAAAAGTGTCACATCTACCCTAGGTGTGGCTTTTTTTGTTGCATTTAATAAGTAAAAGTACATTTGCAATAGAGAGGTGGTTCTATGCAATTAACAGATGGTACACGGACGTTTGAAACGGATATAATTGATGAAGCTGCTAGAAAAAAGGAACGTGATGAGCAGGAGCGGGAGATGCTTAATGCCTTTGCACGCTATGCATATCTTCGATACAAGCAAATACGGGATAAGGTCAATCCGCGTAAATGCAAATACATGTATATCCATCAAGTTCGCCAACAATTAACTTCACCCGCAAGACTGCAACGCGTTTGCAATCTTGTAGGCATGACGGATGAAGAAGTACTTTATATTGTAGAATTTGTCCGCAAGTATTTGAAATACGTCAAATAAAAGCCTCATCATTGAATGGGGTTTTTTTACATAATTTCTAGGGAGAATTGTTTCTCAATACCCCACTCCATATAGTATGATGAACGTGGATAAAGGAGTGAAGCGATTTTGAGATTCATTAAATGGTTAGTTGTTTTTATTATTTTCATTGGTATAGTTGGCTATGGTGTATTACATTTTGGCACGAAATTTGCGTCTGAAAAAATTGTCAATACACTCTCAACAGAATTAGAGAATAGTGGACAAATGGAAGAAATAAAAAATACGATTGAAAATGATCCGGAGTTAAAAGCCTATATGGAAGAGGCGAAAACGGTTGATAGTAGTACGTTACCGTTTACATCAAAAGAAGATGCTACGAAAGTAATCATTCAAAAGGTTGGCATTACAGAGCTCAATGATATTCGTGTGAAATTACAAGATGGCTCCATGACAAAGGAAGAGGCATTGCAACAGGTAGAAGGAAAATTATCAGATGAAGAAATAGCTGCCTTAAAAGTTATAATTTATAAAGAGCTGTACGAATAAACAAGGCAATTGTAAAATGGGCAGTTAGCCTAGAGGAGGCACTTACTAAATGGTAAGTGTCTTTTTTGCTGTACATGTATGCAGAAGGCCATATTCTGAAAACAACCACAAATTTTAGTGAATTAGAAAAATTGTCCCTTTTAACCTCATGCCCATTTATATAGATGGTACTGAGATTAATTGTAGGGGAGAGGGGTAGCTATGATCTACAGAGTAGTAAAGAACGAAAATTTTGTCGTATTGGACAAGGGCTTTTTAAATGATGATCAATTAAGTTGGAAGGCAAAGGGGTTACTTGCCTATATGCTGTCATTACCAGATGATTGGGATTTTTGTCTGACTGATTTGGCGACACGTAGTAAATGTGGACGTGAAGCAACTGCTAGCATTATCAATGAACTGATTTTGGCAGGTTATCTTCAAAAGGTGCAGGAGCGAACAAAGGATGGGAAATTCAGCAAGGTGGAGTTTGTCGTTTTTGAAGTATCAAAACGTGCTGTCCAGCCGTCAACGGGTTATTCGTCAACGGTCGCACCACAAACGGAAAAGCCCACACAACTAAATAATAAATTACTAAATAACCAATTACTAAAAAATAAAGATGATGATCAACCATCACATACAGCCGACTACTTTTACGAACAACAAGGCTTTGGCTCACTGTCGGCGTATATAACGGCAAAAATTCATTCCTGGCTTACCATTTTTTCAGAGGAAATCGTCATTCACGCGATGAAGCTAGCTGTGGAACACAATGTATTGCGCTGGCGGTATGTTGAGAAGATATTGCAAAATTGGCATCATAAACAACTAAAGACCATGGCAGATATTGCTTCAGATCAAAGGCGCTTTCAGGCGAAGAAGATAAAAGTGACGGACATTCCAGCCAATAGACGTCAAGAGACTATTCCGCAGTGGTTTCATCATCGACATGAAGAGGAACGGCCACAGCAGCCAACCATTAATTTTGAAGCAGAACGACAAAAAATATTAGCGCTGCTCGAAAGTGGTTAAACGTCCTAATTTTCGGCATACCATAACGGCTTCACGGATGAAAAGGAAGCATGATCCTCCAAAATTAGCTGAATTCTGGCTACTGCATCGTCAAACGATTGCGGATCATATTGGCGTGTCCAAGCAATAGTTGCAATGACATTCATCGCGGCATATAAGCCATAAAGGCGCCAAAACTGGTCATCTGGTGGCTGTGTGAAATACCCATTTATTTGCCCGACGCAATAGGGGACGCTTCGCCGTCTACTAAACAGTGCTAGATTATAAAAATCATGATAGGGATCACCGACATCATAGCCATTGAAATCAATAACCCCATTGAAGCAGTTTTGGTGACAAATAATGTGACCAAGATGGTAATCATCATGAAGCAACGTAATAGGACGTTGTCTTAATAGCGGCCAATGTTCTTCGATAAAGCTCAATAATTTAGCTTCTTGCGGAATTTGATAAGAATCCTGTTGATAGGCTTGTAAATAATTAGTAAATTTCTCTTTTTGTAACGTCTCCCATTGGACAGTTTTTGGAGCTTTCACCTGATGAATTTTTCTTAATTCTTTCCCAGCCGCAAGACCGAGATGGAATTGCTCTGTGTCCGAAAGGTGAGGAATGATTTCATCCGCAGGGGTGCCTATTAAATAGCTCATAACCATCGCTGAAAGATCGTTGTCAGGGAGGGCCATATATTCAATGGCCTTATGTGTTTGAACTCCCTGTAGCTCTAAGTCCTGCAACAAAGTAAATTCAGTCCATCTTTTGTCGTGGTGTGCGAGATCGGATAGCCGTACAAAGTAAGGTGTATCATCAACTGTTACAACATATTTGGTATCAGAGGAATAGCCTTTGTCGATTTTTTTAATAGCAGTGTAACCTTGTAAGCTAGTTAATCGATTCATGATATTTTTTATAACCACTTTATCTCTCTCCTTCCAGTTTAGAAGATACAAAATACTATATGGAGCTGTCCTTTGTCAATGTACCTGCTGAAGTGAAATGATCATTTATTCATCATTTTAAATAATAGTCATGAGCACAACTCACTAGAAAAAATGGTGTAGCTTGCATTTACTAGAATAAGTGAATGTTATTTCATTCACGGTCATTAGCTTGACATGTGTAGCAGCAAAAAAGGTGAAATAGAGCAGTCACCCATTCAGCCCCATCAGTCAACCATGGCAAATAGTTAGAATATCGCCCTATAACTAGTTGTTGATTCTCCCCTAAAATCGACATAACTAATGAATAACATGGTTGTCATTCGCAAAAAAATGGTAGGAAAGGATGGTGCATAATGAGTTTTTTTATTGAAATGCAAATAATGTCAGGTTTACCGAATCAGCCGCTCACCGCTATCAAGTACGTGGTAGCGCATGAATCAGGTAACAGCACAAACACAGGTCCAAACGCATTAGAAAATGAAATTGCCTATATGAATAAAAATAAAGCCAATGCCTTCGTTTCTCACTGGGTAGGGGGAGGTGGACGTATTGTGCAAGTAGCACCCGTTAACCGCGTCCAATATGGCTGTGGACCAAAAGGGAATCCATATAGCTATGCCCAAGTAGAGCTAGCGCGGACTTCCGATAAGGAACAATTTAAAAAGGATTATGCGGCTTATATTTGGTTATTACGCAAAATGGCTATAGAAGCAGGAGTACCAACTATTTTAGATGGTACCGGCAACGGCATTAAATCCCATCGATGGATTGCCGATAATTTGGGCGGCACCACACACAAAGATCCGTTTGCCTATTTAATGAGTATGGGTGTTACCGAAGCACAGTTCCAACAAGATATAAAAAATGGACTGGAGGAGGAGTTAACCGTGTCACAATATAATGAGTTGAAGCAGGAAATAGAGGCTTTAAAAAGTCTATTAGCAACTAAAGCAAGTTTACAATCCGACCGAGAAGTTGGCGCATCTTATAAAGAAGCATGGGATTGGGCTATTCGAGAAGGTATTATCCGAGGAGATGGTAGTAAAAATATGAATCCAGCAGGCGTTCTCACGCGGGAGCAAATGGCTACTATGCTCAAACGATATTACGATAAATTTGTCGATAATAAATAACTATGCTATAATATAGAAAGGATAAAGTTCGTTGAAACAGCGTGCTTTATCTTTTTTTTTTAAGATCTTTAGAACTTTTGTCGAAATAAATAGAAGAGAGGCGGGGGTTAGGATGTTAACAAAAATTAGAAAAGTAAAATTTGAGCAGGAACGAAAAAATCCGTTATACAATGTAGTCATGGAATGTCCAGAGGGAAAGCAATTATATGTAAAATTTGATTATACGTATAAGACTAAAAACTTCTGGCCATTGGAAGTAAATTATAATAAGAAAAATTATGGCGCTAAACTGGCATGGTATACAAATGAAGTTGAAAATATGACTGTTGCTGCCTTTTTAGAGAAAATTGCTAATAAAATTAATAAAAAATATCAGTTCGAGTTAAAACAACACTAAAAAAGCAGCATCCTTCAGGGGAAGCTGCTTTTTGCTTGTCCATTATTTTGTTGTAATATAGACCGTTAATTTGGCTTCATCAAATGTAACCTCTGCGCCAAGTGCTTGACTTACAAAACGTAAAGGTACCATTGTTGTTCCTTGATAAACTTCAGCAGGGTGACTAAGGTTAATGGTAGATGTCGTTCCATTTGCATCAACATAAGCCGTTTTGTTGCCAACTCCGATGACAATTTTCTTGCTGCCCTTTGTCGCAGTTACTTTTTTAGTAGCACTTTCATAAGAAACTGTTGCACCAAGTGCTTCAAAAATCGGTTTCATCGGTACCAATGTTGTGCCATTTTTCATGTAGGCGCTTGGCGTATAGCTTTGTTTTACATTATTCAAATAAACGGCTACCTTTGTCAATGTCGGTGCTTGTATTGCTGTTGTCGGCTTTGTATAGTTGCTTTGACCATCTGAGGACGAACCACCGCCGCTATTCCCATTATGATAATGATAGCCTGTACAAAGACCTTTTGCCTTTGACTTCTCTGAACAATTATGACCACCATTGCTATCGAGACGTCCTGGATGCGCGTCAGCAATCGAGGTAGTAGTGAAAAATAGTGTAACCATAGCTAAAAATAAGACCAGTTTTTTCATATGTATCCTCCTATTATCAAAATATGTAATTATTATACTATCAAAAAGTAAAATTTGGAATGTTTTTATAGTAAATTAGTAGTGAAAAACAACTATGAAGCTGTTATATACACAACATGGAAGGCACTAACAGATCAATTATTAGTGCCAATTTGCTTTAAACGGAGTTAATTTATTCATTTTAACTTCCCTGTTTTTGTGTAAGAGGCGATGGAGGACAGCAGCAAAGATTCTAAAACAAAATGTATCCATAACCATTTTTGTATGTAAAAAGGCATTCATCCATATTGGATCAATGCCTCTTAGTATGATTCATTAACATCTTACATATTTACGTTTAAAACCAAGCTTCCCTCGATCGAGTTCCTTTTGAATATTTTCATACGCATTCAATGTCGTGCTTTTTTTATTGTCACGCTTCATTTCTACAGGGCCAACTGCCTGTGCGGCGGCCACTGCCTTATCGTGAAGGGGTACATAGGAAATCGCGACGGTGTAAAGGAAATTATTCATCGCAGATTTTGTTCGTTCGGGTGCAGTATGAATCGTATTATTCACAACATCTAGCATGCTCGCTAATTTGCTCTCAGAAAACTCACTATCTTTGCGATTTCCTAAAAGCCAGCAATAGCAGCTCCAGCCCGCTGACATTTTTAGTTCCTCACCACTTGCAATCCATGCATCTGCCACCTCTTGTGCAATGGGGGATTCCGCTAAAGTGACTGCCACTACATAATCAGATAGCATATAAAAATAGGCAGAATCCATCCATCGATCAAAGTCAGCCGCCGTCATCGTTTTTGGATCTGCAATGATACCCGCAAAGTACATGGCATCATAGTTGCCAGTAGCATAAAGCTCTTCTGCTAAAGCCTGATCGATTTTAATTTTTTTAGCAATCGGCTTCATCGCCCCAGTTGCCACGCCAAAAACCGGCTCATGTGCCCCATTCGACATATACATTTTCTTCGTACGTTCTTTGCCTAGCTCCTCCAGCTCCTGCATGACCATTTCTGCATTCATAGAAGCACTTCCTTTTTATCTAATTTCAACGCTATCCCTTATTATCCTATATGGAATGTCCTTTTGTCATGGTTGAACTCGTTTCATCTGGAGAAGGAGAGGCTGCTTATGCTTTCCGTGTGATTAGAATAAAAAATACTCTATTCAAATATAGTTGCTCACTTGAATGGATTACAGCCTATTCCAAATAAACATAAATTGTGCTGCATCCGCTTCAAGAGCTAGTTGGTGATACTCGGTCGATTCATCCTCAGTAATTAAGCGACCTTTTTGAACATTTAAAATGGCATGCTTAACAGAATCGGGATGTTCAACGGAATAGTGAGAATCCTTTAGGAGTGTCAAGGCAGATCGACATTTATGTTTATCAATGCGTTCATTTTTTCCTTTGAAATATAATTTTATAAGGTAGGGGATATCATCGATGATTAAACCAAGCTCTGGGTTTGAACGCACGATTAAGTCACCACAAACCCAATTAGATTTACCTGGTTCAAACCACTGCACATTTTTGTTTTTAAAAAATTTTAAATAAGCTTTAATCGCTTCTTGATAATTTTTCTGCCGAGTAGGGAGGGCATTGTCTATCATATCGAGAAGGTAGGAGTCATTAAAATGATGCTCATGGTATTTTTTTAACCCCTCGCGTAATGCTTTCCAATAATCCTTAATTGGATGATAATCACCCTGATATTTAATATCTTTCACAAACTTCGTCTTGGCGGCACTTCCCTTCATCGTGAAGTCCGTAAATTGTGTTAAGCCAATAGATGGCTTTGTCAAAATCGTCATTTTCACATCACCTTTCCTTCAAAAAATTACAAGGTTATAGATTAGTATTATATTGGAATGGATAAATTTATATGATTGCTCAAAGACTGATGAACGCTAGCATTAAGAGGTTCTACTACTATAGAAAAATTAATTTTTTGAAAAAAGGATGTTTAGATAGGATGGAGCTGGGAATATAAATAGCGAGCTAGTCAATAGCTCAAAAAAATAATTAGGAGGAATAGAAAATGGCTAACAAGCAAAACAATCGCAACAGAAACAACAATGAAAACATGACTGTCGAAGAAGCGGGACGTAAAGGCGGAGAAGCTACCTCCAAAAATCATGATCGTGATTTTTATGAAGAAATAGGACGTAAGGGCGGCGAGGCTACGTCTAAAAATCATGGACATGAATTTTATCAAGAGATCGGTCAAAAGGGTGGAGAAGCTACAGCTGACAACCACGGCGAGGAATTTTATGAGGAAATAGGTCGCAAAGGCGGCGAGGCTCGCAGCAAACAGCGTAGTACTAACTCCAACACCAACGGTAACCAAAATCGTTGAAGTAACAATAATCGCTAATTACGTTAAATAAAATATAACCCTTCACACACGAGGCGTTTGTAGTTTTTACTACAAGCGCCTTTTTTGTTGAGCATTTCCTCTATATGTATAGGATGAATTGGTTGAATTTATATGAATTGTAGTATATATTTAATCCGCTTCTATTATCGTTACATGAGAATGTTTGCAGAGGAAATGAGGACGGTTCATGACAAAACAACTAAAAGAGAAAGAACTATATGAAATCATCAACTCCGTTGTGCAGGCTGTTGGCATGACGATGACTATAAAGCAGGACCATTCAGGCGTAAATATGAGTTATAACTTTATTGGGGATTATGTGGGCTTTGATGCTGACCGTTTAATTGAGGCAAAGAATGAGTTGCAATATCCACTATCACTAGAAATGTATGTAAAAACAATGACCTTACATGAACTGGGTCATGCGGTGGATCGTGAAGCATTACAAACATCGCTTCCACGTACTATTGAAATTTTTACAATGAAAAAACAACATACCTTACAGGAAATTTATCTTCATGAGCATCTGTTAACGATGTTGCTGGAAGAACATGACATGAATATTCAATTTGAGCAAACAGCATGGGAAAATGCTTGGGCTCTCAATCGTAAACATCACTTCGTATGTGATGAGGATTTTGATTATATAAAGCAGCATAGCCTAGCGACCTATAAAAAAATATATGAGCAAGATTTACAGGCATATCACCATCTTTTGAACCAGCCTGTCCCGCAATTAGCATAGCTAGAAATGATTATTTCATACCTTTCCAAGAATGAGATCAAACCAATTAGGGCAATGTAATACTACTTGGAGGTGATCATTTTGACAAAGGGCAAGCAATATAAACGTCAGTCAGAGTTGGCGGAATTAGCGACAGATTTAAGTCCAGATGATTTAGATGTGCGTGAAGATAATGCGTTAACAAAAGAACAAAAGAAAAATTCAAACGATACTCATTGTTCGAACGAATCATCATCACGTAAATCTCAATCATAATTCACACACCACAATCCATTCGATTGTGGTATTATTTTTGTCCGTCATTTCACCAAATAGACGAAAGCCAGAGAAGTTGGATCAAATTGTCACAGAACATAACAGAGAGCCATTCATTGAGAATGGTTCCTAAAACGACCTGTCCTCTAAAGGGGGAATGGGGAAATTTACATAGAAGAATAACTATCATTTTTTTATCAACGCCATGTTATAATCTTATAATGGAAGAGGGAGGTGTGGTAAAAATGGAATTTTTTATTATATTTATTGGCATCATCGTAGTCGTCAGCATCATCAGTAATGTTAGCAAAAAATCTAACGAATCCAATGAGCAAATACATGATCTACATTCAACAAACGATTTCCATGGGCATCATTCACATACTACTATTCAGGAGAACTATCATTGTGCTGACAATAGTTCAACAACTCATGATTCGTCATGCGGTCCTTCAGGGGATTGATCAATGAACTGAATGGAAGAGGATTAAAAAAGCCTAATGATCAATAATACTCATTAGGCAAATTCATATTTATAATTGATGTGCTTGAATGGACTGTCTTTGATGTAGTTTTTTCATCACAAATCGAGCCATAGGCTGTGCTAATAAAAGTTCAATCCAAAAGGCCACAGCAAAATTCCTTGGCCAAATATGAAGAAATTGTTCAAAAGGCTCTAAGCTAATTTGCTTGGTTCCGACCCAAGGACCAATGATTGATAAAAAAATAGACAATACCGTTACATGTAATAATGTATCCAATAGCACGCGTGCATTGAAACCATCTGTTGGGCCCATTATAACAGGCATTATTTTTCCAACTAAGGGACCCGCAACAGCTCTCACTAATAAAATGACAATGACCCACATAATGGGAATAATTTTAAGTGTCTCCGTATATACAGCTATACTGAAACCTCGTTCTAGCCCAACAATAATGGGTGCAATGGTATTGACAGAAATAACTGAAACAATCAATAAAAATAAAATACCCTCTTTTGCGTTTTGTGGTAGCCGATCTTCTTTGTACATACTTATCCTCTCCATTTATAATATTTTCAGATGGCAGAGATTTGTGAAACAAGTCGGCTTGTACACTATGCGTGAGGGCAAAATTTGATATATATTCGCCCCATTACTGCGCATTGATACAATAAGTATATCAGTTAGTTTACAGTTAAACAAATGGAAATTATGAATTAAAGGATGATCTACAGGTGGAATGAGCATAGCGAATATACAGCAATAGGTTAAGCTGAAAGCGAGTGTCCTGTATTATCTATGCCCGTAGTTTCTCCTTGTCGTTGAATGTGGATCAACATTCTTCTGTTAGCAGCCTTCAAAGCTAAATAAGTCCTTCCGACTAACTAACCATAGATTATTACCATCATAAGGTTGTAAAATAAGGGATAGATACAGAGAGAATTTGGAGGGAAAGATATGATACGATTTGAAAATGATTATGCAGAAGGCGCCCATCCGCAAATTTTGCAAAAATTAGTGGAAACCAATGAAGAGCAATCGCCGGGTTATGGCATGGATGCGCATTCTGAAAAAGCTAGAGCGTATATCAAAAAAGCGATAGCGGCTGAGCAGGCAGACGTTCATTTTTTAGTTGGTGGCACGCAGACGAATACAACTGTAATCGCCTCCATCCTACGTCCTCATCAAGGCGTTATTGCTGCAACTACAGGCCATATTGCTGTCCATGAGACAGGGGCAATTGAAGCGACTGGTCATAAAGTGCTTACTTTGCCTAGTGATGATGGCAAAATAACGGCCGCACAGGTTAAAGCATGCTACGACGCGCACTGGCAAGATAGCACACATGAACATATGGTACAGCCGGGCTTAGTGTACATATCTCATCCAACAGAAAATGGAACAACTTATAGTAAAGCTGAATTAACCGCATTAAGTAAAGTTTGCCGGGATTGTGGATTGCCATTGTTTCTAGATGGAGCCCGTTTAGGCTATGGTTTAGTAGCACAGGATAATGATTTATCTTTAGCAGATATTGCTCAGCTTTGCGATGTATTTTATATAGGTGGTACAAAAATGGGGGCACTATTTGGCGAGGCGGTCGTAATCGTGAATCCTGCCTACCAACGAGATTTTCGCTATATGATCAAACAAAGAGGAGGGCTACTGGCAAAAGGTAGATTACTAGGTCTTCAGTTTGAAACATTATTGGAGAACCATCTTTATTTGGATATTGCCCAACATGCGGTAGAGATGGCAATGCTCATTCAACAGGCATTTATCAATAAAGGCTTTGCATTACGCTATGATTCGAAAACCAATCAGCAATTCCCAATTTTACCGAATGATTTACTGAAAACATTAGGCGAAAAATATTCATTCTCCGTTTGGGAATCATTCGATGAAACACATACGGTTGTTCGTTTTTGTACAAGCTGGGCGACAAAAAAAGAAAATGTGGAGCGTTTAATAAAGGACATTGAGCGTTTAGCATAAGGATTAAACTGCACTTGGACTCCCTAGGTGCAGTTTTCCTTTATTATTCCCTAATTATGGCTATAATGAGAGTAGAGAGAAAGGTGGGAGTGTAGGATGAACTACGTAGCATTACTAAGAGGGATTAATGTAGGTGGGCATAATAAAATAAAAATGGCTGACTTAAGGGAAGCTCTTATCCCGCTAGGATTGCAAAACATTCGTACCTATATTCAAAGTGGAAATATTCTTTTTGAATCGACCGAATTAGAGGAAGTTTTGCAGAAGCAAATTCATGAAACAATCCAAATGAATTTTGATATTACAAGTACAGTCATCATTAGAACCGCTGAGGAAATTCAGCATATCGTCAACAATTGCCCATTTTCTCAGCAAGACATCGCTGAAGCAAGTGCCACAGCAGTTGGGGAAAGCCTACATGTTGCCTTTTTACCTGCTGTCCCAACAGAAGGAAATCGTCATAAGTACTTATCCTATGAAAATGATCAAGAGCGTTGCGTCATCATTGGCAGAGAGGTTTATCTTTTATTTTACAAGAGCATCCGCAACGCCAAACTGAGCCAACAATTGCCCAAGCTCGAGATGCCCGCAACGGTTCGTAATTGGAAAACTATCATGAAGCTTACGTCAATGTTTGAATTATGACACGGGCTCAATTAGGTTATTTCATTTATCCAATTACCTACTTCATCGTAAGAACGATCAATCAATGGAGTAAACAAGCATCTATTACATGGGGCGAAAACGTGACAATGATGATAATTACGATGGTCATCATATATCTCTTTATTTTGCTGTGGAATTGGTCGAAAAAGCCGTATCAATGGGGGAAGAAAAATAATAAGGAAACATAAAAACGGGAGCAATTTTCACTTCTTTTGAAGAGATGCTCTCGTTTTATTTTTTTAGTTGTGTTAATAAAAAGTAAGCGATCATATAAAAAAGCTGTAGCGAGGTTATTCGCTACAGCCAAGAATTGGTTGACCCTTTGAGGTTTTCCAATGTATTATAGCATAATTATTTATTTCTTGCATAGAAGGGGGAGGATTGAGGTGTCTTGCATTGTAACACGCCATCAATTTTCCACCATTAACTGTCTATCGATGAGGCATATATTCACCTACTCGCTACCTTACTTAAATTTCTCTGGCTTAGCTACTTTAATGGATGCAGCTTCCCCACATTTTGTGCAAAACGTTAAAATAAGTGGAGATCCAGTAGCCATAATTGAACCGAACGGCCGTATATTTCCTTCACTCGTGAAACTGCCAATTTGTCCTGAAGCAAAGGCATCGTTTCCACATGCTTTACAATTCATTTTATCATTTTCCATATAAACACCTCTTTATGTAATTTATGTAAATATAACATAAAAAAGATGGCATCAGGTAATCAATGGGCTAGTCTTTTTAGTTTAAAAATAAATAGTTTAATGTTAAACTATTTACTGAAAATAAAGAGTGTATTGCTCTTTTTTGTTTTAAGGAGGAATGAAATATGAATCGTGTACAAAATAAAGTAGCTTTAGTAACAGGTGGCGCATCAGGAATTGGTTTATCAGCAGCGATCTTATTAGCCAAGGAAGGCGCAAATGTGGTTATTGCTGATTTCAATATAGAGGGTGCTCAAGAAGCGGCACATTCTTTAGTGAAAGAAGGTTACGAGGCTTCAGCGATTTTCCTTGATGCAGGGGATGCTTCTTCAATTGAAGCGGCAGTGAACTTCACGGTGGAACAATACGGTACATTAACTGTATTGTTTAACAATGTTGGTTTAACAAACTTGCAGAAGGATTTAGATGTGGTGAATATCGACTTAGATGAATGGGATCGTTTAGTCAATGTGAACTTAAAATCCATTTTACTTGGAAGTCGCTTTGCCATACCACATATGCAAAAGGCAGGAGGGGGCTCTATTATTAACACAGCTTCCATGGCTGCATTCGCTAGTGACCAAATCCGTACAGCCTATGGTGCTACAAAGGCAGGAGTGGTCAATATGACTAAAAACATTGCCACTCAATATGGCAAAGATAAAATTCGCTGTAATGCGGTCGCACCAGGTCTCATTTTAACACCAGCAGCAAAAAATAATATGCCAGATGAATTGCTAGCAATCTATTCTAAATTCAATGCCCTACCATACCATGGTGAAGCAGATGATATCGGTCACGCAGTGGTATTTTTAGCCTCAGACGAATCAAAATTTATGACGGGTCAAACAATGCAAATTGAAGGTGGCCATTATTTAGCAAACCCAACCATTGCAGACACAAATAATTGGTTAGCTACTCTTAAATAAGCGCTCAAAAAAGAGGTTGTCCTTTAATGGGCAACCTCGCTTTGAATATTGTGTCTGTCTTAGCTTCATTTACATTTGGGGGGCTTGCAACCCGAACTGTGCCCATTCCTCTTTGGCGGGACCGTAAATGCCTGGAACAGGTAAGCCGGCTTGTCGCATGAGCACAGTTATTTGTCCACGATGATGACTTTGATGTTGCAATAGAAATAATAAAAGAGAGCCGTTAGGGATGGATTGACCAATAAAATCAATCATTTCATTCATGGTCTGGTCTGTCCATTGTGTTTTTACTGCTTCAATAAAGGCATTACTCGCTTGATGATAACTATCTGCAATCAATTGAGCGGAAGTGGGAACAGGATAATCCTCTGCTGGTGCCTCAAAAGTTAGATCGGTATTGGCGGAAATAATTCGAATAGCTGTGACAGTATGCCAAGCAATACGCCCTAAAGTCCAATGTTCATCCGTTATTGCTTGATGAAGCGATTCATCGGTAAGCTGGTGGAGTAAATTTTGCGTAGCAGTAGCTTCAAATGTCCAAGATTGTAAAAAATGCTCTACTGTTTGAAACATAAAATAACCCTCCTAAAATGAAGTCTTTAAGGTTAAATAGTATTATTTTTCCCTCTATTTTGTTCCCAATAGAAAAGCAAAATAAAGTACGGCATAAACAGGAATTGCGGTGGAAGTGACGATATACATTGTCCACTCACCAATCGTTAGTTTTCTTTTCCATTTCGTTAATTTAAGATGTCTGCGATACACCATACTGGAAATAAGTATGGCTAGAAATGATAGTTCCTTTATGGAATCTAAAAGGGGAATCAAATCATCAGCTCCTTTAAACTGTTGCAATATATGAGGCGAGCTGTAGGAACATGACTACAAATAACGGCATAACCGCCAGTAGCTGAATTAAAAAAGTGCGCCTCTATACAAGATAGAAACGCACATTCTTTTACTCTTCTCGAATGACCATAAATACACCGCTAAAAATGAAAAGCGAGCCCAACCAAAATGAAAGACCAATCGTCTCCCCTAAAAGGAGCCAGCCTAAAAATGTACCGACAACGGGCTGAAAGAAGAAAAATAAGCCCCCACTAGAAGCATTCATTAGTTGAAGCCCTTTATTCCACAATAAAAAACCACCAGCAGTTGAAACAATACCTAAATAGAGCAAGCCACCTGAAATCGTTGGCTGCACAACAATGGATAGATTCATCTCATTTAACCTTGGAATGACAAAAGGCGTCAATAGGATAACGGCAATGAAGGAAGAATAGGTTGTCACCACTATTTGAGAGTAATGACTTGGAACTTTTTTTACTAGAACAGACATCAATGCCCATGTTAAGGCGGCAAGCAATAAGTAGAGTCCACCTAATTGTTGGGTACTATCAATTCCGCCATGGCCCACAATGACACCAACACCAATTGTTGCTAGGATAATAGACAAGCACTTTTTGATGGTTATGTCTTCCTTTAATAGGACACGTGCAAAGACAACCATAAAAGCAGGTGTTGTAGCCGTAATAATCGCACCCATTTGTGCAGTGGAAAGCAGGGTGCCCATTTCTTGAGTAACAATCGAAATCGTATTGCCGATCAGACCGACAAGAAAAATAAGGAGCCAATCCTTTTTGGCGATTTTCCAAGATTGTTTCGTCATAATGCCAATCAAACCAAGTGTAAAGACGGCAATTACATAACGAATCCAAACAAGCTCTAACGGTGGCACGACCTCCACCACTACTTTGACAACTACATACATAGCGCCCCAAATGCTCGCCGCAAGCGATAAAAAGAAGGCGCCGATTAGTTTATTTCTCATGTTTTTTCCTCCGTTTTCATAGTTACCTATGTCCTTAACGGAGAAAAAGCGCTTCTACCGTTAAGGAAGAAGAAGTGCTGGAACGTCCTGTTCAAATAATGGAGCATACATCATCTAGATCACACCATCCTATTCATGTATTTTTATCAGTATAAGGGAAAAGTCTATGATTTCATAGAATAGCCACGCTAATTTCGAGCTGTTCTAAATAAAGATAGAATACTAAAAACAGACCCTATGAATCCACAAACGAAGAATATATAAGCTACCAGTAGGGACATAGCTTCCAAGTGATCGGTAAAGATTTTATAGGCTCCTACTAAAAATAATGCTAAGCCACTAATGAAACAAATGAAATTCCTATTTTTAACAGTCATAACATCCCCCCTAAAAATTAGATTTGGCAAATGAAGCTCGATACACTCTAAAAACAATAAAAGAGGAGTGGCACTAATAAAATTAAAATAACTCCTATCCCATAAACAGTAATAACTTTGATCATGTCTTTTTTCATGAAAACACCACCTAATGTGAAACTTGATTGTCAGCCATCACAGTGGTACTTTTTATCACCATTTTACTAAAAATTGAAGCAAGCACTTGTTGAAATAACATACCAAACACGACAGGCATTGCTACTTTACCTGGGAAGTATGTTGTGGCCACAATGACCCCAACGGCAATATTTCTCATACCTCCAGTATAGACAAAGGTAGCCATATGTGAATAGTCTTTTAGCAGATAGCGACCAATCAAAAAGGCGAAGACATAGCCTGAAACAGCAATCAGAAACACTAATAATATAACGAACAATAGGTGTAGATTAAAATCTTTCAAGTATGGAGCGATCGCACTGCTATTAATTAAAATAACAGCAAATAAACATAGCTTTGAAAAAGGCGCAAGCTTCTTTCCCATTTTCTTTGGTATTTTTCCCTTTGACCATTCATTCACCAATATACCTACAATCGTCGGTAAGACAATCATTAAGAGTAAGTTAAGTATAAGCGAGAGAACGTCTAATTCAATTTTTTCACCAGACACAAAGAAGAGAATGAAAGGGAGAATGAATGGAGAAAGGAGCGTATCGATTAAAATGATCGATAAGCCTAACGGTAAGTTTCCTTTGCAAATATTGATCCAAATAACACTTGTAACACCTGTTGGAAGTGCAACCGCTAAAACAAATCCGACCGTTAACAAATGGTCATCAAAGATAACAGTAGATAAGAAATACGCCCATAACGGCATTAATAGGTGAAGAAAAATAATGGAGAACATAATAAGTCCGGGATGCTTCACAAAGATTTTTACATCTTTAAATTTCATATGTAAGCTTCCTGAAAATGTCATGAATGCAAATAGCCATGATACGAGGAATAATAAGCTTTGTCCTATGCTTTCTAATAATACACCTAAAATTAAACTTAATGGTGTCAAGATCGCAATGTATTTTTGGAGAAATACATTTAATTTTTCTAACATCAAAAGACCTTCTTTTTCATCTGATTTTATAACTTTATGTTAATAATAACAAGAAGAATAGGGGGATAGGTAAATAAAAAGGCAGAAGGTCCAATAGCGCTCGGTCAAATGAAAACGAGCGCTAATCCTTTTTACAGAAGGTAGTGACCCCTTAATGGTATTTGTCCTTATCAACGAATCATCGCTATTTTCACCAAGACAACGTATAATAAGTGAAGCAGAAGAAAAAGAATTTATTTTTCCTCTAGTTAAAAAAAGAGGTGCAATTACTTGAAACAGTTTGAAACAGCATTACCCGAGCAGTATGAAGCATTAAAAAAACAGGCCAATTATACATCTAGCTGGCGAGAGCGTTTAGACGCAGTCGAAAAGTTATCGGCTTATCAACATGACAAAATTATAGATTTATTAATTAATCGTATGCAGCATGATACTGTCTACAAGGTGCAAGTAGCAGCCTATGAAGCACTTGCGGCGCTTGGCGCGGACGTAGAGAAGCCATCACCGGCACGTTTTGATATTATCAAAGGAACAGACAAAATTTTCCTGCGAGTTAAAAAGAGCTTGCCGAAGGACCATACAGTGGCAGATTTTGCGGATAAACTAAAACGGATGCGTTTAGATGTCTTTGATGCGTATGAAGGCGACAAAGGTGTACAATTTATGGATTGGTTAGAGGAACGTTGGGCAAAGCTGTAATCTGTAGTATTGCGATTTATGATTATGAAGGAAAGTCATTCTCTCCGCTTGTGGAGGGGATGGCTTTTTGCGGTTCATCTAAAATGATTATGCAACCACCAAACAACAAGAAACATACTCGCTATCCCCCAAGCTGTGGAACCCCATATCCACCAAATGACGGATGTAGCTTTTGATGAGTTTTCCTCGTTTTCCCTATTTGCTTTTATAAAAGCGATCTTCCTTTCCATCCCTTTTTTCATAGAAGTGAGAACAACAAATCCAATTAGGATGAAGCCAATAGTTATCCAAAGTAATAGGTCCATTTTTACACTCCCTTTGAAAATTTTTCTTAAAAGAATGTTCTTCAACATTCTAACCTGATTGTTGAAGAAAAGATTCTGCCAATCAACACAGAATTTTTAAGTAAACTTTAAATGATCAATTTGCTTGTCTCATTTGCATCAATTCTTTTGATATTTGCCTAATTTATAGTCAAACAGCCCCTTCAAAATGAAAGGAGCTGTTCGTGGGGGGCATAATTGTAAAATTCCGTATTAATGTGGAGCTTTTGTTTGCAGCAATTGGAAGCCCATATCAATAAATAGTATTCCTGTCGCCTTATTTAGAAGGCGTCCAAACTTTTGATTGCCTCGTAATTTTGTCGTCATATACGAGGAGAAGTAAGCAACAACTAAACACCAGACAAGTCCAGTTGCTGTAAAAGTAAGGCCTAAAAGGAGGAATGGAATGGGCCCAGATGCGTGAACATCAATAAATTGCGGGAGAAACGCAATGAAAAATAAGGAAACCTTTGGATTCGTCAAACTTGTAAATAGGCCCTGTATATAAATGTTTCTTAAGTTTAGTGTCCCTGTAGATGACTCAAAACCGATCGTTGACTGATCGCGTATCATCTTTATTCCTAAATAAGCGAGGTATATAACACCCATTACCTTAATGATTGTAAATAATATAATTGATTTTGTCAGAATGAGTGATAGACCAAAAGAAACCAATAACGTATGAATTAGGGAGCCAGTAATAATTCCAAAAACAGAATATACACCCGCTCTTTTTCCTTGGGCAATACTTCGCCCAATAATATACATAGTGTCTGCGCCAGGAACTAGATTTAATAAAATTCCTGTTAATAAAAACATTTCATAATTAATAATACCAAACATGTCAGCACCTCTATCTCTTTATTTTAGGGTGCCCTTATTGATAATAAAGGAAAAGACTTAGAAATAAAAGGATTTATTTATGTGGAAATTTACCTGAGAGTCCAAGTGGTTTATCGAGTATTGACTTGTTTTTTATCAGTTTTCTGTGTAAAAGGAATCCGTACAATACCGACGATCAATAAAATATTGCCTGTCCATCTTAGCCATACATAATAAGGATGATCCTTTAACAGAAACAGTGAGGTAAGGATAATAATCATCCCAATCCCAATGAGCAGCTTTATATAAATGGGTATTTTTGACATTCGCCAACCTCCTTTTATAAAAACTATTTGAATTTATAAAAATGTCGAGAGGGGAAATCATACGAAATACATAGTAGCCTCACAACAGCGTTACTACGTATTCGGTCTTATACTTCATTTCGTTTAAAAATAAGAATGAGGATATTTAATAGAATCGTACTTACTAATAAGAATAGGAGCCAGTATGGAACTTCTTGATAAGAGCACTTCAATCCTTAATCTTCACAAGATGGACATTATAAATTAATTGGAAACTAATCGAAATAGCACAAGCACTTAGACTTAATATGCGTATCGTTAATCAATAATGTTGAATTTGTTTCGAAGTTGCTGAAAGACTAGCAATGGGTAACGATATGGCCATTAATCCAAGGACTATGCTTCCCACATTTAGCATACTCATCATGGAACAGTTCCTCCTTTTTAATTTGAAAACGAAAATAGGGAGGAAAATGTTTTGATATATTGTAAATTTTACGTTTACTCAATCTTCCTAATAACTTATGTAAGTCCTATTAAACATATGAAGGGTCACTTTGGTAAGAAGTGACCCTAAGTAACAAATCAGGAGGTTGTTAAACTAGTTTAGCTTAACTACTACTATATATATGAAGCGTTCACTTAGTATATCTAGTTGATTGCCTCTTCAGTAGAAATTAAAACTATATTGAAGAAAAATTATTTATTTTAGCAAAAAAATAGTTATTGGAGGACGCGTATTTTCAGTAAAAATCTATAATACCCATACAAAAATAAATAAGGGAGCAAATAGGAGAAAAAGGTAAAATAAATATTCCATCCGTTTTGGTAGTTGACCCTATCAAAGAAAACAAATATCCCTTCTAAAAAAGTGGTGAGCAATGTCATTAATAATAGAACCAAAAAAGGTTTGTTCGTTTTTTTTATGGAATAGATACAGTAGCAGGATAAGACAGGATATATGCCAATATCAAAAGGTAGTGAAGCGAAGCTTTTTTGTTCGGGAAAAGGTAGCACCTCCCAAAAATCAAAATAAAAGCCAAGAGAATTCATCAGATAAGCCACTACGCTAAAAAATGGAGCCACTAAAAAAAGCAATACTTTATCTTTTTTGTATAGATGCATGAGACAAATCGTCCAAGGAATTAGAAAAACTAAAAATAAATGTAAAATCATCTTTTACCCTTTCATTACTAACTAATCTAATCTTTATTAGTATTACTGCAGAACCGTTGAAACATACAGATGTTGGTGATGTGAAAAATAACAAGACGTCAAAAATATTTTATGGATGTGGACAATAATGAGGACGGGAGTTGAAAAAAGTGAGCGGAATTGATAAACGAAATCGATTAAGCGAGGAGCCTTTTACGTATCAAATTATGAAAAAAGGGACTGTCGCTATTTATTACGAGGGGAAACAAATTAAAGTGGTTAAGGAAAAAGAGGCAGAGCGTCTTTTAGCAAAAATACATGAAGCGGAACAACAGACAATAGAAGTTCAATTATTATTAGCGAAATTGACAGGTAATTTTAAAAGAGGTAATGAAAAATTTGGTAAACATAAAAGGAAGTTTTAACTAAGGAGAATCAAAATTTATGTGACGAATGATTTTTTTAATATAATATTTATGCAATTTGTACATCCAATAATTGTATTCCGTTTTCCTTTTTAAGGCATTGATCTAGGTGTAGATCGTCATTTTTTGTACTTCATCATCCACTTATAAAAATACAACCGACTGTTATGTCCAATTATAGGGGACTTCGAATGGAGTGCTTTCTTTTGAATTTGAATATTTTGTTAATCATTCTTTCCTTTTACCATTTCTGTGGTAATTCATGTTATTCTATATTGGAATAATAAATATGGAGGCGGTAATATGTATTACAGCAATGGTAACTATGAAGCTTTCGCACGTCCTAAAAAACCGGAGGGAGTAGATAAAAAATCTGCTTATCTCATTGGTTCGGGCCTAGCCTCGCTGTCAGCAGCATGTTTTTTAATTCGTGATGGCCAAATGAAAGGTGAAAATATTCATATTCTGGAAGAGTTAGATATTTCAGGAGGTAGTCTTGATGGCATACTTAATCCGACGAGAGGATTTATTATTCGCGGTGGTCGAGAAATGGAAGATCATTTTGAATGCCTATGGGATTTATTCCGTTCCATTCCTTCATTAGAGGTAGACAATGCTTCTGTGTTAGATGAATTTTATTGGTTAAACAAAGAGGACCCCAATTATTCAAAATGTCGTTTAATAAAAGATAGAGGTCAAAGACTTGAGGATGATGGCAAATTCACCTTATCGGATCAGTCATCCGAGGAAATGATTAAATTATTCTTTACACCTGAGGAAAAGCTAGAGGATAAAAAAATTACAGATGTTTTCTCAGAGGAATTCTTTGAATCGAACTTTTGGCTGTATTGGTCCACTATGTTTGCGTTTGAAAAATGGCATTCAGCAATGGAAATGCGCCGTTATATTATGCGTTTCATTCACCATATTGGTGGATTACCAGATCTATCAGCATTGAAATTTACGAAATATAACCAGTATGAATCGTTAGTGCTGCCGATGATAAAATATTTAGAAGGTCATGATGTTGATTTTCAATATAATACGGTAGTGGAGAATGTTTTGGTCGATAAAGTGGGCGACAAAAAAGTAGCTCATACATTAGTTTTAAGAAAAAATGGTGAGAAAAAGAATATTGAACTTACAGAAAATGAATTGGTATTTGTGACAAATGGTAGTATCACAGAGAGTACAACATACGGGGATAATTATACACCAGCCCCTGTCAATAAAGAATTAGGTGGAAGCTGGTCACTGTGGAAAAACATCGCTGCCCAGGATACTGACTTTGGACGACCAGAAAAGTTCTGTGATAATCTTCCAGAGGAAAGCTGGTTTGTTTCCGCCACCCTAACAACTTTAGACGATCGAGTGGCACCTTATATTGAAAAAATTAGTAAAAGAGACCCGTATGCAGGCAAAGTAGTGACTGGAGGTATTGTCACAGCTACAGATTCTAATTGGATGCTAAGCTATACGTTAAACCGACAACCTCACTTTAAGCATCAACCAAAAGACCAATTAGTCGTTTGGATTTATGGTTTACTATCAAATAAACCAGGTGATTTTATTAAAAAAAGCATTACGGAATGTTCAGGTATTGAGATAGCACAAGAGTGGCTCTACCATATGGGTGTACCGGTTGATGAAATTCCAGACATCGCCGAAAATTCCTGTAATACGATTCCGTGCTATATGCCTTATATCACCTCTTATTTCATGCCAAGAGCCATGGGGGATCGTCCACTAGTTGTGCCAGAAGGGTCTGCTAATTTAGCCTTCATTGGCAACTTTAGTGAAACTGTAAGAGATACCGTTTTTACTACTGAATATTCAGTAAGAACTGCGATGGAGGCAGTCTATCAATTATTAAATATTGATCGTGGAGTTCCAGAAGTATTCGCCTCTTCTTTTGATGTTCGCACATTATTAGCTTCAACTGCTCGCTTATTAGATGGCAAAAAATTAACAGATATTGATGCGCCATTTATTTTAAAACAAATTGGTAAATTAGGAATTCACAAAACAAAAGATACGATTATTTATGACTTACTGAAAGAAAGTAAATTAATATAGACAAGTGATACTGGTTGAAATCAGCTCAGAAAATAGACAAAGTCTTGAATAGGACTTTGTCTATTTTTTTCTATTACAATCCTAGAAAGATTTAACGGAATTTAATAAAACTATTAAATTTAGTAAAAATATGATATTTTAGACATGGATAATGACTAGATGAAAGAGTGGGAATCATGAAAAAATTAGTGAGTGGTTTACTGGCGCTGGTCGTTTTATTACAGGTAGGTACTGTCCAAGGTACTGCCTATGCCAGTGAAAAGGATTATGAAATCTACAATGGTAAAGTCGTGAATGCTAGACTTTACGCGCCTATACGAGCTGTAGGTGAAAAGCTAAAAGCTAAGGTAAATTGGGATAACACTACAAAAACGGCAACGGTCATCACTGACAAGACGGTGATGAAAATGACACTTGGCTCAAAGGTATTAAAAGTCAATAATGAGCAAATTCAAATGGATGTCTCATTACTTTTAGAAAATGGCAGCATTTTTTTACCCATTAGATTTATTGGTGATGCATTAGGGCATAGTACGTATTGGGATAAAAAAGCTCGGATGGCTAGTTCCTCTTCAGAGCAAAATAGGTTCGTTGTTTATGCACAACCACTGTTTTATCGGGATGGCTATAAGCTGCTAGATGAGGCGATTAACAAAGTGAAGAATTTGTCGAATGTCGCGCAAAAAAGACAATACTTAAAGCCGTATTTTACTGATGAAATGATTAATTTAATTATTATGAGAAATGTAACCTATACAGATTTATCTCCATATACAACAAGTTATAATTATTATTATCCAAAAGAAACAAATATGTATATCTATCGTAGTGAGAGTTTACCTAATCAATCTAATGAAATTTCTCAGCAGATTTTAATCACGAAGAGAAATAATCAATGGGTAATAGGTTCTTTGAGCGAACGTATGTATGAGCCGATGCCATAAAACGAAATAAACATCAAAAAAGTCGCCCTATTATATAGGCGACTTTTTGATTATATGCATCAGAAGGGCTGAGCGCAAGTTTTTCATTGCTTGAGAGTACTCTACAACTCAAAGCGCATCGTATGGTTCATATCCTGAAACCCAAGTTTTTCATATAAAGCGATAGCTCCTTTATTTCCAGACAGAACGTTCAACTCCAAATAATCCAATTTGCGCGTATCAGCCCATTTCTTCGCTTCTAGCAGTAGGGCCGTTCCAATTCCTTTACTTTGATATCGCTTGCCAACAATGACATCAATAATAAAAGCGTATTTGTATTCAACCATGCATGTATAACGAGGGGTCGTCATTTCCTTTAGTAATAAAAACCCTACGATTTCTTGATCTTTTTCAGCGATTAAAATATCGGAATCTTCCTCGATAATTGTAAAGCGAATAAAATTGACATCTTGTTTAGTAGGTCTGATATATTTAGGTTGTAGAATGGACATTTCTAAAAAGAGCTCTTGGTATAACACCTCGATTTGTGGAATGGCATCAAGTGTGGCAATTTTTATTTCCATAGTAATATACCTCCATTTGTGTTTTACTAATATGGAATATTTTACATGATTGAGTGAATAATAGAAAGGGGAGAGAGCATGAGATTATGGCATGTAGATTTAATAGCCTTCCTACCAAAAGGGCAGCTACTTTCACAATGGCGAGAATTAAACAGTATATTTGCCAAGGAAGATAAGCATATACTCATTAATTATATATACGAATATCCTAAAGACGACTTGTTTATTTATACGGAAATGATCATTACTGAAATGAAAAAGCGTGGCTATCAAATTAGAACATTTGAAAAGATGAATAAATACTTTGAGGCGTTGGGGACAGTCGAGGCAAAAATACCTTTCAAGCAGCATCATAATAAGGAATATCTTGACATTTGTTTTTATAATTTAAAAGAGAAGTTTATACGCGGTCAAAAAGATTATGATGAGGACAAGTACCATCAATTATGTATGTTTGTCAACAGCAATCATGTATAGGGAAGGCGGGATGGTTATGCTACAGGCGATTATTTTTGATGTAGATGGGACAATTTTGGATACAGAACAAGCGATTTTACAGTCGCTGCAAAGGACATTGCGTGAGGAAACAGCAAAAGAGTATGCTTTGGATGAATTAAGGTTTGCCCTAGGCATTCCAGGGAAGGACACATTACAACAGCTTAACGTTGATAATATAGAGACAGTTCATCAAAAATGGTCTACAGCTGTTCTTGATTTTTCACAGGAGGTTTCGGTCTTTCCAAAATTAGAAGCGGTCATCCAATCTTTAGCAAGTAAACCCATACAGCTCGGCATTGTTACATCGAAAACAAGACAAGAAGTAACAGATGAGTTTGATCCTTTTGGGTTAAGTAATTATTTCACGCACATCATTAGTGCCAGTGATACGGAGCAACATAAACCTCACCCAGAGCCACTTTTAGCCTGTCTGGAATTATTGCAGGTAGCCCCTGAAAATGCTATTTATATTGGGGATTCGGTATATGATTTGCAATGCGCCAAACAAGCAGGAGCCAAATTTGCTCTAGCTTTGTGGGGGGCCAAAACGACTAAGGGGTACGAAGAGGCAGATTATGTTTTACAGGAGCCGAAGGATATTTTAACGATCATTTAAAAAAGGTGTATCTACTAGTGATACACCTTTCATTATTAATCCCAAATTTTCGGGATTGTCACTTTCGCTGTTCGGAAATAATCCAGTAATTGCCCCGTATGAACGGACTCATGGTAGGCAATCCTCAGCAACATATCTCCCAAATCTCTTATGTATCCTACATCTGAGCGGTCAATTTGAATCCTTGTTAAATCCTCATTCGCGAATGATTGAACCGTTTCCATAAATTCAAGTCGATAAGGCTCTGCCCATAATAGTTCTGCTTCAACAGTGGTGTAAGGCCGTTTTTCAAATGGAGATTCATAAGTACCTAGACTGCCTTTATTTTTAATCGCCTGGTGGTAATAATGTTCACTTTCAAGCACATGTCGTATCATCTCGATACAAGACATTGCCTCATGATCGGGCTTCCAACGTAACTTTTCTTGAGGGATAGATGTCCATAGCTTAATACTACGTCTACGCACTTCCTCGAAATTTAATACAAGTAGATCAATTGCGTTCATATTCTTCCTCCATTCGCTCGTATACTAAAATTATACACGAATATATGTTCTGTTGGAAGTTATTTCTACCAACCTAGAGGACGATTTTTCAATTGTTTGTGTAAAAAATCTATAAATTTGGCTTGCGTTCTTTTTTTTCTTCATCATCTAATTGACTCGTCTATTATGTTGAAGATATTTTCTGACGTGACGATTGGCAAAAAATAATCTGTGGTACCGATCATCTTGGTATTCTTCCTCAAACCAATCATACTGTCGTAGCCTTTCCATATTGCGATCGATTTTTGTTGTATGTAAAGTGGTAGAACCATCCAATGCATTGGCTAAAATGGCTAACATAAACTCTAACATGGATTCACAACCAATCATGTTGAATACTCTTATACGAATGTAATGAAATCGCGTGACCGAAAAATGGGAGGGGCACTCATAGAAAGTACCCCATAGTAACAAATCAGGAGATGCCTTGTTAAACGCTTTTCGCTTAACATTACTATTTATATGATAAGATAACTAGGATTTATAGACCATCATAACGATTTCACCATTAAAAAGAGATCTATCTATCGACTTTAGGATAAATGTAAAAAAATAAACCAGGTACCCTTTATTTAGGCGTACCTGGTTTATTGTATGAATGAGGATGAAATTGTCTATGTAATAAATGGATGCCTATAAAAATACTGCTGACACCGATAATTCTTACTTATACATTTTGGAGAAATTGCTTATCGTCTACAGAGATTACGATGAACATGAGACCTATCGTTAGTAATGCAGAGCCAATGACCCCTTTTATTATTCTCATAAAGATGTTCGGTTTATAATTTTGCAAAAAAACGAATCGCTCCTTTCTGAAAAGCAAAAGGATCACTAGGCTGGTTTAAGTGACCCTTTCATTATATTGAAGGGATATTTTTAGGTGCTAAAGGGATGTATTAGTATCCGTAACCCATAAAACTAGCGCCAACGATAATTAAAAGAATGAAAAGAACTACGATTAATACAAAAGATGAACCGTTATAGCTGCCGCCATTGTCGCCGCCATAATAACAACCGCCGTTGTTCATATTACCTACATTTCCGCCGTATCCGTATCCCATTGAAGATCCCCCCTTTCTACAACCTATAATATGTAGGTGGGGAGGGTAGAGAAATGGTATTTACCCTATACTAGCTTATTTATTTTCAAGAATATCATAAATAGAGGGGATTTTCTTTGTTTGTCTAGTGAGAAAGAAGGAAATGAGGGGAATTCTCTCCGCTTGTATGGTCGCTCCTTTCTAAAAAGAATCCGCATCTCGGGTTTTTTTAATAAGGAAACAATCTAAATGTGTCTTAGTGTTCAAAATATGGAAGAAAATATTCCTAAATATAACATTTAATGTTGATATTTTTACATAATATGTTATTTTAAGATAGGTAATATAGTACCAAATAATAACTATATTGCCAAAAAACCTACATAGGACTATAGGAGGATATAGAATGAAGAAAAAATTTACATTCAATCAGTTGTTAATTGGGGTTAGTACAATGGCCATTTCGTTAGGTGGGCTACAGGCGGAAGCATCGGCAGCAGAAAAAACGCCCTATAATGTATTACAAATGAAACCCATTGGCATAGAAATGTCGAAAGATGAAATGGTGCATTCGACAATGGCTGAAGAAACATTATCCTATGAAGAACGTTTAGAAATTGGAGATTTTTCACAACATCCAGCACCCATTATGGAACAGATGGATACACAGCAATTGCAGGAGCAGTACTCGATGGCAGAGCTTAATAAAATGAGCGATCGTGACCTCATCCATACGCTGGGCAGTATCCGTTGGTACCAAATTACAGACTTATTCCAATTCAATGATGACACAAAAGCTTTTTATCAAAATGAAGAGCGCATGCAAGTAATCATTAATGAATTAGGGAATAGAGGAAATTCGTTTACGAAGGATGATTCAAAGGGGATCGAAACATTTGTTGAGGTACTGCGTTCTGCTTTTTATGTAGCGTTTTATAATAATGAACTAGGTTATTTAAATGAGAGAAGTTTCCAAGATAAATGTTTACCAGCCTTAAATGAAATAGCTAAAAATCCAAACTTTAAACTTGGTACAGATGAGCAAGATAAAGTTGTATCTGCCTATGGAAAATTAATAGGTAATGCTTCTAGTGATGTGGAAACCGTTCAACATGCTACGAAGATTTTAAAACAATATAATGAAAATCTTTCTACCTATGAACGTGAGAATTCAAAAGGACAAGCTATTTACGATTTAATACACGGCATTGATTATGATATGCAGTCGTATTTATATGACACTCGTAAAGAGGCCAATACAACGATGTGGTATGGGAAGATTGATAGCTTCATAGAGGAAGTTAATAACATTGCCCTAATACATAATGTGACGGATAGCAATAGTTGGTTAATTAATAATGGCATTTATTATGCAGGGCGTTTAGGGCAATTCCATAGCAATCCGAATAAAGGTTTAGAAGTAGTTACACAAGCGATGCATATGTATCCCTATTTAAGTGAAGCTTATTTTGTGGCAGTAGAGCAAATTACGACAAATTATGATGGACGTGACTTAAACGGAAATACCGTTGATTTACAAAAAGTACGCGAAGAAGGAAAAAAACAGTATCTACCGAAAACATATACATTTGATGATGGATCTATTGTATTCAAAACGGGAGATCAAGTAACGGAAGATAAAATTCAAAGATTATACTGGGCGGCAAAAGAGGTAAAGGCACAATATCATCGTGTAATCGGGAATGATCAAGCACTAGAGCCAGGTAATGCTGACGATGTCTTAACAGTTGTCATTTATAACTCTCCCGATCAATATCGATTAAACCGTCAATTGTACGGATATGAAACAAATAATGGTGGTATTTATATTGAAGAGACTGGAACATTCTTTACATATGAACGTACACCTGAGCAAAGTATTTATAGCTTAGAAGAGCTGTTCCGTCATGAATATACGCATTTTTTACAAGGTAGATTTGAGGTGCCTGGTCTATTCGGGACGGGTGATATGTATCAAAATGAGCGACTCACATGGTTCCAGGAAGGGAATGCAGAATTTTTTGCAGGGTCAACACGTACAAATGACGTTGTGCCTCGTAAGAGCATTATAAGTGGGTTGTCACATGATCCATCACAACGCTATACAGCTGAACAAACAATGTTTGCCACATATGGTTCCTGGGATTTTTACAATTATTCATTTGCTTTACAGTCTTATATGTATACTCATCAATTCGATATGTTTGATAGAATTCAAGATTTAATTCGCGCGAACGATGTGAAAAATTATGATGCCTATCGTGACACTTTAAGTAAAAATTCACAGTTGAATATGGAATATCAAGCGTATATGCAGCAATTGATCGATAACCAAGAAACATACGAGGTGCCACAAGTAGCAGAGGATTATTTAATGCCGCATGAACCAAAAGCGTTAAACGAAGTACAGCAAGAAATTGTCGATATTGCACATGTGAAAGATGCAAATATGACGAAACACCAGTCTCAATTTTTTAATACGTTTACACTCGAGGGAACATATGTAGGTGGTGCTACACAAGGAGAATCTCAAGATTGGAAAACGATGAGTAAGCAAGTAAACCAAGTGCTGGAGCAACTGTCTCAAAAAGAGTGGAGCGGCTATAAAACATTGACTGCGTACTTTGTCAACTATCGTGTAAATGCGGCAAACCAGTTCGAGTATGATGTAGTCTTCCACGGCGTTTCCACTGATGACGGTGAAACGCAAGCACCAATTGTACAGGTAAATGGTCCATATGCTGGCACGACCAATGAAAAAATTCAATTTAACAGTGATGGGTCAAAGGATACGGATGGAGAAATAGTTTCTTATCTTTGGGATTTTGGTGATGGCGCAACAAGTGAAGCAGCAAATCCTACTCATGTATACGAAAATGAAGGAACTTACAAAGTGACGTTAACCGTGAAAAATAATAAGGGACAAGAAAGTAAAGGGCAAACAACTGCCACTGTACGGAAAGGAGGACAGACAGGGCAAGAACATGCGACGATCATTCCATTCAATAAACCACTAAAAGGTAGTTTGATTGATAATGATACAAATATCTATCAATTTGACATTACATCGCCAGAAGAAATTGATATTTCTGTCGTAAATGAAAATCAAATTGGCATGACGTGGGTGCTTTATCATGAATCTGATAAGCAAAACTATGTAGCATATGGACAGGAAGATGGACAGACAATAAAAGGTAAGTACAATGCGAAACCAGGAAAGTATTATTTATACGTTTATAAGTTTGATGATGAAAATGGAACATATACAGTTCAAGTACAAAATAGTACCAAAACGGAGATAGAACCAAACAATCGTCCAGAAGAAGCCACTATGCTTCCATTTAATACACCACTAAACGGTAGTTTAATGGAGGATGATCATACGGATGTATACGAATTCAATGTTACATCTCCTAAAGAAATAGATATATCAGTTTTAAATGAAAACCAAATTGGCATGACATGGGTGCTTTATCATGAATCAGATAGCCAAAATTATGCGTCTTTTGGACAGGAAGACGGAAACATGATAAACGGTAAATTGAATGCAAAGCCTGGAAAGTATTATTTATATGTTTATAAATTTGCGAATGAGAACGGAACATATACAGTTCATGTACAGTAATGAATGGATAGAAGGTAAATAACAGTATAAAAATATGCCATTCAAACGGTCAAAGCCATCGAGAGTTCACACTCTTGATGGCTTTTATAGCATAAGTTAAAGGGCGGTGACACATGAGGTAGACAGTTCGACTCGCCGTAGTGGTGACATTGGCTTTCCGTTTTTGAGCTCTACCTATTAAAAGATAGTCGGTATCATACCTCCGTCCATACGAATCGGAGAGCCTTTAAAGGCGGAAGCATAGGGACTACAAATAAAGGTAGTGATTCGCCCAATTTCAATGGGTTTGATAAACCTTTGTATTTCCGATTGAGGGAGGTTTGTAGTCATAAATTTGTGCTCTTTCTCGGTAAAGCTCATCTCTTGATTAGCATACATACTATCAATGATTGCATACACATTCTCAGAAAGTGTTGGGCCAGGCATAATTGTATTGACGGTAACCTCTGTTCCTTTTGTTAATTGAGATAGGCTTTTTGACAAAGAGAGGAGCATCGTTTTTGTCATACAATATTGAGGCATTTGCCCAGAAGGCATAATGGCCTCTTCACTCGCGATAAAAATAATGCGGCCGAACTCATTTTCTAGCATTGTAGGTAAGTAAAATTTACATAGACTATTAGCCGCAAGAACATTCGTACGGAAGTATTTTTCCCATATCTCATCGTCAACATCTTCATAGGACATCATTTCATAAATACCCATATTGTTCACGAGTATATCTATATGGGGATACTTTTCGAATAAAGCTTCTCTTTGCTGGGTATCTGCAAGATCGGCTGTTGCATTTTGAGGTGACGTAGATGGGTAAGCGGACTTTATTTCATTTACAATGCGTTCTACCTCATTATAATTTCGCCCATTAATGAGTACATGAACACCTTCCTTGGCTAGCTCAAAAGCAATGGCTTTCCCTATACCTCTCGTTGATCCAGTAACTAAAGCTGTTTTATTGTTCAATCCCATATCCATACTCTATTTCTCCTTTATTATTATAGTAATTTAAACATTTGTTTCTATATGTTTAGTACGCCAATTTGCTGGTGTATCCCCTTCCCAAAGGCGGAAGGCACGGTAGAACGAGTTCTGATCTTCATAGCCAATTAAAAAGGCGACCTCTTTAATATCAAGAGAGGGGTCTGCTAAATAAACCTGTGCCTGCTCCTGTCTAACTTCCATTAACAGATGCTTAAAGCTCGTACATTCGTCTGAAAGCCGACGCTGTAAAGTACGGTCGCTCATCCCTAACTCGCTGGCAACCGTCAGAATGTCTGGGCGTCCTCCCATTAAGCTACGTTTCATCATCCACTTGACCGTCTCGGTAAGCGAACGGCTTTGTTGGTGCTCGCTCAATGATTGATCTAGAGGCGGAGTCAGCATCTCTAATAGCTCTAAATTATATGAAGAGAAGGGGCGGTCCAAATCCTCTCGATGTAACGTCAACCTGTTCCATTTTGTTCCTATCTGGATACGACAACCGAAATAGGCTTCAAGCGTTTGGATATCACCCATTGAATGTGAAAATTCAACGCATTTTGCTGTTAAAGGGCTATCCGTTCCTCGTCGTCCTAGCTCAAGCAGAAAGGCCAGTGTGATGCCAACAAGCATCGGCGGACCCGACTGCTCCCTATCTGACCATTGCAGCTCGATTATACAATTTTCTCCCTCCTCAGTAATACGGAGGCTCTCAGGCGGGCACAATTGCTTGTAGCGTGCCATTCTGTTGAGAGCATCACGGAAATCACGAGCATGGTAAGCTGCTAAGACGGTTGGTGGGTAATGATTGCTATCAAAGCTAGTTGCCAGCTGGATGATTCCTGTAGCCATGTCGTCCATGTGATCGGCATATGCCTGCCAAATCGCGTAATATTGTGCTAGCGAAACAGTTGGTTCAGTCATCAAAGTGATAGGTAATTGTGCTTTTCGGATGACATCGTGGGGGGCTATCCCTAATTGACGGAGCCCCTCCCAAAATCCTAATGGCATTTTAATACGAGTAGAGGTAGGTAACGTCAATGTATCAGGCTCCTTTATTCATTTATTGTCTTTAAGAAGTTGTGTTTAAACGGAACAGTATATATAGTAACTTTTTCATCACGCCATGTAACTAGCAAACACTGACTACCAACTTGCAAATTACGCCAAATTTTTTTGAATGACAACGGGGCATTACTTTTCGATTCAGAAAGAATGTAATTATCATCAATTTATCATGCTACTAGGACGGAAATACATTTTGTAACATAATAATATCTTTTATATAAACATCCTTTTGGTTATTTTCTTATAGTGTTTACGTAAAATCAAAATTTTACTAGATACAGCTTAGTGATATTGGTATAAAGTAGTAAATATAGGAAATTGATATAGATATTATTAAGGTATTGAAAGGTTGTAGTGTTAAATGAAAAAAAGTTATTTATTATTATTATTTTTAGTTGTACTAATGTACGGATGCTCTAACGGAGTAAAGGAGACACCTACTGCTAAAGCTGAGGATGCTGAAAAAATAGTCACAAACGATCAAGAGAGGCAAAAGCAAGTGGTCGATCGTCAATTATACGAAAAACTATCTGAAGCAGTAGAAACATTAGGTTATACATATGACATGCATACTTTTGCAGAAAATGAGCATGATAGAGGAGTTTTATATGCGGAATTAGTTGATTTTGATAATGATGGTGTTAATGAGGTTTATACATTCATGAAAGGAATTGACTACCCGCTATCTGCCTATCCTCATCGTAATAAAGATAATTACATACAAGAAATTTGGACGGGAAATCCAAATGGAGAAGATGCGTTGCTATCTTTTTCAAGTGAAATTGATAAATTAGTATGTTCCGCTTGTGACATGAATGTTTCTTTAGTAAAGGGGAAGGATGGTCGTACCTTTGTTAAAATGTTTTCCCATCAAATGAGTCAAGGTATTGCTAATAACAACATATGGGTTTACGCAAAGGATCCCAAAAAATCAGAGATGGAATTAGTAGTGTCCGGTAATTTCGGTCATAATAATGAAGGCGATCTCTTTTATACATTAAATGATGAAGAAACAGATCGAATGACGTTCGAAGAAGAATTTGCACGATATGATGGAGAGGAACGTCCCATACTGATTAGTAATTTTGCTGAGAAAAATTACGGTTTTGACGCTTCTAGTCCAGCCACTATTGTTGGAAAAACCCTTGCAACTCTTTCACCGAGTGTAAATAATATTGTAGGGAAAGAAGAATTACTGGAGAAGGATAAAAAGAAAGAGATTGTTGAGGCATTAGATGAATTTAGTAGTATGAGAAGCATTAATCATCATGACCCGCAAATTGTTATGACTTTAGTGTTAGACGTTGTCCAGAAGTACAATATTGATCATGAGTATTCGGAAAATGGCGAAATGGTTTTCGATGGAGCTATCGTACAAGCGAAATATAAAGAGGTATTCGGCGTTGACCTTGCTATAGATAGTATGAATTTTCCATCGAGAGATAGCCAAGGCATTATAACTTATGAGTTAGGTAAGTTTTATATTTATCCAACTGGCTTTTATTTCGATTCCATTCATCGTAATTATCATGATGTCTATAAAGTATCTAATGATGTATATTATGTAACATTTCTTGACTCTGAATTTAATAGCTTAGATTATTCCTTAACAAAAGATGTGACGGTCACTTCTGAGGAAATGTTCAAGAAGGACATTGCAAGTTGGCCAATGGATGCTCGGGAATTGCTAAAGCCAAATATACAAAGATATGCAGTGGTTAAATATGTGGATGGTGAACCAAAAGTTCAATATATGGGCGTACAGAATTTAACAGATAACCAATTACAAACGTTTTAAATCGAACAAATTTTGATCCAGTTCTTCTTTTCATTCCGACAAGTGAAATATGATACTATAAACAAATAGTATGTATGTTGGAGGGATGATAGTGAAAGCAGAAAAACGTTTAAGGTTTTGCGAAAAAGGACATCGTTTTTACAAAAGCACAGATTGTCCAAGCTGCCCGACCTGCGATAAAGAAAATAAGCCTACGAGTGGTTTCCTTTCAAAACTGAGTTCTCCTGCAAGAAATGCCTTAGTTCACGAGGGGATTGATACCTTGCATGAACTATCCAAATACACCGAAAAAGATTTATTAAAAATTCATGGAATTGGACCAGCGTCAATCCCCATGATGAGAGCTTCATTGGAAGAAGAGGGACTATCATTTAAGCGTGAGGGGGAAAACTAAAATGGCAAATAAAGAACTATCAGTTGAACAACGCGAGGAACTATTGCAAACATTGCAAGCTCGATTTGAGAAAAATATGAATCGCCACGAGGGCCTTCAGTGGACAAATATCCAGGCTAAGCTGGAAGCGAATGTAGATAAACTGTGGTCGCTCCATGCAATGGAAGCAACTGGCGGAGAACCGGATGTCGTTCGCTATCATCCAAATTCGGATGAATATATGTTTTATGATTGTTCGGCAGAAAGTCCAAAAGGTCGCAGAAGTGTATGCTATGACCGAGAGGCATGGGAAGCAAGAAAAAATCATAAACCCGAAACGACCGCAATGGATATGGCAGCAGAAATGGGGATTGAGCTTTTAACGGAAGAACAATATCGTGAGTTACAGCAACTAGGTAAATTCGATTTAAAAACATCAAGCTGGATTCAAACCCCTGAAAAAATCCGTAAACTGGGCGGGGCTATCTTCTGTGATCGTCGCTACGACACAATCTTCCTCTATCATAATGGGGCAGATTCTTATTATGCAGCTAGAGGTTTTCGAGGATCACTAAAGGTTTAAGTGGAAAATAATCATGAAAAAACATTTTTCTCTAGGTAATCAAGTGACTTGATTACCTGAGTTTTTTTAGAAATACACGCAAACATATAACGAGCCAAATAATTGTTTATGGATTTTTTTACTTAGTACTAGACAAATATGGTTTTTTATTATACAATGATATTAATAAAATCGGTCCTAAAGAAACAATGAATTCACATATTACAAAGAGTAATCGTGTTTTTTTGATACTTTTTGCAATATGTGAATTTTTTCTTGAACGATGTAAGATTTTATTTAATACAATTAATGGAGGTCATTCAAATGACACAAGGTACAGTAAAATGGTTTAACTCAGAAAAAGGTTTTGGATTCATCGAAGTAGAAGGCGGACAAGACGTTTTCGCACACTTCTCAGCTATCCAAGGTGAAGGTTTCAAATCACTTGAAGAAGGCCAAAAAGTAGAATTCACAATCGAAGATGGTCAACGTGGACCACAAGCTGCAAACATCGTAAAACTTTAATATTTGCATGCTTTCAATACCCATTATCGGGTAATAATAAAACCAGGCGCTCATTTATAATGAGTACCTGGTTTTTTTCTATGGATTATATAAGAACTCTTACAATGGCATGGGATTTTATTACATTTATATTTCTTTTGATTACTTCCACACTATTTATCCCATGATAAAGATAGATGGGGGGTGTTGGTTCGTGGATTATGAATATACAGTGAAGTTCCACTTTAACGAAAGTCGCGAAGAAGAATATAAAATCAAAACTAATATTGGACAAGAAACTTTTACAGAAGAAGTATTTAATGGGTTCAACGAGAAACCATGGTATACCTTTACAGAAACAGAACATTTTAAATCGATATTAATTAATACGAAAGACGTTTATAAGGTATCCATCGTGCAACAGACTATACAATTTGATTAATTTTATGTCGAAGGCCATATCCCATGTCGGAGTGGCTTTTTATCATGTCGTTCGTAATGAAAAGGGAGGCGGAAAAAATTAAAAGAGTCACCCGAAAGTGACTCATAAAATAGATAGGTGCATGGATTATTGTTATTACCAGTATTGGAGGATTTATTGTTTTCACGGGACGGATTAATAGGGTGTTCCCTTTTAAAGGTATTAATATGAATTATACAGGAAAGCAGCTCCAACGATTATGAGAAGTATGAATAGAACAACGAGAAGTGCAAACCCTGTACCATTCCCGTAGCCTCCACCGTTACCACCATAGTATCCAGACATAATGATAAACCTCCTTTCGATAATTTTATAATATGTATGCCTAACCAAATGATTAGCGATAAATGTCATAGGACACATCAGAAAAAAGTTAAAAGTTGAATTCATGAAGGAGAAATTGAATGGGATACAAAAGGAAACAGATGAAGTGGAAGGGTGTAGGTTTTTTTAACGGAGACTAAGCGATTAAAGAACTGTATGAAAATCGACGATCAAAAAATGCAAGCGCACGAGCACCTGCTTCAGATAGGGACTACATCCATTTTAACCATCATTACATATTCATTTTTCGCCTTTTTTCTTTTCTTGCATAATATGTTCTAAGGAAGGTATTAAATACAGAAGTGGAAATGATTATATACCATGGAGCCCCGATCTCCCCTGTCGTAATCCGATCATAAATTCCCCAAACCATTACAGAAGCCAATAAAAACACAGCCGTATATCTTTCTGATTTTGGATAAATTTTATACTTTTTATAGTCATGCTCACTAATGATTAACCACCTCTTTCATTTTTTATGGGACTATATTCTATTAGAGGAACGACTAAAATACAGGCTGATGAAGAATGCCAAAAGGAAGCATATGGCTTTCAATTAACCTAATATTGGAATATTAAGTAATGATAAGTATATTATAGAATGTGCCGTAAATAATCAATGGGGAGCTATGTAACGGTGTCTAAACTGGGATGTTAATCTCCGTGTTTCTATATGTGCATAAGGTGGCAGTTACATAATTACGCTAGAAGCGAGACAAGTCACCTATCGTTCGAATTTCAAGCCCACCTACAGAAAATATTTTTTCATGAAATTGAAATGGGACATAATGAATTTCCGGTACGATCAGGTATGGCGAATATTTATTATACGTGCTTAAATCGGGTGGCGGACGTTTGTTATGAACAACTCAATGTCTGATTTTTCCGCTCATGCATGGAATCTGAATCCAAATTTATAGTGTGGAATACATCTGGCTGACGTAGATGAGCCGTGCTTGATTTAAACTTTTTTATCTCTCAAAGAATGAAGATGTTTGATAGGGAAGGTACGGTGGAAAGGAGTGGATAGCTGCTATTGAAGGGGCTGTAAAAGGAAAATAATTAGTAGTGGGCCAGGTACTTATTCATGTTTTATTTTATCTGATTGACATAAGGAGGATTTGAATGAAAAGTTTAGCAGGGACACTATCATTATGTTTTTCATTTACATTATTCATCTATTTGTTTGGCATAAAAATGGAGCATTCCGTCAAATATGATGCAGGACTCTTTTTCCTCCCCGTTATTTTACTAGGGCTTTCACTCTCTTTCTTTATTTCAGATTACAAAATAAATAGTAAAAGTAAGGGAAGAGGATGACACTACATTATTCAGTAAAGCGTCAATTGGATGAAGACTTCGAAGCTTAAGCTGAATAATCTTTTTTAGTAAGCATCCTCTTATGATAATTTGAATGCTTGTTAATATGTTCTAACTGGAGGGCTGAACAATAGTAAATGGTAAAGTATGAGCCCTCCGTTAGCACAGTAAATAATTCTACTCCTTCAAATCAGAGGCTAACATGCCATACACAATGCTATCGGTCCATTCATTTTTATTCCAAAAATCTTGTGTGAAATGGGCTTCTTTTCTCATGCCTATTCGTTCACATAATTTTTGTGAAGCGATATTCCGTGCATCCAGCTTAGCTTGTAGACGATGTACATTAAAAACATCAAATAATTGAACTACTAAACTACTTACTGCTTCGGTTGCCAAACCTTTCCCAGCCACTTCATTGGAAAAGCTATATCCAATTTCAACAGTATCTTTCATATCTGTATACCATACAGACAAATCACCAATGACTTTATTCTTATAGACAACTGCCAAACTTAACATTGACTCATTTGAGAGTATACCATTCGCTAGTTTCTTATTAAATTTTTTCTCCATATTTTCATGAGTCCATTGATTATGTAATAGGAATTTACAAGTATCTTCATTATTATAAATCGCAAATACATCCTGTAAATCGGTATTCTTAAAAGGTCTAATCATTAATCTTTCTGTTGTGAATTCCAAGCTAGCTCGCCTCCCTTTCATTCATTCTACAAAATTAACCAAAAACATACAATGTTCAGGTGCTTAATAGAAAACCTTACTTACGAGTAAAAAATATGACCCTGTTGCTTGCGATGTTTACTGAAAGTTTGGGGGTGGGCTAATATAATTAAATATGCTCCTCTCGTTACACCAAAATCGAAAAAGCATGTCTTTGTACATTCGCACAAAACCTTGCTATAATAAGGTTTGCGAATACATATGAAAGAGGGTAAAAGCATGAACGCTTATGATGAATATAAGCGTTCATGCTTTTTTGATTCTTGATATACCAGGGTTTGTAGAGATTAAATGAGGTTGATTTTTGAAAAAAGTCACGGAAAGTAAACATTTATTCTTGTATTAAATCTGTATGTGACTATTAGATTCTTACATTTCATTACAATATTTATATATTTTATAAATTATTGTATTATTTATTCTTTCTATGTAATATTAAGAAGTGAACTATAAATTTGAAGAAGATGAAGTAATATGTTGTGTAGCTATTGCCAAGAGGAGAAACAACTCACAGGTGAACATTTGTTTCCTAAATCAATAATCGATCTTTTCCCAGAAAGTGAATATAATTTAAGAGGCAAAGATGAAAAACCATTTAAAAGTGAACATATTGTTATCAATGATGTTTGTAATAAATGTAACAACGAAAACTTATCCGATCTCGATACATATGGCTCCAAGTTAGTTGAAGAGTATTTTGTGAAAACCTATGAAGCTGATGATAATCTAACTTTAAATTATAATCATTCAATGCTTTCTAGATGGCTTCTAAAAATCGCATTTAACATTGCCAGAACAAAAAAAGACGATATCGACACTACTTGGTTCAATTATAATAGAAAATATATTTTAGGCCATCTAACCGATCCTGAAGCTCCTTTCTCAATTTTTGGGGGTCTATCTGTAGATATGACACCTCTCCCAGAGTTTTATTTTGATAATTTAAAAATGGGGTTGTACTTTAATCCATTGTTAATTAGAGATAGTATTTTAACTTTTGACAACCCAGTAGAATATAAATTTAAAACACGAGAAAGTTTAGAGACTTTAAAAATAGATAAACTATTACTATCTGTAATAATTAGATTTGGTTCTGGCATGTTTTTAGTTTTTCTTTGGGACAAAAATATTAGTTCTACTGAAAAACGGACAATGGAAAAATTAATAGGATCATTGTATCCATATGTTCTTTTAGGTAGTGATTTAGATGAAGTTAAACTTGAAAGAGTAACTCATGCTTATAATTATCATCATTATTATATAATTGATACAAATATGGGATTAGGAATTGCAGACCAAACCAATTGTCTTTTATCAACAAGTATAGACCCTATTCAAAATAGAAAAGATGCAAGTAAAGAATGGAATCAACATGTTGAGGGTATCAGGGAAAATAGGAGAATTAAAAGACAAAAAGAGCGTGAGAAAAGAAAAAGGAAGAAACAAAAGAAAAATAGATAATTTAGATAGTTTTATACTTATAAGGAGATATTGAATCAACTCAATATCTCCTTTTTAGTCATTTAACAATTTTGTAAATTGATCATGCATTTTCTCAGTAGCAGCTGCACGCATACCAGACGTAACATGCAAATAAATTTTCGTTGTTGTATCAGAATTTTTATGCCCACCACGATTCATAATGAAATTCAAATCCACACCAGCCTCTGCCAACAGACTAATGTGTGTGTGGCGGGGGATGTAGGTGCGGAATTGTTTGTTGAGGTCGGTGAGGGCTCCAAGGCGTCGAACTGTTTGATTGAGCATTTTGACAGTAGGGGGGATGCCATCCTTATCACCGAATACAAAATCGGACTTGATCCATTCACGATCCTCTCGCCATTGATAGAGCTGCTTCAATTTTCCTACTATAATATCATCAATATCAATGGAGCGGATGCTTCCAAATGTTTTTGGAGGAGTGAGCTCAAAGTCGCCTCGTATGCTTTTTTTCGCATATACCGTTTTGTTGATGTGAAGAACCTTTTTCTCCAAATCGACATCCTCATATTTTAGTGCAACAGCTTCTCCTGGTCGCATTCCTGTGAAGGCGATTGTATAAATTAAAGTTCGATAAATGATATTACGATGCTTGTCCACGTATCTAAAAAATTCCTTCAATTCATCCGTTTCTAGATAGAGCTTTGATGTTTCCTCAGTAGTAACTTCTTCTAATGTCATTTTCTTTTTTGGTACAAAAGTTGCTTCTACAGGGTTTATCTCAATCAATCCTGTTTCTTTTGCATAGGCAAAAATCAATTTTGCTGCATTATGAGTACCCCGTAGTGTATTAAATGCGGTACCATTTTCAAATAGGTGATTGAGCACACCTTGTAATTCAATCGTTGAGATTGCAGTCATTTTCTGTTTCGCTAAGTAACGATTGAGTAGGGAAATGCAATAGGCACGATGTTCATTTGTTGTTTCCTTATTGCCTTTCAGCTGATAGAGCTTCAACCATTCTTGGCTAAACTCATCAAACGTAATCTTTGCATCGAAGGTATATACCTTCTTTAGCTCAGCAATAGCTTTTTCTACCCTTTTACGAGCTTCACCTTTACTTTTACCACGGCGTGTAATTTGACGACGTTTACCAGTGGAAGGGTTACGGGGGCCCTCACCAGTACAACGCCATGTAGTCTTATTAATTTGAACGAAATGCACTAGTTGTCACCACCTTCATGAATTACATCCCAGATTATTTTTAGTTTTTCAACATCTTGCTCATTGCAATAGGGAAGAGACTTATACCATTGCTGTAATGTAGGATTATGAGCAAAAGGTTCTTTTAATGCTGGATTATAAAAAGGATCATCCGAAAAACCTGCCACTTCTATTAACTTAAAATAATCATATTTATATGCGTTAGCGATTTGTAACAGGGTTTCTGGTGTTGGTTTAATAGTATTACCTGTGCGACAATCTTTTCCTCTTTCAAGCATAGCTAAGTAAGAATACGTAATGTTCATACGCTTTGCTGCATCACGTAAACCCTCATCACCACGTAGTTCCTTCAATAACTCACCTAATCTCAAATTATTCACCTTCATTTCATTAGTTTTGAATGCCTATATCATTCTGATTAAAACTATAAAATAGAGTCATTTGATTGCCTATTCCATTTCAGAATGGGTTCTTCTTACTAAAGTATTGTTCTATTCGTTTGAAGGCCAATTCATATTCCACATTAAATTGCTGCTGAACATATTCAACAGTTAGATTACGTGGCTCTATTTCGTCTAACATGAAGGTAGGGACACAAGCATGGTACATAAAGTTGTTTGCCTTATTCTCTTGATACTCACGAAATAGGGGAGACATATGTCCTTGATGTCCAGTATGTAAAAGTACATGTCCTAATTCATGACAAAAATCTTGCCATAGTTGCTGTTTAGTTAGTTGTTCATTTAAAAATAAATATGAGTGTTCTTTTATGAAGAGGGCTTGGCTTTTATCTTGCCAGTAAAATACTTGAATCCCAAGCAGCTCAGCGATTTTATGAAATCCAAGCTGATGAAGCAATAGAATGTTCAAATAACTATAAAGCTCTTTAATAAAGTCTTCGGTATAGGTTGTATAGCTCATATAAACATCCCCTAAAAATAATATAAATAGAACGTGTGTTCTAGTAAAGTGTACAATAAAACCCTACTTATTGGAAGTAGAGTTTTTAATTTATGCTATTGTTGGATTCAAATCATTGACCCACTCATTTCTTTGACTCCAACGGAGAACCTTTATTCCATGATTAACAAAGGAGGTTTCAAACTTTTCACTAATTTGATTTTGCGCATCGTTTGCGATTACTACAAATTCTGATTCTGATCTATTATCTTTGATATCCAAAAATGATAAAAGTGGATATTTGTAGTTGTCACCATTTGCTTTATTAATAGTTTTAATTACTTTTTCTTGTTTAATCCGACTAGCTGGTATAACATAGTCAAATTTATTCTCGTTTCCACTCGTTCCTGTAATACCTATATCAGGAGTTTTTAAAATATAATGATCATCTAAAAAATTTCCAACTTCTTCATAAAAAATACTTGTAACAGTTGAGCGACTTGTAAGAAGCATATCTGAAATTCTTACAATACATTGTAATAAACTAAGCATTTTTTTCGGATAGACGTTAATATCATTAAAAGTAATTGTTAATTCAGAATTAATAATAGAAACACCGAAGCTATTGAGCGTTTGTTTTAAGAATTCTTTTCGCTTGGAATTTTTTTTATAATCAATTTCATAGATATCCAATTCGTTTAATGTATATCCGTCGTCTGTAAGAACAATCTGATTATTATTGGTGTATAAAACCAATTGAAGGAAATCATGGTGATTGTCTACGAAAGGAGTTGTAATTTCAACGAAGTCACCTTGATCTATAATTTTTATGTTTTCTTTATTCCATCTAATATAGATATTTTCTAATTCGTTGATTTTAAACACTTCTTCTCACCCTTTCCGTAATTTTTCTAAATCCCCATATCTTCTTGATATGCATAATTGTAGTTATCTATACCCTCAATATTACTTCTCAATAAAAAAGTTTTCAATATTACTACAAAATCATCTAATTGAGCCTCTGTTAAATTCATACGTGTGATTTCATCTGTAAGCGGATAAGCAATTCTATCTCCATAATCTTCATGTGCAATATGTAGATGTGGACAAGGAATCAAATGTCCTGCATATGGAAAATCTCCAGGTGGATTTTCGTGTGGAGGTCCTAATAAATCAAATCGAAGAAGGGGAAGATCTTTCCTTTCTTGACTTCTCAATTGCAATGTAAATCTTCTAATTTTATTACCTTTTCTGTTTAAATCTATGTAAAAAAATTTACTCACAGATTTTGCTTCTAATTTTTCGTATTGATTACTTTTAGGTATATTTATAGTATTATTATCTAAAATAAGTCTTTTGAATTGGTTAATCAATTCGTTGATTTCATCCTGTTGCATATCTAGAACACCTTCTTATTCTTACTAATTTTTTTATAGAGCAAGCAAAGTGATATGGTAGTTTAGATTATTAATAATTTATCAATTTCTTGTTTGAAATCGTTAAGAGTTTCTAATTCTGCAATTAAATCTTTGATATTATCTTGTTTAAGTAAAAAATCATCGTTTTTTATTCTAAATAATAAAGAATAATAATCCAATAATGCTTGATAAAGATCGTCTATATCTAACTCTAACTTTATTTTATTAAAAATATTATCACTTAAGCTATATTGAAGTATACTTTTTATGGTTTCTATATCTGTTTTTATATTAATACTAGTAGTAAATAAATTATTGTTTTCTAATTCTTGTCTAAGGGCTTTTTTATATCTAATTAAGGTAGAAAGTCTTTCTTCATGTACAAGATCTTTTTCTTTTTGGACTTGTAATTTAGCTACTTTGTATGCAACTAATCCACCAATCGCACCTCCGAGAAAACTACCTGTAGCACCTATAACTGCAGCAAACATATTAGAACTAAGTAGGGGTTGAATAACTTTACTATAAATAAATAAATAGAATTGTATTTTATCCATTTCGACGTTGTTTTAAAATATCTCCCATTCTATAATTCAAACGCTCTTTTGACTCTGTGTAGGTAGTTATATCAACCCCATAACTCTTTCCCGTAGATTTTTGTTCCTGTGGGAAACTTCTAATTGATGGGGGAGATGTTGGTTCCATTATCAATTCATAATATATAACTATATCCCTGCTTGAAATTTCTTCTTCTAGGTTAAGGTCATAATTAAAATGAGATGTTGGAATATCATCTAAGTTATAAAAAGATCCTACATTCGTGTTTGATGATTGAATAACTACATCAAATCTTTCTCTTAGAACATTTATTTCTTCATAGGTACATACCTGAAATAAATCTAAAGAAAGCTCATAGTCAATATTTGCATATTGACTGAAGCTCAAGGGATCTAAATAATTTTTAATTGCCTCTCTACGGGATGCTAACCAAAAATCTAACTGTTTAACTAATGGTTCATCTATCCCAATTAAAGGTATCATATTCTCTAAGCTTGGAAAATACATACTCTTGGTCCTCCTTTATTAGAAAAGTATCTAAAAAATGTATAAGTAAATATTCATTAGCTGTTTCAAATTTTGTTTTTATTTTAGCTATATTTTCTTTATTAGTATCGTCTATTTTAAACCAATCTATCCATAAAGTTTTTAACTTCTGTTCTTTTTCAATTGATTTTCTAGTATCAAAAAACACATCACTTAGCTCTAAAGTATCACCATTTTTACTTCCTGAGCTAGCTTGTACTGAAGCACCCGTCCCATCTTTAAAATGCATCTTATTTAAAACAGCTACTTTTCCCTCGGCATAACCAATATATTCTTTAAAGTTATCTTGTATTAATATTCGCTCCATTAAATCAACAATTCTTTCATTTAAAAGACTGTTATATTTTTCATTTGAGAATAATTTTTCTTGTGAAACATTTTTAATAAAAGGTTCTATTAAGTGAGTGTGTGTTTTTATTCTATCTCTGAATGGTTTTTCAGAAACATCAGTAGTATTTTTAAACAAATCATAGAGCATTTCTTGATAAGAAATCATTTCCTTGAAATTAATCGTTTCAGAAAGCAAATCTCTTATACTATTAAATAGCTGAATTGCTGAATAGTTTTTTCCGAAAATATCATTCTGAGGTGGATGAATTCTAATTATCAGATTTCTATGTCTAATATCTATATTTACCCATATGTATTCTTTAACTTGGTTAATAGCTTGATTTTTCTCTTTATCTTTAACAGTAATCTCTGAAAAATAGGTAAAGCAAATGTCTATTGAATTAACATTAACTTGTTTATCATTTGTAATTAAGCTAATATATTCAGTGTTTAAATCTTTAGAGATTTTAAAATTGTTTGATTCAATACTATTGAGAGTATTGAGATTCATTGATTTTTTCCCAGTTATATTAAACAAAAATGCTGTTGCTTTTTCAACCGTGTTTATTTTTTTTGCATCTGCAAAACTAAATTTTGCAAGAAATAAAGATCTTCTACTACCATATTTAATTTCCTCTTTTATCAAATCATTGATTGCAGTTTCTGTAAATGCTGGATTCTCAGAATTTAGTTCTGCTTCAATCTTTTGAAACAAGTCTTCTTTTCTATGTGAATATGATTTTCCATAATTTTTCATGAAATTTTGTAGAGATTGATGAGATATTTCTTCTTTGACGAATTTACCAAATCTAAATGACATAAGCTGACCCCCAAATTAATATATATGACTATTGTCTTAAGTAATATTTCCTAAATGAAGTACAAAAAAATAACCTAGTTTTGTGTAATGTAAAGGACAAGATTTTTCCTTCTACCATTATTGTTTTATTATTACATTTATAGTGGTTATTAAGGGCATGCAGTCAATGCATGCCCTAATTTTTTTCGTTTTTTATGATTTCCCAAATGTTGCGAAGCTTGCGTACTGCTTCTTCATCTGATTCAGGAAGCTCCCTGTAAAATACATTAAGTTCTGGATCATTGGCGAAGGCTTGAAAAGCAGCTTCGTCTTTTTCTTGCTGTGTATTTGCTGAATTGTCTGTACGTCCAAGAAGGTAGTCAGTACTTACTTCAAAATAATCAGCTAATTTAGCTAGTGTTGAGTTATCAGGTTCACCTAAATTATTTTCATATTTTGCATAACCTTGTCTTGTAATCCCAAGTAAATCAGCCATTTCCTGTTGGGTCTTACGTTGTTGTGTTCTTAAGGCTTTTAAACGAATTGAGAGCATTGTAACCCCCCTTAGTTTAGTAAATATTAAACAATTTTTATTATATCGTAACTATGAGTTGCTGTGTGCAACTCATAGTTGCTAAAAACGTTGACAGTAACATATAGTTGCTTTGTATTGGGTTTAAAATGTAACTAAACGTTGCTTTTGAGGAGAGGTGAAACGTGAGAGATAAATTAATTAAACTTCGCGGAGATAAAACATTAACAGAAGTTGCACAAGGTCTTGAAATAACAAGACAAATGTTAAGTGCCATTGAAATGGGTGTAAGAACACCTTCATTAGAATTAGCTAGAAAAATTGCTATTTACTATTCATCCACAATTGAGGATATTTTTTTTGAATCCGAACGCAACTAATTGTTACTTAGTTCGAGGAGATGATTTGAAATAGAAGCAGCCTCTAGAAAGACGGCTAAGAAGAATTATTTATACAACATACGAACAATTTGTTTTTTTCGGTTAGCTAATTCTTTTGAAAATAATTCGATTTCCATATTGAGTTGCAAATAGGCATTGAAGGCTGCTCCAGGTTCAGAGGCTTGAAACGCCTTGGCGATACTTGATATTTGGTTTGTATCACCATCAATCAAGCCTTATGGAATCTCACCTTCAAGAATTGAAATGATTTGTTTGCAAAGTTGTTGTTTTACACTAGCAGGGCAGCTGCATTGAGCAGAAAAAGTGGTGTCTGTGTGCAAGAAGTTTGTTGAATATGAATCGGTTCCACTACCTTGAATTTTGAATGTTGGTATCATATGTAATCACCTAGTCACTATTCGACAAGGTAGGTGGAAAATCCTACAAATAACTAATAAGGAGGTGAGAGGATGTATAGCGAGGAGTTTAAGGTGGAGATAATAGAGGAATTTCGCCAGTTGTTTCGAGAGGAAATAGAGAAGGCACTTACACCAAAACCTCTAATTCGTGAATTACCAGTCTTATTAACCCGTAAGCAGTTGATGGAGTTGTTCAACATCAGAGATACAAAAGCATCAGCATTATTAGGAAGATCCGATTTCCCGAAGTTCTATGAAGCAGGGAGGGTACTGATACCATCCAAAGCATTATTGCAATGGATTGATGAACATACAGAATGGGTCAATACAAATACAAAGTATTTTCGCTCCATTGGATGAATTTCATATAAAAATTTTAACGTACAACAACTGAATAGAGTATTCCAGTTTGGAATGTGGAAGGTGGTGAAACTATGAAAATAGGAGCCATATTGCAAGCTTGTCGTGAGCGTGCTGGACTATCCCAAGAAGAACTAGCACATCGAATGAATCGTACGCAGCCTTGTATCTCAAAATTTGAGAACAGTGCAAAGGTTCCAGATGCCATCACCTTTATGGATTGGTTCAAACAGACAAATACACAAGAGGTCGCGGTCGTATTCTTAATGGGCATGGACGGGCTTACGATTTTACAAACACTGCTACCGATTATTGGTGGGTTTGTTTGGTGGTTTATTTAAAAGCATAGAGCAAATTATTAGGAAGGGAGTTAAATATGAAAAAAATCAAAGAATTTCTTGCTTGTCTTGAAGAATCTAAATTTAAGATTCATAGATTAGCAAATACCAATCTGGATATGTGTTATTCAAATTATGAGATGGAGAATTTGTTTTTGATGCTAAAGGAAAAGCATGAAATGGCACAGAAGGCTGGAATATTGTCTACAGATTTTCATGATGGAAACTTAAAAGTGCAAGTGACGTATGAATATTTTCAGCATTTAACGGGAGGAATCAAGGAGATTCACAATGAGTCTTCAAGGTTTCCACAGTTTGGATATGAGCATCTTTTTGCTGAAGTAGATGGCGTTCATTTATTAGCTGTAAGAAAAATTGAGAATAAAAAAATGCAAGCGCAATAGCACCTGCATCATGCTTGAACTGTAACTTTGGTCGGTCCACAGTTCAAAAAAATATTAAATATCTTGTCCCTTTATTATGGACAAGAACTGTATATAAGTCAATAAAGGAGGAGTTTACATGGAACAAGTATTAGAAAAACTACGTACATTTTTATCACAGGAGGAAGAATTGCTACGGGATTATGCGGTCGATGTAGCGGAGGCCTTCAATAGTTGTTTGTATATGAGCAATCAAAAGGATTATTTTGCACAAAAGGGTCGAGTAAATGCTATTAAAGACGCTATCGAACTAGTTGAAGATTTAGAGAATCCATTAAAAGCTGTTTGATTCGTTCTCGTCACAGGATTCATAAGCAACAAGCTTGTGAGTCCGATGATGTGAATGCATCGGAAAGGCAGGTGATTCAAGTGAAGATTAATGTAAAAGGATGGCTAGCAAAGAAGCCAGTAGATCGTTTTATGGCTATTTATAAAGCCGCACGACAAAATGACGCTACCCTTAAAAATAAGCATAAAAAAGGCTTACAAGCACTGGCATGCGAGTAAGCGTCTATCTAATATCATTAATAAAATTATATCAATTATCTAGCAAAATATCAACTAGGAGTATAGACAAGGGGAGGGCGACAATTTGTCGTTACCCTTGTGAAAGGGGAAGTAGCATGATTTTGATGGAGATTCAGCATGCAGATAAAAAGGTTTTAACAACAGCGCAAATTGCTGAGGTGTATCAAGCGGATAGTAAGTCGTTAATGCGTAACTTCCAGCGAAACAAGGAGCATTTTAAAGAAGGTGCTCATTATTATGCCCTTACTGGTGAGACTCTTAAACAATTTAAAGGCGGACGACAAAATGACGCCACCCTTAAATTTGTATCTGTGTTGTATTTATGGACCGAAGAAGGTGCATTTCTGCTAGCAAAATCGCTCAACAGTGAAAAAGCGTGGCAGGCTTATAACATGCTTGTTGCGCAATATTATCAAATAGCTAAAGGCTTGCAGCAGGCGCAGCATGTTTCCTTGCCGTATGACGAAAAGCGTTTTTTAGCTTTGGAGCAACGTGTCCAAGAAATTGAGCAACGATTGCAAGGAGTTACACTGCATTCAGGGGAGCAGAAGCGTCTACGACAGGCAGTGACAGAGCGTGTCGATCAACTGTGTAAGGTTCAAGCACGTCGCGCAGCCTGTTTTGCGTCCATTTATCGTGAAATTAAAAGGCGGTATCAAGTGGAGTCTTATCGTGATGTACCTCAGTGCAAGTTGCAAGATGCCCTGCATTTTGTGACAACTTGGAAAGGAGGGGCAGATGCATGAATTTACTCATCAATGAGCCGCCTTTACAAGTTCTGCCTAGTTTAGCTGTAAAAGTGGGCTTGAATGAGGCAATTATCCTACAGCAATTGCACTTTAAATCACTTATATCTGCACATGTTCATGATGGGCATAAATGGGTGTTTAACAGCTATCAGCAATGGCAAAATATGTTTCCATTTTGGTCTGAAAAAACGATAAAACGTGCAATTAGAAAGCTAGAAGATGATAGCTATATCATCTCTACAGATGAATTTAACAAATACAAAATCGATAAGACAAAATGGTATCGGCTGAATTATACAAAACTTGGTTATTTGACGATGGGACAACATGACCCTTCGAACGAGACAAAATGTCCTGACACATGGGGACAAAGTGACCCTACACAGGAGGACAAGTTGACCCCATCAAGTAGGGACACTTTGTCCCCACCAATAACCAAAGATATTAAGAGTAATAAAAATAATATTGTCGAGGAGCTCGACATTGTGCATGAAATTATTGGTTACCTAAACCAAACTGCACTTAAAAATTTCAAAGCAACAACGACAGCTACGAAGCGACTCGTCAATGCTCGACTTGCAGATGGCTATACGCTAGAGCATTTCAAATGCGTAATCGATACAAAGGTCAAGCAATGGCTGCACAACCCTGAAATGAATAAATACTTACGTCCAGACACGTTGTTCAATGCAACGAAATTTGAAGGCTACTTGAACGAAATACAAAGCGTACAGCCTGTTCAGCATAATTCGTCTGGTCCACTAGATTTAGATTTTAGCAAGGGAGAGGATCTGTAATGGAATTACAAAACATTAGCTTTGAGCTAGCAGAAAAAAGCTTACTCGGAACGATGCTACAAGAAAATTATTTGATTGCAGATAGCAACTTAGAGGCTGATCATTTTTCATCACAGGTGCATAAAAATATTTTCTCCAGCATGCTCCAGCTAGTCAGTGAGCGTAAGGTAGTGGACTATATCACCTTACTGACAACACGAGAGTCGATAGAGCTGGGAGGGGCCAATTATTTAGCAGAGCTTGGCAACTTCGCCAGTGGAACTAATTATGAGCAGCACCACAACATTGTGCTTGAAAGTTGGCGAGAGCGTTCTAAGCGTCAAATCATGGTGCAAGCACAGCAAGAGGATTGGGGTATTGAAGAGATTCAACAGGCATTGGACAAGCTAACAACCCAACACATCAGTACAAATACGAGCATTAAAGCAGATTTAATCCAAATGGCAAATCGGCCTTTCGAGCAAGAAAATGTTAAAACGGGTGTGCCTACAGGATTACTTGACTTGGATAAAATGCTAAACGGCTTTCAAGATGCAGAGCTGACTATCATTGCCGCAAGACCCTCTATGGGGAAAACAGACACGATGAATCATCTTGGGCTAAATGCTGGGTGGAATGGCTATGTACCGATTATCTTTTCATTGGAAATGAGCAGGACAACATTAATTGATCGGCTCATTGCAACAGCAGGGAATTTTAATCGCTTAAAGATGCGTAATCCCTTTGAATATTTTACAGACGGACAAAAAGAAAAGTGGATGTCAACACTCGGTATGATTGACAATGCCAATATCGAGATTGATGATCGAGCAGGGCTGACAGTACCTCAGATTCGTGCAACCGCTCGTAAAATCACCAAGTCCAACCCTAATAAAAAGCCCATTATTTTGATTGATTACTTGCAAATCATTCGAGGAACTAACCCACGAGACAATCAGACAAAACAATTGGGCAAATTTCATGGGATTTAAAGCAAATGGCTAAAGAGTTTAACTGCCCTGTTGTTTGTTTGTCACAGCTCAATCGTAGTGTAGAGCAACGCCAGAACAAGCGACCCGTAATGAGCGATTTACGAGACTCAGGCAATATCGAACAAGATGCTGATGTAATTGCATTTTTATATCGTGATGATTACTACTCCAAGGAATCCGAAAGTAAAAATATTCTGGAGTTCATTATAGCCAAACACCGTAATGGACCAACTGGCACCGTATCCGCAGCCTATATAAAAGACACCGGTCGCCTATCAAATATTTCCTGGGGAACGATGAAATGAATGAACTAATCACAGTGAAGGAAATTTTGGAATATGCCACAGAGTTCGAATTGTGTCGCCTTGCCCACCAAGTATTTTGGGCTGTATCTACACAACAAATTAATCTAGCAGATGATTCTAATAAATTGCTAGATGTGGCCTATGATGAGCTTGCTGTTTATGAAATGACAGAAAGTAACGTACTTGGGATTGGTCGCATTAAGCTATTTGTTGTAGAAAGTTTTGCCGGATACGCTTTTTACTTTGCCAGCAATTCACTGGAAGTCAGCGTAATGCACCGTGAGAAATTTGGTGAGCGTACAGGAGCCATTACAGAGGCACATCGACTATTGACTAAAGTGATGTATTTCGCTGATTTAGATATACACATTCCACTAATCGATCATCGCAAAACCATCGTACAATTTCCTGCTTATCTCGGACATGCAGCTGCAGGACAATATATTTTGCATCGTCTAGATCAGTATAAAGGGGTGAGAGGTATTGTCTAAGGAAGAACGTGAGGAAATCATTGCAATTATCATGATGCGTAAAAATTATGCGGAGGAAATGCTACGTAATATGTCGGACGAGCAGCTATTAAAAACATTGGATGAGTTGTAATTTGGGGAGGAATAGGTAAATGAAATTTAGAAAATGGTTATCGTTGTCTCTGGAGCGTCGTTTAGTGATTATTAGTAATGCTATTCATACTAAAAATGTTTTTAAGAGAAAAATTTTTTAGGGGGATGAGGGATGTTGAAGATAGTTAATGTAAATATTTATGATATCATTGGCCTTTCTTTTGATCCTGTTTATATGGCATTACAACAACTTGAGGATAACGAAGAAATTCTTATTGATAAATATACCATTCGAAAAACAGATAAATTTTACGAAATTGAAAATGGAGACATGCATGAATGCTTTATGGAGAAAGAGAAGTGCTATCATGTTCTAAGCAATCTGATTATGACCATTTAAAAAAGCTATGGCGGCAACCATAGCTCTTCAATAACAAGGCTTCTCCCTTGCTAGCAGTAAAACTATTATAGCATAAGGGGGAAGCTATTGTGAGAATGAAAGAGTTAAAAGTTGGTGTTGATGGAAAACTTTATCTTGATATAATGGAATTACCTGAGACTTGTGTAATAGTTCTTTCGAAAGGGGTAGCCAAGTTGACGGAGCTTCCAGCATACGCAGAAACAAAGATTATTACACACCAAGGTCAGGTAAAACGTGTGAAGTGGGATGAGGGCGAGGAGTTTTGAATAGGGAAATAAAGAAAGATTAGAAAATAAAGTAGACGAATAACCATAATTTTCTGAATTTTATTTACGAGGTAACCCATTTTATTTTACCGTATAGAAAGAGAAAATTTGCTGGTTACTGAAACAAATGTGGTGAAGTAGCAAATAGAGGGAGGAAATTTGATTAAATCTAATTTAAAGAGTGCTTTATTTTATAATATAGTATTCTATTTAATTATTGTAGCCATAATATTTTTTTTTAAAACTAAATTATTTTGGAAATATTCCTTAGTTATGTTGATTTTTTTGGTTCTCATGGTGGTCTTTTCTTATCTTATAAGTCCACAAATTAAATTAATGATACTAGATGAACCTAAATTTTTTACTGTACTTCTAGGAGAAGCCCTTGTGCTCTTAATGTATTTAGTTATTTCTATATTTTCTTGTATAACTAGTTTTTTACTAATCCAAATTATATGGAAAATAAATTTATTTAATCCATCTGATTCATTTTGGGGCAAATTATCAATGTTGTTTGCAATTGAAGATATAGGATACATGTATTTTCTTATACAAAGTATTTGGATTATTATTAGCTTCATTGTGTATAGTATTGCTTTAAGAATTTTTAATGCTATTTCAACATTAAGAAATGATGGTTTTAATTTTAATGATCAAATTTTAGTAAAACCATTATTAAAACATTGTACAGTTTTTGTAGGGCTTATTGCAGTAATAGCTGTAGGTACTGTATTTATTCAGCAGGACAACTATGTTTATGATAAAGAAACGGAAACATTATATAAAGTAGTTGAAATAAATTATGATATTAAAAGAATTGAAAAGCTGACAACGCAAGAAAAAGAAATCTTTGAGAATTCGTATGAAGGAGATAAAACAAATCCAATATTTCCCTTATTCATATTTTCAGTATTTTTCCTTATACCGTATGTTCATTTGATTTATAAAAGTAAATAAATTCTACCAGTTCTTTGGAGGACAACAATGTATAGTAGCAAAACGCTGCCAACTTTTGTTGTCCTTTTTTATTTTATTTAAAGAAGTGGAAAGATCATGGATATCTTAAAAAATATTGATGGTAAGGCTACACAAAAAGCTATTGAAAATGTACTACGACAATATCGAACTTATCAACTAACAACGCCAGAGGATTTATTGCCAACTATTACACCAAAGTATACATTAGAAATGCCGTTCTTTGGTGGAGGAATCCATTCAAAAGTTGAAAATGCTGCTATTCGGAACGTAGAATATTACAAGCAAGCTGAAAGTTTTTTCGAACGATTTAATAGAGGTTTTTATAAGCTGAACCAAAAAGAGCGTCAGATTATCGTCATGGCATATTTAGAAGAATTGCCAATGTTTAATTATCAAATTTCAAAAGATCTTCATATCAGTGAACGAACTTTTTATCGTATAAAAGCACAAGCTTTGTATAAATTAGCATTAGCTTTACAAGTAGAGGTATATCAAGAGGAAGAGGCGATTACTCAATGAATTTTGTCCAGCCAATACGTGATTTAGAAAAGGTTCGAAATGTCAGAACAACATTGCTGGGCAATCCACGTGATGAGCTACTATTTTGTTTTGGGATATATACTGGGTTAAGGATTAGTGATATATTACGTTTAAAAGTTGGTGATGTCCGTAATAAAAACGTATTACATATAAAAGAGTTAAAAGTGCAGAAAAAGAAAAAACTCAATAAGACGAAACGCATCCCCATTTTAAATGAATTACAAAAGATGATTGCTTCATATATCGAAGAAAAAGAAGACCAAGAGTATTTATTTAAATCCCGACAAGGTAAAAATAAACCGATCACTAGGGTAAGGGCTTACGATATTTTACGAGCAGCTGCCCGAGTAAATGATTTGGATGAAATAGGGACATATACTTTGCGAAAGACATTTGGCTATCATGTTTATCAAGAAGAAAAAGATGTTGCATTATTACAGGATATTTTTAATCATTCAGCACCATATATCACAATGAAATATATTGGAGTAAACCAAGATGCGATTGATAAAGCCTATCAAAAATTAAATAAGCGTTTGAAGTTTTAAAATAGCACTGATAATGGTGCTATTTTTATTTTGCTCTTTTTAGGAAATGGTACATTTTCTAAAAGAGTGGAATACTTTCGTATACTAAAGACATTTACAAAATAAGGACATGTACAACTCATTTTCAAAATAGGGTGTAAAGTGTTTATAAATCTAGTTTTTTTAAGAGTTTCGCAGGTTAACAGAATATAAGATATGTTAATGTGAATACTAAAAATTAATTAAGTGATATAATATTGGAATATATATGTTATTAAAGAATTTAATTGAAATTATATAGGAGGAATCTATGGAAAAATATATTTTTAAATTTTTTAAGAAGTTATGGTTTTTTATTATAAATAGATTTAGAATTCCATATATAGAGTTTGTAATGATAATTTATTATTCGTTAGTATTATTTAATGATGTAGCTATACCAGAAAAATACTTATTGAAACTAGTAGTTGCATATTTAGCTGGGTTTACAGGTTTTTTAATATTGTTAGATTGTATAATAAGTTTGTATAAATATATGACGATTGAACATAAAGGCACAGATAAAAAACTAGTTATAAAAAAAATCGTCTTAAAAATCGTTTTACTGATTTTTCCTTTAATAATACGCTTCATAGAAAAAGTCTTATCACAAATAATTATACCTTCTGAGGGGATATCAAACCTAAGCCAATTAGGGCTGCTATATGTACTTTTAGTATTAATTAGTTCACTAGTTTTCATTTCCTTAATTGTAAGGTATTCAATGATAAGTGGATTTTGGAAAAATGGCTGGGTTTCCTTAATATTTGCTTCGTATATCTTTATAGCGTATTCTTTTTCATTAATATATTATATTGGTGATTATTACTCTGTTAGTAAGGGAGAAGGATTTAGTTTTAGTGAGAAAATAGAAAATGAGATTTTAGTAAGAAATGCTCTAAATAATTTTGACAAGGAATTAGTTGGTTTTCAAGAGGGCTACCTAGAGACAGTTATTAAAGAAAAACAAAATAAAATTGGATATACGGTTATAGATGTTGAAGGAAATGAGTTGAATCTAACTACTGATAAGATAGGTGAAGGTTGGGCCGGCTATTTTTATGATGATTTAATAAAAAGTTATAATCTATTTTCTATTTTAGATATAACTGACTTTAAGTTTAGTAATAATAGTTTTATTGAATCTTATTCCAAAGTAAATTATAATATATTTATAAATGGTAATTATAAATTGCTGAAAATTGGTTTATATAATATTCCTAACAATGAATTAAACGGTAGTATTATTAAAGATAAATACTCTGGATTAGGAATTGAACGATATCTAAAAAGAGAAATATATTTGGTTATTAGTGAAGAGAATTTTACAAATTATTCAGTTTTAGAATTACAAAGTAAGAATTACATATTGTTAAATAAATTATTAGCATTCTCAAATGTTTTATTAGATGATTCAATTGTTCAAATAAATCAAATAATTACGGAAGGGAAATCCATTAGTTTTATTGATTATCTTTACTATAGCTTTGTGGTAATTACAACTTTAGGTTTTGGCGATATTACACCTATAAGCAAATTATTCAGATTTTTAACGGTATTAGAAGCACTTTTAGGTCTAATAACTATGGGACTTTTTTTAGCTAAAGTTTTTGATAGTAAGAAATAAGCAGAGGTAGTTTTGAATATTTATCAAGAATTAGTTCTCAAATAATAATAGCAGGAAATGATTTTAAGTTATTTTTTGTTGTTAAACCTTGTAACCTAATAAATTTTGGCAGACTTTTGGCAGGAAGTTGGCACACTTTTTCAAAATAAACGTGCTATTATGGTAGTAGGCAATATTAATTGAACAACATAAAGACAGGCGATGTGGCTCATGCTGCGTCGTCTTTTTTGTTGTGTTCATAATTCTATAAATACAAATTTAGGTTCTCCAAGAGGCTTTTAAAAAGACTGCGGGTCTCGTGAGCCCCAAAAACGGTCTAGATATATGGGGGAAATAAGCGTTCCTTCCATCCTTTCAGAAAAGGAGGTGAGAATTTGAGTGAAACAGCAAAAACGAAGCTGGATGAAAAAACAGTCGTAAATACCAAGTCGATTGCCAAAATGTTCAATATGACAGAACGTAATGTTCGTTACTTGGTTGAGGAAGGTGTCATTTCTCGTGTTACGCATGGTCGTTATGATCTTATAGACACAGTGAGCCGATATATTACTTTTCTTAAAATGTCTTTTGATGGGATAGATGAAAGTAAGGTAATGGAATCACTAGACTATGAGAAATGGCTACATGAAAAGGCGAAACGAGAAAAGGCAGAGATTGAGCTAGCTCATATAAAAAAAGAGATGCACAAAGCTGATGAGGTAGAGAAGGTTCAGAATCATATGGTGATGGCATTTCGTTCGAAAATGTTGTCTCTCCCATCCAAGGTAGCATTACAGTTGGTCAATAAAGATGATCCTAAATTGATTGAAGCCATTTTGGAAAGGGATATACATGAAGCTTTGTCAGAGTTGGCTGAGTATAATCCAATGCAATATTTCATTGAGGATGATGTAGAAGTAGAAATGGTAGGTGATGAAGATGGTTCGGAAACAAACGATGAACCTGTTCAATAAGATAGCAAGCTTGGTAGCACCACCACCGAAATTAACCGTATCACAATGGGCAGATAAACATAGGGTCTTGTCTAAAGAAGCCTCTGCAGAACATGGTCGATGGAATACAGATCGTGCACCTTATCAACGTGAAATAATGGATGCTGTAAATGATCCTGATGTGGATCAAATTGTTGTAATGTCCTCTGCCCAGGTTGGGAAGTCGGAAATCATTAACAATATTATTGGCTATCATATTGATTATGATCCAGCACCAATGCTATTAATGCAGCCGACACTTGAAATGGCCGAAGCTTATTCAAAAGATCGTATAGCATCGATGATACGTGATACGCCAGCTTTGTCTAAGAAAGTTAACAGTCCTAAAGCGAAAGATGGTAACAATACACTTCTTCAAAAGAAGTTTGCAGGTGGTCATTTAACGCTTGTAGGTGCAAATTCACCAGCAAGTTTAGCGTCACGTCCAGTTCGAATAGTGTTGGCCGATGAGGTAGACCGATTCCCACCGTCTGCAGGAGCTGAGGGAGATCCGTTAGCTCTTGCGCAAAAGAGGACTAAAACGTTTTGGAATAACAAATGGGTGTCTGTATCAACACCAACTATCAAAGGTGCGTCCAGAAAGAGTATGAGTATCTGGTCTATAGTTTATAAAGCATTGGTATATTAAGTAAGTTAAAGTATACTTTATAAATAAATACATATTAGGAGCGGTGAAGCGATGGTTAAAGCCCTGAACTGTCCAAACTGTGCTGCAACTTTTAATCCTAAAGACTCTATATGTGAGTACTGTGGCAGTTACATCATCACATCAGAAGCAAAACAGTTAACATATGATTTAAATGAATTTAAACCAACCTATAAAAAAATCTTTTTCCATGAAATTGAGATGTGTGCAAATGAGCTGCCAATACGGTCAGGTATGGCGAATATCTATTATAGTGCAACAAAATCAGATGGTGGCCGTTTGCTATTAACAAATCAACGTCTTATTTTTTGTGCACATGCACTAAACATGAACCCTAATTTATATTGGGAAATTAGTTTGAAAGATGTAGATCGAGCTGAACTTGGCTTAAATCTTTTTATTTCACAAAGAATTAATGTTTTTGATGTGAAAGATAATGAAACAACTTTTGTTGTTTATGGCGGGAAAACTTGGATAGCTGAAATTGAATGTGCTTTAAACCAAAATTAACATAGAAATGACCAGGTATTTAATTATTATAAAGCCTGGTCATTTTTTCTATATGCTGAATTTACTTTATTTTAATTCCATCTTTTAGGTGTGTAACAACTGCGAATAAAACTACTATCCGTTACACAAAAAAGTCACCAAAATCACGAAAAAGTCACATTTCCCCCGAAAACCTACGAAATGAGGCAAAAAGCATGTCTTTGTACATTCACACAAAACCTTGCTATAATTAGGTTTGCGAATACATATGAAAGAGGGTAAAAACATGAACGCTTATGATGAATATATGAAGCAGGTTGTGAAACCGATGCGTGAGGAGCTAGTGGGAGCTGGGTTTACGGAGCTGACGACGGCTGATGCGGTAAATGAATTTATGGCAGAGACGAAGGGGACCTCGTTAGTAGTCATTAACTCGGTGTGTGGTTGTGCGGCAGGGCTTGCTCGTCCAGCAGCGCGTGAGGCGATTGCGGCAGTGAAGCCGGATCATCTTGTGACAGTGTTTGCGGGGCAGGACCCAGAGGCGACTGCAGCAATGCGTGGTTATTTCGATGAAGTACCACCAAGCTCACCTTCCATGGCGATTTTAAAGGATGGGGAATTGGCTTATTTTATTCCACGTGAACAAATTGAAGGCTTCCCTGTGGAGCAAATTGTTTCCCATTTAACTGGCGTATTAGAACAAACATGCGAGCAATAAATACGATTGTAACAACAGCGGGCAGACCAGACGATGAATCGATGGCGCTCGCTGCTTTTGCGTGTCAAACATTAGGGGCTACATTTGAGCCGAGGAAAAAGCGCTCTGTTCGGAAGATGTCAGAGGCGTTTCAGGCAAATATTATAGTGGCGGGGAAAAATCGCTATGATTATTATGCTTATGGGGTAGAGGAGCCGTTTTTCTTCCATCCTAATTCTGCGGCATTTCGCTTAAAACGGATTGCTCGAGGTGAGGCAGAGCCATTTTTAGAAGCCACGCAGCTTCAGCTAGGAGATACAGTGCTGGATTGTACGCTTGGACTAGCGGCGGATGCGATGTTAGCCGCTTATATCGTTGGGGAAACAGGGCGCATTGTAGGCCTAGAAGCAAATCCAAATGTCGCCTTTATTGTCGGGCAGGGAATGCAAACTTATGATACAACAGAGCTACCGTTAACGGCCTGTATGCGACAAATCGAGGTCGTTCAGTCCGAGGCAGTTCATTATTTAAAAACATTGCCAGCGAATGCGTTTGATGTCGTTTATATGGATCCAATGTTTGAGGAAGCTATTGAAGAATCCAATAATTTCGAGGCTTTACGCCGAGTGGGTGAGCATGTTACTTTAACTGATGAATGGGTGCAAGAAGCGAAGCGGGTCGCGAAAAAGCGTGTGGTGCTGAAGGCTCATTTTCGATCAGAATGGTTTACGAAGTATCATTTTCAGCAATATGAGCGAGTGACCGCTAAGTTTCATTATGGTGTTCTCGAAGTGTAGGGGCTTGTTTTAAGACAGGCCTCTATTTACTTATAGGGCAAAAATAAGGAGGCTCCAAATATATGACGAATAGCGAAATTAGAACCCCTTTTGAACTAGATTTATTAGCCAAAGCACAATCATTGAAAGCTACAAAACCTCCGAGTCCGTGGGAGCATGAAACGATCATTCCTGCCAATGGTGTACGAGCCTGTGGATGGGATCAAGATGAAAATATCATCCTCATAAGTGGGTCGGGCTATAGTATCACTGAACCGATAACGGGTCTTTGTCTTCATCGTGAACGAGATGCAGAATTGACGGAGGACTGTGTCAGTGAGGATCGCTTAACTTTTCACTCTCCATTATCAAAAAAAACTACCTCCATTTTTGGCTTGGAAGCGGGGGATGGGATACATGTGACAGCGGACGGCTGGCAGGTTGAAGTTATTTACCCATGGTGGCCACGTGCAACAGTAGTCCTCGATTATCTATTTACACCCCGTTATAGCTATTTAAGCAATGCTACAGCTATTGATATACAGCGTTTGGATGGTGCTATAAAATGTGGATTTTCTCCTTCTGGTAAACATTTAATGATGATGGGATCAGGTGGTGCCTTAATCTATTCGAGAAAAGAATGACATCCCATTTGGTAACTCTATTTATTTTTGAACGATAATTCGTATGGTGTTTGAGAGATTTTATAATTAGTGCTTTACATTTTTAATATAGAGTGATATAATTGAAAACGTGCTATTTTAGGTGGCATATTTCAGTAATCTGGCATTCTGCTTTTTGTTTTTGTAGATACTTATTCACACTGGCGCATGCTTTGGGGCTGCAAGGACGCAAAAGATGGTAGGGTTTGCGTTGCTTAAGTTAGAGAGCACACAGTGGAATTTTACCGCGGTGATGAAACAACTATTGTTTCAAGATAATATTCCCCAGATGATTGGGTTGAGACTTTTACAATTTACGAAAATGTTACCTATAAATACTAAAGGGGTAGTTTCGCATGAGCGAGGCTGCCCCTTGTCTAATTGTTGGACGCTGTCGCATGAGTTGCTGGCAGTTTTTTTGTTGCCAAAATTATGCTGGTATACATTACCGTTTACTATGCTAGTAAAATAAGTAATAATAAAAGCAAGAATTTTAGTAAAAGTCTAAATTCTATAGTTAAAAATCTGAAAAATCAAAAAGGTGAGGGAAGTTTATGGAGAAAATCAATACAATAACAGCAGATGTAATTACGCAATTAACAAAAATGGCAGAAATGAAGAAAGTAAGCATTGAGCAACTAGTAGCATTTTATTGTCAGGAAAGACTTCTCTACCGTTTATCAACATCATCCTATTATGATCAATTTTACATAGAAGGGGATCTTTTCTTCTTTACATTAGCTGAAGGAGTAGGGATGTCTCCGAATGAACTAACACTCACAGCACAAAAAAGCGCGTATCAAAACGACATAGTCCAACAGGCATTTACAGAAATTTGTTCGATCGGAATACAAGAGGACGGCGTTCAATTTTTAGAAAATGACATCGAAAGTATAATAACGGATTCGCGTATTCACTTAAAGATACCGGCAAAATTGGATACGATCACTACATACATAGAAGTTAAAATAACCTTTATAGAAAATCGAATAGCGCCGACGACCATTACTTTCCCGTCGATGCTAGACATGAAGCTAGCGGAGCTCTCTACCTCTCCAATTGAATTTGTAGTTGCCCAAGGCTTGCTTGACATATTCCAATATCCCTCTATGACTTCAAAAATAGTAGTAGATATTGAGAGGGTATTAGAAACACAAAACATAGAAGGTCGTAAATTACAAGCTTATCTTGAAGAATTGTCTGACCAACGTCACCTGACATGGGAGCCAACAACTATACTAGAAAAAGGTATTGTTAAACAATTTTTCAACCCAATATATGAAGTCCTATTGGCAGATGAAGAGTTTTTTAAACAGTGGGATGGTAAGGAGCAGGCTTGGCAATAACGATAGAAACCCCTCGAACAATAAAAAGTTCGAGGGGTTTTTCATAAAATGATTTCGTGTATCTGGGATAGGGAGATGATCAAAACGCAATTGCTGGGGAGCAGTCGTTACGCTATCTTCTCACTAGTTGTACAAAGACATGCCTAGAGCAGTTTCAATAAATTATGTAAGAATATATATGAATTTGTACTAAGTCCCGCTTTAAAAACGATAGAAATATGATAATTTGTCGGTAGCATCAGGAAAAATTTCAGGTGCTACCTTTTTTATAGCTTTACGGGTGACTATTCTCGTAGGTTTCTTAATTTGAGAGTAGTTGAAGTGGTCGTGTGAATGAACTCTTTAGGGTTTTAAGTAACGGATTATTACTTACAGTCCACTTTACATTTGATGCTATACAAAAATCTATTAATTTTGAATGTTAATTTGCTAATCATTAACATTATTCAGTATTACTCTTTTTTTTTCTATAGTATAGTGAAAATGTATGTATTTCTATAATGATACATAGAGAAAAACGGCAAATCACGTAAAGGAGGGCAATTATCTTTGAAAAAAATAAGTAACATCTTCATCATTTTATTTCTATTTGGTTTACCCTGGGGGAATATGTCTGCCGATGCAAATGATACAAACGATGATGATGTTGTTGTGACACCTATCGATTCGGATGTCATGTTAACTGATGATACTGCACAAGAGGAAAATGTGGTCATTCCAGAAAGACTTAATGGTCTTCGATCTGCATCAGCTGCTGATACGCTTGACCAAACATCCGGAGCGGGGGACCCGGGTGGAATCTTTCGAGCGCACGGAAAGGGTCAAAGCTTTACGGCAGGCTTGTCCGGTTATTTGAATAAAATCGATTTGTATATGGTGGATTACGGAAGCTCAGGTATTGTTTTTACGCTCAGTATTTATGCTGGTGAAAGTGTTTCTGGAGCTGCTCTGGCAACTGCGACATTTAGCAGTAAGGATATTCCCTATAATCCGGGAGGCTGGGTGAACGTATTATTCGATAAGCCGACGCAAGTACAAGCGGGACAGCAATATACAATGCTGTTAACATCCTCAATCGGTGATACGCCGCAAACGTCTTGGAAGGTTTATACTTCCGACGTATATGGAGGGGGCCAAGCCTATACGGAAAACAATTGGACAAATTATGACTTCGGCTTTAACACCTATGTCGGACAATCACCAAGGGATTATACAACTACGCTCGCAGTGTCTCCTTTGAATGGTACATACGGCCAAACGGTAGTTATTTCGGCAATGCTGACAACACCTGATGGGCCTATCGCAGGAAAGAGAATTACTGTCTCCATTAATGGAAGTACTATAGGGTTTATCACAACCAATTCAGCAGGTATTGGTTCGGGCTCCTATTCACTTAGGCAAGCTGCGGGAAGCTATGAATTGAAAGTATCGACAGAAGCTTCGTATCCTTACCCTGCGGCAGAACAGACAACAACACTTACGGTCAACAAAGCCCCGCTTACTGTAACGCCTAACAATGTGTCTAGACAATATGGAACATCTAACAACAATTTTACACTGAACTATAACGGCCTGATGCCATGGGACACAGCTGCCTCCATCGGGCAACCAGTGTATTGGACAGTAGCTGATACTTCAAGCTCAATCGGCAATTATAATATAACAGCCAGTGGTTTGGCATCAACGAAGTACACAATCACCTATTCACCAGGTACTTTAACTGTGACACCAGCACCTTTAACCGTCATGGTTGCGAATCAATCCCGGGCATATGGACAAAGCAATCCGCCTTTGAGTGGTTCAATCACTGGAATTGTGAATGGAGATGAAATTCTAGCGACCTATTCGACAGCAACAACCGAATCAAGCTCAGTAGGATTGTATCAAATCGTTCCGTCCTTATCTGATCGCGAAAACAAGCTTAGTAATTATCAGGTTGTGATGGTGGAGGGAGTGCTAACAGTTACAAAAGCCGAGCTTCGCGTTGCGACAGATTCAGTATCACGCTGGGCTGGTAAAGCAAATCCTCCATTCACTGGTAATCTTACAGGCGCTGTTGCCGATGACTCCATTACGGCAAAATATGATTCAGCAGCGAGGGAAGATAGCGCTGAAGGTGTTTATGATATTACTGCACAGCTTCTTGATCCATTGAACCGTTTGTCCAATTACGAGGTTATAAACGACATAGGTAAGCTAACCGTTTATGCTACTCCAAAGCCAGTGTTCGCCACAGGAGAAACGTTCAATGCGGTGAAGTCAAATGTTGGGTTACCAAGTGCAGATGATGCAGGCCGTCCAATTCGCTGGACGTCTTCGGACAACAGCTTACTTGATGCAACAACAGGAGCCGTGCATCGGCCGGCTTACCCAGTTGGCGACTCAGCCATAACGCTAGAAGCAGAGGTTGATGCGAATCAGACAACTTATAAAATCCGATATAACCTAACGATTTTAGCTACTGATATGGTGGATAAAGAGGCAGTGGCTCGAGATATTAAGCTACTTGCGATTGGTTACACAGCTGGTGATGACGAAAAGCACGTACGAAATCGGTTAAGCCTTCCAGCTACAGGGAAGAATGGTTCTTCCATTACATGGACTTCTAGTCGGGCAGAACTGATTAATCCTGCTGACGGTTCCGTTTCCCAGCCATCATCTGGAGACCAATCAGTTACCCTTACAGCTACGGTAACAAAAGGACTGGAATCAGACAGTCGACAGTTTCATTTGATTGTTGTAAGGAATAATACAAATGTTGAGGGGCCAAAAGAACCTATTAAAGAACCAACTAAGGAACCTACTAACGAATCTGAACAGCAACAATCGGATTTTTACATTGATTTTATTGACCAAAATAATCAAAAGGAAAGAATGAACCTTACCCAGTCTCAAGTGAAATCTGGCTTTATTGAGCTCGATAAGAAGACAGCAAAGGGATATTTCGAGGTGAGCGGAGAAACGGCACACAAATTACTCAAGTTGAATCCTTCGTTTGCATTTCAAATAACAACAGCTGGTGGAATAATGAAACTACCTGTCTCTGAATTAGTTGCTTCTGCAAAGAACCAATTTATAGGGAAAAACAGCGATAAAATCAACTTTTCAATTTACGTTGGAGGGACGGAAGCTCCAGTTCCTTTATTAAATGATTTGAAATCTCGAGGTGCAAAATTATTGACTGGCCCTATTCAATTTAAAATTAGTATGAGTATGGGAGACGAAGCTGGAATTGCTATCACACAATTAGGCAGCAAGGTTGAAAGACGCATAGCCGTTTCCGATAACCCTACAGATACGATTGTAACGGTATGGAACGAGCAGCTTAAGCAACTGAAATATGTTCCGGTCCGTTATGAAAATATCCGAGGCCAAGTCTATGCCTTGCTTCCCGCCAGCAGTGATGGCTTGTACTTAAATTTTGTAAACCAACAAATTTTTGCAGATATGAAAAGACATTGGGCCAAAAAAGAAGCGGAAAAGTTGGCTTCAATGCTTATCTTTGAGGGAAAAGGACAGGGAATCTTTGACCCGAATGCCCATTTAACGCGTGCGGAGACAGCCGCACTATTGGTCAGAGCACTAGGCATCCCAGAGCCGGCGCACACGGCAGCATTATCCGATATTTCTGGTCAATGGTATGAAGAGGCGATTTCCTCTGCAACAGAAGCTGGATTTGTGAATGGGTATGAGGACGGTAGTTTCCGACCGAATGAATTTGTTTCAAGGGAAGAACTTGCGGTCATCCTTTCGAGAGTCCTTGAATATGGTAGCAGCACTTCTTCAAATGCTTCTGTAAACTATTCGATATCTCTCAATGATTCCAAAGAAGTATCCAATTGGGCTACTGAGGCAGTGCAAAAAATCATTTCCAACGGTATTATGATAGGTGATAATGAAGGTGATTTTAAACCACATCAAACTGCAACCCGTGCTGAAATGGCGATAATAATGAACCGTCTTCTTAACAAGCTAGGATATATGTAAACACGCCGTTGGAGCGTCATTTAACAGTTGTCAATTATACTTAGTAAGACATTTGAACATAAGTAGATTTGGTTTAAAAGAGCATCATTCCTGAAAAAGAATGATGCTCTTTAATGTTGAATGAGAATATTTGAGTCTTATAGGCAACTCTTTTTTCTTTATCGAATTTCAGGGTGATTGATTTGGTGTTAAATTACATTTTTTGAAACTCATTTCATCCAGATTCGTTCTATAAAATGGATTATAAAAAAGGATAAACCATATATTTTTGGGAATTTCATTGATATACCTACTCAAATATATGGTTCCTGCTAAATAATACACGAGGTGAGTGATTAGTGGCATTTGTTAAAGGGAAAACGACGTTTATTTATATGGTGAGGCACGGTGAATCTCCGTATGATGGAAATGACCGGACAAGAGGGTTAACTGTAAACGGCCAATTAGGTGCTCAAAGTATAGCTGATGTGTTAAGGGGTGAGGGAATTGAAACTATAATATCCAGTCCATATACTCGTTCCATTTTAACTGTTGAGCCATTAGCTAAACAACTGAGTCAAGAAGTTATCGTTTGTGAAGAATTAAAAGAGCGAATTTTTTCATCAGAAGAAAAGCGATTACCTGATAGTGAGTTATTTCCGCTATTAGAGAAATCCTTCTTGGACCCCAATTTAGCATTAGAGGGTGGAGAATCGAATAACGATTGTCAAAAAAGAGCTGTAAAAGTTTTAAAAGATCTATTAAATACCTATGAGGGACAGAAAGTAGTAATAGGAACTCACGCATTAGTCATGACCTTGATGATGGGATATTATCATGAAGCGTACAATTTAAATTTTTTGCTACAAACAACCAAGCCCGATATATATAAAATGGAATTTAACGGACAGGAATTGATGGGGGTGAAGAGGCTCTAAGAATGTAGTAAGGACGGTTAATACATGTGCTGGAAGTGATGGAAAGTATTTCGTTATTGAAAGCCTTGATCATAGACCAAATTAGATGAAGCAAAAAAGTCGGTATCCTGAACACATAGGAAACCGACTTTTTTATGTGCTAGAAAAATCTACCGTTCTCCAATGGAAACAAAAGATAGTATCTTTATAAAAAATGTTTAAGGTGTTTTTCTATTTCTTCAAATGAATGAATAGTGAATTTTTTATTTTTATAATGTATAAGGCCCTCATTGATACACTGACTAATTGAACGATTTAAGCTTCTAATGGGGGCACAGACCTCACTTGATAAAATTTGCTTTGTAAGATGATCTAAATCACCGATTTTATAGTGATTATGTATGCTTAATAAAATACGGTCTTTAACAGTTAGCAATGATAATTTTGCTGTAGTATCTGAGCTTAATGTTAACTTGGAGGCAAGTTGTTTCACGATATAAACATTAAAATTAAAATCGATTTTCATCCATTCGTACACCTTTGTTTTATGGATAGCTATCGTTTCACAATTTTGTTTCGCGATTACACCGAGTGTTTTCATTTTTTCATTAAAAATTTCTATTTCCCCAAAACAACTATAAGAATCATAAATATAAAGCGACAGCATTGCTCCCTCATAGCTTTGTCTATACACTTCTGCCGTTCCTGTAGTAAGGATATAAAGATAATTATTTTGTTCATGCGGGTGAATGATAGGGCTGCCTTTTGTATGTTTTCTATAAATAAATTCTTTCTTAATAGGCGCTGGTGCATCATTCACAATAGCTTGAAAATCCATATGTTCACCATCTTTTTAGTTTTGGTCATTTGACCTATTTTCATTATAGATTGAATTATATAATCAGAGCAAATATGAATGGGAGGTCTTGTTATGAGGAAATTAATTATTGATACAGATACTGGAAGTGATGATGCGGTAGCCTTAATTATGGCATTAAAATCAACTAATCTAAAAGTAGAGGCGATCACCACTGTTTGTGGCAACGTCCCGATTGAATTAGCGACGAAAAATGCACTAATGACAATTGAGGTTGCGAATGGTCAAAAGCCACCGCTTTATGTTGGAGCAGCCAAACCACTTATGCGTGATTTAGTTACAGCTGTGAATGTTCATGGTGAAGATGGAATGGGCGATTGTCATTTAATACATCCCACACTTTTGCCAGAAAGCAAGCATGCCGTAGATGCGATTCTTGAATTGATTAAAAATAACCCTGGCGAAATCGAAATTGTAACGATTGGTCCCGTTACAAATATTGCCCTTGCTCTATTAAAAGCACCAAAGACAATGAAAAAGGTCAAGCATATTTACACAATGGGTACTTCTGGCTTTGGCCCTGGAAATACAACACCTGTTGCTGAATTTAATGTGTATGTAGATGCAGAGGCCTATAGTATTATGCTTAATTCTGGTATACCTACTACCATCATTGGATTTGATGTATGTTTAGGCGAAGCAGCATGGAATAAGGAAGATATGGATGTATTACTAGCGAGCGGTAAAGAGGAAGCTGTATTCTCTGTTCAATGTAACCGTTCCTTGCTTGCGTATAATTTAGAAAGAAGTAATGAACATATTGTTGATTTACCAGATGCGGTAGCCATGGGGGTTGTGTTATGGGATGAAATCGTTGTGGAGGACAAATTATGTTATTGCTATGTGTGTACGACAGAAGCTGCTGCCTATGGTCAAGTAATCTTAAATGACGGTAGTAAACTTGCCATTTCAGATGGATTTGCCGGGCATACGCCTAATGCCACAGTTTGTAAGACGATTGACAATCCATTATTCAAGAAACGTCTAATAGAATTATTGATAAGTTAATAGGAGGGGGTGGGTAGATGAAATTTTTAAATTTCGGATCATTAAATATTGATAAGGTCTATACATTACCTCACTTTGTGAAAGAAGGAGAAACATTATCTTCGGACAGCTTTGAACAATATCCAGGTGGAAAAGGATTAAATCAATCCATTGCCCTTTCAAAATCGGGCGCTCAAGTGTTTCATGCAGGTAAGATTGGCAAAGATGGTCTATTCCTCAAGCAAACATTAGCCGTAGAAGGAATTAATGTTGATGGAATAGTTGAGGACGGTTTGATTACAGGGCATGCCATTATTCAAGTGACGCCGACAGGTGAAAATTGTATTTTCCTTTATGGTGGAGCGAATAAAGAAATAACGGCCGAACAAATTGAGCAAGTACTAGAGGACTTCAATGCGGATGATTTCCTCGTTCTACAAAACGAAATAAACGGTCTAGATGATCTAATTAATGCGGCATATAGGAAGGGTTTAACCATTGCGTTAAATCCTTCTCCAATAAGTGATACGATGAAGGATTTAGACCTTTCGAAAATTGATTTTTTACTACTAAATGAAATCGAGGGACAGGCCATTAGTGGAGAAACCTCACCTAACAAAATACTCGATCATTTACTATCAAACAATAGTAATTTAAAGATTGTGCTGACCTTAGGTACAAATGGCGTCGTATATAGAGACAAAATTCAAGAACACCAGCAAGAAATCTATAATGTCAAAGTGAAGGATACGACGGCAGCAGGGGATACTTTTTTAGGCTATTTCCTTAGTATGATTTCTCAGAAAGCAGACATTAAATCCGCACTAAATATAGCCTCAAAAGCTGCTTCCCTTGCAGTATCTAGAAAAGGCTCCTCTTCCTCAATTCCGCTTTTGGTGGAGGTACTTGGTAAAGATACCTAATAGATAGGAAAATTGATGATATTTCATCATGGCTATGACGCCACTCTTTTTAGGTTCTTTTGACAAACTTTTACGTTGTTTAGCTGATTCACAAAACAGGGCGGAAAGACTGCTAATAAATCTTTTTTCATAAAACATAGTAAAGGGTGTGTAGTGAGCAGCATTACACACCCTCATCATTTCAAGACCTTAAATAGCTACTTTCCGTATTTTCTATCCTACATTTAAAAATATAGTATAGTTATGTAAAAAGCCTAACTGATCGAAGGGACTGGAATTTATGAACTTACTAGAAGTGGGAGTAAAAATAAAGCAGATGCGAAAGAAAAATAAAATGTCTCAGGATGATTTAGCTTCGCAGATCAATTTAACGAAAAGTCATATATCTAAAATAGAAAATGGCAAAGCGACACCGAGCCTGGTGACATTGTCCAAAATTGCGGAAATATTTGATGTGCCTATGGCTTGGTTTGTTATTCAGGATCAATTTGATGGCATTTCTATTGTTTCGAAAAAAGAGCGCAATGAGACGGTTGAAACGAATCAGCTTGGTTATCAATACGAGCTGTTAGCGAATAAGAGCTATATGAGCAATATCAATCCTTCAATTGTCACTGTACATAATGGGGCAGAAAATTTAGCCCTTTATACACACGATAATGATGAATTCATTTATATCATTTCGGGTAGTATCATCTTGAAATACGATAATAAGTTTTACCAATTAGAAGAAGGTGACTCGGCGTATTTTTCAGGAAAAAAAGAACATATCTTTATTAATAACTCTGCGGAAAACTCAAAAGTATTGACAATTTATGTAGAGGATTAAATCTATCTTTTAAACGTAAATATAATCGAAAATACAATTTTCTTGTTTACAATACTATTCAGACAATTTACAATTGGTGTAATGCTATTCAACTTAGTTGAATTGTATTACACTTTTTTATATTTTTGGGGGTATGGGGATGACTTCACGAATTAAAGGATTTTATTTACTTTCAGTGGAAGATCGAATTAAGTTAATCGCTGAAAAATCAAAGTTAACAAACGAGGAAGTTGAAGCTTTAAACAGTGGAATTTCATTAGAGCTTGCAGATGCAATGGTTGAAAATGTTATTGGCCACATTTCAATTCCTTTAGGGGTAGCAGCCAATTTTAAAGTAAATGGTAAAGAGGTATTTATTCCAATGGCTACGGAAGAACCGTCTGTCATTGCTGCAGCTAGTAATGCTGCACGTGCCGCATATGAGCTAGGCGGAATTTTTACTTCCAGTTCAGGAACAGTTATGCGTGGACAGATTCAAGTATTAAATATTGATGACCCTCATGCAGCAAGGGCGAAAATTTTTGAACATAAAGATGAAATCATCGAACACTGTAATGCAAAAGATCCGACGTTAGTAAAGCTAGGCGGCGGAGTAAAGGATATAGAAGTGCACTTAATCGACACAGCAAAAGAAACAATGGTTGTTGTGCATTTGATCGTAGATACGAAGGATGCGATGGGGGCAAATGCTGTAAATACGATGGCAGAATCTGTGTCACCATTAATCGAACGGATTACAAATGGACGAGTTGTGCTCCGAATAATTTCAAATTTAGCAGATAAGCGTATTGTTCGTGCCCGTGGTGAATTCTCAACAGAAATGCTCGGGGGGATAGAGATTGCGAAAAATATTGTAAGTGCTTACGAATTTGCAGATTCTGATCCGTACCGTGCTGCTACCCATAATAAAGGAGTTATGAATGGTATTACTGCAGCAGTATTAGCATCGGGTAACGATACACGTGCTGTTGAGGCAGGCGCTCATGCCTATGCTGCCCGTTCTGGCAGATATCGTTCTTTAACAACTTGGGAGCTGAATAAAGAAGGCAATCTTGTTGGCACATTGGAATTACCGTTAGCTGTTGGTATTGTGGGAGGGGCTACAAAGACTCATCCTGTTGCAAAAGCCGCACTAAAAATTATGGATGTGCAATCTGCAGAGGAACTAGCCAGCTATATTGCCGCGGTAGGATTAGTAGAAAACCTAGCCAGCTTACGAGCGCTTTCAGCAGAAGGTATTCAATCTGGTCATATGCGTCTGCATGCCAAAAACTTGGCTGTAATGGCTGGAGCAACCGGGGATATTATTGACCGTGTTGTGCAGCAGGCTGTTGAAGAGAAAGATTTCCGTTATGATCGTGTTTTAGAGATTACAAATTCTCTGCGAGGTGAATAACTTGGCGAATACTCCATATAATGAGCAAAAAAATGTAGATGAAAAAAAGTTTATCGAAATTCTAGGTGACACGGTTTCTGGTAATCAGTTAATCATTTCAATTATCTTAAGCGTTGCAGCAAGCTTTTTGGGCTATCAATTAGGCCAGTGGGTATTTCCGAAGTTTGCAGACCCTCAAATGATTAATTCCTATTCACTATTAACAGGAATTGCAGGTATTCTGATAGTTGTCGTTATCAATACCATCCTATTTAAACCAAAGCGTATTTTAGTAGAGGATGAAACATCTAGTCATTCTTTAAAGGAAGCGTTTGAAGATTTACAAATTGATATCGATGAGGAAATACGCTTAATTGAGGAAGACCCTGTGACAAAAAAAGAGCTTGAGGAATTTGGTATTCTTTCTAGCTTACAAGGCTTGAAGGGAGCGGATAAAAAATGAGTATTTATTTAATCGCTCTGCTATTTGCTCTTCTAGGTGCAGCTATTTTCACTGTCATTGGTCTTATTTCAGGTACAGATGAAACTGCAATTATGGTACCCATTACATTGCTAGTTATTTTACTAGGAGCGCCTCCTGAAGGTGTGTTCGCATTTTTTATGGCGGGGGTGTTGGCTAAGCATTTAACACATGCTGTACCCACTGCGTTATTAGGTATTCCTGGTGACACAACGGCTGTACCGTTAATCGACCACGCAAATACATTACGTAGATTAGGCATGCCGCATGTTGCACTACGTAAAATGATTTCAGGCGGTGTCATCGGTGCCTTTATCGCCTTACCAACTGCCGTCCTATTAGGTCAGTTTTTAGGTCAATTTGCCGACTTCTTTAAATCTTCGTCAGGCATTATTTTTACACTTGCCGCTATTTTAATCGCGTTCTTTTCAAAAGGGAAATGGGCAAGTCTTTTAATCATTATTCCATTTGCGTTTTTCATTAAGGCTTTAGATAGCGTTAGCTTTGCAATGCTTGATAAACATTTAAGTATTACATTCTTTTTAGGAATTGCCATTGGGCCAATGTTTAGTAATATTTTAATGGCCGCATCTCCTGTGGCTAAAAATGATTTAACACGCAGTAAGCAAAATCAATATAATCTTGCACCTGAAACGAAATCATGGAAAGGCTATTTTCCGAATCCATTTAAAATTTTATCGAAAAGGCAGACAATTTTCACGAGCATTACAACGTTTCTTTCTTCCTTAACATTTGTCTTTAGTCCTGTAGGGATGACGTCTTTAATGGGAGAAATTGTAGGCTCTCGCACAAAAGGTGCCTATAAAAAATCAACAACCAGTCTTACTGTCATGAATGGAGTAACGGAATCGACATATATCGCTGAAGCGATTATTCCATTAATTGCATTCGGTATTCCGTTAAGCCCAGTAGCACTTGGACCTGCATCACCTTTATTTAATGCACCACCGATTTTTACTGTGGATCCGGTAAACAACCTACACACGTTAATGTCATCATGGGACTTTTTCATTTTTGGGTTAATCGGTATTAGTGTGGCGGCTTTAATTGCTTATCCGTTTGCGATGAATTATGCACGTAAAGCGTCTGTATTAGTATTAAAATATATTAGTCAGGAAGCAATCGTAGCCATGTTCATAGGATTAGCTTTTTTGCTTGCCTATAATGAGGCACAATTGTTAGGGGTAGTTCTAACATTTACAGTCGCAACGGTTGGTGGTTTATTAAATCGTATTTTAGGTGTAGGTGCCGGTGTGCAATTCATGGTATTCTACGCATCAAGCTGGATTATGCTACAACTGTTCGGCATTTAGTTAAAGGAAGTGTATCTTTATGACTTTACCAAAAAAAGTGGAAATAAGAGAAGTGGGTCCGCGTGACGGCTTACAAAATGAGAATTTATTTATTCCTACTGATTTGAAAGTGCAATGGATTAACTTAATCAGTGAAACGGGTGTTCGCCATATCGAAGTATCCTCGTTCGTTAGCCCAAAATGGATACCAGCCTTGGCCGATCATCATGAAGTGTTTGAGCAAATCACACGTAATGAAAAAATAACGTATGCAGCGCTTGTCCCTAACTTAAAAGGGATAGAAGGAGCCATTCAACAAAAAGTTGATGAAATTGCATTATTTATTTCTGCCTCTGAGGAGCATAATCAAAGTAATTTGAATGCTTCCATCGACCAATCTTTGCATAACCTAAAGGCTGTAGCTGAGGCAGCAAATCGTGAAGGTATAGCGTTAAGAGGCTATATATCAACTGTATTTGGCAGTCCGTTTGGGGACGAGGTAAAAATTCAAACCGTCAAGAGAATAATTGATGCCTATATAGAAATGGGCGTTGCTGAAATTTCGCTGGGCGATACAATCGGTGTAGCAGACCCTGTACAAGTGAAGGCTATTTTAACAGAGCTGCTCACGCAATACGACAGTAATCTGTTTGCCCTTCATTTTCATGATACGTATGGCCGCGCTTTAGCCAATATATATACTGCTCTTGAACTGGGGATCACAAAATACGACAGTGCTATTGGTGGATTGGGTGGTTGCCCTTATGCCCCTGGTGCAAGTGGCAATGTATCAACGAATGATTTAGTGAATTTCCTACATCGTTTAGGCATTCAAACATCTATTGATGAAGACAAATTGTTTACCGCAACGCAATTTTTACAACAGGCAATGAACAGACAGCCTGATAGTAAAGTTTATAAAGTGCAAAGTAAATAGGAAAGAGAATATGGGAATCAATCTGCGCCCCCAATTGTTAGTTATACGCTAATAGTTGGGGGTGCTGTTTTTAGGAAGAATCTATTGCTAGGTAAAATTAGAACAAGTTCTAGTTAAAGAGAAATCGGGGATGAAAATACGAACATAGCGACATAGAAGCTATTTTAAATCATATTTACAGACAACCATTTTAAACTAAGCGTGCTAAATTTTGAGATTGCACAAGGTACGTCTTTAATTGGAATTTCAGCGTTTTTTTATCGATTTCATTTATATCATCCACAAGTTAGTTGTGATGAAAAGCATTACATTGTTCACGTTTACTTGTTTGCTTTATCGTTGTGATTTTTAAGTGTTCTGGTAGCATCGATAAATCAGCTAAGTCCCACTTTTTATATTTCTCAACATAGCTTTCTTGCTCATTATTAGAATTAAAACCAGAATCGCTATACCATGTTTTGGCTTATAGGCTTTGTTTAAAAATATAAATAACTGATCTACCATGTTTGATATTTTTTGAGCTATAGCCATTGATTTATCACCTTGATTAGCGGGTTTAGTCTGTCATAAAGCTTTTTAGTATATGGCAATTAGAAGGGCCTTACAGGACAATGTAAGGCTTTTTTTATAATCTACTACTGTTTTCAAAGAAAGTTTATGATGAATTGTGGAGTGTATAATTTGAAAAATGTATAAGAAACAAATGTTAATACTGAACTATTAACATTTGTCAGTATTTTAATTTGAAATTCCTTTTTATAATGGAATAGATATTCAGTGAAAATCATCTGAATACTGTGGATGTAATGAGATTAAAGAAATCACCAAGCGAAAAATGTGGTTGAAGCCACAAAAGGCGATATAAATTGAACTATTACCGTAGTTATTTTAGTTAAGGAGAAAGGAAGCATGTATGATGAAAAAGAAAATAGCTTCGATTGTAAGTTTACTGCCTTTGATAGTTAGTATGGGATTAATCTTTATTTTTAGTAACAAAGATATAGCTTTTGCAAATATGGTTTCTACACCAATTTATGCATCTGAGGATACAACAATGATTTACGAGGGTATTAATGCTGGGTTAGTTTATGAGGATGGGAATTTAGGATATCTTGATGTAGGCTATCAGGGGATATATGGTAATCCTTTAGAGGCTCAAGTATTACTTAAGTTTCAGTTGCCACCCATTCCTGTAGGGTACAGCGTTGAAACTGCAAATCTTTATATTCCTGTAACAGGTGGTACTTTTCAAGGAACAACTAACTTTTATCTAAAAGTGTCTACAAGCACAAATCATAACTGGACTCAAGATGCTGTGATGATGTCGTCACCACCAGCCCCTACTTCAGGATCTATACAAACAAGATTGCTAGCCCATAGTGTCCCTATACTCAAACCTACGCTAGCCCCATTTAATTTTACTAGCTATATATCAGAGGAGTTTACGAAAGCTGATCCTAGAGCAACCTTTATTCTTTCAGGAATGACTGCTCAAGAAGCAGCTCAAGCAGGAATACCAAATTCTGATCATTTTATACAGATGACTGAAAATCATGCACATGACGGCAGACTGGGTCCATATTTAATTATTACGTATTCTGAAATGGCTAACATTGAAATAACTGGTGTTGTAGATGGTGGTCTATATAACACAAATGTAACACCGCAATTTAATGTCGGAACAGCAACGTTAAATGGACATCCATTTACAAGTGGAACACCAGTTACTGCTGAAGGCTCGTATACACTAACCGTTACAACAGGCAGCCTATCAGAAACGATTCAATTTCAAATAGATAAAACTCCACCAACAGGAACGGTAATTGTGAATCAAGGCAACCAATATACCAATAGTGCAGCTATATCCGTTTCAGTAACGCCAAATGTGGGTGTACAAGATAGTACGTATATACAATATTCGGTTAATGGAAATCCATTTACACAAATCCCTTATGTACCAAGCTTTATGCTAAGTATAGGAGCTGTTAACGAAGATAAAATATTGACATTTAAGCTTGTTGACGCTGCGGGGAATGAATCACCAGAATATCAAAGAACCATAACTCTAGATACTGTAGCGCCTTCAGGTATCGTAGTTATTAATAATGGCAACACGCATACAATGAATCGTGAAGTAACGCTTAATTTAACCTTAGGGAATGGCGTCACTGATGTGGTAGGAGTGCAATATTCAAGTAATAATAGTAATTGGACACCTGACGAAGCCTTTAGCTCCACTAAGAGCTATACGTTACCAGATGGAGACGGAAATAAAACGGTATATGTTCGTTTAATTGATCGAGCAGGCAATATTAGCGTCATTCAAGACAGTATTGTATTGGATACAACAGCTCCAATCGTCAGCGGAGTAGTAAATGGAGCTAGCTACAATACGGAAAGAACAATTACCTTTAACGAAGGAACAGCAACATTAAATGGTCATTCATTTGTAAGTGGCACCTCTGTGGATACAGAAGGGTGGTATACGCTCGTTGTTACAGATATAGCAGGCAACTCAATTACCATGACTTTCAGCATTGTTAAGACAGCTCCAATTAAATATACAGTAATATATGACGGAAACAGAGCTACTGGAGGACAAGTACCCGTCAATAGTCAAACTTATGAGAATGGACATAGTGTTACAGTAGCTGGTAATACTGGCAATCTAGTGAAAACTGGATTTACGTTCAATGGTTGGAATACAAAAGCAGATGGCAGTGGGATAAACTATATGGTGAATACCAAGTTTATTATTAATGCGTCGGATGTCACATTGTATGCCTTGTGGAAGGTTAATCGTTATACATTGTCATTTGAATCAAATGGAGGCAGTGTTGTAGCAGATCAGAATATATCCTACAACGGAACAACAACAGAACCAATTGCGCCAACAAAACTAGGTTATACATTTGGGGGCTGGTTTAAAGAGGCTACTCTTAAAAATTCATGGGATTTTACAAAAGATACGGTAATAGGGAATACAACGCTCTATGCGAAGTGGATTGAAATTAATTCATCAGGAGGCAGTGGAGGCCATATTCCAACACCAGAAACAAATCCTAACCCTATTCCTAAACCAACACCAGAGATTCCAGTAAAGCCAGAAATACCAACAGATCCAGAAATCCCTGTTCAGCCAATACCAACTATTACGTTTAGTGATATTTCAACACACTGGGCGAAGGAAATGATTGAATATATAGCACCACGTGGCATTATCAATGGTTATCCAGACGGTACATTTCGTCCAGATGAGTCAATACAACGTCAGCATGTTGCAATCATATTCACTCGTGCATTTGAGTTAGTACCTAGACGTGAGGCAATACCATTTAATGATGTTGCACCAAACCATCCGTACTATGAGGAAATTATGAAATTACAGCAGGCAAAAATTATCGATGGATCAAATGGATCCTTCCATCCAAGTGAATCATTAACACGAGCTCAAATGGCAAAAATAATAGTGCTTGCCTTTGGATTGACACCAGAAGGAACAAGTCATTTCGAAGATGTTTCTACTACACATTGGGCTCATGATTATATTGCTACACTCGAAGATCATGGTGTTGCATTAGGGGATAATGGGATTTTCAGACCGAATGAACCAGTAACACGTGCACAGTTCATTGCTTTCTTATACAGGGCGCTTCATATGTAACATAGTAGCACTGGAATTGTACCTATTCTGTAAATATTCTCTGAACGGCATGAATGATAAATAGAAGCGAAGCATCTACAGTTATTTATAGTAGATGCTTTTATTATGCTACCAAATAAAAAAGATTGAAGCGGTTAGCCCCAATCTTTATTACTCACATGTTCCTGTATACACGCCGGATATTTCTATTTGCTCAATTGAGAGCGTTATTTTACATCATATTGCAATAAAAGAAATTCAAAAATAAAAGCTAAAACCTTGATAACACGACGTTATACATAAGAACAGTTTATATTATGCATATTGATTAAATTAGTCCGTGAAGCATTAAATAAATGGCAAAAGTATTGAACTTTTGCAATAGAGAGACAAAAGTACCGTAATACTATATTTAGGGTTTTAAAACCACTTTAATACAGTCTTCCTGTTTGGTATCGAATATTTCATAACCATGTTTTGCTTTTTCAAGAGGGAGGACGTGTGTAATGATATCACCTGCGTTCACTTTACCATCTGCGATTAAGTTATAGACATGAGGCATGATATGAACAACTGGAGCTTGTCCAGTACGAATCGCTACATTACGCTGGAAAATATCTCCGAGTGGGAAGGCGTTGTATCGACCACCATATACACCTGTAATTTGGATAGTTCCTCCTTTACGTACAGCTTGACTGGCTGTGACAATAGCTCCCATAGCACCACTTTGAAGTTTTACGCCACTTGCAAGAAATTCGAGTGGCGTCATTTTTCCGCTCATCCCGACACAATCAATGACCACGTCTGCACCGCCCTTGGTAATCTCTTTTAGATATTCACCACAATTTTCATGGTCTTCAAAATTAACAATTTCGACTTTATTTGTCTTCTTTGCATGTTTAAGACGATATCCGATGTAGTCAACTGCGATTACTCTTTCTGCTCCTTTCAACCAAGCAAATTTTTGTGCTAATAGTCCAACAGGTCCGCAGCCAAGAATTACAACAGTATCTCCTTTCTTTACACCAGCATTATCTACACTCCAGAAAGCAGTAGAGGCAGCATCTGCAAGGAGAACTAGACTTTCATCGGGAACTTCAGATTTCTCTGGAATTTTGAAGGGAATAAAATTGCCATAAGGAACTCGCATATACTCTGCCTGTCCTCCAGGAAAACCGCCTGTTGTATCTGAATAACCAAAGTAAGCACCCATTTCGCCATTATCGTTTGCATTATCACACTGACTTTCCAGGTCATGATTGCAATACCAACATTCCCCACAAGCAATATTAAAAGGAATGACAACTCGGTCACCCTTTTTAACCTTCGTCACACCCTTGCCAACTTCTTCTACAATGCCCATCGGTTCATGGCCAATCACATAGTCCTGTCCAATATTCGGGATCATTCCATGGATCAAATGCAAGTCTGACCCGCAAATGGCAGTAGTGGTTAAACGAACAATAATATCATCGACTTTTTTTATTTTAGGATCTTTTACTTCTTTAACCTCGACATTTTTTATGCCTTGAAAAGTGACAGCTTTCATTAATAAAATCCCTCTTTTTCTTTTATTTTTTCGGTGGGGTAGGGAACATTCCTTTTCGATTCATGCTTTTAGGGAATAAATCCAACTGTGCAATACTAATCGCATTTTCGGCAGATTTAATATCCAGTTCTTTTTGACCTTCTAAATCATAAGGTTTTAACCATTCTTTTCTTAGCATCAGTTCAGAAATTTCAAAGTATAAATCAACCATCACATCCAGCTGAGTTCTCATGATTTTCCGAAGTGCAGGAGAAGCTGTTTCGGTTAAGGCAATTGAAAGATTTCTAATACCCGTCTTGGTTGTTAGTAAAAACTCAAGAGCAATCCCCGAATCAGTTAGTTCAGGCATTCCAATTGAATTTATAGGATCTAAATAGTCTTCCATACAATTGCCCTCCTAATATTCTAATTCCGATTTAGAGTATAACTTAACCATAGCAGTGAGTGCTGGGGTAGATAATTTCACATTCTTGTCCAATAATGCTCTTAAATCATCATCAAAGACCACACCTTGACTCAGCTTTGATTTAAGTAAACTAGTTGTCATAAAGTTAATGACTTCATGAAATTCCATTGTTTCATGAAGTGCTAATTTTTTCTCAAACACGTAATTCGCACCTCCAAAATTTTCTTTAAAAAGTCTGCCCTGTAGCAAGTCTATTTATACAAAACGCCTTAGGTTTGGATTAAATGGTCTTTCTAAAACTATATTGATTGCTAGAAAATAAATGGCAGTTTGATTGAAATAATTGTATGAAAAGCAGATAGAACTCTGATTTAAACAAATAATGATCCTAATATGGGACTTAATACTTTCCCATACGTGTTAGTCGTTTCAATTATCCCTAATAAAGTAAACGCCTATCATAGTCAGTTTTGAATACATAATATAATCGTAGGTATTATTACTCCTAACATTCACTTAATTACTTGATCACTTTCTGAATAGAAGGTGGTCCTTTTTAATTTAATTACCTAGACCTTAAATACTTTTTTTAAAAATGAATGGTAATTATTATTTCAGCCATACTAACCATGCTTTAGCCAAAAATAAGAAAAGGATGTGTAAGTATGGGTATTCTTGGTGGAAATCCAAAAGACGAACCTTTACATTACGGTGAAGTATTTAGTGTTTGGACAGGTTTAATTACAGACTACGGAATGATTGCTGGTTATCAAACGTTTTATAATCATGCAGGTGACGGAGATCTAAAAAAAATTATTGAAGATATAATCGAACTTTGTAGAGATGAAGTTAAAGAATTAGAAAAGATACTAAAAACGAATGGTATTGGTTTACCTCCTGCTCCACCTGAAAGACCTGTAGCAAGAATGGAAGATATTCCTCCAGGAGCAAAATTTAGTGATCCAGAAATTAGTGCTGCACTATCAGTAGACCTAGCTGCTGGATTAGTTGCATGCAGTCAAGCAATGGGTACATCAACTCGAGAAGATATTGCTTTAATGTATGGTCAATTTCATGCAGCTAAAGCACTAATCGGTGCTAAATTACTCCGTCTTAATAAAAATAAAGGTTGGTTAGTTCCACCACCATTACATGTTGATTATCCTGAAAAATAAAGCAATTTCTCCGAATCGAGGAATGTAAATGTATTACTATAAAGAAGAACTAATTAACATTATTAAACCTGACAAACCGGATCCACAAGCAGCACGTGTCATGCAAGAAATACTAGGTGGCCATTATGGTGAAATGAGAACCATGATGCAATATTTTTTCCAAAGCTCTAATTTCAGAGGCAAAGAAACACAATATCGTGATTTACTTCGTGGCGTTTTCTTGGAAGAAATTGCTCACGTAGAGCTCGTACAAAACACCATTAATCAATTACTAAATGATTCTGGAGAATCTTCTGCCATAGGCAATAGCGGTATGGACCAAGCTCCTTTAGACGAGGCCGTTAGACATGCAAACCCACACCATTATATTGTGGGGGCACAATCATCTTTACCTGTCGATGCTGCAGGTAACCCTTGGAATGGCTCTTGGGTGTATGCTCACGGAAACCTCATTGCAGATTTATTAGATAACTTAGTTCTTGAGTCAACTGGTGTACTTCAAAAAACACGTATATATGAAATGAGTTCTAATCAGACATTTAGGGAAACACTTGCTTTTCTAATCGTTCGTGACAATGCTCATCAGAACGCTTTTGCCAAAGCATTGGAAACTTTAGGAGTAGATTGGGGAAAACTATTCCCTGTACCAAACTACGATATCAACAAATATCCTGAATGTAGGAAGTTCGTTGAAATGGGCTATCATAATGCTCAGTTTAACTTTAGATTAGATCCAACTCGAATCGGTGAAATCTTCCAAGGACAAACACCTAGTAGAAATGGTGGAGATTTAAATGTGACTCCACCACCTGAAGGATTTCCAGTACCAGTTATGCCAGAGATGCCAAATGAACACAGCCCTGGCCTTAAAGATATGAATAATTAAACAACGCATTTTAAGCTGTGACGTGCGACGACGTTGCAGCTTTTTTCAATGTATTAATTCTACACAAAAGGATAGTTATTATGCTTTGATTTTTATAATCAGAGTCAGTCATCCGAGGATACACTTATTCAAAGGAAGCAAAAAATGAATAGTTTTTATAAAAAACTTTGAGTGACTTAAAAAGCCCCAAAAATTAAAAAGAGACCACCTCCAAAAAAGTGGTCTAACATATTGTTAGAAAATTTTCTTTTGATTTCTGCCATCTTTTAAAATTTCTACAGCTTCTCTAAAACGCTGAGAATGGACAACTTCTCGCTCACGTAAAAACTTTAAGTTATCATTTAAATCCGTATCATCAGATAAATCGATAATCCATTGATAAGTGGCACGCGCCTTTTCTTCTGCAGCAATATCTTCATACAAATCAGCTATCGGATCTCCTTTAGCCTGTATATAGGTCGCTGTAAAAGGAACCCCTGAGGCATTTTCATAAAATAATGCTTTATCATGATTTACATAACGGTCTCCAAGACCAGCTTCTTTTAACATTTCTGGAGTAGCGTCTTTCTGGTTAAGTTGATGGACAGTTAATTTAACCAATAGTTAATACTCATTACTAAATAAATTAAAAATTTTGCTTAACACACTGCCAAGTATTAGTAATATTATATTAGCCCCAACTTTTTGCATTATTTTGCGTTAATATGCATTGTAAAGAAAAATAAAAAACCCCAAAAGACTGCATATAACAGGCTTTTGAGGGCTTAATAAAGTGCTTATTACAAAATAAAAAAATTAGTCCGTGAAACATAAAGATGATAAGTAACCTAACATTAATAAAAGACCAATACCCATTGCGATGCTCATGCTTTGTACCTCCTTTAAAAAACCGACACATTATTCATAAATATTGTACAATGAATTATAGAAATATGAAACCTTTTAATGGCGAGAACGTATATAATAATAGGAGAATTACCAATTTGTACATAAAGAGTAGGTGATACTGAATGAAAACGTGGGTTAAAAAAAGTATTGTCATAATGGTTGCGTTTTTAACATTTGGTTTAATTACGCCAACGCATGAAATATGGGAAGCATTTGATCAAAATCCTTCGAATCGTGCATCTATCGGTCCTGCATCGGGGTCAAGCACAGCTCTAGCTGCTGAGCCTGATTATAGTAGTGACGAGCAGATTCATATCCAAGAGGAAGAAATTGATTATAATACCTTGCTTATGGATGCAGCGAGAGAGCAATCATACATAAAGTTTGGTACTAAAATTGGTCCTAAAATTAGCCATGAATTTGACAACATCATCTTCCCAAAAATGGAGGAGGCGATTGCCATGACTGTCGCTAGTTTGGACGAGCAATCCTTAGCATCTTTAACCATCTCTGAAAAGCCAAGTGGTAATTATGGTGAGAAAATTTTCAATGTCATCAACAACGACACAGGATCAGATGTCATCCGCTTCCACGTACGTACGGAAAAAAGACCGCAGGAAGGCTATTATTACAACTTCCACTATCACAGCGTCGAGGACGACTTCATGGCACACTATAACCTAGGCGATATTTACTGGGAAAAAAACACACCACCGAAGTGGTTATCATAAAATACTCGAAACACTCGTTTACAAAACGGGTGTTTTTTTGTTGTAAAACGTTGATATATCAATGTTGGCTGTAGTTCATTAAGTTGTTTGTTTTTAACAAAATAGAGGGAGGGGGGAAGTAGGGGAAAGTATGTACCCCAAAAAGTAACCTAAAATCATGGTTACAATGCTGAATCGTTCACTGATTACGGCAGAAAACAATAGCTTTATTGGATCTAAAACGGCTATATATGGCATTGAGGCAACATTACCAAAGGCAAGTTGTGGAACGAGTGATCTGTTTATATAGAAGTATAGCGTGTGTATTATCGCTAAATTATCGCATTAAGGAGTATGAATAAAAAATTGCAGAAGTACAAAAACGTATTCAGTTCGTATAAGGAGACAGAGAGATTGAGATACTTAATAGGCTTTTAAATGGTGATAGCATACGCGTGATCGGAAAGCAATGAGATTATCAAGCATGAGGATTATTTACATAAGAGACTATATAATTAAACAAATGTTGTTGGGGGCATAACATCCCTTATCACAGAATTTTTCCTAATAGGTCCTTGTAATCCAACTAAAAACTCTGGATAGTTAAATTTTTGATAGATATGATATAATTTATTACGGAAAAATGAAATAAATAGAATTAATACTTCTAGTATAGAAAATCTAGGGAGATAGAATGCTTTATGGGAAGTAAAAAAGAAATCAGTTCAGCTAAGTTAATGTGGACAATGACTCGACCACATACATTAACAGCGACGTTTGCTCCTGTTATATTGGGGACAGTTGTAGCACTTTTTGAAACCAAGATTGATTGGTTACTATTTATCGGAATGATAATTTCGTGTTTAGCATTGCAAATTGCAACAAATTTATTCAATGAGTATTATGATTTTAAACGCGGGTTAGATACTGCTGATTCTGTTGGGATTGGTGGCGGGATTGTCCGTCATGGATTAAAACCCAAAAACGTCTTAACTGTGGCTATTCTATTGTATATCGTTGCAGCATTTATCGGTGTATATATTTGTATGAATAGTACTTGGTGGTTAGCAGTCATCGGTTTATGTGGTATGGCAGTTGGCTATTTATACACAGGCGGCCCATTACCAATTGCGTATACACCGCTTGGAGAGTTGTTTTCTGGATTGTCAATGGGAACAGGTTTTGTATTAATAGCTTTCTTTATTCAAACAGGTTCTTTAACAGTTGAAAGTATATTGATATCCATTCCAATTGGGATTTTAGTTGGGGCAATCAACATGTCCAATAATATTCGAGATATTGATGAAGATATTAAAGGTGGAAGAAAAACGTTGCCTATCCTCCTTGGTAGAGAGAAAGCAGTTAAATTGTTAGCGATAGCATTTGTATTTTCCTATTTGTGGATTTTACTAATTGTGTTAATGGGATATATAAGCCCATGGTCTTTAGTTTTATTCATGGGTTTGAAAAAGCCAATAACAGCAATAAAGGGTTTTCAAAAGGGTGCAATAGAACCCCAATATATGCGTATTGCCATGAAATCAACAGCATTGACAAATACAGTTTTTTGTTTTTTGTTATCAGTAGGGCTATTAATCAGTTATCTATTTTAGAGATATGCAAATGTAGAAATGGATTCGAAATCAAAATATAAAACCAGAGTGATCCTCAAAATTGTGGATTAACTCTGGTTTTTATGGTTAAAAAATAAAACAAGCAATTGATAAGTATAGCTCCTTACTAAAACCAACTTACTACATCAACAAAGTGCACGGAAACGCACTTATCTAAAACACAATTACGAATTAACTTTGTACGCTCTGCCACGATGTCAAAAGTGAGTTCTCGATAATTTACAACAATATTTAAGCTTTCATTTTCGTATGGAGGCTTTTTCTTATGCTCTGTAAACTGCCTCAAACAGCCGAAACACTACGGGTTGAAAGGGTAGAACTTGATATGATTTTGAGAGCATAAAGAAATAAATAAAATCATAAATAAAAAATTCGAAACAATAAATGAAAATCTTGAATTACTATTGGAAAGCTTTTTACTATGGAACTTATTTATACACTTTAACCCATATGAGCTAAAGAGAATCTAAATTCACATCTCTTTTACTTAAATCCATTTATCTTGTTAAAAAATCATTAATTTCTAAAGGATCAATCAGGTATTCCTTACTCTCGAGCTAGGTGATGTGGTTCCCCTACGTGATAAAGGTTGGGGGTGTTACAATAGACACTCACATAACTGCCGTAAAAGAAGCATATGAATTCGGCAAGAAAAAGATAGAGGTATTGTTCGATAATGATATAAAGGCCCGTTACCCTAATTGGTAATAGGCTTTTTAAAGTAAAGGCCAAAATCCAAAAGTATACTCGCAATAAAATCCTTAAGCTAATCTTAAAATGACAATAGACGCGCTGACAACCGGTGTGCCCCCAATAATTGTGTTTAATAAAGCTGTCGGGTTTGGATGAATATTTCTCAAAGTAAGAACATCCGATGAATTTAAAGTCGTTATTACTTGACCATTTTGCGGGTCGGAACCACCATTGCCTCCGTAATTAGAACCTGCTATTTGGTTGTCGCCGTTGAAAAGGGCAAATGCAAAAGGACCACCTGTAACGAACACTTCGTAGGTAATAAGATAAGTCCCCGTTTGGTTTATAATGATAGGTGCTGTTCCTGGTACATGTGATACAAATCCCGAAGGGGTAATATTACCATTTGTATTGAACGTAACTTGGCCATTATTTGGTATACCTGGTTGTGCAGTTGTATCATAAATATAAGCAAAACCTGGAAGTCCAGTACCAACAACTTGTTGTGGTACCTGTACTCCTTGATGAACATTTTTGTTATTACAACTTTCCTCACAATCATCTTGAATTCTGCTAATTCTTTTATAAGTAGGTTCCTTTTCACTTTTATTGAAATTGTCAAAACCCAATTTATCACGCTCCTTGTTTTTACATTATTCAACAAAGAGATACATTTAGACCAAACCTTTATGTTTTATTTGGTCTTGAGGTAAAGTCGAACTGTTTATAAAATTTATAAGTTGGAAATTACATTCCTAGAAAGGTTTATCTAACACTTGATAAAAACTCCAATGAGCTTTATAAAATTGAACAGATTAGAGCAATGGGTTTAAGGGATGAAAGTGTAATACACTAGAATCCTGGAGACTAAAGCAACCTATCTCTATAAAATTACACCATACAAAATCATTTGAACTCTGGGAAAAAAACACACCACCGAAGTGGTTATCAAAAAAGACTCGAAACACTCGTTTACAAAATGGGTGTTTTTTTACTCCAAAATTATCATTTTTAATTTTTCATAGATTTTAATGAATTTTAAGTGATGATTTCATGCAAAACATTAGATGCGTGTACCTCATCTAATGTTAAGGATGTACTTAACATGAACTTAATTTAGTTTTCTGTTAAATACTGTTCTCTCATTGTTTGGGTGTAATCCTCTTCTACTTTTGGATCATTGCCTATGAAGCGATAATGGAGAAAATGAATGTCAATCGTTTTTTTAATGAAGATATGAATAAAAATATATTAATAATATGTAGCTGGGGGAGTAGGTTCTATTGCTATCCAACTAGCTAAATGGACTGGGTTAACGGGTATAGGTAAAGCTACATCTAATCACTTTGAAAGTTTTTAATGAAGGTGGTTAAGGGTAAATATTACTGATGGAGGGGAAGAGGGGAACTGGTTCTTCTACAGCTAACGAAGCAGTAAAATTACATAAAGAGAAATGTATATGGGAACTAATATTAGTTCCCAACGTTATAAAATTAAAGAGAAAATTGGGTTTTAAGTGTGACATTTAGAATGTGGTGAAAAAGCAGGAAGATAGTACAGCCTAATCTTTAATGGCTGCTAGATAAAGATCAATGTATAAACTAAATATTGTTAAGAGCAATATCGAATCCCTACTAAAGTAATTAGATAGTGTAATTTCTTCAATGCAAATGATGGGAGAGATGATATGGAAAACGACTGGGACAAAGCTATAGGTTCTCTTTCTAAAATAAAAGTTTTCTCAAATCCAAATAACGAGCCGGTAACCATATGTGGTGAGGCTAATGATTTGAAGTGTATAGGTATTGGTACAGATGCAGCTGTTTTTCAGTCTCTTTCCGCGCCGGCTTATGCATTTAAAATATATGCCAAAGACAAAGTACACAAAGTAAAAATTGAAGCAACTGTTTATCAAGTTTTAGAAGAATCACCTTACTTTTCAACATGTTTTGCTGCATACAATGAATACCTGGTTTTAAGCTACGAAGAAGGAAAAACGCTCTTTGACTGCATTCTTCAAGGTATTCACATCCCAAAACAGGTTGTAAATGAAGTGGAGGAAGCAAGAGAATATGTTCGGAAGAAGGGACTTAACCCTCGTGATATACATTTAAAAAATATTTTACTACAAAATGGAAGGGCAAAAATAATTGATGTCTCTGAATACACACTACAAGGTAATGATCATCGATGGGAGCATTTAAAAAAAGGATATGAGCAATACTATCATTTAATAGATGGAAATTCAGTGCCGTTTTGGTTAGTCGAAACGATTCGAAAGTGGTATAACCAGCGTGGAAAGAAATCATCATTTGAAGAGTTTACAAAATATATTTTAAAACTTCTGTAAAAATATAATTGAACTTACGGGTAGTTTAATAACAAGTAGGAGCTAACCTCTTACAAGATTATTTCATATTGGTCAGTAACGCTACTCACACACCGAGTAGCGTATTTTTTAGTAGTAAGAGGGTGAGAGTATGTCAATTTACTACTGCTATTATAATCCATTTTAAGTATGATAGATTAATTATTTACTATAAATGGAATTATTTTTAAAAGCCTCTAATTGTATGGAGGAGAATTTTATGCATTTTACATTTTAGTGTATATATTGTTAAAAACATCTTTAATTTCGCTATCTACGTCTTTGTCTTTTAATCTTCTGAACCTAGCTGCGAAAAAAGTAAAAAAATAACAAAAAACAATAGCTAGTGGCCAAGTCTGCTGGTTGTATTTATTGGAATGAATGATGTTTGAATGAACAATTTGAGAAAGCGCTATGGAAATCATTCCAAGTGGTAGAATTAATGGTCTGTGATCATTTAGTTTAAGCATATGACTTATTCCGATTTAAGAAGCGTAAAAATCTAAAAAAGCATTGAAGTATTGTAGGAAAACTTTCAATTTATAGAAAATTCGCTGATGGGTAATCGTTATGAACAAGAGGAGTTTGATGAAGTTATACGTTTTAGTCAGACTCGTAATTTACTAATTTTGTGCAACTTACTTTTTTTACGTTTATGTGTGGGAACCTCTCAAACGCAATGGGCATAAGTTGTTTATATATTTCGATTTGAGAGGGTGTCTTGTACATGTTTTCGTATCATCAAGATATACATCAATCTCCCTATCAACATGGTTTTATGCCTAGGGTTTATCATTACGTCCCTTATTCATGGAACAATAGTGCTCTAGAATTTGAAAGGCACCATTTTTCACCACAGCAACGGCTTACTTTTGTACTTGTACATGGTTCTTGGGCTGACGCTCATTTTTGGGACGGTGTAGCAGCAGAACTCCGCAGTCGAGGGCATATTGTCTATACTCCAGAATACGCAGGCCACGGCAAAGATCCGAATAAAAATGTCACACATGCTATGATTACTAAGTCCATAGTGGATTTTATTCTGGAATGTAACTTATACGACTTTGTTCTTGTAGGACACAGTTTCGGGGGAACAATCATTCAAAAAGTTGCTGAACAGGTACCAAAACGTATAAAGCGTCTTGTTTTCTGGGATGCCTTTGTGTTGAAAGATGGAGAATCGGTTGCCGATGCATTTCCACCACAAATGAGGAAAGGGTTTGAGCAACTCAGAGCTAACTCAAAGGACGATACAATCATGCTTCCATTTGCGTTGTTTCGGGATGCTTTTGTCAATACTGCTACTTTAGAGGAAGCTAAACAGATGTATTTAAATGTTACTCCAGAACCTGCTAAGCCTCTTTTCGAAAAACTAAATCTTAAAGCTTTCTACACATTACCAACGCCTAAGAGTTATGTCTATTTCTATCAAGATAACGCTTTGCCACAAGGAGAGGGTTACGGTTGGCATCCGAATATGTCCAGCCGACTAGGGCAATTCCGCCTGATAGTAGGCGATGGTGATCACTTTACGGACACACTTTCAAGACCATATATGTTGGCACAAAAAATTTATGAGGCCAGCCGTGACTGATGCAATATAAAAACAAAAAACAGGCACTCACGTTGATATGCTCCCTATTAGGTAGACAGATGAAAAAATAAAATCTGTTTATCTAAGGGGAGTATTTTTTATGGGGAATAATTAGAAATGAAATGGGTTTCGTTAGTGAGAAAATTTGCAATAATATTTTCAGTTATAGTCGGGGCACTACTCCTTTATCTTGTGGGGACTTATGGAAATGTAAAATATCAGCTATATGCAGTCAAAAAAGATACTCATGAATATTTAATAAATAAAAGAAATGATAGTGAAGATGATGTTTATAAGATAGACTCTAAAATAGGGAGTGGAATAAAGTAGCAAGCGACTGTAATTTTTGAAGATGAAAAAGTCCATGTTTATGATTATGGAAAATTGAACGGAAAGATAAAGCAACTTTTCCTTATCCTGAAATGGAAAAAGATGATAGTTATAAACATTGAGAATAGAGAAAGAGGCTGGAGAAAACCCACCTCTAAATTAAAAAGCTTGTGAAAATTTACGATCAGTAAAATTTCACAAGCTTTAAATTTTTCCATAAAAAAATAAGGACCACCTCTGATAAAGCTAAGACTAAACACCCCCTTTAGATAATTGATCTGTGAAGGGGTGTTTAATGTCTAAAAATAGACTTTGGAGTTGGCCATTCTTTATTTATTAAAAATAAGGAAAATAGATGAGAGAACATATACTAGCGTATTTTTTTAATCACCCTTTGATTACTATAAGGTGTTCGCATCCGTTTTTTAGGTCCAAACCACCGCAAAAAGTCATGTCGTCCGTTTGGTTCATGAAGGTTTTATTGTTTTACCTTATACGGAAGTGGCGAGTTTGTATAAAGCCGGTCGTAGAGAATGTGTATTGATTATGTCATCCAATTTGGGGTACTATCTACACAGGCTAAACGATAATGATTATCATTCTAAACGATCGAATTGTTTTGCTACTATACATAAATTACGGGAGTGAATTTAATCATGGCAAGATTGATGCTTATGAAAACAGGATGGATATCGCTTATAACTGCAGGAATGATTACGATGTCAGGTTGCGCCTCGACAGGCGATCAAGCTGTGGGGACGACCGATCAGTCTGCAAATGCAACGGCAGTGTCAAGCGAAGGCATGCCTCAGACCGAAACACGCGTCGTAACAGATGGCTTTGGAGAGGTAGAGATTCCGATAAATCCGAAGCGAGTCTCAGCGCTTTATCGTGAAGATTATTTGGTTGCACTTGGGGTAACGCCCATTGTGCAATATTATAACCCGATGTGGGGCAAGCAGGATTATTTGAAACTGGATGTGCCATTGTTCGACGTGACTGGGAACATTGAAGCTTTACTTGTATCCGAGCCAGACCTGATTATCGGCGCTGGAGAGGTAGACGCCGAACAATACGAGCTCTATTCTAAGGTTGCACCGACGTTCCGCTTGCCGGACGACGTACTTGTGGATACGCGCAAAACATTGACCTTAATCGCCGATTTGCTTGGTCTAAATGATAAGGCGAAGCAGGTTCTTGCTGATTACGATGCACGTATTGCGGATGTGAAAACGAAGCTGAACGCAGCGATCGGCGATGAGAAGATTGTTGTTCTGCGAATGAACGTCGTAGACAAATCGATTAATATTTTTGGCATTCATAACACGTTTGTCGGACAAATCTTGTATGAGGATCTTGGACTGAAGGCTCCGGGGTTCGCCGAGGCAATGACGGAGGGCAATATCGTCTTGTCGAAGGAGGTCATTCCAGAGCTTGACGCGGACCATATTATTTTGCTTCCATCCAATGGGACGTGGGAGGAAGAGAGCAACGCGAAAGCTCTTGAGGAAATGAAGGCAGACAGGTTATGGCAAACCGTTCCTGCATTTAAGAACGGCCATGTATATCCAGTTGAGAGATCCTATTGGCAGACGGGAGCCATTACGGCTAACGAGTTGAAGCTGGACGATTTACTTCGATTACTGGCTCCTTAATATGAAATAGGGTGATTACATTCCTAGGCATGCCTTATCGTCATCTTTAGGAAATATACCTGTCCCCTTTATAAAGGACAATTTTAAGAAACTTTTTTTGAAGCTGCCGTCTTCATTTTGCGGCAGCTTTTCAACTTCCATTAACTATTTTTCCATCTATTCTTAATTCACCTTCTGACGCACGTCTTGTATTTGTTTTTCGCATATCTTGTAAACTTTCAACTTCAGCTATACAAAAGTGGTACGCCACCGTTTCCCCTGATTACGCTTTAAACGACTTCATTCTACATCTAAACCTGCTGCTTTATAAATTTCTCTAGGTTTTTCAGCTTTCCTAATAACATGACAGTTACATTCTTTTATATATGTAATCGCTAGCCTGTATATTTGGACTGCATTTTTTTCCTGCTCTTTTTTAGTACATCAACCTCTTTTTTCTCAATTTAAAAAAGTACAGTTTAAGGTTGATGGGCGGCTCTTTTTGATTTACACTATATTCATTGAGAATGAATATCAATTAAAGGGCGGTTGTTAGTTACAATGGATATTGAACAGTGCAAACAAGCCGAGATGGTCCCATTAGTCCAATATATACTACGATCCATCCGCTTCATCGTTGTAGGCGACCAAGCCGAAATGAATGATTGGGATGGCGGCAATAGAAGCGATAAGGAAAGCTATGAACTGCTCTTTATTATGAGTGGCACGGAACAAGGAAAGTGTTATTTACAGGGGCCTGGCAGATATTTCACTATTGATCGAAAGATTTCGAACTGCAGTTACTATCAGGTGCGCTTTGAAACGAGAGGCTATGATGCAGCTTCGGGCTTACTGCCTGATAAGCAAGAGCTTGTCTGCTCACCATTCGCAAAGACAATGGAACTCCTTAATGAGTTATATGGACTCCGCAGAGCGAGCGACGAGCTCGAACTGTTCCAACGATTTGTGAAATTCCAAGAGTTGCTGCTCTTTCTATTCCACCAAAATGCACCGGCAATTGAAGAGAAGGGAACGGATACCGTGCATCAGGGGATAGAGCTCAGTATACGGCACATTCAGCAATATTACCGTGAGCTGCTGACCGTGGAAGAGCTGGCCTCCCTTGCAGGTATTGATCGTTGGAAGTATACCCGTTTGTTCAAAGAAGCTACTGGGCAAGTACCGCTCCAGTACTTGAATGAAGTACGGATCAATCAAGCCAAGAAGTGGCTAGCGAGCGCCGATGACAAGTTGCTCGATATAGCGCTAAATGCAGGCTTCAGCAATGAATATTATTTCAGCCGTCGTTTCAAGCAGACGGTAGGCATATCGCCTGGACAATACCGTCGCAGTCGCAAGGGAAAGCTTAGAATAGTAGCGCCATATTTGGAGGATTTCATCGTCGCGCTGGATATGGAGCCTATCGCTCAATATCGGCATGAGAAATGGGGAAAACAAGACTATCTAGGCTTAAACGAAATTCCGACATTTGAGGAGAACAGTGACAATCTTGAAGAGCTTTCCTATTATAAGCCAGATTTGATATTGCTTGTGGATCGTTACGAACAACAGCAATATGCTCAGTGCCGACGCATCTCCAACACGTGCATCCTGCGTGAGCAAACCAATAATTGGCGTACATTGCTGCGTAACGTCGCTGATTATTTCGGTCGGGAGGAGTTGGCCAATGAAGCTATCACAAATTATGATTTCAAAGCAAGGAGTGCGGGTCAAACGCTGAGTCATCTTATGAAAGGGCAGAGTGTTGCTTTTTTGCGTATTTCGGCGGACCAAATCATCCAATATACGGAAGGAGGGCAAGCCTTTGTTTCAACAGTTCTTTATGGCGATGTTGGTTTGCGCTCCCACTCCGCAGTTGGTGTAGCTTCAAAAGCGAATAGGCCGGGTATGTTCACTCTCACTGTAAAAGATCTGCATATGCTAACCGCAGATCACCTGTTCATTACGTTCGATAAATGGCATAGCCAAGAAGAAGGGAAGGAGAGGGAACTGCTCGAGATGCCGGAGTGGCGCGATTTGCCCGCTGTTAGAAACAACCGTGTTTACGAGGTTGATTTTCTAACATGGATGAATAATGGAATTATTTCCAACAGCAAAAAAATCGATGATATACTGCGATCGTTAGCTTGATTGGGTTTTGCTTGTGGGTCTCAACTTTTACTGTTAACGGTTTAAGAGCACCACGATGGAGATGATAATCAATGCCGAACTTTGATTAAATAGTATGATTACAAAAGGAGTGTTTCTTTCAGACAAAGGAATGCTTCTTTTTCTTTAGTTATACGAACGAAAATTAATCTCTTCTTTATAAAGTGCAAAAGTTATGATATCGTCCACGAGTGCTTCTAATGGCGATAAAAATGCTAATGCCTGTTACCAATTGGGAATGGGCTTTTTAAATGTACAGAATAAGCGTAAAATCACATTTTACTGCTATTAAATTTTTTAATGACAGTAGCAAAAATGGCGACCATCAAAACGATGACACTATTGATCAATAAAAAGTACCCTATTTGCATGCCATAAAACAACGCAAAAGGATCGCGAATAACCATTACCGCTAAAGACCCACCAATGGCACCAAAGAAGACTGCTAGTAGTAATAGTATGAACGCAGAAAAATAAAGATTATTCTTTTTTCTGTACGCTATAAACGCAATCATATTTGCAATAATGATAAACAAGACCATAAGTATGATGAAAAAAGTACCCATTTTTATGCCCTCCTTCAAAATCAAACACGGCATTATTATGTTTGTTGAACTATTCTGCACCGATGGTTGAAAGATGGATTTTCCATTTTACATGTATTTACTTAAATACGCTTCAAATGAGTAAAAGTTTCATTGTGAAACAATTCACCTACCTAAAAAGGACGGACATGGCTAATGACGACGCAGTGTTACAAAGGCGTATCAAGATCTTTATCTACAGCAGAAAATGACGTTGTACTACGCTATGTTAATAGTGCTCTTCAAGCACAAGTAGAAAATTATTAAAGCCCAGGCACTGCATTAATTTTGAGCATGGGCTATTTGTGTATTTTCTCAAAAAGTTGACCATTCTATTATGGATAGGAGTGAAACAATGAACGATATAGGCTACTTACAAATAGCTATTGAAACAATTATAACTTTTTTTGTCCTTCTGGCTCTTACACGTCTTTTAGGAAAAAAACAATTAAGTCATTTAACTTTTTTTAATTATGTAACAGGAATAACAATAGGGTCCATGGCTGCAAATATGGTTATTCTTAGTACAAAAGATTACACAAAGGATCTACTTAGCCTAGTAATTTGGTGTTTACTTACTATAATTATTAGTTATATAAGTCTTAAGTCAGGGAAAATTAGAGTAATCCTTGATGGTCAACCTACAATTATTATAAAACATGGAAAGATAGACAGAAAAGCATTAAAAAGAACAGGTGTGAATATCGATGACCTAACGATGTTGATTAGGCAAAATCAAATCTTTTCAATAACAGAAATTGATTTCGCCATACTAGAACCCGATGGTAGACTTAGTATTCTCAAAAAGCCTGAATATCAAGGGACACAAAAATGTGACTTAAACATATATCCTTCGCCACCGACTTATTTACCGATTGAAATAATTGCGGATGGTAAATTATTACCTAAAAATTTGTTGGAAGTTGGTAAAAGTAGAGATTGGTTGAAAAATGAATTAAGCAGGGTCCATATAAAAGAGATAGAAGAAGTATTTTATGCTGAGATTCAATCTGATGGAAGCTTATTTATACAAAAATTCTAAACAAAAGTAACCAGGCACTCAATGGAGTACCTGGTTATTTTTTTGAAGCTCACGCAGCAGCCAGTAAAAAAATAATCGAAGGCTAGCTACGAAAGTAATAAAATATAGCTATATTTATTGACCTTCCCCTTACAGGAAACATTATATTTAAAGTAATTTATTAAAGGAGGTGATGATTATGCTTTCAATTGGTGAATTCTCGAAAATATCACATCTTACGTTGAAGACACTTCGATACTATGATGAAATTGAACTTTTAAAGCCTGCTTCCGTAGACAGGCAAAATAACTATCGTTACTATCATCTTTCCCAATTAAAAACGGCTCTATTGATTACGCGATTAAAAAACTATTTATTTTCGCTTGAAGAAATCAAGGTTATTTTAGCAAATTTGGATGATAGGGACTTTTTAAATGCTAAAATGCAAACCAAGCAAGAAAAGTTAACAAAATATATAACTGATCATTGTTCGCTATTAAAAAAATTAGAGCTTGATATTCAACGTTTAAATAAAGCCGAACATATCATGAGTTACTTAGATAAAATAGAGATTAAGCTTATGAATCACTTGACCTTTCATATATTATCTCAACGAAAACAAGTGAATACCGCTGATTTTCTATTACACTTTAATGAATTATTGAGTAGAGCTTTGTTTGCAAATTTAGCACCTATTGCGAAACCACTTGCCATTTTTCATAGCGCAGAATATGTACCAGAAAAATATGATGTAGAAATAGCCATTCCCTTGGCAGAGGCCACACATGAAACAAAAGTGTTTAACCCTGGTCTTTGCGCAATGGCAACGCTTACTGGTTCTTATGATGAATTACCGTCTATTCATACAAAGCTACATATGTGGGTTAACGATAATCACTATAATCTGAATGGAGCGCCGTTTGAAGTTTATCAAACGAATCCATATAGTACTTCGGAGGAAAAAAATATTGTAGAAGTATATTTTCCTATCCAATAAATAGTTGAAGGAGTGTAATACAATGTATGGCATTAATAGGCCAACGATAAAAGAAAAAATCTTGATTGTAGTTGCTGAAATGATCTATCTAGTCATTGCATATTATTTACTTTTCATTACTTATGACAACTCAGGCATTGCACTAGGGCTTTTTATTGCTTTAGTTATTACAGCTTTACGATTAACGGCTATGATGTTTATATGGTTGACTAGAGGCATAGCATGGCAAGAAGCTATCATGAACAGTTTGGCTTTTGGGATCTATTATTTAGGTTTCCCAATCTTAATGATTACTAGTAATCAAGATCCAAATGTAGTAATCCTTATTTTAGGTTGGGTATTTTTTGTAGGAGGAAGTATGCTAAACACCGTTTCAGAGTTATTAAGAAAGCCTTTTAAAGACAATCCTGCTAATCAAGGAAAGCTATATACAGGAGGATTATTTAAATATGCAATTCATATTAATTATCTAGGGGATTGCCTCTGGGTATTAGGTTTAGCGCTCATCTCTAACAATATTTATAGTTTACTTATACCACTTGGTCTAATTTTAGTATTTGTATTTGGATATATTCCTAAATCCGACGATTATCTACAGAGCAAGTATGGAGAACAATTTACAGTATATAAACTGAAAACAAAAAAGTTAATTCCGTTTATCTGGTAAATCCGTAACAAGCGTTTCTAACAGAGCAAGATCACGCTTTAACTTGGGACAATTTCCTATTTTTATTCTATAAAAATAATTATTAATATGTACCGTTAACAGGTTTTGCTTGTTGCTTTGCATATTTGGATTAGCTAGTTCTTCGTCTTACAAAAATAAAAAAGCTGCGGCTTTAATAAACGCCACAGCCTATAAAAAGTGCGTGCGAGGCACCAATATTAATGTATGTAATGTAATGTTACTTATTACTTTTTAATCATTTCAACTAGGACGTGTTGTTCTAAAATAAAGGATATAAGAAGAAATGAACTTGTCATAATAAAACAAAAGCCACTTTGACATCTCTTCAGTTTTCATTTTAACTTTGAGAGAGGCCTTTATAAAAAAGAATATAAATACAACCGGCAAAGGCTGCCGGTTGTGGATGATAAGTAAATTTACTTTGTATTGTTTTCGTTTGAAAATCGACCAGACGCAAATTTTTTGTTAGCTTCAGCTTGTTGAATTTGCTGTCTGATTTCATTAACATCCGTCTCATTTCCAAATTCTTGACTCATCGAATTCGTTGAACCAGAAGCTTGCATTTTCTTAGCTTCAGCTTGTTGGATTTGTTGTTTAATTTGATTTACATCCGTTTCATTTCCAAATTCCTGGCTCATGGCATTTGGAGTGTTTGAGTTAAAGTTTTGATTGTTGTTCGCCATTAAAATCACCTCCTGGAATTAGTGTGTACAGAAGGTGTATTTGTATCCGTTTTTTTCTAAAGCTCGTACGTTTAAAGGTTTCGACCTAAACAGCAGCTTGGCTAGTAGAGGATGAAACAAAATAATAATCTAAGTAGCACAAGTTACAAATATTGTAGCTAGCCTAATAGAAATGACCAGCAAAGCCAATTTAGCCAAGCTGGTCTTTTTAAGTTACGTCGTTAATTATAGGTCTTAAGCCTGAAAGGGGATAAGTCTATCATTGTATTTACGAACATAGTATACTACGATATTCTATTTATAGAAAATATTTCTTTTTTTCTAAGAAATATTTTCTTAATATCTATTACTTCACTAAGGAGGAAATTTTTTTTATGAAAAATAAATTATCCGGGGTGTTAGCGGCTACTTTAGCGTTAACGATGAGCCTACCAACAGTAGCTATGGCAGTTTCTGACAATCAGACTACGGTTGTAGTGAGCCAAGAAGTTGCTAGCCATAAACTGAAAAAAATTGCAGCAGAGAAGGCAAATCTACTCACGCAGTCCTATGAGACGACTAGTGTGCAATATGCGCTAATTGATAACGGTAAAGTTATTTTGTCGGGTCAAACAGGCAAGAACGATATGGAAGGAAAACAGCCGCTGACTAAAAATACCCTTTACGGGATTGGTTCAGTTAGTAAAATCTATACAACGGCGGCTGTGATGAAATTGGTCGACGAAGGAAAAGTTGATTTAGATGTTCCAGTCGTTCATTATATTCCTGATTTTCAGATGAAAGACGAGCGTTACAAACGCATTACGCCACGTATGCTGCTGAACCACTCCTCCGGCTTGCAAGGTACTGGGTACGGTAACAGCTTTTTATTTGATGATAATGATACGTATGCCCATGATAATTTGTTGCGACAATTGTCCAACCAGAGCTTAAAAGCGGACCCAGGTGCATTCTCGGTATACTGCAACGACGGCTTTACGTTGGCTGAGATTATGGTGGAAAAAGTAAGTGGAATGAGCTTTACCGAATTTATCCATCAGCAGTTTACGGAACCCTTAAAGCTCAATCATACGAAAACACCGCAGAACACAGGGAAAAACGACAAGTTTGCTGGACTTTATTTTCCAACATATGAAGGGCAGCTTCCTGCTGAATCGGTGAATGTGATTGGAACGGGAGGAATCTCATCCACAGCAGAAGATATGGTGCGTTTTTCACAAATATTTATGGGACAGGGAAAAGGAATTCTCTCTGATAAGGCAGTCAAGGCAATGGAGCAAGAGGAATATAAAAAAGGAATGTGGCCAGGAGATGGAGATAATATTATCAACTATGGTCTTGGCTGGGATAGTGTGAAACTATATCCATTCAGTGAATACGGGATAAAGGGCTTGGCTAAAGGTGGAGATACAGGACTACAACATGCTTCATTGGTCGTACTTCCTGAGCAGAAGATGGCAGTGGCTGTGTTGTCATCTGGCGGTAGTAGCTCTACAAATCAACTGATGGCGACAGAAATACTGCTCGCTGCGCTTAAAGAAAAGGGCGTAATAAAGGATATCAAGCCGAACAAATCCTTTGGTAAGCCGGTCAAGGCCAAGATGCCTGAAGATATAGCAAAGAAAACGGGTTTTTACGGCAATAGTTTCAGTCATTTCAACATAGAAATTACGAAAAATGGAGAACTACTCTTACCCGGTAATTCAGAAGAAAAATATGTCTATACTGCAGATGGAAGCTTCATTCATGAAACAGGCACTTCCAAGCTCTACTTCATCAAAGAAAAGAATGACCGAACATACTTGGTGGAGAGCTCATTTATTTCGTTACCAGGTTTAGGGCAAGTAGCGGTTACTCAATATTTAGCCGAGAAATTAGAAGACAATATGCTATCGAAGGAAACGACTGTCGCATGGGCACAAAGGGAAGGGGTTAAGTATTATCTCGTAAATGAAAAATATAGTTCTGCTCTATATCTCTTACCAATGATGCTGACAACACAAATTAATCGTAATGAAGGTCTAGATGGCTATTGGAATGGCAGAAAAATTACAGGTCCAAACACGGCTGCGCATCAGCTTCAGATCCCTGTATCGGCAGGTCGTGATACGTCGGAAGCTCGTTTCTATACAGAAGGTGGTAATGAATATATGGAGATGGGCGGATTGTTATACGTAAGTGGGTCCAACGTAAAATCACTTGATGCAGATCAAACATCCAAAGTGAAGCTACAAGCAAATGGTCATGCGGAATGGTTTACGATCCCGCAAGCGGCAGCAGGGAAAACGATGACAGTGTCATTACCAGCAAAAAGTTCGTTCGCAGTGTATGATGAGGAAGGACTATACGTCAATTTTACTGTTGTGAGCGGCAATAACAAAGTAAAGCTACCGAAGAACGGAACGGTTGTATTTGCGGGTGCACCGAACTCGCAATTTACAATTACGTTGAACTAGTACTACTACAATCGGATGGGTATTCTGAGTATACATTTAAACCACTGCCCACATGATAACATTCTTATTTTATGCCATGAAATAGATAGAACATAAGAATTAATACACACAAAAATCACTCATTTGAAAAATAATGAGTGATTTTCATTTTATTCTTCTATTAATAGTGAAAAGATACACCTACTGAACTTCATTTACTAATATTCCATAGAAGCATCCTACACATTGCAAGATAGGGTCAATTGATTCTGGGAGGGAAGTAAATTAAAAAATTGAGCCATTTCCATAATAGGAAATGGCATAATGGGCAATTAGAATAAGGGTACAAAATGGGATACGCGAAGCTAAACAATAGGGCTTAATACTATTATTTATATGATTTGATATTCTATGTTTTTTAGTTAATTGTCTTTAAATAAAAATTATATGGTCTCCATTGAAATGAACAGGAACACCTTTTAATTTAGTATTTAGGAATAGGATGTTCTATGTGTTATTTTATGTATCAAAAGTTTTGTGATAGAAGCGTTCAACTCAGATAGATGTTCTAGAAATAAGAGCTGTAGCGGTACACACGCTACAGCTCGTTGGTTGTATTAACAATCTTCTTCTCTTTTTAAGAAAGTTGCGCCGACAATGATTAAAAGAATAAATAGAACAACAATTAGGGCAAATGTTGAGCCATTATTAGATCCGCCGCCATAATAGCCACCATTTTCTATGCCGCCTACATTTCCACAGTATCCCATAATATATCCCTCCTTTCTACAATACATAGTATGTTAGCTGTGGACAAGGATGGGGGTGTTAACCTATCAATTATAGGGCTACATAAAGTATATTTTTGTTAGACAAAACAATAATAAAGCCATTTGGGATAAGAGCGATCATTAGATAGATAATTAGGGTATGTGTGATCAGGTTAGCTTTACCTTACTATTCATAAATGTGATAACTAATCATGAAAATAGGTAAAGCAATTCAAAAACTGTCGGAGCAAATTTGAAGAAGATATATACTGAAAAAAGCCCCTTCAGATAGTTTGAAGGTACTCTCCTATATGATTCGTGTATGACGATAGTTCTGAAATGGTTATTTGTATTTTTTAGCTAGAGATTCGCTGCCAATTGCTCCAATGATCGTCATAAAAAATGGTGTAATTTGAAAGAATAGAGAATCCTTTAGGAACACAATATTTAAATCAAATAACTTATTTCCTATGACAATGAATATCTTAGCCAGTATGAATAAGAATCCAATGATTAGAAGAATATCAAAAAATAACTTCCATCTTGGATAGACTAATTTTTGGCTATCTTTGATGAGTTTCTCTTTCAAAGAATGATCCTCCTTTACTAATTCATCAAGCGTAATATCAAAAATGTCACTTAACTTAATTAACAATTCAATACTAGGGTAACTTTCTCCACGTTCCCATTTAGAGATAGATTGTCTACTAATAGTAAGTTTTTCTCCAAGCTGTTGTTGTGACATATTATGCTTTTGACGTTCTTCTTTTATTTTTGAAGAAAAATACATATGATCAACTCCTATCCACAGTATATTTATTTGCATTTAAAAACTAAAGAACCGCATCGTTGCATAGGGTGTAAACTATTAGTTTCCCCTTGGAAAATGCGCTTATTTCTGTGTATAGTCCTTTATTTATATAGTGTTATTACAAAAAAGATGTTTGGTGGAATTTTCGTGAACAAACCATTTTGTCTGTATCTTATAATAACGGGTTCTGTTGTTGATTGCGAAATGTAAAAAAAGTAAAATTAAAGGGAGAGCATTTCGCAAGCGAATAAGACTCCCTTATAAATATTGATTGATCAGTATTTTATCATGTGTAAGTTTCTAGCAATATACATTAGGATAGTGACCAGCAGTCAGTGGTCAAATGTTTAGAATAGGGGTGAGTATGATGTCGAAAATTTCCTATAGTGGTTTGAAATATGGAAAAAGTGATGTAGAAATAAAAATTTTAGTGGATATACAAAATGATTGGTTAGAGATAACGCATACCAAGGAAGTCTCTCAAGTGATGAACAAAACAACAGGTGAATATATCATAGTCAATCGAAATACCTTGAAACTTGAGATAGTTTAAGCTTTCAATGAAGATTCCAAAGAGGTAAAGCCATTAAACGTTGTGATAACGTTTGTGAAGTATGAAGAGGGGAAAAGCAAAAGAGGTTTTAATCCTTTTGCTTAATTTCTAAAAATACTGAGAAACTGAATGCACTAAACATAATGATTGAAAAAATAATGGTAGCGGTGGATTTGAGAGAAACTGATGTAAACAATAAAACAAGAGTACCAATGGTAATGGCTAGGCGCACTAAAATATTTGTTTTTTTACTTGGCTTAAAAAAATCCTCCAATAGGCCAAGAAAAAAACAAAATGCTATCAATATGAGATACTCATAAAGTAGTATTGGTTCTAAATATTCAGGACTGAACCTTGTTAACTGAATAGCAGAAAGAATCATAAGAATATATTTGGTATATGTAAAAATGACCGACAAAGTATCACCTCATTTTTATGATAGGCAACTAAATAATGTAAGTCTAGATGAAATTTGAAGTAATTTTAATCGAAAGTCGCCTATTTAGGTGGCTTTTTAATTTTGCCAAATATCTCGCATGCTAAATAAAAATTCTATACAAATGCTATTTAATTTTTAAACAAGCATAACCCCGATCTAAGCAAGGGCGGGGTTAAAAGTATAATTGTTTAATTTTTGAAGTAGGGTATTTTTCACACTAAAAAATCCTTATATTAAAAAAACTATTATTCAATTTTTAGAAAGAACGGCATCAGTTTTTTAGGAATTGTCTCGTATCGTGGTTGTGATTTTAGATAAAGTTCAACATGGCGGCACAAATTGAGGTTAGAGCTGGTAAAGTGTTAGGGAGGAAGAACGTAGTTAGTTGAAAGGTATAGGGCAGTAGAATAAGTATTTTTAAGCAAAAGGGGATAAACCGGGAAAGAATTTCCCGGTTATTTGAAACTTATTATGCTAATGTTTTATTTTGCATTAGATAATTTTTCAATCGCTTCTTGTTCAGTGGGAACAAAAAATATATGGTTTCCTTTATTACATTCATAAATAAAATCTTTCAGTGCTTTACTACTATAAACTGAAAAATCACCTATAATAGCAAACTTAATATGGTAATTAACGAACTTTTGAAGGATATTACCTGCAAGCTTTGTACTAAGATTAAAAAAATCTTCTGAAATGGCTTCCTTATTTAGCGTCAATCGATTACTGCTTGTTTCATAGCTAGTCGTCATAATAAAGTCCAAAGCACTTTGTTCATCTTTCAATAAAATAGTATCTTCATGAACTAGTGCTATTTTTTGTCCGTTAACTTCTGTTATTTTTATATTCATTTTCATTACCCCTATTAACTATAATGATTTCTATTATAACCTAAATTTTCAATTGTGAAATGTATAGAGTAATAGGGAGACACATTGCAATGAGAGTAGAAAGTGGTTTATGGTGGTAATTATATCCATTTCATCTTTTGTATTGTATAATAAAAGCACACTATTTAAAAGGTGATGGTCATTTTGCTAACAATCTTACAAATTGTTTTTTCAATCCTAGTAGTATCATTTTCAACTTACGGAATTATCACAGGTGATTATCGGTTAAATTTCTTAATGATTTTGTCCTTAGGTGTTTTGCTTTTAATTTTAGGATTGAAAGAATTTCAAAAAGAGAGAAAAGTTAATGGCTGGCTCTTTATTGGGGTATTTTTATTTTCAGTATTTGTGTCCATTTCTAGTATCTTTTAATAAACAGGAGGTATAATGTTACCTCGATTTTTTAAACCTCCACCTTTGGGTGGAGGCATTTTCTTTTGCTTTGAAATGGCATCCAACAGCTGACATGCTCCAAATTAAGAGGGGAGAGTTTGGTATGGTTATGAGTGGCTTGGTAGAATAAGATTCCAATTCGGTAATTTTTGCATTATGATAATGTATGGGAGATGTAGGTTTCCTCGCCATCAAGGATAACAATGGAGGGTTTAAATGACACCGGAGCATATTGTTAAGAAATTTTTTGAAGAAGTACGTTCAGGAAAAAATCCAGATTATGCAACTGAATTAATGGCAGACCAAGTATTGGCACACCAAGTTATTTCAGAAGAAGAAATAACGGTTGTAAGAACACCAGAGGATTATGCTGACCATGTAAAAGAAATGATAGACGCATATGGCGATTTTGCATTAGAAATACAAGAATTCATGGTACAAGATCATAAAGTATATGTACGTTGGAAACAAGCTGGAAAGCATGTTGGAGAGGTCGATGGTTATCAGCCAACCAATCTTCCAGTTATTGAAATAGCGAGCGCGGTTTATAGAATAGAAGATGAAAAAATAGTAGAATACTGGATACAAATTGATCGAGCTGGTATTGAAAACCAACTCAAACGCAATACGAATCATTAACATCCTTCGGGGTGTTTTTATATTGTTCAGAACTGTGAGTATTCAACAATTTCTCGCCTCGGATTCGTTGATACTTGCTGTTGAGGCTCATACAATCAGATTGTTTATCATATTTAGGGAAAGGTAGTTAGCCGGATAATTTCTTTTTCGTAAAACAGGTATGGGTAATGTCATTAAATAGGCATTAATGCTAGTTGATATAATCATCCATAAAATAACTGTTCTAACTATAAACATACTACTTTCCCCATTTCTTTGCGTCCATATCAGACGTAAGATGTGTAGTTTTTTATTGGATTCATTTAAAAAAAACGAAGAGCTCTAATCAATCCTTTGTCCTTTACCCGTAAGCTTCTATCTTTTTAAAGCAATTTGAATCAAGCTTTCCTTATAAATCCGCCTAGATAAACTTATTTTTACCATGCAGAGGAAGAGAGGTAGGGGAAAGGAAGTACGCCGTATAATCCCCAACAATTTATGTAAAGGACATGTAACACAAAAAGTTTTAGAAAAAACACTCATTTTTCCCTAACATTCATACCAAGCCTTATTCAATAGCTCAATACCTTGAAAGATCTCTTCCTCATTTAAGTTGGCAAATCCAAGCATTACTTTTGCAGATAATTCTTCTGAAGGGGTAGCGTAAAAAATGGAGGTTGGATATACTTTTACTCCTTTGATTGTTGCTTTTTCAATAAGTTCATCTTCGCTCATATTATTATTGGGCTCTAGCAGTAAATGCAGACCACCACTGTCCCCATAGATTTTCATCTTATCGCCAAATATTTGGTGAATGGCTTTTATGAGGGCCTCATATCTTTTCTTATAATTATTTCTCGATTTATTGAGATGTCTCTCCCAATGACCACTTTCCATAAATAGCTGTAAAGTATGTTGATGTAATCTCGATACGGTTTGAACATAATAGCTGTTTTTACGATATACATTTATTAAATTTTTAGGTAATACCATATAGCTTATCTTGATAGAAGGAATTAAGGATTTAGAGAAGGTTCCCATATAAATTACATGATCATATGAATCCAATCCTTGAAGTGCGGGTATTGGTTTACCAGCATATCTAAATTCTCCATCATAATCATCCTCTATAATGTAGGCATTCTCTTCTTTTGCCCACTCTAATAATTCTAGTCTTCTGGAAATAGGCATCACATGACCTAGTGGGAATTGATGGGATGGTGTGACGTAAATGGCTTTTATGGGGCTATTTCGTAAATGAGTAATACTCAATCCTTTTTCATCTAATGGTATGGGCCTCATCTTGATATGATGATCTTTAAATAGATAACGAACTCGATGATACCCTGGATCTTCCATCCCAAAAAGCTCATCTCTCCCAATTATGTTACATAGCACGCCTAAAAGATACTGTAAACCAGCTCCTATGACAATTTGATCTGCTGAACATTTAACTCCTCTAGCTTCATAAAGATAGGTTGCAATATATTGTCTTAATTCAAGCTCACCTTGTGCATCGCCATACATAAAAAGGTGACTCTGTTCTTCATGAAGGCTGTGCATACTCAATTGACGCCAAATTTTATAGGGAAAATCTTTTACATTAATATCTCCATATTTAAAATCAAATTTTATGACAGAACTATCTTTTATTTGGTTAGATTTTTGGGGCATCTCCATGGATTCTAAAACAGAACCCTGGAAATAATGCTTCTCCAGCTCTTCAACATAAAGACCTTGTCGTTCCTTACTTACCACATAACCTTCTGCAAGGAGTTGTTGATAGGCTGTATCTACAGTATTACGACTAATGTTTAAGTGATGTGCTAGACTTCGTTGAGAGGGCAGCTTGGTTTTAGCGACAATGTTGCCAGCTTGAATTTCAACTTTTAAATATTTATATAACTGAAAATAAAGTGGTTCTTCATTGTTTAAAATGGGGGTAATTTCAATCATACGTTTCACTGGCTCCTTCCAAAATTACATATTTGGCTCTGTTAACAGGTGCAGTCAACCTTTTATAATCAAAATACATGGTGAAAGGGAAACTGTAAACAAATTAAGACGATCGTTTTTTTTATTTCACAATGAATGTAAAGAGGAGGGGTTTATATGTTTATCCCAAAGTATTATAAAATAACAGATATGAAAGAAATACAAGAATTTATTAAAATGAATTCATTTGCGACAATTGTGGCGATAAGTAAGGGGAGACCCATAGCGTCCCATATTCCATTACTGCTTAATCAAGATCAGGATGACTATTACCTAACAGGTCACTTAGCTTACGGCAATCCGTTATGGAAAACTTTTGAGGAGACGGATCAACTATTAACTATTTTTAATGGTCCACATGCTTATATTTCTTCGTCTTGGTATGAACAAGAGAATGTACCCACTTGGAATTATCAAGCGGTTCATATTTATGGGAAAGCAAGTATTATGGAAGGTAAGGAATTAGAACAGGATTTATCAAAATTACTAGAAAAATATGAGAAATTCCGTGAAAACCCTGTCCTGTGGGAAAAGCTATCTCCTGAAATGTTACAAAAAGAAATAAAAGGAATAAAAGGATTTAAAATAAAAATAGAAGAGGTTCAGGCTGCCTATAAATTAAGTCAAAATCGAAATAGTACGGATTACGCCAATATTATTAAAGAGCTTTATCAAGAAAACGATCCACATGCTTCTGCAGTAGCTGAGGCAATGAAGAAAAACAGAAATGACTAAAACAAAAGGCAGAAACGAGGTATTAAGAGCGTTTCTGCCTTTTAATGTAACTGAAGAAAGAGAAGATTAAAAAGAAAAAAGAGCTGTCCTTTAATAGAAAAGCTAATAACTAGTAAAATTATTTAGCAGATTTAAAAAGTGCTTTTCCTTTTTTGTATACAAATCTTTCCCACTTAGCTAACAGCCCATTTCCATTCTCGCCATTTTCTAATGCTAACGCATGATTTTTATGGAAATCTTTTACTCGATGATGATGTTCTTTTTGCCATTGGTGTAAAGGACGATGGTTCATTGTCTAACCTCCTTTTAGTGATTTAAGTATATGGCGAAAAGAGATGAATGAAAAGCAATCTGTGAATTTTAGGAAAAGGAAAATAATTCGTTAACTTATTTCAATCGAGAAAAGAATTTAGCGGTCCATGATATTTCTCCTATTCATTTCGTAGATTGAAAGGGTACAATACCATTAGTTCTTTTAGGCATAATTTTATGGATAAAGAAATTAGGTTATTGAAATTCATTCATTCAGTAAGTTTTTTTCTAGATCAGAGAGGTAGAAACATAGGTATGGTAACTTTTAGTACTTTGATAGCTTTTGCACTTGTTTCACTTGGGATGGTTTGCTCGCCAGGACCGAATATGATGTATCTCATTTCTCGTTCTATTACACAAGGACGGATGGCAGGATTCATATCATTATTAGGTATAATGCTAGGTTTTATCATTTACATAATTGCCACAATGTTTGGACTTACAGTGCTGTTCATTACGGTTCCATTTTTATATGAATTGGTGAAATGGTCAGGAGCCATGTATTTATTATGGCTCGCTTGGAATTCGATAAAACCTGGCGCAACATCTATTCTTGAACCTCGGACAGTTTCTATAGAACCACCAAGAAAACTATTTTTAATGGGGCTTATGACGAATTTGCTAAATCCCAAGATTGCCATTTTGTATGTATCACTTTTACCTCAATTTGAAGATCCCACAAAGGGTTCTTTACTGATTCAGGGGGGGATATTGGGCCTAACACAGATCACCGTGAGTTTTATTGTCAATCTCATTATTGTTTTGGTAGCTAGTCGAGTTGCCAAATTATTGGGCACACGTCCTACTTGGATAAAAGTCCAACGATGGTTCATGGCAAGTGTTTTGACATGTCTTGCTGTTAATCTTGTATTTCAACGCAAATAAAGTTTGATAACTAGCTCTTAATGAAATGAAAGATTCGGGCGCAGTTGGCGTTGTCTATACAAATGGGCTAAAATTTGCATTCCTACAACGGCATTTTGTTCGACTATTCGAAAAGGCATATAGAGGGTGATTAAAGTTAGTGGGAGAAGGGCGTTTATAAGAAGTGTATTCTTAAATTAATAAGAATTTTTTATAGTTTTGGATGTCTTATGTGGGGAGCGGTACAACTCATTTATACCACTTTACAAACAAAGTTGGATCATGATATTGGCGGGATAGCAATATACATCATATTATTCATTCTGTATTGGAATAAGTTACAATTCTCAGGCCTTTATGAAGGTCCCCATCAAAAAGTATTACCCAAAATAGTAACTCTTGTATGAATGGCTTGCTCTCTATTACTATTCCTACTCCCAATCTTCATACAATAAACAAGAGAATTTAGTGGCAACAGGCTCAGGGCTCGTTTTTAGAGTCCAGGTCTTTTTATTTCACATATTTTCCGTACTTCGTAACCTAGCGTGAATTACGAAATCCTTTTGTGGTTGGACTGTTTAGGAAAAAGAGGAATGAAAATTAAAAAAAGGGTCAATTTTCGGGGCGACCCTTTTATGGTAAACATAGAAAAGGCTGTTATGATTATTTTATCTCGAAGAAGGAAGGCTATATGGAGACTATTTATTATTGCCCGACATGGATGTTGAACAAAGCTAGCGCCTAGTGCCGACAATAATTAAAAGTATGAATAGGACAACGATTAGTGCGAATGATAAATTATCGTGTTTGTCATAGTTTGTACCCATTATAAATCCCTCCTTTCTATCATCTAGAATATGTAAAGTTATAGATAGGAGAGATGCTATTCAACTAATCAATCCTTTCTTTTGAAAAATTTAATATGAATATTTCGTCCATAAAGTTCCTATTTATTTCATGCAAATAGAAGATTGCTGAAATCAGTCGCTTAGTGCTGTAATATGAATCGATAATGTCAGTTCCTGCGCTTACCCGGGAAATTTTTTTCTTATTTCCTAGGCGAGTAACCCAATTGATTAGGGAAATATAAATCATGGCAGCATCTGAAATAACAGCGGATGAACGAATTACCGAGGAAATAAAGCTGTACAGGGAGCGTCATTTGGTAGTGAAATGATTGCTAGCATAAAGAGAACATTTAAAAAAGGGAAATAAACTTGATCTATTATGTAATGGATCTTTTTACAGATATCAAGTTTGATGAGAATCCAGCCGGCTTAATAAATAAACATAATCCAAGAGTGTTAGTAGATGGACATGTAATTACACGGTAAAAGGTCTACTCACGGCTCTAAAGATATAAATTTTGTTTTAAAAACCGGATACAATTTGTGTTAAAATGATACAAAATTAAGGGGTGATTCATTTGATCAACTATCCATTTTTAAAAGAGGACGTGACCATTGGAGTTACAGCACCTTCCTCTGGTGTACAGGCTGAACTTCATGATTTATTGAAAACAGCCTGCATTCGTATGGAAAATAAGGGGTTTAGAGTCATTTGTGGAGAAACTGCTTGGACTCAGGATAAGGCAAAATCTGCCCCGGCTATGAAGCGTGCCGAAGAGTTTCATCACATGATGGCTAATGATGATATCGATATTATTATTCCTCCATGGGGTGGAGAGCTTCTTATTGAAATACTCGAATATATTGATTTCTCCAATATTCAGCCAAAATGGGTATTAGGGTACTCAGATGTTAGTCTACTATTGTTGGCAATTACATTAACAACGGGTGTCGCTACTGCACATGGAACGAACTTAGTAGATTTAAGAGGAGAGTATTCTGATGATACAACCGCCATGTGGCAATCCGTTTTATCTTTAAAAAAAGGCGAATCCATCATACAGCATTCGTCAGACTACTATCAAAAAGAATGGCAGTTCGATAGCCCTTCGCCATATGTTTTTAATTTTACGGAAAAAACGAAATGGCTATCTACATCACTGGAGAGGGTGAAAATTGAAGGGCGTTTACTTGGTGGATGTATAGATACTATCAGACATTTAATTGGAACGAAATTCGGTGATGTTCAAAGCTTTCAAGAAACGCATATTCAAGGTGAATCTATTATATGGTACTTGGAAAACTGCGAATTATCCACGACTGATCTACGCAGATTCCTTGTACAAATGAAATTAGCTGGATGGCTTAATAAGTGTTCAGGTATTCTATTTGGTAGAAGTGCTGCGAATACATCCGTTGGAAATTATACAATTGAAGATGTCTATCAAGAACTTTCCGAGGAGCTACAAATTCCTATAATCTATGACATTGATTGTGGGCATGTGCCACCACAAATCACTTTTATAAACGGAGCATATGCAGAAATAGAATCATATAACGGTAAAGGGACTATTGTGCAACACTTTATTTAAGGATTTCCCAATATAAAACCACCCTCTAAAAGATGTTGAGGGTGGTTGTTTGTATGGTTATGCGATTAGATGGAATTTCGATAAGCTTTTTGTGTGGTGAAGTACTTAGATTTTGATAAAATATTTTGGAGATTATGTTGCGCTAATGGTCCTAATTTATTAATATTAGAGCCCAACAAACCATCCTTAGCCGCATTTTTAAGTGTGTCAATTTGTTTAGTTGTGAGTTTAGAGGTTTTGCTACTTTCAATAATTTTATTCACATTATCGATTCTCTCTTGTTTCTCTTTAGAAGTACGGTTAATGTCGTTACTGTTTTGGTTGTTTTGCTTTTGTTGTGTGAGACCTTGTTTATAAGATCGACGAGTCATTAAATATTGCATAGTTGATGATGAGTTTCTCGATGTTATCATAAAAAGTTTCCACCTTCCTAATTTTTTAGTATTTACCATACATATCCTATTATCGTCCAAAACTCTCTTTACATTAGCTTCAAAATTAAATTATGGAGAAGATGAACATGAAAATTAACTTAGCACAGATGAATTTAAAAACTTTACCTGATTTTAAGGAATCCCAAATAAAGGGAATAAGGGCTTTGAATCTATTTGATAACGATTTGAGGGAAATACCTACACAAATCTTTGAAATGACGAGTATAGAAATACTGAATATTTCAGTCAATAAAATTAACAATTTGCCAGCAGAAATCACGAACTTAAAGAATCTGAGAATGTTAGATGCAGGGCATAATCATATTGATCTCATTCCTCCTGAAATTGGTCATTTAGTGAATATGGAGGACTATTTGTATTTTCATAATAATCAATTGCAATCGATCCCTCCAGAAATCGGCCAGCTTACAAAAGTAAGATATTTAAACCTAAGTGATAATTTGTTGAGTGAACTACCAGAGGAAATAGGGAATTTGAATAAACTGGTAGAACTGCGAATAATGAATAATCGATTAACAGAGTTGCCAGAAAGTTTGTGTAGATTAACGAATTTAAGAGAATTACATTTGAAAAAAAATAGCATGACCATTTTGCCTGAAAAAATCGGAGAACTAGCATTATTAAGGGTTTTAGAGTTAGAAGACAATCAATTACAGGAAGTACCTGATTCATTATTTACATGTATAAAATTAAGACGGTTAAATCTAAGACAAAATAAATTGAAAACATTGCCGGCATCGATTGGTCATTTGAAAAATCTAATAGAATTAGATCTACGAAGTAATGATTTAAAGGAAGTACCGGAATCATTATTGGCAATGGAAAGCTTAGAACGACTAGATTTAAGGTGGAATCATGAATTAAAGATTCCGAGCTGGTTAGACGAATTAGAGGAAAGAGGCTGTATCGTATATTTGTAGAATTAGAACAGTTGAGTATGCTTTGACCATATAAGTAAAGTTCGAAAAGCACGTGAATAGTTCTCGCTAAACGTTTTTATCGTAAATAAAAAAAGGGTTTTATTTGCCTTCCACAATCCAAGGTGGAGGGCTATTATTGCTAGTTGGGCTAAGTTTCATAACCGATTGGAAAGGGATTATGCTTTCGGTAGTAGGATTATTTATCATGATGCAGCCTTTCCAAAGGCTGCTGCCGGAGTGTATCTTAAGTGCCAGAAGAGGTTTGCCTGCTACGATTACCTCAAGAGCGACCGAAAGTTATGTTGTATTGACTTTGACAGAAGTGAAAATGCTTCCTGCAGATTTGGCTTGATTAATTGGGGCCGCAGGTGCATTAAGTTGGTCAACTGCGGCTTGACTACAGTCAAAACTTGATGCTAAAGATAATGGAAATGGGCGGAAGAAACGGGGATCGGTGGGACTAGGGATTATGATTACTGGAGTTATTATGGTAATACTGGCTGTTGATCTTTCAGAGGGAGGAATCATTTTTACAGTAATCTCACAGCTATTTACTGGATTTGGTATCGGTTTAGCACAACCTACCACTGGAGCGATTGCGTTCAACACGCTAAATCAGGTGAAGAGGGAGAAATATCTACCAGTCTCCTGCTTATTGATGCATTTAGTCCGGGTTTGAGCATCGGGATTGGCGGAGCTCTCATCGGTGTTAGTCAATCGCTGAATTTGGGGTAGTTGACGGGGATTCTTTTTGGCATTGTTTCTTCAATAACTTTTCGTACTCATAAAGGGCCGAATTTTTGAATAACATTTTTTAATGAAAGGTTCTAAAACGATGATATGGGAATTTTCCATTGACAAAATTTTCAATATTTAATATGATTTAAATCAATATATAAATCAATGATTGGAAGTAGTAGGGAACAATTATTGTATAGAGAGCTGTTGGATGGTGCAAAACAGTCAATAAATTTCTGAACTCGTCCATGAGTATTTATGCTGAACTAAAGTAAGTATAAACGGCAGCTACCGTTATAGCTTAAGTGGATTAATGTTTAATTAATCAATTAGAGTGGTACCGCGAATATAACTTCGTCTCTTTATTGAGGCGAAGTTTTTTTATTTTTAGGAGGGTGAGCCATGAAATGAAACTATTATGAGAGAAGTTAAAAAAGTGAACGAAGATTTCGAATGTAAAAGGTTATTACAATAATATTTACAGCAATAAATATTAACTTTCAATGTGTTAACCGAAAGGGGAGAAATATTATGAATGATTGTTTTATTTGTAATAAACACGCTGGAAATATTCATACCGCAGGGATAATGATTTACGAGGACGAATATGTTTTTGTTGGACATATTGATAGAAATGGTAATCCAAACTATCTTGGGCATATTATGATTGATTTAAAAAGACACGCTCCCACACTTGCCGATATGACAATGGAAGAAGCAAAAGCGTTTGGAGTTATTATGGCTCGAATTAGTAAAGCTCTAACAGAGTCAGAAAATGCTGAACACATCTACTCATTTGTTTCAGGAAATTCAGTCCCACATCTTCATATGCATCTAGTAGCTCGTTATCCAAATACGCCAAAAAAATACTGGGGACCATCTGAAGTTTACGATTGGAAAGATGCTCCAATGGGTGATAATAATGCTATTATAGCGCTTTGTAATCGTCTTAAAACGTATCTAGATGGTAATCCACATGAATAATAAGAGTAAAGATTTTAGTTGGATCGGTAGTCAAGAAAACTTCGTAGACAACCCAAGCATTCTTCAACTAAATCATATTCTAGTTGGTCGTTACGGTGGTAATTCTAATGCAGGACAATATAAGAATGAAGATGGTTGCTTAGTTTGGCATAACATCAAAGAAAATTGGGAGTTCGTGATTCTCCTTGATGCACATAATACAACAGAGAGCGCTAAAATTATTTTAGAGCAGTTCAATAAAGAAAAATGTACCATCAAAAATTTATTATCCTCACCTGTAAATATGAAATTTTTTAATAGGATGGAAGATAAGATTTTAAGTATGTTTCAATCGGCGTATTTCCTATCTAGTTGTCGGAAAATCAAGGGAGAAACAGCTTGCTTAATTGTAGTCAGGAAAGATAAATATGTATGGTGGTTTTCCGTTGGAGATTGTATTCTTTGTTTATTTCATCCACAATTAGCTGCATTAGGTCAATATCAATTGAATCAAAGGCAATTTTATGAATGGATAGGACAGGTTAATACTTTTGAACAAGAAGTTCCTTGCTATACAGTTGGAAGAAGGGAATTAAGAAAAGGAGAAAATCATTTATTCCTTACAACGGATGGAATAACGGAATGCCCGAATGAACCCTATGCAAACGTGATAGATATTTATAATGCAGTTAATAACCTAGATGATGAGCGTAGTATTTGGAAAATGTTACGAGACATCCAAGAAAATAATGTTAGAGACAGTACAACAATTATTTCCTGGAAGATAAATATTTCGAAGACTGCCACAATCCCTAGTAATCAGTAAAATATATTAATTAGTATGCAAAATAAATCTAAATAACGTTCCCAAACCAAAGTTTGGAAAGAAACCGAAATCCCAAAAATGCTGTTAAACCAACATTTGTTAGACTTTCGTTTGAATATTATATAGCTTTTTATGTAAATATAGAAACATGTCTACTAAAGTACTTTTCAAAATTATTAAGAGTTAGCTGAATAAAAACCAGTAAATTTAACGCTTTAAACCTGCAATATTTAATCGTTTCTATACTTCAATTACAGGGGTTTTAGTTGAAAACGATCTTCAACAATCGGGCGCTTTTCTTTAATGATGAGCGTCTTTCTTCATGAATAGGTCCATTTCATGGAATAATATCAGAATATATTGGATATTTATGTTAAAATTTTAAAAGGGTTTCCTAAGATATTACCTTGCAGTTTTCATGCTTTTAACCTCAGCAATCGGATGCTTTAGAAAAAATGAATAGGTGGTTAAAAATGATGAATGGAAAAGAGATTTTAACTATATTTGGATTTGAGGTTAGTGAAGAGCCTAAAAGCATTTATCCATATTCACCAGTATATCGAGTAAAATATGGTGATAAGGATGTTGTTGTAAAACGTACGCAAAGAAGAGCAAAGAATGTCATGTCTTATATTACTATGCTAAAAGATAAAGGGGTAAATGTTGTAACACCAGTTAAGTTACAAGTAAATAACCCACAAAAGTATGAGGATACAAATTTTGTTGTTTATCCATTTATAGAAGGCAAGAAATACTCAGGCAAAGAAAAAGAAATCTATGGAGCTGGAAAGCTGTTAGGACAAATTCATAGTTTTTCACCTTCTTCAAATGCCTATAATCTTCTTGACTACGATGTTTATGATTTTAATGAACTAGAAGTAGAAGAGAGTATGGAAGCAATTATACAACATGCTGACAACGCTGGAGTTGAAATTGATACAGGGTTAAAAACAAAATTACTAGAAAGTGTTGCAAGTCAACAGGAACTCTACCATGCAGGATTACCACATGTTTCTACGCCGCATGATTTTAAAGCGAATAATTTGGTTTTAATCCCTGAACCATATCTAATTGATCCGGATAACGCTACTTGGATACCAAGGATCTTTGACCTAGCTTTGGCATTACTACTTTTTCATAATGAACATGAAGAAGCACCAGACCAGATTTTTACAATAGATGAATGGGCATTATTTTTAAAAGGCTATAAAGAATATATTGTTTTAACTGATCATGAAAAAGGTCATTGGGACAAGGCGAAACAGCACGTCTTTCTCGATGAAGTAATGTGGTTAATGGCTGAGTATGAAGAGGACTGGCAAAATTCTTCTCAACAAAAATTGTTCAATAGCTTAATTCGTGTTGTGATGGATAGTGCTGCCTATAAACTAATATAAGAAGTGCGAAAAGAAACCTAACTATTTATCCCGTTTCTTCAACAATCGGGCGGGATTTTGAGCAACACAGATAGAAAATAATCTTTTTTATAAAATCTAACTTAAAACTCTAGAAAAGAATCCCTTTTGATCAATCTTTTTTCAAAAGGGATTCTTTTTATTTAACCTTAAATAAGGGTTAGGGAGCCATTTTTGCTCTAACTTTATTTCAAAGCAACAATAGTGTTTAATTTCGCTTGTTATTGTAACAACAATAGTGTACGATACATAGTATGAATTATACACTGTATGTCATATAGTATAAAAATTGAGGTGGGTGAATGAGTACACTACTGAATTCATTATCGACAGAACTTAGGAGAGGAACGCTGACATTAGCCGTTTTGAGTCAATTAAGAACACCCCAGTATGGGTATTCCCTTGTTCAGTTATTGGAAGATTCGGGCATTAATATTGATCAAAGCACCTTATATCCATTGCTTCGCCGATTAGAAAAACAGGATTTAGTGACGAGCAGCTGGGATACATCTGAGAGTAGACCGCGAAAGTACTATGTATTAAGTGAATATGGATTAGAAATCTTTTTGCAATTAAAAAGTGAATGGATTAATAATTCAAAACAACTTTATGAGTTATTAAAGGGGGATGAGGATAAAGATGAATCTGATTGATATTTATATTCAAGAGGTCACACGGAGGTTGCCCGAAAAAAATCGTGAGGATATCGCACTAGAGTTACGCTCAACAATTAGCGATATGTTGTCTGATGATTACAGGGATGATGATGTAATGGATGTTCTTGAAAAATTAGGGAATCCAGCGGAATTAGCGAGTGGTTATCGAGATCAACCTATGCATTTAATTGGCCCACGCTACTTTGATGTATATTTATCGTTATTAAAAATGATCTTACCAATTGCCGCAGTCATTGCGTTAATCTCGATGGTGGCTGAATATTTTATTGGTTTTGGCGGAGAAGAAGAGGTTATCAATGCGGTCCTCACACTTTTAGGTGAAGGCATATTTAGAATCATCGAAGTAGGAATCCACGTCTTTTTTTGGCTAACGCTTGTTTTTGTTATTGTTGAACGAACGGATAAAGAAAAAGACCAGCATCCATTGTCAACGAGTCTTAAAAAGTGGACCCCTGACGATTTGAAAAACGTCATTTATATTCCTAAGAAAAAGGCGATTACGAGGCTTGAAGTATTTGGCTATTTAATGTGGACGGCGATTTGGGCAACACTTTACTTTAATGCCAATTACCTTTTAGGAATCTATGAAGGCGGGAGAAATGGACTCGAATTCGTAACTCCAGCATTTAATCAGGATGTTTTGCTTCGTTATTGGCCTATTATAATAGTTATTATCGCACTTGAAATTGGGTTAGCACTCTATAAATTATTCAAAAGACAATGGACGAAAAAAATAGCTATCTTTCATGCTATTCTTGAGCTTTTATCAACGGTTGTCTTTATTGTGATAATAAGTAATCCGAATGTAATGAACCAAGAATTTATAACACGCATGAGTAATTTATTTAGCACAACAACGAAGCAATTTGAACTATGGGTAGTTAGCGGGGGAATCATCATATTTATTTTATCTGTAGCCATCAATATATTTGATGGATTCCGTAAGGCTCGAATCCGTTAATTCTTTTTGCGATCTTCCATCACTCCATCTTACTTAAATCATTTTAGCTAGTCCAAGAAAAGAACACATTGACGAATACGAACGTTGAATAAGATAGCTTCGATCTATTTTTTGTATGCCAGCTCATGTTATAATGAGGAGCTTAAGTTAATTAAGACCTTGAACGGATGCCAAGAAAAGCCTCCGCAGAACGAGAAAGTATGGAGGTGTAAGAAAATGAATAAACGTTGGACGATTGGTAAAATTAAAGAATTTGTTGAGAACAATTCGGAAAGTAAGTTGCTATCAACGGAATATCACGGGTTTTCTCAAAAGTTACTATTTAAATGTGCATGTGGTAGTAACTTTGAAAAAACATTTACTAAATTTAAAAATAAACATCAACGAAAATGTGATGTATGCCAGCCACCAAAAGAGTCACGCTAAACGTAGTGTCGATATTGAATAAAGCTTTATGTGACTTATGGCAAAATAGTTTTATATGAGTTTGATTTAAATCACCTTCCACTATAGTTTCTTTATAGAGGAGGTGATTTTTTTGTATCTGTAATGATGGCTGAAGTTTTTCCAAGCAGGATGCGGGAGGGGGATAGTGTCATCAAAAAGGTAGACAAAGATACAGTAACGCTTATTAGTCATGAAAGAAATCTTCAGCAAGACGGTTTATCTGTTTTGGGTGTTGAACATCTGGAATGGAGAGAAGGGGAAAGTGTCATGTTTCATTTAAGCTATGCCACTACAAAAGTCAAATTGCGCTAGCCATTAAAAAGGCAGAAATGTTGCCTACACAACATTCCTGCCCTTGTTTCATTTATTTTTGGGTTATTCGTTGGAAAAATTCGCGCGTTCTATTCATATCTGATACATGCTCATTACATGTTTGGCTATCTGCACAAATATAATTACTATGGTTAGTAAATGTACCAACGACTTGCCCTTTAATGGAAGTCGTAAATAAGCCAACATCTGAATGACGGTTACAGATGGCGCAAATACCGCGAACAGTATTGTTGGAAAATACCCCTTTAATCCCCTGTAGTTTGTCGTCTTGTTCGAGGACAACGTATTTTCGATGTGTCCCAACATCATCCCATGCTAGGTAACAAATTTGTTGAAAATCAAGTTCATCTAAATTAGGTAGCTTCAGCTTTTTCTCCTTTTTAAACAATGATTTGAGCGTGCTAGCTGTCACTGGCTTAAACGGTATGACATAGGGCTTTAACTGCTCTAACAAGGCATCGCCCTGTGCACGGTCTGTGACGGTGAAAAGCTGTTCAACAAGCTGTGTTTCCTCAATGGATAACTCTAATTTGGTAGTAATTTCCGTTTCAACAAGCCCCCGTACTGCAAGAATGACACTTTTGTCCTGCGTTGTGGTAAGAGCATGTAAAATTTTACTTAATTGCTGTTCCAGTAAGTGATAGTTTGCGACCGTTAAGAACGGCTGAATAGTTTGTTTTTCCATTTGAAATCTCTCCTGTTTTATAGGCTAATTTTAAAAGCATTTGGCCTAAGAGATCATTCAATTTCTGTTATGGATATAACTTAATTTAGACCTCTTTGACCTCAGAAGCCGTTCTAGAGCATGCATTACAAGTGAATGCGGACATTTCGATCCCTCCCTTAAGGATTGTTGATTTATATAAGTTTTTTATTTTTAGTCTAAAAAGTGAATGATCTTGATTTATTAATTTTATCAAATGTAACGCTTGATTTTCAATAGTCAAATGACCAGTGAAGTGGTGATACGTATTTAAACATGTATGACCCAATTGCTTTCATTAACTATGGCATATGGATCGAAGTTATGTCTAAGACCATGTAAATTTATCAAGTTGAGATCGTTTATACTTTAAATAACAGCCCGTCGATCTTGAAATCCAGAGCTTCTTAAGATAAAACTTAGGATTGTTTGCTTATTTTTAATAAACTAATTATTTTTCTACCATAAAAAAGAATAAAGTAAATAAGTGTAACATCTATAAAGAAATAAAGTATATTAAATTGAATTGAAGTAATACCATTTTTGGTAAATAAAGAAAATACAGATGGTAACTCATTCTCACCGATGTAACTTATAAATTGAAAAGGGGCTCCAAATTTATTGATACCATAAGATACAAAGAAAATGGACAATAAGGTCATGATAATGCTAATCCATAATAACCCCTTTTTATTTGTAACTTGCATTTAGCCACCTCATTTTTAACTACCCAATATAATTATTGTATCATAAAAAAGATAATATGTAATATTTTGTAAATTAATAATGTTTTACATGATGAGAAAACCACTATTAGTAGCAGTAGCTTCATTTTCAGTATGAATTTTTGCATCATGTTAATGCGCATGTGCCAGTAGCACAGGAAGAAGTATCTACAGCTGAACAAGAGCTTAGAGAATTTCAACAAAAGTATAATATTTGCTTATTGTCCTATATATTTTCTGAATTGTTCGATAGATAAAAGATTGCTATAATTGAATGAATTGGTTAATAAAGGAGGAATTGTGATGACACAGAAAATGAATTGTCAACGAAACAATGCTTGGAGAATTTATTCAATTTAGGAGGCACTATGCTATTAAATCAACAAGGTTTTGATCTCTGGGCGGATGGCTATGACCAAACCGTTCAACTTAGTGAAGAAAATCAGCAATACCCATTTGCGGGCTATAAAGACATTTTAAATAAAATTTTTAATGAGGTCATGCAAGTTTCTGCATCGACTGTATTAGATATTGGCTTTGGGACAGGTGTTTTAACAGCTAAACTTTATGAGCATGGGCACAAGATCGATGGTTTTGATTTTTCTTCGAAGATGATGGCTATTGCACAGGCAAAAATGCCACATGCTAACTTACTTGAATGGGATTTATCGAATGGTCTACCTGCAACACTGATGAATAAACAATATGATGCGATTGTTAGTACCTATGCCCTGCATCATTTTACTGATGAGCAGAAGGTTACGTATATCACGCAATTATTACAGCAACTAACACCCGAAGGTAAAATTTTAATAGGCGATGTTGCCTTTCAAACAAGAGAGCAGCTAGAACAATGCCGTCAGGCTAGCAAAGGCTATTGGGATGATGATGAGTTTTATTTTGTCCATGAGGAGCTAAAAACTAGCCTGCAGGATCGTTGTCAGCTGCACTTTTACCCAATCTCGCATTGTGGTGGTGTTTTTGTAATATCGAATTGTGCTGAGGTAGATTAAAGACGTTTTATATGGAGAATTCAAAATAGATGGTGTGCTAGAGGAACTTATTCAGTCAGCCCCTGTTCAACGATTAAAAGGTTTATGTGAGAATCATCAAAAGTTAGTCTATAACAGATAGGGCTAATGTAAATAATGCGAAGGAGCTGTCAAAAGATAGCTCCTTTTGCCTGTTAGGCAAACATCGATAAAATATATTTGCCAGAAAGCATAAACACAGCATAGACTGCTAGCGCACTCATAACCGAAGTACCAGGCTTAAACCAGTTCGTTAAGAGGAAGACGAGTACAGTAAATAACAGCATGCCGATCGCTCCAAATACGGTGTTTTGTAGGACCGTATGAAAGGTAGAAGCTTTCATATTTTTCATTTGCATGCCCATGTTAATCAATGTCAAAATCGGCAGGGCCGTAATGACACCTGAGAGAAATAAATAGTTGGATTGGCTTAGTAGTAGCGCTAAAACCATGATGGTGCCGCCTACTAAAAAATACAGAAAGTATAACATAGATTGCCCTCAATTTAATTCAGAATAGAGTAATAATACTGTAGAACATCCATGTCTACAAGTAGCAGTCGATGATATTTTAGCAAGATGCGCAAAAAATTAGATTTTTATGAAAATGAAATAGCATATTTTTGTTAACGAGAATCATCATATCTTTCTAAGTTGGTTCTTCTCATAGACTCCATTTGCCATTTTTGCTCTAGTAAACTATCTGAAAATATAAACTTTATGGGGAGTACTTTTAATATATCGTTAATTACGATATAATCGTATTCAACGATATATAGAAGGGGTACCAACATGATTACAAATATAAATGAGTATTTTACTACGATATTTTATCATCTACATACAACACATGAAGATGTGATTTCTCACCAAAGTGTGCGAATTTTACAGATGATTCAAAAGGAAGAAGAGGTAACAGTACGCGATATTGCAGGGTTATTAAATATTTCTCCTAATACAGCGTCAGAGCATGTGAAAAAACTAGAGAGACATGCCTGGGTGACAAAAGAACGTGCGAGTGACGATCAACGTAAGGTTATTCTTCATTTGACAGTAGAGGGCTTACAAATACTGAAGAAAAACTCAGAATTAGATGAAGAGAAGCTCAAGCATGCACTTAATCAGCTAACAGAACAGGAACAGCAGGCCATCCTACAGGCATTCCGACGTCTAAGTGAGGTGGCGAAATAATGTATACATTGTTTAAAATTCTTAGCTCGGCAGCCATTATTGGTGTCGTCACAGAAGTGGCGCGAAGATTTCCTTCCTATGGCGGAATTATTGCGGCATTACCTTTAGTGAGTATTTTAAGTATCATTTGGCTGACGGTTCAAAGTGAATCGAGCGAGCATATTCAACGCTTTACAGTTGGTGTCATTATTGGTTTACCGGCAACCATGTGCATGCTGTTTGTTATTTACATGGCGATGAAATCCTCTATTCATATTGTCTTTGCTATTGGTCTAGGTATTCTTTCCTGGGCAGTTTTCTTAGGCATTCAAAAGGCCATTGCAGGTGTTTTTCACCTATCCATTTAACGAGGAGTTCTGACATGACAATCATTGAAATTCAACAATTACCACAACAAAATGTGCTTCATTTTTTTAAGGAGCATTGGGGAACTACAGAAATGGTCATTTCAAGTGGCGTTTATGACTGTAGTCAATTAGAGGGCTTCGCTTTTGTCAATGACCGTCAAGAGATGATAGGGCTTGTTACTTACATTATTCGTAGGCAAGACTGTGAAATCATTTCTCTCGATAGTCTTGAAGAAGGCAAAGGTATCGGTTCAGCGCTTGTACAAGCAGTGGAACAAATAGCTTTAGATAACGGTTGTACAAGCATTACTCTTATTACAACGAATGATAATTTACATGCCCTAAAGTTTTATCAAAAAAGAGGATATTACTTCATCGAAATCTTGCCTAATGCGGTGGAAAAGGCAAGAGCCTATAAGCCTTCCATTCCACTTATCGGCAATGATGGCATTGCGATACGAGATGAATTACGACTACAAAAACAGCTTGACTTCTAAAAAGTCAGGTTGTTTTTTGTTATACTGAGAAAGTGGAAAGAGAGGGAACATATGAAAAAAATAGTATTTGCCTTATTACTAAGTGTGCTTGTGGTGGGCGCCGCATTTATGATTTATCTTAAGAGTAACCCACCGCTTGTCATTCAAAGTTACACAAGTAAGCAGGGTAATGAAGCGGTCAAGATCATTGCGATTGAAAATAAAGGATTACGTGAAATTAAACTTACACAACTACTCGTCAATGAAAAACTTCCTGACAGTGCTGAGCTTATCGTTAGTAAGTCTGAACCATTTGAGGTCGAAACAAAACTAGAGGGAAATCCCAATATGTCATTTCATAAATTAACGCAAGTTAAAGTTTTACCTCGTTCATACATAGATCAACAAGCCATTGGCAAGCAGCCACAGCACTACGCGGTTCAAGTCAAAGCAGCCGACATCAAAAAGGTGAAGATTCAATATGAATATTTACGGATACCTTTTACCCTAACCGCGGAGCTTCAACAAGGTCAATAGACAGACGACACGCTAATTTTGTCTTATCATTTATGCCTGTGTCATTTCCTAAGATTGTTTGCTGAAAAGCACTGATTCCTCCTAAATCATGGTAATATTATAGTAATAGCAATCGTGATACTAGGAGGGACCTAATGGCAATTATCTTAATGGGTATAGTACTATTTATCTGTGTTATCACTGTGGCTTTAGTGTTAATGAGAAAGTTTTCGAAGAATGAAATTATGCTTGAAGTAACGGCCACCTCAGAAGGAAAAAATGAATTAGATCAAGCGATAATGAAAATATATTTTACGTATTCTATCGGCAAACTTGCTAGTAGGAAACGTCAAATCCTTGGCAGTGTTGAATGGTCTGATGGGTGGATGCCTGTTAGCTATAATCTAAAGGAGAATGGTGTGTATCGTGAGGAGAGACTACTTTATGCAACAAAAAATCAGTCCTACTCAACCTTTGAGATTCATGCACCCAATGCAATTGATGATCAAGGGCGAGGTGAAGGGTACGCTGTTCTTGTATTGGAAAATCCCGATATTTCCCATAGATCATCTAGAGCAGGTGTCATCCTTGCCGTCACGGCCAATATGATTACATATCAATTATCAGATTCCACTAGCTGGCATAATGAGGTTGTCATCAATTAACTAGAAAAAAGCTATCCAAATAGGGTAGCTTTTTTTATTAGTGCTAAAAAGTAAAATTAGGCTGATTATGGAACTAAATGAGGGGAATAACGTATAAAAAGAAGAGGGACTTGTAGGATGGAGGAGGATGTAGATGAACGAAATGCCCAGCATACACCAAAAACGATTGCCAATAGATGAGCAATTATGTGCGCTCTTATGTCAACGGAAAGAGCTCTCTGCTCATACAAAAGATAGCCCAACAGATAAAATGATGAAGGAATGGGCACAAAAATATGGTTTCGATGACACATTTTTAGCCATGATTTTCAGTGTGATTAAATCAGAAAAATACTATCAATCACGTGTCGAGCCCGTCGGATTTCGTCAATATATTCCGGTATTACAATCGCAGGAAGTAGGAGATCGAATCTATACGGTTTCCTATGTTCGGCAATACGAAAATGCAAGTGTTGTACAGCTTTTGATTGACTGGGATGATGAGGAAGATTCCTATCAAGATATTCGTCAAAGATTAAACCGCCATTATTTAGGGTTATTTATAGACCAACATTATGAATGCCACCATACAGGAGCAAGCGGCTCAGACCAGCATGAAAGTAATAGATATGTAGTGACGCCTCCATTACCAGATGACATACAAGGACTCAGCTTTATTTTTACAGAATACAAAGATATGTTTGAAGAAAAGCCAACAGGGTTGACTGTCACCATGCATTGTTAGGGGGAATAAAATATGAAGAAATGGATAGTGCCAATGATTTTACTACTTCTGCTAACAGCCTGTCAGAGTCCTGAGCAGGAAGTGCATTATATTGCTAAGAGTGAGCATTGGAAAGCGATCTACCATAGTAATTCTGATCAAGGATTACGCTTATATTATCTGGATGAGAAGGATGATTTAGGGCCCTTACAAATCACCATTGAAGGGGAAAAGGAATCCCAAAATATAGTGGATGTGGAGTTAAATAAAGAGGGGTATTATTCCTTTACGAAAAAAGAAAGTGAGAAGTTTTTTAAACGGAATGCTAAGCCAATTATTCATATGCAGTGGCTATCTGAAAATGAGTCTTTAGAAATAAAGAATCATTAATGGATAATAATAATTCGATATTGAACTTTTGGTCTTATTGTTTCATTTGTTAGAGAGATAGCGTGTATGACGCGTTATGTATGTAGTTGAAATAAATGTAAGCGTTATAAAATTTCGACTCGAACAACCGTGGTCATTAAAACGGATGATTTTTTTATTTCAAGGTTTGACAAAAAAAACAGGATTCGTTATAGTAATTAACAATTTCATGCAAAAATGAAATGAGCCATGATAAGGACAAGAGATTTGATCAACCATTTTCAGAGAGGGAGGCATTTGCTGCAAGCTTCCTAATGTTGTGATCCCTTCTTACTACCTTGGAGCTGTGCTTGGAAACTTGCACCGTCTTTTGCAACGTTACAGCAAAATCAATGAGCCACTAGTCTATTTACTAGTGGGAATTTGGGTGGAACCACGGGTAATGAACACATACTCGTCCCTATATAGGGGCGGATATGTGTTTTTTTATTTTGGTCCCCATTCTAAAGCTGAATGAGGACCATGTCTTTGGCAGGTCCATAGTTTTTCAAATTGTATGCACAATTAGGACTTCTATGACACCAGAGCAAAATTGATAAAACTTAAAGGAGTCGAGAACATGTCAAATCAAGTTATTCACATTCAATTTCCAGATGGTCAACAGCAAGCATTTACAAAAGGCGTGACACTAACCGAAATTGCCCAAGCGATTCGTCCTGAGCTTCGCAAAAAGGCAGTAGCGGGGAGTGTCAATGGAACCATCGTTGATTTGACGCGCCCGATTATGGAAGATGCTCAAATTACATTGTATGATGCTAGCTCTAAGGAAGGAATTGAAGTTATTCGTCATTCAACGGCCCATTTATTAGCACAGGCTGTCAAACGTCTATACCCCCATGCACAGTTTGGGGTAGGACCTGTGATTGAAAACGGCTTTTATTATGATATAGACATTGCAGATACACTGACACCAAGTGATTTACAACAAATTGAAAAAACGATGAAACAAATTGTGCGGGAAAATGTACAAATCAAGCGACGAGAGGTTTCTCGGAATGAAGCCAAGGAGCTTTTTACTCATGATGCGTTAAAGCTGGAACTGTTGGAGTCTATTCCAGCTGATGAAACTGTGACAATTTATGAGCAGGGGGAATTTTATGATTTATGTCGAGGTTCCCATGTTCCATCTACGGGGAAGTTACAACACTTCCAATTAATGCATGTATCGGGTGCGTATTGGCGAGGCAATAGCGACAATCAAATGCTACAACGTATTTATGGGGTCGCCTTCGCAACAAAAGAAGAACTTCAACAATACTTCGTGTTTTTAGACGAAGCAGAAAAGCGAAATCATCGTAAACTGGGCAAAGAACTGTCATTGTTTATGTTTTCAGAGGAAGCGCCTGGAATGCCCTTTTATTTAGCGAATGGTCAAATTTTACGGAATGAGCTGGAATCCTATTTGCGAAATTTACAAGCAAAATATGACTATCGGGAAGTACGGACACCTCTAATGATGAATCAGCGCTTATGGGAACAGTCAGGTCATTGGAATCACTATAAAGACAATATGTATTTTACACAGGTGGATGATCAAAGCTTTGCCTTAAAGCCAATGAACTGCCCAGGACATATGCTCATCTTCAAAAATAACCTACATTCTTACAGAGATTTACCGATACGAATGGCGGAATTTGGCCAAGTGCATCGTCATGAATTTAGCGGTGCACTGAATGGATTGTTACGCGTTAGGTCATTTTGTCAGGATGATGCACATATTTTTGCAACACCGCAGCAAATTGAGGATGAAATTGCATTGGCTCTAAAAATAATAGATGAGGTGTACAATGTATTTGGTTTCCAATATTCGGTAGAACTATCGACACGTCCAGATGACTATATGGGAGAATTGTCGTTATGGGATCAGGCAGAAGAGGCACTTAAAAATGTGCTGAAAAATTTAGGCATCGACTATACGATTAATGAGGGGGATGGGGCTTTTTACGGACCGAAAATCGACATTCATATTAAAGATGCCATCCAACGAAGTCATCAGTGTGCCACAGTACAACTCGATTTCCAGCTACCTGAGAAATTCGATTTAACATATATTAATGAACACAATGAAAAAGTTCGACCGGTTGTCATCCATCGGGCAGTGTTTGGCTCCATTGATCGTTTCCTAGGTATTCTCATTGAGCATTTTGGAGGGGCGTTCCCCATTTGGCTTGCACCACAACAAGTGCAAGTCATAGCAGTAGCTGATGCACATCAAGACTATGCCAAGCAAGTAGTAAAAGCCCTACAATATGAACAGATTCGGGTGAAACTTGACGATCGTCAGGAAAAGCTCGGTAAAAAGATTCGGGAGGCGCAATTGCATAAAATACCGTATATCCTTGTTATCGGGGATCGGGAGGCTACCAATCAAAATGTGTCTGTCCGTAGACATGGACAACAAGCCACTGTTGAATATTCGGTGCCCCAATTAATAGAGGAAATGACAGAAGCCATCAAACAAAAGAGCTTATAAAAGAAAGCTTGCTTTGAATAGATCTACTATTCAAGGCAAGCTTTTTAAAAAAATAATTTCTATTTTTTTGAAATGACTACTAGAATCTAGATGCGATGCATACAATGAATTAAAGGTCCTTGGTCCTCTCTTGGAATTGGGATTGACCAAGTAAAACGGTTTGTGTTTCAGCGTCGATGACTAGAAATTTTCGATAGGTCTCATCGGTATTGTGCTGAAAAGATGCTAAAAAATAAACTTGTCGATTGGGATGAACAAAAGTATGTTGAGAGAGGTCTAATGTTTCTTGTTTACTATTAGTTTGTAAATAAAAATTTTCTGTCGCCTCTGCTATATCTCTAAAGGCCATTTTTTGCCGAATATTCCATGAAGCATAGGGATATTCCTCGTAAATTGTACGATTAAGCTGCTGATAAAATTCGTCCTCATCACGAAACGATTGAAATTGGTTGTTTGGATATTGATATAGTGTATTTATTTCAGTTGGTGTGCAAAGTGTGGGTGCCGTATGGTCTACTGAATGTTGGGGTGGCAATAATATTTTGGAAACAACCATAAAAGTTAAGATGAATACATGCATTATTCAACCTCCAAATGTCTTCTTAACAAAAACATCGCCTACTTTGTTGTGATCTATACATGTAGAGGTTGGCTAGCCGAATGCAAAGATAAAACCAGCCAGAATGTAGGTCTGGCTTTACCCATATCTATACTTTCTTCTATTATATGCCTCGTTATGATTAGGAAGCTTGTGCTTGTTTTAAATATCTATTTAGTAGGACATCCAATTCTTGACTGTAATCTACTACAGCCGGATGAGTGAAACCAAGATCCTTTGCTTTTTTATACATAATTCTACGTTTGATCTCAATTTCCGCCTTCAAGAATTGTTTAAGCAATAAGTTTACCAAGATATTTTCCTCCTAATTTTTTTTCCTTATTCATAAAATTAATGTTCTATGACCTCGATTCAACTTTTTCATTGTATATCACTTATATTAAAAAAAATGTCATATTGTGTATCGTAAATCAAATTCGTAATTTAGTCACAGATAGGGACCTTCATCCTGTTATGTGAAAAACAAACTATTTTCTCTTTATAGTTAAAAGGTTATAGTTAAAATTCCAATTATTGATTAAAATATAAGTATAAAAACCCTAACGATGAAGTTGTTGGGGTTGTTTGCGTGTTTGGATTTAGAAAAAATTAAGTGAGAAAAAGAATTTACTTAAACCATTTATACTATGAGAAAAGTTGTTGTTTGATATTGAATTTTCCAACAATTTATGGCGCTTTACGTATCTTGTCACATTTTATCAAATAAGCTTTAATGTTGTTTAGAAATGTGGACATTTCATTGAGTGTGGAGAATTATTGAGAATTTTTGAAATTAATGGAATAATGGAAGGGGGAGGAAAGGGTGACTTTGTGTCGTTTAGTTTTCCAAAAAAACTAGCAGCATATGTAGGGAAGGTAAGAAACCCTCACCGGAACCAGCCGCTCGAATTACCTATACTAAAAATAAGAAACGTATCATCTTTTTTAACTTGATTGCTACGTTGGCAAAAAGTTGAGTAAATGCTGATTCGCTTGAATGAATGATATGCAATTACATATAGCAATCATGAATACAATAAAAGAAATATTTGAGCAGCAGCTTGAAGTGGATTGGCTTGTTTGATGCAATGAACGAATAGCTTGAATGAAACGAGCCTTTCTGATAGGGATGTTTATTTGGAAATTTTCAATGGATAGCCAGCAATCATTGTATGGTAATTACATTTACCTTAATTCAGCGAAGGATGAGTGGAGGAGACACGAATGACAGAATTATATTTTGTGAGACATGCACATGCCGATTATTCCGAGGATGAATATCATCGTCCACTATCATTAAAAGGAAATAGGGATGTAGAACGAGTGACATATTTATTTAACGATCAACGCATCGATGCAATCTATTCGAGCCCTTATAAAAGAGCCATTCAAACAGTACAGGGTATTGCTAGGTATCATGATGTACCCATTCAAATTGTGGATGCACTAAAGGAACGACAGCTTGCCGATGGAGCGATGGAAAATTTTCAAGAAGCGCTGCAACGAGTTTGGCAAGAGCCGAGTTTTGCATGGGCTGGTGGAGAGTCCAATCGGCAGGCAATGATACGGGCTGTACAGAGCTTACAATCTATCATTCTTTCTCACCCCCATGACAGCATTGTGATTGGTACACATGGCAATATAATGGTGCTAATGATGCAATCCTTTGATTCACAGTATGATTATGCATTTTGGCAAAAGCTATCTATGCCTGATATCTACCGATTATCTTTCCGTGAGCTGACTTTATTAGAGGTGGAGCGAGTATGGCAAAAGGGCTGACAGACAACTAGTGATGGTCTTATGGGAGCGCCCAGGTAATTGACTATGATGGAGGCAGTTGGATAGAACAACGTGGATGAATTCGTTAAATCCAGTCTGAGTTGATGTAAAAAAAGAACCCCAAAGAAGACATGATTTAAGTATCTCCTCAGGGGAACATCTACTATTTGACTTGGGTCCATTCCGAACGTAATAAACCAAATACTATGAGGTCATGGAAGGTGCCGAAGCGGAATATTTCATTTCGTAAATGGCCTTCCTTCGTGAAGCCGCATTTTTCATAGGAGCGAATAGCTGCCGGATTAAAGCTGAATACTTGCAGTTTGATTTTTTGAATGGCCATGTATTGGAAAATGAATTCAATAAGTGTTTTCATTGCATCCGTGCCATAGCCTTTTCCTTGCCATTGCTGTCCAATTGAAATGCCGACAGAGCAGGTGCTATTTTGCCAGTTAACGGCAAAAACACCACAGGAACCAATCAGTTGGTGAGTCGCTTTTTCATATATACCAAAGAAGAATTCATCTTTTTTCCCACTGATAGAGCGAAAGAATGCGGAATGGTCCTCCATCGTTTGGGGGAAGGGAATTTCATCATTAGCTAGTAGTAATGTTTTTGTCTCACTTTCAATGGCTACAAATGATTCTAAGTCAGCGGGGGCCATTTGCTGTAAAGTAATGGATTGACCCGTTAAAAATGTTTTTAAATAATGATCCATGTATGATTCTCCCTTTAATAAGGGCTGCAAGTAACGTTACAACCCCTAGATTGATAGCAAAGCTTTAACGTCTACTGCCATTTTCGCACTCATAGGCACAACTCCTTTAGTTTGAATGCTTAAATTGTACCATGTATACCAATTTCGGGGAATATTTTTTAAGAGAGGAAGAAATAGCCGTGCATACAGCCTATTTTAAGAATTTACTACAATATTTACCGCAGGAGGAGCAACAACAATTACAGAAAGCAAATGGTGCCACAGATGCACAAATTGAAAGCTTACTAGAAATATTTCCACAAAGTCCGCAATCCTTCATTGAACTACTACAGGATGTCAACGGTACTTACCATTGTAAACATGGACAAGAAACGATTAGTGTGCTTGTACTAGGTTCCGATTTGGGGGATTATCCGTATTATTTAAAGGCAGTTGAGCAAATACTAGCAGATGCTCAACATCAGCGTGAAACGATTTTTGAGCGTTATCAGGACTTTTTAGAGTATGTGGACATAGATAAAAGGGTCAATATGCACGTACCGTTGAATGAACGATTATGCTTTGCAGATTGCATGAATAATGGAGGAACATCCAGTTTGTATCTTGATTTTTCGCCAGCTGAAGGCGGAAAAATGGGGCAAGTGGTTCGATATGTCCATGATCCCGATAGCTTTGAGGTCATCGCCTCTTCATTTGATGAATATTTACAGCAGCTTGTTGAAGGGGAATATGAGTTTACAGCTCTCTACGAGGAGGAGTTTTGATGGCTCTGACATTGAAGTTTTATGAGGACAAGGCTCAATCGTTAGTAGATCAATACACCATTACTGAGGAGCAGCTTCGCTATACAAAGTCGCCAAAGGATAGCATCGAACTTGCTAAGGAGGATGACAGTAGACATGCTGTTTTAGCTTTAGATGGAGACAAGCTCGTAACCTTTTTTGTGTTACATGAAAAAGAAGGGGTGAAGCCTTATTCCTCGAATGAACGGGCGCTACTAATTCGCTCATTTTCGACCGATTATCATGAGCAGGGCAAAGGCTATGCAAAGGCAACTCTCCAATTGTTACCAGACTTTGTTCGTCAGCATTTTCCATTGATGAATGAGCTAGTACTAGGCGTAAATATCCCAAATGTATCGGCACAGGCACTCTATATAAAATGTGGGTTTGTAGATGAAGGGAAACAGGCGACGGGCTTTGGTGAAGAACTAAAGGTAATGAGTTATTATATGAAGGATGTGGACATTTGAGCAATATAAAAGTGGCAGGGTTGGAGCATTTGCAGACACTATGTGCAATCGATCAAGAGGTGATAGGAAACGCATCCAGAAGTGATGAAATTCAGCAAGCCATCGAGGAGAAACGTTGTCTGCTTCACCATTTTGCTGATGATATTACAGGATTCTTAATTTCTACTGAGGACTTTTTTGGCTATGACTTTATTTCCTTAGTCATTGTTAAGCCATCAGCGCGAAGAAAGGGCATCGCCTCTGCCTTAATAAATGCCTATGTAAAAACAAGCAAAACGGTAAAGGTTTTTTCCTCCACGAATCAATCAAATACAAGTATGCAACATGTATTTCAGACCTTAGGGTTTGTCAAAAGCGGCGTTATTAATAATCTGGATGACGGTGACCCAGAAATTATTTATGTAAAAATAGCCTCACCACTGTAGTAGGGTGAGGCTTGTCTTTATTTTTTTGCTTTTACAAACAAAAAGGATGGTCGGCGAAGTTCCTTTTTAATAGAGGGAAGCTGTTGAATAGCTTCCTCGCTTGGAAGAGGTTCAACCATTTTGTCGATCGAAAAGCCATGGTCGATTAATGTATTGATGATTGTAGCAATAGTGCGATGATATTTGACCACTCCGTCTACCAGCCATGTTTGCTGTCGTATGCCTTCTTCTTGGTAATCATCCATTGCATAGTGTAGCTGTTTACCTTGTTCATCATAAATCCAATTATCCTCCGTCGTTCGGCGAGCAGTAGCAATCGGATGCTCCACGGAGAAAATAAAAACGCCGTCTGGACGTAACATTTGGGCAATTTGTCCAATGACGGCTTCAAAATTTTTAACATAATGAAGCGAAAGTGAGCTTGTTATACAATCAAAACGATTGGTGGATGCATCGTAATCCTCAATTGCTTGAAGCTGATAATCAATTTGTGGATGTGCATTTTCTGACTGAGCGATAGATAGCATATTACTGGAAACGTCCAAAGCAGTCACATGCTTGGCGTGGTGTTGGATACAGTATTGGGCGAAGTCACCCATGCCACAGCCAATATCGAGCATTTCTAAATTCGTTAAAGAGGGCAGTAATGATTTCATGGTAGGCTGCTCTAATAAGTGATTATAATTAGATGGTCTTTGCCGTAATGCCTTGTATTGATGGAAAAATTCAGGGTTGTCATAAATATTTTGTTTCATTTTAACCTCCAGCTTGTGAAACATAACGTTATGTCATTTGTGCGCACTCTTATTTTCCCATGCGAGACAAAAAAGAAATAGACTTATATTCCGATTTTTTGTAAGATGTAGATAGAGGCATGCCATCATTTAATAACGATTAAATTCCATATATTAACAAATATATGGTTTGTTTTTTGAGGAGGAAACTAATGAAAAATTATGTTCTACTCATGACGATGTTTTGTATATATAGCCTCACATTTTTGACGCATTATTTTCTGACTTTCCTAGAGCATGGTAGAGCATTTCTTGGTGTTACCATGATCATCCCACTACTATCAGTGATTATTGTTCAAAAGATTTTCACCCAGCTACCCATTTTATCAACGTTTTCCTTCACAAAGCCTAAATGGTCATGGCTCCTAGCCAGTATTTTCACCCCTTTTTCGTTAGGTGTCCTAGTACATAGTTATTTTTACTTGACGCATTATCAATCTTTTCTCATTATCACTCCATCTCAACTGAGTATGTTATTACTAATAGGGCTCACCATTAGTACAGGCTCGGCTTTACTAGAAGAAGTCGTCTGGCGAGGCAATTTTCATGTATATTTGCGGCAACGCTATAGCTTTTGGCAGACCGCTATCTTTACTGGAGTAGGGTGGTCTTTATGGCATCTACCTATAGCTGTACTATATAAGCCCTATGTGATGCCAGCTGTTGGAATACCTACGTATTTGTTGCTCCTTTTTGGATTATCCATCGTGCTTTCAATCATTCGAGAAGTAGGTCAATCTATTGTGCCTGTGGCTATTTTTCATGGAATGATGAATGTCTTTTACTTAGGGGATGGACAGAATATGACCGTTTCTCCCGATAATCAAGAGATCGTCAAATGTCTTGTCATCATCTTGTTCCTCTTCCTTTTTTGCCATAAAAATGTAACAATTTTTAAAAATTAAAAAATTTAAAAGGAAAATATGGCACTTCTTGTCATCTGTAGCGTTCTTATTATTTGGAAGCAAATTCCGTATTAAAAGACGTTGGAGGGATTTAGATGAATCAAGAAACCTTATTATCCTTTAGTAGCAATGCCTTATTTATTGCCTTCATTCTACTACTGATTGCGATTGTGCCATTAGGGCTTGCAGTCAAATCGAAAGGGAAGATGTTTGGCAAGCTAGGTATACTCCTTACTTATGCTGCCTTTGTCCTGCAAGTCGTTTATTTTGTGGTGAGATGGGTAGCTGTAGAGCACGCACCCGTCAGCAATATGTATGAATTTATGACGTTCTTTGGCATCATGCTCACAGGGAGTTATCTCATCATCCATTTTTTATACAAGCAACTTGTTGTGGGCTTATTTACAATTCCTGTGTCCTTAATCATTCTTGGCTATGGAAGCGTTTTCACTAAAGAAGTGTCACCACTTGTACCTTCCTTGCAGAGTCACTGGTTAACGATACATGTGATGACCGTCGCTTTTTCCAGTGCGATTCTATCAGTGTCCTTTGCCACTGGTTTAATATTTTTATTAAGAACATTGGATGTTTCCAAAAAATCCATCCGTACATATTCGTTAGAATTTGTCTTGTATTGCTTAGTTGTCGTAATTGGATTTATCGGCATTTCGACTTTTTTCAGCCTAACAGCGAATGACCTACAAGTACAATTCGAGAATGCTCAAGGTCAATCTGAAAAAGTAGTCTATTCCATGAAACCCTTAATCGTGAATAAAGGAGCAGTCACAGAAAATGGTGAGGCAGTTGGTTTAATCGAAATAACAAATAAAATAGATGCTAAAAAGTCAAATTCGATTGTCTGGGCATTTATGATGGGTACGGTCTTATATGTTGCCATTCGTTTGGTTACAAGGAAATCGGTGAGTGCTATATTAAAGCCATGGACAAGTCGCGTTCAGCCACAATTAATGGATGAAATCTCCTATCGAGCAGTTGTCATTGGCTTCCCATTATTTGCATTAGGTGGTCTGTTATTTGCCATGATTTGGGCACAGATAGCTTGGAGTCGGTATTGGGGATGGGATCCTAAAGAAGTTTGGGCTCTCATTACTTTTTTATTCTATGCAGCCTTTCTCCATTTCCGCTTATCCAAAGGGTGGGAAGGGGAGAAAACAGCCTGGCTTGCCATCATTGGCTTCGGTATCATTGTGTTTAACCAGGTGTTTGTTAATCTAGTGATTGCAGGCTTGCATTCTTATGCGTAGGGATCCTTTGCTCAATTTGCCATTAGATGTAGGAGCAACGCAATTAAATAGAAGGGACGCCTTCAATCTATTCAAGCGAAGCCATACGATGAAAGGAAAAACTCGATGACCATGTCCTTTCTTCTAAAATTGAATATTGTTAGTCTGTTGTATAGTTTGATTTTCTTTATATGTATAGCATTACAACTCAATTATTATCGATTCCTACGACTTACAGGCTGGACAGCGGACAATTTGGATCATGTCTTGCTTATAGTTCAATTAGTAGGGGCTTTAGCGTAGCGACGATATTTATATATAAGCTCGCCATTACATGGCTTGAGCATCGTCGCTGAATTTATGAAACAATGATTTTATGGTTACCGTATACTGTGATTTTCACTATGGTTTTTACCTATCTGTTTCCCATTTCCGATCCAGAAGATATGCCAGTACCTGTTCAAGGGCTTATTCTGTTGGTCATGCTTGGTAGCTATCCGTTGTATATTGGAATCATGAGTCTTGCTGCGAGGACATGAATAAAGAGACATCCTTAAAGGGGATGTCTCTTTCATTTGCTCGTCTATGTTAGGTGAATATTATAGTTTCACTACATTCGTTGCTTGAGGTCCACGGTTGCCTTCTTCTACGCCGAATTCAACTTTTTGGCCCTCTTCTAAAGTTTTGAAGCCATCTGTTTGAATAGCTGAGAAATGTACGAATACATCATTGCCACCTTCAACTGCGATGAAGCCAAAACCTTTTTCTGCGTTAAACCATTTTACTGTCCCTTGTGTCATGTAAACACCCTCCCAAAAAAATTCAACAATCAATTTCTTCAATACATATAAAAAGCGTGTTTAAAGGCCATATTGCCTTTGAATACAAGTTTTTAATCGTAGCAATGAAGTAATGTAATTATTAGTTTTATTATAGTACAGAATTGTTTGTATATCCAGTAAATTCCGTTTTTAGTAAGAAAAAATTTACAATTGTAATGTATTAGTAATGAAATATTCTTCTAGCATTAGTCAATCCATGCTTTTTCCTTTGCTACAATGACTGCCTCTGCACGAGATTCAACGTTTAATTTAACGAATAATTTCGATAAATAATTCTCTACGGTTCTTTGGGTCACACCGATAGCAGAAGCAATGGCTTTATTTGTACAGCCTTGAGCTACGAGCTGTAAAATTTCCTGTTCTTTATCGCTGAGTAATACTTCCTGCTGGCTATTCGGCAAATTGGATCGTTGCTGGACAAAATCTAAGAAGTCTGCTGCCAGTAATATTTCGCCACGTAGGGCTGCTTGAATCGTTTGGATGACTTGCTCTTTTGTTGCTAGTTTTGATAATAAGCCATCAATCTTTTTCTCAATTAATAGCTCATAATAATCGGCAAGCTCGTAGCCTGTATAAAGAATAATGAGGGCCTCTGGTTGTTTTTTCTTGATCATTTCTGCTAGTTGGATACCGTTGATCGGTTTCATATTAATATCAATGAGAAATAACTGAAAGGCTTCCGTATCCATTCTTAGTAAAACTGCTGCACTATCCTGCTCTGTTTCAATCTGGACATTGACTAAATCCTGTAACAATGTTTTTGTACCATCTAAAACGACAGGATGGTCATCTATAATAAGTATGTTCATCATATGAATCCCCGTCCTCTTGTATTTGAATAAAAATATGCATGCCTTCATTGTGGCTAGATTGGATGGTGATGTCCCCGTTAAAGGCACGGACACGCTCACGAATTCCATTAATGCCCATGGAAGCTGAGGACTGAATTAAATCCTCAATATCACAGCCTACTCCATTATCATCATATTGTAGAATAAAGCCTTGAGGTATCGCTCGTAGAGTTAATGAAACTTCTGTAGCATTAGCGTGTTTAATCGCATTATTTAATAGCTCCTGTACTAGGCGATAGACGACTAGATGGAGCGTGACATCCTGAAATTCCACTCGTTCAATTTGAGAGCTTACTAAAAAGTCAGCCCGTATTTTTACCTTTTGTATTAATTTTTTTAGGGCTATTTGTAAGCCGAAAGTATCGAGTAATGGTGGACTTAAATTCTCACAATACTCTCGTAGATCCTTTGTGGCATTCAGGAGCTGTTCACGAATATCCAATATGGTGTCCTTTTGAATAATAGGAGTGCCAGCAAGGACATCGAGTTCTCTTGCTAAATGTAGCTGCTCCTGCAAAATCGTATCGTGTAGTTCCTGTGCTAAAATAGTCTTTTCCTTCTCAATAATATTCCATAATAGTTTATCAAGCCAAGGTAGTGGTGTATCACTGGTGTTTTTCATATGTTGAACTTCGAGTACTAAATCTTCAATTTGCTGTAAATTATTAATAGACATTGAAACATAAAGTGCGAGTAGCTCTAGCCACAGTAGTTCTTCCTTTTGTAGCGTATGCTTTATTTCTAACATTATTTTTTCGTCACCTGCATCATGCAGTAGCAATTTTGTGTAGTGGCTTCCGAGCAGGGGAGCTGGTGTATCCTCTGTGACTGTACTTATAAGAAAGGCTGTCGTGCCTAACTTTTCAGTAATTTCATACTTAAAGCGTTCCAGTAATTCTTGTTGATTTTTAGCCTTGCCCATACGTTGCACGGCGGCATATAAATTATGTACATAATTTCCAGTAGAAGAAAAAATAATTTTTCGATACTTAAAATCAATACGTTCCTTAATATAAAAACTAGCCATCATCACCATGAATACTAGTAAAAAAATACTTGTACCATGGACAATAGATAATTGACCCATAAACAAGAGGGCGATGCCAGTTGTCAGTAGAAGGGCACTGAAAAACGCCAGCGTTGAATAATAACGTAATCGTGATAATTGGTATTCAATATCAAATAATCGTTCATTCACTTGGATGAACAAAAATGAAAAAGGTATAAATAATAAAAATAACGCGGCAATATCAGCATGTAATAACGGCTTATGACCTAAAATTTCAGGTGTCACAAAAAAAATCAGGAATGGCAAAAATGGAACGATAAAGGCGATGGCAATCAACCGAATTTTAGCCAATTTTGTCCGTAAATAACTAGTTAATAAAATATAAATAGCATATAGCACTAGGATGGCGAATATACCTAAGTTCAGGAGAGGCGTAATCTCTCGAAATGAAGGATTGAAAACTTCCAGTAAGTAGCAAACTGGGATGATCAGTGCTGAAAAATAAAGCCATTTGCTGTCTATATAAGCCCATTTGATTTGAAGGTAGCAGAAAAAGTGCTGTAAAAAATGAATGAACAGCACCATGCATAAAATAATACATATGCCAATCACAATCTGGCCAATAAGATTGCCCCTTGCCGATGCCCCTGTACTAATATAGGCCAACGAACAGGTTAACAAAAATAAAGTCAATAAAAATGTCGGAGGGTTATCTTTATTGCGTCGCCATAAATAAATGGCCACACCGAAAGCTAAAAGAAAATAAAACATTGGGAATAGAATTTGCAAATATAATTCTTCTGGCATATCAATATGCTTCACATCAATTGTTTGAATGGTCCCATCCGTCTTTTGGATAGTTAATTGTTTAGCACTTCTAATCAGTGAGAACAATCGCACAGAGCGATTTTCCCAGGCTGGCTGCCCATCAATAGCTAGTACAATATCACCCTGTTCAATATTTTTTTGATGAGCCCATGAAGTGTAGTAGCTATCCATAATAGCTGCTTGCCTATTTGTTGTATCAAGGGTGAGACTAATAAACGGTGTTTTTATGGCAATCGCTAATACGTAAATGCCGAGCATTAAATAGGTAAGAAAAATACAATATGTCCATTTTTTCATTTTGAAACCTCTGTTTGCTAGATGATAATAAACTCCTATATATTATCGCTAATTATTGATAAATTTGGAATACCGAAATAGAGGCTTTCGGAAAACCACTATTGCGTTTTCGGAATGACGAAATAGTTTTTTCGGACATGGCTATGATAGTGTAAGTTTAATAATTATGACGAAAAGGGGGACGATGACGTGAAAAAAGGCGTTTTAACACTAATTCTTTTTTTCTTAATCGCTTTGATTACGATCCCATTGACCACGAAGGCTAAAATGGTTCATGAAGATAAAGTCGAGGTTGAAATTTGTCTAATCGGTAGTGATAACCATTTTGTTTATAAAATTCCAAAGAGATTACATAAAGATATACCCTATACGGAGATGAGAAATGGCATACAAGCATCTTTAGCCAGTCATTGGGAAATTGAAGAAGCTCGTTACGATACGAATAAATCGGATGTTTCCTATACTTTTTACATTCAGGACTTATTCCAAGAAAAGCAAGATGGGCAGTTAAAAGTTGCCATTCCCTATAGTATTTTGGTAGGGATGTTTGGAGAGCAAGATCCGATTCAATTGAAAATTTTAGCGAGTAAGCTATCGAATTGGACGGTGAACACGAAGGATTGGACAGCGCTTGGTTTTATGGAACCTTTTACTTTTTTAAGTGAACGTCAATATGTTTACGATGGAGCAGTGAATGATTTATTGAACCAAAGAGTAGGTCATTTTGATGGTACGATTCAGAAACGTCCATTTATTCTTTACGCGGTCATCTATTTTAGTTTTATGGTAGTCCAATTGCTAGCTTGTTTTATTTTATCGAGACGATTAAAAAGGAAAGTCATCAACAATCCAGCCAATTTACATCAGTTCCGTAAACTAAATTACATGTACCAATCATTGCCAATCATGATTATTGTTGTGCAAATTGTATTCCTTGTACTTTCGGGGTTGATTACGGCATTTGGTCTTTATTTTAGTCCTGGTATCGATTTATTAGTTATTGTTGGACCTGTTTTATTAAATATCATCTTGCTTCCTACCTTTTTTGTCACAACAGAGAGTGAAATTTCTAGAGAGCTGAAGAACACTTCCTCTCATTCTGGCTACTAATGAAATAATTTCTTCATACGAAAATACGTGATGAAATGGTATAATGGTCAACAGCAAACTGGAAGGAGCTGTTGAAGAAAAATGACGCATCCAGAAATGGCGTACTTAAACTTACTACAACATATATTAGAAAATGGCACGAAAAAAGAGGATCGAACTGGGACGGGTACATATAGCGTCTTTGGTTATCAAATGCGTTTTGATTTAAGTAAAGGATTTCCTCTTTTAACGACAAAGCGCGTACCTTTTAAGCTTGTCGCGAGCGAATTATTATGGTTCATTAAAGGGGATACGAATATCCGTTATCTATTGCAACATAATAATCATATTTGGGATGAATGGGCATTTAAAAAATGGGTTGAATCAGATGACTATACAGGACCAGATATGACCGATTTTGGTCGACGTTGTTTAGTGGATGACGCATTTAATACATTGTATCAGCAAGAGTTAGCCTCATTTTGTGAGCGTGTCCTAGCAGATGATGACTTTGCTCAAAAATACGGAGAGCTTGGCAATGTCTATGGCAAGCAATGGCGTCATTGGACAACTTCTACTGGGGAAAGTATCGACCAGTTGCAGGATGTCATTCATCAAATCAAGCATAATCCAGATTCACGCCGTATTATCGTCAATGCGTGGAACCCTGAGGATGTTATCAATGCAGGTGCGAAGGGCAGTAAAGCCGCATTGCCACCATGTCATGTCATGTTCCAATTTTATGTATCTAATGGCAAATTAAGCTGTCAGCTTATGCAAAGAAGCTTGGACACATTATTAGGCTGTCCTTTTAATATAGCTTCGTACGCATTGTTAACACATTTGATTGCACATGAGTGTGGATTAGAGGTGGGCGAATTTATTCATAGCATTGGGGACGCGCATATTTATGCGAACCATGTGGAACAAGTAAAAGAACAGCTTGCTCGGGAGCCAAAGGAACTACCAACGTTACACATCAATCCAAATAAAGCATCGATTTTTGATATCGAGCTTGAGGATTTATCAATCGAAGGGTATGATCCACATCCCGCTATTAAGGCTCCGATTGCCGTCTAACATAAGCAGCAGCCATTTTGGTTGCTGTTTTTTTGGCACTATAACTAGGTCAAAATATATGTTTTGCTAAATAGGCTAGTAGTTGGATGACTGATAGCTAGGAAGTTGATTATAGTAATTGTGGGATTGTTAGCATTATTTGGAATGGGTAGTCGGTCAAATTTATGGTAGAGGTGAAAGTTGTGAAGAAAACAATGGTCATTCAGGAAGTAGAAGAAAATGAGCAACAGTCCGATCATCTAGAACGAAAAAAGGTTTCCGAGCAACAAGCGCAGGACGCTAATACCGCCAATTTATCCCGGCAACAACTTTTCGACATGATGCAAGTGATTGAAGAAATCCGTATGAATGGCTATAAAGAAAGACTATAAATGTAAGTGCCTTCTAAGCTATAATGGCTGAGGAGGTGTTTTTTATGAACGTAATCTTTATAGATTCAGTCACGGGTGATGAATTATTACACATGGTATCACACGACGTGGCAGGTATACTTGTGGCAGTACAGGGGGAAAGCGTGACTTTTCCAGTAGGTCATTTTAAATATGAATTTCATAATTTAGATTTTTATGAGGACAATGGGCAAATACGCCAGGAACTAGTGATTTATGTCAATAAAATCTAATTGTATGTATAGATAAGTCAAGAAATGGAACTATAAAAGCAGGTAGCGAAAAGCAATGTGCTTGCTTTTTTATTTACCTGTAACTATAATAGTTACAACAGGTGGTGATACATATGGTGAACAGTCGATTTTCGGTGGCGATCCATATTCTTTCGCTAATTGCTACAACATCTGATAAAAGCTTACTTACGTCCGATTTTATCGCTGGAAGTGTAAATACAAATCCAGTGGTTGTAAGACGTATGATTGGTGTTCTGAAAAAGGCAGGCTTACTTTTATCACATTCAGGGGTTGCTGGGTATGAGCTTTTAGTGGAGCCAAAGAATTTAACACTTTTAGCAATTTATCAAGCAATCGATGGGCCAGAACAGCTTTTTGCGATTCACGATGAGCCGAATCCAGCGTGTGCAGTGGGACGAGAAATCCAACATACTTTGGAAGATGTGTACACATCTATTTGGCAGGCAATGGAAGCACAGCTACAGGCACAGACTTTGCAGGATGTGCTAGATCAGCTTCGTACTTAAGCGAAGATGATCTATCTGTATCTAACCTGTAACTAAAATGGTTACAACTATAAATTAAGGAGGAACATACAATGAAAATTGCTGTCATTGGTGCAACAGGTAAAGCAGGACAAAAAATAGTAGAGGAAGCGGTGCAACGTGGTCATGAAGTAACAGCTATCGTTCGTTCTGCCGCAAAAGTAACAACAGCTATTCCCGTAATAGAAAAAGACGTGTTTCAATTAACAAAGGATGACGTGAATGACTTCGATGCAGTAGTGAATGCGTTTGGCGCACCAGCTGGACAGGAAGATTTACATGTGAAAGCGGGTCGTCATTTAATCGAAATTTTCGAAGGCATTGATACAAAATTATTGGTTGTGGGAGGGGCAGGTAGTCTTTTTGTAGACCCTGAAAAACAAATCCGTGTAATGGAAACACCTGATTTCCCAGCTATGTTCCTAGCAACTGCGCAAAATCAAGGACAAAACCTACAGGACCTACAACAATCTGCTATCCATTGGACATTTTTAAGTCCATCTGCATTTTTTGATCCAGAAGGTCCACGTACAGGTCACTATACAACAGGAGTCGATCATTTATTAGTAAATGAAGCTGGTGAAAGTTATGTAAGCTACGCAGATTATGCAGTGGCAGTATTGGATGAGCTTGAAAATCCTCAACACCCAAATAGCCGTTTTACTGTAACATCGAATAAATAATAGAAGAATGAATGAGCCAATAGAATGGACCTAATCGGTTATTCTATTGGTTTTTTTGATTCACAATGAAATTTTTAATGCCATCGCATACAGTTGCCTAATTATTTTGTATCGAACCTTTATCGGCTAATAATGCTAGGGCATTATTAAAATGTGCTCGGTTTTTAGCGATTTCTTTGCTTTTTTGAAGGATTTTTTTCGTTTACAGAAAAATGACTGTTTACAATACGACTTTTATTAGCTACTATCAAGTGTGAGTATTACATAAAAGGAGACGACAATGATGTCAACACAACGTATAGAAAAAGATTTTTTAGGTGAGCGCGTATTACCAGCAGAGGCTTATTACGGAATTCAAACACTACGTGCAACGGAAAACTTCCCGATTACAGGCTACACAATTCACTCTTCACTTATTAAGGCGATGGGGATTGTGAAGAAAGCAGCTGCGTTAAGTAATATGGAAGTACACCTATTATCAAAAGAAATTGGTGAGGCAATTGTCGAAGCAGCACAAGAAGTAATTGATGGCAAATGGGATGCTGAATTCCTTGTAGACCCAATCCAAGGTGGAGCAGGTACATCCATCAATATGAATGCAAACGAAGTCATCGCCAACCGTGCCCTAGAAATTTTAGGGAAAGAAAAAGGTGACTATCATACAGTAAGTCCAAACAGTCATGTCAATATGTCACAATCAACAAACGATGCTTTCCCAACAGCCATTCATATCGCTGTGTTAAATTTAATAGATGAATTATTAGAAACGATGGATTATATGCAATCCGTTTTCCATCAAAAAGCAGAGCAATTTGCTCATGTCATTAAAATGGGACGTACGCATTTACAGGACGCAGTGCCAATTCGCTTAGGACAAGAGTTCGAAGCTTATTGCCGTGTCATCAACCGTGATATTGTCCGTATTCGTCAAACACGTCCAAACTTATATGATGTAAATATGGGCGCAACTGCAGTAGGTACAGGCTTAAATGCTTTCCCAGATTATATTAAATCTGTCGATGAGCATCTTGCAGAAATCTCAGGTTTACCATTAAAGGGTGCGACACATTTAGTTGATGCTACACAAAATACAGATGCTTATACAGAAGTATCGGGTGCGTTAAAAATTTGTATGATTAATATGTCGAAAATTGCAAATGACTTACGCTTAATGGCTTCTGGTCCACGTGCCGGCTTAGGGGAAATCCTTTTACCAGCTCGTCAACCAGGTTCTTCGATCATGCCAGGTAAAGTAAACCCTGTTATGCCAGAAGTACTGAACCAAGTGGCTTTCCAAGTGATTGGTAACGACCATACAATTTCATTAGCTTCTGAAGCAGGTCAATTAGAGTTAAATGTTATGGAGCCTGTATTAGTATTTAACCTAATCCAATCTATCAGCATTATGAATAATGTTTTCCGTGCGTTTACAGAAAATTGCTTAAAAGATATTGAAGCAAATGAAGAACGTATGAAAGAATATGTAGAGAAAAGTGTAGGGGTACTAACTGCCGTGAACCCTCATATTGGCTATGAAGTTGCTGCTCGTCTTGCACGTGAAGCAATTCTAACAGGTCGTTCAATCCGTGAGCTTTGTATTGAAGCGGGTGTTTTAACAAAAGAACAACTAGACCTAATTTTAGATCCTTATGAAATGACACATCCAGGTATCGCTGGCTCAAGCATCATGAACTTAAAATAATAGTATGGACTGTAGATATGCCTTTGTGGCTGTCTATAGTCTTTTTTTATGCGATTATTAGAACTTTACTCATATAAAAGGGGGCTTTTTCTTATGTTTTTTAGGCTTATTCAACTATAATACTGGTATGGAAGTAATATTTTAGTTGGGGGAATTTGTTATGAGTTTACGAAATAAGAGTTTACTTGGCTTTTCAGCTTTAAATGTGTTAATGATTATTATTTTATTTTTAGATTTGGCCAATGTAACAACATTAGAATGGCTTGCAACCGTTTTAACCATCTTGGGAATTGCCATTACACTTTCGTACACGGTCTATGTCCATTTTAAAGTGATACAGCCTATCAAACAGTTAACGGAGGCTGCACAAGGGATTACCTCAGGCAAATTGGATACAGTTGTCATTGAGGTACATGATAATGGGGAAATCTCTCAGCTAGCACAATCTTTTTTAGACATGAAAAATCAATTACGAACAATGACACAAAAAATTGCGAATAGCTCTACAGATTTATCGACAAGTATTGAAGAACTATCAGCAAGTACGAGTGAAATTACGCTAGCTGTGGAGGAAGTAGATCAGCAGATAGAGAAAACATCGGATGGCTTGAAGCAAGCTGCACAATCTGCTAGTGATAGTGCCCAGGCGATGCAAGAAACTGTCGATGGAATTGAACGTATTACCGTTGCTACACAGGATGTTTTTAGTCATGCCAAAGAGGCCAATGAAATTGCTGGAAATGGGGTAGCTATTTTACATGTAGCAAAGGAACAAATGCAATTTATTTCATCGTCAACTGACAAAACAAGTAGTTTGATGCAGCAACTATCCACTAAAATGTCGGATATTAAATCGATGACCGATATGATTACAGCAATTACTGATCAAACCAATCTATTAGCCTTAAATGCGGCCATTGAGGCTGCACGGGCTGGAGAGCATGGTAAAGGCTTTGCAGTAGTAGCAGAAGAGGTCCGTCAATTAGCTGAGCAATCGAAGCATTCTGCTACGCAAATTGTTGATTTAGTAGTAGGCATTGAACATGATACAAAACAAGTAGCTTCATCGGTGGAGGAGGATTTGAAAAATGTTCAGCAAGGTGTTTATGTCATTGATGAGGCGACAAAATCATTCGGGACGATCACACAGCATGTAAGTCGTATGAATAACCAGCTTGAAGACATTTCCGCAACAGCCGAACAGCTTTCCAGTAGCGCAAATGAAGTGGCATCAACGGTCATAACTATTGCGGATGGAATGGGCCGTTTATCGAATTACACAGAGTCTGTTTTGCAGTCAATGGATGAGCAAACTGCCTCCATGCAAGCTGTCAATCACGTCACACAGGATTTAAGTGTGCAAGCTGATAGTTTACAAAAGTTAACCAATCAATTCGGTGCTTAAGAGGCAAGTGGGAAATTTCAAGGGTTTATAGCCCTGAAATAATGTTCCTAAACAAATAAATTTACAAGTTTTTTAGTATAATTTTATTGTCACTTTACTCCACATGATAAGAGGCTTTTTTACAGTTGACCAATTTTCTGTAAAATAAGCCTCTTTTTTTATGAGTTATTTATAAAACTTGTAAATTCACAGATAAATAAAAATGTTGAATTTTTTAATTTAGTTTCTTATAATGGACTAGCTGTTACCTCTATTACTCACTTCAACTATTGCAACCCGCGTTCGCCGGGTCAACAAGTCATTTCTATTTCTCTTCGCATATCCCTTGCGAAATCATAATTTGTAAGACAACAATTACATGCTAAAAAAAACTAAATGGTATTAAAAAGCTCATGCAATTGAAAGGAAGTCTGCTTCGAAAAATATTATTGAAAGATAATTCTGAATATAGGAAAGAGAGAGATTGATTTGAAGCTATCACCAGTAGAACAAGAAAAACTACTCCTCCATGTGGCAGGAGAACTTGCGCTGAAAAGAAAAGCTCGCGGTTTAAAGCTAAATTATCCAGAAGCTGTTGCCCTTATTAGTAGTTTCATCATGGAGGGTGCTAGAGATGGAAAAACTGTCGCACAGCTAATGAGTGAAGCTAAGCATGTTCTGACAGCAGAGGACGTAATGGAAGGTGTCGGTGACATGATTTCAGATGTACAGGTGGAATGTACCTTCCCAGATGGGACAAAACTTGTCACAGTCCACCGTCCAATTCAGTAAAGGAGTGTTGGCAGATGATTCCTGGAGAAATCCGACCAAAAAATGGTGTGATTGAAATCAATGTGGGCAGGGCAACAAAAAAGGTTCTAGTAGCCAATACAGGTGACCGTCCGATTCAAGTAGGTTCACATTTTCATTTTATCGAAGTGAATAGATTTCTAGAATTTAATCGTGAAGATGCAATCGGTATGCATTTAAATATTCCATCAGGGACGGCAGTTCGCTTTGAACCTGGGGAAGAAAAAGAAGTAGAGCTTGTCGAATTTGGTGGGAAACAACATGTCTTTGGCTTAAATAAGCTAACAGAAGGGTCAACTCACCATAAAGATGAAATTTTAGACAAGGCAATTGAAGGTGGCTTTAAAGGAGCGGAAGAAAAATGAAGGTAACACATGAAGCTTACGCGAAAATGTTCGGTCCTACAGTTGGCGACAAAGTGCGTTTAGCTGATACAGATTTGTGGATCGAAATAGAGAAGGACTATACATCCTATGGAGATGAAGGTGTCTTTGGTGGTGGTAAATCATTGCGTGTTTCAATGGGGCAAAATGGTAAAAATACACGCAATGAAGGTGTGCTAGATACAGTCATTACTAACGTCATCATTATCGATTATACGGGTATTGTGAAAGCTGATATCGGTATTAAAGATGGCCGAATTATTGGTATCGGCAAAGCAGGCAATCCGAATAGTATGGATGGCGTCGATCAGGATATGATTATCGGCGTAGGGACAGAGGTTTATGCAGGGGAAGGGCTTATAGCAACAGCTGGTGCCATTGATACGCATATCCACTTCATAAGTCCCGATCAAGTTGAAACGGCCCTATTAGCAGGCACAACAACTTTTATTGGTGGCGGAACAGGACCAGCAGCAGGTTCAAAGGCGACAAGCCTAACTGCTGGTGAATGGCATCTACATCGCATGTTACAGGCTGTGGAAGGCTTTCCAATGAATGTTGGATTACTTGCTAAAGGTAGTGCCTCGGACCCAGCACCAATTATCGAGCAAGTTCGTGCGGGTGCCATCGGATTGAAGATTCATGAGGACTGGGGGGCAACACCTTCCGCACTGGACCAAAGCTTAACCGTTGCAGACGAGTACGATATTCAAGTAGCCCTGCACTCCGATACATTAAATGAAGCAGGATTTGTAGAAGATACAATCAATGCCATCGATGGCCGTGTTATTCATATTTTCCATACAGAAGGTGCTGGTGGTGGACACGCGCCTGACCAGCTAGTAATGGCATCTTTACCAAATATTTTGCCAGCCTCGACGAACCCTACGAAACCATTTACGACGAACACGATTGATGAGCATTTAGATATGCTGATGGTATGCCATCACTTAAAGCATGATGTGCCAGAAGATGTCGCATTCGCAGATTCACGTATCAGACCTGAAACGATTGCTGCAGAAGATATTATGCAGGACTTAGGAATATTGAGCATCATGTCTTCGGATTCACAGGCGATGGGTCGTGTGGGAGAGGTGACGATACGGACGTTCCAAACAGCAGACAAAATGAAAAAGCAACGTGGACCTTTGCCACAGGATGAGGGCAAGGAACACGATAATTATCGCGTCAAGCGCTATATGGCGAAGCTAAATATTAACCCAGCAATCGCACATGGTATTAGCCATGAGGTTGGTTCACTGGAAGAAGGAAAGTTAGCCGATATTGTTTTATGGGAACCAGCGTTCTTTGGCGTAAAGGCTGAAGTGGTCATCAAGGCTGGTATTGCCGTTTATGGTATTACAGGTGATCCAAATGCATCTATTCCAACGCCGCAGCCAATGAAAGGGCGTCAGACTTATGGCTTCTACGGACAAGGTCCTCAAAATTGTGGCATGACATTTTTACCGAAAATTGCGGTAGAAGAAGGATTGCCAGAAAAATTAGGCTTAAAACGAATGATTGGGACGGTTTCGAATTGCCGAAATATTCGTAAATCTGACATGAAGCTTAATAATGAGACGCCAGAAATTGATGTGAACCCAGAAACATATGAAGTAAAAATTGATGGTGAATTAGCAAAATGTGAGCCGGTAGATGTACTACCAATGGCTCAACGATATTTCTTATTCTAAGCAATTAAAGTGAGAGTAACAGCCAATAAAAAGACAATGAGGTGCTAAACATATGTTAATCGAAAAAATTATTGGGAATATTGCCCACGAAGAAGAACATCAGCAAAAGACAACAGAATGGATTGAGCTAGAATGGGAGGAATTAAGCAAACGAATTCTTCGCACAGAAACAGATCAAGGTACAGACATTGCTTTACGACTAGAAGGTGATGAACCATTAAAATATGGTGATTTATTATTTGAGGATGATCACCTTCGTATAGCAATTCGTACAAAATTAGAGCCTGTCATTGTTATTACGCCCAAAGACATGCATGAAATGGGAAAATCAGCTTTCGAATTAGGAAATCGTCATACGCCTTGCCTAATTGAAAACAATGAAATCATCGTACGAGCAGATCATACGATAAATCCATTATTAGATGAAATAGGGGTGCACTATGAAACAACAGAAAGACGTTTCAAGCAGCCATTCAAATACCGTGGACACTCTCACTAATTTATCGATACTGCAACTTTTACAAATTCATGATTCGGCATTCCCAATAGGTTCATATACACATTCCTATGGTATGGAAACGTATATTCAAGAAGATCTCATTTGCACAAAGGAACAATTAATCGAATTTTGTCAGGGCTATTTATTTCATAATTTAGTGCACGGAGATGCGATTCTTATTCAAGAAGCATTCCATGCAGCAAAAGACAGAGATATTGCTCGTCTTACAGAGCTCGATGAACTTTGTGGGGCTATGAAACTTGCTAAGGAATCTAAAGAGGCGAGTGTCAATGTAGGGAAGCAATTTGTACGAACTGTGACACCGCTTATGGAATACCCCTTTTTATCGCAGTGGAAGGAGAGAATCGAGCGTGAAGAAGTAAAGGGACATTACGCCGTGCTTTATGGAATCTATTGCGAGGCGCTAGGTGTCAATGTCTTTCACGCAGTGATGACCTTTATGTATGCATCAATTAGCGGCCTAGTACAAAATGCTGTACGTGCAGTACCGTTTGGTCAGAATACAGGTGTCCAAGCATTGAATGAGCTATTGATTTCGGTAGAAGAAGCAGCGCAAACAGTGATGTCATTAACGATGGATGATTTAACGAATAATGCGTTAGGGATTGAATTGGCATCCATGAAACATGAGTTTTTATATTCCAGATTATTTATTTCATAGAAAGAGAGAGGATAACAATGAAACCAATCCGTATTGGTATCGGCGGCCCAGTTGGGTCAGGAAAAACATCTTTAGTAGATCAATTAACACGTGTGATGCATGAGCATTATCATGTAGCGGTTATCACAAATGATATTTATACAAGGGAAGACGCTCAATATTTAATAACGAATGGTGTTTTAGAGGAAGAGCGTATTATTGGGGTGGAAACAGGTGGTTGTCCTCATACAGCTATTCGTGAGGATGCATCGATGAATTTTGCAGCGATTGATGATTTAAATAAACGCTTCCAAGATTTAGATATTATTTTCATTGAAAGTGGTGGCGATAATCTATCTGCAACATTTAGTCCTGAGCTAGTGCATGGCTATATTTACGTAATTGATGTGGCAGAAGGACAGGATATCCCACGTAAAGGCGGTCCAGCGCTAACGCGTTCAGACTTACTACTCATCAATAAAACATCATTGGCGCCTCATGTTGGGGTTGATCTAGAAATAATGGATCAGGATGTGAAAAAAATGCGTGGTGGCCGTCCCTATATTTTTGCAGATGTTCGTTCACAAACGAATGTAGATAAGGTGGTTGAATGGATTCAGCACCATATGCTACTTGAAGGTGCCGAAGCTGTTGACAACCATGCTTAATCAACAAAAGATCAATCATTTCGGCAAATTAGAAATGGCCTTTGAGCCTAGGAGGGGCTATACACGACTAGTTCATGTGTATCAGCAGCCTCCCTTAAAGGCTAGCCGTGAATTATATGAAGGTAGTGATCCAACTGCCACAGTATTTTTGATGGAATCCTCTGGCGGAATGGTAGCGGGAGACCGCAATGAAATCAATGTCAAACTGGCACCCGAAAGCCGAGTAAGGCTTAAGCAACAATCAGCATTGAAAATCTACCCTTCGCATACAGGTGATCATTGTACCCAGGCTATTACGGTTGAAATTGCTGATAAGGCACGGCTAGAATGGCTTCCTGAAGTGACTATTCCTTTTGAACGAGCCAAGTTTCAAACGGATGCAACTATTCACATGAAGGAGAGCTCGACATTAATTTGGGGTGAAATTATTGCACCTGGCCGAGAAATGCGGGGAGAAGTCTTTGATTATCAAGACTACCAATCTAAATATAAGGTTTATGTAGAAAATAAACTTATTGCATTTGATTCCATCCATTTTAAACCACAGGAAATGAATTTTGCAGCACTTGGCTTGCTCGAAAAGGCACTCTATATCGGTTCCTTATGGATTGTGTCACCACTTGTGAATAATATAAACATGAGAGATTTACAGGCTTTGATTCAACAGGAGCAATCTCTTCAGGCAAGTGTAACAAAGCTAACAGATCAGGCGATTCATTGTAGATGGCTCGCCAAAGAGCAACGAACACTTCACAAGGAAATAAACCGTATGTTTGAACATATGACAGCATTACTGTAATTTCTGTTGTGATAAAGGAGATAGTGAATTGAAAAAGTTTTCAGTATGGATACTTCTAATAATACTTTGCCTTGCAGGCTGTACAAAAGAGTCCAGTCAAGGCGAGGAGAAACAGTCATCTGCTTCGACAGCTTCTCAGGCGAATGAGCTTGTTTTTGCTTCTGAGTCAGAGTTTGCAGGTTTAAACCCTCTTTTAGAGGAAACGAATTTGGATGCCTTTTTATTTAGAGGTTTGATGCGTTTCGATGAACAAAATGTACCTGTATTTGATATTGCTAAAAGTATTAATATATCAGATGACCAGATGACTTATACAATTGTGTTAAATGATCATGTGACATTTCATGATGGGCAGGCTTTAACAGTCGACGATATTATTTTCACCATCGAAAGTATTCTTGACGATGCAAACGGCTCCTATTTAAAATCTGATTTTATCCATGTGACGGGCATGAAAAAAATCGACGACACGACAATGACCCTCCAATTAGATGAACCATTTACGCCGATGCTAGACAAATTAACTGTGCCAATTTTGCCAAAGCATGCCTTCAAAGGACAGGAAATGAGAACTGCATCATTTAATCAACAACCAATCGGTGCCGGTCCTTATATGTTTGAACAATGGGATAAAGGGACAAGCTTGACACTCAAAGCATTTCCTACTTTTTATGGTACAAAAGCTTCAATTGAACAAGTCATTTTTAAATTTATTCCTGATAGCAATGTGCGTGCCTTACAGCTAAAATCGGGTGAGGTGGATATTGCATTACTTGATCCAAATCAGGTTGAGGAACTATCAAAAGTAGAACATTTAAAAATGTACGAGGTTGAATCCGCTGACTATCGCGGCGTTCTATTCAATATGAAGTATCCGATTTGGAAGGATGTTTCACTAAGAAAGGCGATTAGCTATGCAACGGACCGTGCAGGCATCGTAAAAGGTATTTTACATGGCTACGGCACAGAAGCTTATTCGCCACTACAAAAACATAATTTTGTGAATGAAAAAATCGAACATTATACTTACGATGTAAAAAAAGCAAATGAGCTGCTCGAGCAAGCTGGCTGGCAATTAGCTGATGACGGTTTCCGCTATAAGGATGGTCAAAAATTAACATTTACCATTACCGCGCCGATTACTGATACTGTGCGTGTGAATATGGCCAATTATGTGGCGGAGGGCTATAAAGCTGTTGGGGCAGATGTGAAAGTGGCTGCACTGGATTGGAGCAATATTGTCATTGAAGAAACAGAAGCCTTTATGGTTGGATGGGGAAGTCCATATGATGCAGACCATCATACGTACAGCCTTTTCCATTCTGGAGAATCCAGTCTCACGAGTGCTGGCTATAATTACGGCAGCTATGCCAATGCAAAAGTAGACGCATTGCTAGAAGAAGGTCGTACTACGGTGGATCCTGAGCAACGTAAGAAGGTCTATATGGCATTGCAGGAGGAGCTAGCTCAAGACCCACCGTTTGCCTACTTTGCTTATGTGGATGCTGTCTATGGTATCGATAAACAGATTAGCGGTGTTAAAGAGCGAATTTTAGGTCACCATGGAGCAGGCTTCTTATGGAATGTCGAGGAGTGGAAATGGAATGATCGCTAAATGGCTTGGGAAGCGAGTGATAATGGGGACAATTGTCCTCATTATTGTGAGCTTCCTCTCTTTTTTCATGATGCATGCCGCTCCTGGCAATCCCGCAGCAGCTTATTATGGAGGTAATGCCCAAACATTAACGACAGCTGAGAAGGAACGTATTGAACAAGCCTTTGGACTCGATCAACCCGTACTCTTACAGTATGGGACTTGGTTGGGGGAAGCATTACAAGGTAATTTAGGGTACTCAGCTAAAGAAGGAAGACCTGTCTTGACGATTTTACTTGAGCGGTTACCGAATACGCTACAGCTCGTTATTTTAACGTTAGTCGTAGTAACCATTGCCTCTATTTGGCTAGGCTTACAGGCTGGCATGAGGGAGGGCTCATTACTCGACCGAGGACTTTCTATCTTTAGTATTGCTAGCTCCGCGATACCCCCATTTTGGCTAGGCATATTATTTATTATGGTCTTTTCCATAACATTAGGTTGGTTTCCGTCTTCGGGAATGAATGATGTGCGAGGTGATGGAGGGTTCGTGGATCGTTTATATCATATGGTACTCCCGCTAACAGTCCTCGTTATTTCCCATGTTGGCATATTTGCCCGTTTTTTGCAGGATAGTGTGAAAGTAGAGAATCATAGCTACTATGTACAAGTGGCACGTGCGAATGGAGTATCTGAACGTGAAATTCGAACTATGATTTTACGAAATGCTGTCATTCCTTATATCAACTATGTTGGTGTGACCATCCCATCATTTTTCGGAGGCTCCATTGTGGTCGAAACATTATTTGGTTGGTCAGGCTTAGGACAGCTTTTAGTAAAATCCGTCATGCTCAAGGATTTCCCCGTTTTGATGGGAGCTATATTGATCATAGGCGTTGTTGTGGTCATCTGTTTATTCGTCATTGATATTCTGATGATTGGCTTGAACCCTCGATTAAGAAGAGGGGGATTTGTATGAGAAAACAGCGAAAGTACCCGATCTTTTGGCTTGTGCTTTTAGCTCTCATTTGTACAACGACTATTTTTTCCTCATTATTAGCTCCTTTTGAGCCGAATGTGATGGATATGAATCAAATTTATCAAGCACCGAATGCTATCCATTTATTGGGGACTGATCAGCTAGGGAGAGATGTTCTTTCGCGCTTATTAGTAGGAGGAAAGGTGACGCTCCTCATTGCCACTGTGTCCGTTGTGCTATCTAGCATAATTGGCATCATTTATGGGGGCATAAGCGGATATTTCGGCGGTGTCATTGATGCTGTAATGATGCGTATTCTCGAAGCCCTTTTAACCATTCCCTCATTAGTGATCGTCTTAGCTCTACAGGCAATTATGCAGGGCAGTGTGTGGCGAATGGCGATGATTATGGGGATCACTGGATGGTTTGTTACGGCCCGTATCGTCCGCTCTGAGTTTATCCGATTAAAGGAACAAGAATTTGTGCAGATGGCGAAAATGTTCCGCACGCCGTTGTGGAAAATTCTCTTTGGGCATTTATTACGTAATTGTATCCCTGCGTTATTTGTGGTGACCATCTTTAATTTTGCTGGGGCTATTTTTACCGAAGTTTCCTTAAGTTTTTTAGGAATTGGTGTCCCACCAGCTACTCCATCATGGGGAACAATGCTGTACACAGCGCAAAATGATTTACTTGTAGGGGCTTGGTGGATAGGACTTTTCCCTGGGCTGTTAATTTTTATAACAATTTTATGTGTGCAAGTTATTGGAGGTACATTCAAACAAGAAGGGAGCCGATCGCATGTTTAAGGTTGACAATTTGGCTGTTCGCGTATCCGGCAAATCCCTTATTCAAGGTTTGACTTTTACTGTGCCTAAAGGGCATATTACCGCTATCATTGGCGAGAGTGGTAGTGGTAAAAGTACGACCCTTTCCGCTCTGCTTGGGATGCTGCCAGCACGAGCAAGTATGGAAGGCTCGATTTTATTTAATGAAAAGAACCTCATGGCCATGTCTGAACAGGAGCGTGTGGAGCTGCGGAAAAAGCATTTCTTTACCATTTTTCAGGATGCCACGAATAGTTTTTCACCAACTCAAAAAATGAAGCCGCAACTCTATCGGTTGACGGCTTCGAGGGTGGGACATAAGGAAGAGGAATTTTTAAGTAAAATCATGGCTATTTTAAAGGAATTAAACTTACCGGAGGATGTGCTACAACGCTATCCATTTGAGCTTTCTGGTGGTATGCTACAACGCTGCATGCTTGCCTGCGCCTTCTATAATGAACCCGATGTTTTAATGGCAGATGAACCGACCTCTGCTCTTGATATGCTCCATCAACAAGAATTTATCAAATTGCTAAAAAAACTTCATACCCGCCTTGGGACGACCATTCTATTCATTACGCATGATTTAGGGGTTGCTAAGATTGCTGATTCCATGCTGGTGATGAAAAATGGCGAAATTGTAGAAAGTGGACAAGTATCGGAAATTTTTAAGGAGCCCAAGCATCCATACACGAAGCGGCTTGTCGCTCATCATTTTTAGGAGGCGTTGACATTGTTGCTTCACGTTGATCAGGTGAATAAAAGCTATCGAGCAGGACAGCGAATATTGAAGAATATAAACCTAACAGTTGGAAAAGGTGAAATCGTAGGGCTTGTGGGAGAAAGCGGTAGTGGAAAAAGTACTTTGGCCAAAATAATTATGCAGCTAGAAAAGCCTGAAAAAGGGGATCTGTTTTTTGAAGATCAATTAATGACGAAGCAAAATCGCTCGTATTTTTATGAAAATTGCCAAATCATTTTTCAAAATGCTACGGCTGCCTTAAACCCCGTGTGGACCGTCAGGGAATTGTTACACGAGCCCATACAGGCGGCGCACAAGTCTTTCACGGACCGTGAACTACAAACAATGCTTGAAATGGTAAAGCTCCCATCAGATATTTTAGAAGCCCTGCCTTCTGAGTTAAGTGGCGGGGAGCGACAACGGGTTAATTTACTTAGATCGATTTTAGTCGAACCTCAACTATTAGTATGTGATGAAATCGTTTCGAGCTTAGACCGCTTGATTCAACGAGAGATAATCGATTTATTAATGACTTTAAATAAAGAAAAAAACATGGCGATTTTATTTATCTCGCATGATTTAAAGGCAGTTTCTTATTTGTGCAATCGCATATACGTGATGAAATCGGGTGAAATTGTTGATGAGAGCCGTAAATGTGAAGATGGCTTTGCTTTTACAGACAAGTATGCGCAAATGCTCTTTCAAGCCGTAGAAAACGAATAAAATGAAAATAAACCGAAAAACACTTTCCTTTCTTGAATGGAAGGTGTTTTTTATTCTTGTATCCATGATCTGAGTGGGGCGATCAAATCCTCAGAGAGCTATAAATTGTATGGCAAACCTTTACGTTCCTCAACGTACTATGTTGACCTACTTCCCCTAACCAAAGATGAAAGCCATATTGGCTTCCAGCCGTATCCATTACTTATACGTCAAATTGTGGTGCAGCCATATTGACAATTCCCTCTGTTCTCACGGCTGTCGTCATTCCTTCATGGAATAGGTTGAGAGAATCCTCATCCTCATATTCTTTCATAAAAGCACTATGCACAGAGCCAAATTCAACGCTGTTAGAAATGCTGATTTTAGCCAATTTCCCACCTGCAAGCTCTTCATTCATACAGCCTAAAACAACAGAGGCTAATAGGGACATGGCAATGAATCGGTGTGTTCGCAATAAGCCTCCTCCTTACACGATAATAATACAAAAATTTGGAGTCGTAGCTCGGTCCTCTTCATAATATAGTAAACAAATAAAAGCTGAAAGGGGATAAAGCATGGGTTTATTTGATGGATTAATCGGCAATGCAAGCGAGGTGAATTTTGAAAAATTACAGGAGGAGGTCAATGATTTACTAATTCCAAACGAAACTATTAAAAATGCCTATAAAATTATTAGAGACATATTTATTTTTACGAATAAACGATTAATCCTCATTGATAAGCAAGGAGTGACTGGCAAGAAAACGGAATATCATTCCATTCCCTATAAAAATATTGTCCATTTTTCAGTAGAAACGGCTGGTACATTTGATTTAGATGCTGAGCTCAAAATATGGGTATCAGGCAGTTCATTACCCATCCAAAAAAACTTCAATAAGGCGACCAATATTTATAAAGTGCAAAGTGTTTTAGCCCAGTATGTTTTAGGCTCAAATTAATGGTATACTATAGAAACAAAAGCAAAACACATCTAAAGCCCGCATTTATGCGAGGCTTTTTTTGTTGTGCTTTGAAAGGGGGAGTAAGGATGGGAAAATTACCATGTGAAGGATGTAAGGGGCTGTGCTGTGGCCCGGTTCCAATTACGGAGAAGGAGCTGAAGGTTATTAAAAGGAGACTCCAATCAATGCCAGTCAAAATGCGTACAGAACTTAGACATCAGCAAAAATTTGAAGGGACATGCATTTTTTACAATATACAAAAAGATCGTTGTGGTATTCATTCAGCAAGACCAGAAATTTGTCGCATGTTTGGTTATTACCAAGAACTGGCTTGCTTTAGAAATCCAGCAATAGCCACGAAAACAATGAAAAGTTCTACGTTAGAAAAGCATGTAGGCATTTTATCAATCGATTACAGATGGAAGGATTTTGACTAATTAGCTCCCTGTTAAAAGCCTTCTTTGAGGTGAAGCAACGATGACATGTCAGAGGTATTCATCTAAGAAAAAAGTTGCTCGTTTTTACTACCTTAGGTAAGATTATCCAAAGGGGGATTTTTATGTTGGAAGAAAAAAGAACATGTGAGGATATAAGAACTAAATTGATGCTCGATTTGCAAAGAATAGAGAAGGACGAGTATCAGTTGCGCGAAGGTGAGCAGCATCAAGATTTCTTCCCTTTGTTACTTCAATATATCGGCGATCCACAGCCAGAATTAAGAGATAATCTCATATATCCGATGTTTTATATGTGGATGAAGGAAGAGAATAGGTTCAGTGAAGAAGAGTTACGTAGCCTCTTATCTGTTCTGACTGATAATAGCCATTTGTTTTATCATATCGGCAGCGAGGAGGATCAGTCAGTTTTTACAAGGACATTCTCTGCCTTGCCTATCGCTTTGATTGTCCAACGCCATAGACAAAATCCATTTTTCACTCAAGTGGAGATTGAGCAATTATTACATACAATGCTCCGTTACTATAAAGAAGAGAAGGATCTACGAGGTTACCTTTCAGAAGGAGGCTGGGCTCACAGCGCGTCTCACGGTGCCGATGTTTTTGCCGAGCTGGTGCAGTGTAATGAGTGCAACGCCGTCATGTTGCGTGAGATTCTTGTCGCTATTTCTGAGAAGCTTGATAATGGCAGGCATATTTTTAGCGATGAGGATGATGAGCGATTGGTCAACATCGTGGATGCGATAATTGTCAAGGAGCTACTTCCACATCAAGAAATCGCAGATTGGATTAGTAGCTTAGCGCAATGTTGCAATTTGCCGAGAAGTCGTAGTCAGGTGATTACCCGCGTAAACAACAAGAATTTTATACGTAGTCTCTACTTCAGAAGAGAACAAGAAAGCCGACAGAATGTGCTTCACACGGTCATGCTTGCTACGGAGGCAAAATTAAATAGATTTTCTATTCGTTAAAAGATCGTGGAGGCATTCCCAAAAGAAGTTGATACACCACTACTTAAAAAGACATTTAAAAGAGCGCCTAGTTTATACTAGAGCGTTTTTTTAAATTATTTTTCGATTTAATATCAATAATTAACTCCATATTAATACTTCTGCAATCTTTTCTTAGTCAGATACAGTAATTTTTTTGTGAGATTCATAAATATTTAAGTAAGCACCATATGAAGATGATACGACTATGTACATAAATGTTAGTGAGATTTATTCAAGTGGGATGATGAAGCACGTTCAATCTGTTGGGGATTGGACAAAAAAACTAGAGGCGGCTACAATCGTCTCTAGTTATATTTTAATATTAATTTATGTGATTTAGACTCATAAATTTCGTAGCCTATTTCAACCATATGGTCCTTTGTCACTGTCACCTTACAATAGTAAGGGATTGCTTTTCCATAAGCATCTAGCGCAGGTATTTCTGTAAAGGAATATTGTTCATCCGTATCTATCATGTTAAACGTTGCTTCAGCAGATCGCCCGGAAGAAGAAACCTCAATCATACAATCCCCACGAATAACATCATAGTCTTTTTTAATAATATATTTTAGACTTGGTACGGTAACTATTAACAATAAAACACCTACTAAAAATGCAGCAACCGTCTTAGCTACCATTATAAATGGAAATTCTTTCTCGACATACATAAAAATAAATACAATAACTGCCATGATCACAAATAATAATCCTAGTATGACTACCAAATAATACAATTGTTCACTTCCTATGTATATCTATTAAACATTTCTTGTAGCTATTTTAAAGCTGACATTCATATAGTATCGTTCTTTTTATAACAACGTAAACAGGATTATTATTCCATTAAACAGGTCTACCGCAAAGTGCACCCAAATAGTATCAGTCGACTTTCTTCTGTTTTTGTAGAATCTATTACAGATATTTTAGCATGTAATTTTGCCGTATTAACGCATTATGGGGCAAAAGAATAACAAGTAAAAAGTGTCTCTTCAATTTGAGTTAAATAGACGGCAAGATAATAATAAAAAAACTGGAATATTTTATGTTATTTGACATCAGAAATAGACTACCTTACAATTGATTTTAATAGTCTATAAGGAATGTATAGTACACAGCATTCCTTCACAATTGAATAGCGTGTAGTAATAGGTGTAAATTGCGTGCAATTTGCTTAAAAGGGAAGTCGGTGCGAATCCGACACTGTCCCGCAACTGTAAATGTGAGCGACTTTTCAGCAACCACTGTCAAATGATGGGAAGGGGAAAAGTGGTGATGACCATGAGTCAGGATACCTGCCTAGTTACGAGTACACACCATAAACCTACGAGGAATCACCTTATCCGATTATTGTTCGGACTAGATATATCAATGGTTTGTAACACGCTAAGGAATATGTAATAGTAGACAACACTTTTTTAATTATTAATACTAATTAAGAAGGTGTTTTTATGTTGGTTAGATTTTCAGTACAAGATTTTATAGACGAACGTAAGTTGATGAATACGTCTGAGTACACTCTTAGAAATTACAAGAGTTTCTTTAAAGGGTTTGAAGAGTGGTTAAGGATGAATGACATCACTGACATCTCAAATGTCTCTGCTAATACGCTACGATTATATCTTAGATACTGCCAAGATGAATTAGGGAATTCTGCCACAACGATTAATAACAAGGTTAAGAATCTGAAAGCATTCTTCAATCATCTGTATGAGAATGAATTTATAGATACTAATCCCACTCTCAAGTTAAAGAAACAAATCACTGAAACACGTATAGAAGTTTTTAATGACCAACAAATTCGTCTGATGCTCAGATACCTAAGACGCATGAAACGTCAAGACCATAAATTTACGGCTTACAGAAATTTGACAGTTATTTTAACTCTCTTAGGTACTGGCATCAGATTAAATGAGTTACGAAATCTCAAATGGTCTGACGTAACTAAAAGTTATATCACAGTGATAGGTAAAGGTAGAAAACAAGAAACTGTCCCACTTACAAAACGAGCATATGAAAATTTGATTGATTGGAGAACGTACCAGACGAGTTACTTCGAAATGGATACAGAGTATGTTTTCACTCACAGAGACGCTACACAAATATCCTACGAAGCAACAAAGGGTATATTCAAGAAGTTGTCAGAGGTAATGCAGTTCAAAGATGTTCGACTTTCAGCCCACACATTTAGACATACCTTTGCTCATAGATTCTTAATGAGTGGTGGTGATGTGTTTACCCTCCAGAAGATACTTAGACATAGTAGTTTACATATGACTGAGAAGTATCTAGCATTGTGGGGGCATGACCTTAATGAGCGAAATGAAAAGTACAATCCGTTAAATCATATGGACATCTAGTTGACAATATACAATATTTCACATATTGTTAAGTCAAATATGGTCAAAGTGTGGTGAAACGAATGGATTTACAACAAAAGATGAGTGAATATTTGGAAAAGCAACCTAACTCATTCATAAAAAAATGTGCTGATTATGTTAGAAAAAAAGGGATAAACAATATTCAAGATGATGCAGAGTCGGTTAGCGAAGCAATTAAAACACATCCAAATAACTTAAGGGATTTTATCGCTGAACAAAAAATAAGTAAACCAATAATAACAAATAACTCAGGTCGACAATATTAATAATAAAAAGAGGACTAGCCATAATCGGTTAGTCCTCTTCTATTATCAACAACTCTTCTATTCCAATTTTTAACACTTCACATATCCTAGTGATATTAATGACACTCTTCATTATATGATGAATTCATTCAGTACAAATAAAATATGCTCTCACATATATAACCGTCTGCCATTCGTGGCAGAATAAAAAGAAAGAAATATTATGGAATTTTACAACTGAATATAGGCAAGTCGTCACTACGATATCCATGCAATAGGAGAGGGGCTTTATGCTTCTCTCTTCTTTGCGTTGTAAAAATATTGGTGAGTAAAATATATCATCTACCACCTACTACCCTATATAACTATGTAAGGTAATTTATTTTTGCATCCCATTCAAATTTTTGAGTGAGTCAATTACCTCATTTTTGATCAAAAATGTTCGGGAAAAGTGCTCTCAAACGTTGGTGCTATGCGATTCCTAAAGTTCCCTAAAGGAAGGGTTCTCATTTTGGAAAGAATTGTTTCGCAAATGAGGTTGCCAATCCTTGCTGTGACTGACTTCCTATCTTCGGCATAAGGAGAGATAGGTAGATAAAGTTAAAACTACAGAACGCTGTCATACCAAGGGTTCACAGCCCTCATTTTTTAAAAGGTCTTACAAACGTTGATATACCAAGGGTTCATGAATTGTATACAAGGGAACTATAAAGGAGATGTAAGACAAAGTTAAAACTACAGACCCCTTGTGGCTGTAGGTCTCAAGGCACCTTTTTTCAAAAACACCCTTTCAACCCTTGATACGACTGCATGTGTAAATACTCTCTAAAGGAACACTACCTCAAGTGATAGAAAAGTTCATTCTACAGACTCCTTGGGAGAGTAAGCGTCAGAGCATACACTTTCAAAAAGTGGTCACGAAGCCCGCTATATCAACATGTGTAAATCTGCAATAAGGGAACCCTACTTATAATTTCCATCCAGTGTATAACCGTTTTATGCATTGGTAAAGGTTATAAACTTCCTTTAGTCATGATAATTTTCTCCCTATTCCCTCCCGTGTAGTGAACCTCCGACTACTACATGGGGTTGGTTACGATAAGTAGCCAATAGAGTGCACTGTCTTTGGTTGGTCGGTGCATTCTTAGGTTAGTTATCAAATCTGTATGCGATTGGTTGTCGTATTATAGGTTCCTCTTTTCTGGGGTTGGTACTTGTCACACCGACCCCCTCTATACATAACAGTTATTGACTTAATACATACATACCACCAACTAAATATGAAATGGAGTGTTTTATATGGCTGAAATTACTGGCTATGCATACGGTAAGTTACGTGAGTACATGAAGAATAACTTTAAGGTTATTGCAATTGCTAATGGCACTGAAACAGTTAAAAAATATACAGACGCAACTATCACGATTGAAAATGAAAAGGTTAAATATAAGGTTATTGCTGATAATGCAGATGGTTCATTAACAGGGAAGAAAGTTGACCGCTTTGCAATTTATGAAACTGCTACTTCTACAGATAAGATTGCAGAGGATGCATTTGCAGAGTTTACCTATACAAATACAAACGATACTTTAACTATCGAAATTGAACTAGTCATTCCTTCTAATTAAGGAGTGATTACATGTTAGGAACTGGAACACTACAAAACCCTTATATCATTACAACGCCAGATGAGTACAGAAATGTTATATCAAGCAATACGAACGCTAATCATTATGTATTAGGTAATGATATAGATTTCACTGGCTATGACGTTTCCACATTCAATGCAACGAGGAATCTTAGTGGATCTCTTGATGGTAAGGGATTTACAGTGAAAAATGCTACTGGCGTTAGCGTGGCAAACATTGCAATGATTCCAAACTTACAAGCAGGGGCAGTATTAAAGAATATTAGATATGAAAATATCAACCTGTCTACAACTTCTGTAACTGCTAATAGAACTTGCGCTCTGCTAGGTACTGTTACTAGTGCAACTATTGATAACTTAGAGATTGTTAATAGTTCATTTAATGCAGGAAAAACAGCACAAATTGCCTCTGTAATTAAGCAATTGAGTGGGAGTTTTAACATTAAAAATATACGTATGATTGACGTATCTATTAAAGGTGGAGCAGGGAACACAGGATTTTTTGGAACTGTTAATACAGTCATTGGAGGATATTCATTCTCTGACGGTGTATTTACTGGTTCATTCTCTGATTACGCTATAGATGCTAAGTCAGACGCTTTATTCGGTCATGAAGCGGATAGTTCACTATTCTTCTATAAGGTTTATGTATTAGATGAGAACTTACCACAATTTGACCGTTCAAAGGGTTGTGCTACTTATGTAACTGATGCACAACTAAACGACCCCTCGCAAATTCCGTTAGGTGATGCGTGGAGCCATTCAACAGGTAAGTATCCTGTCCTTATTAAGTTTAGTGAGGAAGCAGGGAAAGAAGTAACAGTAAAGAAAACTGTAACTGCTCGTAAAGCAACTACGAAAGGTTTTATAGGCAAAAGTAAGACACAATCTAAGTCAATTACTGCAAAGGGTGTAATTGCCTATACTGACTCACTTCACTATTCTACTAGAACACTAGTTACTGCTAGAGGTGCAACGGTTACTGTTACCACAAAGAAAACTAATTCTTATCGTGTGGTATCTAGTTTTGATGTTATGAAAGCAACAACAAGTTTCGAACTGCTAAAACGCTCTCTGAGATACGCAACAATCAATTCAAACTATGTTGATTTGCATAGTAATACTATCTATCCATCTAGTGGAAACGTGCCTGTATATGCTTATACGAGCATCATAACAAGTCGCTCAAATACTGAGTGCAGAGTATCACAATCTAGTATCTATAGAATATTGTAAGGAGTTGATAGAATGTCTCAAGTTTTCAGAGATGATACAGCAAGATTATTAGTTGAGTTCAAGGATTATCAAGGGAAGGTTATTCATCCCAATGAGGTGTCTTTAACTATATATGATGAGTTAGAAAATCTAATCTCTCAAATTAGCGCTACACAAATCAAACAAGATGGAAACAAATACTATTATGACTATGTTCATGGTATGCCTACTAACTATATTTTTGAGTTTAGAGGTATCTATGAGTATTCACCTGTGTTATGCAGGCAATTTGTAAAGGTAGTATTTGTCTAATTGATAAGAAAGGGGAGTCCGTAACATGGAAAACCAAGAGCAAAAAGAAGAGGTAGTAGTACAAGAAACGGCTCAAGACAATGAGCAAGTTGAATCAACTGAGGTTGTGGAAAATGAGGACACTAGCACAGAAAAGGACTCGAAGCAATCAGAAGTTGTAGAAGAAGTAGGCGAAACGGATTACGAGAAGAATATGCGTGAAGTTCAAGAGTTAAAAGCAACGCTTGAGCAACAACTATTTGAATCTCAATTACGTGAGCGTGGCTTAGAAATCTTCTCCAAGATTAACGATATTGGTTCTTTAAATGGTGCTGAAAAGGTTGAGTATCTTCAAACTATTGTTGACGCAATCCTAGCAAAGCATTCATATAAGCCGTTATCAGCGAATGGTGAAGCGGTTGACACAGTAGAAGAAGCACTTGCAAAAGGTGACGTTAGTAAGTCGCTAGGTGCTAAGTTTAAAGATTGGGTAGGTTTATAATCTACTCGCACAAATACAAATTTAATGGCTATTAAGCCCAAAGGAGATAATCATTTATGTTTAAAAGTAATAACTTCCAATCAGTAGAAACTATCAACGTATCAAAAGAATTAGCGGTATTAGCACCACAAATGACGCCATTAACAACACTATTAATGTCCAAAGGTAATTTTGAGAAAGCGACTTCAACTCTATTCCAATGGTTAGAGAAGAAATTATCTGCTGATACGGATTACGACTTATTAGAAGGGGCGGACATTACAAAGTTCCAACAATCAAGACGTCGTACATTAAACAACGTTCAACAAATCTTCGCTCGTGCTGTTGCTATTTCTGGTACTGCTGATGCTATGAAAAATGGTCGCTTCACAGAAGAAATTCAAGACCGTTTACTAGAATTGAAATTAGAGATTGAGCGTGTATTAATCAATGGTGTATTCGATGATGGCTCGACAGGTAATCCACGCAAGATGAAAGGTTTAATTGAGTGGGTAGAAGCGTCAAACGAGTTTGTGTTCACTAACAACCCTCTAAAGTTAATCAAAGATGGTATGGAGAAATTGTTCACGTCAGGCGTAAACGGTGGGGATTACTACCTATTGGCTTCTCCTGCATACAAAGAAATGATTGACGATGCATTAGCAGGCGTAACAACTTACACGCAAAAAGAAACTACTTTCGGTTCTCTTGTATCTGTGTATGTAACTAACTTCGGTAACGTTAATATCATGATTTCTCGTGATGTTCCAAAGCAATCTGCAATCTTATTCAATGATGCTTACCTATCACTTGCTCCATTACGTGAAGCACAAGTTGAGGCACTTGCTAAAACAGGCGACTCTAACAAAGCGATGGTAATTGCTGAAACAACGTTACGTGTTGGCTCACCAGAAGCGGTTGTTCTATTAACTGACGAAGCAATCAAGAAGTAATTAAGGTGTGAGGGGGATTTTCCCTCTCTTCCTTTTTATTTTAATTCAAATATTTGAGTGAAAGGAATACCTTACATGGAACAAATGCAACTGTTAATGATTAGACGACAAAAGAAAATCACGCTCAAAGAGTTAGCGGATTTTATCGGGTGTTCTATATCATTACTGTCTCTATATGAGAATAACAAAGTATCACTAGACACTATTAAGCAACAAAAATATAAGCAGTATATCATAGACAAATAGAAAGAGGAACTCAAATAATATGATGGACACAACTTTATACAACCAATTTCCGCAATGGAGCAAAGTGTACAATGAAGGACACTTTCTAGTTGGTACTGATGACTTGGATAGTCAAGCAAGCATTTCGATACTCAATCAAGTGTTCGGATATGAGCAGAATTGTTATGCAACTAGACAAGGTTTCTTTATGATTGACTGGAATATAAAGCAACATATCGGTGTTGACTTAGCGTTGCACGGTGACAGGAAATGCTATGACAATCATGTAACTATGAGCCATTGGGACAGTCCTGTTAACCCTAACAGTGCTAATATTAATGCAATACTCAAGATAAGTCAAGACAATTACACAAAGAAGTGTGCATTTAGTACATTATTGCAAGTCATGTCATTACTAGACGTACCGTTACCGCCAACAGATGATGGAAAGCGGTTCTTACTATCAATAGATAGCGCACATCTTGGCTATTTCAATAACTACTTTAGAGGTACTTGGCTTAAGTATATGGAGTTGTTAGGATTTCATGAGTTAATAGATATAGTCAAAAAAGAAAACGCCTATAACGATATACAGGCGGTTAAGATTGATGAGAAGTTAACCTTTGACAATGGTATTCTCACATTTGATTCAGATAGAAAAGCCCGCGCTGAGAAACATTTAGGATATGAACTATACCTTCCCCAAGGACAATTTAAACCTAGAGCAATGTTCTATTCAGCGTATACCACTAAAGACGATGGTAGAGAACTACTCAATAACGATATGTTATTCAGTGTCGCAATGACGAGCAAGAAAAATATATCTTATAGTATCTATGATAGTGTATTAGATTAGAAAACGCAAATATTACACCTTTGTTATTTAAAATAGAAGAGGTTACTAAAATGGGTAATCATATAATCTAAATGAAATTTGAAATTAGTATTCAGTTATTATATAATATAGTATGATAATAGATTATATGATAGACCAAATTAGTCACCTCAATAAAAATAGAGAGGAACAACCATATTATGAACAACCAACAACCACAAGAAGAAGTACTAGAAAAAGTAGTAGTAAAAAGAGAGAAAACGACAGACCTTAGAATTGATGACAAATGGAAGTTTAACAGCAAGTTTGAATCAACCGTTGCGCTACCTAATGAGTTATTTGACCACTTATTGGAGTTAGAAGATAAGAAGATACTTAAGAATAAACACGCTCATGTAGCATATGGGTATATGTTCTTGCAAACGTGGCTATACCGTTATGCTAAGTATAGTCAATATACACCTACAGTAGCAGATATTAAGCAACTACTAGGATTCAAAGCAGATGAAAAGAGAATCAACTATATCATTAAGAAAGATGGCGTTCTTGATAATGAAGGGTTAACCGAAACGACTCAAGATTTTCCTGTTATTGTTATGTGGGATTATGACGATATGACAGGACAGAGAAATAACTTCCCAACTATCGACACTATGACAGATTTATACCCAGTTACGTATGAATTAAAGGATATGCTTAAGACACACGGTATTCAGCGTCAAACAATATGTAAGAAGCCATTACATTTATATGAACGTGAAGACGGGGAAGAAGGTACTCTAAAACGTAGCGACTTCACTACTCAGATTGATATCAGAGCATTCGACTTTTGCATGGAGCATGTAAAGGAGTTAGGTTTAACAGGATTCTTCTTATATGCTTATATTGTTCACATGGACGGTGTATTTTCTAGCGGTTTCGATGCTTCTGCTGAGAGATTAGCAAAAGAGTTATGCATGGATAAGAAAACTATTATCAAGTATCGTAACGCATTGAGAGCGTACAATATGATTGAACTAAAACATAACAACGCTGTATTCAATCCAGATGATGTAATGCTTGCACCGACTAATATACCTAATGAGTGGTGGCAGTTTACGGATGTGAAAGGTGACTATTTGAAGTTTAATTCTATGGAACAAAAAGCACATGCATGGAATCATCCAGAAGAATATGAGAGTGTGCGTAGAAAGTTTAAGAAGGACACAGACGAGATAAAAATAAACGGAATAACGATTAATCAAAAAGACCTACCTTTTTAGGTCTTTTTATTATGGTGAAAATTACAAAGGAGATAACAATATATGGATATTTATAGCGCATTAAATCAAGTGTCAACGAAGAAAAGAGAGTATTTCTTATATAAGCATGACCTATTTGTATTGAAGGGTAAGCCGAGCGAAGAGGATTTCTGTAAGTCAATCCAAGTCAAATCATTGGCATATATGAAGAAGTGGGAAAAGACAGAAGAGTATCGCCAACTGGTAAGTATCCTAATTGAATCACGTATTGCCGAGGATATTGAGAATATCTATTACTCGCTGAGAGAGAAAGCAATCACAGGTGATGAGAAAGCAATTAAATTGTTGCTAGAGTTACAGAAGACAACTAAAGAATATCAGAAGCCGTCAACTGGTTTGCATGTTGTTGAAGAGAAAAAGAACAGCGCCATTGATGAACTAGAATTGTAGGTGAAATGTTATGGATAAGAAATTACAAAAGGTTCTAGAGAATTTTGAGTTGTTCTCTAAGAACTTCATAAAGATTACTGATAATGACAACGCTCTAGTTAAATTTGAGTTAAACGATGCACAACGAGAAATTGACGCACTAATGAATGAATCCAAGTTTATATGTATTGGGAAAGCACGTCAAGCAGGCATTTCGACCTTCTCACTAGGTAAAGCATTATGGAGAGCACTAACAAAGCCAAACGAGAACATTCTAATTGTATCTTACAAATCTGATAGCGCCAAGGCGTTATTTGAGAAGTTAAAGGATATGAACGATAGGATACCACGAGATAAGTTCCCTAATGTATTTCCAGATAAAAGGCGTGACAATCGAGATGAGTTACTATTTTCAAACGGCTCTAAGATTAAGTCAATCGTAGCAGGAACAAAAGACATTGGTAGGGGGGATACCTACACTTGGATTCATTTGTCTGAGTTCGCTTTCTTCACTAATCAAGAGAAGCAACTACTATCGGTAGAGCAGTCATTAGCCAAGGGTGCTAACTCTCAATTGACAATAGAAACAACTTCTAATGGTACTGGAAACCACTATTACAAATTATATATGCAGGCAATGAAAGGCAAATCTAAGTATGTCGACTACTTCATACCGTTCTATCACAAATTGTATTCGAAGCAGTTCACACATGATTATGACGAAGCCGAAGCATGGTACAAAGCAGTTAACAAAGGTAGGCGACTGTCAAAGGAAGATTTAGACGATGTAGAGGAGAAGTTGCATGAAATGGGCGCTACTCTTCGACAATTGATGTGGAGACAATGGAAGTTAAGTGATATGGATGGAGAGGAACAGTTCCAACAAGAATATCCATCCACGCCATTAGAATCGTTTATTTCGACAGGTAACAGCGTATTTAATCAATCTATGGTATTGCAAAGATTGTCATTTGCTGATGCACCTTTAACTCGTGCTGAGATGAAAGAGATTGATAACTTACCCGAAATTATGAATTTATATATTGGTCGAGGATTCGAGATTTTTGAATTACCTCAAAAGAGTGTTCGTTATTATGCAGGAGTTGACACCGCTTCGGGCAGTGGCAAGGACTTCTCCACAATCTCTTTATTTAATGAGGAAGGTTCCGAAGTCGCTACATTCTATAACAACAAGATTCCAGTATACAAGTTTGCAGAGGTCGCTAATGTTTTGGGTAGATGGTACAACTACGCATTTCTAACGGTTGAACGTAATAGTTATGGATTGCCTGTTATTGAGCGATTACGTAAGGACTACCACTATCTAAATATGTTCAAGCAGAAGTTATTTGACCAACAAAGCGGTAAGAAGAAATTGAAACTTGGATTCTTAACAACAGAAGTGAGTAAGGCAATTATGGTCTCTGATATGAAGGAGCAATTTGAGTGTAGCATGATTAACATTCAATGCAAGGAAACGTTACAACAAATGCAAATGTTTGTAGAGAATAACGGTAAGACAGGTAATAAGCAAGGTTCCACGGATGCTCACCATGATGACTTAGTAATCAGCACAGCGCTAGCCATTCAAGGTATGAAGTTGAATAAGTGGTATGTATAAAATCAAATTAGGAGAGTGCTAGTATGAATCTAGAGCAATATGTAAAGAAGAAATACGGAGCCGTAAAGCCGTATTGGTTCATTGAAGAAGTCGGACTTATGCAGAATGCTGAGAGAGTTCGAACGGTTAAAGATATTAAGGATTACTTAAGCGGTGAGCATAACATTAAGAATCGCCCTAAGTTTGTATACAACGGTGAGATTATCGAGCCAAGACGTATTGTTATCAATATGGCAAAGACAATCATTTCTTTCAAGTCACAGTATCTATTAAAGAATCCTGTCACTATGATTGGTGAGGAGTCAATGGTTTCTAAGTTGAATCATGCTTCTAAACTTAGTCGCTACGATGATAAGAATAATAAAATCATGACGCAATTAGTGCAGTATGGTCAAGTTGCTGAGTATGTGTTCATTGACAATAAGGGGCGTATCAACTCTAAGATTATTGATTCTGAAAATGGTACACCTATATGGAACCAGAACAACGAATTAATTGGCTTCATTGAGTCGTATATCTTTGATGGTATTACTTATTGGTATGTATACGATGATAAGACAGTTACAGAGTACACTAATGAAGGTGGAGAGCCACATTATATTGGTACTTATATCAGTTTGTCGGGGCTTCCTATTGTCTATAAGACGACTGATGTTTTAGATGATACAAGCGGACGTTCTGAATTGTTGGATTGGATACCGATTCTTGACAATATGGAAGATACTATTTCGAAGTATTCGGATGCATTCTACAAGTTCATGAATCCTATTCCAGTTGTGACTGGACAGCAATTACGTGATGCTATCCCTCAAGAGGTTGTAGGCGGTGGGATTAACTTAGATGATGGAGCAGATTTCAAATTTGAAAGTACTAACCTAGATTATAACTCGTTCCGTGAATTGTACGGTAAGTTAAATCAGACGTTGCTAGATGTGAGTAATACGCCTGCTGTATCTATGAACAAGACAGATATTAGTAACTTGTCTGAGGTATCTATTAAGATGCTATTCCAGATGGCAGATACTAGTGCAGGAGAGTATGAGACGTATATGCGTAATGGTATGTATCAGCGCTATGAGAAGATGGCTCGACTAATGCGTTATGTTGGCGAAGGTTCTATTTCTGATGATGAGTTAATTTCTTTAGAGTTTAAGTTCCAGTACAACACGCCATCGAATAATAAAGAAGTCATGGAGAATCTTAAAGTACAACATGAAATGGGGGCTATTAGTCGTGAGACAATTATAGAACAGTCACCATATGTTAGCGATGTACCGTTAGAGTTGGAAAGGTTAGCAAGAGAGGGACAGAATAGTAAGGTGGAAGATTTCTCTAAGGTTAGTGGTAGAGTGAGTGTGTCAGAGGAAGAGACACTGTAGATTAAAATAGTTGAATAGGCGGTGAGAGGTTATGTAGGAATGCTCTAGTGGTAAGGGTTCGTGTTACGAGTGTATATACTGGCTGTCTCACGCCTGTTACAATACGGGAGTGTCCACCCCAGATGGAAAAATAGAGGAGAAAAACAACCAAGTGGTAGTAAGAATTGATACTTAGTTACCAAAAGTAAGTATATTACAATTAGAAAGTAGGACGTTATTCTATGGAAAATATTACTATAGGCGGTATCCTCTCGTTCCTTGGTGGTAGCATCGTATGGCTAGTAGGTGGATGGACAGCAACATTAACAGCGCTATCTATCTTCATGGTAGTTGAGATTATATTACGATTGATTACATTTATATCTGGACGTAAGAAGTTAACCGCTAACAATATGGCTAAACATTTTGGTAGGAAAGCAGGAGTAATGTTAGTAATAATATTGGCTAATCAACTTGATATAGTAGCAGGGGGCGTCCCTGTGTTTAAAACTATCGCTATACTATATTACATTGGAGTTGAGGGTCTTAAATGTAAGGAACATTTAGAGGAAATTGGATTATACTTCCCAAAGGCAATGATGGATAAGATACAAGCCATGAACGATGAGAGGAAAGACAATGAGTAACTATGACAGATAATGAAGGTTATCTGTAATTATACAATGAAGATGACTCGTGAAGTCTTGGTGTGACTGCATTCGTATAGTGTTATGTATACTGTGGTGGTATGTGCTAGATACATACAAGGGATGGGTATCTAGTTTACATAAGGCATGTTATCGGAAGTTGGCTCACATTTCACATAGAATCAAGTCATGTTGTATGTATTATTATGTATAAAAGTGTATAAATATAACGATGAATAAGGAGCGGATAGCATGAACAACATGCAACGATTAGAGATGGAGATACAAGGTATTGAGTTACCACAAGAGCAGAAGATTATATATCTAGAAGAAGTTGGGCTACTACCCTTCTCTGACTATGATACCAAATCGAATAGCAATAAGAAATCTATTTATGAATGTGCGCTGAGTATCTTGGAGGGTATCGCTAACAATCCACAGTTGATGAAAGAGGTTAAGTTAGACGATATGACAGTAAGTAAGTTCTCTGACTCAATACAACAACGTATAGACGCACTACAGAAGCGTATAAGACAGATGCCAGATGATAATAGCGATGGTACAGGTTGGTTCCTGTTTAGTCGATAAGGAAAGGAGAAAATCGTATGTTTAACCAATATTCAATGTTTAGTAAGGATAACTTAGAAGCGGTTATGAGTCAGATTATGAGTGAGACAATCGTAAATAAGGATTATGAAGATGAATACAAATTAAGAATTGCGCTTACTAATTCAACTTTGAGTCCTAATAGTTCATATCATATTCATGCGCTTGACCGCTTCAATGCAGGGGATATGTTCATATGGGAAGGTAATTACTATCTGGTGACAGGTGATACAGTCCTAAAGCGTCATAGCAAATACAAATCAACTGCTGAATATTGTAATGCTAGGTTAGAGTATTGGCTACTTGAGAAAGTTGAAGTGGGGAGAGACGACCTAGATAGACCTATATACGAGGATAGATGGGGTCTCAAAGCCAATGAAGCAGGAGTGATGAGGAAGGAAACTAATATTAGCATAGATGAGAACCAAGCGATTAACTTAACTGATTATAGAATGGAAATCAAAATTAGGGATACTATTAAGAATCGTGAAACCTATGAGACAAATCAATCTATACGTATCAATAGTCGTTGGTTTAAAGTAGCGGACACTATACTAATGAAGAACGGACTCATTCATGTATCGGTAAAAACTTCGAGCCGTCCAACAGGTTTCCCGAACGACCTATAACCGGTATTAGGATGGAATCCTAACTAGAAGCGGAGTCAAGGCGACTACCCCAAGAGAAAAAATTTGCAAATTACCTATTTTGATTACACACACGCGAAAAAATATCGCTATTTCGGACTCGCTACCTATTAAATGTTAATCGGCAATCTGTCACGTATAATGTACGGTTCAGCAGTAACACCTAAGTAGAATATGTTTCGAAAGATGTTGCGAAAGCCCATGACGCATATAATATATGCATTAGGTCTAACCAATAGTTATATCTGATAGGAATAGTATTCCCAACAGATTGGGAACAATCTTCCCCACCAAACTGATGCAAACAATCCTTGCGTGAGGTCAAAACAATGTTTAGGTGCCTTATCTAATATATACATTGTATACATGAGGTCGCCACAGATGGCGAAAGGCACTATATACAATATATACCATGGCGATACTATCGCTAGGGTGGAGAAAAGTATATATACAATGTATAGACCCTTTCTCAATAGCGAAATGCTATTCAGCGTAAACAATCCTTACGCATTAAGGGTATCAACATTACCTCACCCTTACATTATAAGGTTCAGAATCACCGTACTCGAAATAGGTACGCAGAACCTGCGTAGCCAATTTGCATACTCAGGTCAGAATCGTGAAGTGTAGATGAAAACGAAAAGGTTCGTAATTCAATTACGACCCTTGGTAGAGCGCAAAATACTTGGTTTTTATCAGAGTATGGTTTATATGAAGTATTGATGCAATCATTTAAAAATAGTAGAATGTGTACTCTACTTATCAGGTGATTAGATATGGTTATTCTCCACTAGTATAGGTTTATTTTTCCATATATAATGGATTATGGAGAAAGGTGTGGAGAAATTGAAAGTATCTAATCAAACGAAAGTAACTATTATTGTTTGTCTAATCGGTTTTATCTTTGTAGGTTACTTTTCAGCAAAACAGTATATTAAAGTGACTAATTGTATGGAAAATTACGGAGAATATGAGTATAGTGCCAAGGAAAGATGTTACCGCAATCATAGTAATAAACATGAGGTAGAAGATTGGGAGCAATACAAGCGTGATGTAAAAGATGCTAAGTTTAAGCATGACTTATACGAGGAAGTAGAGAGAATGAATAGATAGCAAACTAGGGTTACTCTTAATTGAGTATCCCTTTTTTTGACTTTTAGTAGAGTACATATTACAATATAAACCAATAGTTAAAGAAGAATAGTTTGTCTACTATTTTTCTGGTCAGTTTCACAACTGAATAGCGTGTAGTAATAGGTGTAAATTGCGTGCAATTTGCTTAAAAGGGAAGTCGGTGTGAATCCGACACTGTCCCGCAACTGTAAATGTGAGCGACTTTTCAGTATCCACTGTCCTTGGACGGGAAGGAGAAAAGAAGCGATGATCATGAGTCAGGATACCTGCCTGTTACGAGTACACACCATAAACCTACGAGGAATAGGAGGTGGCATGTTGACAAAACAGAATGCTCTGTTCGTCACAGTACGTCAAACGCCCAAAGTTCATGAAAGGGTTCATTTTAGAACTCCTTCGCATTTACTTAGGGTTTGTTTGGCATTGTGTGATGAAGCACATTAAAGCGAAGGATTTCCTCAAACATAGTAGGAAGTCCTTTTTGTTTTGAAAATATGTACGCAAAGGGGATGCACATAGGATGAATATTCATGCAACGACAACACAGGAAACGCCTTTTGTAGATATGACGATTTGTAAGCAGCCACGGACAGAAGTTGCCAAGAAAGCGAAAACAAGAATGGTGGTTGAATCACTAATAGATCAATTATTAGCAACGAGACTGATTCGCAACGATCGCTTTTTTGAGCAAATCTTATATAATAAAGACATTATTTGGATACAAAATGGGGAGGTAGAGGGCCATCTTTTTGCTCAGGCAACGTTAACGGATCAACTGAAAACGAAGACGAATAGCTTTATGATGTATATGCCAACCAACCCTATTGTTTATGAGGTGAATGGGGAGCAGTACCACTTAATTACACGCATTGATTCAACACGAGCAAAGCCTAATCTTGACCGTCTTTCACAGGAGCCCAATCCAGTGTTAAGTGCTGCACGTGTCAATGATTTATTGTGCTCGATTGTCATCCGTTTTTATGAAACGTATATGAACGATTTAGAGCAAATTCCTCATCAGGATAAACTAATCGCATTTGTGCAGCAGGAATACTCACAGTTTCTTCAAGCCGTTCAGGAATTAAATGATTATCACTTTAATTGGCATCCACGTGGAAACGGACACGAGCTATTATTAACATTAATTGATCAACTACAAATATTAAAAAGCCAGCCTGGAAAAGTAGTTATCGACTTCACGAATACACAAGGTTACGTGGTGGTTGAACCTGCCTATCCGGTGCACAAGCCTTCAAAGAAAGCTGTTGGTGCCATTTAAAAGCAAGCCCTCCGCTTCATGGAGGGCTTGCTTTATTATTTGTATAGATATTCTATCTTCATCTGAAGTACTAGTTCAATAGATTTGCCATGCTAGTACATGAACTTAACTCTGACAATGCATGGCTGCTTGCGCCTCTTGCCAAGGGACAGAATAGCCTTTACCTTTTGCACAAAAAATGCTGGAAGAACTGTATTCAGGGTCGGCATTTTTATCATAGCCTATTTGAGTTATTACTTCTTCTGTATTATGACACACATCATAGCCATCAAATTGGAGGGTAAGCGCACCTTTCCCATTTGTATAGGCGGCAAAAATCGTGCTATAGCTCATGAAGGTCGCTACTGGTGCACGTCCTGTTAATACAACGTCTGTTTCAGTGAGTACAGGGTCGTCGAAGGTGCCAGCAGCCTGTTGAATGTCGGTCATCATACGGCCAATAAAGTCATTGGAAGCCTTCATTTTAAAGCGATAATAGGGCTCAAGCAGGACGTTCTGTGCTTGTTCCAGTCCTTGGCGCAGTGCTCGGAAAGTGGCTTCTCGGAAATCACCGCCAGACGTATGTTCATTATGTCCACGTCCCGTTAAGAGCGTAAAATGAATATCTGTTACTGCGTAGCCTGTGAGTAAGCCGTGATGATCACGTTCAAACAAGTGCTTTTCTACCAAACGTTGGTTGCCCACTGATAAATCATCTGCATGACAGGTATTGCTAAAGGTAATGCCTGTCCCACGTTCATTTGGCTCCATTAATAAATGAATTTCTGCATAATGCTTAAGTGGTTCAAAATGTCCGTAGCCTGTAACGGTTGTCGCAATTGTTTCCATATATAATATTTGCGGCTCCCCAAAAGTGATGTTTAGTGTAAAGCGCTTCAATAATACTTCAATCAGGACCTCTAACTGAATGACACCCATTATATGCACATGGATTTCCTGAAACTTTTCCTGCCATACGACACGCAATGATGGCTCCTCGGCCTCTAGTAGACGGAAAATCTTTAATACTTCTTTAATATGTTGCTCACCCTCGTATTGAACTTTTGCCTGTAATGTAGGGACAAGCTCATAGGGCTGTGATAGCGTGTTACTGCCAATGCGGTCGCCAATGTTTGCCTGGCTGAGTCCTTTAACAGCAAAGATTTCACCGGCCTCAACATGCTGAACAGTTTCAAATCGACTGCCGTTATAAAGACGAATTTCTGTTACTTTCTCTGTAAGGTCTCCAAACGTAAATTCATCTCGAACATGTAATTTTCCTGTTAAAGCCTTGATGAATGTTAGACGCTGATGGCCATCATGTCGTATTTTAAAGACTTCTCCTTGAAACGGTGCTTCCGGCGCGAAGTGAGTACCCGTTATGAGTGGAAGTTGAGCAATCAATTCTTGAATGCCTTCATCTTTTAATGCCGAACCAGTAAAGCAGGGGAAGGCGGATTCATTTTTAATCATCGATTGTAGCTGCTTCATACACAGACCATGCTCCAAAGTTTCATTCAAAAAGGCATCCAGGAGCTTTTCATCACGCTCCGCCAGCCATTCCATGATTGTGCTGGAAACATAATTCTCCTGAAGTGGTTCATCGACGAATAATACATGTTCCGAGAAATCTTTATGGAGCTGGGTCATCACAGCCCTTACATCTGCTCCGTCACGATCTATTTTATTAATAAAAAAGAATGTAGGGACATGATTGTTTCGTAAAAGCTGCCATACCGTTTCAGTATGACCTTGAATACCTTCTACTGCACTAATAATAATGATGGCATAATCCATGACACGGATGGCACGCTCCATCTCTGGAGAGAAATCGACATGTCCTGGTGTATCAATCAACGTATATGTATCGTCGCCAATAGTCATGCGTCCCTGCTCGGCAAATATTGTAATGCCCCTTTTGCGCTCAAGCTCATGATTATCTAAATAGGCATCCTGATGATCGACACGTCCCCGCGCTTGAATACTATTTGTATGAAAAAGCACTTGCTCAGAAAAGGTTGTTTTTCCTGCATCAACATGAGCAAGAACCCCAATCGTCTTGTACATAATATATCCTCGTTTCTATAGGTAGCTATCTTCTCATTGTATCAGAATACTAGCACAACTATTTCTTGTAAAATGATTCGTCTTTTTGTCGAAATAGTGCTAATATAATGATGATTATATTTTTTGCATTCTATTACTGATTTAGAATTAACGCATGAACTGCTAGTCTATCAATAGCATAAATAGAACATATTGGTGCAAATGGCCTTAGTCATTTGCTTAAAAGGGAAATCGGTGTAATTCCGATGCTGTCCCGCAACTGTAAATGGGGAGTCTATACAGCATGCCACTGTAGTTTAACTATGGGAAGGCGTATAGATGATGAACCTAAGCCAGGATACCTGCCAATATATGTATGTTAACTAAGAACCACGAGGATGGGGATAGTGATAAAGGTACTAATACCGTTTTTTCACTATGCAACTCTCTTGGCGACAAGAGGGTTTTTTTATGCCCTTCCAATTATCCTAGTAGCAAAGAAGTCTCTGATTTCTTTCTATATTTATGACAACAAAGGAGAATAGGACATGAAAAAATGGAGAAGTATTTGGCTAGTCATGGTCATCGCCTTAATCGCTGTACTAGGAGCGTGTGGCGCAAAGGACAAGCCTGAATCAGCAACACAAACTGAAAAAGTTGAACCGTCTGAGGCGACAGCATCTGAGGTCATCATTGAAAATAATGAAACTACCCAAACCTATAAGGAAGCACCTAAAAAGGCCATTAGCCTAAATCAGCATGTAACAGAAATTATGCTTGCATTAGGCTTAGAGGATTCCATGGTAGGGACAGCTTATTTAGATGATAAAATCTACGAGCCACTTCAAGCAGCCTACGATAAAGTTCCAGTTCTTTCAGATCAATATCCAACAAAGGAGCAAGTCATTGATGCCGAGGCAGATTTCTTGTATGCAGGCTGGAAAAGTGGCTTTGGTGAGAAAGGTGTTGGAACACCAGAGGAGCTTGAAGAATTAGGAATTCATACGTATTTACATACGGCTTCCAATATGACAAAGCCAACATTAGAGGATATTTTCGCGGATATTCGTCATATCGCGGAAATATTCCGCGTGGAAGATCGCGGTGAAGCATTAATTGAACAGATGACAAAAGATGTCGAAGAAATTCAAGCGAAATTACCAAAAGACAGTGAAAATTTACGTGTGCTAGTCTTTGACAGTGGTGATAAAGATGTATTCACGGCTGGTCAAAATTTTATGAATGAGCTAGTAACAATCGCTGGCGGTCAAAATATCTTTGGAGATGTGGAGTCAGGATGGACAACGGTATCCAAGGAAGATGCAGTAGATCGCAATCCAGAGGTGGTGGTTGTCATTGATTATGGTGAAACAACTGCTGAACAAAAGATAAAATTCTTAAAAAATGATCCAGCGTTGAAGGAAATGGAAGCAGTCAAAAATGATCGCTTTGTCATTCTTCCACTTTCAGCAGCATCTGAAGGAGTACGTGCTGCAGCGGCTATTCAAATTTTAGCCAAGGGCTTCTACCCTGCCAACTTTTAAAAACATTCGAGCTAGCGCTTTGCTAGCTCCTTTTTCTTAAGGAGCGATAACAATGAATGCATTTCGTCAAAACATACCAGATAAAACGTTTGAAACTCTAAATCAGCAAGGTGATTATTCACGATTAGCGGTAAGCCCTGGCATTATTAATAAGCATTATACGCCTGCCCAATTTCAAAAAATAGCTGAAATTGTAGGAGAGAAGGGGGCCATTAAATATTCGGCCTCCTACAGCATATTATTATCGATCCCCACTAGCGAACTGACAGAAGCGACCCATGCCTTACAGGAGGCAGGACTGTTTGTTGCTTCCTCAGGACCTCATATTGCCATGAAGGCATGTGATTTTTGTGATGGTGAAAAAATGGAGGCAGTGCCTCAAACAGAACAACTCTATCAGGCATTGGACGGTATAACTGTGCCTACAAGAGTACGAGTCAATGTGAATGGCTGTGCATCGGCTTGCTATAATCCTTCATATGATGATATTGGTTTAGTCTATCAGCATGAGAGCTTTGATGTTTATTTAGGAGCCATCCCTATGGGGGCGAAGGCACAGGCGGGTACTCTCTTCGCGAAAAGGGTAGGGATTGATCATATTGAGGATTTTTTGCTACAAATCATTCGTCTCTATCAGAACCAAGCTCGTTCCAATGAACCTTTTTATAAGTTTTATCGCAGAACAAAAATGAATGCTGATTGGGAACTAGTAAAAAAATCGATAGAGTAGCAGGAATAATACTTAGGGTGTCGAAATATTGTAGTAGAGCATAGAAAATGACAATACAAAGGAGCAAGAACATGACATCTAAACAAGGGATTCAACCAGAAGATCTTTATCACTTGAAATCAGTGGCAGATCCACAGCTCTCACCTGATGGGACTGAGGTAGTGTATGTAGAGACACGTATTGATGAGAAGAAAAAAGACTATGTATCTAACTTATTTTATTTAAATTTAAAAGACAAACGTCCTCAGCAATGGACTTATGGTGACGATCGGACAAGCTCTCCTGTCTGGTCGCCAGATGGCAGTCAAATTGCTTTTTCTTCGACAAGATCAGGCAAGCCACAAATTTTTGTACTGTCGAAAACAGGGGGAGAGGCGAAGCAAGTGACGTATTGCAAGAACGGTGCGTCAACGCCCGTATGGTCTCCTTGTGGAGAGAAAATTGCCTTTTCAGTGATGCTAGGTAAAGATGAAACTATCTTAGACAAAGCTGACGATGACAAGAAAGAAGAAAAAGAACTAAAGCCACTCGAAATCGATAGGATGAAACATAAGTCGGATGCGGGTGGATTTATGGATATGGACCAGCATACTCACATTGCCATTGTCGATTTAAAATCTGGTGACTTAGAGCAAGTGACAGAAGGGAACGAGCATTTCCATCTGAGTACATGGTCGCCAAATGGCAGTTATCTTACGTACTTAGCAGATCGAGCAGAGGACTTAGATTTTTCGTTTAATGCGGATATTTATTTATTCGATCTAGAAACAACACAGAGTCGTAAGGTAACAGAGGGGATTGGCTCTTATTACCAGACGTCTTGGTCGCCTAATAGCCGCTTCCTTTCCTTTGTTGGAGGAAAACGTGAGTTCGAAAATGCCACACAAGCGAAGCTATGGATTTATGATATGGAACAAAATCTGCTAAGCTGTGTAACAAGTGAATTTGATGCCCCTGTCGGTGATTATGTCATCGGTGATTTCCTGCAAGGGGTAGCAGCACCAAGTGTACAATGGATGAATGATAATCATAGTTTCTATTTCCAAGTAACAGATCACGGCAATGCGGCAATTTACTTTGGGAATGTAGATGGTGAAATTTATCCAGCTATTCACGATGATCAATACGTTTATGGTTTTTCATTAGATGCTCAAAATGATCAAGCCATTGTCGCCATAAGTACGACAACGAATCCAGGAGATTTATATTACGTTAACTTAAAAACAGGTGATAAAGTACGATTGACGACAGTCAATGAAGACATTTTAAAGACGAAAGAGTTAGCTGTGCCAGAGAGCATTGAGTTTGAAGGAGCTGAGGGCTGGAAGGTTAACGGCTGGATCATGAAGCCAGTGGGCTATGAAAAAGGAAAGAAATATCCCCTTATTCTTGAAATCCATGGTGGTCCGCATGCGATGTATGGCAACACCTATTTTAATGAATTCCAAATCCTAGCTGCTCAAGGCTTTGCAGTCCTATATACAAATCCACGCGGAAGTCATGGCTATGGGCAAACATTTGTGGATGCCGTACGTGGTGATTATGGGGGCAATGACTATCAAGACCTGATGGCCGCTGTAGACTATGCTTTAGAGCAGTTTGATTTCATTGATCCAGCTCGACTAGGTGTAACAGGTGGAAGCTATGGTGGCTTTATGACCAACTGGATTGTTGGGCAAACCAACCGCTTTAAGGCAGCAGTTACACAACGCTCTATATCGAACTGGATTAGCTTTGCAGGAGTGAGTGATATTGGCTATTACTTTACAGACTGGCAAATTCAAGCGGGGCTCGAAAATATAGAGAAGCTATGGCATCATTCACCATTGAAATATGTAGACAAGGTTGAAACACCATTGCTTATTTTACATGGTGAAAAAGACTATCGTTGTCCGATTGAACAGGCGGAGCAATTATTTATCGCCTTGAAGTATCGAAAAAAAGAAACGAAATTCGTCCGTTTCCCTGAAGCAAATCATGAACTGTCAAGAAGCGGAAAGCCAACATTAAGAATTAATCGTCTCGAATATATACGAGATTGGTTTGTGGAAAAACTTTAAAAAAGAGGTGGCTTAGGAAGTGAACATACTTCTTAAGCCTTTTTTATAGAAAAAAAGAACCACAGCAAAGTGTGATTCCAGATGAGTTAGTCCATTTTTTGAATAAAAACGACCTTCAAATAATTAAATTCAGGATATTCACGAGGCACACGGAAATCCTTTGGTAAACCGTATTCTTCTACAATTTTATAGCGTGTACGAGTGTCTTTAAATGCTTGGTCGATAAACCCTTTAAACTTTTTCATACCGAAGCTTGCGTTGTTTGTGGAAGCCACAATAATGCCATTTTTGGCTGTAATCGCAATCGTATCCTTCAGTAATTTTGGATAGTCCTTCGCCGTAGAGAACGTCATTTGCTTTGTGCGGGCAAAGCTTGGTGGATCTAATACAACAAGGTCAAATTTTAATTCGTGACGCTGTGCATATTTAAAATAATGAAAAACGTCCATTACTTTTATATCCTGCGCTTCATAATCAATTTGATTGACGCTAAACTGCTCAATCGTTTTGGCTAAACTGCGCTTTGCAACATCGACACTTGTTGTTTTAGTAGCTCCTCCAAGCGAGGCGGCTACAGAAAATGCCCCTGTGTAGGAGAAGGTATTTAGCATATTTGTTGTGTTCGCATAGCGCTCACGAATAGCTAATCGGACTTCCCGTTGATCAAGGAAAATCCCAGTCATCGCACCATCATTTAAATGGACTGCATAGGTCATCCCATTTTCCTTAACCATGATTGGAAATTCGCCAGGAGTCCCCATGACAAAATCATCCTGTTCCATATATTGCCCTTTACTATCGAATCGTTTTTTCTCATAAATGGCCTGGTAATTGATAGTTTCAGCAAGCGCCTCATAAACGACTTCTTTCAATGAGTAAATACCCTCGCTATACCAACTCACCATATAGTAGCCATTAAAGAAATCAATCGTCAGGCCACCGATACCATCACCCTCACCATTGAAAACACGGAAGGCTGTTGTATGTTCATTCTGGAAGAATGCTTCTCGGAGCTGTATGGCTTTTTTGAATTTTTTAATGAAAAAAGCTTTATCAATGGTTTCATTTATATCTGTCGTCAGGACCCAGCCAATCCCTTTATTTTGAATACCGTAGTAACCTGTACCAATAAAACGATTATGGTGATCCATCAGCTTAAGTAGAGTCCCTTGCTCGGAAGGAAGTTGTCGTGCATCCACTGCATCTTTTGAAATTAATGGATAGCCTTTTTTTAATTGATCAGCAAAAGGCTGTTTTACTTGTAGTGCAATTGTTTGTGTCATGTTGTCATCCTTTAAAAACGTTTTGCTCTATTATCGCACTGTTTGGATGGGATAGCCAAACTTATTTCAAGAATTCAGCAATTTTTGCCACCGTTTCGATTGTTGCCTCTTCAAAATAATTCATTTTGCTAAAATAGCTATGAATTAAACCAGACATGGTTATATGCTCCACAGGTACTCCAGCGTCAGTCAGTTTTTTGGCATAACTTAAACCTTCATCAAAGAGAACATCGACCTCTGCTGCAATGAGGAGGGTTTTAGGCATATGTCTTACATCCTCGAGCAGTAGGGGAGACACCAATGGATTTGTAAAGTTCGATTCAGCTGTATAGTGTTGAGAAAACCATTGCATGCCCTGTTTATCTAGGCCGAACTTTTCTCCATAAGCCTGATAGGAAACGGTCGTAAAATCCACATTTGTAACAGGATAAATGAGTGCTTGTGCTTGCAATGACGGTCCACCTGAAGTTACAGCTAAGTAGGCCACGACCGTTGCTAAATTTCCGCCGGCACTGTCCCCAGCCACTGTCAACCGAGCAGCATCGCCGCCAAATGCTTCGATATGGTCATGCACCCATAATAAGCTATCATAGGCATCCTGCAATGGAGTTGGAAAAGAAAATTCAGGAGCCAAACGATAATCCACTGAAACGACAATTGCTTGCGCTTGGTCTGCTAAAAGCTGACAGCCAGCATCAGCAGACTCTAAATTACCATATACCCAGCCACCGCCATGATAATAAACAATAACAGGTAATGGTTGATCATGAGTAGGTATATAAAGTCGTAGCGTAATTTGAGCCCCATCACGCATGGTAATTAGTTGATCTTGCATCGCCGCTAATGTTGGCTTATGGGGTGATTGCCATGGCGTAACCGTACGCATCGCGCGAGCTTCCTGTGGTGTAACTTGATAGTAGGGTGTGGCAACTTGTTGATCTTCAATATAATGAACAGCTTCTTTTCTTAAAGTAGTCATCCTCATCAGTCCTTTATTGTGACGTTTATTACTTACATTATAAACTATTCATATAATTTTACTAGGATTTAATTTTAGAAAAAGAAAATTCTTTCATAATAGAGGTGAAATCAACGAATTGTGTTTATAATAAAAGGGAAGAAAGTATTTGGAGGGACAGTATGATTTCTTTAATTGTGGCACATGATGACAACCATGTAATTGGTTATAATAACGGAATGCCTTGGCATTTACCGGGAGATTTGCAGTATTTCAAAAACAAAACAATGGGCAAGCCAATGATTATGGGACGAAAAACGTTTGAATCCATTGGTCGTCCACTACCAGGACGTCGCAATATTGTTATTACACGAGATGAAAAATATCACGCAGAAGGCATTGAAACTGTGACAAGCCTAGAAGAAGCAATAGCGATAGCAGGGGATGTAGAGGAAATCATGATTATTGGCGGCGAGCAAATTTTCCGTTTATCAATGGAAATGGCAGATCGCCTATATATTACAAAAATCAATCATTCATTTCAGGGCGATACCTTTTTCCCGAGCTATGAGGAGGAATTTGTAGAGGTTTCTGCTGAACAGCCCGAAACAGCTTCAGAAGGCTACACTTTCCAATATCAAATTTTTGAGCGTAAATAACATGGGAAAAGAAAAGCACGGTTTTGATTGACCGTGCTATTTCTATATTTAGGGGAGATATTGATGCGCAACATACGATTATCGAGTGGAGAAATTGCTCAAGTTGATTGCTTGAGCTGTGCGATCATAAGTGGACAGGTAGAGCCCAATGGTGGTGTTGTCATTGAAACGGATTATTTTCACGCCCACCAGGATGTAGCTTATCCAATCAAGGGATTAGTTATATTAGCTTCAAAGCGTCATATCCATTGCTTCGATGAATTAAATAATGGCGAAAAACTGGATTACATCAATCTCTTAAAAAAATTAGACAAGCTCAAAGGGAAGTATTGGGCATTGAATACGTTTATTATTTTTACAACGAAGATACGACTCATCATTTCCATACTTGGATGGTGCCCCGCTATGAATGGATGAATGCATTCGGGCGATCCGTTGAATCCTTGAGGCCAGTATTACTTCATGCTAGAAATAATTTGAGTAATGAGGAGCATGAAAAAGAAGTAAGGGAAGCTATTGAGCTTTTAAGAGAATCCATTAAAAATCGCTCCTTATGAAGAAGGGCACTGAAAAAGTCCATATCTTTTTTTTCATTTGGCACTGTGACTCTACTGTTGTTTTCCGAAGCATTCCGCTCGCTTTCCGCGGGCGAGCGCCGAGTCTCCTCCTACGCTTCGCTTCGTGCGGGGTCTCGCCTGTCTCGCTTTCCCGCAGGAGTCGAGCGATGCTTCTCCAAACAACGCAATGTATCATTCTATTATTTTAGTCACACTTTCCTTTATAATAAAAGAATGAATATGAAGGTGGTGCCCCAATGATGATTTCAAATCAGGAAACCCTTAATTTAAGTCCATACATGGCAATCTACGATATTGTTGTGCCAAAAGATAATATGCTTCGTCAGATCAATGAACTTGTTGATTTTTCATTCATTTTAGAAGAGCTAAAAACAAAATATTGTTTAGACAATGGACGTAATGCCATTCCTCCAATTCGCATGTTTAAGTACTTTTTATTAAAAGCGATTAATGATGTATCAGACGTCGACCTAGTAGAGCGCTGTCATTCAACTATTTCTTGGATATGGCAACAGAAGATCCAGTGAGACAGAAATAAGGCACTTCCTGTTCAAAATTGAACAAGAAGTGCCTTATTTTTATCTGAAAAAGGTTCGCTTTTATGAAAACATAAGTTTTTCAGTGCCCTCTTATGAAGGGAGCGACTTTTTTTATAAATAGAAGTACACACAAGCGTACATGGAAGCACAGCCAGCTAGCACAAAAAGATGCCATATTGCATGGTTATAAGGTAGAGAGCGCCAAGCATAAAAGATGGCTCCAATTGTATAGAACAGGCCACCTGCAAGTAGTAAAGCAAAGCCATAAAATCCTAAGTATAAATAAACAGGCTTAATAGCAAAAATGATGAGCCAGCCCATGCCAATATAAAAAATTAAGGATAGCACTTCAAAGCGATTAATGAAGAAGCATTTAAAAAGAACACCTAATATTGCGAGTGACCAAATAATACATAATAAAGTAATGGCTAGGGTGCCACCCACCGCAATTAATAAAAACGGCGTATACGTACCGGCAATTAAAATGTAAATGGACGAGTGGTCCAAAATAGCGAAAAAGTGTTTATATTTTTCTGGCATACTGTGTAGCAATGTGGACATTAAAAACAAGATGATGACAGAGGCACCAAAAATACTAAAAGTAGTAATATGTAGAGCATTACCTGTTTGCACTGCTGTAAGCAGTAAAACAACTAGAGCCGGAATACTTGCAATAAAACCAATACCGTGTGTAATGGCATTCCACAGTTCTTCCTTCCAAGATTTATAGTCAAATGAATCAATCATTTACAACACTCCTTTCGTTCATGTATTTACTATACCCCAATAATTTATACATGAACATTTACATTTGTCATATATTTCATATCAAAAATGTCATAAGGCTGTCATATTCTTTTAGGGGCTTTGATAGACAAGAGATAAAGGAAACGCTATAGTATCAAAGGTAGCGTTTACATTCTCAAGAAATCAAGGCTTTGCCTAATGACAAATGTCATGTTTACATAATGATTCATTAGTCTATATAATAAATTTTAATGAAGTAAAAGGATGTGTCGAAGTGGGACGAATTCATATAATAACGGACTCAACTTGTGATTTAACAAAAGAAGAAGTAGCACAGCATGGCATACATATCGTGCCATTAACAATTCAAATTGATGGTGAAACATATATAGATGGTGTGGATTTAGAGCCACAACCTTTTTTAGGCTTGATGAAAAATGCTAAAAATTTACCGAAAAGTTCACAGCCTGCACCAGGTAAATTTAAAGAATTATATGATGAGCTAGGCAAGGATGGCGATCAAATTATCTCCATCCATATGACAGGTGGTATGAGTGGCACGGTAGAGTCAGCACGACAAGCGGCTCAAATGACAGACGCTGATGTGACGGTGATTGACTCACGCTTTATTGCGATCGGTTTAGCTATTCAGCTACGTGAGGCTATTAAAATGCGCGATGCTGGAGCAACAGTTGAGGAAATCGTAGCTCGTCTGGACAAAGTACGTGCAAATACACATTTATATGTAATTGTGGATACGCTTGAAAATCTAATTAAGGGCGGTCGAATTGGTAAAGGAACAGGCTTTATCGGTTCATTGCTGAACATCAAAGTTATTGCTAATTTAGAGGGTGGCGTTTACAATCCTGTTTCCAAGGTACGTAGCCATAAACAGGTAGTGAATTACTTATTTAAACAATTCCAAGCAGATACGGCTGGGAAAACAGTCAAAGCTGTCGGTATTTCTCACGCAGATGGCCTCATCACAATGGGGAATCCATTAAAAGAGTTAATCGAAGGTACAGGCTTTAATGATGTTGAGATTGCCTTTACATCTCCAATTATTTCGACACATACTGGACCAGGTGCCATCGGATTTATTTATTTTGCAGAATAATAGTGAGGAGCTACTACATAAGTAAATGTAGTGGCTTTTTTTCGTTTTGGCCCTTTTAGCTGGATACTTGTTCGACTATTTGGAAAAGAGGAATTTTGACAACAACACAAAATTATGGAGAACAGAGAGTAAGTCACTTTTCATTAGGGTATGAACTATTCTATAATAGAAGGTACAGAAAGGGATGGAAGGTGGTCAAATGGACATTTGGCGATTTATGTTGTCATGTTTGACCGTCTTAGTACTAAGTGGTTGTGCAATATCAATCGATGAGCCGAATCCGCAAGCAGAGCCTGACGGTGAGCAAGCAGAAACGGAGCAAGATATGACGCAGGATGAGCAACAAACAGTAGAAGAGGAAAAAACCTCCAAGAATATGTTGACGCAAATTTTTGAACATTTTTTTGAGCCATCAGCAGAGGATTTATCGCAAATTGATGAAGAAAATGCAAAGCAACTGCATTATCTGGCACTTGGAGATTCATTAACAGATGGTGTCGGTGATGAGTATAGTCAAGACGGTTATGTAGGAAGATTAGCAGATTCATTGCTTACGTGGCCCTCGATTTCTGAGGTAGATGTTGATAATCGTGGCAAACGTGGTAGACGTAGTGATCAGCTACTAAAATTAGTGAAAAAAGGGCATTATGATGAAGAGTTGCAACAAGCACAGCTCATTTCTTTAACAATGGGCGGCAATGATGTCATGAAAGTTGTTAAACAGGATTTGTTTAATTTAAAGCGTGACGCATTCGATAAAGAATTGCGGACGTATAAGCAGCGCTATAGCAAAATCGTTGAAGGCATTCGTGCAAAAAATCCGACAGTGCCCATTCTACTCATTGGTTTCTATAATCCGTTTTCGATTGTGACCAATGAGGCGAATGAATTCGATACAATTATCACAGAATGGAATAATGTGATTGAGGAAGTAGCGAGTGAAGATTCCAATGCTTGCTATGTATCGGTGGAGGATTTATTTGATTCAAATGAAGAGCTCGTCTATCATACAGATTTTTTCCACCCCAATGCAAAGGGGTATGAAAAAATGACAGAACGTATACTAGCGGCAATGGAGCAGTGTGGTATGGAAGAAAAGATTAACAAGGCAATAGGCTTCGAGGAGTGACAAAATGAATAAATGGAAAGTCGCGTTTTTCGCCCTAGCAGGCACAGTGCTTTTTGCAATCCTCCTCGTCGTTTTTTTAGCAACTAGACCAGTAGATGGAGTCGATGTTGCCAAGCGTTCAGCAGGTGAAAGTGAAAGCAAAGGAAATGTACTCGTGGTGCAAACCACAACAAAGGAATTAGAATCGATTTCCAAAAAATATTTAAAGGATGCAGCAAAAGGCTCGCCTTTACCACTTGATTTTACAATCGGCAATGATATTCAATTACGAAGCACGCTCACGGTGTTTTACACGGAAATACCGATTTCCATGAATTTTGAACCCATTGTAGATGACAAGGGCAATATTATTTTAAAGCAGACGGGAATGAATGTCGGGCTATTAAATATTCCGCCGGAGACGACAATGAAAATTATGCGGGATTCGGTGGAATTCCCTTCATGGATTACCGTGAACCCAAATAAAGCAGAAATCTATATTGATTTATCGCGCATTAACATAGCATCCGGATCACGTGTCCGTGCTAAAGAATTGGACTTACCAAATGACAAAATTTTATTAGAAATTATTGTTCCTGGTGAATAAGGAGTGAAATGAATGGCAAAGCAATATGCAACATTTGCAGGAGGCTGTTTTTGGTGTATGGTCAAGCCATTTGACGAAACACCTGGCATTGAATCGGTGCTATCAGGCTATACAGGTGGACATGTTGTCAATCCAACCTATGAGCAAGTGTGCTCAGAAACTACCGGACATGCAGAAGCCGTGCAAATCGTATACGATGATGATCTTTATAGCTATGAGCAACTACTGTCTATCTATTGGACCTTAATAGACCCGACAGATGCAGGTGGCCAGTTTTATGATCGTGGCGAATCCTACACAACAGCCATTTACTATCATAATGAAGAACAACGTCAACTAGCAGAGCGTTCAAAGGCTGATTTAGAAGCCTCTGGAAAGTTTGATAAACCGATCATGGTGAAAATCTTACCTGCTAGCACATTTTACCCGGCTGAGGACTATCACCAATATTATTATAAGAAAAATCCAATGCACTACGAACGCTATTCGGTAGGAAGCGGTCGCCGAGCGTATCAAGAGCATCACTGGGGGAATAAACATGAATAAAGAACAACGTTTAAAAGAACTGACAGACATGCAATATTATGTGACACAGGAAAATGGCACAGAACCACCGTTTCGCAATGAGTTCGATGAGCATTTTGAAGAGGGCATCTATGTAGATATTGTCTCTGGAAAACCATTATTCAGCTCATTGGACAAATACAACTCAGGCTGTGGCTGGCCAGCCTTTACGAAGCCCATCCAAAAAGAAGAAATAACCGAGCACTTCGACACAACCCACGGTATGCGCCGAGTAGAAGTACGCAGTAAAGAAGCAGACTCCCATCTAGGACATGTCTTCCCAGACGGCCCAAGCGAACTAGGGGGCCTACGCTACTGCATTAACTCAGCATCCCTTCGCTTCATAGCAAAAGAAGATCTAGAAAAAGAAGGCTACGGCCAATTCCTTTCATTATTCAAATAAAAAATCCTAGCAAGAGCGATCTTGCTAGGATTTTTTTGTTTTGATGGGTGTAGAGGGAGGCAGAGTTCAGATTAATGGCAAGCAATAGCAAAGCGGTGGATAGAACATGCGAAGAGATGGATAAAACTCTCAAAGTGACGGATATAAAGTGAAAAGTGACGGATAGTCCTCTCAGAGGAATGGATAAAACGCTAAAATGTAGAAAACCGCTCAAAGAGACAGATAGCAGCCCTGACCATGGCTAATCCATATCTCCCCAATTGAACCTCCTCCAGCCCAAAAAAAGAGAGGATCCTCCAACGAAAGGATCCCCCTCAGAAATTCGCAATAAAATTTAAACTTTAAAGGCGCCTACTAGATTACGGAGGCTGTCTGCTTGTTGGGCAAGCTCTGTGGCAGCCGCGTTGATTTCCTGCATGGAAGCGGAGCCCTGTGTGGCAGCGGCGGCGGATGTTACGGTGTTAGCTGCGGACTGCTCGGCATAGGCATTGACGTGAATGAAGTCGCTTGCTACCGCGTTGCTAAAGTCCAGTGTCGATGCAATTTTATCCACCATGGCTGCAATAATCGTTGTAGTTTCTTCTGTATGCGATAAAATGTTGGCCAAGGATTGATTGGTTTCATTGGTCACTTCAACGCCACGAATGACAGTAGTGACCCCTTCATGGTTTTGGGCAATGATCGATGTGACTTCATCCTGAATAGATGTCACTATCGCAGTTACTTCCTTGGCAGCACTTTGGGATTGTTCTGCAAGTTTACGAACTTCATCCGCTACCACGGCAAAGCCCCGACCATGCTCGCCAGCTCGAGCTGCTTCAATCGCTGCATTTAAAGCTAATAGATTAGTTTGTTCAGAAATGGCCGTAATGGTACCAATGATCGATGTAATGTCGGCAGATTTACGACCTAACGCCTCGACCGTTGATGTTGTGGAAGCCATTGTTTCTTCGATTGATTGCATAACCAGCGAAGATTGCTCCACAGAAAGGCTTCCTTCATCGGCTGCTTGCTGCATGGCTATAGAGGCACGATGTACAGCACTTGCTTGCTCGTTTAATTGATGCATAGAGTGCTCTAGGTCGCTCATTTTTTGTTGCGCACTATTCATACTAGAAATGGTATTATCACTATCGCTTGCAATATCTGCTGTTGCATCCGCGATATCTTGAATGGTACGAGCATTTTCATCTGCTAATGACATGAGCTCCTGACTACTACTTGATACATGATCAGCTAGTTCGCTTACACGTCGAATTAAATTGGAAATCGACTCAATCAACGTATTAGTGGAAGCGGCAATAATGGAAAATTCATCGCGATTTCGCACTTTCACACGTCTAGTTAAATCGCCGCCTGCCTGAGCAATATCAAGGATGGAGTCATTAATTGCTTGTGTATTACGCTTCAAAGATTTAAAGAGCATGAAACCAAAAATGACGATCGCTAAAAAGCCGATAATGGATACAATAAAAAATGTAGTGATTGAAAGATTGACTTGCTGATTAAGCTTGTCTAACTTGGCTTTATTCGACTCATCCATCACCATATTTATGGATTCAATATTATTATCAATATGCGTTTTCATTGTTTCCCCAGTAGCCCCCATCATGAGCTTGCGAGCCTGCTCGAGACCAAGTTCATCACGCATAGTCATTACTTTTTTTGAATAATCCAGGTAATTTTTATAATATTGGTCGATGGCCTGCATATGACCAAGCTCAACTTGCCGATCCTGAAATTGTTCATTTAATGCTGCTAATTTTTTATTAATGGTATCAATTTTTAAATGATAGGAGGTAGAATAAATGCCATTCCCTGTTATTAAGTAACTTTGTTCCAAATTGGTCAACCTTGCTATCTCATACGCGAGTTGGTTAACTGTTAATTGCTCTAGGACATTTTTCTTAGTGAAGTCTTCCATCTCCTGCTGAAGTTTCTGTATATTTACATAAGACAATATACCCATAACACCGTTAATTACAATAAGAAGTGCGAACATAATAAGCACTTTGCCTCGAATCAAATGGTATAAACGTTGTCGTTTTTCTTTCATAGGAGGGGGATTGATCCCGGTTTCCTCTTGTATAGAAGCTTTCTTTCCTTTAAAAAAGCTAAAAGTGAAGAGAGTCGGGCGTTTTTTTGCTGCATCATGAGTTTTTTTAGTCTTTTTCATCGCATCACCTTCCTATTTTTTAGTAATCGATTTCAATTTTATCTTATTTTACTAGATTTTTCTATTATTTTTTCTAAAAATTAAAATTTTTCTGATAGATATAACTATGACAAAAGTCAGGATGCCCAAGAAAATAGTTCTAAAATAACAAATAGGAAATATATCTTAGTAGTGGGAATTATGACGAATACCGTTTTTTCTGATACACTATCGAAAAGTAAATGCAAAAAAGGGGAAATTGTGTGATGAAAAAAAGTTTTTATTTATATGTCCTTACATTTCGGGGCGGCGACTGGTCAGATGCCAAGGTACGGTTTGCAGAGGAAATGTTTCATGAGCATAATTTTCCAAAGCAAAGTGAAGACTTTAATGAGTTATCCAACTACATTGAATCCTATGCAACAGAAAATTTAACGATTGAAGCTTTTGATCATTTGTGGGAGTTATATGAGGGACAGGCATAAATTGTACGAAAACTATAAATAATTTTTAAGTTGCTAGACGTCTAGCATTGCGCAAATGACAGAAACACAGTATTATTTATAGTGATAACTGACAGAAAAGAGGGATTGCAGTATGAGTGTTCATATTAATGCAAAAAAAGGTGAAATCGCTGACACAATTTTACTTCCAGGAGATCCACTTCGTGCAAAATACATCGCGGAAACATTTTTAGAAGATGTAACTTGCTACAACGAGGTACGTAATATGTTTGGTTATACAGGTACGTATAAAGGCAAACGTATTTCAGTACAAGGAACTGGTATGGGTGTGCCATCTATTTCAATCTATGCGACAGAATTAATGCAAGAATATGATGTGCAAAAATTAATCCGTGTAGGTACTTGTGGTGCAATTCAAAAAGATGTGAAAGTGCGTGACGTGATTTTAGCGCAAGCAGCAACATCTGATACACGTATGAACCAAATCATTTGGGGCGGTGCTATCGACTTCGCACCAATCGCAGACTTTGACCTATTATTAAAAGCGTATAACGCAGGTAAAGATGCTGGACTTAACTTACAAGTGGGGAATATTTTCACAGCAGATTTATTCTACTCAGAGGAGCATCAAAACGAAAAATTAGCACAATACGGTGTACTAGCCGTAGAAATGGAATCAGCAGCTCTTTACACATTAGCAGCTAAATTCGGCCGTAAAGCACTTTCTGTTCTAACAGTAAGTGACCATATTTTAACTGGCGAAGTAACAACATCAGAAGAACGTCAAACGACTTTCAACGACATGATGGTTGTAGCGTTAGAGGCAGCGATTCAAGACTAATTGATATAACAGCGTTTTCAACGTATGTTAAATACCATTAATAAAAGCAATCGACCAAAACCGACCATTTTTTTGTAAAATGGAGTTGAGTAGTCGGTTGCTTTTTCTTATTCTGTATCTTTCATAGTTAATAATTGGCTGGAAATTTAAATGGAAATTATTAACCCAGTGGTGTTGATATGAAAAATACTAAACTAGAGATAAATAGAAGTTTAATATTAAATCGAATAACTGAAGGAGTTTGAGCATGATAAAACAAGCTGAATTATTATGGGAACGTATAATTGAAAGAGGCTCAAATAAAGATATTAAGTATAAAGAATCATTGAACCTTCAACCAAGTGCGACAGTTGAGGAGTTCCAACTGATTGAAAGCACTATAGGCGTTCAACTTCCAGAACAAATGAAAAGTTTTTACAGTGTTTATAATGGACAAGTTTGGGATTTAGGTGTGGAGCCTTTTGTTAGAAATCTAACACTCTCTCCAATTTCGGAAATAATTAAAAATTGGGAGTTTCTACAGGAAGAATTTGATCCTGATGACGGACTGCCAGATATTAATTATGGTGCGGAGGTTAAACCAATTCTCTGGAATAAAAAGTGGATTCCAATTGCTGAAAATGGAGGTGGTGATTATCTTTGTCTCGACACCGATCCAACTGAGGTTGGAGTTTTTGGACAAGTGTTATATTTTTATCATGATTATGGAAATCGTTCAATCGAAGCAAAAAATTTATATGAATTCATAGATGTTTGTTTGAATGAAGTACGTTAAGTGTCAGCAAGTATTTAAAATAAGCCACTCCTAAATGAACTGCCCCGTAAAAGTTAGACATCAATCTAACTTTTACGGGGGTTTTTCTATTGCATTTATTTAGGGGTGAATGACGGAGCATTCATAATATATGTAGATAGAAGGATATAAAAATGTTTATGGGAAAGCGATTGAGGAAATGACGAATTCAAACCTTAAACTTATTCCAATTCCAGAGTTTTATGGTGGAGGGGTAAATAAAAAGGATCTTCCATATATCGGGGTAGCACTTGGTACTGGTTTGCTATCCGGCTATGAAGATTTCACATTCAAGCCTAATGGCAATACAACGCGGGCAGAGGTAGCGACTATCCTTATCCGTTTCATTGATGCTATGAAGAAAGCACCTTCCGATTTCACAGGGTTACAAGAACTTCGTGAGGTTGCTGAAACAGGAACAAATATCTTGACTATTACAAATTTTAAAGAATTAGGTGGATACAACATCCACAAATCCAAGGGGTATTTTTAAAGAAATGTGTTTCAATGAAAAATCCGAAGATTCCATTCTGTTAAATAAAAGTATCTTCGCAATTTATTATGAATACACTTTAAAACCAAGTAGAGATGCAAGCATTCAAAGTATATCCAATGGTTCTGATTTGCATTTTGCTTCAAATTTATTAATTAACAAAAGTAAAATTGACCAGTTTAAATTATCATCTCCAATTAGTACTTCAAAAAATGAGTTTCTTAAGGGCGTCATATCGTTATTGGGCTCATAATAAAGTTGGTACTCAACCAGGTAGACAGTTTGGAAGTCGTACTGATGACGGAAGTCTTTTCTATTATGAAGTACCAATGTATTTACAAAGACTAATTAATTAACAACAACAAAGACCGCTCCGTGAAGGGTGGTCTTTAAGGTTTTATTACACAATAAAGCATCTTTTGGCGACCAAAAAGCAACCAACCTCTTATTTTTAGATAACGCAATAAAAAAGTAAACAATTTTAGATGCAGTTTGAATAGTATAGAATGTTATTAAATCAACATTAATGAAGTATCTTGACCTTTAAAAAAGTACAAGTAATTCAACGACATAATGGTTGTAGCGTTAGAGGTTGCTATTTAAGACTAATTGCTAAATACTAGTCGGTTGCTTTTCTTTTTCTTTCTAGGTGAAAAAACCAAGGGCCACAGCTGAATGTGACCCTTGGTTTATTGACAGAAAGATTTTACAACTAACTAATTAACAATCTTCTTTTTGCATGAATGTTGCGCCAACGATAATGAGTAGAATGAATAGAATAACGATTAAGACAAATGTTGAACTATTACCTTTGCCGTGGTCCATGCAATAGCCCATGTTATATTCATTCCCATAACCGCTGTAACAACAACCGTAATTACCTACACTACCATAATATCCTGCGTTTCCTACGTTTCCGTAATATCCCATGAAAACCTCTCCTTTCTTCAATTTATAGTATGTAATTTGTCATTGAAGGGAGTGGGGTATTCGTCTAATGAAAGCTAAAAAAGAGTCCTCGATATATTAATCGTCTACTTCGAATCCATTATTAAACGCCATTGAAATCCGATTTGAGGTACTATGAAATTAATAAAAGAAAAGGAGAAATAAAAAATGTTTACCTTTCTTAAAAATGATATGAAATTTGTGGAAACCGAAAAGAACATTATGAATTCGAATCAGGAATATAATGTAATCGCTTATGATAAAAAAGTTCTTGGGAATGAGGATGTTTTAGAAATACACGAAGAAACAGAAGCATTACAGATTGAAAGATATTTGGTGAAAAAAGGGGATGACTTTATAGCTATTTTGGATTATGGAATGTCAAGTCCTCGTCATCAAAAACCTTGGATAAGTTTATTGGCGGTACACAAAAAATTTCAAGGTTTAGGATATGCCAAAAAAATTTACATGTTGTATGAGGAACGAATGAGAAGCCAACAAGTAAACTGTATTCATATTGCTGTACATTCTACCAATAAAAGTGCTGTAAAGTTCTGGACCTCGCTTGGTTTTATACAGTTTGATGAGAGAATTTACGAAGATCAAGTTATCTTAAGTTTTGAGAAGGTTTTAGATTAAAGAACAAAAATACGAACTTCTAACTTCATGAATAAGAGGTGTTCCATGAGTAGCAACTATCAGATAAGAGACAGCTATTTTATACTTGTAGATCCACTTTCAATGATTTTTATTGGAATGACTATTTTATTTCTAATGATGTTCGTTTTAGTCTTGTGGAAAAAAGTTTTGAAGAAATAAAATCCAGTGCAGTAATTTAACAATGAAACCAAGGCCTATCTGTATAACCATAATCGAAAGGAAGAGTTCTATGGAAATTATTCAATCTATTCCTATTCAGCCTACAGTGAAAGTTTTATTATCCTATGCCACATCAAAAACAAAAGTGGATCAGGAATATGATTTGTATATACATGCCCCAGCAAGAAAATTATATGGCTATTACATGGATCAAGAACTGGTTGGATGTCTAGGTATTGAATTAGTTGATGCACATCAGTGTGTCATTAAACATATTGCCGTATCACCGGTGCATCGTGGGAAAGGAATTGGGGGTGAGATGGTACAGTTTATTAACCATCATCATTCATTTTCTTCTATTTATGCTGAAACGGATAGAGATGCTGTGATTTTTTATAAAAATATAGGATTTCACATTACGAGTTTAGGGGAAAAATACCCAGGTGTGGAGCGATTTGCATGCCTTTTAACCGGCCCTCCATTGCAGCGTACGGCTTTCTCCTAGTACATAATAATAAGTAATCTGTATAGGGAAGAAAGGAGCTGCATCTATTAAGAAGAAATTGTGGTTGATCATGCGTATTTTGGCATTTTTAATAGCGGGCTATTCCATCGTTCAATATATTGTGTTGGATGCACAGCAAGCAGGCTTTGTTCAATTAAAGCTTATGCTAAGTGCTACTTTAAACTCACTGTGGTTCATCGTGCTGTATATTCATATTATTTTTGGAGTGTTAGCGTTAATAATGGGTCCTTTTACCTTGTCCTCAAAATTAAGAGAGAACAATGTGAGACGTCATCGAATATTGGGGAAACTATATTGTGCCAGTATTTTATTTGGCGGTAGTGCAGGTCTTTATTTAGCATTCCATGCCACAGGGGGATGGGTCTCGCAATTGGGCTTTGGTTTATTATCGACAGGCTGGTTACTGACAATGTTACAAGCGCTCATAAAAATCAAACATCGAAACATCCAAGCTCATCAAAAATGGATGCTAAGAAATTATGCTTTAACGTTTGCGGCAGTGACCTTACGTATCTGGTTACCTTTGTTTACCATCCTACTCGGGGATGAAAATTTTCAGTATTATTATGCTGTTATTGCTTGGTTATGTTGGGTGCCCAATTTAATCGTAATTGAATGGTATATCCGGCGTAAACTCGGACCAATTCTTGTGAACATACATTGAAATATATTCAGACATTGAGTTCTAGATAGAGCCCAATGTTTTTTTAGGTTATCGCCAAATTCAAAAGCATTAGTATATTAATTAACTAATTAGTCAATAAACTAGGTGCATTAATTATCTCCATAGTAAATTTTCGAATATGATGCAAAAGAATGGGAGGTGAAATGTTTGAGGTTTAGTTACAGCCGTAATTTTGATAATTTCAAATGTGATTCCAAATGTAACTATCCCATGAAGTATAAGTGTAATGAATTTGGGTGTAATGGCTATCCATATGATTTTTCTGGCATCCAAGATCCGATAGGTGTAACAGGAGCAACAGGTGCGACGGGTGCGACTGGTACAACAGGTCCGCAAGGTGCACAGGGTTCGCCAGGGGCAATGGGACCCCAGGGCGTAACGGGGGCAACTGGTGATACAGGACCCCAAGGAGCAATGGGACCTCAAGGGCTGGTGGGAGCAACTGGTGAGAGAGGACTGCAAGGACTAGCAGGATTAATCGGTGCGACGGGATCTCAGGGAGCAACAGGAGTAACTGGAACTACAGGAGCTCAAGGACTAGCCGGAGCAACTGGAGCAACGGGACCTCAAGGAGAAATAGGAGTAACTGGAGCAACGGGACCTCAAGGAGAAATAGGAGCAACTGGAGCAACGGGACCTCAAGGAGAAATAGGACTAACAGGAGCAATGGGACTACAAGGGATAACGGGATCAACAGGTGCAACAGGACCCCAAGGAGAAATAGGACTAACCGGAGCAATGGGACCACAAGGGATAACAGGAGCAATGGGGCCACAAGGGCCACAAGGGATAACAGGGTCAAGAGGTGCGACAGGACCTCAAGGAGAGATAGGAGTAACTGGAGCAACGGGACCTCAAGGAGAAATAGGACTAACCGGAGCAATGGGACCACAAGGGATAACAGGGTCAAGAGGTGC
>NZ_JAGXJV010000001.1:1557681-1912495 GCF_019091145.1 Lysinibacillus sp. GbtcB16
TCAAGAGGTGCGACAGGACCCCAAGGAGAAATAGGACTAACCGGAGCAATGGGACCACAAGGGATAACAGGGTCAACAGGAGCGACAGGATTACAAGGAATTACTGGCCAAACAGGAGCCATAGGCATTCAGGGAGTGACAGGACCTCAAGGGGCAGTAGGGAATACAGGGGCGACAGGCCTCCAAGGACTAGTAGGAAATACCGGAGCAACTGGGCAACAAGGTACAACCGGTGTCACAGGAGTGACAGGGAATACTGGGGTAACTGGGATTACAGGAGCAACGGGTCTCCAAGGACTAGTAGGAAATACCGGAGCGACAGGCCTGCAAGGAGCCACAGGTATTACTGGAATCACAGGGGTTACGGGGGCAACTGGAGCAAGGGGGACTACGGGTGTTACTGGTATAACAGGCACGACTGGCTCTACGGGTCCGAGTGGTTCTGGACTCATGGAAGTATACTTATCTACAGATCAATCAGTTGGTAATAATGATTTTCTAGGAACAGGCAATTCATCAGCTTCTTTTGTGAGGAGTTCAATCGTTATTCCGGAAAATGCTATTATTCGAAGTTTAACGTTGAATATACGAGATCATTCACTTAGCGCAGGACAAATCGCTTCGGCACAAGTATTTATAAGCACGAATGGTGGTTTCACTTCCCCAACTGCAACAGGGATTATTGCGACAGTGACAGGACCAAGTTCAATAACTACTCCAAATAGTTGTGCGAAGGCAAATGCGAACTATTCAATTAATAGTTGTACACTTCTTTCTGTGCAAGTGACTACAACTGGTGGAGCTTTTTCAAATGGCGTTTCTGCAACTATCATTTTGACCACTATTTAGGGTCATTCAATGAGACTCATTTAATATAGGAAAATCTGCAAATTGTCATGTTGATCGATGGTTGCTAAGAGTATATTTTTTATATTTACTTTATGAGTTGTCGTTAGTTGTTCATGTAACCAGTCTTCCGTATGTTTAGTTTTTTGTAGCTCATGATAATCAATTTTTCCTTCTTTAATAAGAATAATTGGTAGAAAAAAGGGCTGAGGTTTTAGGTTCAAATCTGTACGTGTAGTTGATTGGAGTTGTGTGTGCAAAAAACTAGAGATTGATCCGTCTGGTTCCCATAAAGCAAGCGCAACATTTTGAACCTCTTCTATTTTTTCCTTTCTTAGTTCAGTCAATAAAAAATCTACCGATATTCGAGCTCTACGTAAGTTTTTGGATATGATTTTCCCATTTTTAATAAGGGGGATTGGGGGAGCGTCGATAAAATGTCGAAATGTTATCCATTTCAGACTCAAAAAAACACCAATCAGATATAAAAAAACTAAAACCGTTATGGTAATCATGGAACCCTTCATTCCTAAACCTTCATCAGATAAGGGATGAGCGATAATATTACCAAGAGTAATGGCCATAGCAAAGTCCAATAATCTTAGTTGTGAAATAGAACGCTGCCCCATTATTTTTGTTGCAAAGAGTAAGAAGAAAAAGGCTACAATTGCTCTAAGTACCCATTGAATGGCAGTAAGTGATTCTTGACTTTGAAAGAAATCCACAATGACACGTCCTCTTTTTTCTTATTTTCTCCGTACCTCATTTGAATATTCATGAAAAATTGCAAGGCTAGGGACTAAAAAAACTTGTGAAAATACTGGCTAATCTATATTGTTAAATAGAGAGAGTCATTATTTAGAAAATTTTATAAAATTAGGGGAGTCTGTATGAATACAAAATTACATACAATCATAATGGATATTCAACAGAAGGTTGATTTTTCAGGGACAGTGCTTGTGGAGAATCGAGAGAAGGGTGTCTTAGTCAATCAAAGCTTTGGGTGTGCTAATCGTTCTGAGCAAATCAAAAACCATGCAAAAACTCGATTTGGAATTGCTTCTGGTTGTAAGATTTTTACGGCAATAGCTATTGGTCAGCTAATAGAACAAGCGAAACTTTCGTTTGACACGAAATTATATGAATGTCTTAACCATCATTTTGACCATTTGGATCGGGATATAACGATTCATCATTTACTGACGCATACTTCTGGCATACCAGATTATTTTGATGAGGAAGAAATGGAAGATTTTGAAGAGTTATGGGTCGAAAATCCAATGTATCATCTGCGAACATTGAGTGATTTTTTACCGTTATTTCAAAATCGCTCTATTAAATATAAAGTAGGCGATAGATTTCATTACAACAATGCCGGCTATATTTTATTAGGATTAATTGTAGAACAAACATCGGGATTGGTTTTTTCAGATTACATTCAACAAAATATTTTTGATCGAGTGAAAATGACGGAATCAGGCTATTTCTCGTTGGATGCTCTGCCGTCAAACACGGCCTTAGGTTACATCGACAATCCAGATGGTACATGGAAAACAAATATTTACTCATTACCCGTAAAAGGTGGTTCTGATGGGGGAGCATTTGTCACAGTAGGTGATATGGCGAAGTTATGGCAAGCCCTGATGAATTTTGAACTTTTAAATGAAGATTTAACACAGCAGCTTCTAACAGTACATGTAGAAACGAGTGGAAATAATGGCTATGGACATGGTGTATGGATTAAAAAAAATAGCAAATCATCTATTCTGAAATACCATGTTATGGGGTACGATCCTGGGGTTTGCTTCCACTCAGCATATTATCCAGAGTCCTCTTTCAAGGTTGTGATCTGTTCCAATAAATCAAGTGGAGCCATTGATATTATGAAAGGAATAGAAGAGGCGTTAATTTCAATTTAAGAGACTTGAACTGTGCGTATTTTATACAAAAATTAAGTGGAAAAACGATTTTGTCTTTTTAATTTCTTTTGCTTATAAGTACTATAAGAGGTTTTCAACGAAGCATAACTACCAATGGCCGCATAGCCATAAAACCAGACCATAAATAGGCCCGCTAACAAATTGTGGCGATGGCTGATGAAGACGGAAATGAGTAAGCCGATAACTAAAGCGATGGAGGGTACCCAAAAAGATTTAATATGGCATAGCCTCTTCATCAATTGTGTTAGAATCATCACCAATGGGACGGCAATGATGGCATCCCAAAAATTCGTATGTATGAGTGGGAAATGTTCCATACTTTTCACCTCGATTAGAATGATTTACAACTATTGGTTAGCCGTAAACATAATTTTATACTTAAAATGACAGAGAGCCTAGGAGGTAACGAATGAAATTTGTTCTTATATTTGGTCCTCAAGCTGTTGGAAAAATGACAGTCGGGCAGGAATTAGCTAAAATAACAGGCTTAAAGCTATTTCATAATCATATGACGATTGATTTGGTTAGTCATTTTTTTGACTATGGTACGAAAGAGGGGAAAAGGCTAGTCAATTTGTTTCGACAGGAGATATTCGAAGAAGTTTCAGCTAGTCATTTAGATGGATTGATTTTTACATATGTTTGGGCGTTTGATTGTCAAGAGGATTGGGACTATGTGAAGCAAGTTGCTGAGCTTTTCGAATCCAAAGGTGGCATGGTGTACTATGTAGAACTTGAGGCTGCTCTAAAGGAGAGACTTCAGCGCAATAAAGGATCTAATAGACTTGAGCATAAACCTTCAAAAAGGGATCTTGCTTGGTCTGAACAGGACTTGTTAACCTCTATAGAAGAATACAGATTAAATTCAGTCGATGGCGAAATCCAATTTCCCAATTATATAAAGATAGAGAGCACAAATTTAAGTGCGGAAGATGTTGCAAAAATGGTCCAAGACAAATTCCGTTTATAAGAAAAAACGCTTGGCTCCCAAGCGTTTTTTTATTCAGAGGGATCTGGTCTTTTAATTTTGATGATTTCAGAAAACGTTTTGCGCCCTGGGTTTATTTGCGAAACGTCAATGGAAATTTTACGAATAGAATTCTCTTGTAAAGGGATTTTTCCATCTGTCTCTAACCTTTTCCATGCTTTGACGTTGTCTCGATAAAGTACCTCTGATAATCGGAAAATATCTACATCTAATTTTAATCCCTCATTATAGGTTTGGCGGATTTCCTTTTTCACTTCCTTGATAATTTGCTTCTTCAGTTCTTTTTCGCTAACTTTTCCTTTAAAGCCATTAACGGTTGCACGAAGTTGTAATTCGACATCAAAATAAACTTCCTCTTTGTTCACTACAGGTATTTTTTTGACTTGTAATTTATCAATACTGACGGTTAACTCTTCTTTACCATCTGTTCTTAATTTAAAGGTGATTTCTCCTCGGTTTGTGTAATTATGCATCCATTGATTACCGCGGGCAGCCTCATCTTTCACAAACCCTTTAAAGCCGTCTTTCGATAAAATGCCGACACCTGAAAAATAGGTTTCCTCTACATTTTCCTCGTCTGTTTGCCAATCTTTCCTAATGGATACATAAGGTACTGTCACTTCGTGGTTAGGCTCATTTAATCCAATAACGATTTCTCGTAAATTTTTTGGTTCAACAAATGTTTCCTGTTCTGTTGGGTTAATCGGATTACTTAGCTTTGAGGAAGACAGTGAATTTTTTAATATTGGTGAGACAAGGAGGACATCGTGCACTGGATCCTTTGTACAATACATCCAAATGTGATACCTTGTATCTCGAAAACGAATAAACGTATCAATAACGGGGATAAATCGCTCATTTTCCAAGGCGCTCTCCGAGAAAATGATATATCTCATATGCCCCCAAAAAATTTGTTGGTCAGATGATCGATACAATTTATAGATAGCCTCTTCTACGGTTCTCCCTTTTGCACGGCCAATTTCAGCAGGTTCAGCATTTGAACTAGGCTGAACCGATTTTGCGACATCAGCAAAATTGATAATTTGTAAATAGACCTCATATTCATCATCAACGTAATCAACACCGACTGCATTGATATAGTACATTCTTTGTGGCTCTGTAATATCCCAGCAACCTGCGAGCAGGGTTGTTAGAAAAATCATCACTATAAATTTGAAGGTTGTTTTCATCGTTTCTCCACTCTCAAGTAGCTATTTTATAATAGTAGCTTGGACAAAAGCTGGTGTTTTTATAAAAAAATGTAGGGTATTTTAATACGTTTTGATTGTTTATACACCTAGGGGAAAATGAATTGAAGAAAATGAAAAAATTTATTATTTTACGTGTAACTTTTTTGAGCGGAATACGACTAATCCATTAGTAGAATACAAAAAACTGAAGCAAAGTAGTAAAATTCACTTTTCACAAAATGACCAGGGCTCACTGTCGAGTACCTGGTCATTTTGTATTTATTGAAAAAAGGACATGCGTTATTTGCATGTCCTCAGTACATTAATCGTTAAGCATAGCTTTTAATGTTCGTTTTTGCCAGCCTAGCTTGAAGTAGGCATATTGCATAATGAAATGCACACAGAAGGTAATTGGGTAGGCTAACCATACACCATTTAAGTCTAGTGAAGTGTGGTGAGATAGTAGGAACGCTAATGGTACCTCAACTACCCAAATCGTAATGACTAAGAAAATTGTCGGCCATAAAACGACACCTGTTGCACGCATCGTAGCTGAAACCGTTTGTGTATGACCGAAAATTAAATAACTCCAAAAGGCGATATATAAATAATTTTTGGCAATGAGCACAGTATCATGTGAATCAATAAAGAAGGCCAAAATTGGCTCGGCAAATAGATACATGATCAGTATAATGGCGCCTCCTAAAAGATAATTGATACGGACACCCATTTGGCGAATTTTTTTAATCATCTCTGTAGAATTTGCGCCTAATGCCTGTGCGACAAATACAGATGTAGCAATGGCAATACTCATCGCAGGTACCTGTGCATAGCTAGCGACCTGATTAACAACGCCGTAAGCTGCTGTTGCATTGGAGCCATAGACGTTGACAAAGCCAATGACTGCAATTTCTGCGACAGAGATAGCGACCATACTAATACTAGATGGAATCGCTAGCTTTAACAAAGAAGCTAAAATATCTTTCTTCAATTTAAAATGCTGTAAAATAGATTTGTCTAAACGCAGTAAATGCTTTGTTTTATGCAAATATGCCAATAACAAGATCATTGTGACTAGGTTTGATAAAACGGATGCATAAGCGGCACCATTTAAGCCAAATGCCGGCAGGCCAAACCAACCGAACAGTAATGGGGGAAGGAAGGCGATATTTAACACAACACTAATAACTAAAAATAGAAATGGTGTTTTTGAATCGCCAACTCCACGCATAAAGGTAGTATATACCATATACCAGAACATAATTGGTAGTGTGAAGAATAAAATTTGGGCATAGCTAATACTCATGTCTAATATATTTGCTGGTGTTTGCATAAAACGTAAAATCCACTCAATAAAAAAGCCGCCAAAGATCGCCACAACAATGGATAAAATCGTTGTGAAGGCGAGCGTTACTCCAACAACTTCCTTCATTTTAGCATGATTACCAGCCCCGAATGTTTGCCCGACTAAAATGGAGCTACCTGATCCAATGCCAATGGCAAATGCCATTAAAAAGAAGAAAAATGGGAAAAAGGCTGAAATCGCTGCTAATGCTTCGACACCTAAATTACGCCCCACTAAAAACATGGCAAAAACCTGGCCAACGGATTGCAGGACATTTGCCAACATAACAGGAATTAAAAAATTAAAAAAGGCTTTCTTAAGTTGTTGATCATCTTGTAACATTTGTGCATTCATCAATAGGTTCCTCTTGAGTTTTAATAACCCATTTCTTTTAAGATTCGTGACAATGTGCGCAGTCGTTCACCGATTAGCTCACCATCATTATTTAACGCTTGCTGAAAAAGTTGAATATCTTCATGGATTTGTTCATTTTCTGTGCAAACTTCCACAGTCATGGCATCTCCCTGTAAGCCTACACGCTTAATCACAGGGTTTTCTTCATCATATAAATGCTCGAAGCGATAGGCCTCTTTAAAATGAAGTTGCGCCTCACATACTAAAATAGCAAGGTCGAGCACACGATGTAGGGGAAGTTCTTCTGATTGACGAGACCATTTGCCACCCGTATGGCGCCAAACTTTCGCAGAAATATCCACCTTTCCTCTGTCATTCCACTGTGCTAAACCAAGAGAAAGACCTTGAGCATCAGTTTGATATGCTGTACGCCCATCAATATTGGCATAGTTTTCGGCAACAATTACAGGTTTATGTTTTAAATGTGTTGGGATGTTCATGTTAAAAAACTCCTTATCATTTGGATTTAGTAATTTACTAAATTACTGCTTTAGTAAATTTAGCATTAGCGACTTCATAAGTCAATCCAAAAATTAGTGGAGTTTACCTGTATGACATTGGCAAGCAATATTACGCAAGACAAATGGAAGGTTTTAGTGCATGTTTTTGTGAGCCTAGGTTTACCCTGCTTTTCTGGATGAATCGTATCGTTGTATGGAGCCGCATTATGCATATTGAATATGCAAATGAAGGATCATGAAATATGCATGTACGGGGGAGGAGTATGTACAAGCAGCATGTAGGAATCTACATATTCTAAAAGTATGCTGGATGCTCTGGACTATGTCTTGTGATTTATTCTTATCGCTTGCCTTGGAGGAATCATTTGAGTGGTTATCCAAAAGATTTAAAAAATTTTATAAATAAGCTGTAACTTTTTCATCGTGAACACGACTACTGTACTAGTAGGATACAAAAACTAAAGCAAACTAGTAAGTTTCACTTTTCACAAAAAGACCAGGGCTCCCAGTAAGGTGAGCACCCTGGTCTTTTTGTGTTTAGAGAAGAGATAGCCTGTAATTTGATCGATTTTCATGATAGTATGGAATAAGCATTTAGAAATTTCTTACAATAATATCCGGAGGAATTAGATAGTCCGTATGATTTGTGTCATTAAACAAAGAGGTGAATAGGGATGGAAGTAGTATATTTTGCAGGTGGTTGTTTATGGGGAGTACAAGCTTTTATAAAAACCTTACCAGGCATTGAGTTTACAGAGGCAGGAAGGGCCAATGGAACAAGTCAAACACTTGAGGGGGATTACGATGGGTATGCTGAATGTGTCAAAACAGGATTTAATCCGTCCGTTGTAACCATCCAGGAATTAATGGGGTATTTTTTTGAAATTATTGATCCTTACAGTTTGAATAAACAAGGACAGGATGTTGGCGAGAAATACAGAACAGGCGTTTATAGTGAAAATCCGGAACACTTACTAGAGGCGAAGACGTTTCTTGGAGAGAGAAATGATTACGATTTGATCGTTGTTGAAGTATTACCTCTTACAAATTATGTGAGAAGTGCAGAAGAGCATCAAGACAGGCTAGCAAAATGTCCAAATGATTATTGTCATATTCCAGAAGAACTATTAAATAAATATAAGTAAGAGAGATGATTATTTTCGGAGGAAAAAATGACTACTACTTATGTAAATTGGGGACAATCAAAAGTTAAATTAACTTGGGAAAAAAATAACTTACTGCCCCCCTATCATTTAATAACAAGTGTACATGGCTTTTGTTTTCACGGGGATCAATTATTATTGGTAGATGTCAATCATAGAGGATGGGATTTTCCAGGAGGACATATTGAATCTGGTGAAAGACCAGAAGATTGCTTTAAAAGGGAAGCGCTGGAAGAGGGTTATGTGGAAGGAGAATGTGAGTTGTTAGGACACATCATCGTTGACCATCATGAAAATCCATTATGGACAGAAAGCAGTCCCTATCCTAAAATTGGTTATCAACTATTCTACAAAATGTCTATAACAAATTTGCTCCCTTTTGAAGGCAAATTTGAATCTGCTCAACGGATGTTTGTCAATCCGAATGATATAGCCTCTTATTATCACAAATGGAACATTCTTTATAAGGAAATAGTAGACTGTGCAATACAATAACAGCCTCGAATATATACATTGGCCCTATAAGCGCTCAAACATAAATGTATATATCTTTTATTCCTTAGTCTTTTAATGTATATACTCTTTTTATTATTTTTTTCTGTCTTTCACATCCGAACAAGTCGATAAACGAAGAAAGAACAATTCAGGTTTGAGTTAATCTCGCCAAACGATAGTAATATCATTATATTGGATAAGCAAAGCGGGGAGTATTGCCGGAAGTATATAGAACCTAATGAGGGACCAACTGATTGGGAAAAGCAAAGTTCGCCAATTACTAATAATGTAATTTCAAATGCAGGTACATAAAAATCAACCACTTGCTGATGTAACGCATCTTTAGGCATGTCCTCTTCATGCACGTTTGGCAAGCCACTTAAATGAGGAAGGCATTGTATATGGATGCTCATAACACTCATCGCCCTAATCTTGCTTATCATCTGCGAATGTAAATGGAGATGTAAATATACAGTATTTTTAGAAAAATGAAACTTTTACCAAATGGATGCGTACATAAAGAAAGAAGGGGGTTTTAAAATGAACCGAAAACATTATATGATGATGGTTATTGCATTTATTGTAGAATTTGCCCTAACTTATTGGATTGCCTCCGTATTTTCTGTCAGGTTTATAGAAGTCATGTTTTTCACAGGGGCTGCCTTTACATTAGGAACGCTCTACTTTACAAGTAGTGGTGGAGCTATGTCAAGATTCTTTGCAGCTCAATCTGGAGCCGTAACAGGCATTATCCAGGAACGAGACCGATTTCAGTTTAAAGCGGGTCCTGTGTTTATAGCATCACTTATATTCGTACTAATAGGTTTGGTATTCTTTATCTTACTTGTTACAGGCATCATTCCACCGCAGAAATGATAATAGGTAAGGGAAATCAAGATAGTCACTAGACTGTCTTGTTTTTTTGGGGGAAACTAGATTGTTCAGATTCTGTTTAAGTAGACTTGGTAGAATAGGAGGTTATGGGATTACTTTTAGAAGGAGGAGGTGTTATGATCATTCACTATGAAACATAGAAAAATCGCTATCATCATTATATTGTTTATAGTCTGTTTAACAGGTACTCGTATTTTATGGCTTCAATCATTTACGCAGCCCGATCAACCATATGCAATGAAAGGGCAGATGGATGTCCGGAATTTTGATTTTCAACAAAGTGCAATAACTCTTGATGGCGAATGGTCCTTCTATCCATCGCAATGGTTGATGGATAGTCATTCTTCCAACCAGACCTACATACAAGTCCCGGATGGGTGGGACAAAGTTTTTCAGGAAGGGGAGCAAAGCCCATTTGGATATGGCTCTTATCGACTAAAAATTCTGGTTCATCCAGATGAGACAAAAACCTTTAGTATAAGGGTGCCAAGTATTCGCAGTGCCGCAGAAATATATGTGAACGATCGCTTAATTGCGAAATCAGGTGAGCTAGGTGAAAATCGAGCACAAACGGTGGCTAAAAATGTACCGTTTACAGCCTCATTCGAGACAAATGGTGAAAGTGAAATCGAACTGATTATTCAAGTAGCCAACTTTCAGGATCCTCGTAATGGGGGAATTGTCCGTTCTATTAAATTTGGACAAGAAGATGTGATCAATCGGGAGACACTATTGTCCGTCACAATGCAACTATTAGTGGCAGTTGTTTTAGTCTTGCATGCCATCTACTCTGTTATTCTCTATTTAGTTGGAAATAAAGATAAACGCTTACTATTCTTTTCGATCTTAACCGTAAGTATTATGTTTTATTATTTATTAGGAAGTGATGATAAACTTCTTTCATTTTGGTTTCCCATAAATTATGATTGGGGTTTTATATTAGTCCATCTTTCTATGGTGGGCATTGGCTATTCATTACTGCAATGTATAGAACACTGGCTACCGCCAAATTTACAGCTCTATAGACGTATGTACACTTTTTTCAGCATGGTAGCGATCCTATTAGCCTTTACGTTACCTATACGTTATCTTGTTTCCATGCAAGCTTTTTATATTGTTATTCTAGGAGCTCCAATCGTTATTACTTTAATCTTAATGATTGGAAAATCCATAAAGGATATTCGCAGAAATGTTTTTATTTTATTAGGATTAGTGGCCTTTGTGAATAGTATCATTTGGGATGTTATGCTGCTGATTACAGGAATAAAAATCATTTCTTATCCTTTTGATTTGATTGTGACAATTGCCTGTTTAGCCACATTGTGGTTTAAAGATTATGCAAAGGTACATACCGATACGAAGGAGCTTGCTCATAAACTGCAAGAGACTGATAAAATCAAGGATGAATTTTTGGCAAGTACCTCTCATGAATTACGTAATCCACTTCATAGCATTATCAATATGTCTAAAGCAGTACTTGATCGTGAAGCCAAGACGTTAACTACAAAAAGTGTGAATGATTTAGAAACTGTCCTGTCCGTTGGGAATCGAATGTCTTTGTTGTTAAATGATTTGCTGGATGTCATGCGCTTGAAAGACAATACACAAAAATTACAATTAAGTATGGTTTCCGTCCATTCTATTGTAGTAGGTGTATTTGATATGCTGCGCTTTATGATTGAAGGGAAGCCTGTTCAGTTCGTCCTGAAAATACCAGAGGATTTTCAAAGAGTACTAGCTGATGAAAATCGTGTGATCCAAATAGTCTTTAATTTAGTGCATAATGCTGTGAAATTTACGAATGAAGGGTCGATTACGATTTCGAGTTTTACGCGCAATGGGATGGCAAATATCGTCATTACAGATACAGGTATCGGGGTGGACGATGAAACCATGCGTCGAATATTTGAACCATATGAGCAAGGTACGATCAGTAAAACGATGGTAGAAGGAGGGTTTGGGTTAGGGCTTAACATCTGTAAGCGGCTCATTGAATTGCATGGTGGGACATTGGAAGTGAAATCCGTTGTAGGACAAGGCTCTACCTTTAGCTTTACATTGCCCTTAGCGGATGAATCAAACGTCCAAGTACCACTTGAAATGGTACGACAGGACGTTAGCAGTAGTTCAGAGCGCACAACAAGTTTACAAGCAGAATTGGAGGACAATCGAAGTGCGGAGTGGAATCATCCGCGTATTTTAGTAGTAGATGATGAGCCTATTAATTTGCGAGTAGTGGAGACAATTTTAGCAAATGAACAATATGACATTGTTACGGTGACAAGTGGTATAGAAGCGCTAGAATGTATTCAGTCACACGACTGGGATTTAGTTATTTCAGATGTGATGATGCCCAAAATGTCAGGGTATGAATTAGTGCGTCTCATTCGGAAGCAATTCGCCATCACCGATTTACCTGTATTATTGCTGACAGCGCGTAGTCAACCCCAGGATCTTGAAAAAGGTTTTTTAGCAGGTGCGAATGATTATGTGACTAAGCCTGTCGATGCACTAGAGCTACGATCACGAGTAGCGGCATTAATAAAGGTGAAGCGATCCATTCAAGAGCGTCATCGTATGGAGGCTGCCTGGCTGCAGGCACAAATTGAGCCTCATTTTCTTTTTAACACGTTAAATGCCATTTTAACATTGAGTGAAATGGATAGTGAACGAACAAGTAGATTAGTAGAGGCACTCAGTGATTTTTTAAGAGAATCCTATAATTTTCAAAATGTTGAAGCACTTGTGCCATTAGAAAATGAACTTACGTTAATTCAAGCTTATCTCTATATTCAGCAGGAGCGCTTCGGCGATCGTATTCACGTTAAATGGGATTTAGAGGCATCTACCGATGTGCTCATCCCTTCATTAACTATTCAGCCCTTAGTTGAAAATGCCCTACAGCATGGTATTTTAAAACGGACAGAAGGGGGAACGATCCATATTCGGATTTTTGAAAGTGAATCACAACTTGAAATTACAGTTTCGGACAATGGTGTTGGCATGGATGAACTACGTTTGTCCCAGTTACTTCAAATAAACCAACAGCCGCACAAAAGCATTGGTTTAATGAATACCCATCTTCGCCTTCAACAGCATTATGGGCAAGGATTGACTATTACGAGTAAGCTACATGAAGGAACATCTGTTTCTTTTGTAGTTCTTGTGAAGAAGCCCGTAAAACAAGAAGCATGACACGTCTGTGTGCCATGCTTCTTTTCTTTATAGTATAGCCTGCGGAGCTTTTGTTTTAAAATGGGTGAATAGATAGCAACCCATAATGACGATAAGTCCACCAATTCCCTGGAGCCAAGACATATTTTCCCCAATAAATAAATAGGCGAGAAGGGCAGTGAAAATGGGATTGAAGTTTAAAAAAATTCCCGATGTTGTCGCCCCTAACTTCTGTACACCTATATTCCAAAATACCATGCAAACAACCGTGGAAATAATACCAGTATATAGCATGGAAAGAATGAAAGATGTATTGACATTCGTGAAGGTAAAGTCTGTACTCGTGAATGGTAGGAGTAGGAGCACACCAAATATCCCGGCATACAAAGTAGCCATTAATGGGGAGGCTGTTTGCATAGCCCATTTACTACATACGGAATACAGACCCCAAACGCACACAGCTGCCAGCATCCATAAATCGCCTGTATTCAATTGAAAATCCAGCAACAGCTGCCAATTTCCTTTTGAAAGAACGAGAACTACCCCGAACAATGATAAAACCATTGCCGATAACTGCCATTTCGTTATTTTTTCCTTCAGCAAGACAAACGAAAAAAGGGCAATGGATATTGTATTCATCGTAGAAATAAGCCCAGCATTAGTAGAGGTCGTACGCTCTAATGCTAGAAACTGAAAAATATTAAAGAGAGCAACCCCTGTAACACCCATTAAAAGTAACGGGACAATCGCTTGTTTAGGGGGAACTAATTTTTTTTCTTTCCACCAAACCAAAGGGACAAGGACAATGATGGCAATGAACCATCTGACTGTAGTCAATGTCATAGGAGAAGCATGGGCAACAAGCGTCTTGGCTACAACAAAATTACCTCCCCACAGTAAACTTGTGACAAGCATTAGACCCATATACAATTTAACCAAAGCTCGTAACACCCCTCTTAACTTTATGTATATTAAGAATCATAGCATTAACAGTGATTTGGCTGTATAATATTTTGTGAAATTGATTAAATTTGAAATAAAATAAAGTATATAGGATTTTTTTAGAATAATCTTCGTAATATAGACTCTGTAGATACGTCATAAAAAATAATCAAAAGGGGAGAAATCAATGGAGGATAGCAAAAATAAAGAACTAGACAGGACGGATCTTCAAATTTTAGATATTTTGCAGCGAGAGGTTCATATTAGTAATGCTGAATTGGCGAGACGTGTCAGCTTATCGCCACCAGCGACTCATACAAGAGTTAAACGAATGGAAAGCGAAGGCTATATCGATCAGCAAGTCGCTATTTTAAATCAGGAAAAACTAGGATTTGATTTACTGTGCTATGTTTTTATGAGTACGGATATCCATCAAGCTAAGGAAATAGAGGAATTGGAAACAAGCCTACAAACGATGACAGAAATATTGGAATGTCATTGTTTAACAGGTGCCTATGATTATTTATTAAAAATCGTTATCCGAGATCGCCAAGAATTAAATCAATTTATTCGGAAATTAAATAAGTTAGGCATCTCTAGAATTCAAACAAATTTATCCTTACGAGAAATCAAATATTCCACGGTGTTACCCTTATAAAAAACACAGCAAGTGTGAGTGTCCTACTCAAGCTTGCTGTGTTTTTTATTATTATATATTTACAGAAATATATTTATTTAAAACTGCTTTGTTTTTACTTATAGGCAACTAATAGGTTGCTTATACTTGACACGCAACCGAAAAGTTGCCTATAATCGGTTTATGAAATGGGACAAAGACGCTATATTTAAAGCACTTGCAGACTCGACTCGGAGACTTATAATAGACGAGCTATGTGAACAAAATGAGATGACTTTATATGAGTTAACCGTTCGTCTACTGATGAAGTACGAGCTTTCCATAACGAGACAAGCAATTGCTAAACATCTTGCTGTTTTGGAGGGGGCAGGGCTTGTCACATCCAAGCGGAAAGGGAAATATCGAGTTGTTATGTTTAACAATGAACCACTTAAAGATTTATTGAAGGGGTGGGTAGAGTAGTTTTTTGAACATCATACAGTAGGGCGTGCAAGCATTTTGTGCAACTAACAGAGGAGGCTATTCAAATGAACATTATCGTGAACAGTATATTTGTAACAGACCAAGCAAAGGCATTGTCATTTTATACAGAAAAGCTTGGATTTGTTAAAAAGGAAGATGTACCATTAGGAAAGCATAGATGGCTGACGCTTGTATCGCCAGATGAGCAAGGTGGAACTGAGCTTTTACTAGAGCCGGATGAGCACCCTGCCGCAAAGGATTATCAAAAGAGAATATTCGCTGAAGGTATTCCTGCAACAATGTTTGGTGTTGCAAATATTCATGAGGAGTACAAGCAATTATTAGAAAAAGGCATAGAATTTACGATGACGCCAACAAAAATGGGGGCCGTCACAATAGCTGTCTTGGATGATACTTGTGGCAACCTTATTCAGATTATCCAAAAATAATTCATGATGAAAGCGTGTTTTGAGTCTATTCAAAACACGCTTTTCTATTTATTCATGTATGGCTAAACCTCGGTCATTCTCTAATAAATCAAGGGTTTCTTTTGGTTGTGCATTTACGGTTTGTTCTTTAGCTTCAGCTTCTTCGCTTGGCGGCGCTTCTTCCGATGAACAGGCTGCTAAAACAAATAGTAATATTAATACCAAACTAAATGACAGTAACTTCTGCATGAGGCAAACCTCCATCCATAAAACGTTGATATGAATATTTTGCACATTTTCATACAGAATATGTTTAGTTTACTGTTATTTTTTAAAGAACGGTATTGCTAATAATTTTGTTAAAACCGTTGTTAGTTGCGGCATTCATAAGCTGTTGAATAGACTGCATTTTATTATCTGAGAATATATACCAACTATCATGATAAACATCATGGAGAAGAAGCGTAGGATAACCTTTTAATAGTTCATCAGGGAATGCTTGGTTTAATGAATACGTATCGAACTGCTGAACACTTTTATTGTCAGCGTTTAAGAAATCATATTGTCCAAGCTTATAATAGGAACCAGGTATGTCCAGATTTAATTGCCAAGAATAGTCTTTAGGCGCTTCTACTTTATCTCCTTTTTGCAGAAAAATTTTGTACATAGCGTGGTGATAGCTATGTCCCTTAACTTCTTGAATAACTCCACCCATCGTCATGTGATATTCGTAGTGAAGAGCCTTAATTTTTTGATTGTTAATGAATAGGGGCTTTGTCGCAATATTAACCGTACTTTGTTTGTAATCGACTTGACTGCCGAAAGTTTCAGCAATAAAACGGATTGGAACGTAGGTACGATTATTTTTAAGATATGGTGTTGTATCCAATTGTTCAGCTTGGCCGTTTTGAATAACAGACTGACTGTTTAAAGTTAAAATAACGGTTGATTGGTTCGTTGAAAGGGTAATTTGTGAACCCTTCCATTGTACTTGCGCACCTAAATTTTCACTAATTACACGCAAAGGTACCATTGTTCGATTGTTTTTGACCTCAGGCGCTGCATCGGTTTTCACGACAACCTCGTCAATCTTCAGTTGAGGTGTTGCTGCGTCAGCGGGGGAAGCTGTCCATAATACAGATGTTAATAATAAGCCTGCGAAGATTTTTTTCATGGTTGTTACCCTCCTTTATTTTTACGACCTTATTTTACCATAAAATTCTAATAGGATTATAATAGATTACTATTTATTATTTTTTTACAGTGTATAAACCGGTTTTGAAATCGAATACTAACCATGAAAGGAGGTTTTTTTGTGAGATATTTAACATGGGGCATAGTTGGTGCAGCATTGTTTGCTGCGATGAAAGGCTACGGGAAATCCAATCAAGGACAGAAGGATAGCTACCAACAAACGACAACACCTGTTCAATTAGTAGCTAATGCAAATCCTTTAACAGCGAATACACCGAAACAGTAAAAGGCGTCACAGCTTATAGATTACTTTGATCTATAAGCTTGTTATATTTTACATAAAAATCCCCTGGTTTTTAGCTGAAAGGTGGATAGAATATCAATTTAAAAAGCTATTGACTAAGACTCGTTAAGTATCCGATGAATCGTTAAGATTGCCTGCACATGCATGCCCTCATGGAAAATAGTTCGCAGTAGTACTTGTTCTATAGTTTGCATGCCCATCTCAATGGGAGGGAATTCTTCCATTAAACGATGACCATATTGTTCCTTTAGCTGCTCAGGCTGCTGGGCCAATAATATTTTTAATGCGTCAAAAGATGGGGTTTTTTCATCAAAATGATCAGGTGAGGTACCGAATCCAAACCAGTTGGTGAAATGGTCTAGTTCTTTATGTTTGTCTTTTGTTAGAGCCTCTATCCATAAATATTGATCGAGATATAAATGGCCCATATTCCAGCGGATATTATTATGGAAGCCAGTCGGAATGATATTGGCCTTTTCCTCTGTTAGTTGATCTAGTATTTGTAGTAACTCGCTTCGATAATGCTGTAGTTGTTGAAATAAATTTTCTTGACGATGATTCATTGTAAAACCTCCTTTTAGTATGTATTAGCTATTGCCACCAATTTTCCTCCAAAAAAAAGAAGAACTCCAATTTGGGTTCTTCTCGTCATTTATTTGCTTTGTGTTTGTAGGGCTAATCTGACACCTAGACCGATATAGACAAAGCCAACCGTTTTCTCAAGCCAACGGGAGCTTCCACTTGTTTTCGTAAACATTTTTTCTCCGATAAAGCTTGTTACAACAGCTAGTAAAATAGTATACAACGCACTCATGACAACAAATGTAATGCCAAGTGTCAGCAGTTGAACTGTCACAGATGTCTCATTATGCTGGATAAATTGAGGTAAAAAGGCAAGGAAAAATAATGCCGTCTTCGGATTTAATATTTCGGCTAAAAAGCCTTGGCGGAATGAAGTACTCGCTGGGCTTTGTTCCACAGTAGGCTGTTCAATTTTCTTCGGCTTTGTTACGAGCATTTGTATTCCTAAATATACAAGATAAGCTACACCTATATATTTCACTACTTCAAAGGCTGTGGCAGATTTCATTAAAATAGCGGATAGCCCTAAAACAGCTGCCAGAGTATGGACTAAGTCGCCTAGACCGATACCTAATGCTGTATAAATGCCATTCTTTTTACCACTTTTTAACGTTTGTGTAATGGTGATAATGACTGCAGGTCCTGGAATTAAAAATAATAAAAGAACTATTGCGATAAAAGATAACATGCTTACCATCCTATTCTAATAAACTAATCATTCTAGGGTGAATGCATGACATATTATATTCTAGCTACTATAGAGCTGTCGATAAAGAAATATTGAAAAAAGAATGAAAAAATATTCAGAAAATAATAAACGGATAATATAGACGATTTGAATGGATGATTCGCTGTATAGTTTAGGGTATTTTTTAGTACCAACTAATAGTATTTAATGATAGAATGAGATCATTAAAAATTTGGAGGTATCCGCATGTTAACTAGTCAACAAATACAAGAAATTTTACCACATCGTTATCCATTCCTTTTGGTGGATCGGATTGAAGAATTGGAGGAAGGAAAACGTGCAGTAGGTCTTAAAAATGTGACGATCAATGAGGAGTTTTTTAACGGTCATTTTCCCCAATATCCTGTGATGCCAGGTGTGCTGATAGTGGAAGCATTAGCACAAGTTAGCGCGGTCATCATGCTAACGAAGGAAGGCAATGAGGGAAGACTGGGATTGCTAGCAGGCATAGATCAATGTCGTTTTAAAAAACAAGTGAAGCCTGGAGATCAATTACGTCTTGAAGTAGAAATTACACGTGTAAAAGGCTCAATCGGTAAAGGGAAGGGAATCGCGATGGTTGATGGAGAAATGGTGTGTGAAATGGAGCTTGTGTTCGCGTTTGGCAATTAAGAAATTTGCTCAATAGACGGTGTTAACGCCTTTTTAGCGTAAAAATAGATAAAGACTTGCTTTAAGGCGTACTACACCCCTAATTTTCTTTCATATAATAGTAATCATTATGACCAAATGAGGGGGATTGAGGGTCGCTATAGTAGAATGTAATGAAAAGCGGTTACGGCCGGAGGAAGCATTAGATAATGATTTTTGTGATCGATTTGTACAAAAAATGCATAAACAAATTCTCCATAAGAAGCTTCACCAAGATATTTATCAGTCCTATTTTGTTATTTTTCAGCAACAATATACAACACAGGAGCTACGCTTTATCATCCATATGTTAAGGTGGCAGGCGGAGGAAATTATGCGTTTAAAGCCTATTTTCATCACTTTAAGTGGGGTCATTTTGTCCGTGTTTACGTTGATTGCTGCCGCCGTGAATAGCCAATTGATGATGGGACATTCGCTTGTCCAAATTGTTGCATTGGTGATATTGAGTTTGAATGTCACGATTCTCTTTATTTCCTATAAAATTGAAAAAGAACATAAACGAGTGCAGGCTGTGATAGCGTTAGTAGATTATTACGTGACCATTTATCAAACAGGAGATGATCATTATGCAGAACATCATTGAATCATTACGTTATTGGTTGCTGAAAATCCCCGAAATGTTTCACATTATGACTGAAACAGAAATGACAGAACGCACTGCTCAAAATAAATGGTCTAAAAAAGAATGCTTAGGTCATTTATGCGATTCGGCCCTCATCAACCTTGAACGATTTATAAAGATTCAATACGACGTTTCACCATATGTAGTGTCTACATACGACCAAGTTCAATGGGTCGAGCTACAGGGTTATCAAAAAATGCCTATAGAAGAAATCTTATTATTATGGACGAGCTTAAACAAAAAAATAGTGGTGGTATTGGAAAATCTCTCAGAACAGGCATTATCACGTCCATGTGAAATGGGTCAACAGCAAGAGGTGACACTCAAATGGCTCGTTCAGGATTATCTCGATCACCTAGAGTATCATGTGAAAAAGCACTTATAATATTTATCGAAACATAAGCATTTTTTTGCGAAATCCTCAAATAATAAAGTACGAAAAAATATTTGGGGACGTGAAGATTTGAAAAAATTATTACTGTTTCTACTGCCTCTTTGTTTGATCACAGTGTCATTTTTCTATGTCAAGGCGAGCTCTTATGACAATAAAGGCAGAAAGTATTATGAAGAGGCTGGACAAATACTTTGGGAAATCAAAACGGAGGAGAAAATCATCGCACTCACCTTTGATGATGGCCCACATCGCACGTACACAGCGGATGTTCTCGATGTTTTGGATAAATATCAAGCAAAAGCCACATTCTTCATTGTTGGACAAAATGCAGAAAAAAATCCTGAGCTTATTTCGAGAATGTACGATGAAGGGCATGAATTGGCCAACCATACGTATACCCATCCTTTAAAAACAAATGTAACGAATTTGATGAAGGAAATTGATCAAACGAATGAGACCCTTTATAGTATTACCGGCTTTAAACCGACTTTATTCCGTCCGGTAGAAGGGCAGTTCTCAGATGCGATGATCGATGCGATCGCGAAAGAGGGCTATAAAGTGGTGATGTGGTCATGGCATTTGGATACGCTTGACTGGAAGAGCCCAGGCGTTCATCGAATTGTGAATACTGTCTTAAAAGGTGTAAAGGCAGGTAATATTGTGTTATTTCATGATGGTGGAGGGAACCGAGCACAAACTGTAAAGGCGCTAGAGCAAATTTTACCGGAGCTTGAAAAACAGGGCTATCGCTTTGTGACCGTTTCAGAATTGCTTGAAGTACAGATGGCCCACAAAAAAATGGAAAAAAAACAGTAGTGTTGAGAGCCTTCTTTCAACACGACTGTTTATTACGCTTTCTCTTTATGTAAAGGTTATTTCAGCATTTTTTTGATGTGCTTCAGCTCACCAATTAAATAATCAATTTGCTTCTGCATAGTATCAATTTGCACGTTTGATTGGCTGTCACCATTATTATTTTGAGAAGAATCCTTATTCGCGTTAACGAGTGCCTCTAGGGCAAGACCTGCTGCAATGGTTTGCAGGCCATCTCCAAGTGTTGAGATAGCTGTGCCGATATAAGATAACTTAGCTGCATAAATTTCCAAGGAATCATTGTTTTGATCGGGCTTATTATTTCTCCCCATTATCCTTCCTCCTTATGTTTGTCATTACTTGCATCATATGCGTGAGGAAGAGAAAAGGAGAACGATTTAAATGATTCATAAGAAATGATAAAATTAGCAGAACAACTAAATATTGGAGGGTCGGCCATTGACACATATAGAGATTGTTGAAATGGATGGACAATTGTTGGAGGGGATAGGCAGTTTTTGTTTAAGGAGCAAGAAAAAAAGTGAAGGCTATAAAGGTAAAAATAAATGGCTACATCAACAATTTGAAAAGGGCTTACGTTATGTGCAGTTAGTAGAAGATCATCAACAAGTGGGCTTTATAGAGTATACTGACGCAGAATATTCCTCTAGGGTTGTACATGCAGAAGGCTATATAATGATTCATTGTTTATGGGTTAGCGCTGTTGGAAAGGGATACGGTACACAATTATTGCAAAAGTGCATAGATGATGCAAAACAACGGGGTAAAAAAGGAGTCGCGGTGCTAACTAATGACCAGACATCGTGGACCCCAAGCAAGGCTTTATTTTTACAGCACCAATTCCAACTAGTCGCCACTGCACCTTTTGATTTTGAATTATTGGTTTACCCATTTAGTGAAGTTGTAGAGTTACCGTATTTTCCTGAAAATTGGCATGAACGTTTAACAGGCTATCACAACTTGACGATTCTTCGATCTTTTCAATGTCCATATGTAGAAGTCGCAACGGAGAACATTTTAGCCGCTGCCAGCAAGCTAGATATTTCAGTAGATTTAGTCGAAATCCAAAGCCGTGACGAGTTAATGGAGAAATCACCGACACCGTATGGTATCTTCTCTGTCATCTATAAAGGACAACTTATTTCCTTTCACCGATTAACGGTTCATTCTGTTTATAAAAAGCTTCAAACCCTATTAGAAGAACCTGTGTAAAAAAATTACCATGATTTGAAACTTTTTCAGTCACTGGCACGTTATATTTTTATAGTATTTCTATGATTCAATTGAATTTTTAGTTGACTGCTACTAGGAAATGAGTAAAATTAGAAGGCAGTACCATTATATACCTTAAGCTTCTATAGGGAATGATGGGTCCATAAGCATTTGGATGCGAGATGCTTGGAAGCAGGATCAGACAAGGTCTGTCATAAAATTTCGACAGTCTTTTTCTTTTCGTCTTCTGTATAACCTGTTAAGATGGTAATAGTGTGACAACAAGTTAGTGTATATGAGAGTGGTGACAATCAAGATGGATGAACAGAAAAATGAAAGTACGGAACAGCAGCAAGAGCCAACACCTGCTGAAATTAAGCCAGCAGGACAATTTATACAATTAAAACCGTTTAAATTCATCATGCTAATGTTCTTTACAATTCTTATTACTGCTGGTTTAACGATTTTCGCGTTAACATTTGGTGATAAGAAAGTAGTAGAAGTGAAAGTTCCTGTAGAACGTGAGGAATTTACGAAATTATATGAAGCATTTGATTTACTGAAAAATAACTATTACAAAGATATTGAAGATGAAAAGGTTGTCGATGGTGCTATTAATGGCATGTTCGACGCTTTAGGAGACCCGTACTCTGATTTTATGGTGAAGGAAGAAGCAGACCAATTTAACTCTGGTTTATCTTCAAGCTTCCAAGGAATTGGTGCAGAAATTCAAGAACGTAATGGTTATATTACAGTTGTGTCACCGATTAAAAATTCCCCTGCTGAGAAGGCAGGCTTATTACCAAAAGATATCATCTTAACAGTTGATGGGAAAAGCATTCAAGGTTTCAGTGCTACAGAAGCAGTAGCGTTAATTCGCGGCGAAAAGGGAACGCCTGTGAAATTATCAGTGAAACGTGGCGACAATACGGAGCCTATTCAAATGACAATTGTTCGTGATGAAATTCCAGTAGAAACTGTTTATGGTGAAATGCTTGATGGCAATATTGCCCATATTCAAATTACATCGTTTAGTGAACAAACTGCCCAAGAGCTTGAAAAAATCCTCGTGGAGTACGAAGGCAAAGGCATGAAGGGGATTGTTTTAGATTTACGTCAAAATCCAGGTGGCTACTTAAAGGCTGCAGTGGATATTTCTAATCTATTCGTTCCAGAAGGCAAGGCCATTGTACAGGTACAAGAAAAGGATGCAGAACCAGAAGTCACAAATGCGATTGCTGGTAAAAAATATAACCTACCAATTACAGTTCTAGTTGATGGTGGTAGTGCTTCTGCCTCCGAAATTTTAGCTGGTGCTTTAAAAGAATCTGTTGGTGCAAAGGTTGTTGGTGAAACATCCTTCGGTAAAGGCACAGTCCAAAATGTGACTCCGTTAAAAGACGGCTCTAATCTGAAGTTTACTACTGGTAAATGGTTAACGCCGAAAGGTAACTGGATTAATGAAAAAGGGATTACTCCTGATGTCAAGGTCGCTTACCCAACATATGCGTCATTACCATACTTGAATGCTTCTATAGAAATGAAGGCAGGTATGCAATCAGACTCTGTGAAGGCTGCAGAAGAAATGCTCCAAGTATTAGGGTACGAGCCTGGTGAAATAGATGGTCTTTTCGATGACAATACAGCGTATGCAGTAGAACAATTACAGGCTGCGAATAATCTTGAAGAGACAGGTGTTTTAACAGGAAACACAACGTATGCATTAATGGATGCTTTACGTGCAAAAATGAAAGCTGATGATCCTCAGTTGTTAAAAGCGAAAGAGCTTCTTTTAGGTACAGCTGATAAGACTGAGGAAACTACAAACTAACATTACAGCTGTCGCAACAGTCGTTTTCACGGCATCTGCGACAGCTTTTTTTATAGGAGGAAGAAAAGAATGAAGGATGTATACCTATTTAGTGGCTTTTTAGGAAGTGGTAAAACATCGATGCTGACAGATGTGATTCGCCAACTAAAGGAGAAAAATTTAAAGCCCGCTGTTATTATGAATGAACTGGGGAAGCTACCATTTGACTCACAGGCCGTGGAAAAGGATATTCCGCTCAAAGAGATGCTAGAAGGCTGTATTTGCTGTTCAGGTGCTGAAAAAACAGAGGCACAAATTCAATCTCTTCTATTAGATAGTGATTTTGATGTATTAATTATTGAAACAACGGGTGCTGCCCATCCGGTCGAGGCTTTAGATGCGGTATATTCACCATTGTTTGCTGATAAGCTAAATGTCAAAGGCATTGTAACAGTGGCTGATTCAAAGCTATGGCTTCACCGTGATACGCTGACACCACAAGTACGCTCTCTATTTATGGAACAAATTCGCCATGCTCACTTATTATTAGCAAATAAAACGGATCTTTTAACAGAGGCAGAGCAAGCACAAGTAGTCTATGAGCTACAAGGCTTAAATCCTCATGCCTTTATTTTGCAAACGACGAATGGGCGAGTACCACTATCATTATTAGAGAATTTAAAGGCAACGGCACAAATGGACAAAGCAGATATTGTGAAAGCACCGATAGCCTCTATGCAACTTGGCTCACGTTTAGTGGAGTTTACGGATATGGAGTTTACACAGGAACAGTTTGAAGATTGGGTACGTGCATTACCAGAAACAATTTATCGAATGAAAGGGTATGTGCCGGTAGACGGCATTAAAAATCCAATGCTGTTCCAATATGCATATGGCATGGTTCAATGGCTACCGGAATATATAAAAATGCCAGCGAAACTTGTTATTATCGGTGAAAACGTTGGGTCTCTTCCTGTCATTGGCATTCAATAAAGAAAATGTAAACCTGTGGATTATTGCACAATTTAGACAATGTGTAGATTACACAGGTTTTTTTATTTTTATGTAAAGAGAATGTAACGTATTTGTAATATGTTTGTAATATAAATAGTGAGAAGAGCCACTAGAACTAGTGATATCACAATTCTGGCGGCTTTCAATAAGGATCTTTAGACTAACTGAATCATTGAATAGCGCATACATTTTGGATTCACTTTTATGGTGAATTTACGATAATATTTGCTAGATTTATAGGGGTGTCAACCCACTTTCAAACGTAAGTATTTCATAGATTGGTTAATCCTACTAAGAAATATAGCAAAAAAACCCCGATTTTTCGCGTATTTATTTCCGTGTTGGCGTAGTTAGCAGATGCTGGTAAGAATTTAACGAAAATTATCCTTTACGATTAATGGCATAGAAGGAGGAATTGCAAACATGAAAAAAACACTAACTGCAATTTGTGCAACATTTCTTTTAGCAGCTCCAATTCAAATAGCTTCTGCTGCTACAAATACAACAGAGGGGAATTCAGTAAAGCAAACAACAAACTGTAAAGTTTATTATAAATGGTCTAACAATCATAAATGGAATATTCAATTCCCGCAGGCATCTACACCATCTAAAGAGACGCCTACAACAAATAATAATAATACGGCAACTACGCCAAACAATAATCAATCATCACAAAACGAAAAGCCAGCAACACCACCAACTAGCTCTACACCTTCAACAACAACTTCAGATGTGAACGCATTTGAACAAGAGGTAGTAAAATTAACGAACGCTGAACGTACAAAAGCTGGTTTATCTCCATTACAAACAGATGATAAATTAATGGCGGCAGCTCGTGAAAAATCACAAGATATGCAAAGTAATAACTATTTCTCACATACAAGTCCAACATTCGGTTCACCATTTGATCGTATGAAAGCTTTAGGAATCGCCTATAAAAGTGCAGGAGAAAACATTGCACAAGGTCAACGTTCACCACAAGAAGTAGTACAAGCGTGGATGGACTCACCGGGTCACCGTGCTAACATTTTAAATGGTAAATTTACGCATATTGGTGTAGGTTACGTGAAATCAGGTAATTACTGGACACAACAATTTATTACAAAATAAGATATGTGTTAACGAAAATGTCTTATAAGTCTACTAGGCTTATAGGGCATTTTTTTATTGTATAAATGTCAAAGAGGGATGACAGGTAAAGCTAAAATAATTATTTGTAAAATGCCTAGGTAAAATCGTCGGGGCATCTTTTTTATGCCGGTGAATCCTGTTATCAACTTGTTTGAAATAAGAGAAAAATGCTTATACTCTCCAGTAGAGGAGGCGTTTTATGGATAGAGTGGAATATATGATGAAAAGCCTGCAAAAAGCATTCTACCATTCCTCTGATTTGACAGTCAGACAGGTAGATTGGCATGAAGGCAATACAGCTATTTTATGCTTTTACGCTTCTCTTGTAGATGCTAAGGAAGTTCAAAAAGTTTTAGATACAATTTATGCACGTTTAGATACAGCAAAGCCTTTTTGGAGTGAAACATTAATTACGACATTAGAAAATTTTTCATTACCCCTTGCGATTGAGCGAGTTTGTCAGGGAGAAACCATCGTTATCTTGCCTGATACAGGAAAAATGCTGGCGCTTACTATAGTGAATGAAGTTCGACGTAACCTCGAAGAACCGAGTAGCGAAAGTATTTTACGCGGTTCACATGAAGGTCTAATTGAGCGTGTGGATACCAATTTAGCGTTAATACGTAGACGTGTCAATAATCCTGCATTGGTCGTGAAATCATTTTCGATTGGCCAACAAACGAAATCAAAGGCGTATTATCTTTATATGGATGGGGTTATAAAGCCAGAGACATTACAAGAGATAGAGAAGCGGATTGCTGCTCTGAAAATTGATTATTTTTATAGCTCTGGTCAATTAAGTGATGCGCTGGAGGATTCTGTGTTATCTCCTTTTCCGCAATTGTTAAATACGGAGCATCCAGATCGGGTAGTAGCCAATTTAGTGGAGGGTAAGGTTGTGGTCATGACGGATATTTCACCGACCGCATTTATTGCTCCCGTCACTTTTTTTTCATTCTATCAGACGCCAGATGATTATAATGGTCGAGTTGTTGTCGGTTCTTTTTATAAAATTGTTCGACTTCTGTCGTTTTTAACCGCCGTTTTTTTACCAGCCTTTTATATTGCCATTATAAGCTTTCATTTTGAAGTGCTACCATTAGAATTAAGTAATCAAGTGAAAAATGACGTGAATGACATTCCTTATCGACCGCTAATTGAAGCATTGATTCTAGAGATTATTATGGAATTGATTCGAGAGTCCAGCATTCGATTACCACAATCGGTAGGGCAAACAATTGGAATCGTAGGGGGATTAGTCATAGGGGATGCTATCGTCAGTGCAGGATTAGTTTCTAATTTAATGGTCATTGTTGTGGCATTAACCGCTATTTCTAGTTATGTTGTCCCATCAGTCGAGTTAAATAGTACTATTCGCATGATCCGTTTTCCATTTATGGTACTCGCCTCTTTGTTTGGTTTTTTAGGGATTGTCGTAGGAGTTGTCATTTTACTTATTCATTTAATTAATTTAACGTCTTTAAAACAGCCTTATTTTTCGCCTATCATTCCTTTTCAACCGAAGGCAGTGCTTAAAATTTTTCTACGCTGGCCGTTTATTAAACCGACCGTGCAAGTGACATCGTTTCAACCACCAAAAGATGAGCAAACGAAAAACGAGGATACACCATGAATGTTTCCCTGACTAAGGCTCAGTTCTTTTTACTATTATTTATTTTTCAAACAGGAGTTGTCTACATCGCCTTTCAAACTCCGTTAATGATTTCCAGTAGAAATAGCTCATGGTTCATTTTTATTATAGCGAGTGCCATACATTATGGCCTACTCCTATTTTTTGAACGGTATTACTCGTATTTCTATTTAAATGCTTTCTTTCGTTGGGTATATCAAATCTATTGGCTACTAGTGACCGTTGTCTTTATTGCCTATATGAGCTTTGTTTTGGCATCGTGGGTGCTACCACAAACGCCCGAGTGGATTGTTGTTGTCATTATAGTAGCGCTTTCGTTATATGCCAACTTAAGTAGACCAGAAACGGTTATCAATATTGGTGTATTACTCATTCCTCTTATTTTTCTATTTGTGATTTTTCTCATGCTAGCCATACCAGATTTAACGTGGAGTAATCTTTTTCCGATTGAATGGAATCATACAAAACAAATAGTAGCTGGCCTGATTCATAGTATCTATGCCTATTTTGGCATTGAAATGTACCTTATTTATCGCCCATTTTTACAAAAAGAGTTACAAGTAAAGGGAAGACCCTTATTGACCTATCAGCTAGTCATATTCGTCTTTTACTTTATTTCGGTACTTTTTACGCAAATGTTTTTCTCTTTGGATGAAATTAATCTCATACCAGAACCCATTATGTATATTTTAAAATCACAGGAAGTCACATTTGTGAAACGACTTGATATTTTTTTCGTTTATATTTGGCTTTCCTGGTCGATAGTTACTATTATGATTTATGGGCTATCCTTCCGAGTGCTTCATTTTATAAAACAAAAGAAACATCCGAAAAGAAGTATTATTGTGTATCATCTTTTCCTAGCCATTCTACCGCTTTTTGTCCTGCATTTTCGAAGCATTGAGTTTATCAAAAATTCTTTACACTACGTAATCATCTTCTTTACTATTTTATTGCCTATCGTCATAATTGGTTGGAATAAATGGAGGGGAAAAAGTGTTTCGTAAAGGAATCATAATGGTCCTGTCGATGTTATTGCTAGCTGGCTGCTGGGATGAAAGACTATATAAAAATTCTTCCGTTGTAACGCTTGTTGGGATAGAAGGTTATGTTGGAGCGTATAAAGGATATTATGCCTACCCAACTTCAATGACTCAAGAAACGGAAATTATCGAGGCTGAAGGATTATCACCTCGTGAAGTGCGGACAAATGCTAATTTAAAAGTGGAGCAAACACTTGATTTATCGGAGCTATCAACAATTCTGATTTCTGATCGTACGGCGAGGGAGTCCATCTATGAACTGTTGGATATATATTTTCGGGACCCTCAAAATCCTATATCAATCAAAATCGCGCTTACTGAAGGTGATGTTAAACCGTTTATAGATTTGACAAAAGATCTTGCTGGTAGCGCGGGGAGCTATTATCAGCGATTTATCGAAAGTTCAGAGGATAATACCTATTTTCCAAAGATCGATTTGCAAGTAGTGGGTTCTATGCTTTTGGATCAGACCATTGATATTGCTCTGCCTTATTTTCAACTTAGTGAAGATAAAAAGCATGCGGTGGCAGGGGGCTTAGCTATATTTTCTGGACGAAGCTTTACCGTCACTGTCTTAACACCATCCCAATCCTTAACGATGCTGCTATTAATGAATCAAAAAAGTAAAGCAGCACGAATGAGCTATCTGTGGCAAAATGATGGGAAGGTCAATCCAATTACAGTTGATGTGTTAAAGGTGAAGCGTAAATGGACTGTTAATGAGGAATTACGAACAATAGATATGAGTTATACCATTGATGTGGAGGTTGAAGAATTTCCGCACGATCATTTATATAAGGATGAAATCTTTCAGGACGTACAACAAATGATAGAGGAAAAAATGCAAGCTGAGTTTGAGGAAGTGTTGCGGATTCTTCAAAATCAAAAGTCTGATACATTAGGGGTTGGTCGTCATATTCGGGCGTATCATCCAAACATGTTTAAAGAAGATTGGCATACCGAATTCTCCTCTTTATTACTGAAACCGAAAGTGGAGGTAAAAATCATTCGAACAGGAGTTTTACGTTAAAAAAATCGCCTTTCCTAGAACAAAGGAAAGGCGATTTTTATTAGGCAACAGTCACTCTTTTTTGAACAAGTAGCAAGCGAATCAATAGTGTAGCAGCGCCAGTAGTCAATCCTGCAACCAGTCCAATCCAATAGCCAAATGGCCCTAAATCTGTGTGGGTCGCAAGCAAATAACCAACTGGTAAACCAATTACCCAGTAAGAAATAATGGCCATAATAAATGTTATCATCACATCTTTATAGCCTCTTAAAGCTCCTTGCACAGGGGCTTGGATAGAATCAGATAGCTGAAAAATAGCGGCAAATACTAAAAATTGCACAGCATATTCAATTACGTTGCTATCTGTCGTATACATATGCGCAACAGGTTCACGCAAAATAAAGAGTATACAAGCAGAAATAAAGCTAAAGACGATGGCAGTACCAACACAAAGATAACTATACGTACGTGCATCCCGCATGCGACCGGCACCAATCTCAAAGCCTACTAATATCGTGACACCCATTGAAATGCTTAGGGGGACCATATATAGGAGGGAGGTGAAATTTATCGCAATCTGATGGGCTGCGATGATGGTTGTGCTAAAATTACTCATCATCATTGTGACGGCCGAAAAGATACTTGTTTCTGCGAAGAGTGAAATGCCAATCGGTACACCAATTAGCAAAATTTCCTTCCATTGCAGCCATGAAGGCTTGCGCCAATTGTGAAACATCCGGAAGCGTTCGAAAGGCACTCGTTTTGCGATAATCCAAGCAGTAATTAAGAAAATCAGCCAATAAGTAATGGCTGTGGCTACACCTGCTCCAATCCCACCAAGCTCGGGTGATCCGAATTTTCCGAAAATAAAGATGTAATTTAATACGATATTTATCGGTGTTGTCATTAAGGTAATGATCATCGTGACACGTGTTTGTCCGAGTGCATCAATGAAGCAACGCATAACAAAAAATAAAAATAGTGGTAAAAGGCCCGCGCACATCGCATAGATGTAGCCCTTTGCTATAGTATGTACAGATGTTTCTAAGCTCATCTTGCTAAGTATCCAATCGATGCCAAAGAAAAGTCCAATGAAAATAATGATGGACAGTGTAATGGCTACATAAATGCCTTGCTGAACAGCCTTTTTAGCATCCATTTCCTTTTTTGCCCCTACAAGCTGGGAGACAATCGGTGTAATGGCTAGGAGAATGCCAGATAGTCCAGTATAAATCGGCATCCAGATGGAGGAACCAATCGATACACCAGCTAAATCCGCCGTCCCATAGCGACTTGACATTAACACATCAAAAAAAGAAACGAGGTAGATAGCTACTTGGGTTACTAAAATAGGGATGATCATTTTTAAAAGTAGTGCGTATTTTTCTTTCAAAGTGGATGTTTGATACATGTATGATACTTCCTTCATTAACATAATGAACAAGTATAGCATATGTAAAGAGAGAAAAGCTGAAAATTTATTGCTTCATCTATATCTTTTCGTCGGCATATAGTAAAATAGAACACTGTACACAAAAAGTAGTCTACCTACAATGTTTTTTAAGGAATAGGAGAATTCATGTGAAACAACAAACAATCATTTTAACCGGTGGTGGGACAGCTGGCCATGTATCGTTAAACCAAGCGATACTCCCGTCTTTACTTGAACTAGGTTATGATGTCCACTATATTGGCTCAGAACAAGGTATTGAAAAAGAATTAATTGGCGAGGCGTTCCCTAACGTGCCGTTTTATGGCATTGCAAGTGGTAAGTTGCGTCGTTACTTTTCGATGAAAAATTTTACAGATCCATTTAAGGTGCTTGCTGGAATGATGCAGGCTTTTCGTATTATCAAAAAAGTAAAGCCGCAAGTTGTATTTTCAAAAGGGGGCTTTGTGTCTGTCCCTGTTGTCATGGCAGCCAAGCTGGCGGGTGTTCCAGTCGTAATCCATGAATCAGATGTGACACCTGGGCTTGCCAATAAAATAGCTTTACCTTTTGCTTCTCATGTGTTTACCATTTTTGAAGAAACACTGAAGCATTTACCAAGTGACAAAGCAACTTGTACAGGTTCCATCATTCGCCCTGAGTTGTTGAGAGGGGAAAGAGCAAAAGGATTAGCATACTGTGGCTTTACAACATTAAAGCCTGTTTTACTTGTCATGGGTGGTAGCTTAGGCTCAGTTGTTCTGAATGATGCCCTTCGAAAAAATTTACCAGAGCTGTTAAAACAGTTTTACGTGATTCATTTATGTGGAAAAGGAAACTATGATGAGTCGTTAGAATCATTGTCCGGCTACAAACAATTTGAATATGTGACGACGGAGCTGCCTGATTTAATGCATGCAGCAGACTTTATTGTGTCTCGAGCGGGATCAAACTCTATTTTTGAGTTTTTAGCACTTCATAAACCAATGCTTTTGGTGCCTTTATCTGCCCAAAAAAGTAGAGGGGATCAAATATTAAATGCCAATTTATTTAAAAAGCAGGGCTATGCAGAAGTGTTACAGGAAGAAGCTTTAACAAAGGAATCCTTTATGAAGTCTGTTTATACACTAACAGGGCGTAAAGAGGAAATGGTTGAAACGATGTCCAAAACTCAAAAACCAAAAACGCCTGACGAGATGGCGTCATTAATTTTGAACTATCAAAAATAAAAGTCATTAAAAAAGCTATGAGGGATGTCGATGATGACAACACCTCATAGCTTCTTCTTATATTAATAGGCTTACATTGCTTGCTCTTCGCCTTCTTGCATTTGATAAGCAGTTGTTAAGTAGAATAAATCCTTTGGAATTTTAAATAAATCAAATTGTGCCATACCACTATTTACTTGAGCTAACAAAGTTGGATGACTTTCATTAGCGCTCACAACATAGGGTAATTTTAACGCAGCACGCTGTGATTTTATATTTTCAACACGAATACGGAGGAATACCGTATGGAAATTATAATCAAAAAATAACTCATTCAAAAAAAGCATTTTTGCCTTTTGATTGTAACCTTTTCCTTGGTAAGGGAGTCCAATCCACGTTCCTAAAAAACCTGCACCGTCCTCAACATCGTGTATACTAATGGTGCCGATTGGTTGACCCCAGTCATCAGTGATGGTCCTCGAGATAGCGAGTCCTCTCGCTTCCTCTTCGATCAGTTGCTTTGTCATAAACCAGTATTCATCAGCGGATGTGGCTTTCTGACGGACAAAAGGGAATACAGAAGGGTGTGATAATAGTTCATAAAGCTCTGTACATTCATGCAGGTCTCGATGTTTAAGCATACGAAACGCCTCCTTTACTAGGGTAGTTAAAACAATTCCGTTGAAGCATAAAGAAGAAAACTAAAATTCGTACTGGAATTAAAACCCAAAGAACTAGACGTTATAACTATGATATTCCATAATCTCCCGCTGTCTTACTGATTTCGACCATACCGAAAAAAGACTAGTTTTTTAAATATAATATAACATGCTAGCTGTTTCATGCAATCATTTTGCACATAAAAAACAAAATTTTAAGTTTAATAGTCAGTAAATTCTGATAAATGAATGGAAATATTCAATTTATTTTCCATATTTAAAATTAAGTAAATTCTATCACTTTTATCTATAATTAATCAATTGTGTGAATCTTTAGTAGTATATTTTTATGTTTAAATAGCTAAATTATCAAAAATATCCTTAAAAGGATATAATTTATCTAATTCTAGAAAGGTAATTTTTTATTTTTATGTTATAATAGTAGAATTAGTTTTTGCGTATAATTAAGCATATACATAGTTTTTTATTATGATGGCAATGGCCTTTTCTGGAGGTGACAGTATGGAGTATCTTTTAAGCGAAGATTTTTTTAATGAATTATTTATTGGTAATGATTTTGTTTTTCTTATGAAAAAAGTAGAGGAAGATTTTCAATATATTCGCTTAAACAATGCAGCTCGAGAACTGTTATCGATCGATGTAATTGGAAAAATGCTTTCCTCCGTTACCTCGAATCGAAATTTTTCGATCATTCAGAAAAACTATCATCATGCAATTGCAGAACATATACAGGTTGACTATGTAGATTATGCGTATGTGCAGTCGGAGGTTCGTAAATATGAAACAACTGTACGCCCATTGCACTATAACCAGGAAGACTATGTTTTAGCAATTACCAAGGAAATTCACTATGATCGTAGTATTGAAGATAAATTTTTGTTTATGCGGTCCATGTTCGACCATGCCTTTTTTTCGACCGTTGTGCTATCAGCTGAAGGTATAATTTATGAAGTGAATTCAAGCTTTATGGAAGATTTTCAATTAGATAATGAAGCCGTCAAACAAAAAATGTTTAGTGATTTACCGATTGTTCCACAAGAAGAAGTGCAGCAAATTAAATTGTATTTACAACAAGCGGCTAGAGGAGAAAACGTTGATGGAAAGTTTGTAAAATTGCTGACGTTGGACCAGCAAGAACGCATGTATTTACTGTCACTATCACCTGTCATGCAAGAGGATAATTCCTTTGCAATCTTTCTTATTATGCAGGATTTCACACAGTTCACCTTGCAAAAGGCAGAACTACGGTCGAAATCTCATGGCTTTGAAGTGTTTAAGTCGGCATTAAATTCAGCTACGGCCATCGCTATTTTAGATAGTGCGGGCCATATTTCAGAAGTGAGCGAGATGTTTTTACAAGCTTCAGGTTACACGGAAGAGGAATTAGTTGGGCAGTCTTATGCGTTACTTAAGCCTCGGTACCAAACACAAAATTTTTTACAATTACTCAATGACAAACTTGCTAGTGGAGAGATATGGCGGGGAGAGCTGTGCTATCGCACAAAATACCATGCTGATTATTGGGTGGAGGCAACCATTGTTCCATTAAAAAATGAATTTGGTCAGATTGAACAAATTTTAACCATTAACTATGATATTACAGACAAGAAAAGAATGTTCACAGAATTAAAAAATATTGAACGTACCTTCCGTCTCATTACGGAAAATACGAATGATTTAATTGTTATTACAAATGAGGATGGAATCATTATTTATACGTCACCATCCTATGAAATATATTTAGGCTATGAAAATGCGGAGCTACAAGGTCAGTTTTACAGTGCCATTATTGATACAGAAAGCCAGCATGAATGGCAAACATTTTTAAATAACTTTACTGGTCAAACAGATACCCAGTTCGAACTTTTACTGAAGGCAAAGAACGGCACACCTATTTGGACAGAAGGGAATGTCACGGTGGTCCATGATCCTGATCGAGAAAAAGTTTCTCAAATTATGATGGTGTCCCGTGAAATTACCCATCGTAAAGAGAGGGAAAATGATTTGCTTTATCTGGCCTATCATGATTCTTTAACACAGCTCCCTAATCGCCGTTATTTACAAAATGAGTTTCCTACAATATTGGCTGAGGCCGACGAAAACAATGCAAGTGTAGCGATGCTTTATTTGGATGGGGATGATTTTAAAGCTGTCAATGATCGCTTTGGCCATGATACAGGGGATGCGTTTATTCAGAGCTTTGGTCACGCTTTAAGCAAAACCGTTCGAAGTCATGATATCGTTATCCGCATAGGAGGCGACGAATTTCTTGTCATCCTAACAGGTTTAACGAGAGAAATTGATAAAAGGCATAGTCAAATTATGCATATTATTCGTCGCATTCGTGATGAATTAGCAGCGGGCTGGATGATTGAGGATCATCAGTTCACACCAACAGCTTCAATAGGAATTTCTTACTATCCAGATCATGCCCAAACGTTGGATGAATTAATGGATTTGGCTGATCAAGCTTTATATAAATCAAAAGAAGCTGGGAAAAATAATCTCTTTATTTCGGAAGCTCATTAAAAAAGTCTGTCCACAAGTTAATCCTTGTGAGACAGACTTTTTATTTGATGTTATGCTATAACAGTATAGGGATAAAAATCCTGCATCGTTATTTCGGAATAGAAGGTGATTATGTGCCTAAGAAAATATTAGTAGTGGAAGATGAAAAGCATATTGCACGTTTTGTCGAGCTAGAGCTACAGCATGAAGGCTATGACGTGACAGTTGCCTTTGAAGGGCGTGAGGGGCTATCTTTGGCAACAACAGAGGCATTTGATGTGCTATTGCTTGACGTGATGCTACCGGGCATCAATGGTATTGAAATTTGTCGGCGGGTTAGGACACAATCTCAGGTGCCTATTATTTTAATAACGGCAAGAGACGCTGTTATGGATCGTGTAGCTGGCCTAGATGCTGGAGCAGATGACTACATCGTCAAGCCATTTGCGATCGAAGAACTATTAGCAAGAATTCGAACGATTTTACGTCGTGCAACAACGCAAGAGCCAGCAAATAGTGAATTTTTAAGTTTACGTGATATTGAGATAGATATCGCAGCCTACGAAGTTTTCGTGCAAGGGAATAAACTTGACCTCACAAAGACAGAATATGATTTACTGAAACTATTAATCGAACACAAAAATAGAGTTTGTACACGCGAGCATATACTAACATCTGTATGGGGCTACGATACAGATATAGAGACCAATGTGGTAGATGTGTATATACGTCATTTACGGACGAAGCTCCCAGGTGATACGAATGCCTATATTGAAACGGTTCGAGGGGTTGGGTATGTGATGCGGGAATGAACAAGTTACTGATGTATCTCCGTCGTCAATCTCTGCAGAAAAAATGGATGCTCACATCGAGTAGTGTAATTTTTATAAGCTATACGATTATTTGCGTGGTTGTTTATATTTCTCTCCATACATGGCTTTTAAATGATGAGGAAAGCAAGGTTGAACGGACTAGTAGGGATATTATTTCATTTTTACAATCACAGGGACCGGATATTACGATTCAACAAATCCAACAAAATACTGGTTTGCTCAAATCGATTGTCGATCGAGATGAAACTGTTAGAATGTTTAATGCGGACGGTGTGGATATTTTGCGTATCAATAATACTTCAGATGCTGCACCTCTTAGCTCCATGCAGGAGATTTTTGAGACGACCATTAATAAGCAGGACGTACTGGTCATGAATGAACCAATACGACTAGGTTTTTTTCATGGGTATGTTCAAGTTGTCCATCCGCTCAACGGTTTTCAATCGCTCATGCATTATTTATTAACAGCTATGCTCATCGCTGGTCTTGGGGCATTGGTGTTATCAGGCACTATTGGGTATTATCTAGCCAATTATTTAATGAAGCCATTGCGTGAATTACGTGCTTCCATGAAAATGGTGATGGATCAAGGCTTTAATGAGCCTATACAGCTAACCTACACATCACACGATGAGATTGGTGATTTGTTGAAAATGTACAATGCCATGATGAATGAACTGCAAATTTCATTTACTCAGCAGCAACAATTTGTCGCAGATGCTTCTCATGAGCTTCGTACGCCAATCCAAGCTATCGAAGGCCATCTTTCTCTGCTAAAAAGATGGGGCAAAAATGATCCAGCTATTTTAGAGGAGTCGATCGATACTTCCTTAACAGAAATTGCTCGCATGCGTAAAATGATTGAGGAGTTATTAGAGCTTGCAAGACGTGAGGAAAAAGATGAGATGAGTGAGGCAAATGCACTATCGGTGATTGAGGCTGTTATCGATGAAATGAGGCTTGTACACCCAAAAGCGCGAATTTTGCTGTCGAAAAATGATGAAATGGGTCCTTTATTTATAACTGAAAATGCACTAAGTCAAATCATTCGTAATATAATAGAAAATGCAATTCGTTATTGTGAAAAAATTCCTGAGATACAAATTTCTATTTCAGTTGCTGGAAATTATGCATGTTTAGAAATTGCTGATAATGGTATAGGAATAGCAAAAGACAATATTCCTTTTATCTTTGATCGTTTTTATCGAGTGGATGAGGCAAGAAACCGTCAAATTGGTGGAACTGGCTTAGGATTAAGTATTTCGAAGATGTTGCTTGAAAAATATAATGCGACGGTAGAAGTCAAGAGTGAGGTTAATATTGGAACCGTTTTCTCATTAAAGATCCCGCTAAAATATTAAGAAAAATGCACGCTTTATTTCATTATTCTATCCTTTGCGAAAAAAATTGCTTAATTTGCTAAAAAGAGTTGTATTTTTTGTGAAGAGTAGTAAGATTGAGATGGAAAAAACGTTCTTTAAAATATGGAAAAGTAGTGTAAAACATTCTTTTAAAGAACGGCTAAATATTATATAATTAATTGCAATTTAATTAATGGAACTGCCGAAAGGCAAAATTTGGAGGTCATTTTTCATGTCGAACAACGTTACAACTGTAAGTTCTCCATGGTCAGCTTTCTCTGGTCCTAACCTAGGATATGTGATGGAGCAATACGACTTATTCTTACAGTCTCCTGAAGAAGTAGAACCGGAGTTAGTTTCTTTATTCCAACAATTTGGTGCACCAGTAGTAGTAGAAGGTGAAGTAGCTGTAGCTAGTCATACAGCAGCGGCTCCTGCTGGCGATTACAAAAAAGTGTTAGCCGCTGTGAAATTAGCCGATGCAATCCGTTCACGCGGTCATTTAGCAGCAGATATTTATCCTCTGAAAAACCGTGAACTACAAACAGCTCAAATTGAAGAAAGCGCGTTCAACTTAAGCGCTGCAGATTTAGCTGAAATTCCTGCAGCAATCTTCTTCAAAGATGTGCCAGCAAACGTGAAAAATGGTAAGGATGCAATTGACTATTTAAAAGCTATTTATACAAATAAAGTAGCGTTTGAATATGAACATGTAGTAGCTACAGAAGAACGTAATTGGATTCAAGCACAAATTGAATCTGGCTCTTTCCAACAAGCACTTTCTTCTGATGAAAAGAAAGCCTTATTAGATCGTTTAACGCGTGTTGAAAATTTCGAGAAATTTATCCATAAAACATTTGTAGGACAAAAGCGTTTCTCTGGTGAGGGCTTAGATACGCAAATTGTACTATTTGATGAAATCATTAAAACTGCAGAAGCGCTAAGTGTTGAAAAAGTACGTATTGGTATGGCACACCGTGGTCGCTTAAATGTTTTAACACATATTTTAAATAAACCTTATGACATGATGTTCTCTGACTTTGCACATGTATCAAATGATTTATTTATGCCAGAAAATGGTCGCCTTGAAATTACAAAAGGGTGGACAGGTGATGTGAAATACCATATGGGTGCTTCTTATAACCGTGATTCAGGTATGAATGTAAAGCTTGCATACAACCCATCACACTTAGAAGTAGGCAATCCAGTAGTTCTAGGTGCTACACGTGCAACACAAGATGACACTTCAAAACCAGGTCAAGCGATTCATGATCGCACAAAAGGCTTAGGAATTCTTGTGCATGGTGATGCAGCATTCCCAGGTCAAGGTATCGTAACTGAAGTATTAAACTTCGCTAAAACTGAAGGATTTACAACAGGTGGTACTATTCACATTATCGCGAACAATATGATCGGCTTCACGACTGAACAATATGATTCTCGTTCTTCTGTTTACTCTTCTGACCCAGCAAAAGGGTATGAAGTACCAGTAGTACATGTGAATGCAGATAGCCCTGAAGCAGTGGCACAAGTTGGTCGTTTTGCAGCTAATTACCGCCAAAAATTCGGTAAAGATATTGTCGTTGATTTAGTTGGTTACCGTCGTCATGGTCATAACGAAACGGATGATCCAACGGTTACAAACCCAGAAACTTATAAATTAGTATCTAAACACGAAACTGTACGTTCATTATATGGTGCTGCACTTGTTACTGAAGGTCTTGTATCAACTGAAGATGTAGCTGCATTAGATACAGCTATTTATGCAGAAATGCAGGCGGCTTATGATCATGTAAAAGAAATGGCTTCAAAAGATGAGCATCATCAATTAGAAATGCCAGAAGAGTTAAAAATTGAATTCCCACAAATTGATACAGCAGTTGGAGCAGAACGTTTAGGTAAAATTAACGAAGAGCTTCTAGTGTTTGAAGAAAACTTCGAGCCACAGAAAAAGCTTGGCAAAATTTTAGAAAAACGTCGTGACGCATTTGCATCTGCGAAAATCGACTGGGGTCATGCGGAAACTTTAGCTTATGCAACAATTATCCAAGATGGCACACCAGTACGTTTCACAGGTCAAGATGCACAACGTGGTACTTTCTCACAACGTCACTTAGTGCTTCACGATAAAAACAATGGTAATGTCTTTACACCACTTCATCATATTTCTGGTGCAAGTGCATCCTTTTCAGTGCACAACTCACCACTGACTGAAGCAGGGGTAGTTGGCTTTGAATATGGTTACAACCTAGAAAACGGCCATGTATTAACAGTTTGGGAAGCACAATTTGGTGACTTCGCGAATATGGCACAGGTAATGTTTGATAACTTCATTTCAGGGGCACGCTCTAAATGGGGTCAAAAATCTGGCATGGTGATTCTATTACCACATGGTTATGAAGGCCAAGGTCCAGAGCACTCTTCAAGCCGTATGGAACGTTATTTACAAATGTCAGCAGAAAATAACTGGTTTGTAGCAAACTGTTCAAATGCAGGTAACTACTACCACTTATTACGCCGTCAAGCAGCGTTATTAGGCACTGAAGGTGTACGTCCACTTGTGGTTGTATCACCAAAATCATTATTGCGTCACCCATTAGCAGCAGCTAATGCTGAGCAATTAGCAGATGGTTCATTCCAAGAAGTGATTGAACAACCTGGCTTAGGTACAAAAACAGAAGCTGTAGAGCGTATTGTATTAGGTACTGGTAAAGTGATGATCGATTTAGCAGATCGCGTGAAAGATGGAGAAGGTTTCGATCACGTACACATTGTTCGTGTAGAACAACTTTACCCATTCCCAAAAGAGCAAGTTGCTGGTATTATTGCTAAGTATCCTAATGCAAAAGAAATCGTATGGGTACAAGAAGAACCTAAAAACCAAGGCTCATGGAATTATGCACTAGAAACATTATATGAACTTGCAGAAGGTAAAAAGCTTCGCTATGTAGGTCGTCCTGCAATGAGCTCAACTTCTGAAGGGGATGCAGATTCTCATAAAGCAGCTCAATCATCACTTATTGAAGAAGCAGTTGCTGAGCCAGTAAAGGTTAAATAATAACATATAAATATTGATAGCTGGGCTACTTGCCCATAAGCAGTAGCCCTTTTATGTGCGTCATGCACGTTAATCAAAGGAGGAAATGAAAGTGGCTGAAATTAAAGTCCCTGAATTAGCAGAATCGATTACAGAAGGTAGTATCGCACAGTGGGTTAAAAAAGTGGGCGATCGCGTTGAAAAAGGTGAATTCATCGTTGAACTTGAAACAGATAAAGTAAACGCTGAAATCATTTCTGAAGAAGCAGGTGTATTAACACAAATTTTAGCTGAAGAAGGCGATACTGTACTAGTTGGTCAAGTTATTGCTATCGTAGAAGCAGGCGAAGGCGCAGCTGCTGCACCAGCAGCGGCGGCACCAGCTGAAGCAGCTCCAGCTCCAGCAGCGCCACAAGCGGCTCCTACAGCACCAGTTGCAGCAGCTCCTGTAGTAGAAGAAACTTCTGGTGAGCGTGTGATCGCATCTCCAGCGGCACGTCGACTTGCACGTGAAAAAGGCATCGATCTTGCAGCGGTATCTCCAGTAGATCCACAAGGCCGTGTTCGTGTACAAGATGTATCAGCACATGGTACAGCACCAGCAGTAGCAGCACCTACACCAGTAGCAACTACAGGTGGCCCAGTTGTATTCACACCAGCAGCTAATTCTGACCGTGTAACAATTGAAAAAATGAGCCGTCGTCGTCAAACAATTGCCAAACGTTTATTAGAAGTTAAACAATCAACAGCAATGTTAACAACATTCAACGAAATTGACATGACAAATATCATGGCACTTCGTAAACGTAAACAAGAAGAGTTTGTTAAAGCAAACGACATCAAACTTGGTTTCATGTCATTCTTCACAAAAGCTGTTGTTGCAGCACTGAAAAAATACCCATATGTAAACGCTCAAATCGTTGGCGATGAATTACATTTAAATAACTTCTTTGATATCGGTATTGCAGTATCAACTGAAGAAGGTTTAGTAGTACCAGTTGTACGCGATGCAAACAGCAAAAACTTCGCAGAAATCGAAAAAGATATCGCTAGCTTAGCGACTAAAGCTCGTGAGAAAAAACTAGGATTAAATGACATGGCTGGTGGATCATTCACAATCACAAACGGTGGTGTATTCGGTTCATTAATGTCAACACCAATTATGAACGGTACTCAAGCTGGTATTTTAGGTATGCACTCAATTGTTAACCGCCCAGTTGCGGTAAATGGTGAAGTTCAAATCCGTCCAATGATGTATGTAGCACTTTCTTACGATCACCGTATCATCGATGGAAAAGATTCTGTAGGATTCTTAAAAACAGTTAAAGAATTAATCGAAAACCCTGAAGATTTATTATTAAATTCATAATTCCTTTAAACCCTGTAAACTTTGTTTTACAGGGTTTTTTTCTTGGTTTTCTGTATCACTAAAGTCTTTAGTGATTTTGAAAATACGAAACTATTTACTTAGAATAAAAACCATTGATCGTAAAAATTTGTGGTTTTCCGGCGGATATATTGACAAAAATACATAGATTAACAATGGATAGGCCAAGCATAATACCCTAATATTGGCATTAGTCAGAAAAATGATAAAACTCTCTTGACGTACATACTAGTTTTATAGTAGTATCTAAATATCAATTAAATAAACAAACCTCACTAACATATAACAGTGAGGTAGAGGCGCGGTATTTATTAGTTCATTGTTGAGTACAAGCAAACAAAGACGCAATGAAGAAGGAAATATCGCCGAAGTATAAAAGGAGCTCGTACTTTTATGCTGGGTCTGCAGTGAATAAGTGCAGGACTGTCCTAGTAAATTCAATTCCAAGTTTACTAGGTTGTGCTATCTCGGAAACATGGAATACTAGTGAGGATTTGGGCAACTGTCATAAAAGGTAAGACCTAAGTTCACAAAACTTAGGTCTTTTTTCGTACAGTTGTCTTATTTTTTTACAGAAAAGGGGAGTTTTACATGAAAAGAAAATGGCTGTTAGTAATGATCTCTATCATGACGGCAATTGTGCTAGCTGCATGTGGCACTAGCGACAAAAAAGAAGGCAGTTCAGGAGAAGCTGGCGCAGATAAGGAAGAAGGCGGCGGTGAATTCCGAATTGGAATGGAGGCTGGCTACCCACCATTCAACTGGACACAGCAAAATGATGCAAATGGCGCGGTGAAAATTGCAGATAATGCAGAGTATGCAGGCGGTTATGATGTACAAATGGCGAAAAAAATTGCTGAAGGCTTAGGCAAAGAATTAGTGATCGTTAAAATGGAATGGGACGGCTTAGTACCAGCGCTACAATCAAATAAAATTGATGCAATTATCGCGGGCATGTCGCCAACAGAAGAACGTAAGAAAACAATTGATTTTACTGAAAACTACTATACTTCTGATTTTGTCATGGTTATTAAAAAGGGCAGCAAATACGAAGGGGTCAAATCGATTCAAGATTTTTCTGGCGCAAAAATTACATCACAACTTAATACATCCAATTACAATGTGATTGATCAAATCAAAGATGTTAATAAACAAACGGCAATGGAAAGCTTCCCAGCTATGCGTGTAGCTTTAGAGGCAGGCAAAATTGACGGCTATGTTGCAGAACGTCCAGAAGGTATTTCCGCAGCTGCTGCCAACGATAAATTCACATACGTAGCATTTGAAGAGGGCTTCGATACGGATCTTTCAAATACGTCAATTGCTGTAGGCTTACGTAAAGAAGATGCGAATCTTGATAAAATCAATGAAATTCTAAAAGGAATTTCTGAAGATGATCGTCAAGCGATTATGGAAGAAGCTATTTCTCAGCAACCAGCAGCACAATAAAAAAATGGCACGGACTAGTGGCTAGTCCGTGCACTATCATTTCATCATTATTAAAATGAGAACCTCTCTACATAATGATAATGTCCTAGCGAAATAAAACATAGACTAGTAGAAAGAGCTAGGGCAGGAAAAAGATAGCAAGCAACATGACATTGTTAGGAGGAACATCATGAGTCTTGAATGGATACTTTCAATTATTGAAAACAACTGGCAAATGTTTTTACGAGGTGCGTATTATACGTTACTAATTTCGACTATCAGTACAATTATTGGTGCATTTATCGGATTTTTCATCGGAATTATGCATACGATCCCAGTTCGTAAAAAAGGTGTGAAATTTTATGGCTTAAAGCTTATTAATTTTATACTCACATGCTATGTTGAATTTTTCCGTGGTACACCAATGATTGTACAGGCTATGGTTGTCTACTATGGATTAGATATTGCATTTGGCATAGACATGCACTTTATTACAGCGGGGATATTAGTCGTTTCGCTTAATACAGGTGCCTATATGGCAGAAATTGTTCGCGGTGGTATTGTATCAATTGATAATGGTCAATATGAGGCAGCATCAGCTATCGGTATGAATCACTTCCAGATCATGCTTCACGTAGTTTTACCACAAGTAGCGCGTAACGTACTACCTGCGACAGGCAACCAATTAATTATGAATATTAAAGATACAGCCGTATTAAACGTTATCGGAGTAACAGAATTATTCTTCCAAACAAAATCAATCTCCGGTAACAACTTCCGTTATTTTGAATCATTCTTTGTAGCTTGTATTCTTTACTTCATCATGACATTTACGGCATCACGTATTCTGCTATATGTTGAAAAACGATTAGATGGACCAGATGCTTATCAAAAAGAACAAAAAGAAGCAATTTAGGGGGACGCACAAATGGCAGTCATTAAAATCGAGCATTTAAGTAAATCATTTGGACGTAACCAAGTGTTAAAGGATGTTAATTTTCAAGTGGAAAAAGGGGAAGTCGTTTGTTTAATTGGTTCCTCTGGTTCTGGTAAATCCACTTTACTTCGTTGTATTAATTTATTAGAAACACCAAGTGGTGGGCAAATTATTTATCAAGGGGAGGACATCCTAGACGAAAAACACAATATTCAAGAATATCGAACACATCTAGGAATGGTATTCCAGCAATTCAATTTATTTAACAACCACAATGTTTTAAATAATTGTACAGTGGGGCAAATAAAAGTTTTAAAACGTTCCAAAAAGGAAGCAGAGGAAACGGCGCTTAAATATTTAAAAATCGTCGGGATGGATCAATATGTAAACGCAAAGCCTCGACAGCTTTCAGGGGGGCAAAAACAACGCGTAGCCATTGCCCGAGCATTATCCATGAATCCAGAAGTGATGCTTTTTGATGAACCTACATCAGCACTAGACCCTGAGATGGTAGGGGAGGTACTCAAAGTCATGCGACAATTGGCCGATGCAGGCAATACGATGCTAATTGTGACGCATGAGATGGAATTTGCAAAAGAGGTAGCAGATCGAGTAGTCTTTATGGATAAAGGTGTAATTGTCGAAGAGGGCCCACCATCACAAGTATTAATAAACCCGCAACATGATCGAACGAAAGAGTTTTTAAAACGAACATTAAAGTAGAAGCAACAAATGAAAAAGTGAGTCCTAATAGAGGGACTCACTTACTTTCTAGAATTCCACTCTGCATAAAGGACAAAGCAGATTACAAATGCTATTGCAATAATAAAAAACCATTGCGGTACACCGCCAAAGCTCATCATAACACCTCAAATGTAAAATTATTTTTGGATAGATTAGGTATTGTATTTCTTTTTTCTCCACAAAAGCCTAAAAATATTATAAAATAAGCATTAGACATTAGCTTTATGCTAGTAAAGAGAGGTAGAGAGAATATGTTACATTTAAAATGGAAAGATGCGCCAACATTAAGAACAGTGACTTGCAAACATACCAATGCATCAAAATACTTAGTATCAAACGTATTAACAGTTGGAAAAGAATATGAAGTGAAAAATGAAACAGAAGAGTTCATTTTTATCATCGATAACACTGGCAATGTCGGTGGCTACTATAAAGATTATTTTGCATAAAAAGAAGACAGGGTGGTTCAGATCATTTACTGAGCCACCCTTTTTTTCATTAGTCTCTCTGATAGCCTCTTATATCCGTCGCATCTTGCAACTGTTGTTTTTCCTGTTCAGTCGCCGTATGTAGGGCGAAGACATCTTTTATAGCTGTTTGTAGCTCATGCTGTGTTTCCTTGAATTTCGATACTTGCTGCTCAAATGAAGGCCTTGCAAAACGATCCTGTGTCTGTGATAATCGTTCCTCAAGCTGTGCATAGTGATGATCCATATGCATGGAAAGCATCATCGCCAATTGATTTTTCCATAAAGGAATTAGTGTGACAATGGAAAATTCAATTTTTTCAGCTAATGTTTGATTCGCTTGCTGTATCATACGAATTTGTGGTGCTGTTTGAAGGGCTACTTGTTGAGATACCTGTAAATCATAAATACGTTGATCCAGCCTCTCAATTTGCGCAGCGAAATCATTTAGCTGTTGTATGGCAAGTGGCTGTTTATTTGCTTGGACACTTGTTATTTTTGTAGGAAGCTCCACTTCAATGGCTTGCTGTTTTTTCATTTGACCAGCTGCAATGGCAGTAGCTAGTTCCTCGAAAAATCCTCGATTATGTGTATAAAGCGCTTCTAAATTTTCTACATCTCGAATGAGTTGGAGCTGAGCACGTTCCAATTGCACCCCAATACGTTCCACCTGAATACTAATGCGTTCAAATTCTGTTAGCGTTTGTTTCACAGTAGGCTCTGTTTTACTACCAAATATCTTATTGAAAAAGGTTTGCTTTTTCGGCTCTAAAGCTGTCGGGTCTACACGATCTAAAGTATGCATTAAGGAATCGAGCATTTGGCCGATTTTGGTCACGTCTTTTTGCTTCACCTGCGCTAACATCCGATCTGCAAACTGGGATAGGGAACGCTGTGAATCTTGCCCTAAGGATAGCAAAGATTCAAAATCAGTTAAATCAATTTGGCTAGCATATAGTAAAGCTCGACTTTGCGCAAGAGGCGATAGCGTTTCGTACGTCGCCATCGCCTCAGCTTGTGGAGTTGTGTCTAAATAAGATTGTACTAATGGAGAAAGACCAGGAATGGTATTTAATTGAAAAGCATGTTCATTTGCTGTCATTTATCATCGCCTCGCCAGTCCAATTGTTCTCTACGTCTAAGATTAGAACGATTTGCGAATTCAATCTCCATTTGCAGGTGGTCAATATCATTAGCTAGCGCATCCTTTAAATCAATTTGAATCGTATCATTTAAATCCGTAAGTGTTTCACGCGTTTTGGATAACGTCAATTGAATTTCTTTATCCTTCACCGGCTGCCTAGAAAGCATTGTATACTTATCCGTTAATTCCACTGCTGAAGGTAAATGCGCATAGAAAAAGGGTTCAACATTATAAAACTTACGTGGATCTGTCTTTACAATTTTGACGATATTTTTTGAAATGCGTGTCATCTCAAGTAGTTGTTTAAAAGCCGATACAGAACGTACACGTAAATAGTTTTGACTTAATGTTTGAATTTGCTTATTAGCGGTTGATAATTGTGTTTCAATGTGTTTGAATTCTTCTTTTGTGATACCTGCTATTTGCATGACTTTCTTTTTTTGTCTATGTTTCAGCAACGCTGTACTCGTCGCATATGAACCAGCAAACAGTAAACCACCAAGGAAGAATCCAGGATTTGCTGCAATTGCTGCGATAGAAACAGTTGTTAGCGAAATAACGAAGCTAGCAGTATGTCTAGAAAAAAACTGTCCAACACTAAGCATTGTTTCTTCCTCCTTGCATTTCAATATGTCTATCTTCTTATACGAAATAATCGACATAAAGTTTCAATGTAAAATGAAACCTTACATAAATTTTACTGCGAATCGCAAATTTTCTCAATGATATTACCTAGAATACCTAGGAATAAGTCGTTCATTATTTATGTCCATTTATTTTTAAGAAATTTGTGAACATTATAGCGTATAGATTTGAATTTCTCATGATTAGGTTGATGTGCTGTTTGATTTGAAAATAAACGTAGGAGGCTTGTTTTTTGAAAAACCTATATACGGATATTTTTTATTTCCTGTGCTGATTGCAAATAAATGTTTAATTATGCAAAATAAGAAAAATAAAGTATAATACAGCTTGTTTGAAATTAGTATCTTGTCAAAAAAGAAAGTGATGGAATGATGAAGAATAAAAAAGGAATAATTATTGCTAGCATCATACTTTTATACTGTGTGATTGACGTTATCTATACATGTGTATTATATAGAAAAATCAATTGGTCTATATTATTTTTAGCCACATGTATGATTGGTTTAATAGAAGTCGCAATAGCCAATAATAAATTACTTAAACAAAACATAAATCATTAACTAGTAAGGCATGTTGTAATGTCCTACGATGGCCTGACTACTTTGTAAAAAGAAGAGCCAGACTAAACAATGTCTGACTCCATTCGTACATATCCTTTTAAATCATCATACAGCTCTAAAGAAAATGAGTTGGAATCGGCTTGGGGACTAACACCTTTTTGGACGAAAAGAAGGAATTCATTCAGCGCTTTTTCAGCTCCTTCTACTTCAACCTCAATTTGCTCAGCAGCATTCAATCTGCAATACCCTTTTAGCCCTAATTCAATGGCCTTTTGTTTAATAAAGAATCGGTAGCCTGTCCCGTAGACGTCACCAAAAAATTTAATACTTGCTCGTTTATTCAAGGAAATACCTCCTACCAGTAGAGAGAGGGGACGAGCCACTCTCTTTATTGCAGTACTCTTTCTTTTTCTAAATAGGCGATTAGGTTATTAATATAATATAGAACTTGAGTAGACGCTTCATCCACTTCTTTTAGATGGCTATCTGCTTGTGCGATATTGCCAGCTTTAAAGGCTGTCGCCGCGCGCTTCGCGGATTCGTGGACAAGTAAATGATAATTGTCTAAATCATGATAATCCTGTAAATGGTCGAAGCGTTCCACCGTGCGAGAAGCTGTGTACCATTTGCCAAGTCGACATTCTCTATGTGAAGAGACATCGTTTGGCTCAACATGTTCTAGGCCAAGGAACATATTATAAATGCGCCACTTCCATAAAATATGATCAGCTTTAGATAGCTGTAAAAGGGCAATGGATGAAAGCTGGACATTATTATTGGCAATAATATCATTACGGAAACGATTGATTTCTTTCCCTAAAAGGTGAATATCACTTGATGTATTATGACTATAGTCTCGAATATCTTCTTGCAAGCTAGAAATTTCAATCATTCTAGAGGAGACTTCATCAATCGCCGCTGCCTGTTGCTGGGAAATCGCTGCCGTATTGGTCACATCCAAGTTAATACCTTCAATCGCATGGACAATAGCATTCAATAATGGTAACGATTCTTTCGCCTCAACGGTTGCTTCTTTAATGATGGCTGTTGTTTCTGTTATCGAGTCGGAAACGTCATTGGAATAGCTCTTTAAATGGTGAACATTTGTAGAGACCTCGCTTAAAGCCGAGACCGTGCTTTCCGCAAGCTTTCGTACTTCCTGTGCTACGACCGCAAAGCCTTTACCATGTTCACCCGCGCGTGCGGCTTCAATGGAGGCATTTAGTGCTAGTAAATTAGTTTGGTCCGCAATTTGGTTAATCAATGTCACAACTTGTTCAATATCATTTACCCGTTTTTGCAGTTCTGTAAAAGATTCTACAATCGAAGTAAACGTTTCTTCCGTTTTGAAAATTTCTGTTAATGCATGCTCAATTGCATTTTTACCCTGTGTCGCATGGTCAACAGATTCAGTTGTTTTTTCTGATATATGAGAGGACATACGGGCTACTTCATTTATAGAAGCGGCAATTTCTTCAGTCGCAGCTGTAGAGGACTGGATTTCCTCATTTTGCTTATCTAAACTAAATACTAAATCTTTCATATACATGATTTTGGCATTGACATCCATCAAGGATGATACTTCACCTACAACATTCTCAATGATGCGCTCCGTCAAAACTTCCACCAATAGCTCCTGATCGACATTGACAGCAGACTGGAATGATTTCATAAATTGGAAGGCTTTATTGGGCTTCATCCCAAAGTTATGTAAAATATAAGTAGTAATATAGAAGGCAAATTGATTGAAAACGACAATTAATTTACCAGGCTCATATTGATGCTTGCGAAATAAATTGAAAAACTTGACGGTTTCATCCACATACTCGTCATCACGTGTTGCTAGGAAAAATTGCGTTAAATATTGATTTATATTTTCTTCACTAATGGTTAATTGAGAGGTAGGGGATATCTCACTTAAATAATGGTGAAAAATGGCATTCATAGAAGGGGTAATATCTTTAAGCTTTTCATAGAGCGTCTTTAAATGCTCTTCATCTTGCGAATTGAAATGATTAAATGCCAATGTTTGATGAAATCGGCCTGTTGCACGTAAATCAGTACCACGCTTTAGTAGTTCTTCTAGCTCAGCTTTAGGTCGAATGCTTGAAAACATATAAAAACCTCCAAAAATTATGTATAATAAGGTAATAATAGCATAATTCAGGTGGTTTTAATAGACATTTCAGGTGTGTTTGCTAAAATGAAAATATCTTATGACAGCAAGGAATGGGCAAATATGTATACAATTATTTACATGAAAGCGGACTATGAGCCTTGGTGGAAATTTGAGGGCTGGGAAGCTTTTATTCAAACACACGATACATTTGAAGCAAAGGAGCAGTTTGAGCTGGCTTTACAGCATAAACTAGCACACTTTCGCTCAACATATGATAATGAAGTAGTAAAAGAAGGGCAATATTGGGCTTTTTGGTCAGAGGATGAAAGCTTCTTCTGTGAGGCATGTGATGATGACGCACAAGTATATCATGGAATTATTGCATGTAAAATGGAAGAAAAGTAAAATAATTTTGAAATAAAGTAAAAAAACAATTTTCTTTATTTGACAAAATTATGAATGCTGGTTATACTTAGGTTAACAATTTAATTGCTTCACCGGAAACATGAATTCACATATTACAAAAAGTGATCGCGTTAGTACGGTACTCTTTGTAATATGTGAATTTTTTTCAATCGCTGAAGAAATTACATATTGTTCACTTTTATTTTTTGGAGGTTTTCTTAAATGAAACAAGGTACAGTAAAATGGTTTAACTCAGAAAAAGGTTTTGGATTCATCGAAGTTGAAGGTGAAAACGACGTATTCGTACACTTCTCAGCTATCCAAGGCGAAGGTTTCAAAACACTTGACGAAGGTCAAAAAGTGGAATTCGAAGTTGTAGATGGCAACCGCGGACCACAAGCTGCTAACGTAACTAAACTTTAATTCTCAGAAATTAAAATTACTTTCGTTAAACCCAGACATCCTATGCAAATAGGATGTCTTTTTTTATATCATCGCAATGTTCAATGATTATAAATCTTAAAATAGGATAAATATAAAGTAGTGCTGTTGGCAAAGTTAATAGCGCGGTGGAAGTGCTGTCTAGAAGCGCAAGGGTGACGAAGTGACGGATAACGCGCTAAGATTCGAATAGGATTTGAAGAGTGGCAAATAGCCCGCAAAATGTGCTAAAAAGCACCTCAAAAGGTAACTAAATAGCGCCACAAAAATAGCACACAAAGTACTTACTATTGGAGGTTGATTGATTGATGGAAGATTTAATGAAATTACCGAATGATCAGGAACAGCAGGATTTTTATCAGAAGTTACGTACAAAATTAGTTGGTTTTCTTGGGTCGAAGAAGGGCAAGAGTAGTAAATTTACACCGTATTTAATGTTTGTGCCTGATTTATTTCATTTATTAGTTAAAACGTTAACAGATGCAGGGGTGGATAAGAAAAGTCGGGCGTTGATTGGTGCGTCGATTGCGTATTTTGTGTTTCCGTTGGATTTGATGCCTGAGGGGATATTAGGGTTTGGTGGTTATTTGGATGATATCGTGTTGGCGACGTTTGTGGTGAATACGATTATTAATAAAGTAGGACCGGAAGTGGTGGAAAAGCATTGGACAGGGGATGATAATCTTTTGCATGCGCTCCAAAAGGTTGCGGAGGTTAGTGATGAGGTCGTTAGTAAAATACCTGTGAAATCGGCCATTGCTCAGTTTGTGAAACAGGAAAGTAAGGATAAATAATATTATTATGTAAACACAAAATAACTTCAACACCAATAAAAATGAACCTGCACTTTACAGGTTCATTTTTTTGTTGGATTGTTCTAAAATATGGTGTAGTTGTTGAACGGGGACAAATAGGCCAACTCGTCCTATAGGTTCATATTTCATCGTGGCAAAGATGATTCCGATGACTTCACCCTGTTGATCAATGACGGGGCTGCCACTATTGCCACGGTAAACTGGGGCTTTCAGCATCATTACAGGTACTTGCCAATCATCTAATTGAATGGATTCCAGCAAAGTTCCCTCATTAGCTATTCCAGTAAAGGTAAGGGGGTTACCAATAAAATGGATATGCTCATTCTCAGGGAAGGTTGGATCAGCTGCTAGTGGAAGATAGGGAAGCTGATCTGCTTGAACTTGCAATAAGGCTAAATCAACATTCGGATAGCTCTCAATTAATGTTGCTTCCATTACTCCCTCATCAGGAAATACAACGGATAATGTCTGTGCTTGCTCTACTACATGGGCATTGGTGACAATGAGACCGTCCGGTGAGATGGCGAAACCTGTTCCTTTACTGGAACCTGTCGAAATTTCTACGATAGCTTTTTTATAAGTTTGTATATCCTCTTGTGCTGATAGCTTAGTTGATACTTTGATAAATTCGATAGCCGGAATAGAATAAATTTGAAAAATAATCGCGAATGTATTAAAAAACAATACGAATGCCATACTCCATACAATCCAGCGTACGAATGGCTTGGGCTTTTTTGCTTTTTTGCCATAAAGACGTTCTTCTTGCTCTTGAGCTAATGCTTTTTGTTGCTCAGTTAACACCAGCTCAATAAATTCTTCTTCTGTTAATTCTTCCTGCTCATTAGCAGACTTATGTAGGTCACTCATAGGATACCTCCTTTTGCTACATAATAGGCGCCCAAGCAGGACGCCTATCATCATCATACTATTCTATTTTTTGTAAGGTGGAAGTCACGACAAATGGCTGCTCTTGATCAGACTCCATCGTATCTTCGATTTTGATGAGGCCAACCCCTTGTGCAAAATACTTGGTCGTTACGAATTGATCTTCAGTGCGTGTAAGTTGGATGGCATTCGTATAGACTTTTGTTCCTGTATCGACTTGAGCAGTTGTTGATTGAATGGTCCAGCCTTCAAAGCTTGTTCCTACTTGTATCGGTTGCTGCAGTATCGTTTCTAGCACAGGGTAGGCTGCAACCTCAGATATACTAGGCAAGCTTGGATTACTGTCAACGGGTTCACGATAGACAAGCTCAATCTTTGAATCTGTCATGCGATAAATTTTTAATAGGGTCACACCACCATTATCTTCCACTTGAGCGATATGTTGCGTATCGATATAGGTAGTTTGTAGAGTAAAGCTGGCAAATTCATTTCCCTCTCCTTGAAAATATGCGACAGAGCCATCAGGTGGGAAATAGGTGAGTAATGACACTTGATCTTGAACAGCTGGGTGCACAGGTTCTTTTTTCATTTCTTCTTGGCACCCTGCCAATAAAAATACAAGAGCAAGAACGATAATAGAATGCTTCATTGGCACACTCCCTCGCTACTTTTTATTAATTATACGTGAATGTTGGGCATTATACGAATCATAGCTATAACACCAATAATATTATTATGTAAACTAAAAGCGCATAACTTGTAACTATGAAAAAAATTAACTAAGATAGAATTGTAGTTAAAAATTGGGGGGCATGGTTATGTATAGACAAGCGGATGATTTTTTACAGGAATGGACGATGGCTGCAGAGGGAACGCTGAAAGTATTACAGGCAGTAACGGACGATAAGTTAGATCAAAGTATTGTAGAGGGACATAGTACACTTGGCTGGCTTGGTTGGCATTTAGTTGGAGCGGCTGGATATTTTAGTTATTTAGCAGGCTTAAAGGTTCCGATGATTCGTCAAGAAGACCCTGTACCAACGACAGCTATAGAAATCGTACAAGCATATGAGAAAGTTGTAAATGGTATAAAAGAGGAAGCGGCAAAGCTTTCAAATGAAGATTTACTAGAAGTTGTAAATGGCTTTACAGGGCCAATACCAAAGGGCGCTTTATTACGTGCATTAATCGATCATCAAACGCATCATCGCGGTCAAATGACAGTTCTACTTCGTCAAGCTGGTTTACCAGTACCAGGTGTTATGGGACCAACACAAGAAATGAAATAGACTTTAATTACAGCAGATAAATAACCTATCTGCTGTATTTTAATTTGACACTTACCTACTAGTAAGTTAGTATATAGCCATGACAAATAGAAAATCACAAATCATTGAATTAACATTGAAGAATATTCAAGAAAAAGGTTTCACATCATTTAGTTATGACCATTTAGCGAAAGAGCTTGGTGTAACAAAAGCGAGCATTCATTATCATTTTGAAAAGAAGGAAGACTTAGGAGTCGCTGTTTGCGAAAGAATTCAAAAAGGATTAGGGGAGGCTTATACAGTAATTAAGGAATCTACAGTAGCAGCTGAGGAAAAACCTTTCGCCTTTATTTTAAGACGGATTACATTTCTAGAACAAGATGGTGTTTGCCCGATTTCTGCATTACAGGCGGACTATCAAGAATTGTCACCTGCGATGCAAGAAAAAGTTCAACAGCTTAGCCAAATGGAAGTAGATGTTTTAGTGGATTTACTAAAAGATGCTAAGAAACATGGTTCACTTCAGTCGACAATGGATTTAGAGGCATTAGCCATCCTGCTTATTTCGAGTACGAAGGGTGCTTTGCAATACAAACGGGTTTTAGGGGAAGATTTCTTTCACAAAATGTTGGAGCAATTAAAGGAACTGTTAAAGTAAACGAAAAAGGAGAGGAATATATGGTACGTAGAGTAGTTGTCACAGGATATGGTGTTATCTCACCACTAGGTCAAACAGTATCAGCCTTGTGGGAGAACATTAAAGAAGGAAAATCAGGTATTACAAAGTTAGAAGCGGAGGAATTCGGCGGCATTCAAACACAAATTGCTGGTTCTATCACTGACTTTGATGCTACTCAATATATGGATAAAAAGGAATTAAGTAAATACGATCTTTTTATTCAATATGCACTGGCTGCATCTCAGCAGGCTTTGGAGCAAGCAAACATAAATATGGAGCAAGTTAATAAGGAACGACTAGGTGTTTATATTGGCTCAGGTATTGGGGGAATTGAGACGATTTTAGCGAATCATCAAGCCATGCTCGATAATGGACCAAGGAAGGTGTCACCGTTTATGGTGCCGATGATGATTAGCAATATGGCCGCAGGGATTATCGCGATTAAAACAGGCTTCAAAGGGCCAAGCTTCTCACCAGTTTCCGCTTGTGCAACGGGTAACCAAGCAATTGGTGAAGCGTTTTTAAACATTCGCCATGGCTATGCAGATGGAATTTTAGCTGGAGGGGCTGAGGCACCGATAAATCCGCTGAGCTTTGCTGGATTTTCCCGTATGAAGGCGATGTCTACTAGGAACGATGCGCCAGAACAAGCTAGCCGACCATTCGATAGCCATCGCGACGGCTTCGTCATGTCAGAGGGGGCAGGGGTTGTGTTCCTAGAGGAATATGAACATGCTAAGCAAAGGGGCGCTACGATTCTTGGAGAAATCGTAGGCTATGGGGTGACGACTGATGCTTTCCATATTACAGCTCCTGATTTTACTGGGGCAGCTAATGCGATGAAACTAGCCTTAAGCATGGGTGACATTGATGTGACGGCTGTCGATTATATCAATGCGCATGGTACTAGTACACCAGAGGGAGACAAGTCGGAAACAAAGGCGATTAAAAGCGTATTTGGTGAGCATGCCTATCAATTAAAAGTGAGCTCCACGAAGTCGATGACAGGCCATCTTTTTGGCGCAGCTGGCGGAATCGAGGCCATCATTACTTTAAAAAGTATTATGGAAGGTATCATTCCACCAACGATCAATTACGAAACGCCAGATCCAGAGTGTGATTTGAATTATGTTCCTAACGAGGCGCTTCATCAAACCGTCAACATTGCTTTGTCTAACGGTTTTGGCTTTGGTGGTCATAATGCTGTGTTGGCTTTTAAAAAGTTTGAGGAATAATAGTACACAATGGTATGAAATGAATGTTTCATACCATTTTTTATTGTCTTTATTAAATGACCTATACATCTATGATAAGTTCTACTTATGAGATTGCGCAGATAATCAATATTTTCGCTTATGTGCTTTCTATGATATGTTAATAAAGAAGGGGGATGGATAATGAGAATTTTTGATGCACATTTTCATATTATTGATTTTGATTTTCCGATTATAGAAAATCAAGGATACACACCACCGAGCTATATAGTAGAGGACTATCAAAAGGAAACAGCTCTTTTCAATATAGAGGGGGGCGCCATTGTTTCTGGTTCCTTTCAAGGATTTGATCAAAATTATTTACTGAAGGCTTTGAAACAACTAGGTCCCGCTTTTTGTGGGGTGACGCAATTACCGTATACAGTGACAGATGATGAAATCCTTCATTTACATAAAAATGGAGTAAGGGCATTGCGCTTCAATATTCAACGAGGCGGTTCAGAGGATTTGTCAAAACTCGATAGCTTTGCAAGAAGAGTGTATGAGTTGGCGGGGTGGCATAGTGAACTTTATATAGATGCCAAATATTTACCTGAGATTGCTTCCACAATTGAAGCATTACCAGCCATTTCAGTTGACCATCTAGGCTTATCGGAGGAAGGTTTACCACATTTGCTAAAGCTTGTAGAGAAAGGTGTACGTGTGAAAGCGACTGGTTTTGGTCGGGTAGAATTGAATGTGAAAAATGCTTTGCAAACCATCTATAGCATTCATCCAGATGCGTTAATGTTTGGGACAGATTTGCCATCGACACGAGCAAAACGACCTTTTGAATTTGAGGATGTTGAATTGATTCAAGAGCTTTTTGATGAACAGGCTGCGGATAAAATTCTCTATCAAAATGCTAGAAAATGGTATGACAAGTAAATGCAAAAAATCCTCTACCCAAACATTCGGTAGAGGATTTTTATTGGAATTAGTTTAAACCTTCGCGATCTTTCCACTCTAAGAATTCATCATATGTTAATTGCTTATCTAAAATTGAACCGTCTTCACGGATTTCAATTACACGGTTAGCAATTGTTTGAATGAACTGGTGGTCATGAGATGTGAAAATCATAGCCCCTTTGAAACGAATTAAGCCTTCGTTCAATGCTTGAATAGATTCAAGGTCAAGGTGGTTTGTTGGTTCATCTAGTAAAATCACGTTCGCTGTGGCAAGCATCATTTTTGATAACATACAACGAACTTTTTCGCCTCCTGATAGTACAGAAGGTGATTTTTTCACTTCTTCACCAGAGAACAACATGCGTCCTAGGAAACCACGTAGGAAGCTTTCTGTTTCATCATCAGGAGAATATTGGCGTAACCATTCTACTAATGACTTTTCTGTTCCTTCAAAGTACTTGTCATGATCGTTTTCGAAGTAGCTTTGTGAAGTGGTTACACCCCATTTAAATGTACCTGCATCTGCTTCTTTATCTTCCATTAAGATATCAAGAAGCGCTGTTTTAGCAAGTGGGCTACCAAGTAAAACGATTTTATCATCTTTGTTCATCGAGAAACGAATATCTTTAAACAGTGAATCGCCTTCATGAGTGGCAGTTAGACCTTCAACTGTTAATACATCATTCCCGATATCACGACCAATTTGGAAGTTGATGAAAGGATATTTACGGCTTGATGGCTTAATGTCATCTAACTCGATTTTATCCAGCATTTTTTTACGAGATGTCGCTTGCTTCGATTTAGAAGCATTCGCAGAGAATCGTGCGATAAACGCTTGTAATTCTTTAATTTTTTCTTCTTTTTTAGAATTTTGGTCTTGAGCCATTTTTTGAGCTAATTGAGAAGATTCATACCAGAAATCATAGTTACCCACATATAATTGGATTTTAGAGAAGTCCAAATCAGCAATATGTGTACATACTTTGTTTAAGAAGTGACGGTCATGGGACACAACGATGACTGTGTTTTCAAAGTTAATTAAGAACTCTTCTAACCATTGGATAGCTTTTAAGTCAAGGTGGTTGGTAGGCTCATCGAGTAACAGTACATCAGGCTGACCAAATAGGGCCTGCGAAAGTAATACTTTTACTTTATCTGAACCTTCAAGATCACCCATTAGCATGTAGTGAAGGTCATCTGAGATACCTAAACCGTTTAATAATGTCGCTGCCTCTGACTCAGCTTCCCAACCGTTTAGCTCTGCAAATTCACCTTCTAGCTCAGCGGCACGCATACCATCCTCATCTGAGAAATCTTCCTTTGCATAGATAGCATCTTTTTCTGTTTTTACGTCATAGAGGCGTTTATTCCCCATAATAACAGTGTCAAGCACTGTATAATCATCGTATTCAAAATGGTTTTGTTTGAGGACAGATAAACGTTCGTCCTTGCCCATTGATACGTTACCTTCTTGTGCTTCAATTTCACCAGAAAGAATTTTTAAGAATGTTGATTTACCAGCACCGTTTGCCCCAATTAAACCATAGCAGTTACCTGGTGTGAATTTTATATTTACGTCTTCAAATAGTTTACGATCGCCATAGCGAAGACCTACATTACTAACTTGAATCATGCAAGTTCCTCCTTTTTTCACAATGGCACTAGTATATCATGAAATATGTTCCATAGTCTATAAACATTATGACAGCAAGGTTTATTGTCGTTGGATGTATTTATTAGTCCCATTTCTTGCCCCAGCCATCGGTAAATTGTTACTGAATAAAGATATGGATTCCATTTCCATTTCTTTTAAAATATGTCCGTATACTTTATAAATCATATCAGGTGTATTTCCCAGTCTTTCAGAAATTACTTTCACATTCATTCCTTGAAGTAATAAGATGGTGCAATGTGTGTGACGTAATCCGTGCAAAGTAATTTTGGGAATAAGAGTTCTTTTTGTAATTCTATCAACCATTTTTTTGTTCGTTCAGCGGATAACGGTTCAAATAGCAAGTATTCAATACGGTACAGATACTATTGAGTATGATATAGATGAGAACGGCCAAACAACTAAACTCACACTTAATGGACAACCAGCTGCGAACTTCACATGGAATAAAAATAGTTATTAGAGAGCAAGACTTTTAAAAATGGTGCAGCTATCCTAAATACGTATAATTTTAATCAGTTACAAAAAGAAACTTTGAAAACAAATAGTGCAACCACTTGGCGTACAAATGAGTATGAATACGATAAAAATCAGCAAATAACCAAAATAAAGAATGAAGATGGTACAGTCACTTACACGTACGATGCTTTAAACCAACTAGTCAAGGAACAATACAATAATGGTTTATCCATTTCATACACATACGATTTAGTTGGAAATCGTACTTCTAAAACGACTTTACAAAACGGTATTACAACTACAACCAACTATAGTTATAATGATGCTAATCAAATGAAGTCTGCTGGTGGGAAAACTTACACTGTAAGTCCAAATGGAAATGTGACAAATGATGATGTTTTCCAATATGTTTGGAATGCATTTGATCAATTAACAGAAGTAAAGCTCCTAACACTAACAATTGCATCTTATCGTTATGATGAAAATGGACGTCGTGTATATAGTAAAGACAGTAATGGTATAACATATTATCGATATAATGGATTGTCTAACCAAGTGTTGTTTGAGGAAACTGCAAGTGGTGTCATTACAAAAGCCTACACGTATGACGATAATGGACATCCGTTAACAATGACATATCAAGATTCAACGTATTACTATTTAACGAACTATCGTGGAGACGTACTAGCCCTAACGAATTCAAATGGTGACATCGTGGCGGAATACACATACGATGCGTGGGGCAATATTATGAGTCAAAGCGGTACAATGGCAACTATCAATCCATATCGCTATGCAGGAAATCGTTACGATGAGAGTACAAAGCTTTACTATTTAATGGCACGTTATTATAATCCGGATACAGGTGTGTTCTTATCGTTAGATCCAGTACGTGGTGATACAATGAATCCTTTATCGTTGAATGGTTATAATTATGCGAATAATAATCCAGTGATGAATGTGGATCCAGATGGAACATTTTCAATTGCAAATAGTTTAAAATCATTGTTAAGATTTTTTATTAAGGCGATTTTCGCTGATTTTCGTGCTAATACATTAACCAATTTTGCGTTAATTGTAGGGGGTGGTGGTGTAGGCGCATTTGTTGCAAGAAAATTGGCATTAAAGGGGTTTACTATGTTGAATAGGGCACCTAATAAAGCAGCAATTAAAGGTTTTATCACAGGTGGATTTGGTGCATATATTTCTGGTGGATTTCTTAAAGGAGCTGCAAGTTCAGCAGCGAATTTAGGAGGTAAACTTTTTAAATATGAAGCATGGTTTGATAGAACGTGGCTTGGAAAAACTATTGATAGAGCTCTATCTAATGCAGAACGATATCTATTAAGAAAAATTAAATAGTTGGAGGTTGTTAGAATTAGTATTTCTCAAAATAAATCATCTAAATTATATAATAGTATTGTAAAAAGAGCGAACCTATTTGATATTTTTTTATGAAAAACAAAGCTATTGACACAATGATTTCTGGCTTAAAGGAACCTTTAACAGATTTAGAAAAATCAAGTGCGTTTATTTATATCGGACTATTATATGTAGATTTAAAAGAATATAATAAGGCTTCTGAGTATTTCCATAAAGGCTTGAAAATTGTGGAACATCAAGAATTTTATTTCAGCCCTAATTTTAGTAAAATTATTAAAATTTTTATAAACAACGAGGAATTGGAAAAAGCTACCTACTGGTTGGAAAACTTTAATAGTAGAATACCCTTTGATAAAAAATTTAGTAAACTGGGTAATATTAATACTTATATGGGGAAATAAAAAGAAAGTTCGAATACTATATACAATAAAACGAAAACAGCCTCCTTGAAATATATGATTTGTTTGAAAAAGGGGAAACGTTTTTACTAACCTTCTCCACTGAAAATGGAGAAAGAAAGTATAAAGCTCAATGGTGCTACACATTAAACTGCTGTTAAACAAACTTCTTTCAAATATAATGCACAAAATGCTATAGAATCAGAAACAAACTCCAAAGAAAAAGTAACAAACTATAAATATAATGCAGATGGTGAATTAAATGAGATCATAAAAGCAACCGGTGATAGAATTGAATATACAAGCTCTAATGAACTAATTCAGAATTGGTGAAAATTAATAATCTAAATCAGTATACGACACAAATTGACGGTTTAATAACGACCGTTACTAATCATACATTGAATAATCAAAAGGTTACGTACACACAAGCAGAAAATGAGCTATTACAAAGAATAGACATTAGTGCACCTGTGAATCGTGCGATTACTTACACGTATAAAAATGAGGATCAACTATCAAGTATTCAATACAGCACAAATAAAATTGGATTTACATCAGATTCGAACGGGCAGACAACAGCTCTTACTTACAACGGACAAGAGTTAGCAAACTTTGGATGGAACAAAAATGGCTTATTAGAGAATACAACTTTTGGAAATGGTGCAGCTATTCTAAATACGTACCATGCCAATCAGTTACAAAAAGAAACTTTGAAAACAAATAATGCAACAACTTGGCGTCCAAATGAATATGAGTACGATAAAAATAAGCAAATAACGAAAATAACAAATAATGCTGGTACGGTAACTTACACGTATGACGCATTAAATCAGTTAATAAAAGAACAATATAGCAATGGTTTAGCTATTTCTTACACATACGATGAAGTAGGAAATCGTACATCCAAAACAACTGTGCGGAATGGAATGCCAGTTGCAATCAACTATAAATACAATGATACGAATCAAATGACCGCTGCTGGTGAGAAAACATATATAGTGAGTGCTAACGGTACAGTAACAAATGATGGTGCTTTCCAATATGTATGGAAGCTTTTGATCAATTGACAGAAGTAAAGACTCTAACGAATATGACAGTTGCAAACATATCGTTATGACGAGAATGGTCGTCGTGTGTATAGTAAAGATAGTAATGGTGAAACGTATTATCGTTATAGTGGTATGACGAACCGAGTCCTATTTGAAGAAGATGCAAATGGAGTTATTACCAAAGCCTACACATATGACGAGAACGACCATCCATTATCAATGACATATCGAGGTTCAACGTATTACTATTTAACGAACTATCGTGGGGATGTACAAGCGTTAACCGATTCAAACGGAACTATTGTGGCGGAATACACATATGATGCATGGGGCAACATCATAAACCAAAGTGGTACAATGGCATCTATCAATCCATATCGCTATGCAGGGTATCGTTATGATGAGGATACAAAACTTTATTATTTAATGGCATGTTACTATAATTCAGATACAGGTGTTTTTTATCGTTAGATCCTGTACGTGGCGATACAATGGATCCTTTAACGCTAAATGGTTTTAGTTATGCTAATAACAATCCAATTATCTTGGCATTCATTTAGGGAATCCTAATCTTCACTATGTTTTCAGATGGAATGATCAGTATATAAAAGGATATACATTGACTGATAAAAAGAAATATATGTGGGGTATGGTAAAAGAAAATATAAAGGAGTTAATTATGGGGTTTTACTTTGAATATGTAAATATTGATTGTGAGAATGTCCAAGATTATTTAGAAAAGATGCCTTTTGCTATCAAAGAATTACCTCAATTTCTTATTGATATTTCTGGGCTTTATTTACCTGAATGTAATGAGAACTGGTTTCCTTCTTGGATAAAAAAGATAAATGGTTTTCCTCTGTACTTTTTCATTGAAGTTGAAGATTACATGAAAAAAGAATTCAATTCATTTTGTGTTCAATATGGATTTGATCCTAAAAACTATGATTTAGAAGGAAAGTATAAAATTATAGAAGTTGTAAATGAAGACAAATTGAAACAGTTGTTTTCTTTAGTCATACCAATATCATGTGCAGGGGATCTAGTATTGTGGGTCACGCAAAAAAATATATTCTTTGAGAAGAATACCTTAAATAGTAAACAAATTCGTATGCTAGATGGTCAAAATATTTTTTGCATAGGACACGATTGCGAAAATTTACTTATCTTGTCAAATGACTCTAACTTCAAAAATGCTAAAGCAATGTCCAATAATTTTCCTGGTGTTCATAATAAATATGCAGATTCCATCAAAAAAGAGTTACTTGTTGAAATGGCGAATTCAACTTAGTTTTATATAAAAACCAGGGACTACTTGAACTGCCCCGTAAAAGTTAGACATCAATCTAACTATCACGGGGGTTTTTTATGGCAAAAGTAAGTGTTGAACAACGTATTCAATCAGTTCAACGATATTTAAATGGATATGAAACCATGCTTGAAATTGCGAAAGATATCGGTGTGACAGCAGAGGTTGTCAGTGAATGGGTTCGCCGTTATCAAATAAATGGCGTAGAGACTTTCTTAAAGTCCTATACAAAATATTCAGCTGACTATAAAATGAATGTACTTAATTATATGAACGAGACAGGTACATCTTCGAGAGACACAGCTGCACTATTCAATATTTCATCTCCTGGCATGATTCGGAATTGGAAGTTGAAGTTTGAAGTTGGTGGTTATGATGCTCTTGTTTCTAAGAAAAAGGGGCATTCATCTATGAAAAAAGAGACATAACTAACAACGAAGTCAACACCAGCTGAAGGATCTGTTGAGGCGTCAGAAGCACGAATCAAACAATTAGAAATGGAGAATGCGTACTTAAAAAAGTTGAATACTTTAGTTCAAATGCAAGAAAAATTACCAATCAAATGGCGAAATCATTGCCTACACGGTAATGAAGCGTCCAGTGTATAATCTAGTCCATAATATGTTAGAACAAGCATTGGAGCGCCTCGAATCAAGTGATCAAGTTATTCTTCATTCAGATCAAGGGTGGCATTATCAAATGAAAAAGTATCAACAAACATTAAAGCAACATGGTATTACACAAAGTATGTCCCGTAAGGGTAATTGTTTGGACAACGCAGTCATCGAAAATTTCTTTGGCTTATTAAAATCTGAACTCCTGTATCTACAAGAATTTGAATCCAGGGCACATTTTGAACAGGAGCTCAACGACTATATTCACTACTACAATCACAAACGAATGAAATAAAAATTAAAAGACCTAAGCCCGGTGGAGTACCGAACTCAGGTAAATGACGTATTTACAGCAATCCACCCGATGATGAATCCTAAAAGGTATCGCTCAAATGCAAACCTGGCACAAAGTGGCGTGGTTGTTGTGCGACTTGGACAAGTCCAAGGGATACGGATTGGTTTTATCAGACTTAGATGAGAATAGAGCAAGTCATCCACGAACTTCAACAATCGGGCGCGATTATGGAGCAACACAGGTAGAAAATAATCAAGCCTTTTTATCAAACCTAATTTAAAACTGCTAAAGAAAAATCCCTTTTGATCAATCTTTTTTCAAAAGGAATTCTTCTTAATTAAACGCAAAATAAGGGTTTGAGAGGCATTTTTGCTCAAACTTTATTTCAAAGCATCATATTATTTGGCTGTTTACTGCAAACATACTTCCTTTTATACACTTTTTTTAAAAAATAAAAATGTACAATTCGATAAACAAATACACAGTACAAACTAAGGATACACTATACATAGCTACTTTCTTTCCAACTGTGAAATCTGTTTTATTCTTAAATATTAAATAAAGTAAAAATGTAAGAATTAATAAGGCTACAAATAATGATGAAGGAAAAATAATTTGGTAAATCATTTTTTGTGTAGCTGTTATATCTCCTGGAAAGTTAGAAGCTGCAGAACTCCGACTAAGGTCTATATAAACTTGACTCCCTAACATCCAAAAATAAGTAATCCCAATAGATAAAATAGTTAAAACTCCAATTAATATAAAAAACATTTACTATCTCCTTCTTTAATTTGTCTTATTATCTGAAAATTTATTCAACAATCGATCAACCATTTATATGTTATAATTTAATATAAAAGGAGGAATTTTACAATGAAAAAATATTATTTTTCTATGATTTTCACTTTGCTATTCATTTTAAGTATTAGTGAAAGTACAGTCTTTGCTTCAGATAATTCTTTATCCATTGACGAAGAATTCATAACGAAAGATCCTTTAACAGGGAAATATTCTAATGATTGGTCTCATTTAGATAATCCTGAAAACTTCCAATTACAAAAAGATGTTCAAAATTACTTTTCTTCTATCCAACCAAGTAATTTAAATCATACTACAGAAAATCAATTAAACTCTACACAAGATATAGATGTAGATGAATTAAATGAAAGAATAAATGCATTTTTGAGTCAAATAGATCCTGATTTAGATTTACATAAGTCTAATGAAGAGTCTGTAACTATCACTCCATACAGTTCATATGGATTGCCTAATATTGATTCTGTGGCATTAAAGACACTAGAAGGAAAACTTCATCTTTCTAATGGTGTATTATCACCTTCTGAGATTGCTGCAGCATTCCAAAATTCCAATGGAGCCAGAGATCACGCTATCCGTTATGCAAAGGATAAAAACTTTTACAAAGATGGAGTATTAAAGACGTGGGATAATGCATCTGACGCGTTAAGACATTTTTCATGGAATTTCATGAATAGTAATGATATAGGTGTTAATAAAGCTAGGGTTGTAGGGGATATACATGAAGTGGCTTTGATTGCATTAGATCATCTTAATAATAATACGGACAACGCTAAACTTTGTAGATTTGAAATAAATTGTATGCAATCAGCAGCTGTACGTTCTGCAAACGCTGATTGGAATTCATCGAAAAATAGTTTATCTTTCTTTAATAAGACATTTAATAACGCTAGCATTATGGATTTATTAAATAACAGCAAAGGGCGTCAAGCATATTCGCAAGGCTATAGTAATTATGCAGAGCCTTTTAACATCATGATTAATAACGGTACTTTAATTCAATTTGAAACGAATATAAATAGTAGCTTGAGAAGTACGGCTTGGCAAGGATTTAAATAATGAAATGTAAAAAACGACTGCATAAAAGTAGTCGTTTTTAAAAGCGCTAGGGGCTGAGTTGCCGTCTATTTCTGAATGGTATAATTTTAGTTATGGAGTGAATGGAGAAACACTGTACGACAGAATTCAGAATGTTACAGCTTATAAGGATATTCAGGGAGCATCTTCTTTAAATAACAGGTATCTTTTTGAGGATATTCCAACGGGTTTAGTTCCGCTTTCTGAACTTGGCAAAGTTGTTGGAGTTGAAACTCCGACAATAAATGCGATTATCGAGCTAGGTAACGCCATACTAAAAAGGAATTTCTAGGAAGAAAAACTATTGCTTCATTACACCTTCCTCGGGGATGGAACATGAGAAGATATCGTGCTTACCTAGATGTAACGGTACCTGTAGCCATTAGGGACCAAGCACAAGATATTTTAGATAGGTGCATGAAATTAGCTACAGATAGTGCAATCGCGTATACATTATTTCAAGTTTACATTATCTATTCCCATTTTTACGCTGCCAAGCAATATTTTTAGCCCCAATTCGCCCCAAAACAAAGCATTAATATGCTATATCTTGCACAGTTCAAAAATACGAAAAAACCTTTAGAAGGTTGATGTTATGGGATTTCCGTCCTAGCTGTTGTTATACTTTGCATAGTTTTCACAGTTTATCATGAAATATGTTCCATAGTCTATAAACATTACGACAGCAAGGTTTATTGTCGTTGGATGTATTTATTAGTCCCATTTCTTGCCCAGCCATCGGTAAATTGTTACTGAATAAAGATATGGATTCTATTTCCATTTCTTTCAGAACATGTCCGAATACTTTATTAATCATATCAGGCGTATAATCACTTTCCTTGATTTATTAGGATGGTACTAGGGTAAACTACGAGCCATTCAACTTGTGGTGGAAGTAGTCTCCCATTTTCTTCAACTATTTATTCGTCTATGGATTTAATCTCATGTGGTCCAATAAAACAAAGACGTTATTTTGATGAAAGTGGTAAGGATTTACATAATTCACCTGATGTTCCATAAGAGTCATCCTAATCCAAGATCAGGTGTTTACCCAGCACAATTTTAAAATAAAAAAACTATGTTGTGATTTTTGGCAACATAGTTTTTTAGTAATCAATTAGTTATCCCCATACTGTCAAACTAGTAAGCGTATCATTTTCGTTAGTGATATAGTTAATATTAGTGTAATGAAAATTTTTTGCACGTACGAAAAGTTTATGAGTAATTGACTCATCTTTTGAAAAAATGGAGACATAGCATGAATCTATAATTAAAAGTGCAAGTTCACAAGTACTCTTTAAAAAATCGTCATAACTTTTAATTTCCACTACCTCTTCCATATTATTAAAAGCCTTTAGATCCATAAATATTAAATAATATTCATTAGTTGAAATATATTCTTAGAATGATGGACCATTTAAACTAACACTGTGGGGGAATAAATCTGAACCAAGTGTTCCTTTTTCTATTTTGTAAGACTCTCCAGGACCTACTGACCAATACCAAGAAGGATCAATGATATTTGAAAAAATATCAGATAAAAACTTGCCATATTCATTATTAATCTCGAAAGAAATACCTCGCATTTTAACATCCTTTCTTCGAGCTACTAATTTTATTTTAAAACAAAATAATCTATCAATTACAAAATGTAATTTTCTGGGCAACTCTCAATAGCAAAGTGTATAATTTAGCTTATATTGGAAAATGTAGACGTCTATGCATACCTAAAATAAGCAAATCATGTAGAGGAGTATAATATGAAGATAAAAATTATTATAACAGGTGTCATTTTTTTCTGGATGTTGCCTTTTAGTCAAACTGCGCAGGCAGCAAATCTTAGTGAACATTATCATGATATAACAGAAAATGATCTTCAAAACAGTATCATTATGTCGCCTGAAAGCTCAATGGCATTTGTCAATGGTAATATGGTTTCTACGGTACAGCCAATTGTCAAAGATGGTAGAACCTTAGTGCCACTTCGCTTTATTTCTGAAGGGTTTGGCGCAAAAGTCGATTTCAATGCTAAAAATAATACTATAGCCATAAAAAATTCTGATAAAACAATAACCTTGAAAATCGGAAACAAGGCTTTTGATGTGAATGGCCAATCTATTCAAATGGACGTTGCTGCTAGCCTTCATCATAATTCTACCTATATTCCTCTAAGATATATAGGGGAGGCTTTTGATAAGAAAGTAGTCTATTTAAAAAATGAAAATGCACAACCTTATAGGTTGATTATGATTAGAGATGAAAAGGCAGCGGAGCTTGAAAATCTTAAACTTGTCCGTATTTGTGAATGGCTATTTCAGGGGAAATCAATTGTCTATAGCGATCGTTTTATGGCAGTAATCCAAGAAAAGGGTCAATTATTCTATAGCAATTATTTTTCTGATTTTGAACCATTTGTTTATAAGGAATTTGTTGAGGATAAAAATAACATTAAATTAGGGGATATTTGGATTAAAACAGATATAGGCAATTTTTATATGGACTACGCCTATAACACTACAAGAGAATTTATTTTATATTATGTGGATGGACAATCCATTTCAAGAGTAGCCGTAGAAAAAGCACCGATTAAAGCTGTAAAACCTTATGAGAATAATGTCTATTATCTAACAAGATATGAGCGTGGTATTGTAAATGCTCATGAAACGAGTAATCTTAAATCTGCCACACGAACAAATGGGCAATGGGTTACTGATTATTTAGGCAAGCCAGGGTTTTATTATGGTTTTGATACAATAGGCAATTCATATAACTGGAAAATAAATAATAACGGCATCTATATTTTTGGTTATAATAGATTTGGCCATTTAAGCTCAGATGATAGAAAAAAAACTTTTGGAAATTACCGGGTAGACGTAAAGGGGCATAATCATGAGGTATTACACCCTTAAAGTTTGCTTATTCAAGATACAGCGATTTGGCTGGTTTAGGTTCTGTAATGATCCTGAGCCAGTCAATTTTTGCTTACTCGGTTCGTTATGATTGGAATGGGGCATGGCCATTAGTTTGAGTTTACTTTCCAGCACAACATGTTCTATTATTTGCGTTGCTTTTTCGTATAAAAAATAAACCAAATATAATATACGATTACAACTAGTGACAAACCTAATGAAACATATTTATTTTGTTCATTGGGCAAAATAATAATAAAGATAATAGCTAATATAGTGGCAGGGAATACCGTGTAAAACCAGATTCGCACAGCTTTATTTTTAAAAGAAACTTCAAATCGATCCATACATACACCTCATTTATTATTTCTAAGTTTAAGTAGTTGAAAATTCTTTCTTACTAGATAACATAACAAATTTTGAGTTGGAAGTGAAATGGTAAATTGATGCTGGAGGAACGGATGAAATTAACGCATGAAAGATTAATGAAAATATCTTTTTTCCTGTAACTTTATTTGAAGATGATGCGTCTACATAGTAGTGTATTTAACTATTTTTGAAAAAGAATAGTAAATTGACATCATTTACCACGGGGGTTTTAGTTGCTTATTGCCAAAAATATAGACTAAAATGATTCTGACTGTTTTTTTATCAGGTACAATTTATCCTGATTATCTACTTGTGCCCATACGCACATCCCCGTTTTGACTGCCTAATGAAGTGACGAAACGAACCTTGTCTGCAAATCGGAAAAAATATCCCAATCCTCTATATGATGGAATACACGTATCCTTTACGCTAATTTTATAGGAAAATACTATAGTAAATGATAGGCCATACAATATTCGGCAACGGAACTAATAGGACATTCAGCTCTTTTAAGAGACGGAAATGATGATAAAATAAACATGTTATTGGAAATATTAACAATCGGAGGTATATTATGGGTAAGGGCTTATTATGGACAGCCACTTCTATCTTAGTAGTTTTACTTGGGTTTGGAAGCTACTATTTTATCAAAGAAATAACAAACTCTATGGCATACAATAAATTAGTGGATGAGTATAAAAAGCCAGTACCAATTAGCAATATAGAGTCTGAATATGATGTAATTGTCATTGGTGGTGAGCCTGAGGGTGTCGCTGCTGCGGTTGCTTCAGCACGTAATGGGGCTAAAACATTATTGGTAGAAAAACGTGAAGAGTTGGGTGGATTATTTACATATGGGATGTTGAATTTCCTAGATATTCCACGAGATGGTCATAATAATTCCATCAGTGAAGGTATTTTTAAAGAATGGCATGAGCTTGTTCGAGGTAATGATGCTTTTGGTATCGTCGGAGCTAAAGCAGCATTTAAAAAGCTGATTGATGAGGAACCAAATTTAACATTGTCGGTGCAAACGGAAGTTGTCAAAGCGAATCTTCAACAACACCAACTAACGTCTGTTGAGCTAAAAAATGAATACGGTACATATGTCGTTAAAGGAAAATCATTCATAGATGCTACACAGGATGCGGATTTTGCTACAATGTCTAAAGTTCCTTTCTTCGTTGGTGGTGAAGATATAGGGATAAAGGATAAGCGCATGGCTGTAACATTAATGCTTCATTTGAAAAATGTGGACTGGGATCAAGTAAAGAAAGCGGCGAAGTCAGATGTATTTGGCGGGGCTAACTTGAATCATACCGTTATGTGGGGCTTTACAAAGCTTCATGATGAATATACACCTTTACAAGAAGGTACAAGATTAAGAGGGTTAAATTTAGCGCGAGTGGATGATGAATATTTTATTAATGCCTTACAAATTTTCGGGATTGATGGCTTAAATGATCATTCGAAGCAGGCGGCCATTGCTGCAGGTAAAAAAGAAACATTGCATGTACTTAAATATTTACAGGAAAACTTCCCTGGATTTGAAAAAGCAGAAATCGTCAGCTTCCCAGAAGAGCTTTATGTACGAGAAACTAGACATATCTGGGCGGAATATCAATTACCAATGTCCGATATTTGGCAAAATCGCGATCATTGGGATAGCATTGGCATTGCCTCTTATCCGGTAGATGTGCAGGCTCAAACACCACATGATTATGGCTATGTCATTTCTGCACCAAAGCAATATGCGATTCCTTTCCGATCTCTAGTACCAAAGGATATTGATGGTTTACTTGTTGTAGGACGATCTGCAGGTTATTCATCTTTAGCAGCAGGAAGTGCCCGTATTGTTCCGACTGGTATGGTGACTGGGGAAGCGGCAGGGACAGCGGCAGCACTGGCTCTTCAACAAGATGTTACTTTTAGAGAAATGAGCAAGGATAAAAAATTAATTGCTACATTAAGAGAGCAATTGGATAAACAAGGTGCTTATATCGATTCATTTTCTGTGGACTATCCTTATCAAGGCGAATGGTATGATGAAGCCATTCAATCGTTAATTAACTATGGACTTGTAGTGGGTGGTTATGATAATGATTTAAAGGTCGACAGTAAAGCAACGAAAATTAAGTTTGCTAAAATGTTTAAAGAAAGTATGATTCGTGCCGGCGGAGAGAGTACAGCCGATAAGAAAGATAAGCTGGAGATTGTCATTAATAAGGTATATAGCACGGGTGATGAAGCTATTACGCGAGATGAGCTGGCGCAATATTTGTCAGATGTACTTATCGATGAATCGACTGGAACAAGCTGGGAAAGCTTAATTGAAAAAGAAATTGTTACTGAAAAAGTAGCGAAAAAAGTGAAGGACAATAAGCAACTGAAATTAAAAGAGATGTATGCCATCATGGCAGATGTCATTCATTATATAGAAAAAGAACGTTCCTCTAAATGAGGAGCGTTTTTTTAATGTGGATCTTTTGCATGCCTTCTGTAACAACATGAAGGTGAATGCGGATGCAATCAGTGCCAACGTTGCTGCTGCCCAGGCAAGATATTCTAGATTCCCTGAAGTGATGACAATGATTATTTAATACAAAAAATGTTGACGTCTAGAAAAGACTCCTGTAAAATATGTCAAAATCATAGAAAAATTCGATGATAAAGAGAGTAATTGATGGGACAACTGGAAAGCGAGTTAGGGATGGTGTGAGCCTAATACAGAAACCATGAATGAAGCGCACTTTGGAGAAGATTCTCGAACTACTAGTAGAGAATAGCGGGGCGTCACCTCGTTAACAATGGAAAGTGGTCATGATGAATGGCAACTAGAGTGGTACCACGGGATTACAATGCTCTCGTCTCTAATTATAGAGGCGGGGGCTTTTTTTATTGAAAATGGAGGAGAATATACATGAATAAACAAATTGCAAACAGTATTGCTGAAATTTTAAAGCATCAGCTAACAGCTCAAGACGTGGAACAATTGCTAGAAAAACCAAAAAGTTTAGAAGTTGGCGATGTGGCATTTCCATGCTTCACCTTGGCTAAAATATGGAAGAAGCCACCTCAACAAATTGCAGAGGAAATAGCGAACCAATTGCAAAATGAGATGATCCATCAGGTGCAATCTGTTGGTGGCTATGTCAACATCTTTTTAAATCAAGCAAAAGTAACGCAACAAGTGTTGGGCCTTATTATGCAGGAACAACAAAATTTTGGTACGAATAAAACCGAAATGGGGAGTGTCGTCCTCGACTTTTCTTCGCCCAATATTGCTAAACCGTTCTCTATGGGGCATTTACGTTCAACCGTCATTGGCAATGCCTTGGCAAATATTGCAGTGAAAAATGGTTACCAGGCTATTCGTATTAATCATTTAGGGGACTGGGGCACCCAGTTTGGCAAGCTTATCGTTGCCTATCAAAATTGGGGTGATAAGGAAGCCATTACAGCATCTCCTATTGAGGAATTATTAAAGATCTATGTTAAATTTCATACGATGGCCGAACAAGATCCTACATTAAATGAAATGGCTCGCGCCGCATTTAAAGCATTAGAGGATGGTGATTCAGAGGCGTTAGCATTGTGGCAATGGTTCCGCGATGTATCGTTAGATGAATTTCAGGCTATTTATCAGCTGCTAGGTATCGATTTTGATGAATATACAGGAGAAGCCTTTTACAATGATAAAATGACAGAGGTTGTGACAGAGCTACAAAGCAAAGGACTCCTAATGGAATCAGAGGGTGCCTTTGTAGTAGAGATGGAGGGAATGCCTCCTTGTTTAATAACAAAAACAGATGGCGCCACGCTTTATGCAACTCGTGATTTAGCGGCTGCCTTTTACCGACAACAACAGTATCAACCGAACAAAATTTTCTACGTAGTTGGCAATGAACAAACGCTCCATTTTAAACAATTATTTCAGGTGATCGAAAAAATGGGGTATAAGTGGGCAGAAGATTTGCAGCATGTACCGTTTGGGATGATGCTAAAAGATGGTAAGAAAATGTCCACACGTAAAGGTAAAGTGGTGTTATTAGCGGATGTGCTAGCCGAGGCGATTGCCACAGCTAAGCGCAATATAGAAGACAAAAACCCTCATTTACAGCAGAAAGAGCGAGTAGCGCAGCAAGTAGGAGTTGGAGCGGTTATCTTTAATGACCTAAAATATCATCGTTTAAACGATATTGAATTCTCCATCGAGCAAATGATGAATTTTGAAGGGGAAACAGGGCCTTATGTACAGTATACCTATGCTCGTATTTGCTCTATCTTGGCAAAAGGCGATGTACCCTCTCACATGAAGACATTTGCTCCATTAGGGCAGCAGGCTTGGCCAATCATTTTATTATTGGAACAATTTCCGAAGGTGGTGGACACCGCTTTTAATCAGGCAGACCCATCCATTATCGCAAAATATGCTTTACAACTAGCACGTTTATTAAATAAATATTATGCCCATCAAAAAATATTAGTTGATGATGCCCAGCAAGATTCTCGTCTAGCGCTTTGTCATTGTGTGGCGATAGTGTTAAAAGAGTCATTAGCGTTATTGGGCATTGAGTCGCCAGAAAATATGTAGTGAACGGTCGCATATTCAAAGCATTGACCATTTATAGAATACATGGTAAAAGGATAGAATAATAGAAGAAAACTCTTCCATTGACTGGCAGCAGAGAGGATTAAATCAAATGGATAAAAAACAATGGACCGTTTCACTAATTTTAGTCGTAATAAGTATATTCTTTGTAGCACTTAATATGAGACCCGCAGTAACGGGGATTGGGCCACTCTTTAATGTCCTCATGACAAACTTACAGGTTTCCAATACGAGTATGAGCTTTCTCACCTCTATCCCTGTTTTTTGCATGGGTTTATTTGCTCCGATTGCTGTACCATTTCAGCGTAAGCTTGGAACAAAATTAGCAATCGTGCTGTTAATGGTTATACTCATCTTTGCAAATGGGCTACGCTTTTTCCAAGAAAGCTATCTTTTATTAGTTGTCACTAGTTTTGCGGCAGGCTTGGCTATTGCGATGATTGGGCCTATATTAAATGCATTTATTAAGAAAAAATTCCCTCAGCGCTTTACGATTGTTATTGGTATCTATTCATTTGGCATCGGCGTTGGTGCTACTTTAAGTGCAGCATTGACAGTGAGCTTTTATCAGTATTTTGATAATCAGTGGACAGTTGCACTGGGCTTGTGGGCCTTACTGGCTATGGTCGCCCTTATTCTATGGAGCTGGGCAATCCCGAAAGAACAAGGGAGAGATGGTGAAGAATTTGCTAAAAACGAACCGGCGCGTAATCCTTGGGTAACTGGACGTGCTTGGTCAATTTTATTGTATTTTGGCTTACAAACCTCCCTGTTTTTCTCAATGATGTCGTGGCTTACACCTCTTTTACAGGACAAAGGAATGACGCTGAAGGAAGCGAGTATGATGCTGACGTTTATGTCTATTGTACAAATGATAGGGAATATTGCTGTGCCGATGCTTATGGAGAAATGGACGAATCGATTAGCATGGGTAGTGGCATTGGGCTGTTTAGGGCTGATAGGCTTTACATTATTATGGCTTTTTTCAGGTATTTATTTGTGGCTGGCCGTATGGATAATCGGCATTGTTCTAAGTGGGCTATTTCCGATCGGCCTGCTGTTACCACTTGATGAAGCTAGAAATGATCAGGAAGCTAACAGCTGGTCATCGATGGTATTTTCAGGTGGCTTTATGCTAAGTGCAATCATTCCTGTTGTGATTGGCGTTTGCTATGACATGACAGGTAACCATACATGGACGTACGTAATCTTCCTCGCATTAATGCTTGGAATAATCGCGACAACAGGGCTATTGCGAAAAAATTAATTCAAGAAGGCATGCCATTCAAAACGCATGTCTTTTTTTTGTCAAAAATATTTTGAAGGCCTAAAATCCATCCATTTTCACAGCAAATCAGAGAACCCATTAATTTTAATAGGTAGAATGAAATAGAACTAAAGCGATTGCTCTATTTTACTACTAATTAAATTCAAATAATAATATTATGTAAACTTGAAACATCCTAAGACCTTGATTATGATAGACAAGAGAGATAGTTGAAAAGAAAGTTTTGGTGAAGGTATGTATAAAAAGATGCTCGTTTTAGGAGCGGCTACAATACTAATGACTAGTTGTGACAGTCAAATAGGTGCAGGCTGGTTTCAAGCAGAAAAAGCAGAGATGCCAACAAAAACAGTGGCCAAGCAAGAAGAAAAGATAGTGCCTGAGGTCAAGGTGATAGGTGAGCATGGAATTGGTGCAGGCATTATTATTCAGCAAAAGGATGATGAGCTTTATATTTTAACTAATGGCGCGCTAGTAGCCTCAAAGCCAACTGCCCTTGTGCAAATTGGTCCGGATAAGCTAGTGGCAGCGAATGTTCATTTTATGTCAACGGCACATAATGTTGCACTTTTGCAGGTGACCTATAAAGCGAATGTAAAAGTACCTAAAATGTATGTGGGGGAGCTTGATCTGCTATCAGTTTATGTGAATGGCTTACCTTATACGATTCAAAAATACGAAGATAAAATTGCTGCTTATTATATTGATACAGAGGAAAAGCTACCTTTGGGAAGTCCTGTGATGGAGGCGGAAAACGGAGCAATTGTCGGTCTTTATTTTAACCGTCAGCAGCAAGGTGAAGCACAACCATACATATTGCCGATAAAGGAAATTCAACCATTTATGCAGAAGTGGTTAAAGGAAGGCATGAAGGCGAGTGTACGCCTATCCCAATCAAAAAATTTATATCCTTATATGGAACAGGGTGATCAAGAAGCCGTACAGCAAGCCATCGACCAATATGGTGAAAATATATTTGCGTATAATATAGATGAAATCAATCTTTTTTTAGATACATTCCATAAGCATTTAAAAGGCGCTGTCACTATTCAAGATGCAAGTGTTATGGAGCCGATTGTAGGATCAGAAGATTTGCAAGACACTTTGGCAGGTATGGTTGCCTACTATGCTTCCAAACAGGCGAAGATTCATTTCTCGAATACGGACATTCAAGATATTCGTATTATGGATCAGCATCTACAGGTACGAGCTAAAACGGAGTATGTATTGACCAATGCAGCTGGTCAGGAGGCACTTGCCCATTCCATCATGCTTTATGAAATTATGAAAAATGAACAGGGCGAGTACAAGCTACTTCGTCTTACTACTGAGGAGTGAACTTTGCATGGAGCAAGCAAGACAAATGCTACAGCATCATTTTGGCTATGAGGCCTTCCGGCAAGGACAAGCCCAAATTATTGAACAAACTTTACATGGACAATCGAGCCTTTGTGTGATGCCAACAGGTGGAGGGAAGTCTATTTGTTATCAGATTCCAGCGTTAATGCTTGAGGGGCTCACAATCGTCATATCGCCTCTTATTTCTTTAATGCAAGATCAGGTGGAAGCTTTACGAGCAGCCAATATTCCAGCTGCCTATATAAATAGTACATTAACAGCACAAGAAGTGAATGAAACGATGCAGCTAGCTAGTGCTGGTTATTTAAAACTACTGTATATCGCACCTGAAAGACTTGAAAGTGCTTCCTTCCTTCAAGCATTGTCCTATTTATCCGTGCCATTAATTGCGGTGGATGAAGCACATTGTATTTCTCAATGGGGTCATGATTTTCGACCAAGTTATCGCTCCATTCAAAAGCTTTTCACACTGTGGCAGCATAAGCCAACTGTTTTAGCGCTTACCGCGACTGCGACACCTGCTGTTTGTGAGGATATTCGGAAAATATTAACCATTGATGAAGATGCAACCGTGATGACAGGCTTTACACGTGATAATTTAGCCCTTTCGGTGTTAATTGGTGAAAATAAAGAACGTTATATTAAAAATTACTTGCAAAAAAATAAACAGGAAGTCGGTATTATTTACGCCGCTACACGAAAAGCGGTAGACGCAATTTATGACATGCTAAGTCGGTCGGGTGAAGCGGTAGCCAAATACCATGCTGGGCTTTCAGAGGATCTACGGATGGCTGAGCAGGAGCGTTTTTTAAAAGATGAGGCACGCCTTATGGTGGCTACCAATGCCTTTGGTATGGGGATCGATAAAAGTAATGTGCGCTTTGTGTTGCACTATCAAATGCCTCGCAACATGGAGAGCTATTATCAAGAAGCAGGAAGAGCTGGTCGAGATGGACTTCCAAGTGCTTGTATCCTACTGTATGCCTCCGGAGATGTTCAAACCCAACGTTTTCTCATTGACCAATCACAAGATGAAGCACGAATACCACAGGAATTAGCGAAGCTCCAAACAATGGTCGATTATTGCCATACAGAGGGCTGCCTACAAAATGCAATTTTAGCGTATTTTGGTGAAGTACAAGAGGAGCCTTGTGGTCGCTGCAATAATTGTAATGATGGCCGTACTGTGATGAATGTGACGGAGGATGCACAGAAGGTACTCGCTTGTGTTGTACGGATGGGCCAAAAATTTGGCAAGACGATGGTGGCTCAAGTACTTATCGGCTCCAAAAATCAAAAAATGAATGAATTTGGATTTGCACGTTTATCGACCTATGGCATTTTGAAAGGGCATTATTCGTCTAAAGATGTCTCAAACTTTATTGAATTTCTAATTGCAGAAGGCTTATTGGCAGTTAAGCACGGCACGTATCCGACTATTTATGTGTCAGCCGATGGCAAAGAAGTTCTACTAGGGCAACGACAGGTAATGCGGAAGGAAGCTGTAACGGTTAAAAAACTGGTTGATAATCATCCTTTATTTGAACATTTACGTGTGTTACGAAAAGAAATTGCAGATGAAGAGAAAGTTCCTCCATTTGTAGTATTCTCAGATAAAACATTACGTGATTTATGTGACAAGAAGCCCTCAGTACTGGATGATTTACGCCACATTAGCGGCATCGGTGAAGTGAAATTTGATAAATACGGCAAGCGTTTCTTTGAGGCACTACAATCATTTTTAGAAACACCCATCTAAAATGAAGTATGTGTTTTTACAAAAAAAGTGAGGTGTCTCAATGAAAAATTGAGGCACCTCCGTTTGTTTATTGATCCCAATGCTTAGTTAGAAACTCATCACGGCCCGAAACAGCTCGGTCTTGCTTATAGTGATCAGCTTCTTTTTTATAGTAATCTTGGTGATAGTCTTCCGCTGGATAGAAGCGTTCAGCATCGCGAATTTTGGTTACAATAGGTTTATCGAAGCGTCCACTAGTGGCAAGCTTTTCTTTAGATGCCTCGGCGATTTGCTTTTGTTCATCCGTGTAAGTAAAGATGGCTGTTGAATAGGACTCTCCACGGTCATGAAACTGCCCAAAAGCATCAGTGGGATCGATTTGCATCCAATAAATGTCTAGCAGTTGTTCATAGCTAAAAATGGCTGAATCGAATTCAATTTCGACGACTTCTAAATGGCCAGAAGTCCCTTTCTTAACATCCTCGTATGTTGGGTTTTCTAAATGGCCGCCCATATATCCAGATGTTACTTTATGTATACCATCCCACTCGACGAATGGCTTAACCATGCACCAAAAACAACCGCCAGCAAATGTAGCTTTTTCTATCATGTACATCATCCTTTCTTTTGTGAAAATATTATAGCATTGTTTGGCGAAAAAACTGAGCATTTGGGTGTAAAATAACAATAAGATAGATGAAGATGGGACTTCCTCTATCAGCTAAATGAAACTTTCCGGCTAATCAATCGTTACATTAACTATAAAAAAATAGAGGAGTTAGTCATTATGGAAGAGCAAGATTATACAAGACGCTCGCAACGCCCTACAAAACGAAAGCTTCGTAAAGGGAGAGCAATTTTTACATTATTAATACTCTGTGTCATGATTGTGGCAGGGTACTCTATCATGCAGTACCGAAGTGGACTAAAGCTTGCCAATCAAACACAAGTTGAGCAAGAGGATTTTTCTGGCGATACATTAAAAGGTGATATCGAAAATTACTTAATCCTCGGTGTCGATACACGTGGCGAGGAGAAATCTCGAACAGATACGATGATGGTATTATCTTGGAATAAATCAAACAATGATATTAAGCTCGTATCCTTTATGCGTGATATTTATGCGGAAATACCGGGCTATCAATCCTATAAACTTAATACAGCGTACTACTTAGATGGCGTACAGCTGCTGAAGGATACACTGACGAATATGTTCGGATTACCGATTCACCATTATGCCCTTATCGATTTTAAAAACTTTGAATCGTTGGTGGATATTTTAGCGCCTAATGGTGTTGAGATGGACGTTGAGAAGGATATGTCTGAAAATATTGGGGTAGAGTTAAAGCAAGGTGTTCATCACTTAAATGGCCAGGAGTTACTAGGCTATGCACGATTCCGTCATGATGCGGAAGGTGATTTCGGTCGTGTAGCACGTCAGCAAAAGGTTATCGAGGCTTTAAAAAATGAACTGTTAACACCTGCGAATGTATTGCATTTACCAAAATTCGTAGGGGCAGCACAAGGCTATATTACAACCGATTATTCTTCTGCTGAAGAAATGCAACAAGTGCTGAAACTGTTATCTAAGGGCAAGGTGAACATTGAAAAAGCAACGATTCCAATTGAAGGTAGCTATCAATTCCAAAACTTTAGTCATGCCGGCGATTCAATCGTGATAGATGTGGAACAAAATAAGGCCTTTTTAAGTGATTTTTTAGGCATTTCACTGGAGTGATATTTAGCAAAATCCAACATTATCCTGTAATATAAAGGTAGAGCTTTTTGATTGGGGTGGATATATGGAAAAAGAAAGACCAAAAGAACGTTCAAACCTGTTAGCAACCAAGTTTATTCGTTTCTTAGGTGGTAGAAACCTATTATTTACGCTGGTTATTTTATTATTAGTTGCATGTGTTATTTTTATGTTTAATCAAGTTTCCTTTATCTTTACCCCGCTTCAAGTATTATTTGAAGTAGTCATTTTACCAGGGGTACTAGCCGTCATTGGCTACTATTTATTACGTCCATTGTTGGCGATCTTGGTTAGATGGCGTATCCCGAGAATTTGGGGTATTTTAATACTCTACATTGCGGTCATTGGTGTCATTACACTGCTTGTTGTGTTGGTTTATCCGTTTTTACGTGACCAATTCACGAACCTTGTACAGGAATTCCCAGAGTATTTTATGAAGTTTACGGAAAAATTTGTTGCATTCTTTAATCATTCACGTTTTAACGATTATTTAGATAAAATTAATTTTGACTACAATGAAGTGGTTAAAAACTTCACTACAGATATGGTGAAAACTGTGAAGGATACAGCTGCAAATATAGCACAGGGTGTCGCATCCGGTATTACGGGCTTCCTCTCAACGTTAACAGGCATTGTTCTATCGCTTGTAACCGTACCATTCATTCTGTTTTATTTACTGAAAGAGGGCGAAAAGTTACCGAAATTTATGCTGAAAGTTTGCCCACCGCGTATGCGTAAAGAAGTGACTGAAATTTTCCATGATATGGACAAGCAAATTAGTTCTTACATACAAGGGCAAATTTTAGTATCCATGTGTATTGGTGCAATGGTAACGATTGGCTTCTTAATTATTGGAATGAAATATGCTTTATTGCTCGGCTTCCTTGCGATGATTACAAGTGTGGTGCCCTATTTAGGTCCTGTTATTGCCATCACACCAGCCGTTATTATTGCTCTTGTCACATCACCATTGATGCTGATTAAGCTAGCGATTGTATGGACAATCGTGCAGTTAATCGAGGGAAAATTCATTTCTCCACAAATTATGGGGAAATCGCTCAGTATTCACCCGATTACAATTATCTTTGTATTATTAACGGCAGGCTCGCTATTTGGTGTCCCTGGTGTCATTTTGGGCATTCCAGGATATGCCATCTTTAAAGTGCTTGTGACTCATTTATTCAAGCTATTTAAACAGCGCTATAACCGTTACGAGGACGACGTTCACCAAAAATATGATGTATAAGAAAATACAGCTACTGCCGCTTGACAGTAGCTGTATTTTTAATAGGAGATGAAGGAAGGGGAAAGGGAATGACATACATACCGATTAATTTTCAAGAAAAATTAGCGAAATTCCAAGAACACTGGTCACCAAAGGTAATTGCTGAAATGAATGACTATCAATTCAAGCTTGTTAAAGTAAGGGGAGATTTTGTTTGGCATAAACATGATGATACAGATGAAGTGTTTATTGTTATTGAAGGGGAGCTTGTCATCGAATTCCGTGATGGAGAAGTGAGATTAAAGGAGGGGGAAATGTTTGTCGTACCACGCCAAGTTGAACACAAGCCTTACGCTGCTGCCGAGTGTAAAATTTTGCTTGTAGAGCCTGCTGGGGTAGTGAATACGGGGGAGGAAAAATCAGCGCTTACTGCTAAAAATGATGTTTGGATTTAATTAAGAAAACCCTTCTAGCATGTTGTTAGAAGGGTTTTCTATGTTAGTTTTCTTGTAGTACTTGTACTTGCGCTAAACGATCAACAGCTTCCTGAAGGATTTCCGCTGGCTGTACGAGTGCTAAGCGCAAATAGCCTTGACCTGCCGTACCAAATACAGTACCTGGAACCGTCACAATGCCAACCTGCTCGATCAATTTAAAGGCAAGTTCTGTGCAGTCCATATCATATGGGTATTTAGCCCAAACAAACATACCGCCGTTGGAAGGTGCTGCGTCCCAACCTAGTGCCTGTAAGCCATTCATCAGTGTTTGATGACGCTTAGAGAAGGTTGCACGTAAGTTTGCCGTAATTTCTTCAGCATGATCGAGGGCAACGACAGCTGCATCCTGAATAGGCTCAAAAATACCGAAATCTAAATTCGATTTTAATTGCTTTATAATCGAGATCATTTCAGCATTTCCTGCGATATAGGCAATACGTGTTCCTGCTAAACTAAAGCTTTTGGAAAGGGAGTTAATTTCCATCCCTACTTCCTTCGCACCTGGGGTAGCAAGGAAGCTAATCGGTCCATCCCCCGTAAAATAAAACTCAGAATAGGCTGCATCATGCAGAACGATGATGTTATATTTTTTAGCAAAGGCAATCACTTTTTCAAAATATGCTAAGGATGGCATGGCAGGTACTGGGTTTCCTGGTAAGTTTAAAATTAATAGCTTTGCTTTTTGGGCAATATCTTCTGGTACAGCATCTAAGTCTGGAAGATAGTTGTTGTCAGCTGTTTGAGGCATGTAATAGGGTGTTGCACCAGCTAAGTGAATACCTGCGTCATACGCAACGTAAGCTGGGTTTGTCGATAGCACGATGTCTCCTGGATCACAAAAGGCCATTGGAAGATGCACTAAGCCTTCTTGAGAGCCAATCGTTTGAATGATTTCAGTAGTGGGATCTAAATCAACATGGCTACGACGCTTATAGTAGCGACTAACTGCCTCATAAAAACGCTGTGTGCCTGTAAGTGTATAGCCATACGATTCAGCTAAACCTGCTCGATAAGATAGATGTTCACGAATTTTGGCGTGTGGGGGAAGGTCCGGGCTTCCTAAGCTTAAGTCAATCAGGGTCATGCCCTTTGCTTGCTGCTCTCTCGCAAAATTTTTCAAATCTCCGAAAATTGCTGGTGTAAATAATGACATTTTTTTAGATGGTACGATTTTCAAGACTAGTACACTCCTTGTAGTTGTATAACAGAATAGTAGTTCACATTTTATCATACTAAAGCACAGAAAGGGGCAGATATTCTGAAAAAAGAAAATATTTATATAATGTAGAGGATGTGTGCATAGGCTAGCGAAAATGGATTGCCTAATGTTGGGGAAACCAAACCTACTGTAAATTCCGTAAATCTAGAAGTTGTATTATACTTACTATATAGCTTTTCAATGAGAATCAAGGTACGAATCAATGGGTCTACCTACTATCATTAGCATAAGAGGGGGTGAGGGCTTTGAAGGTATATTCGTTAAGTGGACCAAGTGGCACAGGAAAAAGCACTAGTGCTCTATCATTTGCCCATAAAATTGGCGTTCAGGCGATTATCGATGATGGATTACTCATTGTCAATGGCGTGAGGGTCGCAGGAGTTTCTGCCAAATTTGAAAAAAATACAATTACCGCTGTCAGGCGTGCCATTTTTACGGATCAAGAGCATCGTGAGGCCGTCAAGAAAGCGCTAGCGACCCACCGAGTGGAATCTATTTTACTTATTGGGACGTCAACGAAAATGACAAACAGTATTGCAAAGCAGCTGGAGCTAGGGGCTATCGAGCATTATTATGATGTGGAAGATGTTCGTTCCTTTAAGGACATTCAAAAAGCTCGTTTTATTCGTCAAACGCAAGGGAAGCATGTTATGCCGATCCCTTATCGACAAGTTGAGCAAAACTTCTTTAAGCGACTGGTGCTAAAGGGAATGGAGATTTTTTCAACAAAACGTGAAAAGATAGGGGAAACAACCATTGTTCGTCCTGATTTTCAACGGGAGTATATTGAGATTAGTCATCATGTTTATGTCCAGCTACTTACGTATTGCTGTCAACAACAAGATTTTGTGCAAAAGGTGGAGCAAGTCCAATTTGTGCTAGGTGAACAAGTCCAAGCTATATTGACCCTACAGGTAAGGCTACCGATCGATTATCCCTTGGCAGAACGTTTATATAACTTACAACAAGCAGTTCAGACAGAGTTTTATGCGCATTTTGGCTATGAATTGGATGCTATCCATGTTCATGCAAAATCCGGAATACAGAAGAAAAAGTCATAAAAAACAGGTACTCCCGTCGCTATAGGGCGAGAAGAGTACCTGTTTTTTATTTAGGTTGACGCGTAAACAGTGGCTGGCGCTTTTCAACAAATGCTCGGCAACCCTCTGCAAAATCATTGCCGACAAATGGCGTGGAGCCATGCCATAAGGCTGGAACACTATCCAGGCATTCTTGGACAGATTGCTTGACTGCCAATAAGGATTCAGGAGACATCCCCGCCACAAGCTTACCCATGCGGATCATGTATTTATTTAAATCCTTCTCTGCTACAAGATAATTGAGCATCCCAAGCTTGTAAGCTTCCTCTGCTTTAAACATTCTTCCTGTAAATACTAAATCCTTGGTTGTAGCAGGGCCGACAAGCTGTACTAAGCGCTGTGCAAATTTATTATTTAAAGTGATCCCCAATTTACCAACAGGAATGCCGAGTTTGGCTTTATCGGAGCCAATCCGGATGTCGCAGGCTAGCGCTAATTCCAACCCAGCCCCCATGGCAGGCCCATTAATCACACCAATCGTAGGAATCGGCAAGCGCTCAATAGTGGAAATGGTCTTTTCCATATGTATAAACGCCTCCTCAGCCTTGTCGAGAGAGATGGCATTAAATTCTTTAATGTCAGAGCCAGCAGTGAAATTTTGTCCTGAGCCTCGTAAAATAAGGACTTTATTTTTAGGATTATCTAATACTTGTAGGGCAATTTTTGCTAATTGATCCCACATATTTGCGGTTAATGCATTTTTCGCCTGTGGTCGATGGATCGTAATAATTGCTAGCCCAGCAGTTTCTTGATAAATAATTTTTGCATCTTCTGCTTCCAGTCGAGTCGTCTTTACTTGCATGTTAAGAGCCCCCTAATTTGTTTATACCTTTATTATATAGCACAAGGAACGATAAACACGAAATTATACGAATTTTCATATAAAATTGCGTTGTTATACAAAATAGGTGGAATAAATAGCAATTGTTCTACAACAAGGAACGGAATTTACTATTGTAAGAAAGCAAAAGGTATGAGAAACTAAAAGACGAACATTTGTTTCTTAATTATGTAAGAAGCATTTGAAGGATGGGAGCGGGTATGAGCCTTGATTACAGATTATCCGACACTATAATCTTATATCAAAAATAAGAACATACGCACCCAATATATAGTAAAATGAAAATAACTACCGCTCAGTCAACAAGGAGGGAATGAATGATCACACTAAAGGACGCGTGGAACAGATATATGTTGCTGTTGCAGTCATTAAAGAAAAGTGCAGCAACGATGAAGCAGTACAATATGGATGGGCAGCATTTTTTATCCTTCGCCCATGAAAAAAATTACTTGTATGTAGATCACCAATTTCAAGAGTTATTACAAATTTATTGTCACGATATAAAGGAGACCTATAGCAATATCAATACATTTAATCATAAAATAGCAACAATGCGTGGCTTTGTAGACTTTATTTTCTTACGAGAATGGATGGAGCCCTTTGATTATCAACATATTTTACAGCCGAGAAAAAGGCGAAAAGAGGCGTTACAAGTACTCACAAATAAGCAAATCGGGCAAATGGCTAATGTTTGGCCGACTTATTTTCAATATGCAAAAACAGCAGAGCATGCATGGCTGGCGAGACGGAATGGTTGTATTGTTCAAGTTTTGATGGAAACAGGTTGTAAGCCAGCAGAGCTTGTACGGATGAAGTGGTCGCATTTCCAAAGGGAAAAATCAACTCTTTTTATTGCCAATCGGAACGGACGCCGTGAGGTAAAGTGTTCACCCTTACTTATGGACATGCTAGAACATTATAAGGAAGAAACAGAATCCATGCATGACAAAAAGGTAGAGGAATGGGTGTGGGTGAGTGAGGCAAGCATGACAAAGCCGATTACGACGAAGACAGTGGAACGTATTTTTCAAACGATGTCTAAAGATATTGGAAAAAACGTCAGAGCTACCGATTTGCGTTATACCGTTATGCAAAGGGCGTTTCAGGAAGAGAAAACACTGGAACATATTCAGCAAGAAATGGGCTATGTTCGCAAATGGGTACTAACAGAAAGACAACAGCGCTTTGAATAAAAAATGTGCAGCAATCGCGTATGTCGCCATTCCTGCACAGGTCATTATTTCTTATAAGTGATTCAATGCTTTTACACTTACTTTTACGGTTAAATCATGCTTGCCTCCTGAATAAACCCCTTCAACAGGGCTTATATCACTATAATCTCGACCAATACACAAAATAATATGGTTTTCTAATACTTCCACATTATTTGTTGGATCAAGACCAATCCAGCCAATACCAGGTATCATAACTTCTACCCAAGCATGTGTTGCAATATCGCCGACGAGAGCTGAATTTTCATCGACATATAAATAACCACTAACATAACGTGCTGGAATTCCTTTAGAACGCAATACACCTAGCATAACATGAGTGAAATCCTGGCATACGCCACGTTTTAGGGCAAACGCCTCACTGGCTGTTGTACCCACATCTGTTGCTGAAGGATCATATTCAAAGCTAGAGTATAAGTATTGCATTAAATTAAGCGAAAAGAGCACAGGATTTTCAGCATGGCCAATTGCATGAAAAACTTCCTCCAGCTGTTGTTCTGTCATATACGTAAAATGAGTTGTTTTTAAATAGGGAAGATAATGTTCATAAAATAGTTGTGAGTGAAAAATAGTCTGCATTTCGGGCGAATATTGAATGCGGTGAATAAATGGCGCACGCTGGATACTGACAATCGACGATGTATGAATTTCTAGTACTTGATGCTGCTCAGGAATATAAAATGAACCTACTGTATTTCCCCAAATATCCGTATGCTCACGGGTAAGAGAGGATGGAGTAATTGCAATTCGATAGGATAACAAGCGTTGACGCTCATCACTCCGTGGCTTTAAACGAATCGTATTTAAGCTTTGATCGACTTCAGACTCATACTGAAAAATATTTGTATGTTGAATTTCAAATTTCATCGTGTCCGCTTCCTTCTGCTTACTGACTTGCCTGTTGAAAGGGAGCTGTGATGGATTCCTTTCAAGGTTGTATGCTGGGTTCATATAAATGATAGATTGTCGAGAATGTTTCGCTAAAGGCAATCCATTGACTCAATCTTTCCTCCATTATAGTGATGGCTTGCTCAACGCTCATTGACCAAAAATCAAGATGATCAATTGCTAGGACGAAGCTTTTGATGGTCGAATGAAGCGTTAAACATTTTGACGACAAAGGATCATGCTCGATGGACTTGAGAGCTTCTTCTAATTTTTTCAGACAAAACATGATCGAGCAAGGAAAATGTTCATCCTGCAATAAATATCGAATGACCGATAAGAGATTGGTTTGGCGGTGCTTCTGCAAAAATGATTCTTTTGCGGCAGCAAGCTCTAATAGAAATGTACCATCCATTTCATGAAGGGATGGGCCAGTTATTTTCTGTTGTTCGAGAATAATTAACGTCATCCGCATTGTTTTTTCTGCTCTCTCCAGCCATTTCCCAATCTGCATGAAATAAAAGGGGAGATCCCGAACCATCGTGTCCTCAATTAATCCAGTCACCATCCACAACGTCTTCCGAACTTCCTGTAAAAAAGCTTGAAGATCAATTAATGGGATAGGCCGATCCATTGTTAGTATGTCCTGTTGCTTAGTTAAATAAAAGGCATTTTGTATTTCCCATAGCTCCGCAGGTATACGATCTCTCGTAACTCGGGCATTTTCTCGAATGGCGCGTAATGTAGCATGGAGAGAGTTTCCGTTTTTATCAGAAAACAGAAGATAATCAATTAATGGGTTCACACGTATAGCTGTATAATTGGCTAAATACTCCTCCTTTGAGGCACAAATATTTAATACAGCCTCCCAATGATCAATATAATCATGTTCTTGCCCAGATTGCTCCAACATATTCAACAGCTGTACCTGTAATATATGTGTATTGGTTTGTGTACGTTCACTATACCGTGCCATCCAATATAACGCGTCGGCTACTCGACTCAGCATGCTGCAACTCCTCCTTTAAAATCCATGTATCCTTAGCACCACCGCCCTGCGATGAATTGACCACAAGTGAACCTTCTTGTAAGGCCACTCGTGATAATCCGCCTGGCAATACATAACAATCCTCACCCTTCATGGCATACACACGTAAATCCACATGGCAAGGATAGAATCGTCCATTTTGAAAGGATGGTGCTCTAGACAATTTGATAGTTGGCTGGGCAATATATTGGCATGGATGCACCATAATTTTATCCTTAAACAAAGCGATTTCTTCCTCACTTGCATGAGGACCAATCAGCATATCATAGCCCCCGGATGCACTCACATTTTTAATGACTAGCTCCTGAATATGCTTCAGTACCCACGCTCGCTGTTGCTCATCTTCTAAATGATAGGTTTTCACATTCGGTAATATTGGCTCTTCCTGTAGGTAATAGCGAATCATTTCAGGGACATAGGCATACATCGCTTTATCATCTGCCACGCCATTGCCAACAGCATTTAAAATGGCCACATTGCCTGCTTGGTAAACTGCCATTAAATGAGGGACACCCAATAAAGAGTCCTCACGGAATGCAACCGGATCTAAAAAATCATCATCGATACGGCGATAGATAATATCGATTTGCTGTAAACCATAGATGGTTTTCATATAAACCTTTAAATCCTGTACGACTAAATCGCGGCCTTCCACCAGTTGAATACTTAAATGCTGAGCTAAAAATACGTGATCATAATAGGCCGAGTTGTACATTCCTGCTGTTAGTAGCACAGCTTTTGGTTCTCGCCCTTCATCCATAGTAGGTGGGCGGTGGGCAAGCAGTGCTTTTTTCATGTTAGCCATTTGCTTATCAAGAGATAAGATCGTATGCTTTGAAAAAAATTCTGGATACACTTCCTTCATGACGTCACGGTTTTCAAACACATAAGAAATGCCTGAAGGATTCCGTAAATTGTCTTCCAGCACGAAATAATCACCGTTTTCATCCCGTATTAAATCAATACCTGCTAAAAATATATGATTAGCAATTGGCACCTTAAGTCCCTGCATGATTGGCGAGAAATATGGATTCTTTTCTACCAGCTGTCTAGGGATATAGCCATCACGGATGATTTTTTGTTCAGCATACACATCCTGTAAAAATAAATTCAGTGCTTCCACACGTTGTTTGACGCCTGCCTCAATACTTGCCCACTGAGTTTGAGGAATAATGATAGGGACGCAATCAAAGGGCATGGTCCTTTCGGTTCCATCTTGTGCACCATAGACCGTAAAAGTAATGCCTTGTCTGAGAAAGCTTGATTGGGCTTGACGATATTTCTCCTCGAGTTGCTCCTGCGAAAAAATGGATAGCTTATGATGAAAAGATCGATAATGGGGCTTCGGTTGATTGCCATCAAACATTTCATCGAAAAACAGACTAGAATCATATAAATTCATCATATGGATCCCTCCGAATTTGAGTAGTAATAAAAACATGGTACACTGTGAGTAAATACATAAAAGGAGCTAACATTCATGACAATCATTAATCTAATGCAAGCTTATGAACTTGATAAACTTTCTAAATTAAACTTTTCTGACGAGGAAATCTTACGTGCTTTACGGGCGGGGGATGTATCAGCCTGGCAGGAACAAGTACCAAACTATGATTTTAGTGAAACAATGGCACTTTTTCAGGGTGGCGAACAAGAGTTCTTAGATGCGTTACATGGCCATTATCGAATCAAGTATGTAACATTACCTGGCATCCAACGTTTATTGCACCTGCGCTTTAACCTTGAAGAAGGGATAGATTACCAACTTTTAGAAACTGGTATCCAGCATTTGATGTGTGATGAGGAAACGGTCACAAAACTACAGCAAATGTTATCGACGAACTGGTCTCTTACAAAACAAGCTGATCAGAAATACTCAGTTTTTGTAAAATAGTCATTTTATCCAAATAATACCATGCGTGTTGTGAGACGAATCGACATGGGCAGTTACCCACCTTTCTATTTTTCGAGTCGCCTCACAAAGCAATAGAAGTATACTAGATTTTAATATTCATAGAACATCAACTTTATACCTAAAAACCAAAAACTGTCACAATTCTTTTCTTATTTAGTCAGAAGGTCCTCTATATAAAAGGGGATCTTTTTTATTCACTTATATAGAACGTACGTTTCTTTAGTGTAGAAAAGTAGCTTGTTTTTTCAATAAAGTTCCCAAATTTATATTTGGGAACGTTTTTTTTATGGTAAAATAGAGCAAATAGAGGTGATTGAGATGCAAAAAACAAAACAACCAAAAATCATGAAGGACTTTCTTGTTTATTTAACTACCATCAAAGGAAAGTCCCAGCGCACAAGAAAAGAATACGAATATGATTTGACTTTATTTTTCCGTTTCCATACAGCTGTCCAGGAGGATCTTGATATAGAAAATTTAGCTGTCATTGATATTGCCACCATTACAATAGAAGAAATTCGAGATATTACATTGGAGGACCTTTATTACTTTATGGAGTATTGTGAGGTACAGCGTGGAAATTCTGCAGCTTCAAGGGCGCGGAAGGTTGCGACATTAAAATCCTTTTTCAAATACTTAAAAGGGAAACGGCGACTAATTGAGGAAAACCCAGCAGAGGAATTAGAAACACCGAAAATTGGTCGAAAAAGACCCATCTATATGAATTTTCAAGAGGCTACACAATTTATAGATGGCATACCTGCTAATCAGGCATCACCAAGAAATTACTGTATGATGATGTTTTTCTTAAACTTAGGAATTCGTGTGACAGAGCTATGCCAGCTTAATATTACATCTATACAAGGACGTCATTTAACCGTTGTCGGGAAGGGCAATAAGGAGCGTACTGTTTACTTGAATGATAGCTGCATGCAGGCACTAGCAGACTATGAGAATAATGGGAAAACACCATATAAGGGAAACGGAGATGAGCCCCTTTTTGTCTCCCAAAAGGGAACACGTTTTACACGGCAAACTGTAGCTAAAATCGTGAAGCGAATTAATCAGCAATCAGGTCTTCAAAAGGAGCGACTTACACCACATAAGCTGCGCCATACTTCGGCAACTTTGATGTATAAGGCTGGTGCTGATATTAGGAGCTTACAGCACATCTTAGGGCATTCAAGTGTAGCAACCACTCAAATTTATACACATATTGAGGATGAACAGCTACAGCAGGTTTTAGAAAACAATCCTTTTAATATGGTGCATGAAAGATGATTTTCACCCACCTCTGTCGAATATAAAGGTATAACGAATGAAGGGGGTAGCGTATGATTATATTTGGAAAGGATCAATTTGATGCCACAAGAGAGCAATTACTTCTGGAAATTAATCATTTAAGTGATACCGAATTTAATGACAAGCCAGATGCACAAAATTGGAGTATAGCACAAATTTGTCATCACCTGATTTTAGTAGAGGAAGCTACAAAGAAGGCTGTTACATGGGGCTTAAAATCACAGGAACAATCGTCTCCTGACCGAAAGGATATGCAGCTGCTGTTAGACCGTACACGAAAATTTCAAGCGCCAAGCATAGTGGAGCCATCGGAAAATCCTTTCCATGTTCAAAAGATGGTGGAATTGCTAGCAACAACAAGAGCAGAATTTCTCGGGTTTTTAGAAACGATTGAGGACGCTGATGCTTTAGCAAAGCACACTATGAAGCATCCAGCTCTTGGTGAATGTCCACTCGATCAATGGATTGAGCAAATTTATCTCCATGAACAACGTCATATCCAGCAAATTCAGGAAATAAAAAATAGCTGGCAACAGGCATCAAATTAATTTGAAAACCCATCTATCCATTAACCAGATAGATGGTTTTTTTTGCGATTGATCATTGATTAGGAAGCTTTTGTATGAGGTCTGAATAAATGTCCATCTTCATTTTCTTTTCTATAAAATATCCAGTCTTGTTCAGTGTAACTAGCTTTAGCTGTATTGTCCTCATACTCAGTAAAAAGCACATTTCCATGGTTATAGAGTTCCATGATGGGGTCAGTATCTAAACTCATATTGGATGAAATATTCCCTACGGCTATAGATGGCACTCTTCGCTCACGGAAAAGCTGTCCAATGGCAAGGGCCTGACCCTTTTTAATTTCCACAAATGTAAACATACCATCGAGTAAATAATATACATCTGCTCGACCGATAGGGAAGGTATAACTGTGTAAGCGATGTCCATCAGATGTGCCTAGTGTTTTAAAATCGGCCTTTATAGGTAGAGCAATAGCAGCTTTGCGCGCTGCTTGAAGATCCTCCTGCTCCAATATAGACGAATCAAAAGAATAGTCTTTGGCATGAATGAAAACGAATTGACGAATGGGTTCAAAATATATGTCGTAACCCAATGATTCAGAAACAAATCTGAGAGGAACAAGGATACGACCTTCGCGGTTTTGCGCAGGCACCTCCATTTGTACATCTTGTCCATTGTTAGAGGCAAAATGGCTATTGGCAGTGATTTTTAAGTAATCACCATTTTTATTTTGCACGGTTGTCATTTTAGTCTTAGCATTAACTATAGGAAAGTCCAAGTGATGCAAGGGCACGGATAGGAAGGAAAAGATGATGTCGGTCCATGAGTGGATGTATATCCAGTTTGATAAATTCACCATTGACAACCACTTCGATTGGCCTATTCTCTACTTCTTGTTTGCTAGAGGCCCTGCCAATACAGGTGTATTAGCTATCATTCCTAAACCTACTATTAACATAATTCCTGCTATGATGTTCTTCATATTGTGCATTTCCCTCCGTTCTAAAGTTTATTTTACCATTGAATGCCAAAAACACTCCATATTTTAGGTGTTCATAAGCGCTTGTAAAGCGATGCAAGCGTTTATGATTTTTTTCTGTCATAAGCACTTGACGTCCATCATAATCTGTTATATATTAAATAAAAATAAAAACAACTGTTATAAAACAGATTCAACTAAGGAGGAATTTTTAATGTCAAAGTATCGAGATGGATATGAATTTTATTGTGAAATGTGTGAGCGTTATGGATTAGAGCCAATTTCTTTCCGCTATTATGTATTACAGTTATCGCAGAAGCAACTTTCCGCTTATAATATGCAAGCAAAACAATTAGGGATTTAAAAGAATATGGTGATGACGGAAGCCGACGCGAATATTTTATGAAAAGCCCAGCCATACTAAGTAACATGGACTGGGCTTTCATCATTTCAAAAAAAGATTTTGGAAAATTCGTTGATTTCTAAAGTAGAAATGTCACGATATTATACGTACAAGGAAAAGTAGTTCAAGTGAAAGGGAGAAATAAAGATGACTGATTATCGAGAAGGCTATGAATATTATCGACATATATGTGAGGAGCATGGATTAGAGCCCATCAATTTTCATTATTATATGTTAAATTTATCTCAAGAGCAGTTACATGCTTATAATGAGCATGCTAAAACATCTGGAGGATCAATAGAATATGAGGTCTCCTAGCTATTAAAATGCCTTACTGCTTATGAGTAACAGTAAGGCATTTTGTTTGTTCATTTTTACAATCTGATAAATTTATAAGTTATTAGTATTTTGTATTTAATGGAGAAATAGCCTAAGGAAAATACTATCAATAGTACAAAAGTATTCAAAAACTTTAAAATTAGACAATTTAGAGTGTTAATAATAACTAATATTTGTATTTTATATCAAAAACTATCCCAACCTTGACTCGAATGATTTCATATTTGGGTTGAATTAACTGCTTTTCTAAGACTATAATATAATTACAGAAAAAAGGGCGATATACCACAACTTTATACCTCGCTGTAAAATAAAGCAAAAGTACCAAACCCTTCATATTTTAATGAATGGAGAATGAAAATGATGAATATCACGCCGAGTAGTAATCAAATGAACTACAGTCTTAAAGAATTGCAAGATATTTTTTCCGCTATGAATAGTTCCATTATTGTGGCAATTACAGATCGTACCGGAAAAATTACTTTTGTTAATGATCATTTTTGTAAAATTTCGAAGTATACGCGTGAAGAATTAGTAGGCCAAGATCACCGTTTACTGAACTCAGGCTATCATCCTAAATCTTTCTTTAGAGAGATGTGGAGAACAATCGGTAATGGTGAGATGTGGAATGGCGAGGTTTGCAATCGAGCGAAAGATGGCAGTTTATATTGGGTGAAGACAACTATTTTCCCATTCCTTGATGAGCGGGGAAAGCCTTATCAGTATATCGCAATACGCGTCGATATTACAGCGCAAAAGGATATTAAAAAAATTACCCACATAGCCTATCACGATGAATTAACAGGGCTACCAAATCGTCGTAAATTAGAACAGCGTTTAGAAAATGAATTCCATCAATCTCGACGTACAGGAGAAAAGTTTGCGTTATTTTTCATTGATGTGAATCGTTTTAAACACATTAACGATGGGCTTGGTCATATTATCGGTGATATGTTTTTAGTGGAAATGTCGAATCGTTTACGGAATATTGATTATACCTCTAATTCTTTCTATCGTCACAATAGCGATGAATTTGTCATGATTTTAAATGATGTAAATCGTATAGAGGAAATGGCCAAGGAAATTATTAGTGTCTTTAATGAAAGCTTTGTAGTAGATAACTATGAATTTTATGCAAGTATTAGTATAGGTATTAGTATTTTCCCAGATCACGCAAACACTGTAGAAGAATTACTGAAAAATGCTGATATTGCGATGTATGCTGCTAAATCTACGCGAGGAAATCAATATCGTCTCTACCGTGCAAATATGGATGAAGCGAATGATAAATGGCTTTTACTAGAAACAAAATTACATCAAGCTTTAAAAAAGGATTTATTAGAATTACATTACCAGCCAAAAATTGATTTAAAAACAGACACAATTATTGGTATGGAGGCATTATTACGCTGGTATGATCCCGAATTGGGACATATCCCGCCAGATCGGTTTATTCCATTTGCTGAAGAATGTGGACTAATTAATGATATTGGTGTATGGGTGCTAGGTAAGGCCTGTGCACAGGCTAAACTTTGGAATAAATCACATAATCTCAGATTACGAGTAGCTGTTAATATTTCACCCATTCATATAAGTACTTCAGGCTTTGTAGATATGGTGAAGGGAGTCATTGCGGAAACAGGCATTGACCCACATTTATTAGAAATTGAAATTACAGAAATGAGCATGCTTGATTATACAGAAGATTTAATTAATACGATTAATCAATTGCGTGCGCTTGGAATTACGATTTCATTAGATGATTTCGGGACAGGCTATTCATCTTTAAATTACTTAAAAAAATTCCCTGTGGATGTACTTAAAATTGATCGTGCTTTCGTTCGTGATATCGTTCCTGAAAAATCAGGTATTGCAATGATTTCCGCCATGATTTCTTTAGCTCATGCGCTCAACCTACAAGTAGTTGCTGAAGGTGTCGAGGAAGAAGCTGAATTAAACGTACTTCGTGAGCATGGCTGTGAGTATGTTCAAGGCTATTATTTTAGTAAGCCTCTTTCTGTAGAGGATTTTACAAATTTAATTGTACAGTCGTTCACCAATAGTTCCAGTTATTAATTGCTATTTATGAATGATTTTGCTAAAGTGAGAGATAATATAAATTACAATTTGATGATGTGGCCAAGTAAGTAAGAATAGTGAAACAGAAAATATAGCATTTGCTGAGAGCTATATCACCGCTTCTTTACTGAACACCTACCACGGAGAAGTTATGAAAAACATAACCGAGTCGTTTTCGTTACTAAACGCTAGAGGGTTTTAAGCATAGCTTAAAGCTAAATTCAAGGTGGTACCACGTCGGGTCCAGCACAAAGACGTCCTTTATACAAGGATAGCTTTGTGCTTTTTTTATTCATCAAATAGAATACTTACAAAAAAATGGAGGTAAGCACAATGTCAAAACAACTAGAGGATTTTTCAAAATGGTATATCGAAACCATTCAAAAAGCAGATTTAATGGATTACACGCCAGTTCGTGGCTGTATCGCCTTTAAACCAGATGGCTATGAAATTTGGGAGCATATACAGGAGGCAATGGACCGTCGTTTTAAAGACACAGGCCATCGAAATGCCTATTTTCCAATGCTAATTCCTGAATCCTTCTTCCAAAAGGAAAAGGATCATATTGAAGGGTTCTCACCTGAGCTTCCTTGGGTGACAGAAGCAGCAGGTGAAAAATTAGAAGAACGCTTAGCACTTCGTCCCACATCTGAAACGATGATTGGCCATCTTTATTCAAATTGGATTAAAAGCTACCGTGACCTACCTGTGCTCATTAATCAATGGGCAAATGTCTTCCGATGGGAAAAGAAAACATTGCCTTTCATTCGTACCTCAGAATTCCTTTGGCAGGAAGGGCATACGGCTCATGTGGATGAGGAAGATGCACGTAAAGAAACGATGCAAATGCTAGACATTTATAAAGAAGTGGTGGAGCAAGTTCTAGCAATTCCAGTTTATGATGGACAGAAAACGCCATCAGAACGTTTTGCAGGAGCTGTCGATACGTATTCGATTGAGGCAATGATGAAAAATGGGAAGGCTGTGCAAGCAGGTACGTCTCATTATTTAGGGACAAAATTTGCAGAAGCCTTTAACATAAAATATTTAAATAAAGCGAACCAGCACGAATATGTGCACACAACATCTTGGGGGACATCTACTCGTTTAATTGGTTCTGTCATTATGGTGCACGGGGATGAGCAAGGATTAGTGTTACCTCCACGAATTGCTCCAACCCAAGTGGTCTTAATTCCAGTAGGACCTTGGAAAAAGAATCCTCAAATTATGGAGCAGCTGGATGCAATTTTTGTGGCATTAAAAGCGAAGGGGATTCGTGTACGACTTGATGATTCAGACCAATCGCCAGGCTTTAAGTTTAATGAATGGGAGCTAAAAGGAGTGCCTGTTCGTATCGAATTAGGCCCACGTGATCTTGAAAACAATCAAGCTTTACTGAAAGCACGTGATGAGGATGACAAACAGACGATTGAATTATCAACTATTGTGGCAGCCATTGAGGAAGAATTAACGACGATGCAAACACGCTTACTAGAAAAGGCTCGTCGATTCAGAGAGGCACATGCTCATTCAACGATTGATACACTGCCACAATTACAGCAGCACATTGAAACAGCTAAGGAAAACGGCACTATTCCAGGCTGGATACTTGCTGGGTGGTGTGGGGAAGATGGGTGTGAGGAAAAAGTGAAGGAAGAAACGAAATACACGACTCGCAATATTCCATTCAATCCACCAATAACAAAAACGACGTGTATTTGCTGTGGAAATGAAGCAAAACATACTGTTTGGTTTGCCCAAGCATATTAATAGTACGTACACGAACCCCTGGGAGAAAACTCAGGGGTTTTGTTCTTTTATTTGAAGTAGCTTCCTAAATGCTCCAACGTATGAATCTCGGCATATGGCTGAATAGTAGTGTCATTTTTGCGCATGTCTGGATTAAACCAGATGCCCTTAATATGGGCCTGTTGACACCCATCAATATCCTTTTCTAAGTCATCCCCAACAAAAAGAGTTTCCTCTGGATTGACATCCAGTCTTTTTAAGGCCATTTCAAAGATACGCTTATCTGGTTTACTAAATCCCACTTCCTCAGAAATAATGACCGTATCAAAACAGCGATCTAAATTTGTATAGGCTATTTTAGCTTTCTGCCTTTCTACAGAGCCATTTGTGATTATGCCCACTTTCACTTGCTGCTTTATACGATGAATGAACGTTATCGTATCCTGATGAACAGCAAAACATTGAGGGAAGTGAAGATTCCAAAAGTTTTGAATAGCATGGTTTGGCATGCCATTTTGCGGAGGAAATTCATCAAAAAATGATGCGATAACATCGGTTTTATCACGCTGACCAAAGTATTTTCCATCATAAACTTTAAATTGTTGTCGCATTTCATTTTCTAACGTATGATCGACATCCCTGTAACACATTTTTACTAGCTTGAAAAATAATCTATCTACTGCCTCATCTCTATTAAGTAAGGTGTTATCTAAATCAAATAACATTGCTTTAAAAACGTTCAACGTAGTCACGACCTTTCATCTTGTTAGTGAAGTTTTGCTTTAATAAATAGGTATCGATAATAACTTTTGCTTTCTTGACGATATTAGATGGCAATGCATCTAAAGAAAAATAGGCTAGCTGTAAACTCTCGCCATCAACCGTTGCAAGCTGTCCATCTATTTGATCTGTCATAAAGACGGCAGTTACCCCATATACTTCATCCCCATTTGGATAGTGAAAATAATCCTGCTGACCAGATAGCATCGTTATAAAACGAAGTTGGGAGGTTTGTAGGCCAGTTTCCTCAAACAGTTCACGTCTAGCAGTATCCTCTAAACTTTCACCAGGCTCCATCGCTCCTCCAGGTAAACCCCACATTTTTATATCAGAGCGCAGCTGGAGAAGAATTTGTTTCTCGTCATTCAAGACAATGACCGTTGAACCTACCAAAATAAGAGGCATTGTCCCAACCTGTTGTCTTAGTGCTTTTACATAATCACTCATAACATTCCTCCTTTTTCCATCAACCGTTATCTATACCTTAACATAAATATCCAGATTCTCAGCATGCTTGTGATAAAATAAAGGGGTGATATCCTTCATCTTTATCATGTAAGATAAATCAATAACCTAGGTGAGCAAAATTGAAGAAGCTAACTTATTAACGACTACCTAATAACAGTGCAAGAAGGATTGATCTTCATGGACAGTAAAAGGAGAAATACAAATGACAGAAACAACTGGCTGGAAAAATAATGCGCAAAATCATCCATTCATCGCTTCATTCAGTGGGGGAAAGGATAGTGTTTTAGCTTTATATAAAGCATCACAGGTGGGACGAGCGATTGGTCTGATTGTCATGCTGGAGGAGGAAGGGAAACGTTCTCGATCACATGGTATGCCACCAGAGCTTATACAGGCTCAAGCCGATTCTATCGGATTGCCAGTCTATACGGCTGCGGCAGGTTGGACGCATTATGAACGTGTATTTATTGAACTTTTAAACAATGCGAAAAAACAAGGGGCAGAGGTGTTAGTTACGGGCGATTTAGATATGCCCGCACACGGCTGCTGGCATGATGAGGTGACGAAAAAAGTTGGATTAAAGCTTGGTATGCCGTTATGGGAGATGAATCATCGGGAAGCTGTTGATGAATTTATTCACTTAGGGTTTGTCACGATGGTAGTGACCGTTAATCTGTCATTAGGCATGACAGAAGAGGATTTAGGACGAGTACTTACCCCTGATTATATAAAAGAGCTGGAAGAGCGTAATATCGACCCTTGTGGAGAAGGGGGAGAATTCCATACTACCGTTTTGGATGGACCCCTTTTCCAATTTCCGATCAAAGTTCGTAAATGTCCAATTATTCGAGATGGTGAATATGCATTTTTACCATTAGAGCTTGCTTAAAAATAACCAAAAAACAGATGGATGCCTGTTTTATGGCATGTCCAAAGCAAAATATCCATAGACAATCATCATCAATACAAGCACAAAGGAGCTCACCTTTGTGTTTTTTGTATTGATAAGTATAAAATCCATAGCAAAATGTCCAAAATAATAATTGACTAGACACTAAACGGTGTCATATAATTAGGACACCATTTAGTGTCCTAATAGAAAGGGTGGTGGTTTTGAATAACAATCATCAAGAGCGTGACGTGTATGTAGCCATTGCTGACCCTACAAGACGCCAATTGATTAATTTATTAGCTAAGGCAGATGAGTTACCGCTTCACGAATTAACGGCTCACTTTGATATGGGACGTACTGCCGTGTCAAAACATTTAACAATCCTGAAAGACGCAGGTCTTGTGATCGCTCGAAAAGAAGGTAGGGAAACAAGATATAGGCTAAATGCGGCTCCATTGAAAGAAATACAAGATTGGATATCGATTTACGAAGATTTTTGGAAAGCAAGAATTTCAAAATTACATTTATTATTGGGGGAAGACAAATGAAACCAGATGTAGCATTAGATTTTACATTTACAAGTTCCATCGAGCAAGTATGGCATGCCTTAACTGATTCGGACACACTTGCAAAATGGATTTGGAGCAATGATTTTCAGCCGATTGTTGGCCATAAATTCCAGTTCCGAGCTGAGCCAAACGAATGGTGGGATGGTATTGTCGATTGTGAGGTACTTGAGATTGAAGAGCCACATAAACTATCTTATACATGGACAAGTGCGGGTGAAACAACAACCGTAACATGGACATTAACGCAAGCATCTGATGGGACAACTCAGTTACATCTCGATCAAGGTGGATTTAGTGAAGAAACAAAAGCTCGTCAAGGAGCAATTGAAGGAGCTAAATACGCTTGGACTAACATGGCTAGCCAGCTTGAAAAAGTATTAGCCTAGTAATCAAATCAACCTTTATGAAAAAGAGCGCAATTCCTTCAAATGAATTGTGTTCTTTCATTTTCTGAAGGTCGCTGTTCCTAGATAAATAAAGTCCTTGTGAAAATAGTAAACACGGAAGGAAAACAGAATGAAGATTAATCAACTTATTGCCAACAATATAAACCGTTTAGATGTCGACTTACCTGAAGATCTATCCCTTGGCATTGCAGGGTTGTCTGGGTCAGGGAAAACCACTTTTTGTCAAACGATAGGGGAAGAATCCAAAAAACGTCTTGTTTCTTTATTACCTAAGGCTGAATATCAATATTTGTTTCCAGCAATTATGGAAACGAATTTTAGTGCCATAAAAATGGAGAATATGCCATTAGTTCTTTTTCTAGGAAAATCATCCATATCTACAAATCCACGCTCAACTATCGGTACGCATACAGGTGTATTTAAGGAAATACGTGATCGATTAGCGGAGGAGTTTCATTTATCTCCAGAAGTTTTTTCCTTTAATAATGCACTAGGCTGGTGTCCGGCGTGTAAAGGACGAGGGACGACGAAAAATGTTGAATGTAAAAAATGTCTGGGAAAGCGCTATAGCGAGGAAGTAGAGCAGCATCAGCTAACAATAAGAGATGGACAATATAGTATTTCGGATATCCATCAATTAAGTGTTGAAACAATCTATTCATTATCAGCGGAATTAAAGATTAGTGAAGAGAAACAACATATTCTTCAAAATATTATCCAAATGAATATTGGCTATTTAACATTAAATCGCATTATGGGTACTTTATCAGGAGGAGAATTAACAAGACTCTATTTAGCTGAGTTTATGGCAACGAGCGAAAATACGGTAATTATTGTTGATGAAATCTCGGTAGGTCTTGACCATGACACACTCTTGAAAATTTTAGAGCAGATTCAACGACTTGGCTCTAAAAATCAAATTTGGCTAATTGATCATTCGGATACGGTTTTAGATACTGCAGATAAGCATCTATTCTTTGGACCAGGGAGTGGAAAATACGGAGGAAGAATTGTGGAAGAATCTCCTCGACCACAGCCTATCTATTGGGAACGTAGTCAGCTAAAACCAAAGACCTTCTATCAATTCCGCGACCTACATTGCCGCAATATCCAAATTGCCGAGATAGAAATTCCCCAAAATCAACTGGTCACCTTCACAGGAGAGTCTGGCTGTGGGAAATCAACTCTAGTAAATGAGTGTATCGCAAAGGATTTTCTTAAGCGCTATCCAAAAGATAAATTAGTGATGGTTGGACAAGATCGAAATCAATCAATTACAAGCCGATCTACTGTTGCGACATTTCTTGATATAAAAAAGAAATTGACCAAATATAGTGACGAAATCGATGATATTTTTCAACGCTCGATTGAAGACATTATCGAGGAGCTCCCAACGGAAGATATTGCGCATAAACGTTTAAGCTTGCTCATCAAACTTGGGCTAGGCTATTTAACGCTGGAAAGAAAAACACAAACTCTTTCCACGGGTGAATTCCAATGTGTTCATTTAGTATCAGAGCTGTTCGCCAATACGCGAAATCCTCACACACTGTTTATTTTTGATGAGCCTTCCAAAGGATTATCGCAAAATATTTTAAACCAATTTATTGATAGTATTAGGGATATTCTGAAAGATGATTCGATCTCCATTGTCATGATTGAGCATAATGCCTATATGCTTGAAAGCTCTGATTATATTGTGGACTTTGGTAAAAGACAGCAGGGGCCAGTGACACATCTTGATGTAGTGGATCATCAAGCATATTTTAAACAATCGCACCTTACGAAAAGCAAAGCTGATTTACCAATCACATCTACCTTAGCATCGAAAAAGGGTATTCATTACTTACAAGACAATCCTATTCGCTATTTTAAAAATGCCGAAAATATATACAAAGGTGGCATCTTAAAAAGTCTTTCATCAATGGCGCGTCTAATTTACGGTGAATATGAATCCAATAAAATTGCACCTGTTATTGCGATTGACCTTGAAAGACATTTATACAGCCAATATAGTTTTCTATATGAAATAGGTGGTCTTATCAATCATATTGTGGCTGCCCATCCGACGAATAAGGATACGAGAAGCTTTGATTTCTTTAGCCAAGAAAATCATTGTCCTAGCTGTTCGGGTCGATTACAGATTGAAGAATTCGATTTTGATTTAGTCATTCAACATAAAAATGTGCCATTCTGGGACGGCTTATTGTATCCAGAGGTGATGGATGTTCTAAAATACTACCAGCATTCAAAATTAGCATTCCTTTTTGAAGAGATCAAAAATGAACTGGGTCAAGACATCAGTAAGAGCTATAATGAAATGACGGAAGAAGAAAAGCATACATTCTTATATGGATATTGGGACAAATCATTTTATGATAAAGCAACAAAATCCTCAAAAAAATGGGAAGGCTTTAATCTTATTATTGGCCGTTATATGGTTATCTCTAAATCCATCATTAAAGAGCAAATGAAGGAAACAAGAGAGATGGTCCCTTGCCCAATTTGTCATGGCTCTGTCCTTAATCATCAAAAGAAATTACGCTTTGGTGACACGGATATTCGAGAAATAATTCATCAACCGATTGATGAGGTCATCAAACTAGTAGGCCATTTACCACAGCTTGAAAAAATCAAATCCATTGTAGGCAGTGATATGTCACTCATACAGGATGTTTCATTACTGCCAAGAGAAACGCAAGTATCGCTGAAAATGCTGGAATTAGAGCTTGCAAGCTTTGTTGGCTACGAGATTGTTCTGCAAAACACATTACCATTCTGGGATAAAATCAAAGATAATATTGCTGCCATCAGCCGTGAAAATCAAGTAACGATTTGTGATTTCCCGAATATTTATGAAACGAGAGACACCATCATTGATCAATATTTTACGAATGGTAAATATAAAAAACTGACGTATGTTTATGAAGCTTTCGGCTATAAAAAAATAGTGACGCAAATCAATAAAGTGAAAGGGAGTCATGCATGTCCATTCTGTAAGGGGAAAAAGGTTCTGACAGAAGATGGACTACATGACGGTGTCTATAAATTAACGGTTCCATGCGTCAGCTGTGGTGCAACTGGTATTAATGATGAGGGCCAAAAGGTAAACATCGAAGACATTGACGTGCATACATGGCTAACGGGTATCGTCAGTGATGTGGTAATGGAAGGAAATCAGTTGGAAGCAGTGGGGCAAATTCCTATTTTCAATCGTATTAGAGAGTTAAATAAACAAGAAATGATGGCGGTTTATCAGTTCCTTGAACAGAATCGTTAATATATCCGTTTCGAAGCCCATCTGCCAATGACAGATGGGTTTTTATGTACTAATTTTTCCAGAAAAGTAAACAATCAGTGTCGTCTTGGTCATAGGAACCGTACTATAAGGGTAGGTGAATTGGCAGTAAAAGGGAGGTTTATGTTTGAAGAAAAAGGTCTTATTATTCGGAGACATTGGCATCGACGATACGATAGCATTGATTTATGCAAGATTACACAAAGAAATCGAAATCGTTGGGTTAATTGCTGATTATGGGAATGTCTCAAGAAAAGATGCTGTATCTAATATTTATTATGTCATGAAATTATTTGATTTTCCCGAGGGAATTCCCGTTATTTTAGGAGCAGAGATCCCTCTAACTGGTGAACAGCCAACATATTATCCAGAAATACATGGAGAGCATGGGCTTGGTCCCATTATTCCAAACGAAGATCATGAAATAAAAATTGAAAACTTTTTAGAAATCGTTCAAATCATCGAGAAATATAAGGATGATGAGCTAATCATTGTTAATATTGGGCGTCTTACATCACTAGCGACGATGTTTATTCTTTATAATCAGCTCATGCAACATGTGAAGGAATTTTATATTATGGGTGGAGCATTTTGGGTGCCAGGTAATGTTACGACCGTAGCAGAAGCAAACTTTCATGGGGACCCATTTGCGGTAAATATTGTGCTCAACTATGCGAAAAATGTCACAATTATTCCATTGAATGCTACACAGAAGGCGATTGTTACACCTGGGATGGTTGATTATATAGACTCATTTGGCAAGACAAAAATCCTCAAACCTCTCATGGAATATTATACAAAATTTTATCAGAAACGGGACCCGTCACTACTAGGTAGCCCAGTCCATGATGCGTTAACACTAATGGCAACGATTTATCCTGAGATGTTCATTTATGAGTCTTACTCTGTAACTGTCGTCGATAAATTAGATGGACCTGCTAGAGGGCAGAGCATTGCCGAAACACGACCATTTGAAAATGTTAATAGTGATGAAAAAAGACATCGTATTGCATTCGATATCCACTATGACATGTTCTTCCATCATTTTATATCCATTATGACAGGCCATGATGGGCAATAGCTTATTCAAAAACACCGTCTCTTAAGACCACAAAATCAACTTTCACATTTACTTTCATATCTTTATACATTTCATGCCATTTGTCTTTTGTTAAATTAGAATGTCTCACAACGCTTCTATATTTTTCACCAAAGCCAAAAATATCGGATTCTACTTCCTGACTATGGGCAATGACTCTTGCTATTTCCTTCGTCAATTTTTTTTCGATGGCTTTTTCAAGGGCTGCCACGCTTTCTCGGTTACCTTGATTAATATCTGGAAATACTTCTAATACCCTTGACTTAATTTTAATATTTAAATCAAACTCAGGATTTTTTGCATCAATTAATTTCATCTCTCTATTCGAGTGAATGGCATCAAAGGCTACTGTTATTTTATTTGCAGGCTTATGCAGTAATTTAGGTGGAATATCTTCTTTCTCCAAAATGGTTTCATATAAACCTACTTTAAACGTATCTCTGACAATTTTTACATAAAAGCTATCTTTTGCTGGAAGCGTACTAACCATTTTGCCACCTTTAAAGAGAGCCACGCCACTTAGCTCCACAAACTCACCATCTCTTTTGATGGTAGGCATAGCTAAATCTCGTCCAATGGAATAATAATCATGAGCAATCTGATGAAGAGTCGCCGAAATCATATATTCCTGTTTCACATTTTGCTCGATTAATCTTAATACATGCTGACCAATATCCTCAATATTTTTGTATTCGTAATTCAGAAATGGTGCTGCTTTACCTTCCACTACGGCCATATAAATACCGTTGCTGACGCTTGCGTTTTCTAGACTAGTATCAATATAATAACGTAAATCTTCTTTTGCTAATTCTTCACCAAACAAAATAACCCTCATTTGACCGACCATTATTTTTTTAGAAAGCTTCCTGTTCGCTTCCATACGATTTCCTTTACTCGTTTCATTTTCTGTCGTCAAAACTTCCACTTTGCTTTGGAACTCTGGATTGACTTCACGAATAACGGCTGTCGCAGCTATTTTGCTTTCTGCTCCTACATCGTAGCCCACTAGTGTGGTTAACCCTACTTTATCCAATACATTCGTTTGAGCACACCCATATAAAAATATCAATGACAGAAAAACAATAAAAGAGCATCTAAGCTTGTTCATTTTTGGGCACCTTCTTTGATGAAAACTTCTTTTTTAATATAGCCAAGATCCATAACAAAATAGGGTAAATAAAAATAACGTAAAATGCTATATTGCCAAATACGGTGTTAATCGTATCAATTTCTGTACGTGTTTGAATGATCATTGTGAAAATGAAAACGATGAAGGAAAATACCCAAACAAATGTCGTGGCGCGTATTTTAACTAATCGAATTACCCCTCGATAAGCAGCCCATAAATACAGACATAGATTCGGTATAATAATGAGCATCCAAAAACAAACGGCTATAAATTCAAAGCGTTCTATAAAAGGGAAGCTAATAAAACTAAACAATGTTAATGTTGCCCAAATTGTTTTTAGTAATTTTCCCTCACTGTAATAAGCAATGGACACTATCATGACTACAACATAAATCAATGTTGTAAACAACAACCCTAAATGAACAGGTTTGCGGATATTTTTTTTGTCCTTTACAAAGGGATAAATAACATTTAAGATTTCGAAGCCGATAATGGTAAAGGTCATGGAATGGGCACCCTTTAAAATGGAACGAATATCGTTTTCAAAAATCGGAAATAAACTTTCCGCAGAGGCAAACTTCATTGGAAAGGCTAGCATTGGTAATATCCATAGGGAGAGAATAATACTGAAAAAGGACACACCCACTATAACTCTAAGTCCACCTGTAAAAGCATAAATAATAATGATTAATAAAGTAGCTGACAGAAACCATGTCCCAATACTAGGGAAAATCCATGCGTGGATCACTTCAATGTAATTACGCAGAACAGAAAAAAAGGCGACGGTGCAATAAGTGACATACAAAGCATTTAAAAAATTGCCAATCCATTTTCCGAAAATATCTTGTTGGATACCATATAAATCATTGGAGCCGTATATTTCCAATGTTTTAATCATACAAAATGTGACAATATGTGTAGCAATACCTGCTAAAAGAACTGAAATCCATGCATCCTGCCTTGCATCTTGATAGATAATACGTTGAAATCCCTGTATGCCGACCCCAATTTGAGCGCCGTGCACGACAAAAAAGAGTAAATAAGCGTTAATCATCTCTTTCGGGTTAAGTTGTTTAGGATTATTCATTTCTTTCACCTTCAGTTCAACTTTTTTCCGGTTTTATTGGCTCAGGCTCGAATTTATATTTATCCTTTGGTCTCGTTAACGCAGGTCTTTTCGCTGTTAAGGGAATAGGCAATCTGATAATACTATCCCGCATTTCTTTCAACCTTGGTGGATAGAAAGGAGACATATACGGAGCACCCAGGCTTGTTTGACGTAAAAGATGAATAAGAATAAAACAAAAAGCTAGCATGATGCCATAAAAACCCCAAAAGCCTGCAAGGATAATGATCGGGAAACGAATCAAACGAATGACATTGCCCATCATATAACTCGGTGAAGTGAAGGATGCGAGTGCACTTAAAGCAATGATAATTAATAAAATATTACTTGTAATACCTGCTTGTACAGCGGCAGTCCCTATTACGATACCGCCTACGATACCAATAGTTTGTCCAATTTTAGTTGGTAGCCTTGCCCCAGCTTCTCGCAGTAGTTCAATAATAAATTCCAATAATAATGCCTCGAATATAGGTGGGAAAGGAACTAAGGCTCTGGATTCACTTAATGGCACTAAAAAGGCTTGCGGAATGACCTCATAATGAAAAGTTAAAGCCGCTACGTAAAAGGGTGTTAAATAGACGGATAAAATGAAGGCAGAAAGTCGTAATAAACGAAGAAAGGTAGCAATTTGCCAGCGTAAGTTTTGATCTTCCTGGCTTTGAAAAAACTCAGTAAATGTTTGCGGGCAAATGATGGCCATTGAGCTACCATCCACTAAAACGCCCATTTTGCCATCTAGTATCGCATCACAAAATCGGTCAGGCCTTTCCGTCAGTAACATCTGAGGGAATACTGACAATGAATTATCATCAATCATCTCTGCCAAAACGGCACTATCAAGTAGTTCATCGACATAAAGATCCGTAATTCGTTGGCGCATTGTATTGACCATTTGCTCATTAGCAATGCCATTCATATATAGCAATGAGACCGAGGTATTTGTACGCGTGCCGATTTTTAGTTTTTCATGACAAAGATTAGGACTTACTATGTAGCGACGGATTAAAGAAATATTTGTAGTTAGACTTTCATTAAACCCAACCTGAGTCCCAATTACTTGTGACTCATTTTCTGGCGCCGATAATGATCGGGATTCTCGAGTAGCGATATTGCCAATAAGAACTTCAGAGTAGCCGTCTAGATGAATAACGACAGACCCATTGACCATCGATTCTACTGTTTCCTGTAGTAGATTGGATTTGACAACTTCAGGAATAGAAAGAGTCATCTCAATGCCTTCTAGTGTTTCCTGAGGGTTATTTAGCAAATTAGCAAGAATGTCATTGTTCAATGTCTGATCATCGACTAAATTATCTATATAAATAAGCGTAACATTCGGTGGGATAGCCTTCATGATTAAATCAGCTGGGTTATTCGTCGCATTTTGAATCGACTGAATAAAATGATCAGTTGTCGGGGCGACCCTTACAAGATTTTCTTTTACTTTTGGTGTCTCTTCGACGGATGGTGGTTGTTGTTTATTGAAAGGTAGTTTAAATTTCATGCTGAATTATAGGCTCCCTTCATGATTAACTTTCGTTTATAGATTTAACATTTGAAGGATTTTCTATACTTATTTCATGCTTTTTCAATCTAAACATTGTCAATATATCTCTAGACAACATTTAACAAAAAGTGGTAAGCTTACAGTAATCTTAAAAACAGAAGGGAGATTAGACATTTATGCTAAAACTTATTATCGCAAATTAAATTCCCCTGAATTTAATAGAAGGGCCATTCTATCATACTTGAAACATGATAGGTCTATTTAGTATTGCCCTTTTGCGATAACGTAGAGAAGCATAAATTTGTCTGATCCATATAAACAGATACTATCGTAGCCACTGCAGTGGTTAACGTTGTTTTCTGTATATAAGCAAAGACTTTATGAGGTTTTCTCATAGAGTCTTTTTCTGTTTTTAGGAGGTGATGATTCCAATAATAATGTATAAATAGATAAAATCGGAGGGAATAAACATGGAAAAGTACGAATTAGTGAGCGATTATCGTCATGATGATCGATTAAAGGAAAGCTTTAATGATTTAGCAATAAAAACGTTTGGGTTGGATTTTCGAGATTGGTATAGCAAAGGGTATTGGAACGACCAATATATTCCTTATTCATTTGTTCAAGACGGAAAAGTGATTGCGAATGCTTCGGTTTATAAAATGTCGATTCGCATAAACGGCGAGCAATTAAAGGGGATTCAGATTGGTACGGTCATGACCGATGAACATTATCGTCATCAAGGCTTGGCAAAGCAGCTGATGCTGCATATCATGAAAGAGTATGAGGGGACCTGTGAGTTCATGTATCTCTTTGCCAATGAAACAGTATTAGATTTTTATCCGAAGTTTGGCTTTACTCGTATACATGAAAGTGAATTCAGCTTAGACCTTACAGCAAGTCCTATTCAACGAAAGCAGACTAGCGTCCAACAGCTGACAGTTGAGCAAGATCTAGCACTCCTTGAGGATTATGCAAAAAATCGATATATCCATTCAAGTATAATCGCTGTTGAGCAAAATGAAAGTTTATTAATGTTTTATTTTACGTTAGTTTTCCCTCATGCCATTTACTATCTAGAAGAATTAGAAACAATAGTATTCATGGAGGAAGAGGAGGGGGTATTAAATATTTTTGATATCATCTCCTTACAGCCCATTCATATACAGGAGTTGTTAGCCATTATTGTGAAAGATTCTACCCAAAAAGTGGTGTTTTATTTCACGCCGGAGTTTACCTTGAATGGCATGACCGCGACCATCCAACCTAATGATGACGACGCTTTATTTGTTCTTTCAAAAAAGGCGATTCTGCCAGGGAATTTCATGTTCCCTTTAACTTCGCATTGTTAATCGGAAGAGGTTGAAACAAACAATGCGCAAGCCTGTACCTTAAAAAGGACGGGCTGTTTTTACAACTTTTAATGTTTTGTCAAATAACTGTAACATTGCTGTTTTACGATACAACCATCAGTTAAATGGAAATGAGGTAAAACACAATGAAAAAAATCAGTATTCTATTACTTATCGTTATTTTAGCCCTTTATATGGTCAAGCTATTTGGACATGGTCATCAAGACGAAGTTGAATTTATTGATGAAATAGCATCAATAGCCGTTGCATTAAATAAGCAAAATCAAGAGATATTGCCTAGTGTAATTATTGCACAGGCTATATTGGAGTCGAATTACGGTAAAAGTGAATTAGCGGTTAATGCAAATAACCTGTTTGGGATAAAAGGCAGATATCATGGAAAGTCTATTAAAATGCCGACAGTTGAATATGAACAAAATAAAAGCTTTACAACTGAAGCAGAATTTAGGGCTTACCCTGATTGGAAAAGTGCATTAAAGGACCATCGTCAGCTATTATTAGAGGGTACCAGTTGGAATGAACAACAATACGAAGAGGTTCTGGCGGCTTCAACCTATCAAGAAGCCGCCTATGCCTTGAAAAAAAGCAATTACTCGACAGATCCTTTATATCCCGAAAAATTAATTGCTATAATCGAACAATATAATCTGGAAAAATATGATAATTAGGAGCTTCATACATGAATATTCTCATTGCAGATGATGAATTAGATATGTTAAAGATTTTACAAAACTATTTTCAAAGAGAGGGGTTCACGGTTTTTACCGCAACAAATGGAGAGGAGGCACTTACCGTTTTTTATCAAGAAAAAATTGATTTGGCCATTTTAGATTGGATGATGCCTAAAATAGATGGGATGATGGTTTGTCGTGAAATGAAAAAAACACAAAAGATTAAGGTCTTAATGCTTACAGCAAGGGACACTGGTGAAGATGAATTTCAGGCGTTAGCAGAGGGGGCTGACGATTATGTCAATAAACCCTTTTATCCTAAGGTACTGATAATGAGGGCAAAAAAATTACTGCAAATTGAAGCTATTCAACAATTGCATGATGTGTCCTTCGATGTTACAAGTAAACGTGTTTGGCGAGCAGGGACAGAAATAGAGTTAACGAAAACGGAATTCGATTTGTTACGAATTTTTAGTCAAAATCGGAGACAAATTTTGACGAGAGATCAATTACTAGATTTAGTGTGGGGATTGGACTATATGGGAGATCCACGAACAGTGGACACACATATTCGACGATTGCGAGAAAAAATAGGAGAGAACATTATCCAAACTCATAGAGGAATTGGATATAGTACAAGCGAATGAAACAAAAAATCGGCACAAAACTAACCATTTATATTACTTTAGTAGTTATTCTTACATTTTCGATATCCCTTGTTGTAAGTCAGTTTTTCCTTCCTAAATATTATTTATATCAGCTGAATAAAAAAGTATCAGAAGCCTTTGATTCTTATCAAGTATTAGAGGATGCAGAATTGGTGGAGCGACAATTTGATGTCACAATTGTAACAGTCCCATTACAGGACTCCATCAATGACCTGAATGAAAATTTAAGACTTCAGCTGGCGAAAGAGCATATTGCCCTAAATAAATTTTGGGTTTCCGAGGAAGTACTACAAACTATCTCGGAGGATAAAATTGTAGGAAAGCTCTATGATCAAGGGAAACAAAAGTCTAGCTTTATTGTACATTATGCGAAAGAAGGGGATCAGCTTGTCATGATTGGAGCCTCTATGGCCCATTTTACAGATATAGCCTATTTTATAAATCGTTTTAATTTAGCCTTTCTGATAGTGAGTATTTTAATCATTATTATGGTCACAGCGCTACTATCTCGGAAGATAACCAATCCATTACATGAATTGCAGCAAGTTGCAAAGGAGATTGGGGAACTGAATTTTCAACAAGCTACCATTCAAACAGGTGATGAAATCGAAGAGTTAGCAAAGAGCATTAATAAAATGAGTACAACGCTTGAATCAGCGCAGCAATTATTAACACAACGGAATCTAGATTTAAAACAATTTATGATCGGCTTAACACATGAGTTGAAAACGCCTCTCGCCCTCATCAATGTATACTCAAGTGGGATCGAAGATGGGTTGGATGATGGCACCTATTTAACAGTTATACATCAGCAAGTGGATCGTATGGAGAAAATCATTACAGATATGCTTTATTATGCCCGAACAGAAGAAAATGCTTTGAACCTATCACGTTTTGATTTTTACCAGCTACTACAAGAAATCATACAAAGCTATCAGCCCTTACAGGGGGAAAAACAGATTTTTCTTCAATCGGACGTAACTGAATTTATGCTGAATAGTGAGCAGGAAAAAGTCTATTATATTATAGAAAACTTGATCAGCAATGCACTAAAATATACATCAGACGATGAAATACAGATTTCCTTTACTTCGGGTATATTGGAAATAAGTAATCATACAACACTACCAGATATTTCTAAAATATGGCAACCGTTTTATGTAGGCGAAAGCTCTCGAAATAAGCATTTCTCTGGAACAGGGCTTGGTCTCGCGACAGTGAAAAGTATTACCGAACAATTAGGCTTTGGAACGAATTCCACACTAACAAATGGAAAAATATCGTTTACGATAGATTTTTCAAGCAAGTAATTGTATTCTGTACAGATCTCTTCTTATGTTCCCATCCGGCAAGTGACCATTATTGCCGTCAAATACCTTATTTCTGGATAGTTTTTAAATGACACTATAAAAATTGGGCATTTCTCTATAGAATGGTATATATCAAGTAATTTTACTAGGAGGAAATAATGTATACAGTTGGAGTCATTGGCCCTAATTCATCTGTAGAGCGCATCATTAAATTAGGCAAAGAATACGAAATGACTATGAATTTTATAGCATTTCCATATCATGATTTTCATGAAACCGTCCATATCGTAAAGGAAAATCATCACGCTGTGGATGCCTGGTTTTTTTCTGGTCAAATTTCGTATATGGTTGCGAAAAATACGTTACATTCAGGTGAAAACTTAGTTTATATTCAACATACTGAATCTGGCATTTATAAATGCCTGTTGCATATGGGCTTTTATCAGGGAGAATTTTTAAACAAGGTAAGTATTGATGAAATCACGACCTCTCATTTGGAGCAAGCCGTAAAACAGCTAAATTTTGCGCCTAAAGAAATCTATGTCAAAACCTTTGACGTAAACACCAGCACAAAGGAGTTAGTGGATTTTCATATTGATTTATGGCATCGTGAAAAGACGGCAGGTGCTTTAACTTGCTTTGAAGCTGTCTATTTAGAACTGAAGGAGGCTGGTGTTCCAGCTTATCATATTTCGACTACAGATATGGAGATTCTTCAAGCATTACGAATACTAGAAGAAAAACGTAGAACTTTTTATTTTAAAGATACTCAAATTGGTGTTCAAATTATCGAAATTGAGCAATTTGACAAGATTTCTGAAAAGGCGAAAAGCACTTATCATCTTCAGTATTTAGAATTAAAATTAAAAGAAACCTTACTGCGATTTTGTGAGCAACTAGATGGTTCTCTGTTAGAGAAGGGGAATGGCCGCTATATTATTTTTAGCTCTCGTGGGGCGATTGAACGGAAAATTAAGGACTTGCAGGAGACAATCTTTCAGCTTTCACATGAATCCAATACGACCGTCACGGTTGGGATTGGCTATGGGGTAACTGTTCATTCGGCAGAAATTAATGCGCAGCTCGCTATTCAGCTATCAAAAGAAAAGTCTGAGCTGCCCATTGTCATCGTGCAGGAAAATGGAACGATCATCGAATCCGTAGGGGAAGAAGATGAAGTCAGTTTTTCATACCATAGTAATGATGACATTTTATTAGAAAAATTGAAAAAAGCAAAAATTAGCTTAAAAAATTATAATAAATTATGTGCAATCGTCAAAAAAATGAGCTGGCAAGAATTTACCATTAAAGATTTAGCTGCACATCTTTATTGGGATGAAAGCAATGCTAGACGGATTTTAACAAGTCTTAGTGACGTAGATCTAGTAGAGTATACAGGCAAAGACGCTCAGATTAGCAGAGGAAGACCAAGTAAAATTTATCGTTTGAAATGACCATCTTCATGGATGGTTATTTTTTTTTGAAAAAAATATGTTGAAAAATTCAAACGATTAAAATAAAATCATTTTAAGGTAAACACCTTTTAATTACCTTTAATTAATGGTTACTAAAAAATGTGTGCAATGTTTCATCATCTAGAAAGGAGCACAATCTATAACAATTACCTACATTACATTGCGCTGCAGAGTAAAATATCTAATTTTTTCTGCCAAGACGTCATTTTATTGAAGCGTCAAAATTAAAAGGGTCATACCAATATTCTCTTTTCAGAGAGGGGAACATTCATGAGTCAAGAACAATATTTGAAAAAGAAAATGGGGTTTTGGTCACTTACAACATTATCTCTAGGGGGAATAATCGGATCTAGTTGGCTCTTTGGACCATGGGTAGCTGCAAAATTGGCAGGCCCGGCAGCTATTCTGTCCTGGATCATTGGTGCGTTTGTTATCACACTTATAGCGCTTGTTTATGCTGAGTTAGGAAGAGTAAAACCTGAGACAGGAGGCTTAGCCAGATATCCGCTTTATTCACATGGAAAAATGCTTGCTACCGTTACTAGTTATTCCATCTGGTTTGGCTATTGTGCTACTGCACCCGTAGAATCATCAGGTGTTATCCAATATGCCAATCAATTTTGGCCAGGATTATATGATGTTACGAAGGAGCAACTGACAACATCAGGTATTATAGCAGCGATGGTGTTAATGGTATTTTTTGTTGTTTTTAATTATTTCGGGGTGAAACTATTTGCAGTCACAAACAATATTATTACAACCGTAAAGTTTGTTGTTCCTGTTCTAACGATTATTGCCTTTTTTATGACAGGCTTTCATCCAGAGAATTTTTCAAGCCAAGGATTTGCTCCAAATGGCTATAGTGCAGGATTAAGTGCCATTTTAACAACCGGAATATTTTTTGCTTATACAGGGTTTGGCAATGTCATTATGATGAGTGGGGAAGTCGTCAACCCTAGAAGAAATATTCCACTCGCTCTCATTACGTCTTTAGGTGTTGCGGCAGTATTATATGTGTTACTTCAAATTACGTTTATCGGCGCAGTTCCAACAGAAATGTTAGCGAATGGGTGGAGTGGCATTAAATTTGATTCACCATTTGCTAATTTAGCCATGATGGCTAATATGGTTTGGCTATCATGGATTATTACAGCTGATGCGATGGTTTCGCCAACAGGTTCAGCTCTTACTTATACAGCTGGTACGTCAAGACATGTATTTGGTATGGCGAAAAGTGGTTTCCTCCCATCTTATTTTGGAACAATTAATAAAAAATTCGGTGTTCCAACACGTGCACTTGCACTTAATTTCCTAGTAGGTTTATTATTTTTATTCCCACTTAAAAGCTGGACAACTATCGTTGCGATTGTAGGAGCTATCGGTATTTTTAAATATGCATCAGCATGTGTAACGGTTATGGTTTTCCGTAGGGTAGGTCTGACAAAAAATAATGGGCTACCAGGTATGCAAGTCATAGCGCCAATGGCATTCGTTTTTGCCACACTGCTTATTTATTGGACAAATTGGAGTAAGGTACAACTAGCTATTACAGGACTTGTGATCGGTATTGCCTGTTATTTAGTGATTTACTTTATTCAAAAACATCAATCAGTGGAGTTCCTTGGTGGTATATACATTATCTTTTATATTTTAATGCTTGTATTCATGTCCTTCCTAGGGAATTTTGGTGGTAAAGGCATAATCCCGGATCCTTATATGTCCGTAATTGTCGCTATATTTGGCTTAGCCTTTTATTATTTTGCTGTTTACAATGGTGTCTGGTATATGCGTAAAAGAGGAAATATTGAGGAATTACAGAAAAGCATTTCTGAAATATCATAACGTTAATAGATTGGTTGAAGGAGAATGAATGATGAAGCTTTGGGGCGGTCGTTTTAGAAAAGAAGAAAACAAATTAATGGAAGATTTCAATAGTTCATTAAAGGTGGATCAAAGACTTTACACGGAAGATATAAAAGGCAGTATTGCCCATGTCCATATGTTAGTACAATGCGATTTATTGACGGAGAAGGAAGGACAAGATATTGTTAATGCACTTCTTTCCATTTTAGAGGATATTGATAATGGCACATTACGGATTGAAGGAAATTATGAAGATATTCATAGTTTCGTGGAGTCGAATTTGACACAACGAATCGGTGAAACAGGGAAAAAGCTTCACACAGCAAGAAGTCGTAATGACCAAGTAGCAACAGATATTAGACTATATGCAAAAAACAAGGCGTTTGAGGTGATTGCCTCTATTGAAGAGTTACAACATAGCCTAGAACAAAAAGCTAAAGACAATAACGTTATAATGCCAGGGTATACGCATCTTCAACGTGCGCAGGTTGTAACGTTTCAGCATCATTTGATGGCTTATTTTAATATGTTAAACCGTGATAAAAAAAGAATTGTGAAAGCGATCGAAATAATGAATGAGAGTCCGCTTGGATGTGGCGCATTAGCAGGAACTACTCATGCGATTAATCGAGAATTAACAGCCAACGAGCTAGGTTTCTCTAAGCCGGTGGATAATTTCTTAGATGGGGTAAGTGATCGCGACTATTTATTAGAGCTAATGTCAGATTTCTCCATAATTATGATGCATTTAAGTAGATTAAGTGAAGAGCTCATTTTGTGGAGTAGCCAGGAGTTTAAATTTATTACGATTGATGATGCCTATTCTACTGGCAGCAGTATTATGCCGCAGAAGAAAAACCCTGATGCAGCAGAGCTTATACGAGGCAAAACAGGACGAGTATATGGCTCGCTAACGTCTCTATTAACAACAATGAAGGGCTTACCACTTGCTTACAATAAAGATATGCAGGAAGATAAGGAGCCATTTTTCGATGCATTGGATACGGTTTTATCTTGTCTACAAATCATGTCAAAAATGATTGCTACGATGAGGGTGAACAGTGAAAACATGAAAAAAGCTGTCAAAGGAGGGTTTCTAAATGCAACAGAGGTCGCTGATTATTTAGTGAGCAAGGGGGTTGCCTTTAGAGATGCTCATAGTATTGTCGGAGCCATCGTTATTTACTGTGAAGATCATGACAAAGCGATTGAGGAATTAACAATAGATCAATTGAAAGAATTAAGTTCATTTATTGATGAGGATATCTATGACTATATCGATTATCATAATATCTTAAACAAAGGAATTAAAGTAAGTTTACTATCATAAAAACAAACCGTTATTTTGACATTAAATGGTCAACATAACGGTTTGTTTATTTCAAAGATGAATTAGATTTCTCCGTAAGCCAAATAAGGGAAGAAGCATTCGTTTTTTTTACGTTCACTCCATATTTTCTACAGTTAAACATTTAGTTTCACAATAATAGCCTTTGCCGCCAACAAAAACTTTTTCTATTTCATTCATGCTATTGGTTGCTAATTTCACTAATATTTCGGAAGGCGAATGTAAAGAATAACCTTGTTCAAATACATAGATTTCTTTTTGCAATTGATGCTGTTCGTAAAGGTAGCAAGCTAATGCACCGTTTGAAGTTCCAGTCGCTGCTTCTTCATTGATGTCGTATAGTGGAGCAAAATTTCTGCATATGATTCGATCGTCATTAAACGTATATACATGCATCCCCACAACATCATAATACTCGCTGATTTCTTTAATCTTGTCAAAATTAGGTTGCAGTGCATGTAATTGTGTTTCACTTGTTATAGGAATTAAAATATCTTTTAAGCCTGTGGAGACAATTTGAATCGGGTAGTTATTGTCTATAGCTTTACTATCAATACAGTCGATGAACTCGTTTGGAGAAATAACATCATAGAATGTCGGTTTGTTTTGTTCCATGAATATGCTGTCATCTTTTATCGTAATAGTAAGAACACCGCTGTTTGTTTCAATCGTATAGCGATCCTTGAAAAGTTTATTTAAATGCATCAGTATCGTGAAAGAGCCTATTGTGGCATGACCACATAAATCAACCTCTTCTTTTGGTGTAAAATACTCAAATTTATAATCTGCCACTTCAGATGCTGATATAAATGCGGTTTCCGCATAGCCTAGTTGTTTGGCTATGGCCATTTTTTGAGTAGTGGTCAATGTATTTTCATTCAATACCACTCCTGCTTTATTTCCCCCTTGATGATCCTTGCTAAATGCACTTGCAACGTAAACAGATATTTTCATAAGACTCTTCCTTCCTCACTTATAATGAATAGTAGCATAGAAATTACGATTTAAAAGTATTTTTAGCAGGAGACAAACTATTTTAGCATCTGAAATCTCTAAATATAGTTTGTCTACAATCTAAAACACGGTTGAAACACTCCGTCATCTACTAGGTAGAACGCGAATAGTAGCTGATTCCGTCTTTGTTTTAACCTTTAACGTCAGCCCCATAATAACGATGATTATAAATAATAAGGTGAAAAGGGCAACGTCAAATGTATTCGTCATATCCTTGATGACACCAACAAGCATTGGAATGATGCCGCTAATGATATAGCCACCAAATTGAATCATCGCTGTCCATTCACTTGCCTCTTTTGGTGTAGTCGTTGCATCTAAAGGTAAAATCATTGCTAATGGGAATAAACCACCAGCACCGATGCCCGTTAATGTCGCACAGAAAATAGGTGAGATTCCGCCCATGATTAACATCATAATACCAATAAAGGAGCTTGAAGCACAAAGTAGCATCCAAGGTTTTCTCTTTAAACTATTATTTATTAAGATGGGAATGATAAAGCTACAAATCATTTGCATGACTGAAAAAATAGTGACCGTTGTTGCGGCGTAGGCGTCACTATATCCCATATCCTGTACTTTAGGAGCGAGCCATGTCGCGAGGGAGTAATAAACGCCAGATTGTAAACCAAACATGACCATAAGAAGCCAAACATATCGGTTTCCCCAAGGTAGTCGACTTTTTTGACTTGCAGATTTCTCTATGGATTCTTGAGATTTCTTAGATTTTTTAATAATAGGAATCCAAACAATGATCCCCATAAGAGCAAATACCGACCATATCGCTAAAGCTGCATTCCAGGATTGATGAAAAGCATGCATAGCAGGTACAACTAAACCAGCACTTAAAGACGCTCCAATTCCCATACCCGCAGAATATACACCGATCATCGTAGAAGAATATTTAGGAAATTCCTTTTTGATATAGCCTGAAATCAGTGGACCTGTTATGGCAATACCTATCCCACTAAGTATAGCGGTTGCTAATAAAAATAAAGGAAAAGTTGCCACTAACCGTAAAGCTGTTGATACACCAATTAATAAAACGGATAGCCCAATCGTCCATTCGATACCCCATTTTTCACTTAGCTTGCCAGCCAATGGTGCAAAAATACCCATACAAAATACAGGAAGTGCCGTTAATAAACTGACAACAACACTCGTCATCTGCAAATCCATTTGTATATTTTTCAATACTGGCGAGATAGACGTTATTGAAGCTCGTAGATTCATAGACAGTATAAACAAAGAAAAAACGCTCCAAATAATCGGGAAGTTTTTTGATTTCGCCATCACTGAAAACACCTCTTTTAGTTATTATTTGATATACTATAGTTAACTTTTAATTTTTAAAAATAAACTATAATTAATCGACTTGTATACTATAATATACTAATTATGCAAAGTCAATAAAAGGGGTGCAAACTATTGCTGGAGGAGAATATGGATTTATCAAGTCAGGTAGGTATGAACTTAAGAGAGATTCGAAAAAACAAAAGGATGAGTCTCGAGGAGCTTGCGAGTATTAGTAATGTCAGTAAGCTAACATTAGGCAAAATTGAACGTGGAGAAACCAATCCAACTGTTAATATCCTTTGGAAAATATGTAGAGGGCTTCATATTCCATTAGTTTCTTTATTATCCTTTGAAGAAAATGTAGAGGTCCATCGTTTTGGGTCGGAATACCAATTTGCAGGTCATAATAACAACTGGTTTGTCGAACCTTTATTTAAAACTAATGGAACTGAGTGGTATAGAGGTCGACTTGAACCTAATAGTGAATACAGCGAGTGTCACTTAGCAGGCTCCGAGGAAATTGTGCTTGTATTAAATGGGCAACTGGAGCTAAAGGTAGGAGAGAAAACCCATCAGTTAAACCAATGGGATGTCATTAAATTCAAAGGTGAAGAACTTCACACGTATATCAACCACTCAGATGAAAAAGTACATTTAATGCTGTCATTAACGTATACAACCCCATAAGTATGGATAAAGAAAGTCATATTACTGCCACAAAAAAATCGTCCTTACTTTATACAAGTAAAGGACGATTTTTCTCTATTTAGATATAACCCCAAATCATACATAATAATGTTCCGAAAATGGTAACGAGCGCAATGACTAGCCCATAATAAATATTCGTATAGATGGCTGGTTTATCATTGGTTTCACCAGCGTGCATAAAGACAACTAATTGCAAGCCTGCCTGAATAAATGCTGTGACTAAAAGTATCGTCATCGTAATGGGCATTGATATTTGAAAAAAGTAGACACATGCTGCAATGATGGTAAGGATGATCGACATGGCAAATCCCATCACCTGTTTTAGTGGGAATAAATTACTCATTTCACACCATTCCTTTCAAGTAAATGAAACTGAAGATAAAAATCCAAACCACATCTAAAAAGTGCCAGTATAAGGAGAAGATGAAAGATTTATTGGCTGTTTCAGGCGTTAATCCACGCGTTATTAGTTGGTAGACAATAAATATGCCCCAGAACACACCAAATGTGACATGGGCACCATGCGTTCCTAATGTTGTCAATAGGGTAGCTGTAAAGGCGCTCGTTTGTAAGCCTGCACCAACATGCACATAATGAATAAACTCATAAACTTCAAACCCAATAAATGCTACACCTAGCAAAAGCGTCAAAATATAGAATGTAATCATCGCTTTCATATAGCCTTTGCGCATAGCGTGTATGCCCAGACCAATGGTAAAGCTACTTGTTAGAAGAATAAATGTTTCAAATAAAACAGGTGTTATTTCAAAAATGTCCGCTCCAGTTGGACCTGTTCCCGTGCGATCCACTAGCACAAAATAAGCTGCGAACAGCGTTCCGAAAAGCATGATTTCAGCGCCGATAAATACCCAAAAGCCTAGTATATTCAATTGATTTTGCTGTGTACTATATTCTAAAGGGAGTGATTGATCGATTTTCATGATTGACTACCTCGCAATTTTGATTCCGTTTCTTTCACTTTTTCGACAGGTACATAATGTCCAGGGTCTTTTTCCAATGAACGGTGAGCCATACAAATAAAAATGCCGATAGTTGTAACGATCGTTGGAATCCACATACCAAATACAAATGAGAAGCCCCAAGCAAAGAATATACAGCCTAAAATAAATGGTATACCGCTGTTATTTGGCATATGAATGTTTTCGTATTTTTCTGGGAACAAATCATGCTGACGATATTTTGCATCCCATAAAGCTTCAGTTGAAATGACATGTGGTACTTTTGCAAAATTATAGTACGGCACAGGACTTGGTGTAGCCCATTCTAGTGTACGTGCGTCCCATGGATCTGAGCCAATGTTTCTTGGTGCATAACGAATGCTGTAATAAACGTTGTAGACAATTAACATAAAGCCAATTGTAAGACCAATAGCGCCGACAAAGGAAACCATATTCCACATACCAAAACCTGTGGATGCTGAGTAAGTATACATACGGCGTGCTTGTCCATCTAAGCCAGAGAAGAACATCGGCATAAAGGCAAGTAGGGTGCTAATCGCAATAATCCAAGCCGTCACTTTGCCGATTTTTTCATTTAACATAAAGCCAAACATTTTTGGCCAATAGTAATGTAATCCTGCTAGCATGGCAAATACAACACCAGGAATAATGACCATATGGAAGTGAGCTACTAAAAACATTGTATTATGGTATTGGTAGTCAGCTGCTGACATACCTAGCATTACCCCTGTTACGCCACCTATTGTAAAAGTAGGGATAAACAACATGGAATAAAGCATTGGTGTTGTAAAGACAATTTTTCCTTTCCACAAGGTGAATAACCAGTTAAATATCTTCACCCCAGTCGGCACAGCAATAGCCATCGTTGTTATTGAAAAAATACTATTTGTTAAAGCGCCTTGCCCCATTGTAAAGAAATGATGGGTCCATACTAAAAACGAGAGGAAGGAGATAATCACCATGGAGCCGACCATCGATTTATAGCCGTAGAGATTGCGTCCAGAGAAGGTCGAAATAATCTCACTGTACAGCCCAAAGGCAGGTAAAATGAGGATATAAACCTCAGGATGTCCCCAAACCCAGAAGAAATTGGCCCATAGCATATCCATACCACCATTAGATGTTGTGAAGAAGTTCGTAGCAAATAGGCGGTCGAATGTTCCCATGACAAGGGCAACCGTTAATACTGGAAAGGCAAAAACGATAATTACGTTTGCGACTAATGAAGACCACGTAAACATAGGCATTTTCATTAATGTCATTCCTGGAGCTCGCATTTTGAGAATGGTAACAATCATATTAATACCAGTAATTAATGTACCTAACCCTGAAATTTGTAGAGCAAACAAGTAATAGTTGACCCCTACAGATTGACTAAATTCATTACTAGCAAGAGGGAAATAATTCGTCCAGCCAGCATCAGGTGAACCGCCAATAACAAAGGAAATATTTAAGAGCATTGCTCCCATGAAAAATAGCCAAAAGCTTAATGCATTCAAACGTGGGAAGGCCACGTCTCTTGCGCCGATTTGAAGCGGCACGATGTAATTCATAAAGGCCATAATAAACGGCATCGCCATAAAGATAATCATGACTGTTCCATGTGTCGTAAATATTTCATTATAATGCTGGGCATCCAGTAATTTATTATCTGGTATTGCCATTTGCGCTCGCATCATAATAGCATCCGCACCACCACGGAATAGCATGAGAATGGCTGAAATTAAATACATAATACCAATGCGTTTATGATCCACTGTTGTTAACCATTCCCGCCAAAGATAACTCCACTTTTTAAAATAAGTTAATCCTACAATAATCGCTATAACCGTTAGACCAATAGCGACCATAGATGCATAAATAGCTGGGCTTGGATGGGGTATAGCAAAACGTTCAAAGTAATCCATCTGACTATGTCTCCTTTCGACATAAACCTTATCGTAAACTAGTTTCGTTTGAGAAATTCAAGATTGATTTATTGAGAGGCATGATCTTTTACGTGTGAAGAGCCATGCTGATGTCCGCCATGTTCACCCTCAGGTGCCGGTAGAAACGTTAAATGCGTTCCATTGAATGTGGACTGTCCCACATGACCTGGTTCTAATAACGTATTAAATTTTTCCTCTGTTAATAAATCTGCTGTTTCCTTTACTTCCTTCACCCATGCATCAAATTCATCATGAGTCACCGCTGTAACGTTAAACGTATTTTCCGCAAATCCTTTACCATTAAAGTTTGCATTTCTTCCCATAAACTCTCCAGGCATATCCGCAGCCAAATGCAAGGTATTCACCATATCGGCCATCGCATATTTTTGACCCCCAAGCTGTGGAATCCAGAAGCTAGTAATCGGTCCATACGAATAAAGCTTGAATTCAATTGGACGCTCTGCAGGAATATACAAATAATTTACGGTTTCAATATCTTCTTCTGGATAACTAAAATGCCATTTCCAGTTAGATGTTGAAGCATAAATGACCAATGGCTTTTCATCTTTGTATTTTTCCGGTGTCGATTCCACCTTGTAATTACTTTGAACTGAAATAATAGACATGTACGCAACAATTAACACAGGTATACCTACACAAATTACTTCAACCATTGTGCTCCCTTTAATATGGGGAGGCTTATAGTCAGGACTTTGCTTGGAAGCACGAAATTTCATTAACATATAAGCTAAAATCACAAAAACGACTAGTACGATAAAGGACATAATCCCTATCGATAGCATAATATCTTTGGCTTGTACTTGAGCTTGAGGACCTTTTGGATCTAATACTAAAAGCGGGTCACAACCGGTTAACATAGTGACAATAGTGAAAAGACCAATTAATCTGAGCCAACTTTTTTTCATAAACAAACCCCTTTAACTGATTCTTTGAGTGGCTATCGTTTACTATAGGTTTGTATGGATTTTGATTCACAATTGATTTTTATCATAGTGGTACATCCATTGAAAGACAAGGCGTTTTGCAAGATAACACAGAACGTTCTAAAACTAAGAAAGTAATTTTAGTATAATAATATCGAGAGGGATAAGCGTCAAGTAAGGGTTTTCATAGATTTCTATGGACTAAAATTAAAAGTGGATGGCGAAAGTAATAAGAAAGTGGATGGTTATTTATCGTTAACATTATATTACGATTGACTTTTTAGCTTTTCAGATAAAGCTAGAAAAAAGAGGCCATATAGAGGTGAGATTAGATGAATTGGAAACCAGATCGACATGCAAAAAAAGCTATCTATAAACAGCTCGCAGAATATATTGAAAAGGGGATTGCAGACGGAACATTTCCGCCCGATAAACCATTACCATCAGAGCGATATTTAGCGAATACTTTACAGGTCAATAGAAGTACAGTTGTTAGTGCCTATGATGAATTAGAAGCAATGGGACTCATTGAACGCAATAGAGGAAGCGGTACAACCATTAGCAAAGATATTTGGGGAATCACAAGAAAGAGAATTCCAAGCTGGAATCGATATATTGAGGCAGGCTCCTTTTTACCGAATCTACCGGTTACGCAAAAAATAAGAAAAGAGGCAGTGGAACACAAACTCATCAATTTAGCGACCGGAGAGTTATCGGAGGATCTTTTTCCTAAAAGCGCATTAAGAGAGATTACAGCAACACGTTCTTTCATTGGTAGTCTTGGATATGATCACCCACAAGGAAGTGAGATTCTACGAACGACCCTAACAAATCATATTAAAACTAGCAGAGGAATTGATACAAAGCCATCTTCCATACTCATTACTTCTGGAGCTCAACAGGCGCTACATTTGATTGTCCAATGTCTGTTAAAGCCTGGAGATGCTGTCGCAATTGAAGATCCTTCGTATAACTTCAATTTACCTATTTTTAAATCAGCTGGTTTAAAAATCCATTATATTCCTGTTCATAAGGATGGCATTAATCCAGATGATTTGCAAGCACTATATAAAAAGCATCGAATTAAAATGATATTTTTAAACCCAGATTTTCATAACCCAACAGGCTCTTCATTAGCTATAAAGAAAAGAGAGGCTATTCTAGAAATATCGTCCAAGCTAGGCATTCCAGTAGTAGAGGATGACCCCTATAGCTTAACAGCCTTTTCAGGTGAGAAAAGACCAACATTAAAATCATTAGATAAAAACGGAAATGTATTATACATTAGCTCCTTGTCTAAAATTGTAGCTTCGGGTTTACGAATTGGCTGGATTATTGGTCCTACATCGGTTATTGAAAGACTATCCGACGCCAAGCAACAAATTGACTTTGGCCACTCCAGCTTCACGCAATGGATAGCGAATGATTTTTTAGAGTCAGCCAATTTTAACATGCATATGAAACATTTAGTAAAAGAATTGGAAAGACGTCGAGATACAATTGTCCAAAGTCTCCAAACGTATTTAAAGGGTCAGGTGACATTTTTCGCGCCACAGGGTGGGATTCATATTTGGTGCCAAGTACAGATGGAGGATTATAATGAAACCCAATTACTAGAAGAATCTATTAAACGTGGAGTCATCTATGTGCCTGGCTCGACTATGGGTTCACAAAAGGGATTTGTCCGTTTTACGTACGGCAGAGAAGATACTCGGTCGATCGATGAAGGAATCAAAAGGTTTGCACAAGCACTGCATTGCCTAAATGGAAAAAGATGAGTTTTTGTCAATAATAGACAAGTGGATGGTTAAATTAACACCAATGTGGATGGTTAAAAAAGTAGGGAAAGTATTTATGATAGAAACATGGATAACCAACATCCATCAAAGCTATCGACAATCATAGACGTGTGGATCGATTCACAATTATTCGCACAAGTAATGAAATCTGTAAATAGGGAAGGTGATAGGGAAACCTTGACAGCAATGCCGAGGGTATTAGGGACGAGGTAGGTCACTAATGTTAGTAGGTCCATGCGCCACAGAGGTTTTTACGAAAAAATGCTAGAAGCCCACTTTTAATAAAAAGGTTATAACATTCACAACACCTATCGTTAATGTTGTTTTAAAGCTTTACCTGTTCGAACAGTCTCATTTTAGCTTTAGCTGCCGATGAAAAAAATCAAGGCAGTCACTACTTATTATATTTTATTGCCCACGAGAATATATAAGGAATATAGGCACTCCTTATATACTCCAATCAAATCTAGTTAAAAACATGAAGTAGCCACCTAGCTCCGCACTACCATCAGCGCGCTAGGTGGCTACTTTTATAGAAAAGCTAGGGAAAATAGTTGAGTAATCTATTAATAAGTTTTAATATTCAGATTATAATAGTTTTTTCATTACTTAGCTAAGGGGGATGATGATGGTATTACAAATAGGGGAAAAAATAACATTTGAACGTACATTTACAAAGGAAGATGTAGAATTATTTACGAAGGTTTCTAAAGATGAAGGGGTTCATCATATAACGCCTGACGAACAAGGGCGGTTTGTTGTGCAAGGGCTTCTAACAGCCACACTTCCTACAAAAGTAGGGGGAGACTATAATGTGCTAGCTCGTAACATGAATTTCGAATTTTTACGTCCAGTTTTTAGCGAGGATACGATTCGTTGTGACGTCATCATCGAGCAATTTGAACAAGATGAAAAAAATCGAACAGCCATTACAGCAATATTTACATGCATCAATCAATTGGACAAAGAGGTATTAAAGGGCAGTTTTTCAGGTATTATTTTATATCAAAGTAGGGGATATATATGAAAAGTACTGAGATTCTTTTTTTCGAACGTCCATTTCCAAGTGCGAATAGTATGATTATTCGTGATGATCAATCATTTTTAGTAGATACTGGATTTGGCAGCGATATTGTGCGAACTGAGCAGCTTTTAACATCTGCAGGGATTTTACCAGCACAATTAAACGGCATTATTAATACCCATTATCATAGCGATCATGTTGGAGGAAATCATTATTTTCAACAGCGGTATGAAATACCCGTTGCTGCACATCTTTGGGAAGGTGAAATGGTGAATCAATGCGATATAGAGTCCTGTGGTGCACATTTTTTAGATCAACCCGTGGAACAATACACTGTTCAGCAATTACTAGTAGATGAACAGCAAATAATGACGGGGCAAAGTGCTTTCCAAGTTTTACATACACCAGGACATACATTGGGTCATATTGCTTTATACGAGCCAAAACAAGAAATTTTAATTTGTGGAGATTTATTTCATTATAATGATGTGGGATGGCTGAATATATTTAGAGAAGGGACAAACAGTATACGACGTTCCATTGAAAGTTTAGATCGACTCGCTACCCTTTCTATCAAAAAAGCATATCCTGGTCACGGCCCGGCTATCGATGAGCCATCCATAATGATAGACAAAGCAAGAGAAAGACTTGAAAAATGGATAGAGTCTCCTGAAAAAATGGCTTGGCATGCATGTAAGCGAATTTTTTCATTTACGCTGATGATAAAAAATGGATTAAAGAGTAGAGAAATCACGCCTTATCTACTAAGCTGCAGTTGGTTTTACGATTTCGCTGTCCACTTTTTCCGTTTAAAACCTGAGGAATTTGTACAACCATTGTTAGATGAAATGATTCGATCAAAAGCCGCAGCATGGCATCAAGACAAATTAATCGCCACAGCACCATATGAGGCACCAAATCCAAAATGGATAGAAGAGGATTGGAAACCAAGTAATTGGACTAAGTAAATGTGCAATTTTGTACTATAATGATTTTAATAATAGATGTAATAATTCAAAGAGATAAACTTGAAAGGAAGTTTGCTTCATGGATATTACATCTTTTTTATTGTACTGTTTTATTATTACGGCTACGCCAGGGCCAACAAATGTGGTTATTTTATCAACGACACAAAATTACGGTATTAAAAAGGGCTTACATTTTTCTTATGGTTCTACAATTGCGTTTTTTATTTTATTAGCATTATCAGCTTTTCTAAATTCATTGTTTTCAACTTTGGTCCCAAAAGTCTTGCTAATGATGCAAATACTAGGAACAGCTTACATGCTTTATCTAGCTTATCAAATAGTTAAAATGGATATTTCGAGTGATGCTACTAATAAAGTAGGAAACTTCAAATCAGGGTTTTTCATGCAATTTTTAAACCCTAAAGTCGTATTATTTACAATGACAGTGATTCCAAGCTTTGTGCTACCATACTATGAATCGTTTTTCGCGATATTCGTAAGTGTATTCGCCATTACCCTCATCGGATTAATAGCTTTCTTATTATGGGTAATGTTTGGAGCTATCTTTAAACAATTTTTACAACAACATAAAAAAGTCGTCAATGCTTTCATGGCATGTTGTTTAATATACGCAGCCATCATGATTTGGATTGAATAGAGGCGAAAAAAATGCAGCAATTTACTTATAAAAAAATGGATGGAATTACAGCATTGAAGGCAAGTTTTACTGATTTTAAGTATAAAAAGCATGCTCATCAGGAATATGCATTCGGGGTAACGTTAAAAGGTATCCAACATTATCATCTAGATGGAAGTTTACAGCTTTCACATCAAAATGGCGTTATGCTTTTTAATCCTGAACAAGTACATGACGGAATGGCTTATAATCGTGAAGGACTCGAATATGTAATGCTTTACGTAGAGCCATCTTTATTTTTAGAGGCTATTCAAAAAAGAGAAATCATTAGTTTTGACAAGCCCATTATCTATAACAATAGTGTAAAGAACCATATACTAAATCTATCACATGCAATTTTAACAGAAGAAAATTCAGCATTATGTCATGAGTTATTTTTACATTTATCTGATTGCTTAGTGGAGCAAGATTTTAGTCCATCCATGAAAATGGATAGTATGATGATTAAAAAAGCCAAAGAGATCATCCATTCACATGTTGAAAATATACTCAAAATTGAAGATATTTGTCAGGAGCTACAATTGACAACATTCCAATTCATTCGTCTTTTTAAAAAGTACACTGGGATTACGCCTTATCAATATTTCTTAAACTGTAAAGTCGAACGAGCTAAATCCATTATTGAACAAACAGGTGATATTTATGCGGGAGTTGCACAATGTGGATTTGTTGATTTACCCCATTTGAATAAACATTTTAAAAGTATTTTTGGTATCACAGCATTTGAATATTTATCCATTGTTAAAAACTGAGAGTAAAATGAATGGAATTGACAATAAATAGAATTTTATGTTAAAATATTGTTACTTAAATTGATCGGAGGGTGAAAAGATGAGCCATTGTTTATTTATTAGAAAACATTATTTCAATATAAATAAACAAGAAGCTATTCTTCACCTATTGTATTTAGAAATCACTCTATGACTGTTTATGCTCATTCAAAATATGTCTTGTACGGAGACGAGTTTTGAACATTTGTTGAATCAACATAAACGATCAAACGGTTGTCACAGACAAAAAGACTGGACACGCATATACGTTGTTACATAGGGAAACTATTTTCATTGAGCAAGATGCTTCTGTTTATAAACAGAGGCATCTTTTTTGTTTTTATCAATTTGTCGGGGTGATGCATATGAACAACTAAATGGAATGATTACGGAAGAATTAATGAAGGGAGCATTCACATGATTGAAATTCAACATCTAACCATCAGAACAATTACAGACAATCGGACGTTGATCGATCAATTCCAGCTAAGTATTCAAAAAGGCGACAAAATTGTCATTATAGGTGAGGAGGGGAATGGCAAAAGTACATTATTAAAATGTATTTATAACGAAAAATTAATGACTGATTATTGTACGTTTGAAGGAAAAATTCATAAGGACGGGTACTTATTAGGTTATCTTTCACAGGAGCTATCGGCACAGGAAGAAATGTTAACGATCACTGAATTATTTTTAGATAATAGTTGGAATAAGGATTTGTTAATGGCCATGGATGATTTTAATATCCAATCCTTAGTTTCAGATCAATCGATTAGTGATTTCTCAGGAGGGGAACGATTTAAATATCGTTTTTTAAAATTACTCGCCATGAATCCTGATGTTCTGTTACTGGATGAACCGACAAACGATTTAGATATAGGCACAATAGATTGGCTAGAAGTCTTTATGCAGCAAACTACGATTCCTATCATATTTGTATCGCATGATGAAACATTTATTAAAAATACGGCGAATGGTATTATTCATATGGAGCTTACCAATCGCAAGAAAATACCCAAATATACATTTTCAAGAGAGCCCTATGAAACATACCTAGCACATCGGGAAAACGATTTACGCAAACAAGAGCAGGTAGCGAGGAAGCAAGCAGCCGATTATAAAAAACAGATGGAAAAGTGGCATGATGTTTGGAATAAGGCAGAGCATCAGCATCAAAATGTAGCTCGCTCGGACCCGAGATTACAGAAGAAAGTAAAATCATTAAAACATCAAAAGCAGAGAATGGACAGAGCTACAGAGAATTTTTTCGAGATTCCAACTGTAGAGGAGGCAAGCGAATTCCGATTCGATTCCTCCATTCATATACATCGCCATAAAAAAATTCTAGAGCTATCATTGGAAACGCTTGAAATAGCAAACAAACAGCTTTCCCAAAATATAAACTTATCGATCATTGGACCAGAAAAGGTTGCGATTATTGGGGAAAATGGGGTAGGGAAATCAACCTTGCTAAAAAGGATATTGGACACGTTGAAGGACCGTTCTTCATTAAAAATAGGATATATGCCGCAAAATTACGAGGATTTATTGGACCCAAATCAAACTCCTATTCGTTTTTTAGAAAGAACAGGTGATAAGGAAGCAATGACGAAAGCTTTTACTCATTTGGGGAGCATGAAATTTACGAGCGATGAAATGCAGCAAAAGATTGGCCGGTTAAGCGGTGGTCAGAAGGCTAAGCTGCTTTTGTTAAAGATGATTATGGACGGTTGTGAACTATTAATATTGGATGAACCAACGAGAAACTTTAGTCCTTTGACAACGCCAGTACTGTGTCATGCATTAGCCCAATATGGTGGCGCCATTATTAGTGTTTCGCATGACCGCCGATACTTAAAGGAAGTTGTATCAACCATTTACGAATTAACGAATGATGGCTTAATTAAGAAATAATCAAGAAATAAACAATAAAAAAGTCGATTCTCTGTAAGAAAAGAATCGACTTTTTTCAAAAAATATATGTAGAACACATTGAAATCAACAATGGCTTATGGTAAATTTATAGAGATAGACGTTGTATAATTATCTTACCACGTACTTTCCCTATTTTAATTATACAATATACTCTATTCTTTCGTCAACAGTTTTATTACTTAGTTTTTAAAGGGGTGGTTGCTATGAAATCAGCAAAGGCACTACAACAGATGGGAGGAAAAAACTACTCAGCTCATTGACGAAGAAGTCCAGACCTAAAAAGACAATCGAAATTCTCAAGAAAATGAAAAAGTTAAAAGAAAGTAGGATTGATACTACATGTCGGAGAATACCATTTCTGTCGAGACAAAAGCGCCATACGGCATGATTGCCATTTTATTTATTGGGGCATTTGTCGCAATTTTGAATGAAACATTATTAAACATTGCTCTCCCAGCCATTATGACGGAATTTGACGTAAATGCTACTGCCGTACAATGGCTTTCCACAGGCTATATGTTGATTAACGGTATTTTAATACCGGCAAGTGCATTCTTTATTCAACGTTTTACAGATAAAAAGCTATTTATTACCGCAATGGCCTTATTTACACTAGGTACATTCCTAGCAAGTATTGCACCAGCATTTGGTGTATTATTAGCGGCACGTATGATTCAAGCTGCCGGCTCAGCCATAATGATGCCTTTACTAATGAATGTTATGCTTACGGCATTCCCAGTTGAAAAACGAGGTGCAGCGATGGGGATGTTCGGTCTCGTGATGATTACTGCTCCTGCAATTGGACCTACACTGTCCGGCTGGATCATTGAGCATTATAGCTGGAGAATGTTATTTGATATTGTTCTACCAATTGCTATTTTGACATTAATCTTTGCAGCCTTTAAATTGAAGGATGTGACACCACAACGTGCCATTAAGCTTGATGTGCTATCACTCATTCTATCGAGTATCGGATTCGGCGGACTGCTTTACGGCTTTAGTTCGGCAGGGGAAAAGGGTTGGGACAATATACTTGTCTACGGAACAATCATTATTGGGACGATTGCTTTAATTACCTTTGTCCTTCGTCAATTTCGTATGGATGAACCAATGCTTGAGTTTCGTATTTTCAAATATCCTATGTTTGCCTTATCATCGGCCATTTCCATCGTCATTGCGGTGGCTATGTTCTCCGCAATGATATTAATGCCTATATATGTACAAACGATTCGTGGTATTTCACCAATGGATTCAGGTTTATTAATGCTACCAGGTGCGATTGTGATGGGGATCATGTCGCCAATTACCGGGAAGCTCTTTGATAAATATGGCGCAAGAAGCTTAGCCGTATTTGGATTAATCATCACGATTGTCACTTCTTATTACTTTAGTAAAATAAGTATAGATACGGCTTATTCGACACTTGTTCTGCTATATACATTACGTATGTTTGGAATGTCGATGGTTATGATGCCCGTTATGACAAATGGTCTGAATCAGCTACCAGCACATAATAATCCACACGGAACAGCAATGAATAATACGCTTCAGCAAGTATCCGGTGCGATTGGATCAGCTGTATTGATTACAGTTATGAACAATAAAACAACTGCTAAAGCTGAAGAAATAGCTGCTAGTGCCATGAATAATATGAGTGCCAATGCACAGACATCTACACAGGGTGCCGCTGAACTAAAACAACAAATCATGAATGAAGCCATGCTCCATGGTATCAATTACACCTTCTTTATTTCAACTTTGATTGCGGTGATCGCACTCATTCTTGCATTCTTTATTAAAAGAGTTAAACCAAATCAAGAAAATATGATGCCTAATGAGGATGTTGAAAAACAAGTAGAAGTGAAATAGGTAGGGAAACGGGTGTTGCTTATAGTAGCAACACCTGTTTTTTAGTTTTAAGACGATCAAAAATCTAATTGATTGAACTGATGGGATATAATGATAATTTTTAAAACTAAATTGACATTGGAAATCAATCACCATACAATTTGATTGATTCGTCACTCATTTTTTTGACAGTTGCTTCTAAGTTTACGATAGATGAAAAAGAATTCTAAGCTCAATTAAACTAAGGAGAAATTAATTTGAAAATTGAAACAATATATGACTACGAAATAAATGATTCATTAAGAGCCAAATTACAATATTTATTAACAGAATGCTTTACTGAAGATTATCCAAAAGAAAGGATTTACTTTAAGCAATTACCTCATTTTAGATTCATAGCAACGGATGACAAAAATGAACTTGTTGGTCAGGTTGGCTTGGATTATAGAATAATGAATTTAAATGGGAAACCTATTAGAGTTCTTGGCATTATCGACTTATGTGTATCAAAAAATCAGCGTTCGCAGGGAATAGGTTCATTGCTACTCTCGAAGATAGATGAATTTTGTAAAGGAAAGTCAGTTGATTTTTTACTCTTGTTTGCAGATAATAAGAAATTATACGTAAATGCTGGCTTCAAGTCTGTCCATAATGAGTGTACATGGTTAAAAATAGACAATAAAAATCAAACAACAAATGGGATAGGGTATGAAAAAATTAATGAGCTTATGATTAAAGAAATAGGTAATATCAAATGGGAAGATGGCAAAATAGACTTATTAGGCTATCTTTATTAAGCTCAGTCCCTTTCTAGAATAAAACAACTTTAAAAGTCTTGTTACTGAAGCAGATGTAACAAGACTTTTTTTGTAATCTCTGACGTTCAATAAAAATGATGCAACAAAACAGTTAGAAAGGCTTTGTGATGCGGTCAAGCGGGGGAAGGGGAGCTTGAAATTAAAAAAATGGCGTTTCATCCATGTGAAACGCCACTTCATATTATTGAGTTAATCGTTGGATAAAAGCATCTAAATGTTCGATTGTCACGTTATCGTTCACACCGAATAAATTGTCACCTTTGCCTACCGTAATTTTATTGGAGGCAAGGATAGATACATAGCTGTTAGCCCAATGTGATCCTGGAACATCTACAAAATTTTCTGTTGCTCCTTGTTGTTTTAAGTGGAATGCTTCCACTAAAACTTTTGATAATTGACCGCGTGTAATTGGTGAACCTGGATTAAATTTCCCGTTTTCATCACCAGTAAATACTCCGATTTTTTTGAGGGCTTCAGCAGCACCAGCATATTTAGATCCTGGCTTTACATCAGGAAAACTTGAATTTGTTTGACTAGTATCTAATTGTAGCTTCTTAGCTAATTTAAGAGCGAGTTCTCCACGTGATGAATAAATAGTAAAGTCTATTTCAGCATCTTTTACCTCTCCATAATCAGAGAAGCTTGCAACACGTTTTGCACCCACGTAACGAGATCCCCAATAGTATGGGTCATTGATTTTATCAATTTTAACCCCTGAACTTGTAGTAGCCGAAATAAAATTGCTGTCACCTATGTAAATGCCAACATGTGAAACACCGCTTCCCGAAGTATTAAAAAATACGAGATCGCCAGTCTTTAAATTGTCTTTAGCTATAGAAGTACCTTGTTGATATTGAGCAGTGGATGTACGTTCTAATGAAATACCTAACTTAGAAAATACTAATTGTGTATAGGCAGAACAATCAACACCTGTTCTAATATCTGTACCTCCATATTTATAAGGAGCACCAATATATGCCTTTGCTGTATTTGTTATATCTGTATATGTAGCTGCTTGCGCATCGTGAATACCTATTCCTGTAAAGAACATAAAAGATGCAAAAATCGGTAGTAATATTCTTTTCTTCAATTAATCCTTACCCCTTTCAAAAAGCAATCGCTTTTGAACTAAAGTAAGAATATCATGAAACAGTTAGGAGTTATTTTTCAATAATATTACTGATTAACACTTTCCTATGATTCTGACATGTTATTTTTAATTGTGTAATGTATCTGCAATAATTATGGTCAATTTTACTAAATATATATGAATTAATTGGATATTTAGGGATATAAGAGCTATTAATTATAATTATGCTAAATGTAGATGCATTTGATAATTAATAGCTCTTGCTAGAAAAATATAAAAAGTTGAGATGTAATCATGAATCATCGTTATTAAAATAGGTAGGCAGGGAATTATGGTCAATAATTCTTACATCATGAGAAATTACATTCCAAACAAATCTATTGATTATAACGACATCAGAATCAGTAAGATTATTGCCCAGCGGCAAATGTGCCATCTTAGGAGAAGAATTTGCAATAGATGATAACTATTCAAACTTAAAAGGTTTGATCAAGGCTAATATAAACTTATACATTTGAAAGGCAAAGTTAAAGAGAGTTATATTGTTTTTATCGAAACTTTAGCATCCATATATAGATCGAATTAGTCCGATAATCTTAGGATTACCAGGGCTGTTTTTTTTGTGCAGAGAGTAGAAAGGGGTAGTAATTCTAATTTGGATAAAGCGTATTCCTAGTTATTTTAAATAGTAGCTTTAGTCAAAAACATGTAATGTCGTTTCACTTTTTGTTTAAAGTGAACAATGTTATTTAAAGGCTCCTATCCTACAATTAAATTAAGCAATTAACATAATAAAAAATAAAAAAGGAAGTGACTGAAAACGAAAATACCTACTTTTTTTGTGCAATATGTGCAAAAAAAATCATCCACCTCTTACTGTGAAATAACAGTTTGAAGAAATGTGTATCTCTCTTTTATAAACCTATGGAAACTAGTTAATCAACAGACGTATTCAAAAACAATAGGAAGGAATTGATTGAAATGTTAGTCAAATTATTAGAACCATTAAATGTTTCAGATTCGATTATTGAAAAATTAGCGGAGCCAATCAAACAGGCCGGTCATGAATTTGTTTATTATAACGAGAAAACAACAGATAGTGCAGAATTAGCAAGACGTAGTGAAGGTGCAGATGTAATTATGATTGCTAATAATCCTTATCCTAAAGAAGTGATTGATCAAAATGCCAATTTAAAATTAATAAATGTAGCCTTTACAGGTGTAGATCATGTAGGTATCGGACAAGCGAGAAACCAAGATGTTATGATATGTAATGCTGCTGGATATGCGAATCAAGCAGTTGCTGAATTAACAATTGGTTTAGTGTTAGATGTGTATCGTCATATCACTCAGGGTGATAAAGAAATCCATGCCGATAATTTCCCAGGAGCATTCCAAGGTAGTGAAATTAAAGGGAAAACAGTTGGTTTGATTGGTACAGGTAAGATTGGTATGATGACTGCTCGTTTGTTTAAAGCATTTGGCGCAAAAATAGTAGCTTCTGACCAATCTAGAAGAAACCCGGAAGCAGAAGTTTTGGGTATCGAATACATGGAATTAGATGAGTTATTAGTACAATCTGATATTGTGTCATTACATATACCATTACTTTCGAGCACAAAAGGATTAATTTCTAAAGAAAAATTAGAATTAATGAAGGAATCAGCAATTTTAATCAACTGTGCACGAGGCCCAATTGTTGATAATGATGCATTAGCAGATGCATTAAATGAAGGGCGAATTGCAGGAGCGGGTATTGACGTATTTGATATGGAACCGCCTATTCCTGGAGACTATAAACTATTACAAGCCAAAAATGCGATTTTAACACCTCATGTAGGCTTCCTAACGAATGAGGCAATGGAATTACGGGCTAAAATTGCATTTGATAACACAATGGCATTCTTAGAAGGAAAACCTCAAAATATTATTCGCAGATAATCATTTTCTGTTAAACGCTAAATAACGTGGGTATAGTTTTAAATTCGAAACAAGGAGAAAATACAATGACATTAAAACAATTAGCAAGAGAAGATTTAAAAAATCGTATTTTCCATTGGCCTGATATTCAAGAGTTTAGAGAAGAAGAAGCGACAAAACATATTTTTTATGAAACACCTAATACTGTTGGAGCTATATGGTGTATGCGACCAGGACAAACTTTGCCACTTCACTCACACGAGAAAGCTGATGATATTTGGGTTGTTATTGAAGGGACGGCAGATTATTATCCAGAATGTGGTAAAATGGTTCAAATTAAAGCTGGGGATGTTGTAGTTTCACGTGCGGGTGAAAAGCACGGAATGACTAATAATTCTAGTAGAGATTTCGTCATGTTAGGGATTGCAGGTCCGACACCAATCGGCTTTATTGCGCATAAACATCATTAAGTTAACGATCACGTCTGTTGATTAACTAATTTTCAAAGTAAAAAAAGATTCCTCCTTGTAGATCCATTATCTACTACGGAGGAATCTTTCGTGCGATCACAAAGAATTGTCACACCTGAGTAAAATTTTATTTTACAAAATTGGATTTGAGCAAAGGTGTTTCCACGTAGATTGCGATCAGTCCGATTACCTATAGGGTAGTCGGGCTTTTTTTGTTTATTCGAGCCTTCCTTATTATGAGGAGAGTTTGCAAAGGTACAAAAGCACTGAGAATGGATCGAGAAATGAGAATGTCTTAAGTCATACTTTTATAAACAATTCAAACATAGGCTTTTGTCTAAAATGTGCAATGCTAGTTCTGTTTTTGTCGAAAGTGAACAATGTTATTTACGAACTCATCACCTAAAATTAAATTAAGCACTACATAAGTAAAAAAAGAAAAATGGGAGTGTCATATTATGGGACAAACAGTTAAGAATGACCCGAATTATTACAAAAAAATCATTTTTGCACTGTGTTTAGGTTGGGTAGCTATTTGGATTTATCGTACAATACTTACACCAATATATCCACAAATTCAAGAATCGCTTGGTAATATTAGCGATACTCAAGTAGGACTTATTGCTTCTATTTATTTCTTTGCCTATACGGGTATGCAAATTCCATCAGGAATACTCGTTGATAAATTTGGACAAAAACGAGTATTAATCCCTGCGTTTATCATTTTTGCATTAGCAGCATTCGTCATTGGATCAAGCACGACAATCACTCAAGTTTATGTAGGTGCCTTAATGGCAGGTCTTTCGACTGGTTCATACTATGGTGCGGCTTTCTCTTTATCCGCTAAATATATGCCAAAAGATAAGAAAAGCTTTTCTAATGCGATCATCAACAGTGGTTCGGCATTAGGGATGGTTATTGGTCTAGTAGGCTCATCTGTATTAGTAGCTGGCCTTGAAATCCAATGGAATTACATGCTTTATATGATAGCATTCTTCATAGTAGCTGTAATATTTGTATTTACGCTATTTGTTAAACAAGACAAAAAAACAGCTACAAATGAAACATCTGAAAATAAGCAAACAACACAAGCCACAGTATCTCAAGGCGTAGAATTATTCTCGCTAAAAAAAGTAGTTATTTATTTCGTCTATTTTGCAACATGTTATGGTTATTACATGATTGTGACATGGTTACCATCATTCCTAGTCGCAGAAAAAGGATTTGAACAAGGTTCAGTAGGATATGTAGCTGCTTTAGTTGCAGTCACAGCAGTACCTGGTGCATTGATATTTTCTAAGTATATTGACAAAAATGCACATATGCGTCAGAAATTAATTATCTTCTTGTTAATTGGTGCAGCCGTAACAATTAGTTTAACTGTATTTGCACCTAACCCTTCTGTCCTATATGCAGCATTAGTTTTATACGGTTTATTAGGTAAACTTGCCATTGATCCAGTTTTAATCACATATGTAACGGATTCAGTACCTTCCAACAGCATGGCCAAGGCACTAGGTATTTTTAACTTCTTTGGAATGACATCATCAGTTATTGCGCCAACTCTTACAGGTTATATTGGTGATCTAACTGGTTCGAAAGTATTGGCATTCTATATTGCAGCAATACTTCTTGCAGCAGCAGCCATTTTATTCTTCCTTGTCGTGATGGTGAAAGAGAAGAAAGCAATCAATTCCCTAACTAATGAATAAAGTAAAGCTACCTATCGATGGAGGTTTAGTACATCTTCCGCTGATAGGTAGTTTTGTTATTACTGACCAAAGGCAGAGAGGTCTTCCCATGAAGAAGCTAATTCTCTAGATGAATTATACAACTCCATGCAATCCTAGTTCGATATAGTTTGACAATGTTTTTCGCTTAGATCATCAGCCAGGCAGTGTCGGAACAAATTGTTGCTATGGCTGTCTTGGGTGACCGTCGTCCGCGGTTGGTAAACATAAAAACGCCAGAATTTGTCTGGAGGATACTCTGTTCGTCCGGGCATGTGGCGAGGACACAACTTCTGCCATCCCGGCAGGAAGCGGCGATGCTCTTGGAACGGTTGTTAATGCAGCTCCATTTAAAGGTGGATTCAATCGAATAAGCACCAGTTTCATGATAATATCGTGAGTAGGAGATACTACATTTGCGTACTCATAATTGAGGTGGGGAAGCAAGTGTTCCAGTAAAAAAGGCAAAAAGAATCCCGCCAAAAAAGCATTCATAAACAGCTTTTTAGCGGGATTTTTAAAGTTTAAAAATTTACTTTCTCTGACGCAAATAATGCTAATCGTAGATCTAATGAAATATCAGGTGATTCGATAGACTGACCTAAAATCTCTTCACATTTTTTAATACGATATTTTACCGTATTCCGATGAATAAATATATCTTCAGAAGTCTTTGTCAGATCACAATGATTTGCCAAATAGATTTTCAATGTATATTTTAGTTCTTTTTCTTTCGTCGTTTTTGGATAGGCTAATGAACCTAGTGTATACGTGATAAACGGTTTTAATTTATTTGCTGGAATGAGTTGTAACAATTCTTCTACACTTTTAGATTTATAGAGTTCTATAAATTCAACTTTACTACTTTCAGACTTATGATCAAAAGCTTCATTCGCTTCAAAATAAGAGAGTGGTAGCTGTGAGAATTCAGTAACTTCATTACCAATACCGAATGACATTGTGCTATTAAAAAGTTTTTGATACTCTTTTTGGATATATTTGCAGTAATCTAAATAATATTGATGTTTAGTTTGTAATAGAATCGTAAATCGATGATTACCTGGAGACCTATACACACTGATACAAGGATCTATGTCTGTAAATTTATGTGTTAGCCATTCAAAAGTCATTTGATAGCGCTCATTCAAATAGATATTATTTTCCACATCCCTTTCTTGATCAATCGCACAAACGATTACTTGATAGAAATTGGATGGTTGAATAAGGTGCTTTTTTAAAAACTCAGGGTGCTGTTTGACTGAAATAAGATTATCAGGATGTTCAGACATCAATGTTTCGAAAAATCGGTTTACATCTTGTTGTTCCGCTTCTTTAATTTTACTATTTTTATAAATGGCAAGACTAAGTGTATTCACGGCTTGTTCTATGGCAAGCAAACTAAATGGATAAGTGAGCGTATTAACATTTGAAACCATCAAATAATACGGAAAATATTTAAATGCTGGAACTTCAAATATAATATGTTCTTCTTGGAAAGATGCTTTATTATTAGGTGAGATTTGCTTGGAATTCACACATCTTTTGAAGTAACTAAGATTTTTCTGAATTTGCTCTGCGTGTTCTTGGAAGTGATGGCTCATCGATTTAATTTGATGAAAAGGATTTAAGAGCATCACAGGGACTCTAAGGAGTCTGCTCATTCGTTCAATCATCATATCCAAGCTCAAACCTCTCATAAGCATTGTATTTAATTCTTGTTGGATATCTAATGCAAAATATAATTTTTCAGTTTCTTCATCCAAGATATAGGATGATATATGGTGCGTAATGGATCCGAGATTCCAACTATCAGGGATTCTAACAATGGGGAATTTTAGCTTGTTGGCATACTCTATTACTTCATCATCAATTTTTTCTAAAAAGCGTGATAATTTAACGCCTATGCCAGCAACTTGTATATCATTTAATTCTCGAATGAGATCCTTTAATCCGGATTGGTCGTGTTGATAACACATACCCGTAGTAACGATAAATGAATGAGGAGCTGTGAAATTTTTAATATCAGGCGTTTCTGTAATATCGACCATTTCTACTTCTCTTTCTAAATCTCCCTCATCATTTAATAATGTTAAATCAGAAAATTGTTGGACAGACATGATTTCTTTTAATGTTGTCATAAGAGTCATCCCCTTTATATTTGTTAAATAAATCCAAAATAAGTATGTAAAACGCTACAAGGATAACCTATCACTCTGATTGTATACTATTTTTGAAGGTTATTATATAAAATTCTTTATTTTGAAATAGTAAAGAAGAATCATATGCTTGACCTAGGTCAAATATTCTACGTGATGCTTTGTTTATAAAATATGGTTACAACAAGGATAGCATGGCTAAAGTAGCTTGAACAAAGAAGTTCACCTTTGCACAACTAAACTCTGTTAAGAATAGCTATGTTAGAAAGAAGTGACAACAATGTGAGATCAACAATACAATCCACTTGGAACCGAAATAGTGAGTGGCATAGCCTTTCTTCCTGTACTCCTATTTCTACTTTCTACTTAGTATTAAAAGGGATTGATGCAGCAGCAGGTAATCAAATCGAGAATGAGTCAAATATCTTTCAATACAATACAATATAGCTTAGGTTTGCTCCTACTTGTATGTGTCATGACACTCGGGCTATTGTTTATCTTTTAATCATTTTAATAAGGACTATACCACATGGGAAATCTAAGTTTTTACATAGATTTACTATGTGGTTTTTGTATTTACTTTACTCACACGCCCTCTTAAACCTCTTCCATAATCGATAGCTACGTTCTTTTTTACTCCATGCTAGCTGCTCTTCATCAAAATTTATTTGTCTAAAGTGCATAAAAAGACCATCCATTATTGTTTATTGTGTCAATGAATGGTTGTGAGGTAGGACCTATAATAAATGTGAAGAAGGAAGGAGTGAAAGAGGTATGGATATTCAATCAACTTTTGAATGGTTAGATAAGAAATTCACAGGTTTTGGTGGCTTAGAACAAGGTGGAATTACACGACTTTTATATTCTCAAGAATGGAATGATGCAGTTCGAGAACTGGAAAAAACATTCAAAGAAGAAGGGTTAGAAGCAAGCTTTGACGACATCGGGAACTTAACTGGGCGTCTTGTTGGCAGTAAATATCCGAAAGAAACCATTTTAACAGGATCACATATCGACACAGTAGTGGAGGGTGGTCATCTAGATGGCCAATTCGGTATCTTAGCTGCACTAGTGGCTGTGAAATATTTAAAAGCTAAACATGGCCAACCACTACGCTCATTAGAAGTATTATCCCTTGCAGAAGAAGAAGGTAGTCGATTCCCTTACACATTCTGGGGTAGCAAAAACTTCTTTAACTTAGCTAAAAAATCGGATGTTGACACAATTGCAGATGCTGATGGCATTAAGTTCGAAGACGCGATGCGTAAATCAGGCTTCGATTATCGTAAAACTACTGACGTTCGTAAGGACATCAAAGCATTTGTAGAAATTCATATTGAACAAGGTAAAGTGTTAGAGACAGAAAACAAAACAATCGGTGTTGTTAATGGCATCGTTGGTCAAAAACGCTTCACGATCAACTTAAAAGGGGAAGCAAACCACGCTGGTACTACGCCAATGTCATTACGTCGCGATACAGTTGTTGCCTATAGTGAAATTGTCTCGGATTTAACAAAACGTGCTAGAGAAATTGGGGAACCACTTGTATTAACGTTCGGTCATATCACACTTGTACCAAACACAGTAAATGTAGTTCCTGGTGAAATTACATTCTCAGTAGACTGTCGTCATATTGATCAGCAAATATTAAATGATTTTGCAGCAGAAATCGAAGACAAAATTAGATTAGTTGCTGAAGCAAATAGCATGACTTACGACATTCATTTATGGATGGATGAGGCACCAACATTGATGGACAAAAAAATCGTTCAAATCATAGAACAAGCAGCAAAGAACAATGTAGGGAATCAATATAAAGTGATGCCATCTGGTGCAGGACATGACTCACAAATCTTTGCTCAATATGTACCAACGGCGATGTTGTTTGTACCTTCTATTGGTGGAATTAGTCACAACATTAGTGAAGAGACGAAGATAGAAGACCTTGTTAAAGGTATTGAAGTATTAAGTAATGTACTTTATGAACTAGCATATAAAGAATAAAAATAAAGAAAAAAGGAGCCAGATACTTATGGGTTACATAAATCAAGTTCAAGGATACAGAGAAGGTTTATTAGAAACACGTTCAGTCATAAAAAAAGACAATTATGCGGTAATTACACCGGATGGTCTAGTTAATAATGTTGTACCTGGTTTCAAAGATTGTGACGTAACAATCTTAGGATCCCCGCGTTTAGGTGCAAGATTTGTAGATTACTTAGTAACTGTAAAAAACCAAGGTGGAAACAAAACTGGTTTCGCTGGTGATGGTATTCAATCTTTTGTATACGTCGTTTATGGCAAAATCAATGCGTTTGCAGATGGTAAGCGATACGAATTAACAGAAGGTGGGTATTTATATGTGCCCCCACACTTACAGTTAACTTTTGAAAATAATAATAACGGTGAGGATAGCCGATTATTCTTATACAAAAAACGTTATCAACCTCTTAAAGGATATACACCAGAAGTCGTTACAGGTAATGTGAACGACATCGAACAAGAGGCATATGAAGGTATGAAAGAAGTATTAATTCAAGACTTATTACCAAAAGAAATTGGATATGACATGAACATTCATATTCTTTCATTCAAACCAGGTGCTTCACATGGTTACATTGAAACACACGTTCAAGAACACGGCGCTTATGTTTTAAGTGGGCGAGGCATGTACAACTTAGATAACGAATGGATGCCGGTTGATAAAGGTGATTATATCTTTATGGGCGCTTATGTACCGCAAGCAACCTATGCAATTGGTTTAGATGAACCATTCTCATACATTTATTCTAAAGATGCAAACAGAGATATTGATTTATAAAAAGTGAGTATATGATCTCCAATAGCTATCCAAAGATAGATTAGGCATCTTAGTTACAAAAGAATTTCTTAAAAAAATTCTAGATTATTTAGAATCTGAAACAAAATATTAATTAAATGAGGAGTAATCAAGATGCGTGTATCTAAAGAAGAACTTTTTAATCTAATGAAACAAAAGTTTATGAAAGCGGGATTAAATGAAGGAGCGGCACATGATGTTGCAGACGTATTAACATACGCTGATTATAGAGGTATTCACTCACATGGGGCTGTACGTGTTGAATACTATTCTGAACGGATTGCAAAAGGCGGTATTACAACCAATCCAAACTATACATTTGAACAAACAGGACCAGCATCTGCGGTCTTTCATGGGGATAATGGTCCAGGTCACCAAATAGCAAAGCAAGCGATGGAAAAAGCGATTGAAATGGCTAAAAAATCAGGTGTTGCCGTTGTTGGTATGAAAAACATCTCACATAGTGGTGCTTTAGGTTACTTTGTTGAAATGGCGGCAGAACAAGATATGGTTGCTCTAAGTATGTGTCAATCAGATCCAATGGTCGTACCGTTTGGCGGAACTGAGCCTTATTTTGGGACAAACCCAATTGCTTATAGTGCACCGTCTGCTGATGACCGCATCATTACATTTGATATGGCGACTACTGTCCAAGCATGGGGCAAAATCTTAGATGCAAGAAGTAAAAATGCATCGATTCCAGATACATGGGCTGTTGATGCTACTGGTGCACCTACGACGAATGCAAGAGATGTTCATGCACTTCTACCAATTGCAGGTCCAAAAGGATACGGCTTGATGATGATGGTAGATATTTTATCAGGTAGTCTTCTAGGAGTCCCACATGGTATACATGTGTCTTCTATGTATCAAGACTTAACTAAAGGACGCGATTTAGGTCAAATTCATATCGTCATTAACCCTGCCTATTTCACAGATTTGAATGCTTTCAAGCTACAAATTACAACAATGCTCAATGAATTAAAAACACAGCCAGCGGCAGAGGGCTATGGAGAAATTTATTATCCAGGTGAACGCGGTATATTAAGAAGTAAAGAATATGATAAGGAAGGTATTGAAATCGTAGACGACATTTACAACTATCTTGTGTCAGACGACGTTCATTACGATCGTTATCATGGAAAAAATAGATTTGCAGAATAATAAATTGGAGGATCATCATGTTATACACAATTATAAAAGAAAACACTTATAAAGACTCCATCGTGTTAATGCTTTTATCCAACAAGTTGTCTGCAATTGATGGTGTAAACAAAGTATCGATCATGATGGGAACACCAGCGAACAAGGACATTTTTAAATCTTCTGGCTTAGGCACGGATGAATTAGAAAAAGCGAAGCCAAATGATATCGTCATCGTTGTAGATACAGATCAAGAAGAAAAAGTAGACGAAGTGAAAGAAGAAGTTGAGATCGCTTTAAAAGGTGATTCAGATTCACAAAATACGTCTAAAGGTCAAGAAGCTCATAACTGGAAACGTGCATTGGAGCTTGCGAACAATCCTAATTTAGCGTTAATTTCAATTCCTGGTCAATATGCTGCAATGGAAGCAGAAAACGCATTGAACGAAGGTTTACATGTGTTCATGTTTAGTGACAATGTTTCGAAAGAAGACGAAGTAAAACTGAAACAAAAAGCGCATGAAAAAGGTTTATTGGTGATGGGCCCAGACTGTGGTACGGCACTTATTCACGGCGTCCCTCTTGCTTTTACCAATAACGTAAACGAAGGTGATATCGGTATTGTTGGGGCATCAGGTACAGGGATCCAAGAAGTCACAACAATTATTGACCGTTATGGTAAAGGTGTGACAAACGCGCTTGGTACAGGTGGACGTGATTTATCGACGGAAGTTGGTGCGATTACGATGTTAGATAGCATCAAAGCATTAAACCAAGATCCGAAAGTAAAAGTCATTACAGTGATCTCTAAACCACCTGCAGAGGAAGTACAGCGCAAAGTATTAAATTTATTAAGAAATATTGATAAGCCCGTTGTTACGCTATTTTTAGGTGACAAACCTTCCTACCAAGAAGAGAATATCTATCATGCTTATACACTTGAAGAAGCAGCAGTTGTAGCTGTCCAATTATCAAATGGGGACAAACCGAATTTTGAACCGACAACAGCTGTTGTAAATGTTGTATTAAATGAATCACAAGTTGGTATTAAAGGATATTATTCGGGCGGTACTTTGGCATCTGAGGCGGCTATGCTAGTGAGAGATGCTTTTAAAGATACAATGACTGAAGAGAAAAGTGAAAGCTATGTTTTAAAAACAAACACTCATGAAATCATTGATTTAGGTGATGATGTTTATACAAAAGGTAAACCACACCCGATGATTGATCCTGAAAAACGTATCGAAATGCTTGAAAAATCTATGAACGACCCTGAAACCGCAGTCATTATGATTGATAACGTGATCGGTAACGGTGGTCATGAAGATATGGCTAGTGAACTAGCACCGACAATCAAACGTATTTTGGATAGTGCACGTCAAGAAGGTCGTCAACTTGCAGTGCTTGCAACGGTTGTAGGTACAGCACAAGACATTCAAGGGTACGATAAACAAATTGCCATTTTAAAAGAGAGTGGTGCAATTATTTGTAAGACAAACGACCAAATGGTGCGCACAGCTATCCAACTTGTAGGCGGTAAAGTGGAACAACCAATTACTCATGTACAAAAATTCGACTACACAGAAGAAAGCTTAGTAGTGGATGAGAAAATTATGTCCTTCATCAATATGAAACCAAGCGTTATCAATATTGGGCTAAAAAGCTTTACGGAAGCTGTTCAAAACAGTGGCTCAGAGTGTGTTCAATTTAACTGGCGGCCAATTGCTGGTGGCGATGAGAAGTTAATGAAAGTACTTCAATTCTTAAACTATTATGAAGGAGGTACAATCTAATGGGATACAAAACAATAAATGAAGCGAACGAAGCCGTTATCCAGAAGATCATAGCAGCGGCACCGTTTTTAACGGATGTTGTACCTGCTAAATCTGTGATTCCTGAATTAGAAGAGTACGTGTTATTACATGCTGGACCTCCAATTAAATATGAAAACATGACAGATCCTATGCAAGGCTCTTGTGTTGGCGCAATCCTTTTTGAAGGATGGGCAGAAAATGAAAAGAATGCACGAGAATTACTTGAAAACAATCAGATCAAATTCATTCCATGTCACCATGTAAATGCAGTTGGACCAATGGGTGGTATTACTTCACCTAACATGCCAGTCCTTGTTGTTATTAACAAGGAGAGTGGTAACGAAGCGTATTGTCAAATGAACGAAGGGATTGGTGCAGTATTACGCTTTGGCGCTTATAATGAGCAAGTCATCAATCGTTTACACTGGATGAAAGATGTATTAGGTCCAGTATTAAGTAAAGCCCTAAAAACACTTGATGGAGGCTTGAACGTCAACGTCTTAATTGCTAAAGCTATTGCAATGGGTGATGAGTTCCACCAGCGTAATATTGCAGCTTCACTTGCATTTTTAAAAGAACTATCTCCAATCATTGCTTCATTAGATGACGTTGAAAAAGTTCAACGTACTGAAGTAATCCAATTCTTAGCTGACACAGACCAATTTTTCTTAAATATTGCTATGGCAACTGGCAAAGCGATGATGGATGCTGCACGTACAATCGAACACGGTACAGTTGTTACCGCAATGTGCCGAAACGGTGAAAACTTTGGTATCCGTATTGCCGGTATGGGAGACGAATGGTTTACTGGTCCTGTGAATACCCCGCAAGGATTATATTTCACTGGTTACTCAGCAGAAGATGCTAACACAGATATCGGTGATTCAGCGATTACAGAAACAATCGGTGTTGGAGGTATGGCGATGATTGCAGCACCTGCAGTAACACGCTTTGTTGGTTCGGGTGGATTTAATGATGCACTTGAAACAAGTAATCAAATGACAGAAATCTGTATTAGCGAAAACCCGAACTTTGTCATCCCTACTTGGGATTTCAAAGGAGCATGTTTAGGTATCGATGCACGGAAAGTTGTTGAAACAGGGATCACACCAGTTATCAACACTGGTATTGCCCATAAAATTGCGGGGTACGGACAAATTGGTGCCGGTACAGTACATCCGCCAATCGAATGTTTTGAGAAAGCTATCACAGCATATGCTGAAAAGCTAGGATTTAAAGGATGATTTTACAAGCAAGTGCGGTTGGTTCAATCGCACTTCAATTATTGAATGATGAAAAAACCTTTACCGTGCACAGTATGTTTGAAAAAGGTTTAAATATGGTTGATCAAGATGGCGAATTGATATTTGTTGGTACAGATGAAAATGGGACATTTCCGTTCGGGATCTTACTTGATCCTCAAACGCGACAAACTGTAAAGACCAATATTAAGGTAGGCGATACATTAATGTTTCGCAATAATCGTCTTTTTCATAATCGCTTCCAAATGGTGTTTAATGTAAAAATAATACCGTTAGATATGGATTTTGAACATGCAAATATAAATAAATTGAAAGAAAATTTTCAATACATTTCCTTTACATCATATGAATCATCAGATTTTGAACGAGCACGTGTATTATCCCTGATTAATCGATTACAAGATCCAACTAAAAATCTTGACGAGACATTCCGTTATTTTATTGGGCGTGGACATGGTTTAACACCAACAGGTGATGATATCCTAGTCGGCATATTGTACGGTCATTTTATTAAAAATTTTATCGAACAAAAGCATCTAGAAACACTAAAAGCACTTATCAAGGAACCTTTAACAACCATTGTCAGTAAGCGTTTCTTAACCTGTGCTATAGAAGGTGTATTTAGTTCGAAGATTACAGCATTGCAACATGATCCATCTTTAGAAAGCATGAACAGGCTTATAGAAGTAGGATCATCTTCTGGGATGGATACGTTATATGGCATTTACTTGTCATTAACTAAGGAGTGAAAGAAATGGGGAAAAGTGTAGTTATTGCTTTAGGTGGTAATGCCATTTTACAGCCGAAACAAGAAGCAACATATGATAATCAATTCAAAAATGTAGTGTCGGCAACAGGCCATATGGTAGAAATTCGAGAAGCAGGTCATAATATCGTCATTACACATGGTAATGGTCCGCAAGTAGGGAATATCATTGCCCAAAATGAAGCTGCAAAAAATGTAGTCGAACCACTACCAATTTATGTTTGTAACGCAGAATCACAAGGTTTCATAGGTTATATGATGGAAACAGCTTTAAAAAACCATATGAAAGAACGTGGCATTGCTACAAATGTGGTTACATTGCTAACGATGGTTGAAGTGGACAGGGATGATCAAGCTTTTAAAAATCCGACTAAACCAATCGGTGTATTTTTCTCGGAAGAAGAAGCACATCGTTTAGAAGAACAAGGCTTTGTGATGGCAGAAGATGCAGGGCGGGGATATAGACGCGTTGTCCCTTCACCAGAACCAAAAGTGATTCACGGAATAGATGAAATTAAACGTTTAATTGATGAAACGATTGTTATTTCTTCTGGTGGTGGTGGTATACCTGTATATCGTGAAGACAGTGGTCAATTACATGGTATTGAAGCAGTCATTGACAAAGATCGGTCAGGATTAAAGCTAGCACAACAAGTGAATGCTGAAGTTTTCATGATGCTAACAGATGTACCAAATGTCTATATTAATTTCGGTAAAGATAATGAGCAAAAGCTAAGCCACATTACCGTAGCTGAAGCTGAACAGTATGTTGCAGAAGGACAATTTCCGGCAGGTAGTATGTTACCAAAAATGCAAGCAGCTATAGAATTTGCAAAATTAGGGAAAGAGTCAATCATTTGTTCAATCGATCAAGCAGTAGCTGCATTAGATGGAAAAGCAGGTACACGAATAACAAAATAAGTTTAAAGTATGGTTCACGGACCATCATCCATTAAGTTTGCAAAGTCATGACGCGAGTAATCACGGACTATAGGCGTTGCAAGCTTTTTGACTTCCTTACTATTTTTTACAAAATTTTCATTAAGCAAACGGGCATCACTGAACACTCTTATCCAAAGTGTTAGCAACAAACCTATTGAAGGAAGTTTAACAATTAATCCAATAAAACCATAGCAGAATTCAGGTCGATCCATTTGACGACGGTAGCAGCAGCGACTTTCGGATAAATCTTTTAATAGCATAGCAATTACTATGTGGAAAATTTGTTTATTACAAATGAAATAGTAATAAACAACATGGAGCCAATAGGGCAGAATAATGGAATTAAGTTAAAACTACAACAAGTTCTATTTGTAACATATCGCTTAAAAAGTGCAAATTACCTCATGAAGCAACCCGTCCTAGATTAGAACGGGTTAGTTTCACGGAAATTATAAAATTAAATAGCTATATTGTCTCTTTATATTACTTCATCTGGTGGTTGTGTCTTTCTCCAGCCATAAAACTGCATGACGTCTTTTAATCATATAAATCATTTCAAATCCCACCTTTCATGTTTTTTAATGAAGAAAATTAATATTGACGAATACGAATATAATTTTCTACTTTTCTTCGGTTCTCTTCAAAGATTTTTTTCGCATTTTCATTATGATTTGCTTTCTCAAGAGAGTTCTCGCGTTTTGTAATAGTTATCGTGAGAGCAAAAAAGTTTAATATCATTTATGATCACCTCCTTAAATTACCATGAAAAATAAAAAAACCGTAGAGAGACTCCCCCTACGGTGAAAAAAGGCACAAAAATACCGCAGGGGCACACTTCTCCCTGCGGTATGGGTATGCTAAATTACAAAAAACTTAAGCGATCCATTCCGAACTGGTCGAATGTGTGATTTTCATTTTTACTTTAGTTGTGGCTAATAATGACATCAATTTAACGATACGGATCATTTCATTCGACCTCCTTAAGAATTTTATGTTTACTTTGTAAGTATAGCTACATTTAGGTTGTTTGTAAACATCTTTTACTAAGATTCCCTGATTATTGAAGCGAGAGCCGTTTTTGATGTGACGGGTATAAGGGGAAATCCAAACCAAGCAAATTCTACTGGAGATTACTCCAAATTGAAAAAGCATTAGCAATTCACATTGAATAGGGTATCCCATACATTAATAAGAAGGCTAAGTGATATGTATAGTCGGAGCTATAAGTATGGGCGCGCACCAACATTTTTAATGGCAACGGGCTACGAACTAGTTCATTTAATAACCGCTTATTGATCAGATGATGAAGAAGCGGCAAAACTTGTGGAATTGGAGTTACCCTGAACAGTATATGCAGTATAAATTTTGCCAATCAAACAAATTCACTACATAATCGAATGATTCCTATAATTTATCGTAAAAATAAAGCTCATTATCGTTAATGTAGATCTGTCCAATATTTATTAAATTTATTCATAAAGTGGGAACAACTCAAATGGTTGTGACTATATCTTGACAAAGGTTAAAAAATTGCTGAGGAGTATTTTTCCTTAAGATCCATTTTGATATGCAGGAACAAAACGGGCCAGATTGCAGTAGAAGTATCTACAATAAATTATAATATATTGTAAATTTTAAATATTTTGTAATAATTGAAGGAATCGAACCAATTATAAAAATTTGGTTTTTTTAAAGCTTAAAGGGATAAGGAGGATGTTTGTTTGAGCAAAAAAAGTTATTTATTTCATTTGATTTTAGGCTTGATTACTGGATTTTTTTTCTTACCGACATTGTTAGAATGGGGAGGGATTCCTTTCACGCTTGCAGATGTAATAGAGCTTATATTTGGTGAACCTAACCAAACAAGTCGTACAGTAGTCCTTATTATTTTGGTGATACTTTTGTTCTTTATAATACGAAGCTTTTATAAACAATATAAAAAATTAATGTAAATATTTTAGCAAATACAATAAAAACGGAATACTAGGTAAGTGTCTTTATTAGTGTTATTGAACGCTACATTCACTAGGAGGGGGAGGAGATATTATTATGGAAGTATACTGGGTTAACGGACAATATCAAGAAGATGAACGGATTTTTGACTCTCAGTTTGAAGTTTATGAATGGACAGATTCATTATATCAAGATTTCTCCAACGGCTTTTTGAGAAAAGAAAATATCGGTTATGCAACTCCTGATGTAAAGGTAATTGATTGTTTAACGGAACTATTACCACAATGGGCAGGATACACAAATGTAAATGTTACAATGCATCGAGATAAGATTCAGGTAGACGGTAAAGATATGTATAGAATTTGGACATCTAGTAGATAAAGTTATTCAACAATCGGGCGCAATTGTTGAATAACTTAGATATTGCTTAATAAGACTCTCTTTTGTTGAACTTATTTTCAGAAGTGAGTCTTTTAATTTATCATGGAATATGGATTTTTGAGATTTTGTAATCAAACTTTCTACTAATGCCACAAATTATTCTGATGGATATTCATGCGTCTTTAGGAGGATGCATACGCTATACTTGCCACACGCTCATAGGGTCCCATGGCTTGATTTGATCGCCATATTTCTCGGATAAAAAAGCTTTCATGTCTTCCAGTTTTGTAGGAACCTCATTCCAATTTGGAAGAGATGGCAAGCCACGTTTACTTTTTAAGAGAATATCCACCGTAACATACAAACGTTCTGGCTGAATCCAATGAAGGAAGCGAGAAATATCGATTTCCTTAGTCAGGGACAGGGAATCAATCTCGTCATTGTAATGTTTGTTGAACTCGCTTATCAAGTTCAAGAGGTAGTCTCTCTGTTCCTTCACGAAGTCTAGGCCGCATATGGCACCATGTCCTGGAACAACGATTTCAGGTTTAATGTCATCAATAATGCGATCAAGTACTTTTATCCAGTTGAGAGTTCCTTCTTCACTGTATGCCGTACAACCGTTAAACACGACATCGCCAGCGAACAGTACCTTTTCTTTAGGCATCCACAACAGCAAGTCACTGTCAGAGTGGGCCGGAGCTACATTGTAAATCATAACCTCCGTATCGCCAAGCCGTATGTTGATATCGTCCTTTATCTCAATATTCGGGTGCACCCATTCTACGCCCTCCAGGTCAAATCCTTCAAATTCCGCTGCAAAAAACTGCTCTCCCTGAGTCGATTCCGGAGAATTCTTCCCTCTTTTGATGACGCTATCCATCCACGCGATATTCTCAGTAAGACGCTCCCTAGCCGCTTCCTTGTGCATAATAATGCAGGCTTCTTCAAACACTTTGTTCCCCCAGGTATGGTCGCTGTTATAGTGCGAGTTCACTACATAGGCGGGAGAGCCGCCATTGCTTACTTCCTTAAAAGCATCTCGCATTTCTTGCGCATGGAACAGATCAAAGAACGTGTCATACACCAAGCCTTCACCTTTGTTGATAAACCCAGCATTGGCCCAACTAATGCCACGATACGGCGAAATACCAGCAAAGACGCCATCTGCGACTTCAAAAAATTTAACCCGGGGTTTTTGGATAATACTTCTATACTGCATAACAATTCTCCTTTGCATATATGTTTTTTTGAGTTAGTCACACTGACTACATCTTTATTATAGAGAATAGAAAATAAAAAGCAAGCGAGCACTTGCGTGCATTTACTCAATGTAATATGCTAATAACTGAACAACATCACACTACATGGATGGAGGCGCTACAAACATGAAACTGGTAACCTATCACACTGAAACTTCGAAGGAATATTTTTTGGGGCTTGTCATTAACGAGGAATTTGTCGTGTCTTTTGCCGCAATCATGAAAAAGCAGGGGACATTCGTTGACAGTCTACAAAGTATGGACAGCTATCTACAACATTTGCCGGCAAGCCATACTGCCGCTAAGAAGCTGATGCAATATGCTGTTAGACAGCTGCATCAATTCAATGAAAATGAAATCTGTCCAATTACAGCAGTAAAATTGCTGCCACCTATTTTGAAACCGGCTGCACTTATTGATTTCGGGCTGACGCCAAGACATCTGAAAAATGCTGGCGTAAATCTGCTGCAAAGAGAATACACAGGAGCGGAAAGAGAAGAGTTTATACAAAAAATTGCGGAAAAATTCCAGCAAGAACCGAATAAAGTAACCTTCAGTTATTACAAATGTAACCATAATGCATTGATTGGCGATGGGGCTACAATTCATTGGCCTTCGTATTCTTCTTATCTGGATATCGAACCGGAGCTGGCCTTTGTTACAGGGAAGGGGAACTGTATTGCTGGTTATGTAATTTTTAACGACAGTACTGCTCGCGATGTGCAGTGGCCAGATTTTCAGGCGTTGACCGGACCAACGCGGTGCAAAGATTTTGATAACAGCAAAGGAATAGGACCATTTCTGGTTACACCGGATGAAATCGATAACCCGCTGGCACTGGATGTGGATGTACGAATCGGAGAGAGACTGCACTGGAAGGGAAGCACATCCGAGTATTCCGCGCACCCTGCGAAGGTGATGGAGGAGGTTCTCAAAGTTTTCACGCCGCTCCCGGGCACGATTATAGGAATGGGGACGATACCGGATTGCTGCGCAATCGAGACCGAGCAATGGCTGTTGCCCTCTGACCGAATCCGGATTACGTTCGATAATTTAGGAACGCTCACGCAATTGGTGCCTGATAATGTCAAGATTACGGAAGCTAGTCGCTGGGAAAGAAGAAGTGATTTACCTTAAATAAACGTTTAGGAAGATGATGAACCCCCGAACCTATTGTGTATGAATAACTTGTTGTATAATAAGGTTTAACATATGCAAAAGGAGTAATACAATGCATACTTCAGACAGAATTATCGAAGCCGCGACACGGCTCATAAAAAAGAATGGCTATCGGGGAGTAAGCACTAAAGCCATTGCAGCGGAAGCTACAGTCAATGAATCTACAATTTTCCGTCATTTTGGAAGCAAGCAAGGCATACTAGAAGCAATCATTGAAAGGCATTCGGATATCCCGCAATTTGAGAAACTGCTAATGGAGGAAGCAACCGATAATCCGGAAGTTGATCTGCTGAATGTAAGCCAGCAGTACCGCTTGTTTTTCCATAAAAATACGGATATTATTTTGATTGGCATCCGCGAAAAAGGAATATTTCCTGAATTAGACAGAGTGCTGGCCGAGCCGCCGGTGAAGCTGCACTCTTTGCTGGTTGAATATTTTGAACGACTGCAGAAGAAAAAAATCATACCGAATCAGGATTCGCGTCTTGCCGCCATGTCTTTTCTCTCGACGTGCTACGGCTTTCAGATGAGCGAGCTGATTCACCAGCAGTATCAGTCTCAATTCGTCACCGAGGAAGAATTCTACAAGTACATTGTCTCATCGTTCGTTAAAGCAATGTTGACTTAGTCATAAAAGCCTGTAGCAGTTTATACGAATCTCTTATGGATAGGCTTCAATTAATGAAATAAAAGAAGGTATATTTCAATTAAGGGAGTAACCTATTTTACGAAAATGGTTATGAGTGAAGGGTTTATGAGGTGTTCACTTAAACTACCGTGGCATATAGCTACATCAGCTATAAAATGAAAAGAATAAAAGAAGTGAAAAAGCATACAGGGAATAGTTTACCCTTGAATGCTTTTTCACTTCTTTTATTTAGAGTGGATTTCCTGTATGCGTCCAACCTGTCCATCTGTTAGCCTAACTTTAATACCGTGGGGAAGGTTGCCTGATTTGTTAAAAATATCTTAAATGATATCTCTGGTAATTTTCCCTTTTTCCAACCTTTTTTTAACAATATTAATAGCTTTTCCTGTTATATGTCTTTCCGATATTGTCCGTATATTAGACACCCATTTTTCTACGGGTATTGCTTGTTTTTTTAGTTTGCTGGCTTTTCATTTTTTTTGTTGAAAGGTCGTGATTCATTTTTCCTTGATTAACAGAGGAACGGTTCTTTTTGTTTTCAAGCTGCTGTTTCACTGCCTCTTGCAGGCTGATTTTTTTTGGGGGTACCTCAGATTGATTATTCTCGGTCATAGAAATGCTCCTTTTTGAGTATGTTATTTAGTCCAGTATAATCTATTTTTTATTATTTGTGAAACTTTCCCCTTTAACTTACAACAAGTGAAGACGCTTTTTTACTAACAGTGCAGTTTAATGGAATAATTCACATGGGATATTGTGGTAATGTAAGGTTGTATAGGGGAAATTTAAATGGTTGAAAAAGAAATTTTCAAATGGGGTAAATATCTGTTGCAATTCAAAACATTAAATCATAATATAAGAATATAGTTATATATGGATTAATTCACCTTTCTTTAACGAGGTGATTTTATTTAAAATAATATATAAGCAAATAGTTATATAAGGAGAGCAGATAAATGGAAAACACACTAATTGAAAAACAACTAAAAGCAGCAGCTGATTTAAATCGTATTAAATTACTTGCATGCATGAAAAATGGGGAGGTATGTGTATGTGATTTTGTGGATGTGCTAGGAATATCACAACCAGCAGTTAGTCAACATCTACGAAAATTGAAGGAGGCAGGCATTATTACGGAACGAAAAGTAGGGACTTGGAAACATTACCGTTTAGTAGAGGATCAAACACCACTGATGAAGGGTGTTTTAGAACAAATTCAACCTTTAAACGGGTGCAACTGTGGCACAGATTGTTGCCATGTAGGGGGAACTGATAATGAGTAATGAATCTTTAACAAAACAGCTTTCCTTTTTAGATCGTTACCTTACCCTTTGGATATTCGTTGCGATGGGGATAGGTGTTGTATTAAGTATCACCTTGCCTAATGTTGGGGAAGCGTTAGAGTCCATGTCTATTGGCACAACGTCCATACCGATTGCTATAGGGTTAATTGTCATGATGTATCCACCATTAGCGAAAGTAAAGTATGAAGAAATGTGGCGAGTGTTTAAGGATTGGAAAGTGCTATTACTATCACTTTTACAAAATTGGTTACTAGGCCCGTTCCTCATGTTCTTTTTAGCGATTATCTTCTTACATGATTACCCAGAATATATGGCTGGACTCATTATGATTGGCTTAGCTCGATGTATTGCCATGGTGATTGTGTGGAATGATTTAGCGCGTGGAGATCGCGAATATGTAGCTGGTTTAGTTGCATTTAACTCAATTTTCCAAATTCTAACATACTCTATCTTTGCTTACTTTTTCTTAAATGTATTGCCTGGTTGGTTTGGTTTAGAGAATTTCAATGTATCCATTTCTATGTGGGAGATTACAAAGAGCGTTCTAATTTACCTAGGGATACCATTTGCTGCAGGGTTCCTCACACGATGGATTGGGATTAAAGCAAAAGGAAAACAGTGGTATGAAGAAAAGTTCTTACCGAAAATTTCACCACTTACTTTAATTGCACTGCTGTTCACGATTGTGATGATGTTTGCATTAAAGGGTGAGCAATTAGTAGAACTGCCACTTGATGTTGTGCGAATTGCTATTCCATTATTTATTTACTTTGTGATCATGTTTGCTGTGTCGTTCTTCTCTTCCCGTAAAGTTGGGGCATCTTATCCTGTCACAGCAGCTCTTTCTTTTACAGCTGCAAGCAACAACTTCGAGTTAGCCATTGCTGTTGCAGTGGGTGTGTTTGGCCTGCATAGTGGCGTGGCATTTGCCGCTGTTATTGGGCCACTAGTGGAAGTGCCAGTCCTCATTGGACTTGTATGGGTTGCCTTACGCTGGCAGAAAAAATACTTTAAAACTATTAAATATTGAACTATATTATGACACAAAACCGATTAATAAAACGGAATTGCTTACTTCTTGTGTACTGGAACTCATGCAGTAGTCCGGTGGCTAAAGGATGGGCAAATAAATTAATATCTATACTCATTGCATCTCGCTAAAGATTTCGCTATTGATTTCTGAGATATGGATTGTTACGGCATTAGGTCATGATGGCAATTTGAAAATGCTAGTAAAAAATGAGCAAATGATATGTGAAATTGAAATGTGTTAATTACATGCAAAGCTTAAACGTCTAGCTACGTGGCTAGACGTAAAAAAGTATTTTTTATATAAGAAAATGCTTATATAAAGAAAAAAGTGGAGAAGTGAATGATGAAAACACTAAAAATAATCAACCAAAATGGATCTTGTTGTACTACTACTAAGGAAATTAAAGTACAGAAGAATATAAAAAATTTACCGATTGCCATAATTGGTGCAGGCCCCATTGGATTAGCTGCAGCTGCTCATTTAGTGGAACACAAGCAAGCCTTTATTTTATTAGAAGCTGGGCATGAAGTAGCGCACAATATTCGGACTTGGGGGCATGTTACTTTATTTTCACCATGGCGATATAACATCAATAAAGCTGCTAAGGCTATATTAGATGCCTCCGATTGGGAAGAACCTAATTTAGATACGTTACCGACAGGACATGAATTAATTGATCTATATTTAAAACCATTGTCTAATCTAATGCAAATAAAGCCTCACATTCAGTTGAACTCAAAAGTGGTAGGAATTTCACGACAATTTAATGATAAGATGAAGACAAAAAATCGTGTAGAACAGTCCTTTATTATTTATATTGAACAAGAGAATGACATCCGTGTGATTGAAGCAAGAGCTGTTATTGATGTGACGGGTACATGGGGAAATCCCAACCCAGCAAATTCTACAGGTATATGGCTCCAAAATGAAAAAGCTTTAGCAGATCACATTGAATATGGTATCCCAGACATAAATATGAATACTAAGCGTTATGCCAATAAGAAGATTGCAGTTATTGGTGGTGGCCATTCAGCTATCAATACATTATTGACACTTGCGGAATTACAAGACGAGAACCCATCAACAAAGCTAGTGTGGATTATGCGTAAAAAATCTGTTGAAGAAGCCTATGGTGGCGAAGAAAAAGATGCATTAGCAGCACGTGGCGCACTCGGTGTTCGCATTCACGAATTAGTGGATACTGGTAAGGTTGAAGTAATAACACCTTTCTATATCTCACAGGTGAAGAAAGAAGAGAACATCCATATTTTTGGTACTATAAACGGAGAACAAAAAGTATTAACAGGATTTGAAGAGCTTATTGTCAATGCGGGAAATAGACCAGACCTATCAATTAACAGTGAATTACGCCTTTCGATTGATTCAGCAACAGAAAGTGTGCAAGCATTAGCGCCACTAATTGACCCTAATGAGCATAGTTGCGGAACAGTAAGAGCGCATGGAGAAGAAATACTAAGACAACCAGAAAAGAACTTCTACATTGTCGGTGCAAAAAGTTATGGTCGCGCACCTACATTCTTAATGGCCACAGGTTATGAACAAGTTCGTTCAATAACAGCCTATTTATCAGGAGATGAAGAAGCGTCGAAACGTGTGGAATTGGAATTACCAGAAACAGGGGTATGTAGTATTAATCTTGTTAATCAATCAAATACATGTTGTTAAAAATTCGACTGTTAGCGAAAGCTAGCAGTCCTTTTAAAAACTAAGAAGAGAAATGGGATGGACGCAAAGTTCTTGTCCATATAGAACAACAACAACAACTCATGGGTAGTTTACAAAGGATAAAAAATTGATATGGTGTGTTTCACCTTATCAACTTTTTATTATCATGAATTGATTTTGTAGATGGTTTAGTCAAATACGGATAGTATTATGAGTTATTTAATACATACAAATATTGTAGGAATAAGTAAAAGCTGAAGTCTATAGTTGTAGAAAATCAATGAGGTATTCATTCTGTATTATGTAAAATATTTTGCGCTGTGAGAGCGATCGAGACGGGTAAAGGTACGTGTTACTGAATCTCGATACGTTTCATAACGTCAAGAGCAATATCTCTTCGGAACTTAACATTTTTTCTCATTATTTCGTTATGCTGAAAATAAAGACTACTAGAGAATAATGCTGTAGTTAGATTTCAAAAATATATGAACCTAGCGTTATAACACAAGTGAAGAATTGCAAGCCATCCCAAACAGTTTTGTGGTTCAGTTCAACTTTGTTCAAAATCAGATTAATTTTTAGCAGTAAAGTCCATTAAAGTTTAGCTTTTTTGATCAATTTTTTATTAAACTAACAAAAATACTTGCAATACCTATTATAGTACTGTACAGTACTAATTATGACAAAGGTAAAATTAATGAATCAAAAACGTGTGATTGAAGTAGCTGCAACATTATTTTTAGAAAAAGGATTTGCTTATACAAGCATGGATGAATTAGTTCGTGTAAGCAAAGTATCAAAGTCTAATGTGTATTATCACTTCTCTAATAAGGAAGAATTGTTGGAAGGGGTCGTTGATTATTGGATTGAAATGTATCAATCTGCAATTGATGGCTTACTATCTCAAAACCAATTATTAGTTGAAGATCGTATCCAATTGTTTTTAAAGCAATTATCACAAGGAGTTCAGACGAGAGAATATAAGGGGAGCTGTCCATTTATTACGCTTTATATTCAAAGCCCAACAAATGCCACAAAAGTAAAAGAAAAAATAGGTCTTTTCTTTATAGGATTACAAACAAAAGTTTCTCTATTACTTAAACAAGGAGTAGAGAATGGTGAATTTAGAAAGACAATTAATATTGACGAGGTTGCACCTCTTTTTATTACAAATCTTGAAGGAGCGCTATTTATTTCAGAAACACTGCAGGATGCAACTGTCATCATGAAAACAGCAGATCATTTTTTTAACTTGCTTCGATAAAAGAAGCATTTTTTTTCACAATAAATTAGTACTGAATAGTACTAAAAGGAGGATTTATATGAAAACAGTATTTTTAACAGGTGGAACAGGTTTTATTGGAAAGCAATTAGTGAAAGAATTAGCCAAAGATGAGCACGTTACAATTCTTCTATTAGTGAGATCGAAAAGTAAAGCAACACGCATTTTTCAAGAAAGAGGCATCTTAAAAGAGGCAGTGATGCACTTTATTGAAGGTGATTTGACGAAATTAGACTTAGGTCTAAGTGCTGAAGATAAGGAGTTGGTATTGAAAACGGATGTGATTATTCACGCAGGTGGTCCCATGGATATTCAAGCGACAAGTAAAGATGCAGCTTCCGTATTTTTGAATGGTGCCCAACATATTAGTGAATTCGCTAAAAATATTCATCGATTGAAGGGATTGCAACAATTTATTCATGTAGTAGGCTATATGAGTCCCTTTGATGATAAAAATAGCAAGATTGCGATAGATGTGTTTAAAGAAGGAAACAATTTTTTGAAAATAAAAAACCCATATGAGAGAACAAAGTTTTTAGCAGATCTTTATATCCGTCAGCAGGCATCAACAGTAGGTTATCCGCTTTCAGTAATTAATCCACCAACCGTAGTTGGTAGTAGTAAAACAGGGAGTACAGAGCAGATAGCAGGATTAGGTTTGCTTGTGACAAGTATGCGAAGAGGGCTCATGCCAGTGATTCCTGGAGGTAAGGGATATAGGTTGCCATTGATTTCAAACGATGAGTTTGCGAAGTTTATTGTGCAGGTTTTCAAATTGGAGCAGCCGGCTATTCAAACATATACACTTGTTGATGACAAAGAGAACGATCCGAACATTGCTGAATTATTAAGTGTTATGTCGGAAAGTATGAATATGAGGGCACCAAAAATCTCTGTTCCAATGCCGCTTATGAAAACAATAATGAAAAGTGGAGTAAGTAAAATAACAAACATTCCTTCTGATGGACTGAATTTTATAACAAAACGAACATTTTCAAATGTTTCGGTGAAAAACATGAGGGGGGGAGATTGGTTTAATAAGATGAGTGTCATGAACTTTTTCCCTGCCGTAGTAGCTGATCTGGATTATCGATTGATGTATCAAAATGGTGAGCATCATCATTTATTTGAGCGAACATTATGCGATAACAATACCCTTTACCAATTACAAGGAGAGGGGAAACCGTTTATTTTATTACATGGTTTATTAAGTGATGGAGAGGATTTATTTCCATTAGGGAAAGAGCTTCATGAAAAAACGGGTCGACCTGTATGGATCTTGGACCTTCCAGGTTTGGGACGTTCTCCTTTTAAACGAGAGAAAAATCTTATAAATATCTATTTGAATGTAGTGAAAAAGTTATTGGAGAAAGCTTCTAACGGTGCCCATCTAATTGGCCATTCATTTGGTGCGTATATTCTTTTGGAAGCATTAGTACAAAAGTACATAGATAAGAAGTATACAATTACTTTACTTCAGCCACCTGTTGCTAAAAAGAATACTAAATCGATACATGTTCCTCAATTTATGAACAAATGGACATTGAAAATGGCAACTACTAATTTGATAGAGCGTTATTTATTAAGTAATGGTTTATTTGAAAGTACGGAGAGTATCCCTCAACAGTATATTGAAAAAATAAGTAAAAGTTTTACTTCTCCTAGAATTTTAAATACTACGGTTCAGCTTAACCGTTTACTTTTGAAAACCGGTCAAGGTGATTTCAATGAAGTAACAAAGTATAATCTTCGCATTATTTGGGGGGATTATGATAGAGGCTATTCTGCTCCTTCGCACCTGGGTAAGGTTGATTTTGTTCCATATGGTCATCATTTTCCTCTTAACCATCCGAGTGAAACGGCTAATTTGGTAATAAAATAGTAGTACTAGCAGATGAGAGTGTGGAATATTTCATCATATTTACTTATATCGAGAAAAGCTCTAGACAGGAACAGCGCATGATATTGAATATTACAAAGTCCAATCATACATTTAATTATATGGATTAAATAATTATTTTCCCCGAAAAACTATTGGGTTTTAGGAGATAGAATCTTCTACTAATGATAAGTTAGTTAAAGAAGAGATGTGCTTATTATCTTCCACAATAGGGCGCGTTTATTTAGGAAGCGTTTTTTCCTTTTAAAGGGCCTTATTGTTAAGACTCTAAATTTCCTCGAGCAGATCATTGACAATAGAGAAGGATGGTTTTTTACTGACTTGGTTGAAAGGCTATCTGGAATACAGAGTTCACGGAATACCGAGGAGGACTTGTAAAATGAAAAACAAACCCGGGATGAGATTCCCGGGTTTGCTTTTACTTATTGGCAACTATGACCAATTTGCCTGTATCCAGTTCCTTTTCGAATTGAGCAGCTTCCGATTCACTTAATCCGACAGAAGCTAATTTATTGCGAAGTTCATCTCCACGGGAATTCACCAGGTTCTTCATAGAAGTCAGGAACCCTTGCTCGCTAATACCAGCTTCTTCTGTCCCGAGTGCTTCGTTAATATCCTCTTCACGTTCTTCATAGTGCGCAAAGATGTAAATGTTATCTCGAAGATATCCTTGCGCTTCTAATTTCTCCACTTCTTGTTTCGCCTGTACTACGTTTTCTACTGTCAATTTGACTGTCATTATTTATCCCTCCTATATATATTCACATTCAATCTATTCCACTAAATTGAATGAACAAAACATTTTTTAGTTTTTAATTATGTTAGAGTGGCATTAATAACTAATAGAATACTAATGAACAACTCGAAAATATTGTAAGTTGTTATTCTATAATTGGGCGCTTTTCTGAATAAGGAAAGCGTCTTTCTCCATGGAAAGGGCCACTTAATTGAATAACGCTTCTAAATTAAAATCATTCTAAAAGTTGGCCTTATTTGTAGAACCGATCAAATGCTGGTTTTTGTATTTTTATAAAAAAATTTGATTGTTTATAACTAAGATTAATCATTTATAATAAAGTTTGATTAAACATCCTGTGTTGATATGCAGGATGTTTTATTCAACAAACGGGCCAGATTGTTGAATAACATTCTTTAACAAAAAAGGTTCCAAACGACGCTTTGGGGGTTATACTTCAACTAACGCAGCAGTTTAGTTGAATAAGGAATCATAGTTTTTGGTAAAATAATGGTATTATATTTAAGTATAGTGGGATGGCTAAAGTGCATTAATAGAACTGTACGGATACAAGGTATATTGTGGAGGGGAAAAATGAAATTCTTTAGAAAAATGTCTAAACTTGAGAAAAGTAATTGGAATAAAGGAGCCCCCTTGGTCTGCAGGAGAATTTTCGGGGAAGAAAATTCAGCAGACAATCCTGCAAGGCTAAGTAGCGAAGCCACCCAGTCGCTACGCTCCTTTAAGCCTTTCGGGTTCGTAGATACACTAACGTTAGGCGAAACTCTCGAAGGACATTATAAAAAATGAAGTGAAGTTCTAAGACCTTAAATATTATGGAGGGACAGAAATGAATAATTTAGAACAAATAATTTATGACAAAGTTAAGAAACGGATTGATGGTTGGTGTGATGATATTATCAAAGATATTTATGTATTGTCGTTTTATATTGATTGTGAATTAGACGATATGAGAAAGCCTAGGCTTACTTTGGGGTACAATACAAACTCTAATTTGACGTTTAATATTTCACAAGCCACTGATGAATGTGAAGCGAAGTGGAATTATGCTTTTTGGCTACAGAACGAAGAAATCGTGATTGGAGAGAACAACGAAGGTACTAACAAAGAAGAACTACAATTAAGGGATCAATGGGTCGGAGAATCACAATGGTTTTATACGGATACAGATGAGGAAGAGGATTTTGATCGAACTTTAGAATTAGGAGAAAGAATAGTAGAAGATTTCTATGAAATAATTAAAAATGTTGTTAAACGATTACACAATGAAGGTGTGATTATTGGAAAATTCAATAAAGCCTTACCATTAATTATTCATGAACTAGAGTATTATGAAAGATTTATAGAAATTAACCAGGATATCAATCCAGAAGACTGTATAAGGGAATTTGTAATGTGGATAGATTCAATGTAGGAGTAATTGAAACGGACGAGAGCATCGCCTAACATCATATCTACACCGCGTCGCTACGCTCCTTGGTCTGCCCAAAGCATTTCGAAGAAGTGGAATCAGGCAGACAACCCTGCAAGGCTAAGTGGCGAAGCCACCCAGTCGTGGGTGATAGAGATCCCCACCTGTTACCTTAAAACTTTTACGATACGGTTTGCCTTTATCTAAGAATGCCTGAACCTGACTTTCTCCTTTTGAAATATACAGACCAACGACTGGATTCATTCTTAATCTCCTCCTAGAATCATATTTGCCAGTTACCCCTAATCCTCCATGCAGTGTCTTAGCTTCGCTTGTTATACGAGATCTAAGTCCCAACCAGCCTCAATCATGTTTCTGCAAGTAGGGGGCGAACGGTTTAGTTGACGGGATCATGCCCCGCGAGCAGATACGTTCTACCCTGGCTACTGCTATAATAAAACTATATAAAAAATGGTCAACCAGAAATATCTGGCTGACCTTATAATACGAACGAGGCAGGATAGTTGAAGTGGGGTGTATGATGAGATCGCATGATGAGTCAACTTACAACGATGAGTTCAAGGAAAATGCCTTAGAAATCATTTTTCTTTTTGAAGTAGGTATTGAGTTCATTGGTTTCCCTCAGTCAGAGCTGCAACGATTAAATGATTTTTATGAGATAAAATGCACTCAAAAGGAAGAAGAAGTAAAAAAGCGGATTATGAATATTCACTATGATTTTTTTGGAGGTGCTAATTTCAAGGATAGAGACGATCCCCAAAATAAACAATTATCCAACTATCTGTTAAAGGAACTTAGTGAGATAAAAAACACGTTACGCTAACGGAGAACGATAGCTCGATACTGCTCCAATATAGGGATCGGTGCCTCGTTGAACTAACTGGCAGAATAGTTGAAACGGAAGCATTGAAGCAGGGCAAAAATTTTATTAGGAGTTCTTATGAAAAACAAAACAATAATTGATATAAGGTATTATGGAGTAGAAGATTATCACTTTGATATTCCTTACATTGGAGACAGATATGCAAGAAAACTGCGTGAATTCGATTTTAAAACAGGAGATTATGACCATATTTACATCAATTTTGTTGATTCATTACAAGAAGGTCATGTAGAGATTACACCAAATCTCAATGAAGATTGGTTTATTTACGTTAACATCGGTGTTTCCGTTAATAAATTCAATAGGTTTAACCCAGATGAAAAATTCATTTTTAAAATTGAATTGACTACGGAAGTCCTACGTGCCCTTTGTGAAAGAGACGGACTTGACTTTGAAATAGTAAAAAAGGTCAAGAAAATGATGCTAAAATATAAAACCGAATTGGAAATTGTTCATAAGGAAAAGGAAACGGCAAAATATAAAGTCGTTATTAGCTATCAGATAAGACCATTGAACAAGGCTTCTATTTCAATTGTTGAATATACTGATAAAATTACAGGTGTTAGTATGAAGAAAGTACTTACTAAACTTAAAAAGTATAGAGATATTTACTTTTTGGTTTCATCAATAAGTGTTACAAAGGACGTTGTAACATTAAAACCAAGAATATCATCAACAGCAGAAGTGCATTTGCGTTCATATAGAACACCTATCCAAATCCCTATTGTGGATTTCTTTACCAACGATGAAAAGATTTCTTCAGAGGTAATGTTCCGCTAACGGGCACTTTAGTGCAACAAGAACTTATAAAGCATACATGACTATATTAAATAACGTTCCCAAATGAAAGTTTGGAAAGAGACCGAAATCCAAGAAATGCTGTTAAATCAACATTTCTTGGATTTTCCTTTAAACAAGGCTCCTATAGTACTTTTCAAGATTATGTATTGTTCCTATACTTAATTATAGGGCCTTTAATTGAAAAACGATATTCAACAATCAGGCGCGTTTATTTAGGAACGCGTCTTTTTCATTTAACGGGCCATATTGTGGAGTATCTTGTTAAGGTAATAAAAGTTCTAGAATAATTTGTATCCTATGGTATGACTTGAAAAATTTGTTTTCATATAGTACAGTATGGTTAAAATTTAAATAACTGAACACGATGATGGGAAGTAGTAACAAGCACGTTTTTTTTAGAGAGTCAGCGGTTGGTGGAAGCTGATAGAAGCACTTGTGAATCCGTCCTGGAGTTGCACAGTCGAAGTAATGTAAGTAGGCTGTTGCCGGCTGAAATGCCGTTATGAAATAAGCGGATTAGGCATATGCCTAATCAATTAGGGTGGCAACGCGGGTAGCTCTCGTCCCTTTTTAGGGATGGGGGCTTTTTTGTGTTTATTTTTATTTAAAATGGAACTTTTGAATAAACCGCTGGACGAAATTACATCAAGACTTAAAGGATGCAACAATTCCCATCATTAAACTACTGGAGGTATGACTATGTTAGATATTAAACGCGTACGCGATAATTTCGCGGAAATTAAAGAAATGCTATTAACACGTAATGAAGATTTAGGAAACTTAGATGATTTTGAGGATTTAGATGCAAAGCGTCGTGAGTTAATTGCTAAAACAGAAGAATTAAAAGCAGAACGAAATAAAGTATCTGAACAAATTTCAATTATGAAACGCAACAAAGAAAATGCAGATGAAGTTATTGCTCGTATGCGTCAAGTTGGCGATGAAATTAAAGAGCTAGATGTTCAACTAAATGAAGTAGAAGAGCGATTTAAAGATATGATGATGCGCTTGCCAAACATTCCACATGAATCTGTACCAGTAGGCACAACAGAGGATGACAATGTAGAAGAATATACTTGGGGCGAAATTCCAACATTTGATTTTGACATTAAGGCACACTGGGATCTTGCTACAGATTTGAAGATTGTTGACTTTGAACGAGGCGCAAAAGTAACAGGTAGCCGTTTCTTATTTTACCGCGGTCTTGGAGCTCGCTTAGAACGAGCACTGATGACATTTATGATGGATTTACATGCAGAAGAGCATGGCTATGAGGAAATGCTGCCACCTGTCATTGTTAATCGTGATAGCTTAACGGGTACTGGAAATCTCCCTAAATTTGAGGAAGATTTATTTAAATTAGAGGAAACAGATTATTTCATGATTCCAACGGCAGAGGTATCTGTAACAAACTTCTATCGTGATGAAATTTTACTGGCTGATGCTTTACCACAAGGCTTTGCTTCTTATAGTCCGTGCTTCCGTTCAGAGGCAGGCTCTGCGGGTCGTGATACACGTGGTTTAATCCGTCAGCACCAATTCAACAAAGTAGAATTAGTACGCTTTGTAAAACCAGAGGAGTCATATGAGCAATTAGAGTTGTTAACAGGTCATGCTGAAAAAGTACTGCAATTACTAGGCTTACCGTATCGTAAACTAAAAATGTGTACTGCTGATTTAGGATTTACTGCAGCGAAGAAATATGATTTGGAAGTTTGGATCCCAGCACAAAACATGTACCGTGAAATTTCTTCTTGCTCTAACTTTGAAGATTTCCAAGCACGACGAGCAAATATCCGCTTCCGTCGTGAGCCAAATGCAAAACCAGAATATGTTCACACATTAAACGGTTCAGGTCTTGCGATTGGACGTACAGTTGCAGCTATTTTAGAAAACTACCAACAAGCAGATGGAAGCGTAGTAATTCCTGAAGTTTTAAGACCATATATGGGTGGTAAAGAAGTAATTGTCCCAAAATAAATAACGGGTAAAAGCGATTTTAGGTATCCTTTAATGTATTGCCTTTTTAAAAAATAAAAAGCTGCAGCGTAATTATCGCTACAACAAACTAATGAACATTATGAAGACATCATCAATAGCTTATTCAATAATAGGGCGCGTTTATTTAGGAACGCGTCTTTTTCATTTAAAGGGCCAGATTATGTAGTGACTTTATTAATTGTTTCGTTAAGATTGTGAAGAAATGTACTTATGCCAATGTGGCAGCTTATTTAACGGAAAATGTTATAATATTATCAAAATTTAGGGAATGGAGTTTAGGAAATGAAGAGTATTAAAAGATTGATTCAAGTTATCTTAGCAAGTACATCAATCCTAATTCTTAGTGGATGTTTCTCTAAAGATGATCTGAATCAACCAATACAAGAATATTTAGAAACAAACTATGGAATACAAGGTGAGTTTTCTGTTATTCAGGCAAGTAATAACTGGTTTGCAAGTATTGACCATCAAACATATATAGAAATGAAAGAGCCATATCGTGCTTATCCGTACCTAATGATTGATAGGGATACATTGAAGGTTATAGGAAAGGGCAGTCATGACGATATTTACCTTTCACAATTCAAGGGTGCATATATTGAGCAACATCCAAAGGTAGTTCAAGTAGTTGAACAGCTAATAACAAAATATGGTTTAGTGAAATACCCTAATGAATATGAACCAGTAAGAAATGGACCTGTTTCAATATTTCCCTACGACAATATTGAGATAGGTGTAGGTAATTATCAAGAGCTACTTGACGATTTTAAAATGACACAAAAGATAGATACTATTAAACTTTTACCTACATTGGTACCAAGCGACCCAAGAAATAATATTGGTGATGACAGGTATGGAAGGTATGCATCGAAAATAGGTGTGGTAAATTTCCAATTTGAGTTTGACATAAATGAAAATAAACACAATATTCCAAACGCCAAAGAATTAATTGATGACTTCAAAAAAAGTGAAGTATTAGAAAAGGGAATATACAGCATCTATATGCTCGTAGATGACTCAAAACATTTTGTGGGATGGGAACATAATAGTGTAGTTTTGTTTGAAGTTGAGGAAAATGGGGAATATACAATAATTGCCACTCCTAAATATGGTGATTTTTGGGACACTTACTTTTATGGTGATTACGCAGCTAAAAAAAATATAGAATAGAATTTTAGGTTGAATTACTTAATTGGAATTGACTAAAATTACACATGGTGCTACCCCTATTAGTAATATTTTGTAATTAGGATTAGCGCTTGTTTTCATAAAGGGGAAGATTAATTTAATATAAAACTGAGTATGAAAACTGCGCTTATATTCGTTATGGATAACTGTATGTAATTAAATGTCGAGTCTATATCATACCAAGATTTAATATTCGTTATTTAACAATCGGGCGCGTTTATTTAGGAACGCGTCTTTTTCATTTAAAGGGCCATATAATTGAACACCACTTTTAAAAGATCTGGATATTTATGTTAACATATAGGTGAGATTGTGAAGAATTACACTTTAACTAACGGAGCAGGTTAGTACAAAAAGGATTTCTTCTAATTTTTGAAGAATCTTTGATTTATCGTACGAATTAAGGGGGAGCAATGGCTTCACCTTTTATTTATTTTTGAATTGTAATTCAAAACGGTAGTTATTTGTAGCTTGTTTTTACCAATATTTATGATATGATATGTTACAAAATAACGTTCCAAAAGGTGGTTTAAGGATGGAAATTTATGGTGCAGCAGAAAGTGTAAAGAGTCGAGAAGATTTAATTGAATTCATAAATCAATTGAGAATGGATTTAAAAAATAATAAGAATGAGTGGAATAATATAACACTTGAAGATTACTTAAATGCAATGGAATCTTTTGTTAATGATATGGATGAACATTATTTAGAGACTAATCAAATACTACCTAAGCAACCATCTTGGGAGAATATAGCTCTAACTCTACTTGCTTCAAGTATGTATTAATGATGTCTTACAGAAATAGAAAGAATCGTTGGCTATGGGGTACCGGAATTTAGCATACAGACATCCCCAGTTATCCTATAAAAAACTTTTCAATCTTTATACTCCATCTTGATCTTGTTCTCTGTTTTTATCCTTGATTATATTCTTTGTTTCATCATTTTTAACTTGCTTGTTCAGCAAACTGGGGCATTAATCCAAGAAGGATTAATGCCCTTTTCTGTTGAACTGCTTATTGTAGAAACGGAGCAGGTTAGTGGAAGAAGGATTTTTAAGTACCCTTGAAGAACTTAGTATAATTGACGCTAGTTTCAGGGTAAAACAGTAGTAGAGGATGTTATATATGAATTTAAAATTAATAGAAAATGGTACAAATCCCAAGATAGCTTTTTATGATGGTATTTGCTTAGATCAATATCAACACTTAGCTAAAAGATGGACTGAAATGTTGTCAATTGTTCATAAAGAAGTACTTGCTTATATCAATGATGATAGTTTGTGTTTTGATGACGGTGAAGATTTAAATTCATTTCCTGTACGGAGTAAATTAACAGGTAATTATTATATTGAATCTGTTTCGTTTATTAAACACGTAAATCCAATGGGATTCCAGATTATGATTAAGACTAGACTTACAGAACATTTGCCATCGGGTGAGGATGATTATTTGGGGTTAGAAGTGACTTTGTTTACTACATCTATAAATGAAACTTTTAAAGTTTGGGGTATAGATAGCTCTTCAATTTAGTATTTCTTCTTAAGCTAACAGTGTATTGAAAACAATATGTTTTTAATGTAAGCGATGATACCTTTTCCATGCTTCGGATAATAACATATGTCTTTCACTCTCCCACCTATAAATCTATTAATTCTAATTGTATCTAATAATTTTTTAACAACTTGAAAGAGCCTTACTACACACGAACTGTAGTAAGGCTCTTATTATTTTACTTCAAAAGTAAACAACTTTATTATCTCTAAACAAATACAGGAAATATCAGTTCATAGACTCTGCCGAAATTGTCTCACACTCGTTGAATATCGCAAACTTTTGGAAACAACTGTTCAAAGCTGTTCGTAATTGTGTTGTTTGCTTCACACCGTTCTCGTACCAGATATTTTTAACAACGAGTGTTCCAGTTTTTCTCTCCGCGATAATCTCGGCTCGTCCAATGAAGCTCTCTCCATATAATAGAGGCAGCACATAATAGCCAAATTTTCGTTTGATTGCAGGCGTGTAAATCTCCCAGGTGTAATCAAAGTCAAACAATTCGTTAATAAGTTTTCTGTCCCATATGAAATTATCTAGCGGGGCAATAAGCTCGCAACGCAATTTCGGCTTCTGATTTTGCAGAACGGCTTCAATAAGCGGTAAATCCTCCACGAGGCAGTACAGCATATCCTTCAATTGCTCCACGGCAACAGCAACAATGCGAGCTTCTTGTAATAGCTGGCGGAAAACCTCTTTGCGCTGCGCTGCTTTCAGCCCCCATATATTCAACCATGCATCTGACGCACGATTCCATAAGAGACCAACCGAGCCGATTCGACGTAGTACCCGCCACTTATGATGCTCAAGCTCATCTTCCAGCGGCTCTGATGCACTCAGCAGATTTGGTTGTATGTACATCTTGGCTATATCGTAATATTTACGCGTTCCTTTTTTATGATGGATAATCAACTCACCCGTCGAATACATCTGTTCCAGCACTGATCGAGATGAATTGTTTCCACTGCTCCAGTGGATGGCCGATTGCCAAGAGAAATCTCCATCCAACTTTAAATCATCCGAACTTAGTGCACCGTGATTTTGGATATGAGCCCGTACTTGCGCTGTCAACTCTTCCATTTCGGGATAGCGTTCGGCATGTTGGCGGGCGGCCTGCCTGTATCGCTCAAAATACGGCCAGTCCTCGACAGGGACAATGGCCAGGTTCTTGTCGGGATAATCGATAAGGCTTCTATCCTCATACAGCAAATCGGCGAGCATTCCCTTAGTAAATCCTTTGATTCGCGACTGTAACACCAATTCGGCGTTTTTTCCGCAAACATCGATGGGGTCGTATTGAATACAGCCAACCTGCCGAGCAAAGTCCAATACGCCCTGCTTCCCGCTAAATTTATATTCGTCCAAAAGTCCGTGTTTCAACAACAGAAATTGCCGTACCTGGCGGTTTGTTAATTGGATCATGTGCGCACCTACCTCTAGTTTAGTTTTCTTATTATATTACAGTGGGGAATGGAGGGGAAAAGAAAAGCGAAGGCGTGAAGGGAAATTTGTTCACGTCCTCGCTGGGATGTTTTTTGGACTTTTTATTGGCTGGCTCGAGTCCAGTGCAATACCGAACTCAAACCAAAAAATCAGCCGCATAATAAAAACTCTAACTTTAAGTAATACTACCCAGGAGGGCATCTTGTCGTTATTGCATTTCTTTTGTTGGGCCCATCACAGGTGGTACTGGTAAGCCTGCTTGACGTAATAGCACCATCATTTGGCCGCGGTGATGTGTTTGGTGGTCAATTAAGAAACGTAATAATGCACCTTTTGTTGCAACACTCGCAATGCCTGTTTCTGTTAGCAAGTCCACATCTGATAGCTTAGCTACCTCTTCCTTGACCGCCTCTGCTGCTTTTTCGTAAGCTGCTATAATTTCTCTTGCTGTCGCTGGAACTGGTTCATCTTGACCAATCATTGGTACAGTTAAACCTGCTAAATGACTAAAATAACCTGTTGTTTCTACTAAATGCCAGCCTAACCAACCAAGTGTACTATGCCCTTCCGAAATACTTTGTCCTAATTTGTCATCTGTTACGGCTTGTAATACTTGCAATGTCCCTTCCACAGCCACTGCCCATTCCTTTAAAAAATCATCCACTTGTCGATACATCCAAACTCCTCCTCTATCATTCACTTCTATTTTATTATACAAAATATAAAGGAAAAATACAAACGTATGTTCTCGTTAGGGGTGTGTACAAAAAACATCTGTATCCGCTAAACTTGAGAATACCATCAAAGAGGTTAGTGAGATGAGCGATTTGTGTAACGAAAAAATACCAAAAAACAAGCGATGTAAGCATTAAAAATCGTAGAGAAGTTGCTTGGAAGTTCGATAGTCGGGGTATATCTATTTGGTTCTGCAGTAGATGGTGGCTTACGCATTAATAGTGATGTAGATGTCCTAGTGGTCCTGAATTATAGTTTACCTGAAGTAACTCGAAAAAAACTAACAGATAGACTAATGCTTATATCTGGAAAGATAGGAAATGCAGATTCTGTGAGACCACTTGAAGTTACGATTATAAACCATAGCGATGTTGTAACTTGGCGATATCTACCAAGAAATAAATTTACCTATGGTGAGTGGCTCAGGAGTGATTTTGAGAAAGGACAAATCTAGGAACAAACCTATGACCCTGATTTAGCTATTGTTTTAGCACAAGCGAGAAAGAATAGCATTTCTCTATTTGGTCCTGATGCTTCAGATATACTTGACCCCAGAGTGATTAAGGAGTCTTTACCTGGGTTGATTGAGGGTATCAAAGGTGATGGTCGTAATGTAATTTTAAGCCTGGCTCGAATGTGGCAGACAGTGTCTATCGATGAAATTTCTCTAATAGATGTGGCTGCAGAATGGGCTTTACCTCGGCTGCCCAAAGAATATTCGACATTACTCAACTTAGCCAGAAAAGCATATCGAGGAGAGTATGTTGATAGGTGGGAAGGACTGGACTTCATTGAACTTGCAGGTGAACTAATTTATATTCGATTAGTACCTAATCTAATTTACCGTAAAGAAACAAATAATTGAGTTATTCCATTAAAGGGCGCGATTCTGTAATAAGAATTTGCGCTCGGTTTCATTAAAGGACCATATTGTTGAATATCCGATAGACTGTATATTAAAGATAATTTGAACAAATGTACTTAAACTAATGGGTTTTAGTGGAATAAGAAGAATTAAAATAATTCTCAATGTGAGTTGTTTTTTAACAATTAGCAAGATTATGGAGTACATAAACAAGTGTGCTTTAAGTTTTCTGAAAATTATGGGAGGATATAAAAATTGTGAACAATGTATTATTATTATTATTAAATTGCCCCTATAATAAAAAAAGCGCGCGCTGTATGTAATTGGAAGGAGCAAAGAAATGATTGCAAATCAACAATTAGTTATAAACAATCTGGAAGAAAAATTAAGAATATTTACTCATGCAGTGAATGGAAAACTTATCAAAGAAGAAGATTTCGTTTTGGCGAATACAGAAATACCAACGGATACATTCAATATACTTTTGCCGAAAGCGTCACATATAAAAAATGCATTTAATATTAGAAGTAGCATAGAAAATATGTCTCTAAAAAAATATCCTTTTAGTACGTGGATTGACTCTCGGTATTTGAACGCCGGTTGGCAAGACCTGATGCAAGAATACAATCTAAAAGAAGCAGAACGTAATGTAATGATGAAACTTGAAAATACTCTTAATGCCGGTCAAAGAAATTCCCATCAGCTTATGATTACTCGTGTGGGGAATTTTGAAGAACTTAAGGAATATAAAGAGGTCTTTATAAGCCTATTTGAAGGTACACCAGAAAAAGATGCGCTAGAAAATTATTTTCATAAGTTTTCTGAAGTAAATTTAGGTTCAGAAATTCAAATGTTTATTGGACGCGTCGGTGAAATAACTGTATCTACTGGTTTACTAATAGATAGCAAAGAAAGTTATGGTATTTATGATGTAATGACAAAAGAAACATTTAGAGGTAAAGGATATGGCAGTGAAATGTTCCAATACCTTCTTACTCAAACAAAAGATAAACAAAAACCCGTTGTCTTACAAGCATCAGATGATGGAAAAAATATCTATAAGCGCTTTGGGTTTATAGATGTCGGAGAAATGGTTGTATTTGAATAAGGCGATTTCTTATTAAGCTAAAGAGTCCTTCGGTTTAAGAAAGAGGGTTACTATCGTAACACTCTTTCTTCTTTTTTAACCTCGTCCTAATTTTAGAAGCATCGTGTAGAGATAATAGTTAAACAAGGATTTATAACGTATACATAAATAAACCTGATAACGTTACCAAATGGAAATTTGAGCCAGGTACGTGCTTTCCTTGTAGGTCGCCGTTTACATGCTTCAGGATGAGTTTGGAACGGTTTCTGTAACCTTATTCCCGCAAGTTTTTCCTCTTGTTCAAGAGCTTTTACTAGAAGATGAATTGCTTTACATTGAGAGAACGCTTGAACAGCGCTTTGGTAGACACCAAGTGAAGGTAAAACATACACAAACGACGAAAAGAATATGAAATTGAAGGGAATTTTAGAAACTGCATAAATTTTTATGCAGTTTTTTCTTTACTTTCAAATAATTATTTTGTAAGATAAAGCCAACTTCAAAAGTGGCCAGACCACTTTTGGATTCATTCAGTAAGAGACGCCATCATCTGAAGGTGCTGGATTTAGTTTCTTTATAGTAGGTATCCAAACACCTACTGAATGAAGATAAAGCCTTTGGATGCATTGTTTATCTGCGCGAAAGGAAAGCGACAGCAAAAATTATTTCAAGGCGAATAGATTGACCGAGAAGTTGATCGTATGGATAAAAAATCCGAACAAAAGAATGTGTTTTTAGATATCGCCAACAATTACGCCAACTTATTAAAATAGAAAAAATACAGGCTGGTGAAAAGTTACCTTCCGAAAGAGTCCTTTCAGAACGTCTAGGTGTCGGGCGATCCTCTGTGAGAGAGGCATTGCGAAGTTTAGAGTTATTAGGTCTTATTGAAACGAGACATGGGGAAGGTACGTTTCTAGCTTCTACAAAAGCATTAGCTCGTAGAAATATTGTCGATGTTTATAATTAGAAGCCATTCGCGTTATAAGTTGTACAGAGACTCTGTAAACACTACTAGTGTGGGGCAGTTTTTTGTAAAGCTAGAGATAGAAAGTACGATTAATTGTCAGGATGTTTTACGAGAAATAATCATCACGTCAGGAAATCGTCTTTCACTAAAAGTCTGGTTTCAGTTAGTAGTTTATGCCGGTGACCGTTTAAATCGAAACTCAACAGAAGAAGCAAAATTAATTATTCAAACTATGTTGACATCGATGCAGCAGCTTGGCTATGAAAAAGAAGCATTAAAAGCTTACGAATAGTGGATGAATGCTGAACAATTCATTTAGACAACAAAGGGGGAGTCAAACATGGCAATACGTAGCTTATTTAGTAAAAAGAAAGAGGACGGACAGGAAAAGGGATTTCCAGAAGGATTTATGACAAAATGTCCAGAATGCCGTCACATTCAGTTAACAAAGGAATTAGAAAAAAATCATAAAGTGTGTACAAAATGCGACCATCATTTCAAAATGACTGCACAGGAGCGCGTAGCATATTTCTTAGATGAAGGTTCATTTGTTTCAATGGATGATCATTTACAAACAAGTAATCCACTTAATTTCCCTGATTATGTAGAAAAAATTTCAGTGGCTAAACAACAAACGAGATTAAGCGAAGCTGTACTGACTGGGTTAGGAACTCTTGATGGAGAAGAAATTGTTGTAGCCATTATGGATTCTCATTTCCGTATGGGCTCAATGGGCTCCGTTGTAGGAGAAAAAATCACACGTGCCGTTGAAAAAGCTATTGAATTACGTGTACCGGTTATTATTTTTACTGCTAGCGGTGGAGCACGCATGCAAGAAGGTATTCTATCATTAATGCAAATGGTAAAAACGAGTGTGGCATTAAAACGTCATAGTGAAGAAGGACTATTATTTATTTCGATCATGACGCATCCTACATACGGTGGCGTTTCAGCAAGCTTTGCCTCTGTTGGAGATATTAATATTGCGGAACCACAAGCATTGATTGGCTTTGCTGGTCGCCGTGTCATTGAAGAAACATTAAGAGAAAAATTACCAAGTGATTTCCAAAAATCAGAGTTTTTACTAGAGCATGGTCAGCTTGATGCAGTTTTCCATAGGAAGGATTTACGAAACCAAGTAGCAATACTTGTAAAAATGCATACAAAAGGCGGTGTGCAACATGTCTAAAAATTTAGCTTTTGAAGAACCAGTAATACAATTACGAGAAAAAATTGATGAATTAAAAACGATTGCTACAAAGGCAGATGTAGACATGACAGGCGAAATCGAAAAGCTTGAAACACGTCTAACACAGCTAGAACAATCTATTTATGCCAATATGAAGCCATGGGATCGTGTACAGGTTGCTAGACATCCAGAAAGACCAACAACTTCACAATATATAGAAGCTATGTGTGAAAACTTTATTGAGTTACATGGAGATCGCACATTTGGTGATGATGCAGCTATTCTTGGAGGAATTGCTCTCTTTGAAGGACTGCCTGTAACAATTGTTGGACACCAGCGCGGAAATTCAACTAAAGAAAATATTCGGCGGAATTTTGGTATGCCCCACCCTGAAGGATATCGTAAAGCATTACGTTTAATGAAGCAGGCTGAGAAATTTAAGCGCCCAATTATTTGTTTTATTGATACGAAAGGTGCCTATCCAGGAAAGGCAGCCGAGGAACGCGGCCCAAGTGAAGCCATTGCCAGAACTCTTGCTGAAATGGCGATTCTAACAGTACCAGTTATTAGTATTGTTATTGGGGAAGGCGGAAGTGGTGGTGCAATTGCATTAGGCGTAGCTAATCGAGTCTTTATGTTAGAAAACTCAACGTATTCGGTTATCTCGCCTGAAGGGGCTGCATCGATTTTATGGCGAGATGGTAGCCTAGGGAAGCAAGCAGCAGAAGCAATGCGTATAACAGCACCTGACTTAAAAGAGCTTGACGTTATTGATGGAATAATCCCTGAAATAACTGGTGGAGCACACCGCAATGTTGCGAAGCAAGCGTTTTATATAAAAGAATGTATAAAGATCACACTAAAAGCATTGAATTCCCTAAATGGCGAACAATTAATTGAAGATCGCTATGAGAAATTCAGAAAGATTGGACAATATACAGAAGCTTAAATTCATTTTTAGGTTTTTGGGCACATGTGAATTTGTTCGTAAAGAGAGAAAAATTGTTTCTTAAATAAAATAATATCCCAATGATGGAAGAAAAAAGAGTTGTAGTTTGTAAAAAAGATTGATCATTTATAATAAAGTTCGATTATTTGTAATATAGTTTGATAAAAATAACTTCGCATTTAAATAAAACCCACGCATTTTGATCAAACTTTTTTCAAAATGCGTGGGTTTCTTCTATTATAAAATCAACGATTGCAACAAACTTTTAATCAAACTTTATTCCAAACCAACACTTTTGTGTCTTATTAATTTGCTTTAAGTGACCATTTACACAGAGTAATTTAAACTTTATGAGTTTTCATCTGTCCATAATAAAATGTCTAAAAGTTCTTGTCCATATACAAGTACAGATATTATGGGTAGTTGATGAATCAAAGCCTCCTCCACGCCAAATAATTTTAGTTTACATAATATAAATTATAGGAAGTTGTGTTTCATTGAAAAGTATACTAATAATAATGAGACGAAATTGAAAAAATTAGCGTATTAAAGGCTTATAAACAAAATTTTATATGTATAACCAATGACCCCACACGTTTATAAAATTTTATCTGTTAAAATAAATTTCATAAAAAGACAACAAGCAAGTTATTTATACCTGCTTGTTGTTACCCAACGTTTTTTATTTACAGATGTACATCTTTACTTTACATACTTATTAATTATTTAATTAATAGTACCCATAGTTTCAATTCATCATTCCATTAAATAATTCGCTCTTACAGTTGAAACTCTAATAAAATAATGCACCCTTGATAAAACCTTCAATGGCATGATTATTTGGTTCTCAAATCTCTTTGCATCGCTCCAAATACTGCCTTTTTAAGGCTCAAACCCAGCTTGGCTTACATACACTTGATTTTCAGGAAATACTTCAATAAATCGGCTATATACATTTTTAAGAACATGTGGTCCGTACCATTCCTCTAAACCAAGTTGAGCATATTTCTTTTCAATACCAAGTTTTCGTGTGCGTTTACCACCACTGCCATCGCCCATGAAATAGTCATCGATACAGATCCGATCGACATATGGCTTTAGTTTCAACGGAAAATGGTCCCCACTTGGTAATATGGGAGCTATAGCAACTTGGGTTGGTATGCCTGCAGCTGCTAATTTTTCCAATGTTATAAAACGCGCCTGGATTGGAGGTGCCTTTGGAGTGAAATGTTTTCGTATCGTTTCGGAATCGGTTTCAATCGTCATACTTACTCGAACTTTGTCCTTCAATTGTTGCAGCAAATCGATATCTCGACTTACCAGTGGGCTTCTAGTCTGTATTAATAAGAAGTCAGGTGGATCTTCTACCATAACTTCTAGTAGAGATCGTGTCACCTTTTCCTTTTGCTCTATTGGTTGATATGGATCTGTACTTGATGACATAAAAATGGTTACATTTCCTTTAGCTTTGGCGCGATGAAGTTCTTTTTTTAGTAAATGTGCAGCTCCATTTTTTACATCTACCCAATTTCCCCATTCTCCTTCCCGAAATAGAGATACTGGCATTTCACGTACATAGCAATAGGAACACCCAAATGAACAGCCTGTATAAGGATTAAGTGAATGCGTATATCCGGATAGGAAGCCAGTCCCTTTATTCAGAATGGTTTTTGGATTTTTATAGAATAATTCACTACTCATGAAGGCATCTCCAATCGTTGTACAGCAATAATTAGATTACTCAATGTTTAATGAAGCTCGCTTTTCCAGATTAAGTAGCCATGTTTTCATTTCTAACCCGCCTCGATAGCCAGTTAATGAGCCATTTTTTCCTATTACGCGATGGCATGGCACCGTAATTAATACTGGATTAGCCCCGATAGCCGCTCCAACTGCCCGAACAGCTGCTGGTTTATTAATATCATGTGCAATATCGGAATAAGATTTCGTCTGTCCATAAGGAATATCACAAAGTGCCTGCCAGACTGCTTGCTGGAATGGTGTACCTACGTACTCAAATGGAATCGTAAAGGATTTCCGTCTTCCGTCTAGATACTGTGTGATTTCAACGACAAAGGGCTCAAGTTTTTCAGTATTTTCAACAAGTGGACTTCCTGGAAAGTGTTTCGTCGCCCATTCGACTAATTCATCGAATGGCTTGTTCTGTGAACCTATAAACACAAGACCTTTTGACGTTGACGCTATATAGAAGCTCCAATCTTTAAACTTTAGTAAAGACCAGTAAAGGGTTGGCTTATTCAATTTTTCCATTGTCCTGTTCCTCCATCTTCCTCATTTGACGAAATTGCGCTGGGGTCTGCCCCGTTTTCTTTTTAAATAATGTAATAAAATAAGGCGTATTAGCCACCCCCACACAAATAGCGATATCTCCAATCGCTTTATTTGTCTGAATCAAATACTTTTTAGCTGCGTGCACTCTTACTTGCTGTATATACTCAACTGGCGTAATACCCTTAATTTTTTTAAATGTTCGCTGCATATGATACGGACTTCCATGACAAATGCTTGCTAACGATTCTAGCGTTAGTTTCTCTGTGAAATTTTTATCAATATACTCTGTAATTAAATTAACCCACTCGCTATCAGGCAGATTTTCATTAGTAGGCTTGCACCGTTTACAAGGGCGAAAATTTGCACGGAGAGCTTGTTCTGCGTTTTGAAATATGCATACATTTTCTTTTTTCGGAACGCGTGATTTACAAGAAGGCTTACAAAATATCCCTGTTGACTTCACAGCGTAAAAAAATTGATTATTGTACGCTATATCATTATTTATAATGGCTTGCCATTTCTCTTCTGTTATCAGTTCTACATCATTCGAATGTCTTTGAGTATAGCTCTCTTTGTGGCCGTGATCCATTCTATTTGGCATTTTCTCACCTCAACTTATAATATACTCCCTATCCATTCAAAATGGACATTTCAAAGAATGGAATAGCAAAATATTGAAATTTAATGTTTATTTAGAATCGTGAAAAATGATTCCAAGACCATATCGTTCTCCCGAAATAACCGTGCTTACACCGTGCCGTACTGTATTTTTATAATAGCCCTTTTTACCGAGAACAGGTCTGTGGTTAGTTGGAAAAATAAGTGCACTGCCTTGCTCTAACGTAATGACATGTCCCCTGCTTTGAGCACGTGGGATTTGTTCTACTAATAAAGATTCTCCACCGGAAAAGTCTTTCTCACGTTGATTTAATACAAACACTACTTGAAACGGAAAAAATAGATCGCCATATAAATCTTGATGCAAACAATTAAATCCGCCTGTTTGATACTTTAATAGTAAAGGTGTCGGTCTCGTTTGATTAAACTCCTCACAGGTGTTCAAAAAATCTTGAAGCTGTTCTGGATACTGCTCTGTTTTCTTTAAATAGCTCAGCCAGCGATTAGCTGTTTTCGCTAATTCTAAATAAAAAGACTCTCTTAAATGTTGGAGGATGTCGGGTAATGGATACGAAAAATATTTGTATTCCCCATTTCCAAAGCGATATCTCGTCATATTGATGGTCGTTCTGTAGGACTCTTCCTTCCCATACATTTCCATGAAAAATTCACATTCTTCTTTTGTTAAAATTGCTGGAAGCTTTGCAAAACCTTGCTCATCTAATTCATTTTGAATGGACTCCCAATCTAGACTTTCGACACGTGTCTTTATGTCCTGTATCATATTATCCCTCCTATTTAGCATTCTTGATAATTTACACTATAACCTCATCAATCGAAAAAAATAAGGTGTTTAGAATGTAATAGCAAGATAACAAAATTACTAAAGATGATGATGTGATAAAGTAAAAATGACATCAATGTATTTTGTAAAGGAGAATGAAAAAATGATATGGCATGAAGTCAAGAATAGTATTGTCATTACCCTACCTGAACAGTTCAACATGAATGCCAATCTAGGCTATCTATCAAGAGAACAGAATGAATGCATGTATGAAATAGAGAGCGATAGCATTACAAAAGTGATAACTATCGGTGAAATTCGGTCCTTAGTACAGATAAACGTCATTAATAATAAACAAATGATTGTTCAATTCTTAAATGAATCTAGCCCTATTGAAAGGCGGAAATGCGAAGAAATTGTCAAATTTATTGATGAGTGGTTTGATCTTAATAATGATTTAACACCCTTTTATGAAATGGCAAAAGCAGATCCTTTACTTAAAGTACCTGCCCGAAACTTCTATGGATTACGAGTAATTGGCATTCCTGATTTATTTGAAGCTTTATGCTGGGGAGTATTAGGCCAACAGATTAACTTAGCCTTCGCGTACACCTTAAAGAGGCAATTTGTTGAAAAATTTGGCGATTTCATCGAATGGAATGGTAAAAAATATTGGGTGTTCCCATCGTACGAAAGAATTGCACAGTTAACACCCTCAGACCTGGCAGATATTAAAATGACGGTGAAAAAAAGTGAATATATCATTGGCATTGCGAAATTAATGGCAAGTGGAGAATTGTCGAGGGAAAAATTAATGAAAATGGATTTTAAAGATGCTGAAAAAAGCTTAATTAAAATACGAGGAATAGGCCCTTGGACAGCCAATTATGTTTTAATGCGCTGCCTTAGGTTCCAGACAGCCTTTCCAATCGATGATGTGGGTCTTATTAATTCGATAAAACTATTACAAAATATGAATCGAAAGCCGACGAAAGATGAGATCTTGGAATTATCGATACCATGGAAAAACTGGGAATCCTACGCCACCTTTTATTTATGGCGTGTCCTTTACTAAATAAGTTTAGGATGAGAACAATTATAAAGAGCATGCTTTGAAACAAATGAATCAAAACATGCTCTCTGCCTCTTCGCTTCAAAATTCATTTTAAAGCTGTAAATCCTTCATACAATCAATTGTTGTTTTTATAAACGCTTTGACAGCGGGAAGAGATTGTTTCTTTGATCGAGTAATAATGCTTATTTCACGGGAAGGTTCGGGAAAGATAGGTTTTACAAGGGTACCTTGTAAATTATAGGGTAAAGCTAGCTCTGGCATGATGGTAATGCCTAATCCTTCCCGTACCATAGCAATAATAGTTTGATTATCTTCCACATTAAACTGGATGTTTGGGGAAACTTCTTGTTCCTTTAAAAATTTCATAACACCTACCTCACATCCTAGCTTGGGCATAATAAAAGCCTCGCCTTGAAGATCCTCCACTTTTACTTGTCCATTTATTGCAAGATGATGATGAATTGGTAATGTGAGGACTAATCTATCGCTTAATATAGGAATTGTCTCCAAATGATCCAAGGGGTTACTTAAGGACGTGAAACCTATATCCACTTTCCCCTCTTCTACCCAACGCGTTATTTGATCATAGCTACCCTCATAAAAGTTTATTTCAATTCCCTTAAATTCTCCTCTAAACCTTGATATGATAGTAGGCAACACTTTTGATGAGAAACTTGAAAAGCTACCAATGTTTATTTTTCCATTTTGGATACCTAAAATTGAAGCGGTTTCTTGTTTAATGCTTTCGGCTTCGGTTAGGATATTTCTCATATGTTTTATAATACGTTCTCCACTATCTGTTAATGAGATTCCATTTCTTCCTCTATTCAAAAGTGTAATACCTAGTTCTGACTCTAAAGAAGCGATATTATGACTGATTCCAGACTGTGTCATCGCCAATACTTCACCTGCTCTTGTGAAGTTTCCCATATCGACTACTTTGACGAATATTTCTATTTGCAACAGGTTCACAATATACCCCCATATACGATTAATCTTTCCATTCGACTTCCTCATGTTGATGATCAAAAACATGAATTTTACTTATTAATTCTATCATAATACAATAATCTTAGAATAAAGGAGGAGATCGCCATGACTAAAAAGATAGAGTTCTTTTATGTAGATGCTTTCACAACAGAAACTTTTGGAGGGAATCCGGCAGGCGTTATACCGAATGCTGAAAACTTAACAGACGAGGACATGCAAAAAATAGCGAATGAATTAAACCTTTCGGAGACGGCCTTTCTTTTACCGACATCGAATGCTGATGCCAATTATAAAATAAGGTATTTTACACCAACCAAAGAGGTTGATTTTTGCGGTCATGCCACATTAGGTACAGCATGGTTAATGGCTACTAAGTACAATTGGATTGATAAGGACGATAAAATAGTCTTTGAATCCAATATTGGCCTAATTCCCGTAAAATGGCTGATGGAAAATAATCAATTAACGCGAGTATCTATGACTCAAGTACGTCCCCATGTAAAAAGTATCGACATTAGCCCAGCAGTCGTTGCGAATCTTGTAGGTATACATGAAACAGAAATTGATGATAGATATCCAATAAAAATAGCGAATACAGGTGTCCCACATCTGATGGTTCCAGTGAAGACCCGTCAAGCAATTGACCAAGCAGAGCCTAACTTAAACGAGCTTAAAAAGATGAACAATGATTTTAACATTTCAACCACTCACCTCTTTACCTTTGACACAAATGGGCAATTTGATATTTACACAAGAGATTTTTGCCCCAATATAGGAATTGATGAAGATCCAGTTACAGGTGCGGCAAACGGTGCATTAGGCGGTTATTTATATCTTGAGAATATACTAGCTCAACAAGAAAGACATCAATTAATGATTGGTCAAGGACATACGATCAATAGACCAGGGATTCTTTATGTAACGATTACACCTGATGCCGAGACCGCTGTTATTGAAGTAGCAGGAGCAGCAGTTGTTTCCATTGAGGGGATAATATTTGTATAAAGAGCACTATATAATTAAATTACTGAATTTTTAGTATTTAATTTTTAAAGAGAATAAGCTTCTCTAAATGCTTCGCTTTTTGCGCATTTAGAGAAGTTTTATTTTTGGTGGAAACAGCCATTTTAAAGTCAAAGCAGGTACCTCAAACCATTACCAATCATATCAATGTGGTACTACTATAACTCTCCACAATTTATTTCTAGACCCATCTCGAACAAAAAGTACACTTCATGATAAAGCTTAAACTTTTTGTTGCTAAGGTTTGATCAAATTGATATATATAAAAGAAAAGAGCGTGTTTTGGAAATAAGTTTGATCCAAACACGCTTTAACTTTGCATAATTTCACCACAGCTAGAGCGTCTCATCCAATTTCTGAATTTTGGAGTGGGACATTAAATAGACATTACCTAAAATGTCGATGTTACCTCCCTTTACACGTACAGCGCAATCCTTGTTCGACGCATAAATATTTATTTCTTCCGATAAAGCAGACAGCTCGTCTTGCACCAACTCCATGTTATTTTCAAGATCAAAATGTGACAGGATGGAAAAATTGTCAAGACCGATTCCATCGTATAAAGTGCTTTTTTCAACTGGATAGCCAAAGTTTTTTGAGCATAGCCACTTAGTGGACATATTGATGGCTCCAGCACTTGCCCCCATTACAACAGCCCTGCTTTTTTTAATCAAATCTGACAATTCATAGTCTATCAAAAATCGATTCTGTTTAAGAGTATCTCCACCTAACAAGAAAATAGCTGACGCATTTTGAATTATGGTTTGGGCATCTTCCTTCTGTACGTAATCATTAATTAAATGATAGTCTTCAAATATAATACCGGCCTGGTCAAGCCACGAACGTTCAGTGGTACCATTATCTTCATATAAAAGTGGATTCGAGCTAATCATAGCAAGCGATTTTCTATCAGTTATATCCTCCTGTAACACCCTGACTAGATTCTCTGGAAAAAAATCATTAAACCAACCTAAATAATAGTGTGTTTTCATATTTACCTCCGTCATTAATACCTGCTTTTATAAGTTCTGTTTGTAGTACGAAATAAAAGGCTTTTTACTTTTTGCAATTTATATTTCATCACGATAAATATCAATATCGTATTCTGAGTTGGTGTCATAAGCAAATTTAATAAGTTTTTGATTTATGAAAAGACCGGAAGTTTCAGGAAAGACAAGGATAACCGCTATTTTACATTTTAAATTATATTTCTTTTTAAAATGATTGATAATGTTTACCTTATTCGTGAAAATATCTATTAGTTCATAAATTTGTAATGTAGGATCGCTTGTTAGTTGATCATCTAATTCGTAAGTCCACGATGTAGTATAACTTTCGTGTTGTGTTTTTCCAATTGTATAGAGTTCACCTTTTGTACGTGTTTCTGTTGGTGTAATTCCTATTTTTTGTGTGAATTCCTCTAGTGGAAAATCATCTCCAAATACACAGAAATAAGACCTTATATTAGTTGTTGGCTTTTGCATTCTTTCTCCTTTCTTGAGGAATTAATTAAACGCCATCAAGAATAAAATTTAAAAATACAATTACAGTACCCTCTCCGGGAGTACTATCCACCATGGGCTACTGTTTGTTGTTTATCAATGCTCATGCCCAAAGATATGCGATTAAAGTAACTACCTATTTATATAAAGTACCATGTAAAAAAGTAAACCTTCTAAACTTTGAATGTTTAAAAGGTTTTCTTCATGTTTTGCTATCGATATTTGGAGATAGCCATTTTATATATTTCGTGCATGTGCTCGAAGATATTTTTCTACGTCATTATACAACCCTGATTGATTTGCGTATTTAACATAATTTTTTGCTGTACGAAGCCAATCTAATGTAGAAGGCTGAAGTTCATGTAGTGCCCTTACTAAGTCGTCGGTAGTAATGGGTCTTTCATTACCTGAAAGTAATATTTCTTCTAGCACATATTCAGTAGCTAATTCCACTACATTAGCTATATCAGCACCTGAGAAAAATGGCGTTTTGGCTGCTAATACGGCTGTATCAACATTTTCAACAAATCTTCCCTTTAATTTCAAATTAAAAATTTGCTCTCTTGCTTTTTCATCTGGTGGCGCTACAAAGATGAGCCGATCAAATCTACCAGGTCTTTTTAGAGCGCTATCAACATCCCATGGTGTATTGGTAGCAGCCATCACCAGAACCTCATCATTGTTTGTATCCACACCTTCCATCTCGGTTAGAAACGTATCGATTATGCCACGAACATGGGAGGACGTTTGTGAACGACTCATGCCAATAGTATCTACTTCATCAAAAAACATAATGCTAGGCTTTTGGAAGCGAGCCTTATCGAATATAGCTTTTAAATTCTGTTCACTTACTCCTATATAAGGGTCTAAGATATCTGTAATATGAACGGGATAAAAATTAGCCTTACATTCTCCCGCTGTCGCTTTAGCGATATAGGTTTTCCCACAGCCAGGTGGTCCATAAAGAAGAACGCCACCCCCAACTTTTTTACGGAACTTTGCAAACAATCCCTTGTTATAAAATGGACTAATAATGCGTAAGTTAATCGTTTTCTTTAAATCCTCAAGACCAGCAACATCCGCAAAAGTGACTATTTCATCGATTTTTTTTATAGCCTTTTTAGGTGCATCTCCATCAATCACCCTAAACTTCGGTTCAAGGTTTTTTACTTTTCTATCTTCTAACTGTATGTCAGGAATGTTATCTTGATTATCCAGTTCCACCTCTGTTACTGTGTCTAGACACTTATCTACGATAGCTAATTCAGTCTTGTCTTCATCTTCAATTCCAACTGGGCTAGCATCCTTCGGAGAGTGTTGAATTTGTAAACTAGCCTTTGTTAATTCCTGAATGATGTCATTTCGTAGCTCATCGTCTGAGCAAAAAGAAAGACCCAATGAATAAGTTTGAACCGCTTCAAGCCAACGATGCTGATCAGCTAGTTCTTTGCCAAGCCATAAATACCCTTGTGGATCATTAGCATTTTGATCTACCATTTGTTGTAACCATTTTATTTTATCCATTTTTGTTTCTCCATATTTTTATTAATTTTACAAGAGGAAGTGAAATCCATGTATATAGTAGGAATACAAAGAAGCTTTGTATAAATAGAATTGCTGCGCTATTAAATTCTAGAACTATTAATGAAAAGTAAATGACAATTCCAATCAACCAGGCAACAGCAGGGCCGCCCACACGTTCAATGAGGCGATTAGGTGCTAAGAGTGGGTGTCCCAATTCAAAACCCCCTAATTCAAAAAACTCTAAAAAAGATAATATACTTTTATTCTCAGGATTAAGCAAAAAGGCCTGTCTAAAGTATTCTTGTGCTTCCTTTTCTTTTTTATGATCTAATGCGTAATAACCTAAATTTACCAGTTTGTGTAATTCACTATCATTTGAGTTCATATATTGTTCCAATGCGAGTACTCGCTGTTTTTTAGGACTACTTATCCCCTCTAAAATAAAATGTATCTTTATTACATAACCATTTTCAGGAGCCAGTTCTCGCGCTTTATTGATTAATTGTCTTGCTTTTTTTCTATGACCCATTATTTTCATCAGAAAGGCATAGTCAGCTAGGACCCCTTCATTGTTTGGATTAAATCGTAATGATTCGAGATAAGCTTCCTCAGCCTTTTTCCAACGCTCTGTTTTCAAATAAACATGTCCAAGAGTAGAGTAAACAAATTCTTCACTATACCCTAAACGCAGGGCTTCCTTCAATTGCTCTTCAGATTGATCATATTCTTCCATAGCCAAATGACTAGAACCCAATATAAACCATAATCGACCGTTTTCAATATGTTCATCCAACTTCTCTTGGACAAGTTCAATGGTTCGTGCATACTTCTCTATTTTATAATAATATTCTATTACTTCAAATGATGACTCTTCATAATTTTCATTTACTTCAGTATCTTCATAGTTAACCATTCTGTAATAAAGCTCCTTTTTAAAGTGCTAATAAGAATGCCATAGCGAGATATTCTATAAACCCAGCAATTATACAAGCTAGAAACCCTCGCTTCCATAAGGACTCATTTCGTCCACGCACAAATCGATGTTCTTTATAGGGCCTATTTAAAAAGGCGAAAAAAATAAAATATCCCGCCACTGCAATAATTCGTCCAAAAATCTTAATGTGGTTTTCATCAATCGCTAAGATTCCTTGTCCAATGGCATAAACCATGATTAGTTTTCCTATAATTAGTAAACCACTAAGAATCGTTAGTATTCGGATATATTTTTTTTCAAGCTTTAACCACATAGCATTTTGCATACCTAATGCTACAATGGCAATAATTCCACCAAAAAAAGCGACGAAAAATAAATTGTTTACAACATAACTTCGTGTTCGATCCTCATTTTCGTTTAGTATACTAGGTTGATAAATATGTTCCATTATTCCTTAGTTGTCTCCTTTTTAATTTTTTCCTTCCTTATTTAGGGCTCTTCCATTTTCTTAAGCCTTTTACAATGGGAATAGATATAAAATAGTAAAGTGTGAAAAAAATAGAAAAGCGAAGAAGGTGATTGACAAAGTTATCATTGGAAATAAGCTTGTCAAGAAGAAGACAAAGTATAAGCCACGTCATGAATACAAACCCAATGCCACCTATTCGCTCTACTATACGATAAGGAAGCAAAAGCGGGTGAGTTTTAATTTCCAATTCCTCTAAGTTCGATAAAATTCTTTTATCCTCAGGCTTTATAAGAAAAGCTTGTCGATAATATTCTTTAGCTTCCTTAAATCGATTATTAAAGGCAGCACTCCAGCCAAGATGAATTAACTTTGCAAACTCACTATCCGTTGAATTCATATAAAGAGCTAGTGCAGTATTGTGCTTTTCCCTTTTTGCAGCCATTTCAGTAAGTGAATAGTGGTATAAAACGGCTGTGCTGTTAGGATCCAATACTAGAGCTTTTTCTACTAATAAACTGCCTTTTTTTCTATGACCTGTCATTTTCATCAAAATAGCATACGCTGAATAAACAAACGCATCATTTGGATTATTATGTAATGCTTCCAAAAAAGATTCTTCTGCTTTTTGCCACTGTTCCGTTGCCATATAGATGCTACCTAAAAAATAGTAAATGACGCCCTTATCATATCCTAACTGAAATGCTTTAAGAAATGGCTCAAATGCTTCTTCATATTGACCTATGGAATAATGACTGACAGCTAACATATACCATAATTCCTTATTTTCCATATCTTCAGCCATCCGTTGTTTCACTAAGGAAATAACATTTGTGTATCTTCCAATCGCAAAATAGTGTTCAATAAGAGCCATAGGTGTATTTTCTTTTTCACTGTTCATGCACATAAATTCCTTCCCTAATTAGCTAGGACACTATTTCTAAGAAAACCATCTATAATGATGGAAATTAAACAATAGATAATCCCTATCCAGTACAGGGATTGTGTTTCCCCCACAAATACTAAATGTTCTTTATAAGGGCTTTTCAAAATCACCCAAAAGATAAAATAACTTACTCCAGCCAGCAACCGATTGATTAGCAAATCCATTTCTGCGGATAAAGGAAGGAAAACATAAAAGATTATAGTAGCCGTATGGAGAATTACACTGCTTACTATTAGTAGTCTGATGTAATGCTTCTCTAGTTTAAGTGCGTTGGCATTTATAAACCCAACGATCGTAATGGCAAGTAGACCTCCAATAAAGGCAACGATGACTAAATTATGTATGCTAAAGCTTTTTGTCCTTCTTACTTTCTTACCAGTTAAGCTTGGTGTATAAAGTGAATGCAACTATACCTAAGCCTCCTTCTATTTAGTACCTATCCCATTGACATTTTGTATTATACATTTATTTATCAATAATGGAAACTATTTCTTTAAATGTATAAGCAGTTCATTTATTGAAATACTTTCTGTTAAAATTACTGTTTTCATCGCTGAATGTTAGAAACATCTTCATAATCATTAAATATTCGTGTTTAATTCAAAATGGACGGTCTCCAGTCGGTGGAGAAAGCGCATTTTGAAGGATAAAATACGAACGTTTTTATTTTTTATTTGATTAATAGTTCGTTTTTAAACTTTTTTTGCTTTTGATTCAATGTATTCACGTATTTTCTTTCCAACCCCTGTATCCAAAGTTTACTTACTTTTTCTACTGGACTTCCCTCCCTAAATAAATACTCAAAATTAGTTATTAGATCAAAATTTCTCATTTTTTATTCATTACTACCTCATAGATTTATTTTCAGCATACAAAAGGGGAACATCCAAATTTAATGTTCCCCTTTTGTATCTATTACAATTTACACTTTGCCCTATATAAATCAGCATGCTTAATGCTTGTTCTCCATTATTTAAAAGCAGTGGAATTAACAAGAATGATTTCGTTATCAAGCTGTACAGGCGCTTTCCTCTTTTTTTACTTTACTGGCATTGTCAACTGGGGTATTGCTATTCCTGTTTCGCTTGGCTCAATTGCTGGCTCTTTCTTAGGCTTAAAGATTATTCCCCACATCCAAACAAAATGGATTCAAATTATATTACCCATCATTTTTTTATTCTTAATTGTTCAAGTTGTGACGGATTTAATAAAATAAATTTACATCCAAGCAGAAAACAAGTCCTACCCTTTATATCCAAATTTAAGGACATAAAAGGCAGGACTGCCATCATGAATAAAATTTTAATACAATCACAGTACCTTCTTCAGGAATACTAGAAGCAGCTATTTCCCCTCCATGGGCTACTGTTAGTTGTTTAGCGATGCTCATGCCCAACCCCGAACCACTTGTATTTTCCTCTGAATTCGTACCACGATAGTAGCGTTCAAATAGTTGATCTAACGTGGAGGAATCCATTCCAATACCATTATCCTGAATACGAACAGTGAAGTAATGATCGCTTTCCTTCTGCACAATAATAGCAATTTTCGTATTTGTCGGATTATGCTTAATAGCATTAGAAATCATATTATCAATAATACGCGTAAACCATTTCATATCAAGAGGGTATGATATCGGCTCTTCAGAAGCATGAAATGAAATATCATAAGAAGTAAATTGCGGATCATTTATAAAATGAATAACGGCTCTTCGAATGACTTCGTTTACTTCTTGCGTTTGACGAACCATGGGCAATGCATTGTTTTTTAGGCGATACGTTAAGCTTAAATCATCGATTAATTCAGACATAAAGGTTGATTTTTCACGTAATGTTTTCCCAATCTGCTGAAACTCTTCTTGTGACCAATTGTAGGGGGCTGATTCAAGGACATGCGCATAACCATTTATAGAAGATAAAGGTGTTTTCAAATCATGAGAGACACCAACAATCCACTCTTCGCGAGTTTGTTCAATTTGGTTGCGAAGCTTTTCGTTCTGCTTGAGCTGCTGGTTCAAATCATTCAAGGAATCATTAATTTCTCGAAATAAACGGAAGGACCGCTTCTTCTTGCCACGACGATTTAGTGACCTATCTTTTTTCTTAGCCTCTTGCTCATGATAATTACCATCCGCCAAACGTTGAATAAAGTTAACAATATAGAGAACGGGTTGCCCAAATCGTTTACCGTACCAAAACGCTGTGGCGATGATGAATAGAATAAGGGCTACTCCATATAGAAGAAATGCTTTTCCTAAATAGGTATTCTGCTTACCTTCCTCCACCTTTACTGCAGCGGATGGTACTTCAATGACCCATGTTTGCTGTTTATCTGCATCAAAATATATATATTGGCTGCCATTATTTCTGAGTTTATCAGCCTCATCCCCAAGTAAATGATCGAGTGAAAGTTTTGCTTCAGGATTTTTCACATGCCCGTATTGTTGGCTGATCTCCCCATTCGCTGAATAAATAGCTAGCGTACCATGCGCTTCTTCCAATAGCCGCTCCCCTTGCTGAGAAAGGCGATTTCCATCCCATTCAAATGGAAGTTTTTCTGCTAGCTGTCGTGCAGGGCGTTTTTGACCAACTACAACAAAATAGGTTTGTCCACCTTTCTCCTCCTGGCTAATAATGAGCTCGTATGGGAACGCGATGCTTCTTTGCCAAAAGGCTATTAATTGACCAGGTTCGTAGTGCGTTGGAACATCAGATGGTAGTTTGGAAGAGGCCAACATATTTCCGTGAGCATCGATTATTTGTAGCCATTCCTCACGCTTTTCTATTTCAGCAATTTTGTTAGCATCTAACGACACATGGTCATTTTCAATTGAAAATATTTGCCTTAATGTACTATTGCTACTACTTGATATATGCTGTGTTTCAGGTGTATTTTCTAACTGTAATCCAACATACACTAAAAAAATGATGGTACCTATTGCTAAAGCCACTAATACAAAAACAATTTGTGAAATAAAGGTAAAGGCAAGTCGACGACTAATTCGATTCATACCAATCCCTCTTTTTGAATTAATTTATAGCCTAGCCCTCTAATGGTTAATAACAATTCAGGTTCCTTCGGGTCCTTTTCTATCCTCTCACGTATACGGCCAATATGTACGGTAACCGTATTATCATCCCCAAAGCTATGATCACCCCAGACAGCTTCATATAACTGACTTTTCGTGAAAATCTGATTGGGATGCTTACAAAAAAAGAGTAGTAATTGATAGACCTGAGCGGGACAAGAAATGACTTGTCCATCCACCATTAATTCCCCTGCACGCTCATTCACCTGGAATCGGCCAAAATCGTAAATGAACGTATTTGAAGATATGTGCTGTGGCCTTTCCTCCTCATAAAATTTAACGCGACGTAGTTGTGCTTTCATTCGAGCGACTATTTCTAATGGGTTAAATGGTTTTGTAATATAATCATCCCCGCCCATCGCAAAGCCTGTTAATTTTTCTAAGTCTGAGTTTTTTGCTGTAATAAATAAAATCGGGGCATCTGTTGTCTCCCTAATAAATGGACAAATATCAAAGCCACTCCTATCTGGCAGCATGACATCCAATAAAATCATGTCGTATGGCTTTTTATTACATGCATTTAACGCTTCTTGAGCAGTACTTGCACGATCAATTTGTCGAAAGCCCTCTTTCGTTAAAACCATTTGTAGCATATCTAAAATAGCTGATTCATCATCAACAAGTAAAATGGCCACATCTTGTAAATTCATATTTAAATTCTGTCCTTTCCCGTCTAACATGGAATTCATTTTAACATGTTTTTTCCAATGAAATAATACTGCTAGTTTGTCTCCACTACAAAGCCAATATAAACAGAACATAAACAGCGCTCATAAAAGTTTATTAACATGTCATCTACCGTTTTGGCTTACGTAAAAATCAGCCTTTATACTCTAGAGAGTGTTAAAAATATATTTCTATTATGGAGGAACCACTATGATTGCTATTTGGAAAAAGGAGTTTATTCAATCATTTCGCAGTATCTTTTCACTTATAACGATTGGCATTTTTATTGCCGTCTCCTATTATTTATCTGATTTTGTCACAAATAGCAGTCTCCTTACTGGCATTAAATTTGCTGAGGCTGGCTATGTAAGTGGACTGGTATTTCTAATTTATATAATGGGCTTTTTATTTATCTTTTCGTTATTTCACGACACCATTAATAGAGAAACAGAAAGTAGGACAATTCGGTTCCTAGTAACCAAAACATCCCGATCTTCTATTATTGTAGGCAAATTATTAGGAATTTTTTCATACTGGTTTATTTGCTTATTAGCGTCATTCAGTATAATCGCATTCTTTTCTCATGAATTTTATATTAAAACATTCGGTAGCTTATTTGTGATGCTAGCGTACATCGTATCATTATGTGTGCTACTATCCTGTCTCATTCCTAAGCGATCGATGTCCATGTTTATTGGATTACTAATTAGTATGGCTATTCCTACATTCGGTTTATGGAGCCTTTTTTCAGAAAAACTGTGGTTAAAAATCATTAAATATATGACTCCGTATCATTATATGCTTGAGGGCGGAACATGGGGATGGCTCGTTGTTCTGTTATTTGCAGCTATTATGGTAGGAGTCTCGATACTTAGTCTTCATAGGAGGGATTTGTAATGACCGTAATTGAAACAATGGATTTAAAAAAATCCTATCACAAGCATTTAGTTGTACGAGGCATCGATTTACAAGTACAGGAGGGAGAAATCTTTGGCTTTTTAGGAAGAAACGGTGCAGGGAAAACAACTTTCATTAATATGCTTACAGGGATTGTTCTTCCAACAAGTGGGCAATTTCGAATTTTAGGAGTACCTAACAATCAGCTTGATCGTGTGAAACACAAAGTGGGTGTTCTACCAGACTATACTGAGTTTTATGGCAATGATACTGCTCTGGAACATCTTCAATTTTTTGCAAAATTACAAAAGTACAAGGTAACTAAACAACAATGTGTAGATTTATTAGAGCAGGTAGGCTTAAAGAATGCGGTACATGTTAAAACAAAAAAATTCTCGTTCGGGATGAAAAAGAAGCTAGGCGTAGCACAGGCTGTCGTCGGAAATCCAGATTTAATTTTCCTAGATGAGCCTACTTCGGGGATGGACCCGGAATCTGCGTTAGAGATGCAAAAATTCATACGAACATTAGCCAGTCAAAACAAAACTATTTTTATGACATCTCATAATTTAAATGAAGTGGAAAAGCTATGCAGCCGGATTGCTATTATGAAAAACGGCATTATTTCAGGTCTAGGAACCATCGATCAATTACAAAAGCAATTTCAGACAACGATTGAAACAACTATTAAGCTCTTACCTAAAAATGACACGTTGTACCGTCATGCTCGCGAAGAAATCGAAGCTTGGACGACGATTAACTATTCGGATAATCAACACATTACTGTGGCAATACGCGATGAATCCGATATTGCTAGCATTGTGCATTCCTTATGTAAATTTGATACAGACATTTTTGATATTCAAACAAATCGACCTTCATTAGAAGAGATATTTATGAATGACTAACAATACGTAAGCAACTACTTTTAAAGGAGTTGCTTACGTATTCGTTCTTTCGGTATTTTCTCGTTAAACCATTAATGGAGTCCAGCAAAGCAGTACATGATTGTAAAGATCAGCATAAAGGTTAAAACTGCTCCTAGTACATTTTGATTATACGTATTTTTTCCATTTATTAGTTTCTTCAAAAAAGTAGTGAAATTTAAAAAATATAAAACTCCTAATACTGGTATGACAAACAACAGTATAAATAACATAACGTACTCCCCCTTATTTTTCATTATATTAAGTAACAAGAATTGCTTACACAAAATAATTAAATAAGCGATATCTTTAGCTTAATAAAAAACGGTCCCATACCTTTTCATCCACCCAGAAGAAACCCTCGTGCGAGCAAGCTGCTAATAAACATTGTTCATCTTCATAAAACATTAAATCCTCTGGTAATTCTGGCGTAATCCAACCAAAAAGTGAGTCGCTACGCTCCTTCAAAAATTGAGCAGTTGTATCGTTTAATAGAAAATAATAAACAAATGCCGTATTTTCGCCAAGTGTTGTCGTCTCCCATTCATTTTGAACCTTTCTTTCGATAAGCTGACTTTTAATAGGAATGCCCTATAAAAAAAGAGCTGCAGGTAGCAACTCCATGATTTTGAATGAAAACCAGCGTAGAAAGCACTAAGTGATTATTTCCTACCCTCTGCTTGTCATATCAAATGGATGCAAAATCATAAAAGCTAATGTTGATTAATTCCTGCATCCATTTGTTCTATTAAGAATGTGTAACGATCCTCTCATTTGCGAATATCAATTATCTATCCAGTTCCTAAATTTTAGACCTAAAGGTTTTATCGTTTCTTTATTTGTCGCGATGACCTCACAACCTCTATCATCATAAATAAACAAGATAACATTTTTCGTCAAATTAATAAAAAATACATCTGGATAGCTATAGCCTGTACCAAATTTAGGCTTTAAGTGGAAATCTTCATTACAAGTTGCTTGGATAAGTAATACATAGTGAATATCTTGTTTGCGGCACTTTAAGGAAAATTGTGAAATATAAACATCCTCATCATCCAATACATACGGCAAGGTTTGTTGTTTTAAATGGTATTTTAACTCTTTATTTTTTATATAACGATTATAAACCTTTATGCGCTTTTTCTTACTTTCAGCAGGCTTATACTGATAAACATTTGTCACAAGTAAAATCTCATCTGAATACGAAAAAATTTCGTTGAAAACGGCCAAAGCTTGATGGTATACATAATGAAACCTTGCTAGATTTAGACGGCCATTATCTTTCCATTGATAAAATCCAGCCCCGAACTCAATGTGAATACCAATATCCCATTGCTGATAAAGACTAGGAGTTAGTGTGAGTCCAGGAAAAGTCTTATTTAAATACTGTTCTACATCTATCGTCATTCACTCAAATCTTCCTTTAGTTTTCATTCAATATTACACCTTCCCACATCATCTAGCATAAAATTCAAATAACTAGGTCACATTTTTATACTCATGATAATACATAGAATACAAATCATTTAGTGTCACTTTTCCGAATGCAAAATCCACTACATTTCTCTCTACTAAAAAAGATGTAAGTGAACCTAATAAAGCGGCTTCAGAGCTTGGTAAATGAATTAATGTTATACCATTTGTAAGTGTTTGCAGCTTTATGTTTGGAAACAGCTCGGACAGTTGTTTTTCAGTTGCACTCTCCATATTGTTCACGCGAATCGTTTTAATATGCGCTTGACTGAAGCCTTCTATTATTTGATTCGTATCCACTAGTTTTCCTTCGTTGAACAAGAAAATTCGATCTGCATATTTCTCTAAATTATCGAGTAAATGTGAGGCAATGATAATAACCTTTCCCTCCGCCTTTTTCTCTACTAATATCTTCGAAATAATTTCCACATTATTTGGATCAAGTCCGTTCATCACCTCGTCCATCATCATAATGTCCGTATCCGTAACTATTTGCATAGCAAAGCATAGTCGCTGACGCATACCGAGGGAATACGTGCCTGTTTTTTTATTTACATAATGCCCCATATTCAATATTTCAATGGTTTCATCTATAAGTTTTAAATCGGATTGCCACATTGTTGCAAACATTTTTAAATGTTCGCGCCCGCTTAAGTGATTATACAAGTCACTTTGGTCTGGCATCATCGACACAAAACTATGAATTTTTACTTCATTTGATTTATTCGAATAGCATAGTCCATCTTTAAATACTACTTTCCCTTTCATAGGCTTTACATAATTCATCAACACATTCATAAATGTGGATTTTCCTGTTCCATTTGGTGCAACAAGTCCAATCATTTCTCCTTGCTCAAATGTCATTGAAATATCATGTAACACTGTTTTTTTCGCAAATTGCACAGTAATATTTTGAATATCAATCATCTGTGTCCCCCCTATTTAATTAGCTTATAACGTCTATTCATAACAGTAAGCAGCATGAATAACATGACGACTACAGCTAAGACAAGTAACAACTGTACGCCTAAATTGAAATCTAAAAAATCATTCATATAATAAAAATTTCGTTGTTTTGAAACAATTTGTCCGACTTGAATGTAAGAAGTTGGGTAGATTTGAATATCCCAAAAGTAACCAACATATCGGCTGAAATAAAACTTCTCCCCAAAAATAAGGAGTAAGCCGATGGCGAAATTCATCATCTCGTTACGGAATAGGATACTGCACAATAGCACTACGTTGATGATGACCATAAACCAAGTTAAAAGCAGAATGAGGGTTTGTCCTAAAAACATCCCTAAAGTCATCGGTTCAAATTTACCTTCCTGACGCCAATCGAGATGAGGAGCATACATTGGTGATGGTAAATTGAAATTTCCAAAGCCGGATTGTAAGCCTATAATAATGAGCCCAGCTATAAGAGGTACAAATAATACTAAACTCCCTAGTAGGACAACAACCATTTTCACTAATAGCTTTTTCCAATCGCTAATTGGAAATCCTTTGATAATGGATGGATGACGGCGATCCTTTGTGACGATATCAATGGCTAAAAGTAGTACACACACAATTAAAATAACAGGTAGTAATCCCTTTAATAAACGCTCGAACGTTTGAAGCGCTGTCCGCTGTTCGAAAATTTCCGTTGATAATTCATACTTTGCGTTCGCATACGTATCATAACGAGCTGCCTGCTCTAAATAAGCATAAAAGGCATCATCTTCTGCATAATCATTTTTTTTTATAAAATACTTTGAGTTATAGGAGAATGAATCACTTTTGTATGTAATGGCATTCGTAAAGTAGTACCAATCACGCGTTACCTCTGCATATTTTTTTAGATCCCCCTCATCTAATGCTTCTAATCTCGCTTTATCTATTGGATTAATTTGCTTAAATATATCAATTGCAAAGATGATGGACGGATGTAGTCTATATATATTTTGACCTTCCATCGAATCTAAAAATTCCTGCCGTGTTAAATAGCGAGCCTCAATTTCTTCATATTCAACTTGTTCAATCGGATTATATGCGGGTGCTATTTTAAACACATAAAAGAAGGTTGCAAAAGCAAGCAAAAAATAGATGGCTACGTTTTTCTTATTCGTAAAAAATTGTTTGAATTCAAATTTGAAATAACTCCACATGCTAATGAGTACCTCCCCTATGCCCGTTTGATTTTGCCTGTTGAGAAAAACGTTTTAATAGCGAATAACATTAAAATAATACAAATAAACAATATAAATAATCCTAGATTCATCGTAATATCAACAGGCTGTGCTAAATCTACTGGTACGCCTCGTAAAATATCATTGAAGTTCATGAAATTGAAAGGATTATAAGGAAATACACTAATTAAAGATGGGAAAATCATCGGTAAAAAGAACAAGATAAAGTGTACGAATAATGTTAAATACATATTTTTCAGTAATACATTTAATATAATCGACAGCAGCATGACGAAAATGGAGATGACGAACATATAGCCAAGGCTCATCGCGATATATTGGACAGAAGAGATTAATACAGCATCTCCTACGTAAATTCCTACAGGATCTAGTGGGTTACCAAGTCCATGTACGATCCACAAAGGACTAGCGCAAATAAAAATGAGTAAAAAGCTTGTTAGGATGGTTAACAAAGAAATCATACATTTAGATAAAATATAGGAATCAAAACGAACAGGGAAGCCTTGAATTAAACTAGAATGCTCAAAATCATCTAGCAAAATAGAACTTGTTTGGAAGCTAATAAATATGTACCAGCCCGCACCTACGTAACTAAAGAAAAATAATAAGAAAGGTATGTATTGAAATAAGTCGGTTATTGTATCCCTTCCCGCATCATTCATCCATTTGAAATAAAGATAGTCCATCGAATTTTGTAATTTAGAGGGTAATAATTCTGCGATATCTTGGTATCCTTCTAATTGGAATGCCTCTTGTCGTAATTCAGCAAGCTGAAGTGAAGCCTCATAATACATGGATTGTCTGTCCATCGTTAATGTGGCTATTTGCAATGCAATCTTACTTTTTTGCTTCGTTAAATTTTTAAATATGTCGCTACCATCACCTGTTTCTGAAGCATCCTTCACTTGAAACTTTGATAGTATAGCCTGTGTTGAATAATAATCACCCTTTTTCTCAATAAGCTGATTACCAACGGCTTGCGCCTTTATATAAAACATAAAGCCAAAAACGATCATTACAACAGCAATTAGTGCAACTAAATTTCTTCGATTCGCTCGCTCAATCACTAGACCTACTTTTAACGCTTTTAACACTGGCATCCTCCTCGCCTTTAATTGTGAAAGTCTTTAGAATACTATGATAATGCTTCGTGGATATTTTTTCAATTTTTTGTATTTTAAAGGTTGTGAATATTACGAATAAAAAGACGGCTATTTATTGGATGGATAGCAAATGAAACTATAAAATTTAGTTACTTTATAATAGCTGAACTCTTTAACCATTCTAAGTATTTTTCTTGTTGAGTTTTTTTAGATTGTCATTTTAGTAGTAATGATCTAGTGTACTGCTTATAATTAAAAACGACAAAATAAAAGGACTGCTGTTGACAGTCCTCAAATTTAAAATGGCTAGTTTGCATTGTTCCACATTAGTTAAAAAGAAAATTCATAGCCAGTAAAATGAAACATATTTCGGAACCCTATTTTTTCAGCAATTGCAATAGAAGGCTTGTTCATATCCATACAATCCCAATAGGCAATCCAATTATTCTTTAAACATTCTTGAACATAGTGGTGTGCGAGTGTTTGGGCTAAGTTTTTTCCTTGCTGAGCCTCTATCGTTTCGATATCTATGCCATGTACATTTGCAGCAACAAAGCCTGAAATACATGTACTCACAATCTCTTGCAAAAAAACGATGTTATGGATTGAGTGATCCTTATTGTCAAGAAGTGAAGCAGAGATTTTACATAGCTCATATTCATGATTCATTATTGGTACAGTGTCCCCTTTATAATCACCCTGCTGTAAAGTGTAAACTCTTTGAAGCCAGCTCCCTAAATGGCGATGTTCAAAAACGCTTGCAATAATAGAATTCCGTTTTTCATGATTGCCAACGCCTTCAAACCATTTTAGTTGCACTTTTTTTGCTGCTGGAATAATTATATTGTCAATGAAATCGTTTAATTCATTGTTAAATTCCTCATTTTGCTCACTTCCAAAAAATACAAATCCATCATTATTACCTAACCAAATTAGTCCAGATGGATGATGGATTATCACGGTTATCTACTCTATTATTTATCTTCCACCACTAACATTTATAATCTCACCTAGAATATAGTTGGCGGCATCCGAAGAAAGGAAGGCAATAACTTCTGCTACTTCTCTAGCTGTTGCAGCCCGTTTAATAGGAACAGTAGAAGACAGCCGCTCAAGACGATGAACGCCAGGAGCGAATTTATCGTGAAAAGGTGTCTCTACTATTCCAGGCGCTACCCCGTTCACAATAATTCCATAGTCAATTAGCTCTCTGGACATGCCAATGGTCATTGTATTTATGGCCCCTTTTGCAGATGCGTAATGGATACTTTCCCCTGCCCCTCCAATTCGTGCAGCCGCTGAGGAGACATTGATGATTTTTCCGGATTTTACGGGAATCATATATGTTAATACAGCTTGGGAGCATAGGAGAACACTAGTGACATTTAATTGAAACGTTTCCTCCCAAAGCTCCTCACTCATATCCATAAATGTACTTTGGCGGATGCCACCACCTGCGTTATTCACTAACACATCAATTGTGCCAAAGGAGGAAATAGCTTGTTCAACCATTGTATTTACTTCTTCTCTATTCTTAACATTAGCTTGAATGGCAATCGCCTCTCCAGCCTTTTCATGAATACGTTGGACAGCCTCCACGGCCCCCTTCATATTTGTATGATAATGAATAATTACTTTAGCGCCCTGAGCCGCCAATAACTCGGCGGTAGCAAGCCCAATACCTGAGCTAGCGCCTGTGATGAGAATAACCTTGCCAGATAAATTATGCATAGCCTCTCTCCTAATAAAAACATTTTTACATAATTATACATCTTTTAAAGAAGGTGTCTCTATATAATTTGCCAAAATAATTATCACTCTTTTGTATTTGGATTTGACATTAATTCCTTGCTTATCATTTTGATGTCTTGTGAAAAAGATTTTACTTGAAAGGCATCTGAATAAGTTTTAAGGTCTGAGGATGCAACTACTTGTCGCAGTTTTTCTTCATAGGTTTGTACAAGATCATCAAACGTTGGACTTTTCAATTTCAACGCTTTGGCAATTCCTTGTATGATTTTCACTCGATAATAATCCTCTTTTGGCATTCGGGGAACATCCCATTCGCCATTTTGATTAATAAAAATCCTCCTAAGAGGCACTGTTGAGAAATCAAAGTATTTTCCATCTTGATCTGGTTTAGAGAATGGATCAATTAACAAAGAGGCATAACGAATATAGAGCAAATATTCTTGATGGATGGGCTCCAGCTGATTAAAATTCTCTATTTCCTGTCTATCAATACTTTCCGGATGCACAGGATAATTATCATCCACCATAAACTTTAATAGATTGAGAGGTTGAATATGAAAATAATTCACAACTGCCATCATTTCTTTCCAATAATTTAGCATAAGACGGATTGTTGTATACGTGATAGGACCCTCAGGATAAAGTTTATACACATATTTTGGCGTGTTTAGTTCATCAAATATAGCTTGTAATGAAAAATGATTCATTAATAAAGGAGGATGTACATATAAAGAGATATTTCTTGTTTCTGCTTCGAGCGGAGATGGTACTTTTTTTAATTGAATTCCCAAACGATTAAATAATGTACAAAGTTCATCTATTATTTCTGATGTTGCTTGAGTGGATCCGATGTAGACCGTTTTCTTTACCCCTGTTGTCACAACTTTATTGGAAGGAATGTCATCCAACCATCTAGTATCTCCATAATAAGTTGAAAAACTAATGACCTCAGCATGTGGAGATACATTCTTTAAGAAATTGGTAATTAAATGACTAGAGCCGAACGTTGGTGAAATTAATATAAAGCAATTAACTTCTCTCAAGACTTTGATATCTATTCGTTCTAATACAGTAATATAGGAATCTGAAGTAACGCTTAGTACAACTGTATCCCAATTACCGTATATTGTATGGTACCCTTTAAATAATCCATCAATTGTACATTCTCCTGCAACAGATTGATGTTGTGTATTTTGAATAGAAACCTGAAGTGCAAGCTGATGTTGAACGATAGTTTCAAAGAAAATTTTAGAACGTATAGATTCACGACCTGCAATGGCTACTTTACTATTAAGATGACTTTTAAAATTTACAGCTAATTGAATGGCTGTTGGTCCTGTTCCTAATATCAACACACTATTAAAATATGTCATACCTTTCTCCTCATCTATAAAAAGTCATTGTTCTTTTTGATCCTCATTATTCATTTTGTCTGGTCTACTTCTTACATTGAATCATTAAAAAAAGATGGTAGCTCATCTCCATTAAAATTCAATATATGCCGTATCCTTTATGACTATTTCGATGTATCTTTTACTTTAATGTCACAGTATAAATTGTATTTTTATGTCATCTTTGATTTAGCTTTCATTTTGGTCGTGGTTAGAAGATTCTAGAATGGTTTCGCTACTGGACGTCAGAAGCCCTCTCGATAAATTAGATGCCATAAATGATGTTAGAAAATTGTATAGGCTTACATTATCGATAAAATTAAAAAGGCTATGAATGATCATCATTCATAGCCTTATGCTTATTGAATTAATTGGCTATAGCCAGCAGAGGTCAAAAACGAAATGAATTATTTTTAAAAATTTTTAGAACAAAGATATTCCTAGACATCTTTCGTTTAGTACTTAAATAAGCATATCTTTTAGATCTATAGCATTTTATTCATGCCGTTGTTAATTTAGCGTATATGATAAAAAACAACGTCAACTCTCCCATGATGACAACGTTTGGGACTTCTACTATCAAATTAATGATAAAGAAAGTGGCTAAGATCCCAATAAATAATGTTAAATGATAAAGCGTTAAACGATCTTGTTTAAACCTATACTGATGAAAAACTATAGTAGTTGTCATGAAATATAGGCATACAGAGCCGAATATAAAATATAAATCAAATGAATAACGAACCTCATTTAAAAACAGAAGCTTGATGGAAGCGGCAATCATGCTCAAAGACATTAATACAAAAAGATGGCCATAAATAATGGTCTGACCAGATGTTTCGATTGATTTGTCCACTTTCTTTTCTACATTTTCGAAATATTGCCACCACATCGAAACAATTAAAATAAACGAGATGATTGAAAATAAAATAGAATCCCAATCCCCTTTTTGTGGCTGTAGCACATACAAGGTGCTAACAACTGATTCTCCGAAAAGGATTAATGTCAATGAAGCAAAACGTTCTAATAAATGAGATGTATTAGTCGGAGCCTTCACCAAATATTTACGTCCCCAAAAAGGTACAAGGATATCAATCAGAATGCCTATATACAATATGCTATAGCGAATCCATGAATCAAATAAGATAGAAAAACAGGAGATGATTATGCCAATCCAAAAACGTGTGCCTAAATAGTGAGCAACGTCCTTTCTATTGCCTTCTTCAAAACGTTGAACAACTAGATATTGGACCGCTGTAAGGGCTCTTAATCCAATATAGCCAATTAGAAATGGCAAATAGTATTGATCAAAGTTAACCGATAAGCTAGATGTCATAATCAGGACAAATAGCATCTGGAATATTGTAAAAATCCTTTGGTGTAAAAAATCCTGTCCAAAACGATTAATCAACAATGTTTGTCCTACCCAAGACCACCAGATAGGGATAAATATTAAAACAAACTTCAAAAAATACTCTGGGCGAATTTCACCTTTTTCAACATGTAGTAATACATTAGTGGCAGTTGAAACAGCTGCCACAAAAATCAAATCATAAAAAAGTTCTAACCATGTTATTTTCTTTTCTTCCATCTCATCATACTCCTTCAAATCCTATTAGCTAATCATATAATAAAATGTTTTTCTTAATAAAGAACCTGTTTAAGCTTAAATCAAAAAATTTTAGGCAAACAAAAAGGAACTGGAGTCAGTTCCTTTTTTGTTTACCTTGCGAATACGGTCCAACCCACTTAACAATGCTATTATGAAAATGGATAACAGAGCAAAGCTGATTAAAAATAGACCTATATTTACAGAAATAGGGGGATGAAAAATCTAAAATGCTTGTACATATGCCAAAACTTTAGCTATTGTAGAAAAAACACCTCCTTTGGATATCACATTCAAAGGAGGTGTTTTTATAAATTTAAAGATTAAACGGCTTGTTCTAACATTGCTTCTAATTCATTTTTGTCAAATAGATACGTTTCATTACAGAAATGACATTGTGTTTCTACTTGCCCATCTGTATCGATCATATCTTGGAGTTCTTCGCTTCCTAAGCTCACTAGCACATTCGTTGAGCGATCTTTTGAGCAAGTGCATTGGAATAGGACTTCTTGTGTTTCGAGAATTTTTACATTCCCCTCTCCTACAACCATTGTTAGGATTTCTTCTGGTGTTAGTCCATCACGTACCATTGCTGAAATCGTTGGAATATTTTCTAAACGTTTTTCAATTTCTTCAATAATTTCTGCCTCCGTGCCAGGTAATGCTTGAATAATAAAGCCCCCTGCTGCTTGGATTGTATTATCAGGGTTAACGATAACTCCTACCCCAACGGAAGAAGGAATTTGCTCAGACTGTGCTAAATAGTATGTGAAATCTTCTCCTAATTCCCCTGAAATAATAGGTACCTGTCCTACAAAGGGGTGTTGTAGACCGATATCTTTTGAAATGGTTACCATACCATCTATTCCTACGGCTCTTCTAACATCTAATTTCCCAATACTGTTTAGGGGAAAATGTGTTTGCGGGTTTGTTACATAGCCTCGTACTTTACCATTTGCGTTAGCGTCAACAAGGATTGTACCTAAATCACCCCCACCATTTATACGAATGGTTAATTTGTCTTCATTTTTTAACATAGAACCAAGCATCACGCCGAAAGTCATTGAACGTCCTAACGCTGCTGATGCGGTCGGCCATGTATAGTGTCGATGTTGAGCTTCCCCTACTGTATCGACTGTTCTTGCTGCTATAACCCGAACTTGTCCGTTATATGCTAAACCTTTCACTAAATAATCCTTCATTATTATCTCTCATTTCTTCAATTTTTTAATAGATGAATCGGTGTTCCCCTTAATAAATCAGCATCTTCTGACGTCCCTAGCCCAACAATTTTCCCATCGACGATTCAATGATCCGATTATCGTGCTATTGATTTACCTAAGCCTTCAGTTGCATATCTATAATTTAAGGGCATTTGATCTCTTTCACATGTCCATGATAACGATAGTTCACTTATTCCTACCAAAGAACATAAATCATCGTTTTGATGGGGCAAAAACCGCTGATAGAAAACAAATAGTTCAATTATGAACTATAAGGGGGAATAAAAGTTAGAACATATCTGCTCTAACTTAAGTTACCTAACATTTTTTGGAGTAAAGTAAAAGAGGTAGCTTTTTCCTCTTCACTGAATCCATGAAACATTTTCTTTGTAAGATGATCAAAAATTTCTTCAAAATATTTCTGGACATCCAGTGCTTTTTTAGTTGCAACGACATACATTACTCGTTTGTCCTCGCTATTTCCCTCTTTTACAAGATAACCAGTCTTGACTAAACGGATAATCATTTCAGTAATGGTTGATTTTTGTTTGAGCATTGTATCACAAATACATTTAATTTGTATGCGTCCGCCATTTTTGTACACAATGTATAACAGCATAAAATGGCTTGGGGCTAAGTCATTATAGCCTAATCGTTTTAACTCATGCTTTAGTTCATCTTGTACAGCGGTAGAAATTATGGTATTAAATAAAATTGCTTCATGTGATTGTGTATTTGCCATTCGTATCACCGCCTTTAGAATAGTTCAATTTTGAAGTTATTTCAACTAATAGACTCATTTTAATGTTCTTCACTTTCTTTCTCAATGATTTTTTTGTTCGCAATTCATGAGCGGATACGAATGTTGAGAAACTATTTGCCTAAGCCCTTTATCGGATTTCACAAGGCAACTACCACACGAGCTGTTCAGTCCTATACGACGGGATATAAAATTACAATTAAATAAAATAGTGCATCTGCTTTTATTGTAAAAGATCTGCAGCATAACAATAGAAGATGATTATTTCAATAAATAACCATCTTCTATATGGAGTTGTATAGGGTGATGGTTAAAAACATGATTTACAAGCCAGCCATTGGCGAAAGAAATAAGAAGGCAAAGTGATTGTGAATGGTGAACAATATACAATGATTCTATGTGATTATGAGCAGAAAGAAGAAAAAGTTGAATTTAGTAGCAAACATTCTTCCGATATAAAAGAACTGTCGTAAGTAAGGAGACCTTCCCCACCCAAGAATTCTTTAAATCCTAGAAACCTTGTTAGATTAACGGCTTCTAGAACTTTTTTCATCGCTAAAATTTTTAAACGATGGCTGTTGTAGTCGATTTTGAAACAAGTTCTCTCTCCAGCTTTTTTCGCTTAGTTCGTAATAAAAGCCCTACCATTAGGTAAAGCATTGTAGTAATAATGCCTGCCGTTGGAGAAACAAGAAATTCTTTTCCCTGAGTAATTTTGATATATCCTTCAAGAATAAGTGGATTCACAAGCGCATCTTCTGTCATATGCATAAGGACAAGTGGCCAAATACTTTTCGTCATTAAATAAATTTCTGTATACATGACTGTCCAACAAATCATCGTCACAATACCTATCAACGCAAATAGCCACCTATTTACAGGAATTACACTGAAGATATCACTTTCTGATAAGAACACTAAAAAATACGGAATATGCCACGCTCCCCAAACAACACCAACAATAAAATACAACCAAAAATCATTTACCTTTAACGTTAAAAGTTTACTTGTCAAATAACCTCTCCAAACGGATTCCTCAAAAAAGTTTTTAACAAATTGGAGCAGTAAACCACCAACAAAAACTGAAATTAATACATCTAAATTAAAATCCGAAAAATCCATCCAGCCAAATATATAGCTTACTAATAAAACTACAGAAGTTATTACAGGATAAATCAGGAACGAGACAATATACCATTTTATGTTACCTTTCAAATTAGGTAATAAGCCTATATCTCGACACCCATCTCCTGCAAAGACACGTAACAGTATAGTTGTCAGCAACGGAAATACTAGCCAAATGCCCATCCCAAGCGTGTCACCTTTAGGCTGTTCAGAGATGAAATGATCTACAAAAACACCAAGCCAGCCACATAGCAAGACAACAACTATAAAGATTATTAAGTTCCGTTTAGTTTTCATTATCAATCCGCCTCCCTGATTTCAAGAATTGAAATAACCCACCTTGAATTGGGACAAAGAGTTTCAGGATGCAGCGCAATGTATTGGGTGATTCCTTGTATAGAACACCAAAATGCTACCGCAAGCGCTTCAGCATTTCCCTGTTTAATTTCACCTAGCAATTGCCCCTTTTCTATTAACAGAATACTCTTTTTTATTAATTTATCTGCTTCCGTAAGAATTTCTTTTAAATCTTCCGATAAGGAATCAAGATGTTGTGCATTTTCCATTAGCACAAACATTTTTGCAGCAGACGGGTGTGTACGGATCATGTCAAACAAATCCTCAGCAGCCGCTGTAAATATTGCCAATGGCGATTCATTCATAAAATATAATTATTATTACTCTTCGTAAATCTAAAGCATTCATCAGGCAAAGTGAATTCATAGGAAAAATGAACTTTCATTTCTTGTTTAAGTGTCAACTTTTCATGAATTTGAATATTTAATGTATCTTTTTCAAGTGTGTAAGTTGCCGTTTTTCCATCAATTGTAATGTTATGAAACGCAACGGTCGATGGCTGTTCTAGCTCGGGTGAGACAGCTTTTGTAAACATATTGGGTATAAAATAAAAAACTAATTGTTCCCAATCATCAGTGGAGAGATTTTTAACCAAGATGGTCGATTCTAGGTGGAATTTCCCGTCATTATCCATCTAAAGTACTATATAATATTCACCGAAATTACCAGGATTTATCTCCTGCAGCATGAATTCTTTACCATTAACCTTCGTAATAACCGTCGACTTTTCATTATCATCTTGTTTATTTAAATTGCAAGCAACAAGGAAAAAACAAAATAAAGCCAAACAAATAAATAAAGATTCTTCTTAATTTTTTCGGCCTCCAATCAATATGATAGTTCTGAAAATTATCAATATACAAAAAAATATACCAACTAATTCCAAGTGTTTTCAATAACGTTTCTTTATATTAGGTATAAATGTTATATTTTAGAAACATAAACCTTCTATCAATAGGTGTCTTCTTTAACTTCTGGCTTTTCGGATAAATTTTTTCAAACTAAATGGTGTATAAATTACCTTCCCTATATCGACATGTATTACAATTAGCATTATGACTTGATTGACGGTTGCAAATGCAAAAAAACCACCTACTATTTCACTTGTAAGTGGTTGTATTTCAATAAATTATAGTTTAACTTTTACCACTGTACCGTCCTGTGCTTTGACATCAACTAGTACGATCCCTTTATAATTCTTCAGCTCCTGGACAATGGGCTTGAGTGTTTTTTTGTCTATTGGCGGCAAGGTAAAGTCCAGTTTTTTTCTTTCAAAGTATTCTTTTGTCCATTTGTTTATATTACGCTGAAATAATGTTGAAGACAAAATGGAAATAACAATGTTTAACATCGCATATGGGATTGGGATGGTAAGTCGAACATCCTTTGTTTTCACTTTGACATGTATCATCAGTCGGTCACTAGTCAATGAACACAGAAACGGAATCCCCGTTTGCCGATTTAATATCAACGATTTGCCCATCTAATTCATTTTCGATGGCTTCCATTATAAGGCTGATATCTAGATCCTTCACATATTTTTCAGATTGTGGAATACTAGCTGCGATACTGTGTCCAGCCATTAATACTACCTTGACCAACTTGATAGGTAAATTGACAGTGACGTTATCATTTTCGGTTGATACAATACGAACTTTTAATGTTTTATCTAAATATTTAGTTGGTTTTTCTAAAAGCTTATTCCCTGCTTCATCTTTCTCTTGCAATACTTGGATAAGTTCGGAACCTTTTTCTGCATCAATTTTCCCTTCCTGAACCATCGTTAACACTCGTGCAATTTCCTCTTTCATGATTTATTCCTCCTATTCTTCTTTTAAAAGCTTAATGGCTTCTTCTGCTGTGATTTCGCCATTTTCTAGCAGAGTAACAACATTCTTTTGATCTACTTCATTTTTCTTCTTCTTCTGCTCATATCCGAGGGATGAAATAATATCTGTTAGCTTTCCTCTAACCGTTGGGTAGGAAATTCCAAGTTCTTTTTCAACATCTTTTATATTCCCTCTACACGCTAAAAATACTTCCACAAAATGAAGCTGATCCTTTGATAAGGATGCCAGTTTCGATAATTCAAATTCATTTTCAATCGTAGTGTGGCAGTGAGAGCACTGCAACTTTGTAATTTTTAAAGTTTTACTGCAAACAGGACAATTTGTGATTACTTGATAGGCCATAATGAAATTCCTTTCTTTAGGTTGATTTGATTATACACCAAATAATTTAAAAAATAAATTACACAAATTAATTTTTTTATATATAAAAATTAAAAATGTTAATTCGTATTTAAAAATAATTAAGTTTTAGATATATGTCGTTTTTTAAGATAACCAACTTGAAGTATGTAAGACAATAAGGGGAAACTAATCCCCCCTGCCGATGATTTTAATTTTAGATACTGAAACAACTTCACCTCCTAAACATAACTCATTAATTATCCACTAGTAGTAGGTGGTTTTATGGAGCCTTATAAATTTTTCAATATGCGAAAGGATGGTGCACCCAAAGGAACACAATTTGGGGATTTTGCACCTAATTTTATAGGAACAATATTTTTCTCTCAGTATGGTTTGGAGTGTATCAACCTTTTGGCTACCCGTCTTATAGCAATTTTCACTAAGTAAAATAACAAGAACTATAGTTCCAATCTCATATTGTATGGTACCCTAAGTTTGTCAGCTAGGTTTAATAAATAGGAGTAAAATTACAATGATTTCAAAAGAAGCATTAGAAAAAAATCAGATTTCCCTGTATGTATTCGTTTTATTACTGGCAGGAGCTATAGGGTTATTTGCCCCTAATATAGGCACGCGCTTGGACATTACCCTTTCTTTTGTTATTGCGCTATTAATGTACAGCATGTTTTCACAAATTCCTTTCAGCTCTTTAAATGAAGCTTTTGCTAATCGTCGTTTTTTGGGGGCATTGCTAACGGTCAACTATATAGCGGTACCAATTGTTGTATGGCTATTAACTTTATTTTTACCAAACCACCCACCCTTATTACTTGGTGTCTATTTGGTATTACTGACACCTTGTATTGACTATGTCATTGTTTTTACAGCTCTCGGTGGTGGAAATGAAAAAGCCATGCTGATTTCGACACCTATTCTTTTCATGACCCAAATGCTATTACTACCTTTCTATTTGTGGATATTTATTGGGCATGAAGCAGCGGAAATAGTTGAAGCGGGCCCTTTTCTAGAGGCATTTTTGGAGCTCATCGTCATCCCATTAGTCATTGCAATTATTGCTCAGCTATTTGCTAAAAAATCTGTAGTTGGTCATACAATCATTCAATTTTCTGCATGGCTACCAGTTCCCTTTATGGCATTGACGCTGTTTGTTGTTGTCGCTTCACAAATCGGGAAATTATCGACATCCATTGATTTGATTGTTAAGGTCATTCCCGTTTACATGGCATTTATGCTTATCATGCCAGTTATTTCAAAATTTATTGGCAAACGATTCAAACTTGATCTTGCATCTGGTCGAGCTTTAATTTTTAGTGGTTCAACACGTAATTCGCTTGTCGTTCTACCCTTGGCCCTATCTTTACCAGATCCAATACATACAGTAGTGGCTGCTATTATCGTTACACAAACGATTGTCGAAATTATAGGAGAAATCATTTATATTCGGGTTGTTCCGCATCTATTGTTACGCGAACAATAGGCTGATTTGTAATTCAAGAAAAAATTTGGTACGATGAATATACAATTATGAGAGGACTGATGGATGAACAATGATGAACTAAACTATATTTTAAGTTGAAATCAATCACTTCAAACTACAAAATATAGGATTAGTCTGTCCATTTTTATCAATCAGTTTATACTTTTTTCGTCATTTTCCTATGGCAAAAAAGTCCTTTATCAATACCTGTAACCGACTAATCCTTCCAATGACAATTGGGGGGATTTTTTTATTCTCTCATAGTTTACATCAAAATCCTAAAAAAGGAGTGTGGAAAATGAGCGATTTAGACACAATTGTTACACATGTAAATCTCCGTATAAGTCGTTAATATCCATCCTACTTATGCGGAGACATGGATTCCAGATGGATATGCCGACTTTGTATAAAAGAAAGAAAAAAAGTATTGCTATACAAAGGAGGAGTTATCATGTCAATGATACAAGTTCAAAATTTAACATTTTCCTATCCAGGTAGCTTTGATCCTATTTTTGAAGGTGTTAACTTTCAATTAGATACGGATTGGAAACTAGGATTTATCGGTAGAAATGGTCGAGGGAAGTCAACATTCTTTCAGTTATTATTAGGGAAATATGAGTATAGTGGAAAAATTAATGCTTCAGTAGATTTTACTTATTTCCCCTACCCTGTTGCAGATCGGAACAAATATACGTATGAAATTTTTGAGGAGATTTGCCCGCAGGCAGAGGATTGGGAGTATCTTCGTGAAATATCATATCTACATGTAGATGCTGAGGTTATGTATCGCCCCTTTTATACATTATCGAACGGAGAACAAACGAAGGTTTTGCTTGCTGCCCTTTTCTTGACGGAGGGTCAATTTCTATTAATTGATGAGCCGACTAACCATCTAGATACAGATGCACGAAAAATTGTCGCTAATTATTTAAAGAAGAAAAAAGGATTTATTTTAATTTCGCATGATAGAACGTTTTTAGATGGCTGTGTGGACCATATCCTTTCCATCAATCGAGCCAATATTGACGTTCAAAGTGGTAACTATTCTTCATGGAAGTTAAATTTTGATAGACAGCAGGAACATGAGGAAGCAACAAACCATCGTCTACAAAAGGACATTGAAAGATTAAAACATTCCTCGAAGCGTTCGGCAGGCTGGTCCAATCAAGTCGAGGCTTCTAAAAATGGGACGACGAATTCAGGTTCTAAGCTAGATAAAGGGTTTGTTGGACATAAGGCAGCTAAGATGATGAAGAGATCGAAGCACATTGAATCAAGACAGCAAAAAGCAATCGATGAAAAATCAAAATTACTAAAAAATGTAGAAAAAACGGAGTCATTAAAACTAGAGCCATTGGCGTTTCAGTCAAAGGAACTTATTACTTTGACTGATGTATCTGTTCGATATGATGACAACATGATTAATCAACCATTAAGCTTTAAAGTTGAACAGGGTGATCGTATTGTTCTTGATGGAAAAAATGGAAGCGGTAAAAGTAGTATTTTAAAACTCATTCATGGAAACGACATACAGCATACGGGTACCATCCATGTAGGCTCAGGTCTTATTATATCTTATGTTCAGCAGGATACTTCCCATTTAAAGGGACCATTATCGGATTTTATTGAAGAGCATGGCATTGATGAAACATTATTTAAATCCATCCTTCGTAAAATGGATTTTGATCGAATTCAATTTGAGAAGGATATTGCTCATTATTCAGGTGGGCAAAAGAAAAAACTACTTATTGCCAAAAGTTTATGTGAGAAGGCTCATTTATATATTTGGGATGAACCATTAAACTTTATAGATATCTATTCCCGTCTACAAATTGAGGAGCTCATCCAGAGCTTTAATCCTACAATGGTGTTTGTAGAGCATGACCAAGTATTTCAGCAAACGGTAGCAACCAAAATTATTTCTATGTAGCTAAGTATGGAAGCTCTGAAAACTGATCGTTTGTAATCAGTAGCTCTCCAGACGTATCGCTTAATAACGCCAATATAAAGAAGAAATCCCAAGGAAAGACGACAAATGTTTTCCTTGGGATTTTCTATAGCCTTATACTAAATTTGCACTAGCTGTAAAGCCTTTTTTATATCCTGTATATCCTTTGTTAAAACACTCTTTACATTTGATCCAAACCATTCTAGTGAGGCATCTATCTCCCTATTTGAATCTATTTCTGCTAGGAATTCACCGTAATCAATGGCCCCTTCAAATAATGGAACCATCCCTTCTCGAGTCCCTGATGCAGCATAGACATTGTGTGGAGCAAAAACATCCAGTTGTGTGCGAGAGGCAATATTTTTTAAGTGAAAATGTGAAATATAAGGTCGAAGTTGCTTCATGGCGACAATTGGGTCCATCCCTGATTCCCATACGTGTAAAACGTCAAAGTTAACTCGTAAGCTTGAGTGGTTCGTTTCTTCGAGTAACTGTATGGTTGAGGGTAGATTATCTGTCAACGTATTCGGATGAGTTTCAACAAGCAAGTATTGTCCTTTTGACTCGAGATAATCACAGATCAATTCAAGTCTGAAAGTGAGTTCTTCTCTTTCCTTCTTACTCGTTTCTAAGCTGCCCTGCTTGCCGACAAAAGTACGAATCTTATTTGTTCCCCAGTGCTCTGCAAGTGCAGATAACCTCTCTGTTTCAGCCATCATTTCAGCAACCGGTGCCTCTAATGGTAAATAATCACTAAGCATACTCGTTTCCAAACCGAAGGATCTTAGCCAATCTGCTCCATAATGAAGATCATCTGCTAAGTTCTTTGCATGAACACCCCAAAGCTCAATACCATGAAAGCCTTGTGCTTTGGCAAAGTGAGCTAATTGATCTATTGAATAAAGATGATGTCGAAACGAGATTGTACAAATAGATAGTTTCATAACGTGACCTCTTTCTTGTGCTGTAGTGTTAACCATGCTTGGAAGCATTCTTGTAATCCTTGCTTGATCTTGAACTCAAGTAGATTTTGTTCTTCTAGCTTCACATAAATATCTTCTATTAATAATGGATCATGCGTCATCGCAAGTTTCATCACTCGATATTGAACTGTTGTATAGCCCTTCACTAAATGCTCAATTTCATCACACCATGTGTCAAAGCCTTCCTCAGCACGGCCAAGTGCTTCCCAAAAATATGCAAATGCATGCTCATATGCATATTTTCTTATCGCTATAACTGGCAATTGTTTTATGGCAGCCGGAAGTTTTGAGATACTTTCTTTGTTATTTTCTGCAGTATGCTCATTAATAATTTCAGCAATGGCATCTGTCAATGGATTACGCTGAAGCTTGATACATGTATTAAAATAGGCTTCAACTGTCTCTGTAGTTGGAGCAATGATCGTCTCGGAATCAAAATAATAACCTCCTCCGACAGTTGGCTCTTGGATGGCAGCTATAATTCTTTCCTTTGGTAATAACCCCTCCCAGCGAAAATCAGGGTCATACATAAACCACTCTTCTTCATTTTCTGTCGATTCTAGCATCACATAATGAGGGAATGGACTTTGATGAAATTTATTCTCTCGCTCTGGAAGCTTTGATAAATCTAACATCACCATTACATGTTGCTGGGGAGATTTATGCTCTACTAACGCTAGTAGCTTATTTATATTTTCGTGTTTTGTTTGATTTTCGTCATACCATTTATGAAGCTTGATTCCATAAAGCATTTCATACCACGTTTGAAAGAAATCATGATCAATTTCATCAGAGTGGTATGTAAGCACACCATTATCAAGCACATCGAAATCCGCATCCCATACTCCAAAATAATATGGCCTATGATCGACGCCTTTGGTCTTCTTAATAACCTCACAAACACAGCTTACAAAACAATGAACTTTTATCATTTTTAGCCTCCGATTATTCTACCTTTTGCTGTTTTTCTAAGAAGTTTACTAGTGTCCCTACTGTTTTGAAATCTTTAGGAACAAGCACCTCATCGGGAATAGCAATGCCAAGGTCCATCTCTATATGAAGAATAAGTTGAAGGACCATAATGGAATCCATATACAAATCCTCATTTAATCGGGCATCTTCATTAAAAGAAGACAATGTCTGCAACTCTAATGAATTTTCCATAATATCATAGATGCTTTTGATCAGTTGTTGCCTTGTCATACGGGAATGCCTCCAAGTTTTTTTCTACTTATTTTTCCATTAGGAAGCTTTTGTATTTCATGAGCAAACACGAACTCCACTGGAATTTGATGTGGAGCAAGAAATTTCCGACACCACTCTCTAAGTTCTATATGATCGATCGGTACATCAGACACATAGAGTGCGCAAACTCGCTCTCCTGATAAATGGTCTTGTTTCTTATATACGACTGCTTCGACTATTCTTGGCTCATCCATTAACACGTTTTCCACTTCTTGCGGATACACATTCAAGCCTGCTACATTAATTGTGTCATCGATTCTTGCAAGAAAAGAAAGAATATTATTTTCTAGATAGCCAAGATCTTTCGTATAAATCGTTTGTGTAGATGTTTCAATGATAATCTCGCTTGGTGTTTGTTTGTCACCAGCTGTCACCTTCACATGAGGAAGAGGATAGCCCATTTCTTTCGTATCTTCCACATTAGGGTGAATCGCAACACAGCCGGATTCGGAGCATCCATACTGCTGAAGGACTTGGTTAGATTTCTCTCTTAATGATGTTAACCAGCTATGTGGCATCACAGTCCCTGACGTCATCACACGATCAAATTGTTGATCACTCGGTAATAATCGACTTAATGTATAAAGTAATGCTGGGGCTCCATAGAGTATGTGCTGAGGATATTCTTTTAGCTTTTTCAACATATATTTAGGATTATTATTCGTAATAATAACCGGCTTTGCTCCTCTTCTTATACAAGCAAGGACACCACAAATAAAACCATAAGAGTGAGTAACTGGGCAAGCAACAATAGAATTTGTCAAGGAATCAACAGGTAATGTCTGAACATAGCTTTCAACCTCCTCGTCCACTGAGCTCCACGTTCGTTCAATGCATTTTGGAGCTCCTGTTGTACCAGAGCTCATTTGAACTAATACCCCTTCTTGGTTATTGGAAAGATTGGATAATTCGATAAAATCATCAATAGATTGGAACAATAACAGATGACTACCCGCTGTCGAAGCGATTCTTATGGCCCCCTCTTTGGGCGTCGCTGGATGGATTGGGACAACTGACCCTCCTTTTTCACGAATATATAAACAAAGAGCTATATATTGGAAAATATCATCCGTACAAATTGCTAATCTCCTATTGTTACATTCCTTTAGATGAGGTAAGCGTTCATATATATCAAACTGTTTTTCAATATCTTCTACTGTATAAAATTGATCATTGACATAAAACATCATGATTTCCCCTTTTCATTCGCTTGTGCCAACGCATTGTTGACGATATGGCGAAAATTACCTTCTTCTTGATTTTGCACTTTCTTTTTTAGTAAGGATTCAACATAAATAGGTGTACTAGTATGCTGAAGCTGTTCATTTCTTGCCTGGAAAGATGGAAAGCGTTCAAAGTGCTTCTCTATGCCGTTCTTAATTTGATTCCAAAAGCGTATTTCTTCATATCCATATTGCTCTTCTAGCAAATTAGATAGCTCACTTAAATGAAACACGAATAGTGTATCCATCGCTAACTCACGTAAAGCCTCTACAGATGACATCCAATAATAATGATCGGCAGGTGCATCTTTAAATCGGTCATGTATCGTTCCAAAATCGGGGATGAGGTTTCGATCTGCTATGAATTCTTCCGTATATTCGATACTGTCATGGAAATCTCTCAGTACAACCCGAGTCGGCCACCCATTTTCATGCAATAAAATCATATTTTGCGCATGGGCCTCTACTGCAATTCCGTGAGCAACAAGTAGGTGCCAAACTGGAATAACACTCACTTCAATCAAGCGTTTTATCCACGCCTCCGTACCATATCGGCATAGCCAATCAGCAATAAACGGACGACCATCTAACTCCATCATCATGAGTACCGTAAAGGGTACTGCTTCCTCCTCCTCCTTCATATACAGGCGCACACTTTCTCGCCAGATGGTGCCAAGCTGACCTTCTAATTTACTACTATGCTTTGAGGCATGCGGTTCAAAAATAATGCCTGCATATTCTTCCAGTACAATAACAGTCTTTTGTAAATAGGCATCTGATTGAAGTACCTGTTTAAGCCATGCAGAAATATGAGGAGCAGCACAAACAGCATGAGCATGTAACTTTCGTAATGAAGAGGTATTCACCATATTCATTGAGCATTTTAATTGCGCCTTTTGGGGATGTGAGGAATTCCATAATGTTCGGACTGATTGGGTTGCCCTATAGTAATCTCCATTCACATCTAAAGCTATGAAATCTCTTTGTTCCATTAATTCAGCTAGCTCCTGTTTCATGGTACGCCATTGCCAAGGGTGAACAGGTAAGAACGTATAGTCTTCGAATGTGCCATTGAATCTCGCAAGCTCGGTAAGAAGGTCGTCCCACAGTAAATGCCCTAGCTCTCTTTTCCAGAAATCTTCTTCTTTCTCAAGAACAGCGATTCGTACATAGCTTCTTCTCACTGCCACCCATTGAAGGGTGAATGATTGCTTTCCTTCAGGGCCATAGTTTATATGGTCGTCAATCGTAAAACCGGTTCTAGATTTAAAACAAGGATGATACGGATGTCCTTCCATAATTTCCGATTCTAATTCCTCATAGCTCGAATGTCTTCTCGATATCGGCATTTGGAGATGTCTATCATTCCAATCGCAAAGATTACTCGTTAAATGAAGTTCTATCAGTAACCGAACTTTATCTTGATGACTCGTCAGTAATTCATCGACTAGTTCCTCAAATGTTGCTTCCTGTAACGTCTCATCCTTGCTTACTAGAAAAATATGATCTCCCTTTATTCGGATGCGATCAAATGCCATTCTTCTTCCTTCACAGCGAAAGGTGTATGTCTGTCCAATAAGAGTAAAAATTGAAGTCCATTGATCCAGACGTGTTTCTTCATAGTTGATTAGTCCCTCAAAGATCATCGCTTCAACAAGCTGCCGTCTTACACGTAGCTCTCCTCTTTTAGAGGCTAAAGGCTGTAGCTGCTGCATATTCTGCCTCCTCATACTGACGAACAAAGGGGTTTGGAATTTTCGTATATACGGCTTGCTCAAGTTCGGCTTCAAGTTCATCTACATCATGAAACCTTGTTAAAAGGTTTGCTTTGAAGGCAAGCTCTTCTTGATTTAGAATGTTCCGAACAAATGCCTTCCCGAAACCTGCCAATTCTTTTTCTAATAAGTGCAGTTGTTCGATAGACCACTTCAAAAGAACATTTTCATTAATAAGCTGATCCGCTCCAAATCGAGAAATAACAGGAAACAGTTGATTCATAAATAAATAATACGTAAATCTATCTTGAATAAGAGCATCTTCGTAAAACAGCTCTTCTGTTTCATGTAAAGATGGCTCTCTTGCAAGAAGTACATCTTTATAGGCTTTTGATAAGTAATACCCTTGGTTATCGCGATAATAGTATGTGGTTGGATAACCGGAAGAGATGTTTAATAGACTGTTTTGCTGATGGGCTTCCAGAGCGATCCCATGCTCATCGTATAATCTTAATAATGGTTCTATCGCACATGTCCAATAATCTTTAAACCAATCTAAGCTGACACTCTCTAATGACCGGAGTTCGGATTGAGCGATTTTCATGATGAGCTGACATAGCTTTGATTTTTCTTCTAGCAGGGGCTCTTGCACAAGCGTAGCGATCATGCAGATTCCTTCATCTTGGCCTGTAGGAAATACGTTTGAGCGAAAAATAACCTCAAACCCTGATTCCGTCTGGTGTGGAAACTCTACAGTCATATAAGCAGGGTCATGAATCATCTGAAAGGATGGATGATTTTCTAAAAAATCTATTTTATTCATTAATCGAGCCATAGCAATCCCAGCTTTAAGTTCATGAGTTCTATTGACCCTCAATGAATTTGTTATTTTGACAGGAATTGAAAACTTATACATCATTTCTTCCTGTGAGTTGTAAACCGTTCTGATGGAAGAGGTTGCTGTATAAAAAGCGCCTAGCGCACCCTCGTATTGTATGAATCCTTCAGTAATCGCCTTTTTTACATATTGTTGCTGTAGAAGCCATTGTGCTTGTAGTGGGTGGACAGGAATGAAACAATCCTTCACTGACGCAACAAAATTAGGCTGTGATGTTTTTAACGATTGAACAATGTGATCACTCGCACTTTTTTCTAATACGGAGGCCTCCTTCACCATTTTACGGTCAACACGAAAATAGTGAAGTTGGAAAGAACCTTGTAACTCTGGAGCAAAACTGGTTTGTTGCCAATCTGCCATCCCTTGTCTACTTTTGGGTGTTGGATGAAGCCAATGACCCAGTAAGAGAGACTGCTCCGCTTCAATAAACGTACCGCTAGCTCCAGGTTGCTTATCACCTTCCAAACTCTTTTCAATATAATGGGCCATCGTTTGATAGCTCTCAATTATGCGAAGAATGAGTTCGTCAAAATGGGAAGAAAGATTAAGATTGCTATCCCTCTTAGCCATCCAATGTAGTTCCTGAATGAGCGTAATAAGTATCGATAATTTATCCTCGACAAGCCATTGTTTTTGTTTTGTACAATACTTCAACGGCGTACCAATTACCTGTCTTCCGACAAGAGATTTATATTCCACACCAAAGGCAAAACGTATGTTTTGTCTTGGTAACTCAAGCTCAAATATATGTGCCTCTGTAATCAGTGCTGATAGTCGTTGTTCTTTAATCCACTCCTCCTTTTTGACCCAATGCCCGCTTCTCACCTCTCGTATATAACAATTTATAAACGCCTGAAACGTTGCATTTTCTGCAATCTGTTTAGCAATCTGTTGCATGAAATAAACCAATCCTTTCACAGAGCCTTTTTACTATTAATTGATAATCATTATCACTCATTGTTAAAAAAAGGAGTCTCCCTTATTAGAAAGACTGAGAAGTAAAAGAAACAATATCGTTTATAATTGATAATGATTATCGTTTTCAATAATAATTACATTTTATAGGTAATTTGGAAATGACTCAACTGTCTAAAGACCTATATGGCAATATAAACCATCGAAATAGGTAAAAGTATAGAAAAATACGTCGTTTTTTGTATCAGTTATGAAAGATTATTAATATTTAAAGGGTTATAAAGATGAAATATTACAAATAAACAGAAAGAAGAGCTTCATTTCGGAATGGTTCTTATGGCTTGAATGTTTTTATTTTTTCTAGCTATGGCATCTAGATGTTCATGCAGAAAAATATTAAGTATGTATAGAAAAATGGCAGAAATGTTGCGATATCAACGTTTCTGCCATTTAAAATTTAAATGAGTGTTTTTGTCATAATTAAATCTAATTGTTCTTCCTTACCCATGTAAAAGCTGTGCGCCCCAGTTTGAACAAAGCCTATTTTTTTATAAAAACCTATGGCGTTGTCATTTTTATCCCAGACCCCTAACCAGATGCTACTTTTGTTTTGGACTTCAGCTAATTCGATCGCCTTGTTCATAAGATATTTGCCAAGACCTCTTCCTTGAAATGACTGTCGAATATAAATACGTTCAATTTCAAGGGACTCATTCCCCATTTGTTCAGATTGGGCATCATTGACATTCACCTTTAAGTAACCCGCAATGACATCATTGTCATAAATAAAATAGAATTCTGAAGCTTCATTACATAATTCCTTTTCCAGCCGATCCTCTGTAAATGCTTTTTCCAAGTAAGCAGTCATATTTTCAGGTGAATTCTGATCTTTAAAGGTATCATTAAATGTTTCAATACTCACCTCTTGGAGTTTTTTTAAATCACCTACGCTACATTTTGCAAATTTGATTGACATTGATTACACTCCTTTAAAACTCTTTATAGATTTTATGTTGCAAATGCAACAAAAAGAGTATATATTGAATGTAACTTAATTTTGTTGTATATGCAATATAAATTGTAGGGAGGTTGTAAAAGTGAAATATGTTTTTTATGTCATAGGCATTTTTATCTTAACGCTAGGCATTTCTTTAACTATTCAATCCAATCTAGGTACTTCCCCCTTCGATGCTCTTTTAGTAGGACTATCTAAAAATATAGGGCTGACAATTGGTAGCTGGGAAATTATATTGGCCATTATTTTAATAGGCTGTAATGCTATACTAACTAAACAAAGGCCCGAATTTTTGGGCTTTATTACAGCTTTTATTACGGGAATTGGGATTGATATGTGGTTATTTTTGTTACACAATGAGTTAACACCTGTAGCTTGGTATAGTCAAGTTGTTTGTTTTGGTGTTGGTTTAGTTGTGATTGGGTTAGGGACTGCCACCTATTTACATACGAATTTTGCACCGATTCCTGTTGACCGATTAACCTTACTAATTAAAGAGCTAACGAAAAGGAGCATCTTTTTTGCAAGAACGACTATTTATATCTTGTTTTTAGTGCTGGCGTTAATAGTGAAAGGCCCAATTGGCTTTGGCACAATCATAACGGTTTGTTTGGGTGGGTTCATCCTCCACTTCTTTATGCCGATTACTGGTAGCATACTAGATAACATCCTACACCGCTCTACTCCATCTGAAAATGAAGAGCTCAAAAGCTAGTATTCATGTTTGAATGGGGGATGTCATTTGATAAAGTTTTTTTGCCTAGTAGCTGGCAGTTCCCCCATTTCTTCCATAAAAAAATCCTGCTACTAACAGGATTTTTAAACGAAATCTATAATGTTACACTGTTTTCTTGAAAAAACCTTTTCTTATCCTCTTCTGTGAATTCTTCTAATGATTGATAGGTATAATGAGGATTTCGATCCTTATCAATGACAACGGAGCGCACACCTTCATAGAAATCCCTATGTCTTAAAAAGTTTCTTGCCAAAATGAAATCGGTCTTAAAGCATTCTTCTACTTTTTTTTCACGAGCGTCCATAAGCTGCTGTAACGTAATTTTTAAAGAGGAGGGTGATTTCGACAGAAGCAAGTGCTTCGTGTCACGGGCAAATTCGCTTTGGTCTTGGTCTAAGGATTGTATGATTTCCTCTACAGTATGTTTTGAAAAATGGTGGTTTATTACTGTTTGAAGCTTCTCAAGTTCACTGTTCGCGGATGGCTTACTAGAATATTTCTTTATTAGTTGGGTTATGATTGCGTTTATATTGTTAGAATGCCAGTCCGTCTGTTTTACACTTTGAAGGAAATCAGATAGCTTTTCACTCGTCATATAATGATCTGCCCCATTAGCAAAAAGGACGTCTGCTGCTTTAATAGTGGACGCAGTTAATGCTAGGTAGTAACCAATAGAACCTGGCGCTTTGTTTAAGAAATAGCCCGCTCCAACGTCTGGAAAAAAGCCAATATTCATTTCTGGCATCGCCCATTTAGTCCGCTCTGTAACAATTCGGTGGCTTGCACCATAGGTTAAACCGACCCCACCTCCCATAACAATGCCATCAAGACAAGCAATAATGGGTTTAGGATAATGATAGATCGCCAAATCAACTTCATATTCTACTTCGAAAAAGTTTTCAGCCCCTTGTAATGCATCTTGACTGGATTGTGCTTGATAAAGTGTTTTAATGTCACCACCAGCGCAAAATCCCTTCTCCCCAGCCCCTTGTAGTACAATAAGACGGATTTCATCATTCGCTTCCCATTCTTTTAATTTTTCTCTAATAGGGTTAAGCATGTCAGTGGAAAGAGAATTTAAAGCTTTAGGGCGATTCAATGTAATGGTTGCCGCTCCTCCATCTTCGACCGAAAATAGTACTTCGTTTGCCATGTTGGACCCCTCCTTTAACAATGTTTAAAGTGTGGCTGTCTTTTTTCAATAAATGCCTGCACACCCTCTTTAGCATCATTTGTTAACAATAGCTCAGCAAAACTCGTTCGTTCAAGCTCTAGTCCTTGTTGAAAATTAGCCTTCGTGCTTTGAATTACACATTCAATTGTACGAGAGACACTTGTCATACTTTTACCCTCAACAAAGGAATTCGCAACAGTCTTAGCCGTCATCAAAAGTTCCTCAGGTTCTGTTACTAGTTGGACAATACCGAGCTGTAATGCCTCGTCAGCACTCAATTGTTTACTTGTTAAAATTAATTGGAGCGCCGTTGCTTGATTTGTTATTCTGCTAAGTCGTTGAGTCCCCCCGAATGTAGGAAGTAGTCCAAGCTTTAATTCGGGTAAGACGAGAATGGCTTGTTTAGAAGCAATTCGGAAATGACATGCTAACGCTAGTTCGAGTCCACCCCCAAGGGCGGGTCCATTAATGGCCGCAATAACTGGTTTCTTCATGGCTTCTACTTCATCGCATAGCGCTTGCCCTGCTTGAGCCATTTGCAATGCTTTTTCCTGTTGGCCAAAGGCTGAAACAAACTCCTTTATATCAGCCCCAGCGACAAAAAATCGACCAGTGCCAGTCATAATAATGGCACTTGTTTCTTCATCCTCCGCTAGCTCTTGGAAAATACGACGCAGGTTTTCAATAGAGGCTGATGACAAAGTGTTTGCAGGTGGATGATCTAAATGAATAATAGCAATAGACCCCTCTTTCGTAACGTTTGCCAATGTATCAATCATGTTGCTCCTCCTAACTAATCATTTTTGGGTTGTCAATGAATGTTCTCGCAAGTATCCTTTTTTTCATAAATAGATTTTGCCGTAGTGGAATATTTAACTGTCGAATACTATTTAGCAAGCTTACTCGTTTTTGCTCATTGCTTTCAGCGGCCGTAATAATAGTAATTGCACTTTCTTCTATTTTGCGGTAACCCTCCTGGCATAATATGTCTGTCATCAATTGTTTTGTTTGCTCATGTACAGCTTTTTTCGACCTCAGCCAGGCTGATTCCATGACATAGCTTTCCATGGCTATATCCGCCAACAAACGCATAAATTCTTGCTCCTGCTCGAGTTGAATCTGTGCATTCGTAATGACTGTAATTGCTAGTTGCATCAAATGCTTGGAGAGAAGGATATAATGGTGATTATTTTCGAATGGCTGACAGTGCATAAAATCATCTGCTATTGCAGTTGTTTGTATATTTTTTTTCCACAGCATTTTTGCCAATGTGAGGCGATTGATTTCATTTGTACCTTCGAAAATACGGCTAATTCTTGCGTCCCGATACAAACGTTCCACATCATAATCTTGCATATAACCATATCCACCATGTATTTGGACAGCTTCATCAGCAATTTTTCCAAGTGCTTCGGAACAATGTACTTTATGGAGTGCGCATTCGAGTGCAAATCCGGATATTTTCTGAACCACCGTTTCCTTACTTCCTGATGCAATAGCCTCATCCATTTTTCCAGCCGTTCGGTATGCAGCACTTTCTGCTCCATAAATCAAAACGGCCATGTCAGCAAGTTTTTCCTGTATCATTGTAAAATCAACGATAGATCGTTCAAATTGTCTCCGTCCCTTCCCGTAATTCACTGCTAATTGAAATGCCTGTTTGGCCGTTCCTATATTGGAAAAGGCAAGCTTTAGACGAGCCATATTCAAGATGTTCATAGCGACGATATGCCCTTTGCCAACCTCTCCAAGAACATGATCAATTGGTACCATCACGTCTTCTAAAATGAGCGTTGCCGTTGAAGAGCCTTTAATGCCCATTTTCTCCTCTTCCTGACCTACAGATACCCCTTTAAAGGAACGTTCGACAATCAACGCAGTCATTCCATTATGCGTCTGGGCAAAAACAACGAAGACGTCTGCTAGCTGAGCATTCGTAATCCATTGCTTTTCTCCGTTTATTATCCATGCTGTACCATCTTCTGTTAATCTAGCATTCGTTTTGGGGCGCAGTGCATCAGAGCCTGCATCGGACTCTGTAAGTGCATAGGCACCAATCCATTCTCCAGATGCAAGCTTTGGTAAGTACCTCAGCTTTTGCTCCTCATCGCCAAAATAGACATAGGGTAATGTGCCCACCCCAGCATGGATATTGTAGGAAACGCTGAAAGAGCCCCCAAAACCCATTTTCTCTGCTACAAGACCGGAAATTGTTTTATTGAGCTCGAGTCCTCCATAGGCCTCGGGAATTTCAATAGCCAGTAAACCAAGATCACCTGCTTTTTGAAATAGTTGACGAGTGATCGCATATTGCTGCAGTTCAATAGATGACATATTCGGTGAGACATCCTGTTTAATGAAGAGCTCAGCAGTTTTTGCAATGAGCTCTTCTTCATCATGAAAATCCTCTGGTGTAAAGATTGTCATTTTGTCTTCTAGTCGATCCATATGAGTCCTCCTTGAAAGAAAGTGGAGAAAAGCCATTCAGCTCTCCTACTTTATTTCCTCCTTAGGTAAGATGGTTTTTGCTAATTCACGATCTAAATCCTCGAATTGATAGTAGGAAATCGTTTCATATAATTCGCTTCTTGTTTGCATATCCTCAACTGCTTCTTGTTGTGTTCCAGTATTTTTTATTAATTCAAATACACGCTCGTATGCTTTCGCTGCAACTCTCATAGACGTAACAGGATAAATGACCATCGAGTAGCCCATTTTTTCAAATTCCTTAGCGGTATAATAAGGAGTTTGACCGAATTCAGTCATATTGGCTAATAAGGGTGCATCTAACTCATTGGCAAATTGTTTAAACTCCTTGTCAGTTTGTAATGCCTCTGGAAAAATAGCATCTGCCCCAGCAGCAACATATGCTTTGGCTCTTAGAATAGCCTGCTCTAAGCCTTCAACAGACCTTGCATCCGTGCGAGCAATAATTACTAATGTAGGGGCTATTTGTTTAATCGTTTTTATTTTTTGTATCATTTCCTCTATTGAAATAAGAGTTTTGCCATTTAAATGTCCACATTTTTTAGGAAGATTTTGGTCCTCTAGCTGTGCGGCAGCAACCCCTGCCTCTACCATTTCACAAGCAGTACGGGCAACATTTAATACACCACCAAAGCCCGTATCAATATCCACTAGCATAGGTAAATTAGTAGCCCGAATAATATCACTAGCACGCTGAGCGATTTCATTTGAATAAATCATTCCTAAGTCTGGTAGGCCTCTACTCGCTGTATAAGCGGCACCCGAAAGATACAATGCCTCAAAGCCAACTTTTTTAGCCATTAAACCAGCCATTGCATCATGTGCTCCTGGTATTTGCAAAATAGATGAACGAGCAATAAGAGCTTTAAATTGTTCAGCTAATTGTTTTTGTGTCTTCGCTTCTTGGACAATCCACGCCATTGTTAAAAACCTCCTTTTTGTTGCGTTCGGAATCCTTCTAAATTAAATAAATAAATTAATAAATTCATGGACAGCAATTTGTTCAAGCAGCTCTTTATTTGCACAAACCTCATTTATTGTATGGAGTTGTTTTTGAGAATAATGCGTACGAATGTTTTGCTGGAATTTATTAATGATCTGTGGAAATGCTTCCTCACGACGGAAACGATGTCCTAAAGGATATTCACACTCAATTAGCTCGGATGATGTACCATCTTTGTAATAAACTTGAACAGCATTCGCAATGGATCGTTTATCAGGGTCTAAATAATCGATTGTATATTGTCTTTTTTCCACGACAACCATTTTATGTCGCAAGTCATCAATGCGTGGGTCTACAGCCACCTCATCTTCGTAGTGATCTGCTGTAATGTCACCATAAATAAGACCAATAGCTGTAATGTATTGAAGGCAGTGATCACGATCAGCAGGATTGTGAAGTGGCCCTTCTTTATCGATAATTCGTATGGCTGATTCATGCGTCGTAATGTCAATGCGGTCAATTTCAGCTAGGCGATTCTTTACTTCAGGATGTAAATGAACAGCACATTCTGCAGCCGTTTGAGCATGAAATTCTGCAGGGTAAGACACTTTAAAGAGGACATTTTCCATAACATAAGATGCAAGTGGTCTCGCAAGCTTTAATTCTTCCTTATTAAAGAGCACATCTTGGAATCCCCAGCCTGGTGCAGACAATGCAGTTGCATAGCCCATTTCCCCCTTCACAGCCATCATTGCTAGTTGTACGGCCCTGCTTGTAGCATCGCCAGCAGCCCATGATTTTCTAGAGCCTGTATTAGGAGCATGTCGATAGGTTCTTAAACTTGAATTATCAATCCAAGCATTTGATAAGGCATTGACAATTTCTTGATGAGTGCCACCTAAAGCCTTTGTTACTACAGCTGTTGTCGCTATTTTGACAAATAAGACGTGATCTAAGCCAACACGATTTAAGCTATTTTCGAGTGCAAGTATTCCTTGTATTTCATGAGCTTGAATCATCATTTCTAAAACGTCTTTTATTTGGAGAGGCTCTTGCCCTTCTGCAACACGTACACGACTCAAATAATCGGCTACAGCTAAAATGCCACCTAGATTATCAGAAGGATGCCCCCATTCTGCCGCCAACCATGTATCGTTATAATCCAGCCAACGGATCATACAACCGATATTAAAGGCACCTTTTACTGGATCAAGGACATAGGATGTTCCTGGAATACGAGTACCATTTGGAACGACTGTACCTGGTACTACAGGACCTAGAAGTTTTGTACATTCAGGATATTGTAAAGCTAAAATGCCACAACCTAACGTATCCAATAAAACATATCGAGCCGTTTCGTAAGCTTCTTCGCTCGTAATCTTTGTGTTTAATACATAATCCGCAATATCAATAAGAAGCTGGTCTGTCATCGTTTTTTCATTCGTTTTAATCATCTATATCTTCCTTTCAAGGTATGCATTTGATATACTAGTATGCTGATGGGCATTGGTCAGAATGTCCATCAGCTCTGTGGCGAGTTGTTAAAACTTGATTATACCGACAATTCTTCAAGGTTATGACGCTCGCCTATATAATGAACACGAGGTCTAAATAATCGATTATTGTCATGTTGTTCGATCACATGTGCACATAAACCGATCGTTCGAGAGCCAAAGAAAATAGGCGTATATAATTCAATTGGTAGACCCAGCATGTAATACACTGGCGCAGCGTAATAATCTAAATTTGGATACAAGCCTTTTTCCTCCACCATCACTTTTTCACCAGCTTCACACATGTGATATAAGCGGTCATCACCTTGCTCCAAGCATAATTTATACAAAGCTTCTTTCATGATCTGCGCTCTTGGGTCCATTTTTTTCATATAGACCCGATGGCCAAAGCCCATTATTTTATCTTTATTTTTGAGCTTGTTTTTCAGCATCGCTTCAAAGCCTTCTACAGTCTTAGCTTCAAGCAGCATATACATGACTGCCTCGTTCGCCCCACCATGCAAATTTCCTTTCAATGATGCGACAGCACCAGTTAGAGCACCATACAGATCGGATTGTGTGGAGGCAATAACACGAGCAGCAAAAGTCGAATTCGGCATTTCATGTTCACTATATAAAACAAGTGATTGGTCAAAAATTTCTTCTTCTAATGGTGTTGGTTTTCTTCCAGTAATCATGTAATAAAAATTAGCACTATAAGAAAGCTGACTATCCGGTTTGACAACATCTTGACCATTTAATACACGGTAGCTATTCGCAACGATGTTGGGCATGCCACCTAAAAGTCGATATGCTCGTGTTACATTCCTTTCAGTCGATCGATCATTGATGTGCTGATCATACCCTGCTAACGCTGAAATTCCAGTTCTAAGGCCGTCCATAGCATGTGTCCCATTTGGTAATAAGTTAAAAATTTGAACAAGCTCTTGTGGAACGTGATAGTTTTCTTTCAATTTATCCTGTAATTCAGCTTGTTGCTCAGTAGTTGGTAGGTTTCCGTGCAATAATAAATGGACAATATCTAAATAGGAATATCGCTGAGATAGTTCAATCAAATCGTAGCCCCGTATAACAATTTGGCTTTCTACTACGTCTAAGAAAGACAGTTTTGTTTCCGCAGCAATAACTCCATCAAGACCTGGTGAATACGTTAACTCCATGGATTACAACCCCTTTGTTTAATCATTCTTGTAAGCGTTACCATTCAAACTCGAAAGAACAACAAAAAAACAACTTCTACCCCTTTAGAAGTTGTTAATCTACAAAAGTATGACAGAACAAAAAACAGTGAACTTACATCCATTCACACTCATCATACAGTAGCTAACACCTCCCTATCCTCGTAGGTCAATTGATGCTTATTTAGCGGCAGGTCTCCTGACTTATCATCAACATTCCTATAACACCTTCCCGTTTTGAAGAACAAAACAGTGGTCTCGTTATGGAACTCCTACATACAGTTGCGGGACAGTGTTGGACTCACACCAACTTCCCTTTTAATCAAATGGAATCAAACCCATTTGAACCACCAAAATTTAGCATATTCAATTTGTCTTTTTACCTTAACATAGAGGTTTCCAAACAATCAACATAGGTAAAATTCAGAAAAGACTGATTATAAAAAGCTATTTTTCATTTTTGACGAACTATTCTGCATATTTAAGCATTATTTCGCTCAAAAAAAAGATTGTTAATCAATCCCAATGGAGCTATATTTATGAAGTCTGCTTTAAAAAAGCGATTTGTTTTGCATTACGATGAAACGAGGAGTGACGGGATGGGCTATATAACAGAATTAAGAAAGCTTATCGGTAATAGACCGATTATAAACGTTGGTTCGACAGTTCTTGTTGTTAATGATGATAAGAAAATACTCTTTCAACATCGTTCAGATACATTGGATTGGGGATTACCTGGCGGCTCAATGGAAATAAACGAAACATTAGAGCAGGTTGCTGCGCGTGAACTTTATGAGGAAACTGGACTCGTGGCTAAAGAGTTTGAGTTTATCGGTGTTTTTACAGGACCTGATTATTACTACTGTTATCCGAATGGCGATGAAATCTATACAGTCATTCACCTTTATAGAGCTAAACATGTAAGGGGTGTATTGGAAATGAAAGATGGTGAGAGCTTAAGCCTCACCTATTTCAGTAAGGAAGAACTTCCGAATAATATGGAACAGAGGACGGTCGCTCTCTTAAACAACCTAGAGGGCAAAATATGGGAGTTCGAAAGCTCCTTTACGAAGCTTTCCAAATAACAATGTAAGAATTTTAATAAGGATTTTATTCGCAAAGGTATTTCAGATACTAGTATTCTTGTGAATTCTTTCGCGAGGGTGAGTGGGTAAAATCGCGTTGCATAGCTCAAGTGATGCGGAATGCTTAAATGGTTCACCTTTCATACTTTCCTCTACTAGCTGACCATTTTGCATGACAAGGATGCGATCTGAAATAAAGCGTGTAGCCTGTAGGTCATGAGAGATGAAAATGTAGGCAAGTTGCAAATCCTTTTGTAGTGTCTGTAGTAATTGAATGATATGTTTTTGCAAAATCATATCTAAACTACTAATGGCTTCATCTAAAACAATTAATTTTGGATGTAAGGCAAGCGCTCTTGCAATGTTCACACGCTGTTGTTGTCCCCCACTTAGCTGGGAAGGATACTTTTCGGCAATAGATTTTTCTAACTCTACATGATCAAGTAATTCCTTTACCTTATAATGTCTCTCAGCTGAGCTATAATGCTCGAAATTTAGGTATGGTTCCTCTAAAATTTGAAAAATGGTGTGCTTTGGATTTAATGAATGATAACTATTTTGAAAGACTGCTTGTAAATCTCTCCGTATCATTTTTTTCTGTTGGCTAGTGGCATCATAAAGATTAACCCCTTGAAATAGAATCTCACCGGCTGTTGGCCTTTCCATCCCTAATATAATTCGGCCCAATGTGCTTTTTCCTGAGCCACTTTGTCCAACAATTCCTAAGCATTCCCCCTCCTGAAGTGAAAATGATACTTTCTGTAATACAGGAGCATCCTGTCTTCGCTTGAATATGAACGGTCTATGTGCATAGTTCTTCTCAATATTTCTCACTTCTAGTAGCTTCAATCTTTTCACCTCTAAAACATAATTCGGGATTGTAATAGTTTCTTTGTATAAGGATGCTGAGGTGCATCAAAAAAATCATAGACATTCGCTTGTTCAATTATTTTCCCCTTATACATCACGGCTACATCATCAGCAAGTTCAGCGATAACGCCTAAATCATGTGTCACAAGAAGGATGGCTGCCTGTGTTTCCAGGCGAATACGATCAAATAATGTCAAAACCTGCTTTTGATTGACTGTATCAAGAGCTGTCGTTGGCTCATCAGCTATGTATACCGAGGCTTGAATTGCCAGTGACAAAGCAATCATCACACGCTGTAGCATTCCCCCACTTAATTGGAATGGATAATAGTATAAAAGGCGCTCAGGATTAGGTAAATTAACTTTTGACATGCTTTCAATAGCAATTTGTCTTATTTCATTTTTAGTTATAGCAAAATGAGCTTTTAATGATTCACGAAAATGACTTTCAATGGTTTGAACACGGTCAAAGGCAGTCGAAGGATTTTGCATAATAATAGAAAGATGTCTACCACGATAAGCTCTCATTTGAGCAGCAGTTACCTTCAATAAATCTTGTTGATGGTAGAAAATTTGCCCTTTGGTGATCTGCGCTCTAGTCGGCAAGGCTTGCATAATAGCTTGGCAAAGCATCGTTTTCCCACTACCGCTTTCCCCAATAATTCCTAATACTCGGCCTTGATAGGCTGTTAAATGAATGGAGGATAAAATATTCTGTTCTCCAATTTTGACCGATAAGTCTTTCACTTCTAAAACTTTCTTCATAACTACCCCTTTACTGATCAGGCTTCTTCAAACTACTTGCTAAAACATTACATACTAGGACAACAAAGACGATAGCAAGCCCAGGATATAGCATTAATTCAGGATGTTGGCGGATATATTGCTTCCCTTCATTTACCATCATTCCCCATTCAGGAGTGGGAGCTTGCACACCAAGCCCAATAAAGGAAAAGCCCGCAATCTCTAAAATGACCTTCCCCATATCTAATGCCACAATCGTTACAATCGGTGGCCAAACATGAGGGAGATAGTGTCGAATAATTAATTTTGCACCTGTAGTACCACTGATTCTTGCCGCTAGAATAAAGTCTTTTTCATTCATGCCAATAAATAAACCTCGGATGAGCCTCGAATAATAAATAAGCTGTGTCAAACTAAGTGCAATTAACACATTTTTCAAGCTAGGACCTAGTACACCTAAAAGCCCAAATGCTAGTACAAGTGTTGGAAAAGCTAATAAAATATCGCATATCCGAATAAATAGCGCATCTATTATACCTCTTTTTAAGGAGACTAATGCGCCTAATAGTATCGCTACTAGAATAGCAACTATTTGTATGACGAGCGCCGCACCTAAAGAATACCGAATCCCTAAAAGCAATCGTGAGCAGACACATCTTCCTAAATGGTCTGTTCCTAATGGATAGTCCCATGAGGGTGCTAAAAATTTCTTAGAAATATCGACTGCTAAAGGGTCATGAGGCATAATGAGTGGGGCTAACAGTCCTAGTAAACCAATGATCATTAGTAAGGTGAGACTAATATATCTTCTCATATGTATACGTCCTAAGTTCACTTTACTCTCTCCTATCCTTCATCATCAGATGAGGATCCAATAAACGATGCAATACATCTGTGCCTAAATTGGCGAGCACATAGATGACAGCAATCACCAACACATAGCATTGTACAACGGGGTAATCACGATTCGTTATGGATTCTATTAAATATCGACCAAGCCCCGGCCAACTAAATACTTGCTCGACTATGACAGCACCACCTAGCAAATTTCCGAGTGTCATCCCAAACAAAGTTGATATTGGTATGGCAGCATTCCTCCCCACGTGTCGAATGAGTATGACCGATTTTTTCAAACCTCTAAGCTGTGCATATTTTACATATGGCTGCTCGTATTCTTCGATTATGGCAGAGCGGATAAACTGTGAGAACAATCCGATTGTAGGTAAAGCTAAGGTGAAGGCTGGTAAAACAATATGTGCTACCGAACCTTTTCCATTCGTCGGAAAAATGCCAAGTTTTAAGCTAAAAAGATAGAGTAGGATAAACCCTAACCAAAATGTTGGGATGGATACACTTAGTACTGTAAATAATCGAATGATTTTATCGATAAAGGAATGCTTATATAATGCGCTCACAACCCCTAATGGAATACTAAAAGTTAAAATTAGGATAAATGCTACTATAGCTAATTCAATGGTAGCGGGTAGCTTAGCAAATAGCTCATGAGCCACGGGTAATTTACTAACAAAAGATGTCCCAAAGTCTAGCTGTAAAACGCCTTTTACCCATAGCAGATACTGCATGATAAAAGGCTTGTCTGTCCCTAATTCTTCTCGTAAAGCTTGTATAGCCTCTGGTGTTGGGGCAATTCTTGAGAGTCGAAGGATGACCTCTGCCGGTTCTACTGGTACGAAACGAATAAACACAAAGGTCAGAATAGATACGCCTACTAATACAAATGGAAGTGTGAGAATTCTTTTTACACAAAACATCCAAGTCGATTCGTACATGTCGTCACTTCCTATTTCATCCGATGATAAAAAGAGAGTTGTCCTGGTTCGACACACTCTCTCTTTCATACTTAGTTTTCTTTATCCATTTGTGCATATGGAATGTCATATTCAGAAGCACGTGGTGCAAAATCCTTCATATATGGTTGATAAATAACATTATTCGTTTCATACGATATTGGATAGAATAATGCTTGATCGTGGAACATTGTTAAAATATCCGTATATAGCTGCACACGTTCCTCTTCATCGGTACCAACTAATAGTTGATGTATGTTTGTATCAATCTCTTGAGCATTTGGTAAGCCTAATTTTGCTTCATATACACCACTAGCATTTGGTGTAGCTGATTCATTTGCAAAGCTATGTGGATCAGTCGGCGGTCCATTTGTACGCCAGAAGTTAATATCAACCTGATCATCCATTAATTTTTGCAGACCGACCATAACATCTGCGCCTTCAATATTTAACTGTACCCCTATTTTTGCTAGCTCGCCTTGCATTAACTCCGCCATAGGTTTTTGAATGGCATCAGTAGCAATATAGATTAAATCTAATGTAAGGGGTTGGCCATTTTTCGAACGAATTTTTTCACCCTTCTGTAGCGTCCAGCCCGCTTCATCTAGCAATCTCTGCGCTTTTTCAGGATTATATATAATGGGCGCCAAATCAATATTGGCATAAGGAATTGCATCCCAGAATAGCGTGTTTGCCACTTTTTCTGTACCATGTGTAATACTGTCTATCATTTGTTCTTTATTGATAGCATATTGAATAGCTTGTCGAACCTTTAGCTCAGCTAACGGCCCAGACTGTGTATTGAACAGTAATGCTTTCGTAGACAACGGCTCAGATGTAGCGGTTTTATATTTGCCACTATCTCTTAAATACGTATAGTTATCTAAGCTAATAATCCCTCGACCATAAATGACATCTAATTCTTCATTTTCAAAGGCTAACGAAAGAGATTCCGAATCTGGAATGATCTTAACCTTTATCTTATCTACGAGTGGTTTTTCACCCCAATACTGTTCGTTACGGCTAAATACTGCATATTCATCTTTTTTATAGTCGGTTAATACCCATGGACCTGTGCCAATAGCTGATTGGATGGAATCATTTGTTGCATCGCCGTCTGGGAAGCCATTATCCCCTAAAAAACGGAATGGTCTAACAAAGGCTAATTCGTTTAACACAGGGTAATACGGTTCATCTAATTGCAAACGTATTGTTGAATCATCTACTTTGACGACCTCTTTAATATGATTGACCATACCCATCCAAGAATGCATGTCACGATTCGCTAATACTGCATCAAAATTGCGAATCACATTATCAGCATTAAAGGCAGTCCCATCCGAGTAGGTAACATCCTTGCGTAAATGGAACGTATAGGCAGTTTTATCCTCTGAGATGTCCCAACTTTCTGCTAGCTTTGGCGTAATTGTGCCATCATCGTTATACGCCACTAAAGATTCATAAACCATGGCTTGAGCAGTCATCTGATTTGGTAAATATGTATGTGGATTTAATGGCCCTACATCTAATGGCCATCCAATCGTAATCATTTTTTCATCTGTTTGTTCTGTTGATGCTGAATTTCCTTTGTCCTTTTCTGAGCTTGTACAACCTGCAAGAAAGCTCAAGGTCAAAACAAGCAGGAAAGGCAGTAAATACTTTGTCCATCTCATTTTTTGTCTCCTATCTCTATTCCCTGTTCATATCTACAAATTGAATAGAAAAAGGCATAAAAAAACCTTATTCCACAAGAATAAGGACAGACAAACCTACAAATACGTAAGCTTCCATCCATCTCCCTATCTTTCGTAGATCATCAATGAATCTTCTTACAAGCAGGCATTCTGGCTTATGAATCATCATTTTGCTTCACCTTCCCAAGATAGAACTTAGTGGTAATCGAAACAAAACTCCTCATTTACAGCTGCGGGACAGCATGGGATTTACACCCATTTTCCTTTTAATTGAATGAAAAATACGTTCATTCAAACTTGTAATGCAATATTTGAAATTAGTAATAAACATAACATGCTGAAATGTTCACGTCAATTTTATTTTCTGAATATAATAAAACCTCCATACAAAAAGACCAGGTAGATACCCTGATCTTTGCTTTTATTACATCGTTTTCGTTATCTTGATATAGATTCCTTCACTTCCTGACGTAATATTTTAGTAGCGCCTACCATATTAGCTAAAGCCGCGATTGTTTCTGGCTCTTTCCTTGTTTTTAAGCCACAGTCAGGATTAACCCAAAATTGATGTTTGTCTAGAACTTGTAAACTATCTCTCATAATGGCTAACATTTCGCCTTCACTCGGCACACGTGGGCTATGAATATCGTAAACACCTAATCCGATTCCTTTTGTATAAGGATTTACTTGGAGGGAAGAAATTAGCTCCCCATGGCTACGTGATGTTTCAATGGAAATCACATCTGCATCTAGCGCGCTAATGGGTTCTATGAAATCGTTAAATTCGCAGTAACACATATGTGTATGAATTTGTGTTTCATCCTCAACACTCGATGTAGCAAGCTTGAAGGCATTGACCGCCCAGTCTAAGTAAGTCCCCCATTCTTCTTTACGAAGAGGTAACCCTTCTCGAAGTGCTGGTTCATCCACTTGAATAATGGAGATGCCTGCCGTTTCAAGTGCTTCCACTTCCTTGCGAAGTGCTAATGCAATTTGATAAGCGACATCTTTTCGAGAAATATCATCGCGTACAAAGGACCAATTTAAAATGGTCACTGGTCCCGTCAGCATCCCTTTTACAAAGCGCTTCGTTAAGCTTTGGGCATACGCAGACTCTTTCACGGTAATGGCTGAAGACCATGCAACATCTCCATAAATAATCGGAGGCTTCACACAGCGAGAGCCATACGAAACAACCCATGCTTTTTCAGTAAAGGCAAAGCCCGTCAATTTCTCACCGAAATATTCGACCATGTCTGTCCGTTCAAATTCTCCATGAACTAGTACATCCATATCAAGATCCTCCTGCAAGTGAATCCAGCGCTTTGTTTCCAGTTCAATAAATGCTTCATAGTCTTCATTCGACAATTGCTTCTTTCGCCAAGCATTACGATTTCTTTTCACCTCATCAGATTGAGGAAAGCTGCCGATTGTCGTTGTTGGGAATAGTGGCAGTCCTAACGCCTGCTGCTGTATTTTTTGACGTTGATTAAAATCACTATGTCGCTCAAAATCCTTCGTTGATACGGATTGAGCGGCTTGCTGGATCATTTTATTTTGACGAATCGAATGATTTTTTAGGGCTTCAATGGCCTTCATACTTGCTGAAAAATTATGACGTAGCGTTCCGTCTTGATTTTTTCTATATTTAGTGAGCTCAATAATTTCTTCGATTTTTTCATCAGCAAACGCCAGTGCTTGTTTGAGAACAGGGTCCAGCTTCTTTTCAAGTGAAGTTGATATTGGTATATGCTGAAGGCTACTTGAGGGTTGAATCCACAATTCCTTCGCATCGCTAAGCTTTTCAATAGCTTGAATCGTGGCGTTAGCCTCCGCTAGGTTCGAACGCCATATATCACGACCATTAACAATACCTATAGCTAAAACTTTATCCTGAGGGAAACCAAATTGTCGAAGTGACTCCATATTCCCTTTATAGCCATGTACGAAATCTAAACCAAACCCTTGGACAGGCAATGTAATCAATGTTTCATAGGAACATAATGCTTCAAAATATGTTTGTAGCATGAGTTTTGCTGCTGGAACGGTTGTCGCTAACTGAGTATAGATTTCCTGTACTAGCTTCCGTTCTGCTGAGTCAAGTGTCGTCACTAATGAAGGCTCTTCTAATTGAATCCACTGCGCACCTGCATCTACTAATTCTTGAATAATCTGAGCATAGAGAGGTAATAGGGCTACTAAATATTCAACCTGTGTTAATTTATTGTAGCCCTTAGTTAGCTTATAAAATGTATAGGGGCCAATAAGTGTTGGCTTCGCAATAATACCGAACGCTTCTTTTGCCTCTAAAAAGTCGGCCAATACCTTATTTTCTGTTAGTTGCAACGGTTGCCCTTCATATTCAGGAACAATGTAGTGATAGTTGGTATTAAACCATTTGGTCATTTCACTAGCTACTGCTGAAGGATTTCCTCTCGCTACACTGTAGTAGGTATGTAAATCTACCCTTCCACCTTGCCAGTTAAAGCGCTTGGGTACTAAGCCAAACATTAAGGCTGTATCCAACATTCTATCGTACAAAGTGAAATCTCCCACAGTCACCATATCGATGCCAGATTGTAGCTGCTTTTCAATCCGCGATAACCGAATACTTTTTAGGGTTGCCTGAAAATCCTCTTCCGTTCGCTCTTGACGCCAAAATGCTTCTAACGCCTTCTTCCATTCGCGGTCATCTCCGATATATGGATAGCCAATGAGTGTACTAGTATAAGTCATATTTAATCTCCCTTTCATCAATAAGTTTATGGTTACTTGCTCTTACAAATTTGTGTCATCCCATGCTAGATTCAGTGGCTCTATACGAAAACCAGTAGATTTTGCTCTGGAATACAGAATAGTAGCATGAAAAAAAGCCATTCCCCTTCTCGGAAAATGGCTGCATGGTAAAATTATTTAGACAAAAACAATACGAAAAAGTAGAATTTCCGTAAAATCTTTTATTATCGCACAGTGCCTTTTTGGTCACTATTCACCACCTATTTCCACGTAGGTATTTGGTGTGTACTAGAAATTGGCAGGTCTCCTGGCTTCTCATCAACACGCCTCACAGCCTTCCCGGTTTCCCAGTGGCATTTGTGTTTTGCTCCGAATTACAGTTGCGGGACAGCGTCGGATTTGCACCGACTTCCCTTTTAAGCCAGACTTTCATCTGGCACCATTTCTTACACTCTATTCAGTTATGCCCCTACTATACCATATATTTCAGAATAGTAGAAATTGTTTTTGCATAAAAACTTATATATTTACTCTGTTTTTAATTGTCAACAATTTGGATCTTAGTGATAATGCCTTATAGCACTTTACAAGCTGCACCACAATCTGGCCAATGCCATGAATAAAGACGGTAATTTGACTTTTGATTGTTAAAGTAATACATACCGCTAGTTTAACTGGACATTATTTCCTTTTCTCGTAGATTTCTTTTACGAATCGTTCCTTATAACTAGTGTATTCATTGATCCCACCATTTTTCTCTCCAACAAATTTCATTTTCAGTTCACTGTATTCTTCCCTTGCTGTTTCGTTTGAATTTAAGTAGTTCCTAAAAAAGATTAAATTTTTCCAGAGTTCTTTATTGTATTCTACTAAGTGAATAAAGTGTGTCTTTTCCTCGTAAGTATCATCATTAAACTTCGCAAGCACAATTTCATTAGGACGTTCCACTTTGAGTTTTAAAAAACCAGCTTCCTTTAGCCCTTGAAATATCAATTTGTCAACATTTTCAATATCATCAACACCAACAACTAAATCCAATATTGGTTTGGCAACGATATTCTTTATAGCCGTGCTGCCAATGTGTTCAATTCTATTCTCTTGAATTGAAGTTGTATTAAGAATATCCTGTTTCACCCTATGAAACTCTTTTTTCCACTCATCACAATGTGCTTCTAACCTTACCTCATCTCGTTTTAATCCTAATCTCATTTAGTCACCTCATTTTCAATCTAGTTAACTAATTCGTTCAATTATTTCCTTATCCTGCTTAAACTAAACTACAGTGTTAGTTTAAATACATTACTTACACGATATACTGAATTCTAATACAAGGTTACCAAATTTCGTTAAGATATAAATCACCCAATAGACGGCGAATGACGCAATTCTTTCAAAAGAAATGCACCCATTAGCTGAATACATATTTTACTTTTTCGGTGTAAAGTTCCTTCTCACTTATTTCGGGACGATACCTAGCAATCTTCTGCCCATTAGCCATATTGCAAGACCAGTTCCCCACAAGATCAGGGCAGAGCCAAAGCCCACTACAGACATAAATGTATTGATTTGATGTTCCCCCAGTGTGACTTTTGTAGGTACACAAAGCCATGTCATAATAGCAAGTAAACAAAGGAGTGTGCCTGTAAAATAGTAGAGTCTAACTTGAAACAGAGGTGCCAATGGGAAAAAATGAACACCGACAATAAGAGCTATTACGACAGGTATAAGTTCAGGGTGACGAGTTGCGTTACAAACAGCAATTGTGATGGCTATAGCCAAACCCTCCGCAGCAAAAATGATGTTAAACCAAAACGATGTACGCTTTCCCTGCCTTAAGTCTGTTTTTGAAACCTGATTCGTCAATTCTCTCGATGCGCGTATTAATGAAAAACCGCCGATGAACAGAGCTATACCTATGGCAACAGCAGTAACTAATAATAATGGAACTCCCCAGCCGTGCAATCCCATAATTCCTGTGTACGCCCACAGAGTACCAAAAAACGCCATAAAAAATACACCAGATGCCGTTCCGCGGACTGCGGCACCAGGAATCGCTCTAGATGTTTGTGTCATAAATAAATACCTCCTTTCAACCTAATTATATGTTCATAACACCCACGTAACAGCCTACATCAGTATTAGATTTAGTTCATTCAAGAAAAAATCACCTATACTTTTTTATCATTATATTCAGGCAGGCAATGAATGAACTTCTCTGCCCGGTAATCTCAATACATCTCATTCTACTCATGGCTCTTTTCATGAAGAAAGACGCTTTCCTTATTTCAGAAAAGCACGAGTATTAAGCTCTGAAAGTATGGAACATTTCACTTCAGATTTGGAGAATTACATTTACTATTTACACGAACAAACGGTTGAAAGAAAAATTAAAAGGAATGAGCCCTGCCCAATACAGAGTCCATTCCTAGTAACTACTTAAACTATTCTATAGATGAGATCCTCCACTTGCATCGAGCAATTGACCAGTTACCCAACGGCTGTCTGAGGAAGCAAGAAAGGCGGCGATATCTGCCACATCCTCTGGTTCTCCCCATCTGTTGAAAATTGAAAGACCAGCCGCATATTTTTGTCCTTCCAGGTTTTCCAAAGTATCAGCATTCATTTCTGTATTAATAATTCCAGGCTGGATGGCGTTTACCGTAATATTACGGCTCCCCAATTCCTTGGCTAGAAGACGCGTAAATGTGTCGATAGCACCTTTGGACATACTGTACGTGAAGACACTTGGTGAAGCTGCACGTGTCACAAAGGATGAAATATTAATAATACGCCCTCCATCTTTTAAACGTGGCAAAGCTTGCTGAGTAACAAAAAGTGGTGCTTTTACATTAATGTTCATTACCTCGTCAAATGATTCTTCCGTCGTCTCTTCTAAACTGATAATTTGACCAATTCCAGCATTGTTGACAAGAATATCGAATCCACTACCACCCATATACTCCCAGATTGTATCATCCAAAGAAGTAAATAAATTTTGAATACCATCTAGAGTACTAAGGTCAGCGCCAATCGCGCAAGCATTCCCTCCGCTTTGTTTGATCTTGTCAACAACTGCCTCTGCCTCATTACTTCTTTTCCCGTAATGAACGACGACAAAGGCCCCCTCTTGTGCCAGACGCAATGCAATACTGCGGCCAATTCCTCGACTTGATCCTGTAACTAAAGCGATTTTGCCTGTTAACTTACTCATGCTTCCATCTCCTTGTTCAAACATAGTTATAGTACATAGAGAATTATATCAAGGAACATTATTTGAAATGTTGCTCTCCTATTCGATTTCAAAGAGGTGTTTCCTCGCAACTTTAATTCAATTCTACAGAAATAGCGCCCAATTGTTGAAGATCGTTTCTTATTGAAGTAATGCATCTGTTCGTGGAGTGTAACTTTTGACAATTACTTGATATTATATAGGTGAATAGAAAGGTAAATTAAAACTTAGTTTAGTAGTTGTACTAATTGCTTATTGGTTTTATTCCCTTATAACTTTTCAAAAAGGAGGGTTTATGAAGAAGATTATTGTTTTTGTATTTACGTTATTTATATTACTCTCAGGATTCCCAACACCAAGTTATGCGTTGTCAGATTCGAAATCTGCGGCAATCCAAGCGTTGCTAGATGATGCCCGTCATATATCAGGTGTGCCAGGCATGTCAATCTCAATCCTTGCTGATGATGAAGTGCACTACTTTTCTTCAGGGCTTGCAGACCGTGAAAACGGGTTGCCTGCAAGTGAAAATACACTCTATGAGTTAGCCTCGGTCAGTAAAGCTTTTACCGGTGTTGGTATTTTGCTGTTGGAAGAGCAAGGGCTTCTCTCAATGACTGACCCTGTCCAAAAATATTTACCTTGGTTTACGGTAAAGTATCAAGGGAAACTGGTTGATACACAAAGTCTTACTCTAAATAACTTTCTTCACCATACCAGTGGTCTAACAAATATTAGACATACTCAAAATATTCCACAAGGCAATACACCGGATATGTTGCAAAAAACTGTAGAAATGCTCGTAGATGCTGAATTGGAGTTCCCTCCGGGCGAACAGTATAACTATGGAACCGTTAATTATGACGTATTGGGTTTGGTTATTGAGATTGTGTCGCGACAAAGCTATGAAGACTTTATGATGGAACAGGTATTTCAGCCGTTAGGTCTTCATCAGACGTATGTGTATAAAGAAGATGCTCAAGCCACTGGACAATTGGCACAGGGCTACCGTTCTTCCTTTTTTATGACAACTCCATTTAAGGCACCAGATTATGCTGGGAATAAACCCGCAGGCTACATCATTTCTAATACACAAGATATGGCGCGTTGGATGGGCATACAGATCGGTGTCGTGCAGAACATACCTGAAATATTTCACAGGGTAATTGAAAAATCACATAAGGGTGATACGTCTGTTTCGTCTGTCAACGATATGTATTATGCGGCAGGCTGGTCGGTCAACGCCGACAAAACGATTATAGAACACACTGGGGGCAACCCAAATTTCAGAACCCACGTAGTCATACAGCTAAATGAACGAAGAGCCATCTGCTTGCTGAGTAACGGCGCAAATACCAATATAAACCTGGTGCTAAAAGTTAAAGATATATTAGATGGCAATCTAACTCAGTCCTATGAAATAAGTGGCACACAGCTTTTCGATATTCTTTTGTCGTCTATCACAATTATTCTTTGCCTATTGGCCGTTTTGCTATTTCTTTTAGGATTACGCAGAAGGAAAACAAGTGAGCGACATCCCATAACAAAAAAGAGAACAATCGTAACGGTTATTTTACTGATCGCTACGATTGCCCTGGGTATACTGTGCTTGGCTTTCGATTGGTCAACGATACTTATTTGGCAAACATATAGCGTTCTTACAGCTTTGATATCGTTAGTATTATTAACAGCAAGCATTACATGGTTTGTATACACTCACCGATAAAATACCTCGCTCCCATTAATTCAATTTATCGGTATCTTTATTTGAAAAATTAAGACACTTCGGTGTCTTTTTTATATCATCGTATTTCCCCAGTCAAACCTAATTACTATTGCTTCCACTTATCTGCTCCGTTCGTGGAATAAGGATTTTAATCAACTATATTGCGCCGTTAAGAAACATATTTTAAGGATTGTTATTCCACAATCTTGCCCTTTCCATGAAGAAAGACGCTTGCCTAATTTCAGAAAGCGCCTGATCGTAAAAGATTATTTTTCAGACCCTCAAACTTTCATTTGGGAACATATTTTTGTTTAGATTTGTAAAAAGTTATGTCATTTGACTGTATCGTATAGATTGTTGCTCCAGATTTTGACTATCTTCTTTAATTAAAGCCCCTGTTAGTTGAACAAAAATGCACCCCAAGAGCCGTTTTAACGTTGCAAATCCGCATTTTTCTGACTGGACCCTCTTTTAATGATAGCTTTATTTGGCGTCCACGGTTATGTAAGTATTGCTATATAGAGGCATATAAATTCTCTTTATATTCCAAAGTTTCTTAAATTCATTAATTGGAACTTTTCGATTATAGCACTTGTTATCATCGTCACAATTCACTAGATGCTTTAATGATTCTGAAAGGTAAATATATTCCTTGTCATAGCCTACAACAGAGACAAAATGCAAATTATTACGATTCTTCTGTACTTTTATAAAAACAATTACGGGAGTACCTTTACTAACTTCATACTTTAATGTATTTATATTTCCTTTATAATAGTTTGTTTGAAAGCCCTTTCTTCTTAATACTTCACGAATTCCCTTTGGATATACAGTGCCTGCCCTCGTTTTACTAGGAAAATCCGTATATAACGCTTCACCCTCGGCCTCCATACCAAAATGGCGAAGTAGATACGATGTTGAAAATGCTGCACATTCCGTATTGATTTGAAAATCTATTCGGTTGTTTTGTAGAATAAGGTAGTTAGCAGGATAATTTCTTTTTCGTAAAACAGGTATGGGTAATGTCATTAAATAGGCATTAATGATAGTGGATATAATCATCCATAAAATAACTGTTCTAACTATAAATATATTAATTCCCCCATTTTTTGCGTCCATATCGAAACAATATTCTAAATCCTTCTTGCATTTACCTGCATCCTAGTTAGCTAACAACAATCTTTATGAAAACAGTCTTTCTTTAAAGTATTATGTTTACTTCTAAGTCCAGTATTTTGCGGCTCAATTCAAATGCAATATTATTAACGTGTAAATGGCTTTGACAACCTTTCAATTGCTTCCTCTATAATTTCAAAAAAGATATCTAGTTCATCTAAATCCTGTGTTAAAGTTTCTTCAATGTTTTAAAAAAACTACTTGTAAATTACCTTTTGGTGATTGCTGGAGATTAACTACAATTGAATAGAGCCTCGTTGCTTTCGGCTATCAAATAGTAATTGAATAAGGCTTTCATAATAAGGAATAAACTCTCCGTTTTTGATCATAGTCAAAATTTCTTGCTTGCTTGCCCATTTCACATTTTGTACTTCCTCATACTGTAAAGTGAGCTTATGTAGCTGCACATTTTCTTCGATTAGATATATATCGTCAAAACCATTCTCAAAGTTAATGGTTAAATGAGGACGTATTTGCTGAAAATCTAATTGTAAACCTATTTCTTCATACAATTCTCTCTGTGCTGCAATTTGACTTGTATCCCCAGCTATCGCGCTCCCTCCCACAGTAAGGTCCCACATATTTGGCCATCCTTCTTTGAACGGCTGCCTTTGTTGAATGAGCATTTCTCCACTTGAATTAAAAATACATACATGAATAACTAAATGCCAATCATCAGGTCGAGGTTGTTCTCCACGAACCCAAATACGTTTTGTTTTAATACGATTTATATCATACACATCCCATAATTCCACAAAATCATCCATTTTCTAATTCCCCTCTCTTTTGCGCAATTTTAAAAATTAAGAAAAAAATGCAATTTCCATATATTTTAACATAAATAACCTACATAATTTAAAAATGACTCCACAACACAATCTGACCCTCTAATGCAAATGGTGGTTTAACAACATTTCTTTGTTTTCAGTCTCTTTCCAAACTTTCATTTAGGTACCTTATTTTGAATGATTATGTATAGGTTAAAAACCTTTAATGAACTAATGTATTTTGAAATTAAATGTGCTACCTCAACATTTGCGCCCTTTTCCGTAATGACGACTGACAATTGTAGACAAAATGGGAAAGTAGGAATTGGAATTTTTTCTTCTAACTGACAAATTCATAGTTTTAACTTATAATATCTGGAATGATAATCGAGAGGGGAAATGAATTGATGCTGACATTAGGAGAATACATCATTAATCAGTTAAAACCATGTGAGGGTAAATGTAGCTAAGCCTCAATCCTTTACATAGCGTTCGGCAACGTTACTCTACCCAAGGAGGAGTCTACATGCAAGACCAAGTAAAATCATTTTGTCAAAAATATAATTTATATAAAGAAAATGAAATTCAACAGATACAATTACGTCATCGTTTCGAGTTAGTCAAGGCGTTTGGTATTCAAGAAGGCATGCGTGTTCTTGAAATTGGCTGTGGTCAAGGGGATACAACGGTAGTGTTGGCAGACATTGTTGGTGACACTGGGCATGTACTTGCGCTTGATATTGCAGCAAGTGATTACGGTGCACCGTTAACGCTTGCACAAGCCCTTGCACAAATTCAGTCATCGCCATTAGGGAAGCGAATCTCGTTTCATTTAGAGACAGATTTTTTAACGTTTCATCTTTTAGAGGACATTGATGTGGTCGTGTTGTCCCATAGTTCTTGGTATTTCAAATCAATGGAACAGCTACTTCAATATTTTCAACGAGCGAAGCAACTAGGTGTGAAGCTATGTTTTGCAGAATGGGATATGGCGTATACGAGCTTACAGCAGCGTAGTCATTTTTGTGCTGTTTCCATTTTGGCGCTTTATTCAGCCTTTATTGAAAACGAAGGTAACATTCAGAATGTGTGGAGTAAAAGTCAAAGTTTAGCTATTGCAGAAACAGCGAATTTTCAATTAAAAAAGTCTGTTATCGTTGAAGCGGACTATTTGCAAGATGGTGGATGGGAGCGTGATTATGCGAATGCCATCGCTGATGAATTTGAGAAAGCACCACTTTCCATTCAAGCTTTAATAAAGTCCTATATAGAAGTGATGAATGAGACACAAGAGGTCGCTTCTCTTAATAGTTTTGTTCAAGTATTTGAATAGTCGAACGTAACACAATCAACAAAGGGGTATGTTTGCGTAAACATACCCCTTTGTTGTATTTATTTGTGATATATTCAATCCTACAAACTCCATAACATTTAAAATAAGAGGTGTCAGATGTCTCTACTGTGTATCCGGTATCCGTAAACCAGTAACCAATTCTTAAGCAGTGATATGAATGACGCTACTGCTTTATTCTTTTATTATCTCCCTAACTTAACTGGCGCTTAAATTGTTTAATGGCGAAAAAGTAAGCGATAACCATGATACCGACGCACCAGGAAAGAGCAAGCCAGATATCGTTGCCAACAGACCCTTCATATAAGAGGGCACGAATCGCATTTACGATGGAGGTAACGGGCTGGTTTTCAGCAAACGCACGGACAATTTTTGGCATTGTTTCGGTGGGAACAAAGGCTGAACTGATAAACGGTAAGAAAACTAGAGGGTATGAGTAAGCCGTTGCCCCCTCCATAGTCTGTGCTGCCAAACCAGGAATAATGGCCAACCATGACAGTGCTAGTGTAAACAGCCCCAGTATCCCAGCTACCGCAAGCCAATCCAGAATTTCTGCGCTGGAACGGAAGCCCATCAAGAGCGCGATGAGGAAAACCACCACAATCGTAATGGCATTAGAAACTAGCGAGGTCAACACGTGAGCCCACAATACAGACGAGCGCTTGATAGGCATGGTCATAAAACGCGCCATCAGCCCGTTCTTTATATCCGTAAACATCCGTGCGGAGGTGTAAGCGCCTCCGGATGCGATAGCCATCAGCAAGATTCCTGGCAATAAATAATTGACATAGTTATCCGTACCTGTCTCGATGGCGCCGCCAAAGACGTAGACAAACAGAAGCATCATCATAATCGGCGTAATAGCCACTGTAATTATAGTATCCGGGCTGCGCATGATGTTACGCATTAAACGTCCTAATAATACCCATGTTTTGCTTGTCATTTATATTCCCTCCTTTTTGCCAATGATTCCGAGGAAGATTTCCTCCAGTGTCGGCTGCTTCTCAATGTACTCTACTTTCGCTGGCGGGAACATCTCTTTGAGTTCGCTTAGGGTACCGGTAGTAATGATTTTTCCATCATGTAGGATGGCAATACGATCGGCCATTTGTTCGGCTTCCTCCAGGTACTGTGTTGTTAAGAAAATGGTCGTGCCACCACCAGCAAGCTCCTTGACAGTTTCCCAGACTTCTATCCGCGCTTCGGGGTCAAGCCCTGTTGTTGGTTCGTCTAGAAAAATGACTTCTGGCCTCCCAATTATGCTCATGGCTATGTCTAGCCTGCGCTTCATCCCACCAGAGTATTTGTCTGCCCGACGATTGGCCGCATCAGTCAGGCTGAATTTTGCTATCAGATTGTCTGCAATTTGTGAGGGATTGGGAACGCCTCGCAACTTGGCAACCATCATCAGGTTTTCTCGCCCAGTGAGCATGCCGTCTAAAGCTGCGAACTGCCCTGTCAGGCTGATGCTCTGACGGACATAATCCGGTTGACGCTGGACATCATGACCGCAAATACCTACTTTGCCACCATCAGGCTTCATAAGCGTTGAGAGGATGTTGACGATCGTCGTCTTGCCTGCTCCATTTGAGCCTAGAAGTGCGAAAATTTCGCCACGATGCACCTCAAAATCCACCCCCTTTAAGACTTCCTTTTCTTGAAAAGATTTTTTTAACCCTTTTACAGAAATCGTTTCATTAGTCATACTTTTTTCCTCCCTTATAAAAATCTCCTTACAGTTTGTATTCACTCAACTACTCTGTCTAACCGATAATCTGTATAACTTAGTACTAGGTTAAAAGTAAAACTGAATAGCGAAGGCGGTAATTAGCTATTCAGTCTGAATTATCGGTTTGATTTATTTTTTTCCTAATCGATTCAAAATGCTCTGATTCAAATCTTCACGATACTTGGCGATATAGGTTTTAGCGTTTGCTACTAGTTCATCAGCAAAGGACGCCACGTCTTCACCTGTGATTTCCAGCACTTGTCTGCCTTCCGCTGCACCAGCTTCAAACAAATCGATCAATTCATACTGCATGTGCAGCATATCCATCCCATTGCCTGATGTGAAATTCCACATGTAGTTTTGAATTTTTTTAAATACAAACTGGTAGTCATCTGGAAGTTCCTCAACCCGTGCCATCATCATCTTGTACTCTTTTTTATCGCCAATCAATTTTTTGAACATTTCTATCATGTTATTTTCCTCCTTTTTTATTAAGCATAAAAAGATACTTCAAAATTATTGGACGGAATATCATATGAAACTAGATTGACTTCAGGACATTGATTTTCGAAGATATAAAATCCCATTTTTCCCAAAACAGCTTAAGTTCTTCACGTCCAGCCTCATTAAGTGAGTAAAACTTGCGGGGCGGTCCCATATCTGACGGCTTCTTTTCAATACTTACCAGATGTTTCTTTTCTAAACGCACAAGGATGGTGTATACCGTCCCTTCTACAACTTCGGTAAAACCTAACTCATTCAAGCGTCGAGTAATTTCGTATCCGTAGGTTTCATGGCGGCTAATGATTTCCAGTACGCAACCTTCCAGCGAACCCTTCAGCATTTCTGTTAAATTTTCCATATTTAGAACCTCCTCTACTATGTCTGACTTATATTCAGTATAACTTAGTACTTAGGTAATTTTTTTTCAAAACAGCTTTTGAGTAATCAAGCTATTAAGTATTACTTATTACAACTACATAGTACCAACTAGTAGCGTCAGTGTCAACCATTTTTCTTAACTATTTTTAGAATGTATTACCGTAGCTATCGACACCATTTTTCTTGAAGCCCTTTATTTTCTTCCGACCACTACCTTTTACAGTGGGCATTCATCGGAGGAATTTTTTATCTTTCGAGATTAGCGCTACCGTTCAAAAATATAGCCAAGTACATTAAAACTTATTATCAATAATAAGCTTATTTCAATAGACATTAATCATGCAAATTTAAAAAATGAATTTTATTGAAACAAACAATTTGGGATTGATAAAACAAGAGCCTATATTCAAATTAATAGGATGCTCATATTCCTGATTTCATTTATGCCATAAAAAAACACCCCTAAAGTTAGATTTGCGACTCAAACTTTAAAGGTGTAGGACCATTCAAAAAAATGTTTAATTATAGACCTCGGCGTAGATAAAATAATAATTCAATATAAAAATTTAACAAAAACTTATAATAGCCTTATAAGTTGCTATTTAAACATAACCAAAATCTGATTAGGTCCAGTACGTTTCATCACTCGATAACCTTCGTTGGAAGCTGTAGCAATCCCTTCATGATTCGGCATGCAATATTTTCCTGGTTTACATGTTCCGTCATCACGGACTAATAGTTGCCCTAATAAACCCACAGCCGCCCATTCTGGTCTAATGAGCCTTGGAATGTATTCTTTTGTAGAATCCCATTCAGGGTTTACTAAAGGATGTGATGTGGTATGTTCGGGAGTGAGAATATTTCCTTTTTCATCTTTTTTTGCTGGAACAATAACATCCTTGTATTTTACTCTTCCCCATTCATCCAAGGCATATTTATTTTTCCACCTTAATTCTCCACTGTTACCTAATATAGCAGGAGTAGAGCTTGTAATTCCTAATATATAATCATCTTTATTATGCGCTTTTCTAATTTTATCACTTTCTTCATCAAAGGTAACAAAATACCCAACATCAATTGCATTTGAATCAACTGTTTCAAACAATTCAGCATAATCTGAAGCAGGCATACTCACCGTACCATCAATTTTTACATTTCCATTACTTAAGATTTTAGCTGCAAGTCCTTTGTTTGTTAAACTCGTTCCGTTTGCTAAATACCAAGAGTACGCAAGTTCATTGGCATCTCCAAAACGCCCCATGATATGTGCACCCATAAGCCCATTTGTACTTGTATTATTTCCCTCTGCATGGGAAAAGGATCCGTCTGCGATTGTTTGGACTCCTTCGGCATGGGAAGCTCTTCCACTTGCTCTTGTTCGGTCTCCTTCTGCGTGGGAAATCAATCCACTTGCAATTGTAGCTGACCCTTCTGCGTGGGAAATGACTCCACTTGCCACTGTTGCTGACCCTTCCGCATGAGAATTAGAACCACTTGCCACTGTTGCCGCCCCTTCCGCATGAGAATTCAATCCTCTAGCGATGGTATCAGAGCCTTCGGCATGAGCATTGGAAGCACTCGCCAATGTTGCTGACCCTTCCGCATGAGAATTCAATCCCCTAGCGATGGTATCAGAGCCTTCGGCATGGGCAGCCCGTCCACTTGCAGTCGTCCCTTGCCCTTCTGCGTGGGAAAAATCATTAGAAGCCGTAGTACGCCTAACAATCTCTCCTGCAGTATTCCTTGTTGGGCCACCCTCAGAATGAGAAGCTCTTCCTTCAGCTCTTGTTTCTTCTCCTTCCGCATGGGCAGCAAATCCTTTCGTAAGATCCCCAACTACACCTGCAATAGATCGAGCTCCTTCGGCATGAGAAGCATCGCCACTTGCAGTAGTAACACTTCCTTCCGCATGGGAGGCTCTTCCTGCAGCCCTAGTCAGTTCTCCTTCCGCATGAGAAGCTCTTCTTTCTGACCGTGTAGAATCTCCTTCGGCATGGGCAGCGATGGAACTAGCTATGGTACCGGCCCCTTCTGCGTGGGATGAATCTCCACTTGCTGTAGATAGGCTCCCTTCCGCATGGGATGCAACACCACTGCTTACAGCGTCTTGCCCTTCTGCATGTGAAAAGTCTGCACTAGCTGTTGTTCTAAATCCTTCGGTATGAGAAGCTCTTCCTTCGGATTTTGTTAACTCTCCTTCCGCATGAGAAATGAATCCGCTAGCTTCACTTTCAGACCCTTCTGCGTGGGAGATATCTCCACTAGCAATAGACAAAAGACCTTCAGCATGAGATTGACTTCCTTGGGCTTTGGTCTGATCTCCTTCTGCGTGGGATATTCCACCAGATGCTACTGTTAGAGAGCCTTCGGCATGGGAAGCTTCTCCACTGGCGAATGTACCTGAACCTTCTGCGTGGGAAGCAAATCCAAATCCAACCGTATTATTTCCTTCAGCATGAGAAGAACCACCTTGAGCAACAGTTTCTTGACCTTCAGCATGAGAAAAACCACCACTAGCAGTGGTATTTGAGCCTTCCGCATGGGAAGCAAAGCCAACAGCAGCGTTAGCAGTACCTTCCACTACGGAACATCCATTTGCAGGATCAACAACAATACAATTACTACAACAAGGTGTAGGTGCCATAACCTCTACTTCCTCCGCTTGCTTCTCTATCTTTTGCTTTTCATTGACCTTTTTCTTGTTTGAGTTCGTCATAAATTCTCCTTTCATTAATATCAACTTATTAAAGTATTTCCTTTATCAAAGATGCTACGTAGGCCTTGTAATGCGAAAACTTTAGATGAAGTATATAAAATGCCATTTCTTAGAATGACATTATGAAAACGGTCTTAAATTTTGAGTTTAAATGCGTATCCCCCTTGAAACCCCCACCTCTTTGGCAGGCGCATTTTTTGTTAGTCAGCGTTTGACCTTCGCTGCTTTTGCATATGATAGATCAGAAATCCATTAGGTGCTATATATCATTCCAACAACTGATAGATACAATTAGGGCGTAGGTTGGAAAGATAAGATTTATACACGTTGAAACAGACTGTTGTTTACAGAAAAAACTATTACATAAACTTTTGTTATCATTCTATTACAAGGCAGACATCATTTGTTTCGACGATAGGCAATCTATTAAGCTCCCTTGTTCCTAAATCTGATCTATCTATAAATATGCATTCTCAAATCTATTTGACTAGGATTAAATCTTATTTTTTATTAAGATAAAATTATCGATTATATTTGTTCTCATTTGGTCAGCTTAGACTCTCCTCAATTATAGATGCACCTCAGACATTTAACTCTAAACTATTAGCTATTCACACCATTATTTACATTTACTTACAAAAACATCCTATGGAAGCAGACTAGTACCATTTTGACATGGATGGTTTGATCATTTACATAGAGTGTTTTATTCGAAATAAGTTGATTTCATTTTTTCGAATAGAATATTTATAAAAAAGATTGATTAAAACTATTCGTTTTTATAATACAAATTTTTCTCCAGTTAGAAATTTTCTCAATAAAAAACTACACATGTAACGGCGGCATCTACCTAACCGAACTTGTGTAGTTTCTTTTCAATGTTTGACCATTTTTCTGTTGCAGCTGCCTCAATTTCTCCAATCGCCCAATGTGGATTAGGAACATCTTTAAATGTAGACGTTGTAATGTCTGCTAAAGCGGGACGCTCGAATAATTGGTTGAGTACTTTCACTGCCTGTGCGCGTGTAATCGTGCCATTTGGATTGAATGTCTTTTCCGTTGTACCATTAAACAAACCAACTTGCTGTACAACTTCAATCGCATCTTTTGAAAGATGAATTATTGTTTCCTCAAAAGAACTATTATTTATTGTTGGGATGTCTCCATTTGTTAAAAACCGAGCTAACATCGTAGCCAATTGGGCACGCGTTACCGAAGCATTTGGTTTGAATGAACCATCTGGGTAGACAAGGTAAATTGTTCGTGACTCTTGTGATATAACAATTAACATTCCAAATGAGGTTTCAATATGGAGTAAAACGGTATAATTTTATTTCAAATCAACCTCAAAGTACAGCACACCGTTAACTCAATAAAAAAATAATTTGAATAACAACAACAATATAATGAAAAACAAAATAAATATATTGATAAACGATAATAAATAAGCTAATATCATATTATCATTAATCAGTGAGGTGCTTCAAATGAATGTTAAACTAAGTTCAACTTTTTTCTTAAAAATCGTTGCTTTTCTTATTGGAATTGCGGTACTTGCTGTGTGTGTATATTGGTTACCTCAAACAGCTATACGAGATGCGAAAGTGCGTCCAGGAGATTACTCGATATATCCATTATTACTATGTGCCTACGGAGTATGCATTACGTTTTCTATTGCGTTGTTTCAAGCATACAAACTATTAAGTTATATCCATCTAAACAATGCCTTTTCTGACCTATCTCTTAAATCCTTGAAGGTTATAAAAAAATGTGCTTTCACAGTTATTTTCTTCATTTTGATTCTACTAATTTACTTAAGGTTTTTTGCAATGTTCACGGGTGAAGACGCAGCAGGTCCGATAGCACTTGGTCTAATAGGGATTTTAATAACAGCTATCATCGCAGCCATTATAGACGTACTTCAAAAGCCCATAAAAAATGCTCTAGAAAAAATGTAGATTTTGACTACTTTCCCTACTGAACCTTAAATGAAAAATGGGTGCCTTTTCTTTTTGAAAAGACACCACCAATTTAGACATTCCATTAAGTTAAACAGCTATGAGAGATTGAATTCGGTATTGTACCGTGTTTAATCCTTTTAATTTCTCTGCACTAAAGTTTTTCTATTTAAAATAGCCATAAATGCTACATTAGTTTATTGTTGATGAGCCAAGGATGGAAAATGAAGATATAGATTTGCGTCTAGTTGGTCCATTAGGTTGTGTTTTTTTAACAGGTAGTGTAATAGTAACTGTTTTTTTAGTTTAATGATTCAGTTCAAGTATTCAATATCTAAATCGGGGCTTTTAGTATTAAATTCTATTCTTTTTGTTTTCGAAAAGCTGTGCCATAGTTCGAAAAATTCAACAAAAAAACTTCAAACCTTCAAGCTTTTTAAACAACACGAAAAACGAATTCTAAAATCAAAATTCGTCCTTCGTAATTTTTTATACTACTAACTCTATCTAACACAATGTTTAAAGTAAATGTGAGAATACATTTCCCTGATTGAATATTAGCTAAGTTTTAGTTGAAGCGGCAGGTATTATGACGTAATCAAAAGCGGTCCATCGTTATATCAGTATTTACTGAAACCGCAGCTTTATTACCTTTTGCAGCTGAAATTATTAAAGAGGATGGTTTAGATCTTTCGGTTTCACCTGCAATATATACATTTTTTTGGGTTGTTCTACCAACACCGTCTGTAATAACTTTCCCATTCTCATGAATTTCACAGCCAAGCTTCTCAGCAAATTGATTGGGGCGATAATAAGATGGGGCAACAAATCCACCAGATCTTATAATTGTTTCCCCTGTTTCTAATTCAATTTTTTGTAAATAACCATCATTACCTATTAAGCCTTTGATCTTTTCCGATATGATTTTGATATTGTGTTTTTGTAACTCCATTTTACCTTCTTTAGATAGTTGGGCCCCATTTGTTAAGACAACCAAATCCTTCGACCAAGTATAAACTAACTTAGTCAAATGTAGTACATGCTCTTCTTTTTCTGCAATAACCACTAATGGCTTATCTCTTTGCTCCCAGCCATCACAATACGGACAACTAAATAGGCTTTTCCCATAAAACTTTCTTATACTTGGTATAGTAAATATTTCTTGAATACCTGTGGCGAGTATTATTTTTTCTGTAACAAATTCCTCATTAGTAGATGTTTTGACAGTAAATCGCTCATTTCCTATATCCTTAATAATTTCAGTTACTGTGGAAGTAAAATAGAATACGGACGGGTAATTTTCCAGCTCTTTTAACGCTATTTCTTTAAACGCTTGTGGTTTTATTCCATCTCGAGTAATAAATCCATGTGATGCTTGTGTCACTCTATTCCTATTGGTTCTATCGTCAAATAATGCAATGTTTCTTCTAGCCCTTCCTAAAGTTAAACTAGCACTTAAACCTGAAGGACCTCCACCTATAATGATACAATCAAGAACATTCATTATTTACCTCCATACTGATTTGGATTTGTTTTGAATTGTTATTTGCATAAGAAAACTCATTATTTCCCACATCATGGATTTCCATTCTTTACACTATATTCGTTTTCTTGTTTTTTAACTAAGAATTTTTGTTTTTCCACTATCACTCCCCGTTCGTTTAAATATTTTTTCTCTATATAGTTTGAAGAGGCTTAATAAAGGTTATATAACACTATAGCGAAATATTTATAATACAAGATAGGAGATGTACAGTATGAGTTTCATTTGGTTTTTAATAATTGGCGGGCTTATCGGTTGGCTTGCAGGAATAATTTTGGGAAAAGATATCCCAGGTGGCATTATTGGTAATATTATTGCAGGTATTATTGGTGCATGGATTGGTGGTACGCTTCTAGGTAGTTGGGGTCCTAAAATTTCTGATTTCTATGTCTTCCCTGCTCTCATTGGTGCAATTTTATTAGTTTTCATTGTAAGCTTAATTATGAAATCATTGCGTCAAGCTGCATAAGCTAAATAGATTTATGAGTTAAACGAATCAGACGTAATCAACAATAAATGGTGTAAAAAAGCGGCCTTCCACAATCTATTCTGTGGAGGACCGCTTTTACTTTGTTCTTCTTTACTTAACCATCCACTGCTCCGTAAATTCAAGAAACAGAACGGCTTATTATTCGCTAAAAAAATATGAAAATAATGCAGGCTATTAACGAAAAAATCCCAGTCCCTAAAGCAATCGTTCCGTTAGCAATGTTATATTTACTTTTCTTTTTCAGCTTAAATATGAAAAGTAGTCCCGTGGCTGTTGTAATTAGGAAAATTAAAAAAAAACCAATAGGCACAATATACATTTAATGAATTCCTCCATTGCTAGGCTTAGTTTAATATCCATTTGTATCTAGCAAAAATTGATCTTTTTCAATTCTCATTCTAACATGATTCATTATTCTTATCAGTTTCCTGAATATATACCACTTCAAGCGTTGCTCAAATACTAAACATTTCTTAACGAGAACTAATAGTAGAATTAGATTCTAGTAAATGGACTCCCCTCACTTAAAATGAAGAATTAACAAAGAATGGTAGTGGGATAATTATGTGTGTCTATGACTTACTTAACCATTTTCTAATGCAATAATAAAATCTATTTAACCAGAAAATAGATATATCAAACTGATTCGATTTCCTAGAAAATCGCTGATTAACTCAATACTATAAAGCATTATATATCAAGAATATTTGATATGAGCCCTACATATATTGATGTTAATCTTTCTATAAAACAGAAGTCTATGTTGATTCTATCCGAATGATGGAATGTTCTCGTATAAACGAAAATTATTGATAAAGATAGGATGATGACAATTATTGATAAATCTCTTCTTGCTATGGTTATTTTACGGGTTTTGTCTGGAAGTATTGAAGTAAGTGCTGGGTTGTTAATGCTAAAGTTGAATAGTTTAGAAAAAGCATTCTATATTAATACATTGCTTGCTTTGGTTGGTCCAACAGTTTTAATCGTAACGACTGCCATTGCCTTATTTGGACTCGCTGATAAAATTCCTGTCATGAGAATCATTTGCCTATTCACAGGAATTACACTTATTCTAATTAGCTCTCATATAAAGTAAGGAAAAATATCCCACAAAAAGGATGTTATATAAATTTTAAAACATGACATTTACTTTCTATACTAAACAAAGAACCATTCATTTCTTCACAGCAACTAGATATTCTATCCATCGATTACAAGCCCCACATAAATCTACTCTATCGCAGACAGATAATATGATCATCTTTTAACGGTATAATCATCAACAGTCTTTTTTCGCTTTATATTTTACCAAATTCAATGACCAAGCGGACCCTTGTACATTTAAAAAACTCCAGAATACGCTACATTTACTCTTCTATCATTTCTAGATAGCCTTGCTGTAAACATGTATCCGTCACAAACTTCTTATTTCCTGTTGTAAATGACAATTCAATCGTGCTACTTGTAACAGCTACTATTTCCGCTTCTCCAAAAATCACATGCATTACTTTCGAACCAACGATTAACGCTGACTCGGTTGTAATTGTCCGCTCATTATGAAATTGCTTCAGTGCTTTCCTCGGGCTTTTCTGCGCTTTCTTTGGTACTTCCTGCGGTGAAATGATTTGTTTTAACTCCTTCATGAAAATCGATGGCTCCACACTTGTTTTAAAGCGCTTGCTATACGAAATTAATTCCAAATGGCGAATCGCTCGCGTGATCCCTACATAAAAGAGCCGCGTTTCTTCTTCAATTTCTTCTTCCTGCTCACTAGGTAAAATCCCTTCAATTAAGTCAATCAAATACACACAGTCAAATTCTAAGCCTTTTGAGCTGTGCAATGTTGTCAGTGTAATGGCATTCAAATCATTTTCTATGTGAGACGAGCGGGCTAAATGTTCAAGCTGCTTTAAACGACCTGCAAATTCAGTCATCGTCTGCGTATGACGCGCAATTAAACCAAGTACATCTACAATATCTAGTAAATTTTCATAATTAAAGCCGAGAGTCTCACTCATTTTCTTTAAAGTACGCTCATACCCAAAGTCATAACGGATATGCTCGAGCATGGCGGTTGGCGTTGTTTTATCAAATTGGATGCTATCATACGTTTTGCGAATTCGCTTAATATATTCAGGCTGATAATCCTTTAACTCAACATGCTCTAACAACTGAGTGAATACACAGCCTTCCTCCGGCACCCTTTGTAGTGCCTTCAATTGCGCTGGTATAATATAAGCATTCATTTTTCTATAAATTTTTTCAAAGACAGTGATGTTTTTTGTGTTGTACGCTAGACGCATGAAGTTCATAATATCCTCCACGACCCAATGCGTAAAAAAGCGCATGGTAGAATCTTTCATATAGAAAGGCAAACCTGCTCTGTCAATCGCGTCCATAAGTGGAATGGCTGACGTATTATTTCGATATAAAATAGCCGTTGAGCCACGCTTAGACAGTTTTTTCAACTGATCCACTAAATATTTGGCCTGTAAATGGTAATTCTCTAGAATTTTAAATGAGATTGGCTCTGCTGCAGGGTTTTCCGTAAACATTTGTTTGTTATAACGTTTTTTATTACGCTGAATGAATGTATTGGCTGGCTCTACAATCGTTGCAGAAGAGCGATAGTTTTGTGTCATCAGTAAAACTTGCGCCTCCGGAAATACCTTTTGGAAATTTAACAAATAGTCTGGGTCTGCACCTCGCCAGCTATAAATGGCCTGATCCTCATCCGCGACGACGCATAAATTTTGATGCACCGCGACAAGCTTCGCAATAATCTCATGCTGGACGGGTGACGTATCCTGACTCTCATCCGTTAAATAATAATCATAGCGGCGTTGGTATTGTGCCAGCACATCTCGGTTTTTCGTGAAAATTTCATTTGCCATTAATAGCATATCATCAAAATCAATTAACAAACGGTCACTACCTGTGCGCTTATATTCCTCATAACGTTGTAAAATCTGTACTTTTCTTGGCACCTTTACGTTTGCAATATCCCATTCCTGTTCTGGCAGCATTTTATTTTTGATAAACGTTATGTACGTCAGTAGCTCGTCTAGCTGATCTTCCGTAATTTTTGTGTCATTTAATTGTTCAAAAATCTCGCGAAGCACTCTTTTTTTAGAAACGACACCCGGCTTGTCCGATTCTTCAATAATGCCGTACGAAATGCCCTGACGTTCAAGTGTCTGCCGCACCACTTGAAAAGCTAAACTATGAATCGTCGAGAAATCAACCGGTGGCAAATGCGGGAAAAACTTTGCAAAACGTGCCTTCATATCACCTGCCGATGCCTTGCTAAACGTAACGGCCTTTATGCGAGAAGGCTTCACACCAAGCTCCTCAATCATATATCCAATACGCATAATAATCGTCGTCGTTTTTCCTGAACCAGGCGATGCCAATAGTAGCAACGGACCATTCGTTTGCAGCACTGCCTGCGTTTGCACATCATTTAGACGAACGCCAAGTGAACGTTCCTTTTCCTCAAAAAACGCTTTTTGCGCTCCATTCATATCCATCGCTCCATTCAAAAATCTATACTATATTATAACCTAATGAATTCAATGATGAGGATTCTACAGAGGAATGCCCTACAATTAGCGCCAAAATCGGATCTTAATCCACAATAAAAACCGAAATCAGAAATTCCGGTTCGTCTTTTTTATATGTAAATTGACATTATTTCTACCCCATAATTTTGAAGTAAACTTTTAAAGATAAACTTATTTACTTTAAGAAAAAAAGCGGATTTGAGATAATAAATCCCTTCCGCTTTTTGTTCTTAGTTGATCTCAGTTTCTAATGCTTCTTTCCAATCTTGGTCAGAGTCATCTTCATCAAGAACAACGTTATAAATTTTCCATTTACCATCATCATTTTTCTTAAGATAAGCAGTACCTGATAAGTCAATGTTCATGTTAAAAGACATATCTGGAGCTGTCATAGATACTTTATATACTAGGTTATCAATGCGAACTTCAGCAAAATGATTCGTTACAGAAACTGCATTGATCACATGTTCACCTATCTGTTCCATTGTGAATTTAGTATCTGGATCTTCTTCAATCATACCTGCCATATCCATACTATCAAGTGAATAAGCCAGTTGGTAACCCATTGTCGTTTCACGATAAAGGGCTTTTAATGCTTCTACGTCTTGTTGTTCAGTAAACTTCATCTCATCTTTAATGTAACGATCCACTGTTTGAATGCTTGCAGCTGGATCTTCATCTGTTCCTGGCACTAAATGTAAGGCACGGTCAATCATCACGATAGCTTCAGCTCGAGTTGCATCATTGTAAGGTTTAAAGACATTTCCATATCCTTTGATAATTCCTAAAGCTGCCGTTTTCATAACCGCTTCATAGGCAAAATTACCCTTTGGTACATCTGGGAATACTTTTCCTGTTGCTGAAAAATCAAGCGTTGACTCAAATGCACGGTAAATCATGACTGCCATTTCGTTACGTGTAATCTTATCATTCGGTCGGAAAGTGCCGTCAGGTTTACCATTGATTATGCCTTGGCTGCTAGCAACCTTCACATACTCGTAATACCATTTCGCTGGTTTTACATCAGGGAACGATTTAACTGTTTCACCTGCATGTAAATTCATTGAATTCACTAAAATTTTCGTGAATTCAGCACGAGTAATCGAATTTTTTGGTTTTATAGAGACGTATGTATAATCATATTTCTCCCCATCTTCCTCAAACGATTCTGTTTCCACATATCCGTCTATAATATCTGCATATAGGAAACGTTCCAATTCTTCGTATGCCCAATGATCGTAATCAACATCATCCAAAAAATATAAATCGATGGGTTTTTCTGCTGCTGCTGCTGGTGAAACACAAATAAATCCAATAAATACAAGGGAAGATAAAAAAACATAAAGTGCTTTCATTGGTGGTTCCTCTACTTTCTTCTATTAAATTTTTACCAATAGACGTAGTTTACATGACTGTTACAAATATTAATAGAGTGCAAAATATGGAAATGAATAATATTTTTTAGAAAAATACTTCATATAAGATTAGTCGCAGTGCATATAAAAGTCTGGCAGAGGTTTAATTAGCTACTGTTTTGATTATAGGCTAGGAGCATTCTGAATCGAAAAAGAAATTATTTTAGGAAAGCTTTTCCAGAGGAGAAGTTGATTGAATATAAGGTGGAGGAATCATTAATATCATAAAGACGCTTTCCTTATTTCTGAAAAGCGCCTCATTGTTTTGCATGAAATAGCGGTAACTAATTATTTTGTCGTTTGTTCACTTCAATTGTAATGAACTCTGGTAAATAGCTGGGCGTACATCCTTTTGCCACTTTTTCATCTTTGTAAAGACCCGTTTTCTCACCAAGTTTAATACAACGTGCTCGATTCTTTTCATCATAAACACCAATCCATCCTGCTGTGAAGTTCATAGCCCACTGTACTTCCGGTTCTTCCTGCATAATAGTAGCTTCTAATGCAGATAGCAGGTGTACAGTGTTATCAGGAGGTATTTGCCCAGTCCATCTCAATCGCCCTTGATAATACCAGAAAGCTCGCCTTTGAAGAGGTGAAGGGCTATTTTCCCATGACTCCATTAACTCAATTTTCTTTTTGTCTTTTGTGAGCTGATTCGCCATTAACCAATCCATTAAGTTATTTCGCTCATCAAAAGTGTGAGTCTGCATATCCTCATCAAGCTTATTTAGCACATCCTGTGAAAGACATTTTTTGTCCATAATTAAAATCGCTAATAGTCTAGGCAAAAACTCTTCGGTTGACCAAAGTTCCATAGCTAGTTCATGGTCTTTTTTTATGTCCTTCGCGATTTTTCGTAGGTCGCCTAGCTTCGTTTTACGATTGATCTGAGATAGAATGTTTTCTGCTTTTGAAGGGCATGTTATTTCTGTATCTTTTTGTTCATCCATTTTATACAGCTCCTTTATTAAAGCATTATTTCATAATCGATATATCCAAAACTTAATGTCGTTATACGTATTATGCCCGTGCTGTTCCTCCAAAGTTTATCTTTTTTCATAGAAAAAGTCCAAGAAATGTTGGTTTAACAGCATTTCTTGGACTTTGATTTCTTTTTGGGACATTCACGTTTTCTAGAGCATACACATGATTAATCTTAAGATAGCTGTATCCAATCGATTTACGTCCCATTGAAGGAAATATCGGTTAAATAAAATGATTTAACTATTTTTTCACATGTATGCCTTTGTATCCAATAAATAAGATTAAAAACCAAACTGGTGCGACATATAGCGCAATACGCATGTCTGGAATAAACGCCATTAACACAATCACCATTAATAAGAATGCAATGGCAATATACGTAGAAAGTGGATAAAGCGGAATTTTGAATTTCAGCTTGGCTACTTCCTCTTTCGTTTTTGACTTTCTAAATTTCAATTGTGCTAATAATATAATCATCCAGCTTGTTATGACTGCCACAGTTGCAACAGCAGAAATATAGATGAACACTTTTTCAGGTACTATATAGTTTAAGACAACCGCCATTAATAACACCGCTGAAGAAAATAAAATCCCTCTACGTGGACTACCGTTTTTGCTTACTGTTTTGAAATAGGCTGGACCATTCTTCTGTACCGATAAGTTATGTAGCATACGTCCTGAACCGTATAGACCACTATTAAATGCAGACATCGCTGCTGTAATGACAACAAAGTTAATAATGTGAGCTGCAGCAGGAATGCCGACATAATCAAAAATTTGAACAAACGGGCTACCCTCTGAACCAACTTCGTTCCATGGATAAATAATCATCATAACGCCTAATGCACCAATATAGAAAATTAATATACGCCAAACGATGTTGTTAATAGCTGAAGGAATTGACTTGCTAGGATTTTTTGCTTCTCCTGCAGAAATACCAACTAATTCAACCCCACCGAATGAGAACATAACTAATACGAGTGACATTAAAATACCATGGAAACCATTAGGCATGAAGCCACCGTGTGCCCATAAATTATCGAAGCCAATTGCTTCACCTTGGTTGCCAACACCGAAGAAAATAATGGCTAACCCTAGAACGATCATACCGATAATCGCAACAACTTTAATCATCGCAAACCAGAATTCAAATTCTCCGTAGGCTTTTACATTTGCTAAGTTTACAAGCGTCATTATAACGAGTACTGCAAGGGCAGTTACCCATTGTGGAATATCTGGGAACCAGTAGTTAATGTATACACCGACTACTGTTAATTCTGCCATACCAACGACAATCCACATGAACCAATACGTCCAACCCGATAAGAATCCAGCAAAGCGCCCTAAATATTTATTCGCGTACGTACTGAACGAGCCTGAAACAGGTTCCTCTACTGCCATTTCGCCTAATGCACGCATAATTGTGAAAATAACTAATCCGCCAATTAAATAAGCTAGTAAAATAGATGGCCCAGCCATTTGGATGGTTGAACTAGAGCCATAAAATAAACCGACTCCAATGGATCCGCCAAGTGCAATTAATTGCATATGACGTGTACTTAATCCGCGCTTTAGCTGTGAATCTTGATGATTGTCTTTCATAATGTCTAACTCCTATTACGTTTAGATTTTCAAATACTTTGCTCAAAAAAGGAATAAAAAAAAACGCCCTTTTGGATTAACCAAAAGGACGATTCAACTCGTGTTACCACCTTTAATTTATAAGCAATTCACATTACTTACCTTAAGAAGTACGGTCATTTGACGATACTCTCGCACATGATTACGGGTGCTTACCGGTGTAGCCTACTTAGAATAATCTTTTCGGTACACAGCTCCAAGATGAATTCTCAATCGTTTTACATGCACCTCTCATCAACCGGTAACTTTCTGTTCGTAAAAATAATTGATACTATTTCTTTTCATAGCCTTTGTTCTATACAAATATTTTTGAATTATTTTTCATTTTACAGCAAAAAAATATTTTGTCAATATAAAGTTTTTTATTGCAAATGATATTTTTCAATACAAGTCACCAATTTAATTTATTTTGGAATAAATACAAGTGTCAGTCAGCTTGCTGCCATCTGCGGATAAATCCTCATTCCTTAATATACCTTCTAACATAAAACCAAGCTTTTCCGGAATAAAACGACTTTTAAAGTTAGTTGAATCACATCTTATTTCAATTCTCTTACATTCGAGATGATTTAATCCGAGGTTCACTAACTCCTTTACCGCCTCCGTCATATAGCCATTACCGCTATATTTGGTATTAATCCAGTATCCTATTTCACATTTAGGAATGCTCCAGTCAATCCCATGAAGGCTCGCGGTTCCAATAAGGTCCTTGCCGCCGCTTTTATCAAAAATAAGAAAACGAAAGCTTTCTCTTTTTAAAAAATTTATATGAGCATCCCTTAACAAGATTTCTGTTTCTTCAACGGTAGGAAGTTGTTGGAAAAGTGACAACCACTCTTTCAATTCGGTAAAGGAATCTTGAATGGCTTGGTTCACCACTTCTCCGTCTCCAGTTAGAAGCGGTGCACGAAGAATTAACCTTTCTGTTTCTAATTCTAAAGGAATACCTAATAACAAAGGGTTCATTTGATTTGCCCCAATCCTTGATTATTTTAGTATAATAAGCATACCTGTTCTCATGAATAGGAGATCCCTCCCCACCTACCGAAGTTCTCTTCTCATCACAGCCATATGTACATTTCGTAGTATTTTATCCAAAGGAATAGGTTTAGTCAACGACTATTGTTCGACAATATTTCGCTCTTTAGATGATGAAAGAAAGACGCTTTCCTAACTATAGAAATGCGTCCGATTTGAAAAATGACTGTTCCAAAACCTATTCTCATTATTAATTGTCTTCGTCACCTTTGTACGCCAAAATATCAAGTGGCTGGCAATCCAAAGTCTTGCTTCTAATGCGAAACGCTTTTGCTTCCCCATTTTTTATACTAGAAGGATTTTAATAATCTTTTTTGGAAAGCTCCGTTAAGTTCATTTTTCATTTTGCCACATCACATCAATACTCATAATAATTGCTATATATCCACCTCAAACGGTCCAATCATTTTCTGATTTTATATGAATCGCTTCTTGTAGAAGTCGTTGGAGGATTGAAGCAAAAACAGCAATCATCAACGAAGCGAAAATAATGATGAGCACCACTATACCAATAGGAGGGTCAACTTTTCTTGCTATAAAATGAAAGATTGGCATACCTAAAGCATACAGCCCGCTGATTAAAATCGCGCAACACTTGATGTTCTTTAATGACTTTACAGATAACTCAGAGAACGTAGTGTCCTCATCAATATATTTTAAAAGCTTAATAGCCTGATAGAGAGCAAAGAAAAAAGCCATGGCCGCTCCATACATTACAATGAAAATAAGAGATGTCATTGGAGAAAAATTTGGATACAAACTTGATGCGAAATTAGCTATATGGGGCACTAAAAATATACATAAAGCAAGAATTGCAATTCCAGCCAGAAAAATAATTACCTTTAAGAAAATGGTTGAACCTCGTTTAACATTCATTTGAAGCACCTCACTTATTTAATAACATTATAAATTTACCACAAATTTTATTGTTTAGCGATAAAATTACATTGTTTTAAATTATATTATTATTGTTTTTCATATAAAATACCTAAAATTTATACTTTACTATAATAACCCCTTTTCTAAGATCTTCAAATACGCTCTTTTTTAATGGGAATTTTTTTATATTTTGGTATGATGACAGTAAAGTACTGCCATCGGAGGGTTCACAATTATAAAAGGCTAAATACTTAAATATTCCGTTGAAAGGTTGGACGATACATTGAATAATACTTGGAACAAGATAATTTACAAACTGGGCTCTTCCTTCTACGATAAATTTTTTAACACAGGTATTTTTTTAAAAGCTAGAAGGAGGATCTTTCAAGAAGTACCTTTTAAAAGCAAACAAAAAATATTGTATGTAGGTATTGGTACTGGAGCGGATTTAGAATTAATTGATTACGCTAAATATGATATTACAGCCATTGATTATTCTCCTGACATGTTAAATAAAGCTAAAAATAAATTCAAGAACACTACTATTCAATTTTTAGAAATGGATGCTCAAAAAATGTCGTTTGAGGATGAATCCTTTGACTATATTGTAGCGAGCTTAATTCTTTCGGTTGTTCCTGATGGTAGTAAATGTTTTGGAGAGATGATCAGAGTTTTAAAAAAGGATGGAAGAATGCTGATTTTTGATAAATTTGCTCCTAAAAATCAAAAAATCACCTTTCCAAAAAAGCTGTTACGTCCATTTATCAGTTTGTTAGGAACCGATATTGGTAGAAATTTCGAAGAGCTCATTAATCAAAACAAACATCGAATAAAAATAGAAAAAGATCATCCTGTCATGTTAAACGGCATGTATCGATATATTGAAGTAAGTAGAGTATCTTAGCTACTACTACCTAGAGGCATAATTGCCCTGGCATTATGTCTATAATTAGTTAACCTTAAATATATTATGTATACTTAATTTATATATGGATATATAAAAAAACAACAAGCATGGTTTCTTAACCATGCTTGTTAGAAAATTAAGCGGCAAATCTCTTTTTTAAAATACCCCTATTAATTCAAAAAATAATATGCCCAAAAACATACCTAATATAAAGAGAACTAAGTATAAAAATTTAACTGTAAAAGGTTGATTATTAAACACCATTCCAGAGTAACGATAAATCCAGTATATAATTGGAAGCAAAATAAAAGCACACAAAATGGATTCTATTGAAAATTTAATTTGAAAATGACTGTTTCTTAGGGAAATAAAAAAGGTAAATCCCCCTACTACAAATCCAATTGTATAGCTACCCAAAAATAGATGTGTTAAAGTTTTATGTCTTTTTAATTCCACTCTCTAGTCCACCCTAGTCTGTTATTAAATCCTCTCCAGTATAATATCTACTAGAATCTATATCAATAAAATTGAAATTTAATCAGAATTTGCTGCACTTCAGTTTTTGTCCCTGCCATTATACATAAATCTATTCGTTCAAACCAGTGATAAACTTAGTTATATAGAGAACTTTTGCAGATTTTCTGAACTAAGACTATATGAAATCACTTTTTCTTTACGCTTCTTGACTACATCCACATGATCATCGTAGGGAAAAATTAAGAAATCCACCTCTTTTTTGCCACTTTTTAAGTTGATGACAAATGGAGTAACATTCGTCTCAGGTCGTAAAAATAATTTTTCATTGCCCGGAAATATATAATATTTTTTCAAAAAGATAGCTTTATTAAATACATCTATAAATCTTATTTTTTCTCCCTCTTCTAAATTATTTCCATTAAACGTGACCGTAACTTCCTTTGAGTCTAGTTCTTTGTGAAGTTCAAATTTATTTACTATCCATGCCACAGCTATACTTGGTGGGCTCATTAACAATTTAATAATAGATCCAATCACTATCGTAATGATCAATCCTGCTGTCATCTTTTATCAACTCTTTCAGCCATTTTTTCTTCATAGCTATTACTTTATTAATTATTTGATTTCTCACTAATATGTAATGTGGCTATATGGATGTTTGATCATCCGCCTTTCAATAATAAAGGATTTATATTTTTTATCACCATCCAATTTTAAATTTTTTTGACCATCCACTTAGGATTAATACAATTTCATCAAAATAAAAGGAGCGTTCAAAACGCTTTGTCTTTTATAAGACAATTAGTTTTGGACGCTCTTTTTATACTAAGCATTTTGATGTAAGGTGGCTAGACATTTGCTAAAATATGAGCCTTCAAGCTATGTTTCTACCCTTTTCGAATGAAGAACCTTCGCTCATGATGTTTGTTCGTCAGCCGAGGGACCGTACATGCCAGGGACGGGAATATCGAGAAGGCGCAAGTAAACTCCGAGTTGCGCTCGGTGGTGGACCATATGGCTTAATCCGAAGGTACGGAATGCGAGTGCACGTGGCTCACGGCGAATGATATGGTCACCTTGACGCAAGGTCCATTCTTGACCCAGCATAATCTCGTCACATTCGGCAAGCATTTGTTCCAGCATGTCAACGTTTCCGTCAAACTCATTTAGAATATCCGATTGTTTTTCTAAAGGTTCTCTTCTTAGCGGTACGGTTAAAAGATCAAACTCTGAGTATTGAAGTATAGCAATTTGCCAGTTCAGTATGTTAATCAAATGTGTGGCTAGCCCACCGAGCGTCATCGACTTCTCGTGAGGTTTCCATGACAGATGCTCCTCAGGCAAACATTCCAAAATGCGACGTGAAGCGGCCAATTCATGCGATGTGTCACCGACGATCAGTTGTTTAATCATAATTTCTCTCCTCCCTTTTGGTTAGTTTACTATAAATTGCATTTAAATAGAAAGTCTCTCTAGTTACTAGACTGTTATACATAAAACGGTGGTTTCAAAAACATAACATTGGTGTCTTGAGCTATGACGGACGCTTCCACCTTCTCTTTACAAATAGTCTGCTAAGTCCAAGAAAAAAAGAAGCTGCAATCACAGCTCCTTTTATAAAAACTATAGCCACTCTGCACTATTATCAGCAAGTTTTTGCAGCTCATTCATAAAAATTCCTGCATGATAACCATCACAAACAGCATGATGAAACTGTAGTGAAATTGGTAAGCGGTACTCCCCATTTATAGAAGCATATTGAGCACCCGTTATTATCGGTAATAGATAATCTCCACCATTATGAATGTTCAAATTAAATCCGGTGAAAGAACACCATGGTATCATGGAGATAGGGATATTATTTTCAGGTATAGGCATTTTGGGAAACATTCGATCTGTACCATTATAAGTTTCTATATCTTGCTCATATTGCGTGTAGAATTCAGTAAATGTAGTGTAATTGGATGTCCAAACGCAAGAAAATGTGCATGACTGTTTATCAAAAATTGTGTATGAAGGCAACATTTCCTCCCAATACCCTAGCTGCCCTTCTGCGTTAAAGTTAGTTCTGAATTCTTGATGTGCATTGACAACTTTAGTTATCATAAATATAAACGCGGGATATAGTTTCAAATTCTTTTTCTTTAAATTCTCCATCAAAACAGTAATATTAATATCATTCGTTATACTGAATGATGTTTGTTGTTGCAAATAGTGTTCAAAATACTCTTTTCGTTGCCAATTCTCGCGGTCTATCAAATAAAATTTCATATTTTCATGCCTCCTAAAATTTTGGTTGGTTTTAGGAGGCTATTTTCACTGTTTTCTTCATTTAAATCATCCTTTTTTTTCTAAATCAACCTTAATTATCTTCATAATTCTATAGCTTATTTTACAGCAAAATTTGCTGCAATAAAACGAAATTTATAAGTGAGCATTTTCTTTGCCAACATAGGATAACAACCTGATACTCTTAGACCATTACTTGATTTTGACAATAATCTTCCCTTTAGCCCTTCCAGACTCGGCATATTCCATCGCTTGTTGAGCTTCTTCAAATGAAAAAATTCTATCTATGACAGGTTTGATTTTACCTGATTCAATAAAGTCCGCAATTATACGTAATTGCTCACCACTTGGCTTCATAAATAAAAATGAATAGTGAGCATCATGCTTCTTTTCAAGTGCCGTCAGTTTATAACTTGCTGCTGAAAACAATAATCTTTTAAAAAACCCTGAGCCATGCTCTTTTGCAAAGCGGGCATTCGGTAAGCCTGAAACTGAAACGATTTTTCCTCCACGTTTAATTATCTCAAAGGATTTTTCGAGTGACGTCCCTCCGAGTGTGTCGAAAACTGCATCGTAATTTTCTAATAGCTCCTCAAACTTTTCTGTCTTATAGTTGATTACTTCATCAGCACCGAGAGTTGTTACTAGATTTGCCCCAGCTTCACTAGCAGTCGTTGCCACAGTTGCCCCCATTAATTTAGCTAATTGAATAGCAAAAGTACCGACACCACCAGACCCTGCATGAATCAACACTTTTTGTCCTGTTTGTAATTGCATGATGTCATGCAATGCTTGATATGAAGTTAAGCCAACGAGTGGGATGGACGCAGCTTCCTCAAAACTTAAATTTTTAGGCTTTAACGCTATGTCATCCTCATGAATTGCGATAAATTCGGCAAAGGTACCAATTTTGCTTTTACGTGGCCGTGCATAAATTTCATCTCCTACTTTAAATCGATTTACCTTTGTACCAACCCTTACCACAACTCCTGAAAAATCATTTCCGAGGATTAGAGGCATTTCATACTTAATTAATAGTTTTACTTTCCCATCCCGTATTTTAAAATCGATCGGATTAATACTGGCCGCACGAATTTCAGCTAGAATTTCATATTCACCAATATTAGGTGTAGGCACTTCTGCAAAACGCATGGGAGCATTGCCATATTTATCAATTACCATTGCTTTCATGTTGATTCCTCCAATTCATGTCCGATACCAGTCGTTTCAATAATATTCCTTTAACAACGATTCAATATCTATAACAAGTGTTTTTAATAAACCTAATTTCGTACGAATATCGATATAGTAAAAATTTTTTGTCCCTTCTTTACGCATTAAAATAACGCCAGCATCTCGTAAAATTTTAAGATGGTGTGACACAGCAGGTCTAGAGAGATGTGTTTGCTCTGTGATTTCGCCAACACGCAAGCCTGTTTGACAATCTGTTGCCATTAGAACAAGTAAAATAGATTGACGTGTTTCATCACCAATTGCCAATAATACCTTTTGACAGTTCATAAAATTTTCTTTAATGGTGTGCAGTTGTTCCTCTTTAGTCATTGAGTGAATACCTCCTGTAATTAGTTGAATAGTTTAAGTTATTGAACCGTTGTGCATACAACAATATAATACAGGGCTGCTCCGTGCAATATTGAGAAAGTAAATCGAGACGAATCAATTTCCGAAGCTCGTCTCTAAACAACAAAAAAACACAGAAGTCACATGGACCTCTGTGTTACTTGAGTTACTTGCTTTCTTTGATAAGAGCCTTCATATCTCCAACGATTGTTTCAACTGGTACGTTTGTCGCGCCATCGTAGTCTTTTACAACTGTGCCGTCTGCATTCACTAAATAATAGCTCGACATATGTATGACTTGGTCTGAGTTAGGATCATTCTTAACTAATGAATTGAATGATTTACGTGCAAATTGCTCGATAAATTTCTGCTGATAGCCAGTTAATAGCTGCCATTTACTTTCATCTACAACGTTATACGTTTTTAAGTAGTTTGTTAATACGTCTGGTTTATCCACTTCCGGATCTACACTAAATGCAACAATTTGATAATCCTCAAGACCTTCATCCTGTAGGGCCTGCTGTACTTCTGTCATATTAAATGTCATAGGCGGACAGATTGTCGTACAGTTTGTAAAAATAAACATGGCCAACCAAGGCTTGCCCTTTAAATTATCAAGGCTCACTTGTTCATTTTTTTGATTCGTTACATTAAAATCTTGAACCTCAATATTTAGAGATGGCTCAAACTTGTAACTTCCGCAAGCAGCTAAAATGCTACTGAATGCTAGTACTAAAACTAGCAGCATGCTTTTCTTTTTCATTATTTTGCACACTTCCCTTCATTTCTTCACCTTATTTTATGCATTCTAGATGTCAAATACAAGATAATGAACTTATCCAAGCGGTGCATTTTGTGTAAGTTGTGAACATTAACTATTTTTGGCATTACATCACTCTACTTCTCCCAAATGGCTCTCCTTTTTTAAAAAATTTTCAAAGCTTTTTTTTATTATTTTCGTTATTTCCCAAAGAAAAAACTCTTTGTTATATAACAAACGATTCCACGCTATCAATCAACACTGGATATTACTAGTAGAATAATAAAATACAGAAAATTCTCTTTTAGGTGATTATTTTCTCCCATAGTCATTTTTATTAGCAGTAATCTATTTTAAGAATATTATATCAATAGAAATAAATGCTCTCTTTCATACAATAATTTTCTAGTAAAACCTTAATATTTCTATGTTATTCCCACAAAAATGAAATGACTAAAAATTATAAAAACTCAAAAATTAGTATTGCATTATAAGAATATCCCCCATAAAATAAGTGAATATAACGGCGAACGAAAAAGAAATATGTCGTTTAAAACAGAAATATAAAACTTTAGGGGGAATAATAATGGCGAATGTTTCTAGTGAAAAACAAGCACAACCCGTTGATTATCATGCAATTGAGGCAATGGAATCATTCAATAGCTTTGTGAAAAAGAAAAACACCTTTCTTTTCTCGATTACCGCAGTGTTTCTTATTCTTTATATTTTGCTTCCGATTCTTGCATTTCAGCCTGTACTACAACAAAAAATCTTCGGAAATATTACTGGGGTGTGGGTTTACTCAGCTGGATTATTTATCATGACCATTGTGCTCTGTACAGTATATGTAAAAAAAGCTGCTTCATTCGATAAAGCTGCAGCTGCTGTGCTAGCCGAGTATCATGCGAAAGGTGGTAACTAAATGAATATTGTATCCGTAGGTTTCTTTTTAGCTATTGTTGGTTTAACACTTGTTGTTACCTATATTGCAGCAAAGCGGACTTCCTCAGCAGCTGATTTTTATACAGCTGGGGGCGGGTTAAAGGGGTGGCAAAATGGCTTTGCGATTGCTGGTGATTATTTATCAGCTGCAGCCTTTCTTGGGGTGTCTGGTGCGATTGCTTTAACTGGCTTTGATGGTTTCTTTTTTTCTGTGGGCTATGTAGTAGCCAACTTAGTTCTTCTATATGTCATTGCTGAGCCTATGCGTAATTTAGGCCGCTATACACTAGCTGACATGTTAACGGCTCGTTTTAATGAAAAGCGAATTCGCGGCGTTGCGGCATCAGGTACGATTATTATTGTCATTCTTTATATGATTGCTCAGCTAGTAGGTGCTGGTGCATTAATTAAACTACTGTTCGGTATTGAATATTGGATTGCCGTGTTAATTGTCGGTGTGATGATGACTACCTATGTATTATTCGGTGGCATGACAGCAACTTCGTGGGTACAAATTATAAAAGCTAGTTTACTATTATTCGGGACAGGCTTATTAGCTACATTAGTATTAGTAAAATTTGATTTCTCACTCATGAAAATGTTTGACACCATTGCTGTCGATCATGGCGAGGAATTCCTTATACCAGGAATTAAATACACAAGCACGATTGATTCCGTATCGATGATGATGGCCTTAGTTTTAGGAACATCTGGTTTGCCACATATTTTAATGCGCTTCTTTACTGTAAAAGATGCCAAAACGGCACGCTCGTCTATATCATGGACAACTTGGATTACGGCTATCTTTTTCTCATTAACAATATTTTTAGGCTTCGGTGCGTTAAACTTTGTAGGTTTAGATCAAATTTTAGCTGAAAGTAAGGCTGGTAACACAGCTGCCCCACTACTGGCACATTATTTAGGTGGAGATGTGTTAATGGCATTTATCGGTGCTGTAGCCTTTGCGACAATTTTAGCGGTTGTTTCTGGCTTAGTTTTAACAGGTGCCTCAGCGATTTCACACGATATATATGGAGAAATTATTAAAGGTGGAAAATTAACAGAAAAGCAACAGGTAGTAGCAGCACGGACAGGCTCTATCTCAATTGCAATTGTCTCCATTGTATTAGCGCTGTTTGCACAAAGCTTAAACGTTTCGTTCCTAGTGTCATTTGCGTTTTGTATTGGTGCATCCGCGAATTTACCTGTCATTCTTTATACGATCTATTGGAAGAAGTTCAATTCTACTGGTGCTGTAGCAGCGATGCTAACAGGGTTAATTTCTTGTTTAATCTTAGGAGCGATGGGACCAAATGTATGGAGTCCTGTTGAAGGTGCAGCTATTTTTGTTGGTAAACCACTTGTACCACTAGCTGTTCCAGCCATTATTACCATTCCATTAGGCTTTATTGCAGGCTATTTGGGCTCAGTCCTTTCATCTAGTAAAGTACCGACTGAAGAGGCTGAACGTATTTATAAAGAAATTCGTGTAAAAGCGAATACTGGTGTTTCTGTATCTGATATTTCTCATTAATTTTTATACACCATATGCATAATGAATCAAAATTCAAAATATACAAAAAAATAGGCAAAAAATTCGATTTTTGGTCGATTTTTTCGCCTTTTTTGTTATTCTCCAACTAGCAAATTACTTATCGAACAATATTATTTGACTTCCAAAATACAGAAAAAAACCAATTTTCACTAAGGCAATAGTGTTTAAATATGGATAAAAAACCAAGGCATTTTTGTAGATTTATCGTTCTTTTTTTGTCAAGAATCCAGATTTCTCTTTGCTTCATTTATTTATCTGAATATTCTAAAACACTTGATGTTCTTGGTTTCGGAGGTTTTTTTCTCTTTCAGGACTATTTTCAGAAAAATTTTTTTTACATAATTTTTCTGAAATGTATTGCAATTTTGTGAACTCTTTCATAAAATGAGAATGTGAATTCACTAAACTAGCAAAATCAAGTCTTAAGGCAGAAAAAATATACACAAAATGGGGAATGTTAATGGCGAACAATCAAGCAAAAAAAGGTGTCGTGATTGACTATGATGCAATTGCAAACCAAGAATCGTTTAAGTCTCTTGTACGCAGAAAGAACTCTTTTCTTTGGTCTATGACTGCCATATTTTTATTGGCCTACATGTTGTTACCAATTCTGACATCGTACACAACAATTCTACACCAAAAGGCATTTGGGGAAATTACTTGGGTGTGGATTTATTCAGCAGGGCTATTCATCATGACATGGGGGTTATGTCATTTATATGTAGCTAAAGCAAACAACTTCGACAGAGAAGCAAAAGCGATTATCGCAGAATACGAGAACGGAGGTGGCCGCCGATGAATAACGGAATGAGTTTTACAGCCATATTCTTCTTCGTAGCCATTGTTGGTTTAACATTAGTTATCACATGGTGGGCATCTAAACGTACATCTTCTGCAAGCGACTTCTATACAGCTGGCGGGGGCTTAACAGGCTGGCAAAATGGACTAGCTATCGCAGGTGACTATTTATCAGCAGCCTCTTTCTTAGGGATTGCAGGAGCAGTAGCATTATTTGGATTTGATGGGTTCTTCTTCTCTATTGGTTATTTAGTAGCTTACTTAGTGGTATTATACATCGTTGCTGAGCCATTACGTAACCTTGGAAAATTCACTTTAGCTGACATGATTACAGCTCGTTTCAATAACTCAAAAGTACGTGGAACAGCTGCTTTAAGCACTATTACAATTGTTTTATTCTACATGATTGCACAACTAGTTGGTGCAGGAGCACTTATTCAATTACTTTTAGGGATCGACTACTGGGTAGCTGTATTGATCGTAGGTTTCATGATGACAACTTACGTATTATTCGGTGGTATGACAGCAACTTCATGGGTTCAAATTATTAAAGCTTGTCTTTTAATGCTAGGTACAGTTATTATCTCATTCTTAGTATTAAAAGAATTTGGCTTCAGTATTGCAACAATGTTTAAAGAAATGACTACAGCAACTGACAGTGGTGCTGCTTATTTAAACCCAGGTCTAAAATATACAAATGGACTTGACACAATTTCTATGTTAATTGCATTAGTATTAGGTACTGCGGGTCTTCCACATATCTTAATGCGTTTCTTCACAGTAAAAGATGCAAAAACGGCTCGTTCATCTGTTATTTGGGCTACTTGGATTGTAGGTATTTTCTACGTTTTAACAATTTTCTTAGGTTTCGGTGCAGCAGCATTCGTTGGAAAAGAAGATATTATCGCGGCAAACGCTGCTGGTAATATGGCTGCCCCACTTCTTGCAGAAGCACTAGGTGGCGACATTCTATTCTCATTCGTATGTGCGGTAGCATTCGCAACAATTTTAGCGGTAGTAGCAGGTCTTGTACTTTCAGGTGCCTCTGCCCTATCACATGATATTTATGGGCAAATCATTAAAAAGGGTAAAATTACTGAAAAAGAGCAAGTTCTTGCAGCTCGTATCGGTTCAATTACGATCGCTATAATTTCCATTTTATTAGCACTTGGTGCACAAACATTAAACGTTGCGTTCTTAGTATCTTTAGCATTCTGTATTGCAGGTTCTGCTAACCTTCCAGTTATTATTTATACAATCTATTGGAAACGCTTTAATACAGCTGGTGCTGTTACAGCGATGTTAACAGGTTTAATCTCTGCATTAGTATTAGTAGCTATGTCACCAAACGTATGGAATCCAGTTGAAGGCAAAGCGATTTTTGTGGGTGATCCGTTAATTATGTTAACGAACCCTGCCCTAATCTCTGTACCGCTTGGTTTCCTTGGTGGTTTCATCGGCACATTACTTTCTAAAGAAACTGATGATGCAAAATATCGTGAAGTTGACGTTAAAGCAAACACAGGTATTTCTGTACAGGACGTATCTCACTAAATCTATGTCATAAACCTCGTAAGTTCTTGCTTACGAGGTTTTACTTTTTCTTTCATTTTCGTTACTATAATTGTTAAAAGGAGGGAATGAAAATGGCTCAATCTGGGGCGAAAAAGAAGCGGATGCATATAAAAAGAACTGTTGGCAAGGATGTAGAGAAAAATCGCCAAACCAATTCCTTCAGTACACATGAACGCACCACCAAAACAAAGACAGAGAAATTGAAGCATGATTTTACTAAACATAAAAAGCAGTATACGGATCATTAGTTTGTATCCTATACTGCTTTTATTATTGTAGAAAACACAAGTATCACTTACAAAATTAGTTTAAAGTCGATAAAAGTTTGTCGTATTTTGAGTGATAATTTGAGCCGCTTCTTGTATAGACAATCCCTTAATGGCTGCAATTACCTCAATCGTCGAATGCATCATCCACGGAGACGTGGGTTTATTTGTAAATGGACCTTCAAACGGCCATGGACCATCTGTTTCAACCATCATCAATTCAATCGGGTAGATTTGAATTAACTGTTGAATTTCCTCTTCATACAATGCATCAGGCGTAATGGAGATAAAATAACCTTGCTGAATCATGCGTTTCACAACTGCTTCGTCCCCTTTAAACCAATGGAAATGTGCCTGACGAAGCTGATGCTTTTCTAGTAAATCGCACACCACGATAGCATCCTCATACACAGCATGCAATACAATCGGTTTGCCCAACTCTTTCGCCAATACGATAAATCGTTCCAATAAAGCCTCATACGGACGAACATCCAAAACTTGTTCTTGCCTTAAATAATAAGGTAAACCGACCTCACCGACTGCTATCATCTCATCACTATGGGCGCGAATCCATTTAAATAAAGCTTTCTCTTCTATTTCACTCGGTAAAGGCTGTTCGGGATGGAAACCAAAAGCTGCCTTCACTTTGGGATAGACCTTCGCTAAATTCAACGTCTTTTGACAGGAGGACAGCTGCATACTCACCGCAATTAGTGCCTCTACTTCTTCCAATAAAGAAGGTATTTCCACGTCCTTATACTGATCTAAATGAATATGGGCATCAATCAACATGCAAATCCCCCTTTTCTTCCTGTAAATACTTGAATAACTGTTGCTTCAAGGCTGTGAATGTGGCCGAATGACGAATTTCTTCTTTGCGAGGACGCTCAAATGGCACAATGATTTCTTTTTTCACCGTTGCTGGCCGTTTCGATAAAACAAGTATACGATCTGCTAAAAAGAGTGCCTCCTCAATACTATGTGTGACAAATAAGATGGATTTCCGATGTTCTTCCCAAATGGACAGTAGCCATGCCTGCATTTCCAATCTTGTAAATTCATCGAGCGCAGAAAATGGTTCATCTAGACATAAAATAGGTTTATCACTGACAATGGCACGGATGAAGGATACACGTTGTTGCATCCCTCCAGATAGCTCGTTTGGATAAGCATGGCTAAAGGAAGCAAGTCCTACCTTTTCTAGCCACCCCTTTGCACGTTCAACATTAGGCTTTTGCTGCAATTCCTCAACAATTGTTACATTCTCTAAAATAGTACGCCAAGGCAGTAGACAGGGCTGCTGTGGCATATAGCCAATTGTTCCTCTTTTTCGTTGGATTTCCTCTCCATTTAATAAAATCGCCCCTTGATCAACCGAAGAGACCCCACCAATTAATTGAAAAAGGGTACTTTTACCACTGCCGGATGGACCTACAATGGCCACAAACTCACCATCCTTGACATCAAAGGAAATATCATCAAGAACATGTAGACTGTTAAAGGACTTAGCGATGTTTTGAATGCTGAGCATGATAACCTCTCCCCTTTACCATTAATTTTTCAAGCAAACGAATACTACTAAATAACAATAAGCTTAACAAGACAATCGCAAAAATTGCGACAAACACTCGATCTGTACGGAAGGAGGATTGTGCTAAGGTCATGTATACACCAATTCCCTTTTTCGCACCAAGCCACTCCGCAATGACTGCCCCCATTACGCTATACGTTGCAGCAATTTTCACACCCGAAAAAATTGCTGGGTAGGCATGTGGCCATTCTAGTTTCCAAAACGTTTGAGCCTTCGTTGCACCAATCATTTCAAAATAATGCTTTAACTCGGGTGCTGTTTGGCGAAAACCGTCCATTGCCGCAATGACAATAGGGAAAAAGCAAACAAGACAAATAATGATAAGCTTTGGTAATAAGCCAAAGCCAAACCAAATAATAAGGAGGGGTGCTAACACAAGAATCGGTATGTTTTGCGACATAATGAGAATCGGATAAAATAATGACCGAATAAAAGTAAAACGATGCAAAACAATTGCCACTGTTAGACCACAGCCAACCCCAATAGCAAGTCCTAGTAAAGCTAATTGCACGGTAGCCAGAGCATGTGGCAGGAACGTCTGATACGATTGAAAGCCTTCTACTACAATTATGCTTGGTGCTGGAAGGAGCCAAGGAGGAACATCAGCTATATGCACAACAAGCTCCCATATGAATAAGAGGAAGGCGATAAAAATTATCGTCCTTCCTTTTTGTAATGCCCGTTTCATGATTGATATTTCTCCGTTAATGTAGCCATTGTAATCCCGTTTGGTTGATATAAAATTTTTACTTGTGTAATGACATTAATGGCTCCTAGCTCGACCATCTTAACATTCATTTTCTCAATGATTTGAAGAAGCACTGGAAGCTCACCCTCCATCGTTGTTTCAAGTGGATGAACCTCATACTTCACACCAGATGCATCAATAACTGCAATGGCCGCATCTACATAAGGGATGACATCCTCATACTTTTCTGTCTTTGGAATGATTTGGACACTGATCAATGAATTTGCCATGTTAATTGGCCTCCTTTTTTGGTAAAAACTCATTCGTAAACGCTTGTTTAGCATCAAATTCGCCTTCTAATACTTTGTTGCTCGACATCCATTTAGCATAGTTTTCCCACACTGAAAACTTTTGCTCTCCCCATTGTTTAGCATCGTCCTGATATTTATCAGCCAACCACTCTTGGCTTTTATGCACTAACTCCTTATCTAAGTCAGGTGCCGCTTCTAGTAAAATATCAGCCGCTTCATTTGGATGCTCGATCGCATATTCATAGCCCTTCGATGCAGCTGCAACAAAAGCTTTGACGATGTCTGGATTGTTTTGAATCATTTTTTCATTAGTTGCTAAAACAGGTGTATAGTAATCTAACTGATTACTGTAGTCTGTTAAATACAGCATATTAATCTTTTCCCCACGAAGCTCTGCCTCAATCCCTGTCCAAGCATAATAAATCCAAGCAAAGTCGATGTCTTTTTTCATCATCGTGAAGAAATCTAAATCTCCCGCATTGACAATATCTAATTTATTTATATCAGCGTTTTCTTTTTGCATTAATGATTGTAATACGGCTTGTTCGAGTGGCGCTCCCCAACCACCATATGTTTTTCCTTCAAAGTCCTTTGGAGATGTAATACCCTTTGATGCTACAGAAGCAAATCCAGATGTATTATGCTGGATGATGGCCGCTATTGAGACAAGTGGCACAGCCTGAACACGAGCCTGTGTAATGCCCTCCTGATAGCTCACGCCAAATTCTGCCTTACCAGAAGCTACGAGCTGATCGGCTCCTGCCTCTCCTGGCATAATAATCTCAACATCTAAGCCCTGATCTTCAAAATAACCGAGCTTTTTCGCAACATACAATCCTGTATGATTCGTATTTGGTGTCCAATCGAGAACCACTGACACCTTTTTCTTTGTATCAGCAGCTTGCTTGTCCTCCTTGTCGCTACAGCCCACTAACATCAATAGTGCCGCTAATAGAATAAATAACCATTTTTTCATGCTAAGTCCTCCCAGTTTGTAATATGAAAGTGTTCATGAATGAATGTTGTCACCAGAAGAAAGCGTAATATACGGTTGGTAAGATATTGCTTGGAAAACAAAAAAACGCCTAGGATTCCTCCCAGACGTATTGCAATCAATCTCCAAAACTTTTGCTTTTTTGAATAGATGTTCCCTACGCTGGTACGAGCCAAATCAGGTTCAAAGGGTCAGTGTCTATCGGACACAATCTCAGCTAGCCATAACTAGCCCCCCTACATTCTTTCGCTATGAACTTTTCGATGATTATTATACCCATAGTTGATCTAAAATGACAAGATGCTATTTTTAGATAGTTGTTCCACTCCAACAAATAGCCCAGCTCTACTAGATAGAAACTGGGCATAGTTTTAGCTTGGTTTTTGTTCTTTTTTGGCCGTTAAGACATGGGAAATGGCTCCATCTGTTGCAATATCCACTTTAAATGAACCATTAGAATGGCGATCAGCACGCGTCAATGCATGAACATCAATAAATTCTTGGACGCCTTTTTCAGTTTCAATCACAACCTGTTCATCGTCTGTCGCTTGAATAACAGCGACAATTCGGTGAGGATTTGCTTTTAATTCTGTTAGGACTTTAAGGCCGCGTTTGGCACGACCCGCTACTTCTACCTCTGCGACATTCATTTTCTTGACAGCCCCTCGTTGTGTCACAATAACGACATATTGTGTTTCATCTGGCTGTAGAACATTGACCCCAACTAAAGCTTCTCCATCTTTTAACGTAATCCCTTTAACGCCACCTGTTTTCACACCAGTAACCGGTAATTCCTCGATAGGGAATCGAATAGCATACGCCGTATCAGTTGTTAAGAGCAATTCCACATCATCCGTCATAAATGATGCATAAATCATTGCATCGCCCGCTTTAACATTCATTGTTTTAATCGGCTTCGAGTAACGCGTCACTGCATAATCTGCGAGCGGTGAACGTTTAATTTGTCCATCTTTCGTAGCAGTTAAAATATACGTATTTGGTTGTTCAAATGTTTCAAAGCCATAGACGGCAATAATTGATTCATCTTCACTTGTTGGCACAATACTAGAAATATGCTGACCAAGGTCCTTCCAACGAATATCAGGCAATTCGTGAACTGGCTGATAAATATAATTCCCTCTATTTGTAAATAACAATAGATGATGCTGCGTATTTAAGTTTGCTTCATACAATAAATAATCGGAATCCTTCATCGCAAAATCTTGACCATTGGAAGCGGCATGGGATCGTGTAGAAGTACGTTTAATATAGCCATCTTTCGTGACAGTCACCACAACCTCTTCACTTGGAACAAGGACATCTAATGTAATTTTAATTTCTTCTATTTCTTGTTCAATTCTCGAGCGACGCGGCTCTGTGAAGCGTTTTTTAATATCTAGTAATTCTTGTTTAATGACACGTACAAGCTTGGCCTCGCTTTGTAAAATTCCTTCTAGCTTGGCAATCAATTTATTTAAATCATCCTGTTCTTGGCGGAGCTCTGTAATATCGGTATTCGTTAAACGATATAATTGCAGGCTCACAATCGCCTCTGCTTGTACCTCGGTAAAATCGAACTTTGCCTGTAAATTAAGCTTGGCATCCTTCTTATCATTAGAAGAACGAATTGTCGCAATGACTTCATCTAAAATAGACAATGCTTTAATTAATCCATCTACAATATGGGAACGATCCTTAGCCTTTTGTAAATCATATATAGAACGATTTGTGACCACTTCTTTTTGGTGAGTAATATAGGCATCCAATAATAATGGCAATGTCATCATCGTTGGGCGACGATTATGAATCGCAATCATATTAAAATTGTAAGCTACTTGTAAATCTGTTGTTTTAAATAAGTACTGTAAAATCCCTTGTCCAGGAACATCCTTTTTCAGCTCGATTACGACACGTAACCCTGTACGGTCAGATTCATCACGAATTTCAGCAATCCCTTCAAGGCGTTTATCTACACGCTGCTCATCAATTTTTTTTACAAGATTCGCTTTATTCACATCGTATGGTAATTCGGTAACAACGATTTGCTCTTTGCCACCCTTAATAGGTTCCACCACAGCCTGCGCACGAACTATAATTTTACCGCGCCCTGTTTCATATGCCTTTTTAATGCCGTCCACACCTTGAATAATACCGCCTGTTGGGAAATCTGGACCTTTGAGTACTGTCATTAATTCATCCACTGTTGCAGTAGGCTTGTCTAAGCGCATCAATACAGCATCCAGCACTTCATCTAGTGCATGAGGTGGAATATCTGTTGCATAACCCGCAGATATCCCTGTAGAGCCGTTGACTAGTAAATTAGGGAAACGTGCTGGTAAAACAGTTGGCTCCATATCCTGATCATCGAAGTTTGGTACGAATTCAACCGTTTTCTTCCCGATATCTCGTAACATTTCACCCGCAATCGCAGATAATCTTGCCTCAGTATAACGCATGGCAGCTGGCGGATCTCCATCAACTGAACCATTATTCCCATGCATTTCAATGAGCATATGACGAGCTTTCCAATCCTGACTCATACGTACCATCGCCTCATAGACAGAGCTATCTCCGTGTGGATGGTAATTACCGATTACATTACCGACTGTTTTAGCTGATTTACGGAAAGGTTTTTCGTGTGTATTGCCTTCTGTAAACATCGCATATAAAATACGACGCTGTACAGGTTTAAGACCGTCACGTGCATCTGGCAACGCGCGGTCTTGAATAATATATTTACTATAGCGACCAAAACGGTCACCCATTACTTCTTCTAAAGGTAAATCTTGAAACTTTTCTGTGCTACTCATGCTTGGCCCTCCTCTTGTTGGATGAATTCATTTTCTAAAATGTTAGCATCATCCTCCATACCGAAGTCTACATTGGCTTCGATCCATTTACGACGCGGCTCTACCTTATCGCCCATTAATGTCGTGACACGTCTCTCTGCACGTGCACCATCCTCGATTGTGACACGAATTAATGTACGTGTGTCAGGGTTCATTGTTGTATCCCATAGCTGGTCTGCATTCATCTCACCAAGACCTTTATAGCGCTGTAATATGTAACCCTTTCCAACTTGTTTGATGGCCTTTTGTAAATCGTTTTCTGTCCAAGCATATTCAATTACTTCTTTTTTGCCAGTCCCTTTAGAAACTTTATATAGTGGCGGTAATGCAATAAAGACTTTACCAGCCTCTATGAGCGGACGCATATAACGGTAGAAGAACGTTAATAGCAATACTTGAATATGAGCGCCATCCGTATCAGCATCAGTCATTATGACTACTTTATTGTAGGCTGAATCCTCTACTGCAAAATCTGTTCCAACACCTGCACCAATCGCATGAATAATCGTTGAAATCTCTTCGTTTTTCATAATATCCTGGAGTTTTGCTTTTTCCGTGTTAATCACTTTCCCGCGCAGTGGTAATATCGCCTGGAATGTACGATCGCGACCTTGTTTTGCAGAACCACCCGCTGAATCACCTTCGACTAAATATAATTCATTTTTCGCCGCATTACGTGACTGTGCAGGTGTTAATTTACCTGACAGAATCGTACTACCCTTTTTGTTTTTCTTACCATTTCGCGCATCCTCACGAGCTTTACGAGCCGCTTCACGTACTTGCTGCGCACGAATTGCTTTACGCACAAGAGAAGCAGACAATTCAGCATTTTCCTCTAGCACATATAAAATTTGCTCAGACACCACACTATCTACTGCTGAACGAGCCTCACTTGTACCAAGCTTGCCCTTTGTTTGTCCTTCAAATTGTAATAAGTGTTCTGGAATACGGACAGATACGATAGCAGCTAAGCCCTCTCGAATATCCGTTCCTTCTAAGTTTTTATCCTTATCCTTTAATAAGCCAATTTTTCTTGCGTATTCATTAAAGACACGCGTCAGAGCTGCTTTTGCACCTGTTTCATGGGTACCGCCATCTCGTGTTCGTACATTATTAACAAACGACAAAATCGTTTCAGAATAACCGTCGTTATATTGGAAAGCAAACTCTACTTCAATATCATCTTGAATACCTTCCACATACTTCACAGGATGAAGAACATCTTTCTCTTCATTCAAATACGCAACGAAAGCTTCAATGCCGTTCTCATAAAAGAACACATCATTTTTGCCTTCCTCGCGCTCATCAATTAATTCAATTTTTAAGCCCTTTAATAAAAAAGCTGACTCCCTTAAACGTTCTGCTAACGTATCATAATTATATTTTGTAACAGAGAAAATCGTTTCATCAGGTAGGAAATGAACAAGCGTACCTGTCTGCTTCGTTTGACCAATTTCTTCAAGTGTTGTCACTGGATGTCCACCATGCTCGAAGCGCTGGCGATATTTTTTGCCATCACGATGGATGGTTACTTCTAAAAATGTTGATAGCGCATTCACGACAGAAGAACCTACACCGTGCAAGCCGCCACTCGTTTTATATCCGCCTTGTCCAAACTTACCACCTGCATGAAGGACGGTAAAAATAATTTCAGGAGTAGGTTTACCCATCTTATGCATACCAGTTGGCATTCCACGGCCAAAGTCGCGTACGCTAATACTCTGGTCTTTGTGAATCTTGACAATAATATGAGATCCAAAGCCAGCCAATGCTTCATCCACCGCATTATCAACGATTTCATACACAAGGTGATGAAGTCCACGGCCATCTGTGGAACCGATATACATGCCTGGTCGTTTGCGCACCGCTTCTAATCCTTCTAATACTTGTATAGCGTCATCATTATAGACGCTAGGTGACTGTTTATTCGTCAAAAAAATTCCCCTCCAAAAAACAAACACTTGTTCTATTTATGTTCTCATCCTAATAATAATAGCATTTCCTGTCAATAGTTAGCGACAGGTCCAATTAAATTTTTAAAAATTGCTCACAGTTTTAATATACATTTTAATAGTAAACATCTTCAACAGTTGCTTAAAATTGGAATTTAAGCAAGACAGACTACCACTAGTATCCGTAAACACCTGACGCATCGTAGCTTATTTAGTTGCAATATAATTGATGTTCTAATACGTCATTGTCATGTAAATGAATAAAGTTAGACTTCTATTCTACCAAAGGAATGAACGAATGACAAAATTGCCATTTTGCCTATATTTTAATAAAGAATTTTTTCGTTCCTTCATCAATCATGTCTAAAAGCCTATCTCCAGCTTACTTTAGTTTCTTTTGTATTGAATTCAAGACTCCTTACGAAATCTCCTTCATAACATTGTAGATTAGCAAGAAAAAGTGTAAAATACTTGTTACAAACTATTAGTACCAAGTGATGGACTATGAATGAAAGGAGTCCAACTATGATCAATGGACTTATTATTTTATGTGCTTATCTAATCGGCTCTATACCTTCAGGGCTATGGATAGGTAAAATTTTTTATAATACCGATATACGAGAACATGGAAGCGGTAATCTAGGAGCAACTAATACGTTCCGAACGTTAGGAAAAAAAGCTGGTATTGTTGTGACTGTGATGGATGTTCTAAAAGGGACTGCCGCTGTCTTACTAGCTGCACTTCCAATATTCTCAGACAGCTCTATCCATTCCTTAATCCTAGGTCTTGTTGCCGTGATTGGTCATATGTTTCCGATCTTCGCCAATTTCCGTGGTGGAAAAGCAGTTGCCACATCAGCAGGTGTTTTATTAGGCTATTCATGGCCTTTGTTTGTCTTGCTTCTAATTGCCTTTCTTGTGACATTGAAAATCACAAAAATCGTCAGCTTAACATCTATGATAGCCGCTTTAGTAGCACTTATCTATTCAATCGTTTATTATTTTGTTACAGGTGACTTTGCATTAAGCATCTTGGTAGCCTTTTTATTTACCTTTATTATTTATCGTCATCGTGCCAATATTGCACGTATTAAAAATGGCACCGAGCCAAAGGTAAAGTGGCTGTAAGAAGAGAGGAGCATTCGCTATGAAAATTGCACTGACAGATGAAGCCCTAAAATGGTTCAAACATGAGATGGAAGTAGAACCAGGCGATACGATTCGCTTTTACGCACGCTATGGTGGTTCAAGTCCTTTTCACGAAGGCTTTTCACTAGGCATGACGCGAGAAGAACCCATTGCCATTGGAGCAGAAGCAGTCATTGATGGCGTAACCTATTACATCGATGAAAAAGATTTATGGTTCTTTAACGATCACAATCTACATGTAGACGTGGATGCTAGTTTAGATGAATTACAATACGAGTATCGTACATAAAGCAGTATTTTCCTTTCAGTATCTGAAAGGAAATACTGTTTTTTTATTTGAAAAATAGTAGCTAGAATTTCATTCCTTTTTTCGTTTATCTCCGCACAAAGTTGTCCATTCTATAAATAATGAACATCCATTTGAGGAGGAAAACGCATGTCCATATCAAACAAGATCAATCCCTCCCCATCCCTTACAACGGACGATTTACTAAATACTTCCCTTGCCAAAAATATAAAGGTCATTCAAAACACTCTCGGTCATAGCAATGACATTATTATTCGAGAAATAACGATTGGTGAAGATGAACTCCATCGGCTCGCCATTATTTCGATTGACGGCTTATCTGATAAAACGATGATTTCGGATTCTGTCATTGATAAATTAATGGCGAATATTGAGGAAGAACAAGAAATTGAAATTACAACTATCAATCAATATGTGCGAAGTTCTTATTTAACTGTCGGTGATGTGATGAATATCGAGCATTTTACCCCTCTTTATCATGCCATATTGAATGGTGAAACCGTCATTTTATTAGATGGCTTTGCGGAAGGCATCGTAACAAGCACGAAAAGCGCAAAAGATAGAGCTGTTACAGAGCCTTCAACGGAATCCGTCATTAGGGGGCCTCGAGAGTCCTTTACTGAAACATTGCGAACGAATACCGCGCTCATTCGGCGCAAAATAAAAAGTCCAAATCTTTGGATAAAGTCCCGTGTCATAGGTGAAGTGACACAAACAGATGTTGCCGTAATGTATATACATGGTATCGCCAGTGACAAAATTGTTGCGGAGGTGTTAGCGCGGTTAGATCGCATTAATATCGATGGCATTTTAGAAAGTGGATATATTGAGGATTTTATTCAAGATTCTAAAAATACCATGTTTCCAACCATTTACAACTCAGAACGGCCAGATGTTATTGCTGGTGAATTATTAGATGGTAAAGTGGCGATTCTAGTAGATGGTACCCCCTTTGTATTAGTGGTGCCTGCATTATTTACTTCTTTTTTGCAATCTGCTGAAGACTACTATCAACATTGGATGATTAGTTCCCTCATTCGTATTTTACGTTTCTTTGGTATTAGTTTGGCATTGGTAGCACCATCCCTCTATGTTGCGATTACGACTTTTCATCAAGAAATGCTACCGACGGCCATGCTAATTAGTATCGCCTCACAACGAGAAGGTGTACCCTTCCCTGCTGTAGTGGAAGCACTTATTATGGAGCTTGCCTTTGAGATACTTCGAGAGGCAGGGCTTCGAATGCCGCGGACAATCGGTCCAGCAGTGTCCATCGTAGGTACGCTGGTAATTGGCCAGGCAGCGGTAGATGCCGGTGTTGTCTCGGCTGTTATGGTTATTATAGTGGCATTAACGGCCATTTGTAGTTTTTTATTCCCTGCTTATGGTTTGTCCAATACGATTCGTGTACTGCGCTTTCCATTAATGATTTTAGCAGCTATGTTTGGTCTTTTTGGAGTTATGTTTGGCATTATTATCATTATTCTTCATTTATGCAGCATTCGTTCATTTGGTGTACCGTATTTAAGCCCGTTTGCTCCTTTAATTTTACAGGATCAAAAAGATGCATTTTTATTGCTCCCTCGTAGACGTTTATTAACACGTCCACGTTTAGTGAATCAGAAAAATATTGTTAGAGGGCATAAATATGTCCCTAGAACAGGTCGGAAATAAAACTACTGAACAAATGAGGAATGAAATATGGCAAAAGTAAAAGCAATTTGCTTACTATGCATCCTCACTTTACTGTTAAGTGGTTGCTGGAGTAAGCGTGAATTAAATGAATTAGCCATTGTTGTAGCGCTTGGTATAGACAAAGTAGATGATGAGTATGAGATTACCGTTCAAATAGTTGATCCTAGTGAGGTTTCCATGCGACAAGCTTCCACTCAGCGCTCCCCTGTTATTAGCTACCATTCTAGAGGGGAAACAATTTTTGAGGCCATCCGCAAAATGGCGACCATTGCTGCACGGAAGCCATATTTTGCCCATCTACAGATAGTCGTTTTAGGTGAAGACCTCGCTAAAGAGGGAATCAGTGACTCATTAGATTTAATTTCACGAGACCATGAGTTTAGAAAGGATTTCGATATCATTATGTCTTATGAAGCTACAGCTAAAGAAGTGTTAAATGTGCTTACACCTATCGAAAAAGTGCCTGCTAATAAAATTTTAAACTCTCTCAAAGTTTCTGAAAAAGTTTGGGGCTCTACGATTGCTATTAATATAGATGAATTGGTCACAAGGCTCAGTGAAAAGGATAATGGGGCTTTGATTTCTGCGATTGAAGTTCATGGGGATAAACGGTTAGGGGCCGATCAAACAAACGTCCAACGTGTTAAAACACCTGTATTTTTAAAATATGCAGGATTGGCCGTCTTTAAAGGTGATCGATACATTGGTTTACTTTCAGAGGGTGAAAGTAAAAGCATTAGTTTCCTTAGTGACAAAATACAAAGTACGATCGAAATCGTCACCTGTCCAAAGCAAGGTACACTCTCGACTGAGATTACGAACTCCTCCACAAAAGTAAAGGGGTCATTTAAAAATGGGAAACCGCAAATTGATGTCCAAATAAATGTGGAACAAAATGTAGGAGAGGTCGAATGTGATATCAATCTAACGAAAAATAAAATGGTGGATTATATCAATAAAAAAACAGCGCAGGGCATCGATGAACGTATTGAAAAAACATTAGAGAAAATACAGCAACAATACCAAGTGGATGTCTTAGGCTATGGTGAAGCCCTCCATCGTGCAGATGCAAAACAATGGAAAAAAATCAAAAAGGATTGGTCAACCATCTATCCTGATCTACCAATCCATGTACATGTAAAAGTGACAACACAAGGTTTAGGAACAATGCAAAACTCATTATTAAAAAAGCCAAAGGAGGGATAGTGGTTTGGTACTAGCAATAGCCATCTTAATCATTTCAATCATTATTGCGTTACTATATATCCCGAAACTCAAAAAACAACAAGAGACCAAAACCATTCTTGTTTTTTCAATCCTATTACTAATTGGAACAGCGCTTAATATGGGCATTGCTCTCAAAATAAATATCCCGAGTCCTCTAGATTTTATAACCTTTATTTTTACACCAATTAAAGATTTTATCGTTTCACTCACAAAATAGTAGACACATCGACATGAAATGGAGGACAATTATATGGAAAAAGAAGTAATTAGTTCAAGACAATTTACAATTATCACATTCCTCCTTTCTATCGGTACTGCCATCTTAATCATCCCTTCAAGTATTGCAAGCTCTAGTAAGCAAGATGCGTGGATTGCTGCAAGTATTGGTGTTGTCCTTAGTTTGCTTGTTGTGAAATTATTTGTGACGTTAGGCGACCAAACACCGACACTGAATTTTATTGAAGCAAATGAAAAGCTTCTCGGGCGCTTTTTTGGAAAAATCACAGTGGTGTGCTTCCTTTCTCTTACCCTATTTGCGGGAGGAGAATTACTGTATTTTATTGGTGCTTTTATGAAAACAGAGGTAATGCCGGAGACGCCTACTATGGCATTTGCCTTGTTGTTTATTATTATAATTATGTATGCTACCTATTTAGGGATAGAAAACTTTGCTCGTTCAGCAGAAATACTTTTCCCTATGTTTGTCTTAATTTTTATTTTCTTTGTTGTCAGTATCACCCCACAAATTAAATTTGAAAATATACAACCAATTATGGAAGCATCCAAAACATCCATCTTATATAGTATCATCCGCTTTATAAGTGTCTTTTCTTTTTCGTTAGTTATGTTATTAATGATTTACCCTGCGAGTGTCAATGTCCAGCAATCCTCAAAAAAAGGATTTTTCATAGGCATGCTTCTCGGTGGATTTGTACTAGTAACATTAATTATTCTATCCATTTTAGTATTAGGGCCAGCCAACACGGCTTCGCGAACTTTCCCTAGCTATGCCCTAGCACAAAGAATCTCTATCGGAAATTTTTTACAGCGTATTGAAATAATCATGGCTTTTATGTGGATTGTATCCATTTTTATTCGAACGTTTATGTACTTCTATACAACTGTTGTTGGAATTGCACAAATTATGAAATTGAAGGATCACCGCCCACTAATCCTACCAATGGGTATTATTATGGTCGGACTTTCGCAAATTGTTCACCCAGACATCGTCCATTCCAACATTTATAATGATGAGATTTGGCCAATTTATGCATTTGTTTGCACCATATTATTACCCATACTTCTCCTCATTGTAGCTGTTATTCGTAACCGAAAATCACTAGGTAATTCAACTGAAATGGGTCATGCGGATTCTAATGAGGGGCTAATGACTGATGCGAGTAATGCGGTTTCTAATCAAGTGAATCAGACGAAACCTGCTACTATGAATTCCAATCAGGAGAATCAGACTAACGATGCTAATACAGATAGCACTCAAGACAATCAGGATAATCAAGAAAAAATAGATAATCCAGTTTCTACTCAAGACAATCAAGATAAATCTGCTACGTCGAATTCCAGCCAAGTGATTCAGTCTGAAGCTGGCAACGCTACATCCAAACAGGATGATCAGGCGACACCGGATAAAACGAGTTCTGACAAGAAAAATCTAGAATAACAAAGTCTAATTCCTTCAAGCTGCTTAGCGAAGAAATTAGACTTTTTCAGTGTTATTTAAATATGATATTCAATTTCGTCCACAAAATCCCATTCATATGGTGTCTCTTGGTATACGTAGTAGTTCAACCAGTTGGAGAACAATAAATGCGTATGGGCACGCCATGTATTCATCGGTGCCTTTGCTGGATCATCATTTGGGAAGTAGTTTACTGGAACGTCTATATTGATACCCTTGGCAACATCGCGACTGTATTCATCGGCTAATGTTGTCGCATCATATTCTAAATGTCCAGTAATCATAATGTTTTTATTATCTTTAGATTGCACGATAAACACACCCGCATCCTCTGAATAGGATAATAATCGTAACTCTTGATGATTGCGAACCTCGTCAATCGAGACAGATGTATAGCGAGAATGAGGGGCAGTAAATAAATCACTAAAGCCTCGTACTAAATCTACTGTTAAATCAGTAATCACATGAGAATAAACCCCGGAGCATTTAGCAGAAAGCTCGACCTTTCCAATCCCATAATGATGATATAGCGCAGCCTGTGCCCCCCAACATATATGTAGCACGGATGTCACATTCTTTTTAGACCAATCCATAATTTCAGCAATTTCCTGCCAATAGTTAACCTCTTCAAACGGCATTTTTTCTACAGGCGCACCCGTAATAATCATACCATCATAGCGTCGATGACGAATTTGGTTAAACGTTGTGTAGAATAATTGCAAATGAGATTTACTGACATTTTTAGATTCATGAGTAGCCGTGTTTAAAAAAGTAATATTCACTTGTAATGGCGTATTTCCTAGTAATCGTAGTAATTGTAGCTCCGTTTTTTCTTTTTCGGGCATCAAATTTAAGATTAATATATTTAATGGACGTATTTGCTGTGTTCTCGCACGGTCCTCTTCCATCACGAAGATTTTTTCCTCACGTAAATGTTCTCCAGCAGGTAAATTTTTCGGAATATTAATTGGCATCTTACGTTCCCCTCTCTTTTTTGCTCCTTTTTCGAAAAAATTAAAAAATCCTCCACATTCCATATGAGATAGAATGAGAAGGATTTTTTTCACGTTCACTCTTATCTCTCAAAGGAAAAACCTTTGCTGGAATTAGCACCTTTCTAACATTTGTTAGAGGTTGCTGAAGCGTCATCGGGCCAAATCCCTCTGCTTCTCTTGATAAGATTATTTAATTATCTTGAATTGTAACATGGACTAGTTAGAATATCAATAATTCATAGAATATTTTGTTATTCCTATGCATGTTCTCCCATCATTTGATAAACACTAAGCTTGCTGTATATGGTTATTCTACATGAAATTTTATGGTAAACATGCCGCTATTATGTTACCATATATCTTTAGTAATAGAGAGGAACGTGAATACTTTGATTAATATTGAATTTCCAAAACCAGATGTAGTCATTCGCCAACGCGAACAAGATGTAAAACCAGGTGATGTCCCAATTACACCATACTTTGGTTTCATCGACTTCCACAAAATCACTCGTGATAAAGGCGGCATTTTCTTATTTTATAATGAAAAGAATGAGCTATTATTTGTCGGTAAAGCACGTAAAATTCGCCAACGCATTAAAAAACATTTTGAAGACAATGTATCTCCGATGAAAAACTATCGTGACGAGGTCTTCAAAATTGAAGTCTATGAAGTAGAAGATCCTATGGAACGTGAAATTTATGAAACGTATGCGATTAATACGTTCCGCTCCAAATACAATGTAGATAAAGTATTTTATTAATATCAACAAAAACCGAAATCTCTTTTTTTAGGGATTTCGGTTTTTTATTACATCCTAGTCATGCGATCTATCGGCATGCTTTTTCCGTTAATATATAGTTCAATAATTGTCAGCTCTGGGCTTTTGTTGATAGCATAGACATACGGTTGAGCTTCTTTCTTTTGCTCGCTTCCTTCCTTGAAATGAATGACTAACCGATCTTCATTTGCTGCCACACTTGCTAGCACATTTCCTTTCGAAAACATGACAAGATAGTACGTCACGTCATCTTCATACAATAATTGAATTCTGTCTTTAGCTATAATATGCTGTTGGATATGGTCAGGAACGATGGTTAGCTCCTGAATCTTAGGTGGAACTGGCAGCGGTGCAGAATCACATCCACCAATCCATAAGACATAAAACAATACTGGCAACATCCATTTTTCCAAGATGCTCCCCTTCCCTTATAGCTACTCTAAAAAAAATGCTTTACGCTCTTTAGCAATCCAGTCCTCAAGCTCTTTATCATCACGCTTCACTAGTCGATTGATAAGAACATCATGCCAAACATAATCCTCTAATAAATATATATGCACAGGATCATTCGTTATAAAAGCGGTTTCTTGATTCGACGGCGAGTGACCATAAATCATTTCTTGTCCATCAACCGATAAAATAAACCAGTGGGGTGTAGAAGTCTTTCTCGTATAGTGTGTGGCTCTGTGCTGATCGATAGATGCCAGATGTTCCCCGACATATAAGGTAATGCCATGCACCTTCACATGCTGTGATACCCCTTCGATATCCTCGCGTAAGGCATCGTACATATCTTCCCACATCGATAGGATAATTTTTGTCTCTGCTTTTTTTAATAAGTTTTGACAATAATTGATGATTGTCTGCTTCCCTTTTAGCATTAACACTTTAGGTTCCGCTTCCTGTTCTTTCGTTTCTAATTTTTCTAATTGATCACTAATCGACGTAAAATTTGATTGCCAGCGCTGTTGAATTTGCTGCAAAAACATTTCGACAGGAATAGAAGAATACGTCGTTTGATCCGCCGTTTCCTCTTTCAGTACGAATCCCTTTTCAACAAGACCATTTAATATGTCATAGATTCTAGCTCTTGGTATTCCAGAGTTTTTGCTAACTTGGTAGGCACTGACATGACTATTTTGTACGAGTGCTGTATAGGCCTTTGCCTCATATTCTGTCAATCCCAGTTCTTTTAATTGGGCGATTAATTCATTCATATCATCCCTCCATATTTTTATTATAGGCTACTGTTGTGAACATTTGCCAATGAAAAAATTAGGCTTTACAGCACCGAATAAATTAGTTACTATTTCAGTAGTAACTAATTAAGAAGAGGTGTAAGCATGGTCTTTGATGTGGATGTACATATTTTAATACTATTAATTTCCTTTGGATTTTTAGCAGCTTTTATCGATTCTGTCGTTGGAGGTGGTGGTTTAATTTCCTTACCAGCCTTATTGTTTGTTGGCTTAAATCCCGCTGCTGCAGTAGCAACCAATAAATTAGCTGGCGCGATGGGCTCACTCACATCGACCATTTCCTTTTACCGTTCTGGTCAGCTTGAAATTCGATCTGTCCTGAAATATTTCCCTCTCGCCTTCATTGGATCATTATGTGGTGCATGGACTGTTCATTTAATTAACCCAGCCCTATTAAAACCATTAATGCTTTTCATGCTGGCGGCTGTTGGGGTATATACGATCTTTAAAAAGAATTGGGGCGCTGTCTCAACCGTTAAAAATCTATCTAAAACGCACTTATTTTTATTTATGATACTTTTATTTGCGATTGGGTTTTATGACGGGTTTCTTGGTCCTGGAACGGGCTCTTTTTTAATCTTTAGCTTCTTGCTTGTTGGCTTTGATTTTTTAAAGGCTGCAGGAAATGCGAAATTTTTAAATTTGGCGAGTAATGTGGCAGGTGTTTGTATGTTTGCTTACTTAGGTCAAATCCATTATGTATATGGTTTAGTCATGGGGGTTGCTCAAATTGGTGGGGCTATGCTTGGCTCTCGCATGGCCATTCAAAAAGGAAGTGGCTTTGTCCGTACGCTTTTTATCATTGTGACGATGACGCTCCTTGCAAAAAATGCCTACGATTATATGATTCATTAAAATAAAAACAACGCCACAGTCAAAAATCTGCGGCGTTGTTTTACATTATATGAGGAAATGCTCGTCCTTAAATTTATGACTAGTAGCAAGACTGACGATTACAAAAATAATGAAGGAAGCTACAATAGGAATCGTCACGGTATGCATACCAAAAGCGGTCGGATAGAACCGATCGATGAAAATATACAAAGCCATACCTGAAATCATTGACGAAATAGCGCCATATTTGTTTGCTTTCCTCCAGTATAACCCGAGAACTACCGTCCAAATAAAGACTGCCTCAAGTCCACCAAATGCAAATAAATTTAACCACACTAATAAATCAGGTGGATGGAGTGCAAAGAGGACAACCGCTAAGCCAATTACCGCTGTCACTATAAAACTGGCACGCTTAATCTCTGCATCACTTGCCTGTGGCTTCATGTAATTTAAATAGATGTCTTTGACAACCGTAGAGCTTACTAGCATGAGCAGTGCATTGACAGTAGACATGGTTGCGGCCATTGGTGCTGCTAAAACAATCCCCGCTAAAAATGGTGGCAGTACCTTTAATGTTAAGAGTGGCATAACTTTATCACCAATATCGATGCCCGGTAGGACAGGTCGTGCTAACACACCAATTAGATGCATCCCAAACATGATCGTCCCGATGGCAATCGTGCCTATAATAATCGCTAAGTGCATACTTTTAGAATCCTTATAGCTCATTGCACGTACGGCGATTTGCGGAAGTCCGACCACACCTACACCAATTAATATCCAAAACGTTGAAACATACAGAGGTGTTAAATCCCCTTCTGCTCCAAATGGAGATACGAAATTGGGATTTTCTGCAACCAGCGAGGTCATAATTTTATCGATGCCTCCACCCGCAATAATAGTACCGATTAATAAAATGACAGTCCCGATAACCATGATCGAGCCCTGTACAGTATCCGTTAAAGCAACTGCACGGAATCCACCAATAATCACATACACTAACACTGAAATCGCAAATATAAACAATGCTGCTGTGTAGCTTAAGCCAGTTAAAGACTCAATTAAACGGGCTCCTCCTACCCACTGTGCCATCATCGCTGAAAATAAAAAGACAATAATACTAATAGCAGACAGAATGACAATGACATGGCTTTTATAGCGTTCTCGTAAAAAGTCGATAAGCGTAATAGCTTGGTAACGACGAGCAATAATTGCAAATTTTTTCCCTAAAATCATCAGGACAAAATACCCCGCAGGTAGCTGTGCCATGGCGAGCAGCACCCAGCCGAGCCCCTTAGTATAAGCTACTCCTGGCCCTCCGATAAAGCTACTCGCACTACCATATGTAGCTATCATTGTCATCGCTAGGATAAATCCACCCATTTCTCGACCACCAAGGAAATACTCCTGTAGAAACGAGTTAGAAGAGCGGACATGTTTATTGGCCCATAAACCAATTCCAAAAATAATAATTAAAAATAATAGCAAAGGAAATACAACTTGCCAATGCATTAGCGCTCCTCCTCCTCATCTTCAAATGGAACCTCTTTAAAGAAGAGCTTCATAACAATCCAGATGAGCAGGATCATAAAGCCTGTCCCTGCGATACAGCTATAGAAAAACCAAGCAGGAAAGCCCAAAACATACGAATAATTTGCAGGATCCCCTGAACCTAGTCCATAAGCAAAGCCAAACCAAATCGCAAAATTGACAAGGACTAGTCCAATTCCAATAAGCGCCTCCCGATGCGCAATTTTAAAGCGTTGATCTTTCACAAGACAATCCCCCTAACCTACTCTATTTTACTGATATGTTGGTCTGATGGGAAGAGATGTGAAAAAATAAGCGTTTTTGACTTCACGACACTTTAATCATCAATATATTTACACATTTCATTACACATGCCATGTTGGTAGTAATTGTAAAAAGAGGGGATAATAAATGAGATGGATACATGTTGTAGGAATTGTGGTTTTAACTGCGCTGTTAAGTATAAGCGGAACATATTTTGTCTTGGACAAGAATTATAAACAAGAAGCCTCTAATAAAGATACTGACAGTGAATTAGAAAACAGTCCAAAAATGGAGGCCAAGGAAGAATTTGTATCGACAGTAGATACTCAATTTGGTTGGGAAAATCCCGTATTCTCTATGAGGATTGATGAATGGAAAAGTGGAGATGAACCATTTGTTGACAATTTAGTAGAAGAAGTACTTCAACAAATGTCGCACCAAAAAATAATTGCTGATGAAAAAGAATCCTCCATCATGATTACACCTGAAAGAATTGACACATTGCTGCAAATGGTAGAGGAAAATAAAGATGTTTATGAACACCGTGAACAATATTTGGATGTATTAAATCGTTGGAAATTAGGTGATTTTTCATCTGTAGACCAAGATCATAATGATCTATGGTTTCTTCAAGGATCAAAGCAAGATGGGATAGCTTATGGGATTGCAACAAAAGAACAAGAAATCGGTTATATTTTTCGAGTCTTCGCTAAAGAGGTAGTAGAAGTGTTTGGGAGTTCCATTCATACGAACTAAGCAACTAGCTTCTGTATTGTAAATTCTACTAATGGTGAAGGTTTAGCCTATAAAATACAGTAACCCCCGTCTACAAATAGTTAGACGAAGGTTAATTGCCTCTATGATGATGACGGCCGCTTTTCCCAAGGCTGTAATGTGCCCACAATAGTGATAAGACGATTTTGTCGAATTGAATCAATAACACCCTGGGAGATTTCCTCATTGGTAAGCCACCTAGAATGACCATTCTCAATGGTAAAACCTAGCTGTATTTGGTAGTATAGAGCCGAATTAGGCAAATTTAAATTTTCTTGGATTCCACTTAGATTCGCACTACTACCTAAGATATGAAATAATTTCCATGGTCGATTCCTGCAAGATGAAACTTCACTAACTATACTCTCTAAAGTCCTTCCAGCATATGAATGAATCCACGCAATGACTAAATCAATGGGTCCATTTTGTTCGATTGTTGCCCTTAGTTTCGTCTGTAATAAGGGAATATTACAATAATCAACTATGATTGGCGTTATCTGTGATGAATCTGATGATTGATGAATGACACTTTCCATCCGAAATTCGTTCCGTCCAATCACAGAAACATGAAAACCTTGACCAACTAACCAAAGAGATGTGTTTGCTAACATCCCTGTCCCACCAATTACTAATGCGTGTACCATTCATATAACCCTCACTTTTATTCACATGGCGTAGCATCTACAAGCATATGCAAAGCCTTTTTATCAATTTTACCGACGCTTGTCTTCGGTAACTCCTCTAAGAAAAGGATTTGTTTAGGGATTTTAAACCGACCTAGCTGTTGATGACACAGGTCGTGGAGTTCATCTAAAATGGTCGCTACTTGATTGTGACAGACAATGAAAGCTGTCACGACCTCTCCCCAATAGTCGTCAGCTACGCCAATTACGGCAACCTCTTGTACATCAGGATGCTGTGACATACACTGTTCGACTTCCTGAGGATACACATTTTCACCACCGGAGATGATCATTTCTTTTCTACGTCCAACAATAAAGAAATCGCCATCCTCATCTATCATAGCTAAATCGCCCGTTTTTAACCAACCATCTTGCATAATATTGGCTGTTTCCTGCTTGTTATTCCAATAGAAACGAAATATATGCTTGCCTCTTACTAATAGCTCCCCCACTTCACGAGGTCCACAATTATGTCCAGTCGGTTTGATGATTTTAGCTTCAATGAACTGCATGCTTTTTCCAACAGCTCCTTTTTTGGCATAGGCATCCTCGCGAGCAATGAAAAAGTTATTAGGTCCTGCCTCCGTCAAGCCGTAGCCTTCTTTAAAAAATAACCCCTTCCTATAAAATGCATCGTAAATTGGATGAGGACATGGGGCACCACCTGATAAAAATACTTTCATCGAAGGAAATTGATTTTCCTGAAAATATTTCGTGGCAATCATTGCTTGATACATCGTTGGGACAAAAAGTGAGATTGTTGTTTCATATTGGTTGGTAGCTCGCAGTGCTGCCTCCGCTTCGAATTTATCCCCAATAATAACTGTCCCACCAGCCATCAGTAAGGGGATACAAAGCGCATTTAAGCCACCTGTATGAAACATGGGCATATAATTTAAAGTACGATCTTTGTCATGCAAACCCCAGCTAATAATTGTATTCACGGCATTCCAATTGACTGACTCAAAGGATAACACGACCCCCTTTGGTCGACCTGTTGTCCCCCCTGTATAAATCATGAGCCAGGGATCATCTACTTCCATAGGTTGCTTATTAACGCTCCCTTTCTTCTCTTGCTGGATACTATGAAGCGAAAACATTTTGTCTAACACGACTGGACAAGTTTCCTCCTCTTCATACAATAGGATTGAAGGGGTAGCATCTTCCAAAATTTGGGTTATTTCCTCTTTACTCAAACGCCAATTTAACGGCACATAAATAAGCCCACGCAGCCCACAGGCAAAGAGAACAGCAAAAAGTTGGATATGATTTTTGGCAAAAACTGCGACTCTACTTCCCTTCAATAGCTGCTGACGCTCGAAAAATTGACACCATTTGCTGATTTCCTCACTTAATTGCTGATACGTCCATTGCTCTGCTGTAGCAAGATTAATCAATGCGATGTGGTGAGGTGTTAATGCAGCTCGTTTTAAAATCCATCCTTGCTCAACAAACATGTAGAAAACCTCCCGTCACATCATAATGGCGCCATCCACATGAAGCGTATGACCATGGACGTAGGAGGCTTCATCAGATGCTAAAAACAAGTAAGCATTAGCAATATCGCGAGGTGTGCCCAAACGCTGCAATGGGACGATCGATCGCATTTGAGTAAGGATATTTTCAGGCATTTTCTTTACCATATCGGTTTCTGTAAAGCCAGGAGCAACCGCATTGACATTGATCCCTTTCCGCCCTAATTCCTTTGCCCATGTTTTAGTCATTCCTACAATCGCAGCTTTTGTGGCTGCATAATTCGTTTGACCAATATTGCCATAAACACCACTTACAGAGGATGTATTAATAATTTTGCCACTCCCAGCCGCAACCATATGAGGAATCACTTCCTGTGTACAGTGAAAAACACCTGTCAAGTTGACATCTAACACTTGTTGAAATTGATCCTCCGTCATCTTAGTTAGCATAGCGTCTCTTGTAATCCCTGCATTATTCACTAGAATATCGATACATCCTACCTGTTCAATGACGGTTGCCACTAATTGTTTTACGCTCTCCCGATTCGCTACATCCACTTGTATAAATGTCGCCTTTTCACCTAAATGTTGTGCTGCAGCATTCCCCGCATCGTTATCATAGTCAGCAATAAAAACAACTGCCCCTTCTTCGATAAAACGCTCAGCCGCCGCATAACCAATACCATTGGCGGCACCTGTAATAATGGCGACTTTATTGTTTAAGCGCATAATTTCTCCCTCCAATTTCTAAAAAGGTTTCAATTTCAGCTGTCAGCTGTGCGACATCATCCACTAATGGCGAGTGCCCACAATCTTTTAAGCTCACAAATTGAGCCTGCTTGCCCAAATCCTGAAGTAATTCTGCATTCATTTCTTCCGTAATGACTAAATCACGATCTCCTCTTAATACTAAAATGGGCATATTAAGAAGGAGGGCTTCGTGCGACCCTTTAGCCACCTCATGATCCACTACACTTATATTAAAAGTATTCAGTGCATGATAAACTTCCGCTAAATTTCGCTGTGTCAGCATATCCTCAACATATTCTTCATACTTTTCCTTGCTCGGCTGGTGATGGGTATAAATTAAAGAATTCCACAGAGACTGTAAGCCTTCTCTATTTTTCGTATGATAGAAGCCCTGTACAAGCTTCGTTTTCGATGTATCCACAAGTACCTCCTCATAGCTATACGCTCTCTTAAATGAGGCAGGATTGCCCGTTCCTAAATCCGTGTAAAATGGATAGCCCCGTGTGGAAGCAGATGCTAGTAAAATCAGTCGCTGACAATAGCCTGGATAATTGGCGGCAAACTGTAGACAGATTGCTCCACCTGTTGACCAACCAATCATATCAAAGGTTTGTAATTGCAAAGCATCCACAAATAACTTGACATCCTCACTAAAATCTCTGATAGACGATATAGGCTGATGGTAAGAAGAACCACCAAAACCACGTAAATCAATGGCATAAATCGTAAATTTGTCATCTAAGGCATCTATTAGTAAGTCCCAATGCTTAGAGGAGGTCATATTCCCATGAACCAACACTAAAGGATGCCCTCCACCCGAACGTTTTAGATAGGCCATCGTTTCCCCATTTGCTAACTGAACCGTTTTTAACATTCTATTTCCCCCTTATCCCCAGCGTATTGTAATAGCCCCCCAAACATAGCCAATGCCTGCACTAACCAATGTAACAATATCGCCAGCTTGTATTCGATTTTGTTCTAAGGCAAGCTGTAAGGACAATATTTGATCAATCTGACCAATATGCCCATAGTCTTGTAAATAAATAGATTGCTCGGGCTGTAGACCAAGCTCCGTTAAAATATAATCATGCGCGGACCTTTTCATATGCAGCATCGCTAAATAATTTAATTGCTCTTCACTATATCCACTTTTCGATAAAGAGCTACGAATGACCTTCAAAAAGTTACTTAAAGATTTCTGTTCTAACCGTTCTTTCATGCCAATCGGATCTAGAACATCCAACTGATATAAATGTTCTGTTAAATGAAAGGGTGTTAATGGGGTTTTGGTGCCACCAACAGGAACGACAACATCCTCAGAAAAGGTGCCATCTGTCATGATATCTGCCTCTAAAAGCTGATTTTTTGGATAGTTTTTTTGTAACAGCATAGCGCCTCCACCAGCAGCCAAATTGTACATAAAGCGTGTTCGTGGATTACTATAATTGATAAAATCAACATTGCGATAACCACCGGCGATGAGAATTGTGTTGATCGTGTCGTCGGAGGCCATTAAGCTTTTGGCGACCTTCAGCGCCATAATCGTCGTGCCACAACGTAATTGCACATCAAATGCCCATGCATTGACTGCACCAATCTCTTCCTGCATTTTGATGGAGGCTGTCCATAGAGGATATTCCTTATGCTCCTCTCCCATATAAATAACAACATCAATATCTTTCGGCTCTATATGTGCTTTTTTAAGGGCATCCTGTGCTGCCCATATCCCCATTTGCACAGTATGATCATGCTCTCCAGGAATCGGTTTTTCATGAATGCCCATTTTTTGACGGATAATATCCTCTGGAATATTGGAAAGATCCGCAATTTCACTCGATGACATTCTGTTATGTGGAAGATAAATACCTGTACTGACAATCCCTATTGTCATTCAAATCGCTCCTTTTCCTGCGGTAGGGCAACCTGTGTTTTTCGGTTCTTTACTTTTCCTCGCCATTTCCATATGAGCAAGCGAAGTGTACCAATAATGCCCTTCGGGAAAAAGATCACCGCTAAAATATAAAGAATGCCAAAGAAAATAATCCAACGTTCAAAAATAGGATAATCCCGTCCCAATCCAGATAATGTGTGCTGAGCATATTCAATGACTGCTGCGCCTAATAATGGTCCCACTAAAGTGCCGACTCCTCCTATAATCGTCATTAATAAAGCATCGAGTGTAATATCCATTGTCATTACACTTGTATTAACGAAGCGTAAGGATACGGCATATAAAGAACCTGCGAAGCTCGCAACAATGCCTGCCACAACTGAAGCAATGACTTTGTAATGCAAGGTGTTAAAGCCTAATGATTTCGTCCGTTGTTCATTTTCACGAACAGCAATTAAAATTCGCCCTGTCGGAGAATTAACGAAGCGATAAAGGGCTAAAAAGATTAAAACTAGGCTCCCGAGTACAAAAAAATAGAACGTCATACGATCTCTAAACATATCTGGTGCCCGAAATGTAAAGCCATCATTGCCAAAAGTAATCGTGCGCCATTTTTCAGCTAGTACTAGAAATAATCCTGAAAAGGCTAATGTCAGCATAGCAAAGAAATGACTTTTCAAACGAAGTGTCAGTAGTCCTACTAAGAAGCTAACGAGTCCTGCTAACAGCATGCCAATCACGATGGACAGGACAAAAATAACCATAGTATTTTCCATCTGCTTGAGCATAACCGCTGTTGTATAGGCACCAATACCAAAAAACATGGCATGCCCAAACGACACGATTCCTGTATAGCCTAGTAAAATATCATAGCTCATTGCTAGTATTCCAAAAATGAAAATTTGCGTTAATAAAATAAGTAATGTCCTTGAATCATTGACGAAAGGAAGAATGAGAAATATCGCGAATAAGAGGCAAAATGCGATATGGCGTAAGGCAATTTTTGGCTTCATGATGTTCGCTCCTTTCGCAACGCAAACAGTCCTTGAGGGCGGAAGATTAATACAATCGCCATTAATATCATATTGACTGCTAGTGATAGCACAGGCACATAATAAGCCATAAAGCTACCTGCAAGTCCTACTAAAATAGCCGCCAGCAACGAGCCGGAAAAACTGCCCATTCCACCAATGACTACCACAATAAAGCCTAAAATAGCGTATTCCATACCCATTTCTGCATAGATTACGCCTGAATAGGGAGCCATCAACATGCCACTTAGTGCTGCAAGTGCCGCACCAATCATGAATACATATAAAAACACGCGTTTAATATGAATACCAAGAGCCTGAGCCATTTCCTTGTCTTGAACGCCTGCCCGAACAATTAAACCAATCTTCGTGCGCTTCAGCATATATTGGAAAATCCCAAAAATAACAAATCCAATAACAATAATAAATAAACGATATTTGATGATAATAACGTCTTCAATTTCCCAGCTACCAGCTAAGTAACTTGGTGTTTTCACGGCAACACCATTCGGGCCAAAGACTACTTTAATTAGCTCCTGCAAAACAAGCATCAATCCTAACGTTATTAAGATTTGCTGAATATGATTGCCGTAAACAGGTGTGATAATTAATTTCTCTGTGATAAATCCTAGTAATGCCCCCGTTAAAATGGCACCAATAATCCCTATAATGAAACTTTCCGTATACATATAGGTGAAGATTCCGGCATAAGCCCCCCAAACGAATAACCCACCATGCGCGAAATTTAACACATCCATTAAGCCGAAAATTAATGTCAAGCCTGCCGCTAGTAAAAATATCAGCATGCCTGTTGCCAATCCATTAATAATTAAATTGACGAACAGCTCCAATGATGGTCACCCCCTTTATCCAATTCCTAAATACTTGCGTTTTAGTTCTTCATTATCAATAAGTTCCTGCATATTGCCTGAATGTACAGTTCTGCCATCATCAATTAATGTATAAGTATCACCGATTCGGCTAGCCATCATAAAGTTTTGTTCCACAAGCACAATGGACGTTTTCTTTTTCATTTCCACAATGGCTTCCATCACCTTTTCAACGACTATTGGAGCTAGCCCTTTCGATGGTTCATCAATCAAAATTAACGGGCTATCATTGATAAAAGCTCTTGCCATTGACAGCATTTGCTTTTGGCCCCCCGATAAATGGCCGCCAGCCTTCTTCCAAAACTTCTTTAGGTCGGGAAAAAGCTCAAGCACATATCGCTGTCGCTCTAACGAAGCTGTATCCTCCTTTCGCATTGCTACCTTCATATTCTCCTCTACCGATAAATCAGCAAAAATCCCTTGATTTTCTGGAACATAGCCTATCCCTAATTTGGCCACCTTGTAAGTAGGGCTTTTTTTAATAGAGTGGGAGCGAAAGGCGATTTCTCCCTTTGTGGCAGGTGTTAAGCCCATAATCGTTTTCAGCGTAGTCGTTTTACCTGCACCATTCCGACCTAGCAATACTGTCACCTGCCCCTCCTTCGCTTCAAAATTTACGCCCTGTAAGATGTGATATTGGCCGATATGCGTATGAACCTCATTTAGTGTCAGTAAGGTGTTCATCGTACATTCCCCCCAAATATGCATGTTGTACGGTGTCATTATTCATGATTTCCTCAGGTGTTCCGTCTGCTAATAATTGACCATTAAACAACACCATTATCGAATCCGATAAATCTAAAATCATATCCATTTTGTGTTCAATAAGCAAAATGGTTTTATTTCCTTGCTGTTTTATTGTGCGAATCACTTCTAAAATGGTTGGTACTTCCTCTAAAGACATGCCAGCAGTTGGTTCATCCAGTAACAGAATTTCCGTATCTAACGCGAGTAGCATCGCAATCTCAAGCTTCCTTTTCTCCCCATGTGAGAGCATCGTTGTAAGGGCATCGCGTTTATTATCTAGTAACACAAGTGCTAATAGCTCTTCCGCTTTTTCAGTGATCGCCTTATAGCTTTTATAGTGTCGAAATAGCTGATAACGGATTTTCTCCTTAGACTGCACAGCTAAACGAACATTTTCTAAAACCGTTAAGTTTGGAAAAACATTCGTAATTTGAAAGGATCGACCTAAACCCATACGTGTTCTTTCTATGGCCGACTTTTGTGCCAATGATTGCCCCTTAAAATAAACATCACCCGCAGTTGGCTTTAATTCACCACTAATTAAATTAAAGAACGTTGTTTTACCTGCACCATTCGGTCCAATAATGGACTTCAGATGCATTTCAGGCATTTGAAAATTGACACCATCCACCGCTGTATGCCCTCCAAAACGGATTGTTAAATTATCAGTGTGTAATATAGGCTCCATCTCTACTCCCTTCCCTTCTACTAGTTATGTAGAGAGACAGAATTTCTGCCTCCCATATGCTAATTCATAACAGGTGGAGCTGTTTCCTCAGGACTCAGCTCACGAATAAGGACTGGTACTGGGTAATCCACACCTTCTTGTTTTTCTAATCGAATGGAATACATAGATTGAAGGGCTTGGTGATCCTCTTCACGGAAGGTCATCGTACCTTTTGGTGTCTCAAATGACATGCCTTCCATCACATCAATTAGCTTATTGGCATCGGCATCCCCATCCGATTTCTTTAATGCCTCTACAATCGAAATGGCTGCGGACATACCTCCAGGTGTAAATAAATCCGGTACCTCATTAAAACGTTTTTGATGCTCCTCCACTAACCATTTATTCACATCATTTTGAGGTAACGTATGATAATACACGGAGAAGCCTTCCATACCAACTAATGGATTCATAAATTGAAGCGCAATAATATCAGGCGCACCCGTAGAAATTTTAATGCCTTTTTCTTGAATTTTAAGATCAGCAATTTGATTCCAAGGAGAATTTGCCCCTGCCCATACGACAAATAAATAATCCGGCTTGGCATCCATCACCTTTTGCAGATTCGACGTAAAGTCTGTTGCGGCTGGATCTGCATACTCCTCTAGCACAATCTCTGCTCCCAACTTCTCTGCAGCTGTCTTAAATGCATTCACACCGTCCCAGCCAAATGAATAATCTGGCGCAAACGTTGCAATCTTCACACCTTCTCCCGCAATAGCTGCCGCCGCAGCATACGCATCCTGTGATGAATTACGTCCTGTACGGAAAATATATTCATTAAATTCTGATCCTGTAATACTATCTGCTACCGCAGGCTCCACGACCATAATTTTTTCATATTCCTCTGCTAGTGGAAGGACAGCCAGCGTATCACCAGAGCTTGACGAACCTACTAGAAAATCAACCTGATCATCCTCTAATAACTTTGTGGCCTTTTGTACAGCCACCTCAGGCTTCGTCTCTGTATCCTCATAAATAATCTCAATTTTTTTTCCATTGACCTCCATCGTACCGCCAGTGGCATACTCTATCCCTAAATCAAATCCACGCTGCGTTTGTTTCCCATAAGACTCAAGTGCCCCTGTTAACGAAGCAAGCACCCCAATCCTAATTGTTCCCCCCTCGGCCGTAACAGCCTTCGTCTCACCATCAGAAGTCTCTGCATCTGCAGCCTCTTCCTTCGTATCTTTTTCGCTACAAGCCACTAACAGCACAGCTACCATCACTAAAAGAAACCAATACCAATGCTTCCTCATCCCATATCCCCCTTCAAAATTCTCTCCCAAGAAAGCGCTTTCGTTGCTATGACCTCACTATATAAAAGACCAGTTACAAATTAGTTACAAAAAATGATCCGGCAAGAGGGCCGGATCATTTTTCTGTCCCGAAAGTGAAGTGAAACGCAACGGCAGGGACAAAACAGGTTTATCTGCACGAAAAGTGCAGAGTATTTTTCTGTCCCGATTGTGAAGTGAAACGTAACGGCAGGGACAAACCGGGTTTTATCTGCACGAAAAGTGAAGAGCCTTTTTCTGTCCCAAAAGTGAAGCATAGCGTAAAGGCAGGTCAAAACTCACCTCTAAATTAAAAAGCGTGTGAAATTTTACGATTAGTAAAATTTCACACGCTTTGCCGTTCAATTACAAGCAAATGATATATCACTTTTGCCACCCATCATTTAATCGAAAGTATTCCAGAGAGAGCCTTCCAAAGATTACTTTTTATAATGACTACTTTATTCATGCAAAAGACCTTTCAAAAGTAGAAACAGTCTTATATAGAAAAATGTTGAAATTAATGTTTTGAGAACTGAGGTGCACGAACGAGCGCCACGTTCTAAATTCAATCAGATAAAAAAAGACGACAAAAACATTGAAAGTACAACATTTTTGTCTTTTATATTTAGGAGCTATTCATTCGATACTCCCGACAGCATACCGTCATTTCTAATGAGCATACCATTGTTTAATTCCTTGCTATTACCTTTACTTTTATAGGCAGGAAACACTTCAAGAAATGGTATATAGGCAGATAGAACTCCATCACTAATGGCTGTTATAAATCCAACTATTTGATTGAATTGTTCATCAAGCCACAACAACTTCGCTACTATTTTCCAAAAACTTGAGGTGCGTTGGTGGGCCGATCGATAGTTTACTAGCCATTTGTTGACCATTCCTGTTTTAATAAACTATACAATAATGAATCTCGCCAAACACCATCCTTCATTAACAAATTTTCGCGCAGTATCCCTTCTTTTGTCATTCCTATTTTTTCTAACACTTTGGATGATCCAATATTTCTTGGGTCGCATGTTGCATAGATGCGGTGGAGGTTTAATGTTTCAAAACCGAAAGTTATGACTAACTTAGCACTTTCCGTAGCTATACCTTTCCCCCAGTAATCGGGGTTTACGATATACCCAATTTCTCCGACCTTGTTTGTAAAATCCCTCATCATAATCTCTACCGCACCTATTAGCTTTCCTTGAAAAATAATGGCAAACACAAATCTTTCTCTTGGCGTCAGCTTTGCTTCTTCCAGTACTTCATGAATAAACTCTTTAGAATCCTCATCTGTATTCGGCCCCCATATTTGATATTGACAGACAATTTCTTGTGAGGCATATTGATGAACATCTGCCCAGTCATGTTCCATGAATTCTCGTAAAATGACCCTGTCACTTGCTAGTATTAAGTCATTATTTTTAATCATTTTGATTATCCTCCCCTTGTTCCGCCTCTACTCGATTCAACCATTCACTCATTAAATTAGTAAACAATTCAGGTTGTTCAATTTGCAAATTATGACCAGCACTATCTACTATTGCGAAGGTTGCTCTAGGGAATTTTTTTAAAATCGTAAAGGCATCCTCATAGCCAACAACGGAATCTTGTTTGCCTAATAGGAAAAGGGATGGTTTAGCAAAGGACTGTTCATCCACAGCAAAAGAGAAGCCGTAACTTTGCTGAATTTTTTCTAAAAATGCATGATCTGCTATACTACATCCTACTAGAACCTCTGCTGTATATCGCTTCCAATTATAAGCATCCAGAACAACTTGATTCGACTTGAAATCTTCTAGCTCCTGCTGGCTTAATGTTGCTAAAAAGGCATGATCTGATGTCACAATACAATGTTCTGGCACTGTACGTTGCTCCTTTTCTGGAATAATAAGAGGACAAATAAAGGCAGCCCCTAAAAGCCGCTCCGCTGACTTTCGCATAATACCACGCGCTAAATAGCCTCCATAAGATTCACCCACCAGCAAATAGGATTCATCGGGAATCAGCGCTTGAATAAATTCATTGACCACTTCTAACATTTCATCTGAGTTCTGTATCGATGAATAGTTCGTAGTCTTTCCCATCCCAGGAAGGTCAAAATAGATACGTTTCCATCCCTCTTGCTCTAAAAAAATCGGCTCCATACAGCCCTTCATTAACCGATGATCAGGCGTAAAACCGTGTAGCATAATAATAGGTATTCCTGTTCCGATTATTTCAAAGTAAATATTTGCTTTACTAGTCTGACAAAATGGCATTGTTGTACCTCCGAATATATGGTCTAAAATAAAGTTCTCTTTCTCGTTTGAATCATTAGTCCCCAACAATGAATAAACATTCTCTACCCCATAATCAAATCATAAACAGCCATTGTTGATTCCATTGGGGGAGTGTTCAATTCCTGCTGTAATTGTTGGACGCATTTTTCATACCATTTCAAGGCTAGTGAACGGTTTTGAAGTTGGTAATGACTATACATAAGCAGACGATACCCTTCCTCCCATAACGGGTCCTCTCGAAGCATCCTCTCTGCGTAGCTAATAGTCTTTTTATACTGTTGCTGTCTTGTAGCATTTTGGGCGAGGCGTTCAAGTACCTCAATATATAAATACTGTAGTTTTTCGCGATCCTGTGTCAGCCAGTCTAGTTGTTTTTTTTCTGCGTATAATACGTCCGTATAACTCGCGAGAGCTATTTGTAGCCATTCATTGGATAGCTCTGGATCAAATTCCTCCATGCCTAAATGGAAGTAATAATGAAAGCGTTCTACGTCAATTTGAAGAAAAGAGATATGCTGTAACTGATACATATTATTTTTTCGCTGAATAAAAAGGCTATCCTGTCTGGCATGTCTTTGTGGTTCCAGTACTTTTAGTAAGGTATTCAAAACCACTTTAAAATCTCGATCCAAGGACTCAACGCTCCGTTCAGGCCATAATGCTTGAGCAATTTCTTCCTTCGGTGTAAAGCGATGCCGATGACAATACAAATACACGAATAACTCCTTTGCCTTATCACGCTGCCACTCTTTATCTTCAAGCTTTCGTTGTCCCCTTATTAGGCTTACACTCCCAAAAAGATGGAGCTGAATTTCGTCATGCGAGTAGCTCATACTATCTTCCGCCTGTAAAAATTGTCGCAACCCAACGATGGCTGCATGCTCTTCACTACCGCATTGTTGACTGTATTGCAATAGCTCATAAAAAATCATTTGATTGCTTGGACCAAGTATCATTTTCTTTTGTAGAAAATAATAATAGCCATTTGTCATGCACAATTGGGCGAACTGTTGAAATGAAGATTGAAATTGTTCGATTGACTTCTCTTGAAAGGCAATCACGGATTGATAAAATAAAACATGCATCAGCCCATTATGATCACCACATTCTTGGAACAGTTGCTGGGCTTTTATTAACAACTCCTTCGCCTGTGCCGTTTCATGCTGGGAAATAATGATTTTCACCTCTGCTATGAGAATTAGCGCCGTCATCCAAGCATCCTGGACCTGTTCCGTTTCCTGTAAGCCAAGCGCTAAATATTTCTTAGCAGCTTCCATATCCCCTAGCATATGTTTGACGATGGCCAGTCCCATATATGGTTCTGCCTTAACCCGTGAGATGTTGATCGTATTCATTAATGTCAATGCTTTTTCATAGGCGTGACAGGCCCCTTGATAATCGGGGTACTCCATTAATAACAATGCATGAGCTTTTCGAATATAGCCAACGGCCTCAATGAAGACAGACTTTTCACGTAAACCTCTTTGAATACCATGCTGGGCCGCATACCAAGCATCCTTTCCTTCCCCTAACAATGTATAGACAAAAGCTGCTAACAGTTCACTTTCACGATGAGTTGCGACGAGCTGAGGTGGTAATTCAAGCCGTTTTCCTAATAATTCTTTTGCCTCTTGCAACTGCCCTGTGCGCAGTAAGACACGTACATCGACATTGGCTCGTTGTACAACATCCTCTGGTAAAGCCACATCTTCGATAAATAATTGTGCCCCCTTTGCCTTTCCTAAATTCACTAAATTTTCAGCGTATTGACGCTGGAGCTCTACTAATTCCGTCTTCGGTAAGGGGGTATATTTGGCGAGCTCTAAAGCTTTTTCTAAATGAGGTTCTGCCAATGCTGGTTGAATCGTGTCTAAATAGATATGGGCTAATCCTGCTTGTGCTTTTGTCACATAAACATCATCCAGCTGCCGCTGTGCAATGGTTGCACATTTCTCATAGGATTGCTTAGCTTTTTCATAAAAAGCACGGTAGCGATGGCATTCTCCCTCAAAATAATATAATTTATAAAACTTTGTTTTTTCTTGTACGGTAAAGCGATTGATTTTTTCTAATAACCATTCAAATTGACCAGCTCGAATTAATGACTCTGCATGGAGCTGTAAGAGCTCTCCGCAAAAATTGGGATCATTCGTTTTAAAGGCATGATAAAGGGCAGCTTGAACATTATGTTGATTCGCATAAAACAACGCTGCTTGTTGATGAAGGTCATTATATTGCTGCGGATACTGTTGCCATTTTATTTCTAAAAAACGACTAAACAACGCATGGAATCGATATATGCCATCTGTTGTGGCGGGCTGAATAAAAACATGGCGTTGCGTGAATGGATTCAACATTTGTGCAAGTTCAGAGCCATAAAAATCCTCTAATAATTTTGCTGAAAAGTTTGGAAAAATCGCCAATTTTAAGATAATTTCTTGCTCAGTGGATGTCATCGTACTATAAACTTCTTCCGACAAATAGCGGAAGAGATCATTTGTCGGGATGGTTAGCCAATGATCTAAAGGAGCATGATGCCATTGCTCTGCTAGTAAAGATATGCTAATAGCCCAACCTTCTGTTATTTCCAAAATTTTTGCGACTTCAGAGCTTGATAAATGCACATCGACATAATCTTCAAAAAATACAGCAATCTCCTCGTTTGAAAATGCTAGCTCCTTCTCTGTAATAACTAGTAATCTTTTTTGTAGCTTTAATTTCCTCGTGATATCCCAATTAGGTAATGTTCTAGAGGCGATAATGAAATGAACAGTTGGCGGCGCAAACTCAATGATTTTCTCCATTAAATAATTTATGTGAAATACATGATCGACGAGATGATAGTCATCTATAACAATTAGGAGCGTCTCATCGATGTTACATAAGCAATTGACAAACAGCTTATACCAGCGATTGAGCTCCTCCATTTTCGGAAAGCGAGATAATTGGTCCCATGTATCAAATGTCTGACCAAAATTAGGCACAATTCGTTGTACACTGAAAAAAAGGTGCGTTAAAAAGGGTAAAATCGTATCATCTTCATCAGAAACACTGTACCAGGAAAAACGTCGAGATTCGTGGTAAAGAAATTGAGTGAGGGTGGTCGTCTTGCCATACCCTGCCCCACTATGAATAAGTGTGCATGTATGCTGATGACTTTTTTTTAATGTTCTCATTAGTGACGCTCGATTAATACAATGATTGGATGGATTTGGTGCTATACATTTGGATTGTATGATAATATCTGTCATGGAAACGATAACCTCCATTTGTGTAAGGTTACAAAAATTCGGATTATTAAATTATTGACAGTTTACCATATTTTAATAGCTTTGATGGAAATAAATAAAAAACCCGACTATCAAATAATGATAATCGGGCTTTTGTTCTATGATTATAGTAATTCTTTACGTAATTCAGCAGCTGATTTTGGTGAAAGCAGGCTGAATGGGATATCAAATACTGTTTTCGCCCCTTTATCACCAGCTTGGCTTAGACGGTGTGCTGCACGCGCATAAGCGACTAAAACACTAGACGTGAAGTTTGGATTACTTTCTAATTTTAATGAGAATTCAAGAATTTGTTTATCGTTTGCACCACTATCACCACTGCGGATCACAAAACCACCATGTGGCATACCTGTGTGGTTTGCTGTAAATTCATCTTCAGAAATGAAGTTTACAGTTGTGTTATATTCATCGAAGTAGTTAGGCATTGTCACAATTTCTTGTTCAACTTTTGCCGCATCAGCGCCGTCTTCTAGTACAACCCAGCATTCACGAGCATGTTTCTCACGTGTTGTTAGCTCTGGATTTTCACCATTACGTACACGATCTACTGCTTCTTTAATAGGTAAAGTGTATTGTACAGCATTTTTAACGCCTTCGATACGACGAACCGCATCTGAGTGACCTTGACTTAGACCATCTCCCCAGAAAGTATACGTTGTACCAACTGGTAATACAGATTCACCTAATAGACGATTTAATGAGAATAAACCTGGATCCCAACCAACTGAGATGACAGATACTTTGCCAGACTTTTGAGCTGCTGCATCAACCGCATCGAAAAATTCAGGAATTTTCGCATGTGTATCGAAGCTATCAATTGTATTAAACCATTGAGCAAAATGTGGACCTTGCTCTGGTAAATCTGTTGCCGAGCCCCCACATAAAATCATAACATCAATGTCATTTTGGAATTTTTCAGCGTCCTCTACTAAATATACGCTCGCATTGCTAGCTACGTTTACTGTTGAAGGGTCTCGACGTGTGAACACCGCTACTACTTCCATATCTGGATTTTGTGATATAGCATACTCCACACCACGACCTAAATTTCCATAACCTACAATACCTACTCGAATTGCACTCATTAAAATTCCTCCTCACGATTACGCGACTTTGTGAAAACCTTCACGTTAAATCTAACTACAATAATACTTCGTGTTAGAAAAATTCACAATAGTTTGAGTATGAGTTTTTTTGAAAGAATATATATCAGTTTTCTATGATTTTTATCCAATGATGGTATGAATACGGTTACAAATTACTAAATATTCCATGAACCTTTAAGTTTTCGTTAAAGCCTTGTAAATGACGGCTATTTTTCAAACCAGTCTTGTACAATAAATGTAACGACAAAAGGGGGCATGTTGAATGAAAAGTACTGGTTACTCATCAAGCACAACAACGGCACAAGGAGAACTACTTGCATTCCATATGACACAAAATTCTGTGGATCACAACAGTGAAGCGATAAAAACTGTAAGGAAGCCACTTGAAAGTTTTTCACCAAACAAACATTTATGTATCGGTGTTCTACCTTTTGACGTTATGGAAGGCACCTTAGACAAATCCATCCAAAAGAACAGGGTTAATGAAGTCGACTTTTATAATAGCGGTAAGGAAATTGCTCGCTGGCTCATAAAAAAAAGTGAATACAACAAATCTGGCCATGACTTCTTAACTTGAAGTCTGAAGAACAGTATTATCGAGCCTAGATCAACTCCTCCTATTTTTAATTCCCCAACTACTGAATCTCCTGAGCCAATTGTGCAAGGCGCTTTTCATCAATAATATGGTAGCCCGTCTTACGTTTCTCTAAAATCTTCTCCTCACAAAACTGAGCCAATACATATAATAAATGGCGATAGGAAACCCCTAAATACTCACAGATTTCTGTATGTTTTTCCTTATAGACACCCTGATCAGCCGATAATTGGATAAATGCGGCTAAACGACTTTCAAAAGGATATGCCTGATTTTGTGTATATTTAGAGGTCATTTTTGTTGCCTTCTCCCCTAAAAATACGCAAAGTCGGCGTAAAAATAATACATCAGCAAGTAACTTTTCCTTACATGACTGAGTAATGGAGTAACAAATTGTCTTCGTTACTGTTTGAATTCCCTTCGTATATCTTGCCTCATTTAGTAATTCTATTTCTCCCATAAATAAAGGTCCCTCTAAATATTCGATCAGCGATACCTTGCCATTCTTATGTGTCATATAAAGCTTCGCCTTGCCCTCAATCATGTAATACAATGTTTCTGGAAAGGAGCCTTCCTGGAAAATCCATTCTCCTTTATCGAATTCACAAACTTCTAAATAGGGATCAATATCGAATGAGAAAAAATCATGGATCGGATATTTTTCGAGATAATGGGTGCGATTTTCTGCTGTTAGAATATGCATTTTTTACTCTCTCCTCTGAAAAATATGAGATATCTCACATTATTGTAACGATGAACGTGCTATTATTCAACATAGTTAAATGGAGGTACGGTAAATTTATGAATAATCAACGATGGCTATCTCAAAATTTCTTTACATTTTTTATTACTTGGGGCATATTCTTACCCTACTGGACAGGGTGGCTTGTGGATGCTAAACATCTGACTGTGTCGCAGGCAAGCGTTGTAATGGGCTGTGGGTTACTCGCCCGTGCCACGTCTAATCTTTTCTTCTTCCCTACGCTTGCTAAATATGTAAACAATAAACGACTCATTACCATTTTAGCAGTCGGTGCTCTTCTGACAGCACTGCTGTACATACCTAGTTCGGGCTTTAGCGCATTATTAGTTGTAACTATTTTATTTAGTATTTTTTACCCAGCACTGTTACCAGCTGTAGAAAGTAGTGCCGCAACGCTTGTCCAATACGGCAACATTCATTATGGTAAAAGCCGCTCCTATGGTTCCTTTGGCTTTGTTATTGCCGTATTAATTATTAGTATGCTAACAGGAGTATTCGGTAAAAATATTATCTTTTGGAGCATGATCATTGGTTTAATTGGCATGCTGCTGATGCAGCAATTCGCTACACCAAAGGAATTGCTTATTGTACCGACAAAAGAGCAACGTGCAAAATCATTGTCCATGAAAACACTATGGAATATTAAAGGCTTCCCAATTGTGTTATTCATTGTTATTTTATTGCAAGGGGCACATGCTTCCTATTATAGCTACGGTTATATATACTTGGAAGACTTACATGTAGATCCATTTTATATGGGCATGATTATTAACATCGCAGTTATTTGTGAAATTTTATACTTTATGAAGGCCGATACATTATTTACGAAATGGCGTTCTTCTTCTTTATTACTGTTAGCAGCTAGCGGGTCTTCTTTACGTTGGTTACTAATATTTATGTTCCCAAATGTTTGGGTATTTATTGCCTCTCAAACTTTGCATGCGTTATCCTTTGCCCTGGCACATTTTGCTTTTATTCGTTATCTAACGCAAACTCTACCAAAGGAGCAAATTCCAAACGCACAGGGTATATATTCTGCATTAGCGATGGGGTTAAGTACGGCCATCCTGACATTTTTGGGAGGCTATTTATACGAAATATCGCCTGGTTTGTCCTTTGCAGCTATGTTAATTTGTACTGTTCCAGCCATCGCTATAGTGCTCATGACACGACGCAAATATCAATATTAATATGAAACGCAGGTGAGAATGACTTCACCTGCGTTTTTCATTTCGGATAATAGGAAAATCCAGGATATTTCACCACAGGCCACTTTTCTTTTCTTAGCGCTTGTATTAGCTCCGGGCCAACATGTAGATTGCTTTGTACTAGTTCGGTTGGTGTTAGCGCCATCCATTGATTTAAAGAGACGTCCTGGAAACGGTCACTTTTAAACATTTCTAAAAACCATAATGGCTCCGTACCCGTATTTTCAATGTAGTGACCGGTCGCAAACGGCACATAGCCGACATCTCCTGCACGATAATCGAATGTTCGTGCAGTTCCATCCCCAGTGAAAACCGTCATACGCCCTTTTCCTTGTAGATAATATTGCCATTCATCATTATTCGGATGCCAATGCAGCTCCCGCATTGCCCCAGGCTCAATTTCCACTAATGCTGCCGCAATATTTTTAGAGATTGGGAAATTGGTCGAATCAACAATACGCACACTTCCACCTGGTGTTTTCAAGGGTGGCTGAGCTAGCAAACGGTGCTTAAAGGTTTGTGGCACCTTACCATAGGGAGATTGAATTTTTTGCGAGTCAATAGATCCAGGAACAGTGTCTTGATAAATATAAACCTGTTCACTCGGAATATCGTCAAAGGCACTAATCGGTACACCAAAGTTAGCTGACAGCACTTCCTTTGGCGTATGAGCAAACCAATCTGAAATTGAGAGTGTATTCAGATCAGAAAAATTCCCATCATCAAAGACTAATAAAAATTCACAGCCACCCGCTAATCCTTGTATGGAATGAGGAATTCCTGGTGGGAAATACCACAAATCCCCTGGACCTACATCCGCAATAAAGTTACAGCCATTTTGATCGACTGCCGTAATACGTGCATGCCCCAATAGCATATAAGACCACTCTGCCTGCTGATGCCAGTGTAGCTCACGTACGCCCCCCGGTGTCAAACTCATATTAACACCTGCCATTGTTGTCGCAATTGGTAATTCACGGACCGTAATTTCGCGCGACCAGCCCCCTTGATTCAAGGTCATATGCGTGTCTGAAAATGAAAATCGTAGGTTTGGAATCAAACCTGCATCTGTTGTCGGCGGCACGAGCATATCTGGATTTTCTAAATCTCGCATAATATCGCGTGGCCCTTTATCTATGCCTCCTGCCCCATCACTACGCATAGGCTGAGGCACCTGAAAATAACCTGACGACATATTTTCCAATTATTCACCTCTTTATGTTAGAAATCGAACTAAAATGCTATGATTCTCTAAAATGTATGGGTATACAGCTTGGATTATGCACTTTACTTTCAGCGACGGTTTTCACCTATCGTTTCGTTTCCCCTATTTTGAATGCTCCTTTTACTTCTTGCAAACTGTACAGCCATCATGTACGGGCGTTAAAAAATATCCGTAGCCTCCATCACACATTCATGCAAAATGTCTAATCCTTCCTCCAATTCCTCGTAGGTTGCGTAGGCATAGGATAATCGAACATGATGCTGATCCTGAAGATCGTAAATATAGCCTGGATTAATTAAAACACGACGCTGTAATAGCTTGAGAAAGAAATCCTTATCCACAACAGGCTTGTGGAACTTAAGCCAAATGTAAAAGCCCCCCTTTGGCTTATGCCAGTCAGCCACCCCTCTAAATTTCTCTTGTAAAATTCGTTCCGTAAAATCAGCACGATTCTGTAATTGTTGACGTAAACGTATTAAATGTTTTTGATATTTTCCTGACCGCAGCCAGTGCAGCACAATTTCTTGTGAAATAGCACTGGAGCCATAGTCTGTTTGCATTTTTATATCCGCCAATCGTTCAATAACTGTCGTTGGTCCAATTAGCCACCCAATGCGTAATCCAGGGCTTAAGGTTTTCGAGACACTACCAATATAAAGAACCTGTCCACTACTATCCATTGCCTTTATCGGTGGTAATGGGTCCTCAAAAAGCAATTCATGATAAACATCATCCTCAATTATAGGAATGCGTTCTGCTTGGCAAACCTCATAGAGCTGCTTTTTTTCCAAAGAAGTCCATACATGGTTGGTTGGATTATGCAAGGTAGGAATGGCATAAAACACGGCTTGTTTTTTTCGCTTCCTTTGAGACAGCGTCTGAGCAAGCTGTTCATCACGTTGTATCCCAATCATTTGCATCCCAACCGATTGAAATGGATGAACAGAATTCAAATAGGAGGTTGGTTCCTGAAAAACGATGGACCCTTGCTCTAATAAACCAACGGCAATTAACTGTAAAGCTTGTAGTGCGCCAGAGACAATACAAACGTTCTGAGGCTCCGCTTCGATGCCTCGTTTTTGTACATAATCACAAATAGCTGCCCGGAGTTCTTCATTACCCTGTGGGGATGAGTAGCCTAATGTTTTGGGCTGCAATGAAAGCTCCCTTAGTGAAGCTTCAATTTCCTCTGTTGGTAACAGACTAGGTGCTAGTTCTCCTGTTCCTAATCGAATCACATCATCTCTCTGCTCATATTCGTTAATTAATTGGATCGTATGATAATTTGGCTTATGCAGGCTCGTTTCAATATAGTTTTGCCAATTTGGCTGTGTTTGTTGAAGGAGAGCATGCCAGGAATTGCGAGTGACATAAACTCCTGAGCCTACCGTTGCTTCAAGGATGCCCATCGCCTTTAATTCCTCTAAAGCCTGTTGAACTGTACTGCGATTCACGCCAAATTGCATGGCCAACTGTCTTTGAGTAGGTAGTTTGGTCCCTGCTGCCCAATCACCTCTTTCGACTTGTGCAGTTACCCATTGAACAATTTGTTGTTGTAATGTGCTGTCACTTTGTCTATTTGGCTGCCAGCTCATGATCATCACCTTCCATATAAAATTGGGTGGATAAAAAACCATCCAATTGGTCGTTTTCTTTTAGTTATACCATAGCTAAAATGAATAAGGAAAGGAGGGATTGATCGTTGGAAGCATTTTTTCATGGCATCATTTTAGCATTCGGTCTCATTTTGCCACTAGGCGTACAAAATGTTTTTGTTTTTTCACAAGGTGCTACACAGCCAACTATATGGCGCGCTCTGCCAGCAAGTGTGACAGCTGCTATTTGCGACACAATGCTAATTTTACTGGCAGTTTTTGGTCTATCATTAATCGTCCTACAATTTGAATGGTTACGTATTACCTTGATGTCGGTTGGTATATTGTTCTTACTTTATATGGGCTATACGATTTGGCGCTCTAGTCCAGCAACTGCCGATCAGAGTGAAGCACTTCCCGTAAAAAAACAAATTCTTTTTGCACTTTCTGTGTCACTTCTGAATCCACATGCCATATTAGATACGATTGGGGTTATTGGCACAAGTGCCTTAAAATATAGTGGTACAGAGCAAATTATTTTCACTACAGCGTGTGTCCTCATTTCATGGCTATGGTTTTTCGGCCTTACTTTGACCGGAGCCTCTTTCCAAAAGATAGATAGCTCTGGTAATCTGATGAGAATTTTTAATAAATGCTCAGCCATTTTTATTTGGGCAACAGCTTGTTATCTCGCTTTTGGCTTACTGTAACCTACATAGAAAATGCTCAGGATTTCTCCTGAGCATTTCTTTTATAAGGAGACAAAAACCATGAGCTTTTCATCAAACAGCTCTGTTTCTGCTGATCTCCCCTCTGTCCGTTCTTCGCCATAATGTATGGATTTGACTAATACATTGGCTTTTAATAGCGCTTCATGCTGCTGAATGATGGAAAGTACCTCTTCACTACCGCAAAAGGCAATTGATATATATTGTTCAACAGGCAGCTGCCACTTTTTACGAGAATCTTGGATGAACCGAATTAATTCTCGCATTTGCCCCTCTTGTAGCAAACTCTCGGTTAGTTGAACATTCATCAATACACGGCAAGTGTTATCTTCAGCTAAAATATAGTGGTCTTTGACAATTGCTTCAGCTATGACATGGCTTGATAACAAATTTAGCTGCTGCCCTTCTAACATGATTGGTAATTCCGCATTTCGCTGTAGCTGTTCTTTCTCTTGATCCGTTAACGTCATCATATACGACTTTACTTGATTGACCTTTGAGCCAAATGCGGCACCAGCTGTTTTAAAATTAAGCTTATATTGGATGCTTTCATATGCAGAGAAATCATGTGTCCATTTGCAAGCTTTCATGTTTAATTCTTCTTGAATTAGCTCGCTATAGGCTTGATAATCAGTCAGCTCTCCAGAAACAGCCACAATAAGCTCACTTAAGGGCTGTTTAACCTTCATCCCCTGACTATTACGAATACTCCTGCCAAGCTCTACAACTGTTAAAACCGTAGCCATTTCTTGTTCAAGCTGGAGATTCACTAGTTTTTCGTCGTAGAGTGGATAGTCTTCAATATGCACACTCTTGCCTGTTAATTGTCGGTAAATATCCTCTGTGATAAAGGGTGTAAATGGTGCAAGTAATCGGCAAATGTTCGTTAAAACCTCATAAAGGGTACTAAATGCGCCCCGTTTATCCGCTGTCAGCCCATGTGCCCAAAATCTGGCACGTGATCGACGAATGTACCAATTACTTAGCTCCTCCATTAATTGTGCTATTTCCCTTGTTGCATGTGTAAATTGATATTCATCCATAGCAGTTGTCACAAGCTGGATTGTATGATGCAATCGGGACAATATCCACTGATCTAAAGGTGTTCGTGTACCAGTATTTATAGCATCATACTTAAATTCATCAATGTTGGCATAGAGCTGATAAAATTTAAAGGTATTATCCAATGTATCTACTAGCTTTGATTTAGCATCCACCACAATCTTTTTGGAAAAACGCTTTGGATTCCATGGGGAGCTATCAACTAAAAACGCCCAACGTAATGCATCCGCTCCATATTGCTCTATTAACTCCACAGGCTCTAAAGCATTGCCTTTACTTTTTGACATCTTTTGTCCATGTTCATCTAACACATGCCCTAACGATAACACCTGTTTATAAGCTGGCTTTCCTGTAAATAACGTCGATACCGCTAATAAGCTATAGAAAAAACCTCGAGTTTGGTCGATCCCCTCAATTACAACATCTGCCGGAAACTGATTGTGAAAAGTTTTAACATCTTCGAAAGGATAATGTTGCTGGGCAAAAGGCATTGAGCCGCTGTCAAACCATACATCAATTACCTCTGGTGTACGCGTCATATCCCCTTGACAAGTAGGACAAGTACAAACAAATTCATCAATAAATGGTTTATGAAGCTCGATTTGTTGATCGACATCTCCCTTGGCTAATTTTCTTAACGCCTCGATACTGTTTGGAGCCTCCTCATGCCCGCAATCCTGACAAATCCAGACATTCAACGGTGTGCCCCAATAGCGGTTACGGCTTATATTCCAATCCACTATTTGTTCGAGAAAATGGCCAAATCGACCGTCCTTAATATGATTAGGATACCAAGTCACTTGCTGATTGTTTTGTAATAATTGCTCTTTTAAAGCGGTCATTTTGATAAACCAGCTATCCGTTGCATAGTACAATAATGGAGAATCACAGCGCCAGCAATGCGGGTAGCTATGCTCATATTTTTCTTTACGAAATAAGAGCTCCTTTTTCGCAAGCATTTTTATAATGTCCACATCACAATCTTTTACAAATCGTCCGACAAGCTCTGGCACCTCTTCTGTGTAACAGCCTTTCAGATCCACTACATTGACAAAGGACAAGCCATGCTGTTGAACCGTTTTATAATCGTCCTCCCCATATGCTGGAGCAATATGCACAATCCCTGTACCGCTATTCTCCGTGACATAATCAGCCATCACGACAACATGACCTTGATGAACCGTTACAAATGAAAATGGTGGCTGATAAGACACACCAGCAAATTCCTGCCCAGTATGCTCACTTAAAATTTCCACAGCTTCAGTGAAAACCTTAGAAACCAATGATTTAGCTAGAATAAATACTTGATCCCCTTGCTTTACCCGTACATATTGTAGAGATGGATTCATCGCTAATGCCACATTGGCAGGTAATGTCCATGGTGTTGTTGTCCAGCCTAAGAAGTATTCATCACGATCAGCAAGCTTAAACATGGCTGTGGCAGATAAATCTTTCACATCCTTATAGCCCTGTGCTACCTCATGTGAGCTTAAGGATGTTTGACAACTGGGGCAATATGGTGAAACTCGATGCCCTTTATATAAAAGTTGTTCCTTATGAACATGGCTTAAAATATGCCACACTGATTCTATATAGTCATTACTTAATGTAAGATATGGATCATCCATATCCAGCCAATAACCAAGCTGCTCTGTAAAGGAACGCCATTTTTGTTCGTAGGTAAAAACACTATTTTTACATGCTTGAATAAAACGCTCCACTCCATAATTTTCAATCTCCTGCTTCCCAGATATACCTAATGCCTTTTCTACTCCTAGTTCTACAGGTAAACCATGTGTATCCCAGCCTGCTTTTCGCTCAACTAAATAGCCTTGCATAGTTTTATAGCGGGCCACTACATCTTTTATTGTTCTTCCAAAGGCATGCCCGACATGGGGTAAACCATTTGCTGTGGGTGGTCCCTCATAAAATACAAAGGGTTGCTGTCCAGCTCTATTTGTAACGGAAGCTAAAAACGTTCCCTCTTGCTCCCATAATGCCCGTATCCGATTTTCTCGTTCAAGCGTCGTTTCCTTCTTTTGTTCTGCTTTCATTTTATTTCCTCCTATACAATATTATTTTGTATAAAAGGCATACAAAAAACCCCGTCCCAAGGTAAGGGACGGGGTTAACCGCGAATACCACCCTAATTCTATTGACACCTTAGTCAATAGCACTCAGCAACGTACTATCATACGTGTTCTTTTTAACGGTAGACACCCGGGTTAGCTTACTATTTTCAGCTAACCTTCTCAGAGAGGATTTTCATGTAACACCTGCACACCGACTTCCACCAAATGTCGGCTCTCTGTAGAACAAAATGAAACATTACTTTTTCTCATCAACGAAGTTGTATGCTTTTATTGTCACTCATCTTATCAAATTACCAATTGTCTGTCAACGATGGACAACCTCAATTTATTTCGTTTAGACAAGTGACAATACTTTGATGCAAAGATGCATATTGAGCTTGGTGATTCGTTTGAATAAAAAAGCTCTTTAGCAATGTTTTACTATTAAACCTTACAATATAAAAATTCGCTTCATCCAATTGGTCTTTTAATGTCGATAAGGTTGCTGGCATTTGCTGTATTAATTGAACGACTTCATTTTGTGCTAATCCTCGCTCCAACATCGCAAAAATGGGCACTAACAGCCTTTCATCCTCATCATGAATAAAGATATAATGAGGCTGTAAATACATGGACCATAAGGCATGTAACAAATCATCATAGGCAGTTTTCTTTATTTTAGGATTTTTCACAAGTTCATCTAGCGCATCCGATACATGTGCCACACTATGCGCCCATCTCTTACCAGGTACAAAGCCCCTTACATCCATTTCAGCTTTTACATAGGCCAGTAACTTTGTTTGACCTTCCTCTATGCTGTCCTGCGATAAAAAATTATCCTTTAAATCCCTTGCTAAAATAAGTGCTACTAATAAAGTCGTAAAGGAACGAGTAAAAACCCCATCTGATTCCACTTCCTCAATACCGTTCAGTAATAAATGATTCAGGCAGTAATGCCATAGCTTAGTCAAGCAACGATGATCCAGCAGATTTTTTTCTAGTATCCATTCATAGAAGCTACTATAAATATAAGTATCTCTTAGTTCACTATCGGTAGAGCCGATATGGGCTAGCATGGACTGTAAAAGCTGTTCTTGATTCAGTTGTTCCCATGCTGTTTGACCTTGTTTTATTGCGCTTATCGTATCCTTTAAATCACCAGCCATCAATATATTCTGTATCAATTGTCAACCTCCCCTTTGTTCATTATTGTTATGCTCTCACTGTATAGCCCCTCTAACTTCCAACCATCGTAAAAACGGACATATGTAAATTCCTTTTGCCAATTGTCCATGTGCACTATTACCTTGCTACGCCAAGGTAATGTGGAAGCAACTATTTTCCCCTTGCGAACCTCAGCTATATCATCCGCTACACCCAGAAGTGTGGAAGGTGCAATTGTGTGATGCATCAAATAATCCTGACGATCTGGATTTGACTCAATCTCCGCCATTACCTGCCGGTGAAAAGCAATTACCTGGTGATTTGCCTGAAATAGCGAATAGACTAGAGTACCACCAAATAGAACCATGAATGACCCTACAATAAGTACATATTTCTTCTTCAAACCTATGTAAAAAGCCCAATTCTTTTCTTTATTAAATAAATGAATATACACTGCTATACTTAAGGGCCACAAAAATAGTAACTGCCAACATAGGACTACCCAAAACAATTCTCCAAACGAAACAAAATATCGAATGCCTAAGTAATTGAAAATCCATAATGGCATCGACCAACGCCAAGTGGATTCTCCCCGTGGCTTACTTTTCAAATAAATGAGTAGGAGTGGCAGGCTTATGAAAAAAGCAGTCGCATTATCCAATAGAGCAAATATCAACTCATCAAACCTTTCGCTAGAAAATTATTACAACTATTGTAACTGAATCCAACTACAAAGAAAAGCTTGGATACAAACAAAAAAGAGGCTGCTATTTACAACAGACTCCCTTATTGAAAATTGTTAGTCGATACTGCTTTGCCAATCATATCGCTATAGGGCACCTTCACTCGATCACCCTTCTCAAAACAGCCGATGTCTCATGAAACTTACATATTATCGTTTAGACCCGTAAATGGTGTGATCACCTTTTTTTCATTTGAAGATAATACGATATTCGTAGAGGGGGTACCATAGGGCATGGTCGCATCAATAAATTGCTCTAATGTTTCCACTGAATAGGTTGCTAGTTTAACAATATAGCTGATCTCCCCTGCTACACGATAGCATTCAAGAACATCTGGGTGGCTATTACAAAAAGCAGATAGACTTTTACAATCGATGGATTTAAATAAAATAATCGCCTGAATGGTACGTTCCATTTTTTTGATGTTCACTTTAGCGTGATATCCTTCAATTACACCTTGTTCCTCGAGTTTTTTGACGCGTTCGATTACCGCAGGAGAAGATAAATGAACGATAGCGGCTAATTCCTTCATCGAGATTTTGGCATTCTGCTGTAACTGCTGTAAAATTTGAGTATCAATTTGATCCACCATTAATCACCTTTCTTAATCAACTTTTTTCATATAATTCCTGTTTTAATAAGGAGATTTATCTAAAAAACATTATACAGCTTCTGTTTTCAGTTGGCTTCTTTGATTACAATAAAAGCATAAAGGAGGCAGAAACAAATGAAAAAAATAATGTTACTTTTAGCAAATGGCTTTGAGGCTGTGGAAGCAAGTGTTTTTACAGATGTACTTGGTTGGAATAAATGGGAGGGTGATGGATCAACAGAGGTTGTCACTGTAGGATTACATACACAGCTTCAATGCACATGGAATTTTAAGGTCGCTCCTGAAAAATTACTCCATGACATTGATTTAGCAGAATTTGATGCTTTGGCTATTCCAGGTGGCTTTGAGGAAGCGGGCTTTTATGAGGATGCCTTTAGCGAGGAATTTCAAACGGTTGTCCGGCATTTTCATGAACAGCAAAAGCCAATTGCAACGATCTGTGTAGCTTCCTTAATATTGGGACATAGCGGTATACTCCACAATCGTAAGGCGACAACCTATAACCATCCAACTAGTAAACGATTAGCACAGTTAGAAAGCTACGGTGCGACTATTGTCAATGAGCGAATTGTGCAAACAGATCATATTATTACTTCCTCCAATCCAGGAACTGCCTTTGATGTAGCCTTTCGCTTACTAGAAACACTGACATCTACCACAAATACAGCAAGAGTAAAAGACTTAATGGGTTTTCATTAATTGATAAAAAAGTAGGCTACACCATGTATTTGGCGTAACCTACTTTTAACTTCACTCTTATTTGCTTACTGGTGGCACTGTTTCAGTTGTGCTTAAATCTATTTCCTTCGCATTGTCTAGTACATCTTTTGGAATTGTAATTGTCGTCACAGCATTGAATTCATGATATTTGATATTCATTTGCTGTTTTGTTTTGATCGTATTGCCTTCTACTTTCATGCTTAATGACATATCCATAGCAATTTCTTCAACATCAAATGTCTTTTTATTAATCACTAATTTGTAAGTAAGGCTATCAAAAGACATATTGCCTAATTGTCCATCCAAATCAGCATCCATTCCTAAATCCATGGCACCAATCTGTTGCTTCACCAACTCTGTGAATTTATCACCAGCACCTTTCAAGGTTAATTCATAACGGTCTGCTGTTTCCTTTAAAGTGAAATCCTCAGCAAATGATTGAAGCATCTCTAATTGCTCCGCTGCATCTGGCTGCATGCCTGTTTGGCTGAGAACATCTTCAAATAATTGTTTCGGGAATTTTACCCAAGCCTTCTGGTCTGCCTCATACATATACATACCATCTTTAGCCGTCATATACATTTTAATTGGCAAATTAATCGCTTCACCACTTGTTGGCTCTGTTAATGACATCGTACCATCTGCAAAGAATTGCATCGGTTCTGTAACAATCTCCATCTTCATATTGCCTTTAGAATCCATTTTCATGGTTTCCTGACCATCTTTTGCTTCTACTGATTGAGATATTGTCATTGTAGCTTTCATGCTTTTTAATTCTTTTTGCTTAGCTAATGCTTTCGTGAACACTTCTTCTAGCAAAGCATGATCGTTTGCTTCAGGTTTTTCTTCTGTTACCGGCTCCTCATCTTCCCCAGTTGAAGGCTGATCTAAGCCTAAGGCGTTAACAATAAATGTCGCTAACTGACCACGTGTTACATTTTTATCCACCCCGAATTCTGTTGCCGTCACGCCCTTCGCAATTCCTGCTTCATACAATGCCGTTACAGCATCTGCAAACGGACTAGTTTGAGGTACATCCGTAAATGGACTTTTTCCTTCTGCTGTTAAGCCTGTTGCCTGTGCCACCATAACTGCCATCTGACCACGCGTAATCGTCTCATCAGGGCGGAAAGTATCATCCTCATAGCCATTTACAGCACCTAAATTAACCAATGTAACAATCGCCTTATAGTATGGACTAGTTGAATCGACATCCTTGAAACTCGGATTTTCATCATCTGTTGTTGTAAGGTCGAAAGCCCCCGCAATCATCTTCACTGCTTGTCCGCGTGTTACATCCTGTGTTGGTTTAAATGTTCCATCAGGAAAACCATTAATTATATCAGCTGCATGTAATGTTGAAATACTTTTATAATGTGCATAATCTTCACTTACATCTTTAAATGGACTAGCTGCCGATGCAGGTACAACAGCTACAGCCGTAATGGCTACCGCCGAAGTTGCCGCCATAAAAAACTTACTTTTTTTCTTTGTCATGATCATTCTTCCCCCATTTATGTAAAAATTTAAAGGCTTACCCTTTAATTTTATATAAACATTTGGGAAAATGCTATGTATTTGGAAATTTTCAAGCTTCTTGGTTTTTTCGCTCTGTCACATTTAGCGTTTTATCAGTCACTTTCTGTGTTTTATCCGTCACTTTGGCTATTCTCTCGTTTTCACTCCATTACTTTATGAGGAGTTTGATACACGCTTCGTTTGCCTCTCTAACCATCAAATTCCTTTTATCTTCATCACTTTATAAGGATTTCAAGACCAAACAAAAAAAGCCGACCTCCTAAGAGATCGGCTTGTGAATGTTATGATTACTCAGCAGCTTTTGCGCGTAGAACCATTTGTAGGATACCACCATGACGGTAGTAGTCTACTTCTACTTCTGAGTCGAAACGAGCTAAAGCTTGGAAAGTTTTAACTGTGCCGTCTTCAGATTTAGCAGTTACTGTTAAGATTTCACGTGGTTTCACGTTATCAGTAATGTTTACAGAGATTTCTTCTTTACCAGTTAAGCCTAAAGTTTCAGCAGATTCACCTGGCATGAATTGAAGTGGAAGAACACCCATCATTACTAAGTTAGAACGGTGGATACGCTCGTAAGATTGTGCGATAACAGTTTTCACGCCAAGTAGGAATGTACCTTTCGCAGCCCAGTCACGAGAAGAACCCATACCGTAGTCGTTACCAGCAAGTACGACTAAGCCAGTACCTTGCTCTTGGTATTTCATACATGCGTCATAGATGTACTCTACGTCGCCTGTTGGCCAGTAAGTAGTGAATCCACCTTCTGTACCTGGAGCAACTTGGTTACGGATACGGATGTTTGCAAATGTACCACGCATCATTACTTCGTGGTTACCACGACGAGAACCATAAGAGTTGAAGTCACGGATTGCAACACCGTTTTCAATTAAATATTTACCTGCAGGTGTATCTTTACCGATCGCACCAGCTGGAGAAATATGGTCAGTTGTGATTGAGTCACCGAACTTCGCCATAATGCGTAAGCCATCTAAGCCTTTAATAGCTTCTGGCTCTTTTGCAAGACCTTGGAAGAATGGTGGGTTTTGGATGTAAGTTGATTTGTCATCAAATGTGTATAGAGATTCAGTTGATGTTTCAATTGCATTCCATTTTTCGTTCGCTGTGAATACAGTTTCGTATTCTTTTTGGAATAATTCACGGTTAACTACAGTACCTAATACTGCGTTAACTTCTTCAGTTGAAGGCCAGATATCAGCGAAGAATACTTCGTTGCCATCTTTGTCTTTACCGAATGAATCTTTTTGTAGGTCAACATCCACTGTACCTGCAAGTGCATAAGCAACAACAAGTGGTGGAGAAGCTAAGTAGTTAGCTTTTACAAGTGGGTGTACACGACCTTCGAAGTTACGGTTACCAGAAAGAACTGATGTTACGAATAAGTCATTTTCTTTAATTGCATCTTCGATTTCAGGTAATAATGGACCTGAGTTACCGATACATGTTGTACAACCGTAACCTACAGTGTTGAAACCGATTTGGTCAAGGTAAGTTTGTAAACCTGAATCTTCAAGGTAACCAGTTACAACTTTAGAACCTGGTGCTAAAGAAGTTTTAACCCATTTAGGTACTGTTAGACCTTTTTCTACAGCTTTTTTCGCTACTAAGCCCGCAGCAATTAATACGTATGGGTTAGATGTATTTGTACAAGAAGTGATCGCAGCGATTGCAACAGCACCTGTTGGAATTTCTACATCGCCTTCAGCGAATTTTGCTACAGATGTTTTTGCAAATTCATCTTCTGTTAAACCGAAACCTTGTGTACCTTGAGGTGCCACTACTGCTTCTTTGTAACGAGAACGCATTTGAGATAGTGGAATTAAGTCTTGTGGACGTTTTGGACCAGAAAGGTTTGGTTCGATTTCAGCTAAGTTTACTTCTAATACGTCAGTGTAAACTGGCTCTAAAGTTGGATCGAAGAACATGTGGTTAGACTTTAAGTAAGATTCTACAACCGCGATGTGCTCTTCGTCACGACCAGTTAAACGCATGTAGTTTAATGATTCTTCGTCAATTGCGAAGTAACCACATGTAGCACCATATTCAGGAGCCATGTTAGAGATTGTCGCACGGTCAGCTAGTGGTAATTTAGATACGCCAGGTCCGAAGAACTCAACGAATTTACCAACTACGCCACGTTGACGTAATACTTGTGTTACTTTTAATGCTAAGTCAGTAGCAGTAGTTCCGTTTGGAAGGTCGCCCACTAATTTAACACCGATAACTTCTGGAATTGGGAAGTATGAAGGTTGACCAAGCATACCTGCTTCAGCTTCGATACCACCTACGCCCCATCCAAGAACGCCAATACCGTTGATCATTGTTGTATGAGAGTCAGTACCTACTACTGAATCTGGGAATGTTTCGAATGTGCCGTCAGCATTTTCGTTTACGTGTACAACTGGAGCTAAGTACTCTAAGTTTACTTGGTGGACGATACCTGTTGCTGGTGGTACAGCACGGAAGTTATTGTAAGCAGTTTGAGCCCATTTTAAGAAGTTATAACGCTCAGCGTTACGTTCAAATTCTAGGTCCATGTTTGCTTGTAATGCAGATGCATTACCGTATTTGTCAACTTGTACTGAGTGGTCAATTACAAGGTCAACTGGAATAGCAGGGTTGATTTTGCTTGGGTCGCCGCCCATTTCCTTCATTGCTGAACGAAGAGATGCAAGGTCAACAACTACTGGTACACCAGTAAAGTCTTGTAATACAACGCGAGAAGGCTTGAATGGTACTTCTGCTTCTGGATCAGCACCATTGCCCCATTTTGCTAATTCGTTTACGTGCTCTTCTTTAATTACATATGCATCATATTGACGTAAAACAGATTCTAATAAAACTTTAATTGAGTAAGGAAGGTTTGAAACTTTTGCAACGCCAGCTTTTTCAATCGCAGCTAAGTCATAGTAATTGTAAGTTTTACCATTTACTTCGAATGATGCGCGGCTGTTGTGTAAATTACTTTGTGCCATTTGCGGATCCCCCTAAATATATCTTTTTGAAAAGGCTTTATAAAAGTGTAGCATCTTTTCTCCAATACCCATGATAACGTATTTATATTCATAAGTAAATTACATTAATATTATCTTTTTTGATAAGCATAACTTATGACCTTGGTTGCTATCCTGATGTTTTTAATTTTTTGATGTGCATAATAAAAAGGGTTTGTTTTTATAAGGGTTTCTATACCTATCTAACTAAGTGTATTTAAATGTATTTAACTGGGCACTTTTTGGGGCACTTGCTGGGGTACTCGTAGGTTTTTTAAAAAAAGGTACCCCAGTTAGTAAAACTGAAAATGTAAAAAGTTTGGACAGGTACTAAATTATAATAGAAGAAAAATTTTAAAAGGTAGTATTATTTCTTTTTTCTATGTACTAACTACATTTGTACTTACCGTTACTTAATTGTGTACCCTCCAACACTTAACAGTATCACCTCTATTTTAACAAAAGATCAAGATAGCAATGTATCTTGATCTATAAGATTTCAATTACTGAAAATCCTTACTTTAGTATATTAAATATAATTAGTGGTTATCTTCTTGATGATCATTATTGCTATCATTTTGGTTTTGATCACTTTGTTGTTCAGATGGTTCTTCACTTGGATCTGGCTCTTGATCATCATTTGCATTTCCACATCCAAATAATAAGCTTGTTGAAAGTATTGGTGTAAAAGTTAAGTGGCTTTTTTTGCGTGAAAATGTTTTAAAATTTTCTACGAATTGTAATTCCCTTTTGTTGTTAAATATTTGGCCTACACTTAAGAGTAGTTGATGTTGTCGTATACCCATGAAATTTTCTGCGCATGCTATTTTTTGACACTATTTTAATGGAGGATTTATAATGGGAGATTTTATCCACACGCAGTTTTGGGAAATGATACTGAGAGTTTTAATTTCTTTTTTTGTGCTACTTATTTTGACTCGAATCCTCGGAAAAAAACAACTTAGCCAACACACCTTTTTTCACTATACAACAGGTATTACACTTGGTTCTATCGCTGCTCAAATTGCATCTCAAGCCCAAACACATTTTCTAGATGCGCTCATTGCCCTTATTTGGTGGGCGGTTTTAACATATATAATGACAATTATTACTATTAAATCTAAGAAAGCTCGTGCCCTCATAGATGATAAGCCTACTATTGTTGTACAGAATGGCCTTATTTTAGAATCTGCTTTAAAGAAAAATCGTCTCCATATGGATGAATTTACAATGATGTTACGCGAACAAGCTATCTTCTCTGTACAGGATGTACAATATGCAATACTTGAAACTGATGGGAAACTCAGTGTTATGCAAAAGACTTCTGAACAAGTTGCTACGAAACAGGATGTTAAAGCGGATTTATCACCTCCCACTTACCTACCTACAGTTAGTAATTTCAGATGGTCAACTAATATATGAAAACCTGGTAGAGCTTGAATTAACAGAAGAATGGCTAATGAAAAAGTTAAAAAAGCAAAATATACAATCTGTTGAAGATGTCTATTTTGCTCAAGTTCAAACAAATGGATCCTTATATATCAGCTTGAAAGATAAATTTTGACAATCAAACCCTTAACACTAACGAATCCTTCCCTCAATAACTTGTATGTAATTACAAAAACCCAGATACTCATTTGAGTTCCTGGGCTCGTTTTAAATTAATCATAATCATTTTCTTCTTCAATTTTACGTATTACACCTGTCTTTGCATTTACTTCTACTTCATAAATTTTATTGTAAGCAGTTAAAATGTAAATTTCATATACTAAAGTGCCATTTTCCATATCCATACCGTAGTGTATGATTTGACCAGGTACTCTTTGTACAGCTATCTGCATTGCTTGTTGTGGAGAAATCCTCTGATTTGGTGAGGGCATTACCATAGACATACCTCCCTCTCTAATAAACATGCTCTTATAATATGCAAATACCACTACAAGGGTTCTTTTCTTACTTATCACTACGTTGATTGATAATAATCTTCAATCCTTCAAAATCGCCACTTGTCATAGTTCCATTATCGAATTTTTAAAGCCATGACTTATCAATTTTTTTTTTATCCACAGATTGTTTAATGTAGTTACGGACTGCAGCTTTAGTTGTGTCATTAGTGAATAACATTTTATCATCATCCTTTGCAATTGGTTTAGTTGTATTGCCTTCCACAGTTAATAGCACTTGATATTTGCTATTAGTTGGAATAATCACTTGTCCTTCAATTTTGTACCCCTTTGGCATAATCCATTTTGGCTTGACCTCGAAATGAGGACGATCAATATTCCCTGTCCAATCTCCTCCCCATGTAATACCTAGCTTACGTGCAATAGCACCTACTCGACTTAGGGTTGCTACATCATATAAATCCTGTGGAGGACCAACAGCAATATCCCATGCTAATCGTGACTTATGGTTACTGTCTAGTGTCCAAGTAACAATCTTCCCTGGTCGAGTTTTTCCTTGTGCATAAAGGTACTTCTGTCGTTCTTGTGAGCGATATGTTTCAGTAATAAAGACGTTCTTAATACCTGCTTTATAGCACTCTTGGAACAACAATCGACAGGCTGTTTGTGCAGCTGGTAATAGTTCAGAAATATCTCGGCAAGTTGTTGTAATGCTTGTCATTTCACATCAACCTTTGGTTTGTCATAATTCATTGCTTGTTCGCTGTCTGAGGTACCTTTTGTAGTCGGGTCGATAATAATACCAAGCAAACCTAAAATGCTTAATACAGTCTCTGAAATGGCTGTGATTTGTGCATTGTAAATTGTAATATCGACATTAAAAATGCCCGCTGTTTGATTAGCGAGCACTAGTAATAATGAGATTAATGACACCCAAAATTGTTTATGTTGTAAACGTACTTCCCAGTTAATTTTCATGTGCAATTCCCTCCATTTTATCTAAATGTTTATGTGCTTTTTTACTTGATTCCTCTACACGAATCACACGCATTTCTTGTGCTTTAATATCAATCCTAATCGATTCTACCCCAGCGTTAATATTTTCTAATTTCGTGCGTATTACGGCTGAATCAGATGCATCGTTCTTAACATCCTTGTCTCTATTACGATTGTAAGTGAGCACCCCAATAAAAGCTCCTAATACCGTACATAAAATTCCGATTAAAGCTACTGTTTGACTGTCCATGTCAACACCTCACAAATAAAAATAGCACTGCTCGGCACAGTGCATTGCGTAGGTCTTGTTGTATAAAAATAGCCCTCCACAAATTATTGTGGAAGGCAAATAATAACTATCCTTAAATATAAGTACTGAACAACATGAAACGAATAAATATAATTTTCTGGTACCATGCATTTTTAGTAAAGTAAAAAGGACAAATGAATGTGTAGCATTACTAAAGGTGAACGCCTTTGAATGTATATCTCCTATAATATTGAATTTTACTATCGATACTCTCAAGTAATCCTGCATAATGCTTCATTAAATCTTCATGAGATGATTGTTCAATCCCTACATACCCTTCTTCCTTTTCTATTATGCTGTCAATTATTCTAACCCTTCCTGCAATCTCCACGTGTAACAAATGAAATTTCGAATATAATATTGGACGCATTTTTTGAGTGTATACATCTATGGTAAATTCACCACTATCTATCATTTGGTTTTCGCCATCTGTTTTTAATACCTTATTATAAACATCTAATAATTCAATTTTCATTTGATGAATTTCTTTTTCACGTTCTCTATTTAATTGGCGTTTAATTGTAGCATTTTGTGTGAAGTACGTTGCAAATCCACCTACAACTACACCTAATAGTGGTAAAATTCCAGTGAAAATTTGAGACCAATTTATATCCACAGTATCCCTTCTTTCTATATAGCATATTATTCCATATAGAAATACTTTTTATCAACAACTTTTAGACAATAAAAATAACGCTAGCTTATGCTGCGTTTACTTGTTTTCGTTATCGAGTAATGCTTGTACAGCTTCTCGCCACAACAATGGCACCTGATTGACAGTTCGCAAATTCATTTTAATTAAATCCCAATATAATTTAGCCATTATAAAACCTCCTTAGGTGCTATTAATTCCGCCACTTCCGCAATAGCTAATTGATTTTCAATTTTGTCTTGTTGTTGTGCCTCTACTGATTCAGCTATCGCTAATTTCAGTTGCTGTGTTTCTTCTTGTAATTGCTCTAATGCTGTTTTAGGAATATCCGTATACTCATAATATAACGACTTTGTTTCTTTGTCGTAAAACAATTCGTGCGTTTTGCCTGGTATATTTTCAGGTTGTGGAAAATTACTCATGTCATACTCTACCGCGATTTCTCCGAACGAAAACACGCTTAATACTTTGACTTTTGTTTCCTCTGTATTTTCAATGATAATTATGTGTGTCCCTCCTTTTTATAGTTACCAAACGATTTCTACGAAACCATGTCCGCCTCGCGAGCCGAAAAGTGATGTAGAACCATTATAAGAACCGGCACCACCGCCGCCACTACCGCGAGTTCCAATCTCTCCACTTTGACCCATTGGTCCACCGACGCCGCCTTTGGCGCCTTCTGTGAATATCTTTACCTTTATAGTCAGAAATTCTTCATCACTACTCCCAATCAACAATCCAAATAATTCCATAATATTTTCAGGTTCTTTAATAAGACCGTATACACCACTTTTATACTCTTTAATAGTTAAATTCCCCCATTTATTATAAGCAAATATAATCATAAGTTATTTATGGGTAAATTTCTTCTAAAAGTTTTCAAACACAGGAATGCCACACATCTACAGCGATAATCCTCACCAGGCAAAACAACACGCCCGTTTACAGTAGGTGGGTCATCATATGAAAACACCTTTCCACTAAGCTCCTTATGCGATTTCCTCACAAGTTCATCAGCCGAATCGTACCATGTAAATTTTTCAATTCCGATATTCTGGTGTCTTTCGGCAGTCATCTGACCTAGTATTGATCTGCTTGGTCAACAGCTATAAACTGTGCCTGATTTCTTGAAATATCAACTTCAGCCATCAACTGCTCACGCATTTGTTTAATGGATGCACCACTTTTCACACCGTCATTAACAACGTTCTCAATGCGCTCTAAATAGTCCTGATGGATTGTTTGGATATATCCTACATTGTCCCGTATTCTTGCAGTTATGAAATCCTTTAACCATGGTTCTGTAGCTACTAGATTAATACCCTTCACCTTCATTTGCTGTTCAAGGTTATGGCGGTTGAAACGATTGATGTTCATAACGAAAGACCATGCCGCACGTTCACTTTGAGTAGTCGTAAAAAACTTATTCACCTTATCTTTTAAGGAATCAAACATTTTCTTGAAGCCATTTAGTAGGCAATCTTCAACGAAAGAGGCATCTTGTCTTGTTGTAGTTGTGGCACAATGTGCTTTTCGAAAAGCTTTAATGTTTCTACACCAATTGTTGTAATCATCTTTTCTATTGCTCGACTATAACTAACAGTTGCAGCATCAGGAAAACGAGTCATTGGTACTTTTTTAACCATTCGTACCACTCCAAGCTTTATATACATTGTTCGCTAACTGTCTTAGGTCTGCTTCATCTCCACTAAATTTAAGCGTATCCGACAAACCAAACTGACCAAAACGTGCCTCGCGGATTTCATCAGCCGTTATGATGTTATTGAGTAAGTAAATTTGGTCTGTTTCAGCAACCAACTTACGAATTTCAGCATCAGTTTTAGCATCCACATTCCATAACGGATTAAATTGTATCTCCCACTCTAGTGTTTCAGGGTCAATACGTCCCCCAAGCTCTTTCTCTGACATCAGTAGCATACGAATGAGCTTTTCTAAATGGGGCTTCATTTCATTTTCTTGGTCTGCAACGATGCGAGAATAGTAGTTCATTACATCATATTGCGCTCCTGTAATAGTGCCGGATTCTTGCCCTTTAATGACTGTTTTTGGCATTCGAGCAGCACCCGATAACAAATCCCAAACGAAATCTAGTAAATCCTTTATGCCAGATACTGATGTACCTTGTTTTGTAAGTTCTTCACCATCCGCAATCATTGCTAACTCTTCTGTTCTAAACATGAAATCCATAATCATGGATAGCTGTTGCTTATCTTGCGTTGATAAGTTATCGATATCTTTTGATTTATACACCTTAAAAGTGAAATCATGAAGGATTTGACCAACTGACCAAACAGACGTATCAAAAACCGTCAGAATGTCATATAAAGGCTCCAAAAGAGAACGCCCTTGTGCTTCCCCTTCGAATCGCCTTGTCTGGCTATGGAGCAATCTAGAAACGTGTACAGATGATTCTGTTGTTTGTGTTTGCACCCCGTGGCTAGATGCTCGATTAATGCGTAATTGTTCTAATTGGCCGTATTTAATATCAAATACATCTTTGTTTATCAGGAATTCATTTATCTTTAAAGAGCTGAAAGCGTGCAAATAATCCACTGAATATAATTTATCCATTTTCAAATCTTCTCTTAATTCGAATTTGGAGGCTTGTGTTACCCCTAAACTAATAAAACCATCCACGGAGACGGTCATAAGTGAACATTTCTTTAAATGCTTTCTTAGCTTTTAAGTCAGCAAGCTTACTCATTATGTTACAAGCTAATTGATCATCTTTCATCTTCAAAGTGAACCAATTACGTGTCATATCCTCGGCTGGAATATCGATGATATTTTGTACGATTCGACTATCACCGTATAAGTTTGTGATTTCATCATGAGATAATTTACGGCCTACACCAGCAATCTGTCTGGTCAACTTATCCTTTTGGTTTGCCTTTCCATTACCCTGCATGAAATCCTCTTTGTATTGCTTTGCTTGGTCAATTGTTTTCAACGTTTCACCTACTTTCCTAATAAGTTTTTATAGCGTTCAATTGGATTAGAATTGTTTGTATACAACTGATTTAGCGCTTGTGTTGTCATATCCACTAAATCGTCATGGGCTGCGTTAGGGAAGGATACAAGTTCTTCAACAAGGTCCTCAACCCAAGGACACATATTTGGATGAGGTAGATATACATTTCCAGCCTCAAACAAAGGAGACACCGCATTTGCACGTGCCTCCTTACCACCGTCAGGATCAACCGGAACAATACCACTAATCTCATCTTTTAACATCTCGATGATAGCTGATCCGTTGGCTTTATCCTCAATATATTTACTTCGTGCATTGGGCCATTTATCGGACATAGCACGTATGGCTTTCATTGTATCCACGAAGCCCATTCGCCTTTGGTCAATATCAAACAAGAAATATTGTGCTTTTTTACGTCCCCACACTCCACCGGCTACATAGTCGCTGGTATCAGTACCTTTAAAAGTACAATCCCACGATTGGGCCATCTTATCGAAATGTGTAGGTAATATAGCCACATCATTTGATAAAGCCCATTCTCTATGTTGCTCTTGAGTACGCACATAATAACGAATCCATTCACGTTTAAAGATAGAACCGCCTGCTGGTGAAGGTCTTTGTTGATAAAGAGCGTTCCATGTACGACTACCAACCTCTGCCTTTTTATCAGCCGCCCATTGCTCATTAAACCCTAGCTCTCGACATAGTGGTTCTCCAGACGCACGTCCTAGCAAATCATCTTCATCCTCTGCAATAGCTGGTAAACGTAAACGAATCCATTTTCGAGGGCTTCGCGCTAGTAAACGACCAATTAAATCATCTTCATGCCAACGTGTCATTATGACAATAACTGATGCTCCATCATGCAAACGAGTGGATAGTGTTGCTTCCCATTCATCCCATATGTTGTTTCGGATAGTTTGAGAGCTTGCTTCCTTCATATTTTTGATAGGGTCATCAATAATTATTAAATCGGCACCTTGACCAGTAATGGAACCGCCAATACCTGTGGCAATCATACCACCCTGCCTACCTTCAACATCCCAATCTTTTACAGCAGCGTTAGCTTCAGATAATTGAATGCTAAATAGTTCGTTAGCGTACTCATTAAATTTATTACGATTTAACCTACCAAACTTTTTAGCCAGCCCATCAGAATATGCAGCCGCAATAACTCTCTTATCTGGATTTTTCATTAAGTAGTAGCTAGGGAATGATTCTGTCACAGTCATTGACTTCCCATGTCGAGGTGGCATTTCAATTAACATTGATAGTTGCTCACCATTTGCAATGCGCTGCAATACTTCACAAATTAATTCTGTATGCCTGTAGTGCTCGTAATGACCGTTATGAACAAACTCTACATAATCACGGTAAAACTGGCGTGAGAGTTCTTTACTTGCTTCATAGGCTAGCACATCTAATTGCTCATCGCTTATTTCTTGTAGCAAGTTCTCTCAACTCCTCTGTCGTTAATTTACTAAGATCCACTACATTAGTTGTTGTAATGCCATTACCCTTTGTTTCTGAACGAGTCTTTGCAATATCAGCTTTAACTTTCTCTTCACGCAATTGTTTCAACTCGTTTTCATTAAGTATATCCGTATACTTCGCAAGGAACACAAGTGCTGCCATCTTATCAGCCAGTTTAACCTTGAACATGCCGTCTTTACCTTTTGATAGTTCGGTAATGAGTGTTCCATCGATTTCTTCCGAATGATGCATTGAAAACTTTGTGTAAGTGTATGGTACAACTTCTGTTTTTTCGGACTTCTTTGAATCGTCTGGATTATATTCAACGGATGTTTCCGTCGCTTCCGACTCCACTTGAGTAAAGTCTATGAAGTCCGTTATGTCAGCAAAAGCAATAGCTTTGTACTTCTCTAGCACATCGAATTTATCTAAGTCTAAACTTTCAAGCCTTTGCCTTTTCAATTCAGCAACTGTTTCTTTCACCTTAGCTTTACTTAGCAACCTACTACCATTTGCCATTGCTGTTTGATAGCTGCATTCATACACCTTTTTATATGCGCTAGTAGCATTTAGTGAACGGACGTAATACATACAAAAAAGCCGTTGTTTATCAGTTAATCCATCATCACCTTCTAATTCAAAAGTGGTAACTTCTTCTGATTCAACGACTTCTTTTTCTTTGGATGCATCCTCTTTTATGGTTGCAACCTTCTTAGTTTTGTTTGCATCCTTTTCAGTTGCATCCCTAGACCATTTCTCGCGGCTCTTTCGGCTCTTCAACGTACCAAGCTTTATACTATGTTTTTCAGCAAGATCAGCAAGCGTAATCATTGTGGTTTCCCACTCGTGTTTTATTTCATCCCAATTAGCCATATCTCATAAACACCACCTCCATCTTCATTTGTTTGTTTTGTAATCACCTCATTATGCTAGTAACTAAATAAAGTAAAAATAGTGCCCTAAAAGGACACTATTTTTTATAATTTTCGAATAATAATTTATTATTTTCAACGTGTTTTTTTGTAATTTCATTTAATAATTTTGTTAAATCTCGGTTAAATTCAACCATTTTCTGTTGATAACTCTCACCAAATTCTTTTTTATTTATTAATTCAATCATATTGTAGCTACTTTTATTTAATAAATCGTTAATTATTTCTACTTCATCACTTTCATAGTCCAAATAAGAATATAATATTCTAACTTTACTAATTTCAATTTCAATTTCCGCAAATAATTCACTTTCTCGAAATTGACTCGACTTTATTTCCATCATTAAACTTAAAATAACTTCGTGTACCGATTCTTCTTTGCTATGAACTAAATGAATATCTCTTAAAAACTCTTGTTGATTAGTTAGATTTGAAATTTCTTGCCCAATATTATCAATTTTACGAAAGATTTCATTTCTTAACTTAATCAATTTCGTCATATTGGTTATTGATTCAACCAATTCTTCACTTTTATTTAATAGAAATAATTTATGCTCTCTTTCTCTTGTTTTTTTGTCATTTAATTCTGCAGCCTCATCAATACTATTTTTTTGTTCAAAGAGTAACTCGAGATGTTGATTGTTTTGATTTCGAATTAAAGCATATGTAGTTAATACTACTGCTACCATACCAACTATTCCACCTAAAAAGCTCCCCCAAAAACTAATCCAACTACCAGCTAAACTACTATCATTATTCCCTAGGCTGTCTATGACCCAATTATTCACTGAATATGGAATGACAAATGAAATAACCAAAAGAACTCCTAATGATACAATTGCTGAAATTAAAAAAACTTTAAAATAGAGTATTTTTTTCTTATCTAGTTTAGATTCCAATTTGTAATCTCTCCTTTCAATTCATAATAGAGTAAAAGGTATGTGCAAAACCTTAATAACTTTTTGCTCTCAAAACCACACCAAACTCCCCCTGCTAATAGCTAATCCCTGTAAGTTCAAGTATCACACTCTTCCTAACGATACACCATAGCCCCTTGAACTAGATTCCAATTGTTTTATGGCTGTTAGATGCAGTTTTCAAAGCAAAAGAAAAAGCCACTGATTTATAATCAGTAGCATATTACTATGTATTTTTTTCATTTTCTTTTAAATATATCAATATACGAATTAAGTCGTGTAATTTATTTACTCTTTTCCCAAACAATATTTCATGGTTAAATGCAAATGCAATTATACCAAGTAATGCAATGAGAATAAACAAAATCATTATCATCCCAACACCTAAATCTGCTTTAAACTCTGAAGACAATGATATTATGATTGCGTAAATTCCAATAAAGACAGCCATTACAACACTTAATCCAGCCCAAAAAGCAGAATTAATTCTGCTAGTCTTATTAATATCCAATATCACCGTTTTTTCCATTTCTTCCAACTCTTCTTTTGTAATCTTTTTTAAGATTTTTCGTGAAAACCATTCTATAGTACACTTATCGTAGAAATCTATTTTCATCAAATCCCTTAAGTATGTATGTATTTCATTAATTTTAAATATACATTTCATGTAATACCCTCCCACTCAATCATAAGCTGAAGGTAAAAAAAATGGTACAATTTTCTACAAAAGAAAAAGCCTCCATCCGAAGATGAAAGCTTAAATATTGTGGTAATCCTAATGTCGAGTGCTCACTTTTGACATCGTGGCAGAGCGTACCACGTTATTTCGTAATTGTGTTTTAGATTTATAGTGTATTTCCGTGCACTTTGAAGCTATAGTAAGTTTGTTTTAGTTAGTTTGACTGAATTCTATGGAAAGTGGACGAAGTTCACATATAAACCACTCCTTTATTTAAAGAAGATTTGGATTGAAACAAATATTGAAAATAAAAATACCCCAATATGGAGCCAACCAGAAACTTTTCTCTCTCTTTGAAATTCTTTTATTCCAATAATTAACATCAATAATCCTAAGAAGAATAACACTAGGAAATTCAACTGGTAATCACTTGTGATAATAGAGTAAGTTGAGAGTGATACTACTATGATTGAAAAAACAAATTGTAAAATTTTCAACAAAACTACCATCACCTCTTAAATATTGTACTTTTATTATACAATACAACAGAGTATGTGGATATAAATTCCAATATTTATCCTTTTATATTAATTAAGATACCTTTTCTCTTAAAAAACATAGGCCAGCCGTGTATGTCATGCTCCGAACAAGTTTGTTCAGCTCAGGTCGGTCGTCGGTCTGTCTTTCCCTAATAATTAGTAATTTGTAAATACCAAAGGAGGAAAATATTACCGCACCGACCTGCCTCCGAGTTTACATCATATTTTTCCTTTCGCAAAACATGCTACATGTTTTACATTTGTTCCTTCTGTTACATCTGTTTCTTTTTTACATTATACGTTAAAATAAACATTGAAAAAGTGTCTTACTCAGAGGTGAATATACTGAAAAATAAAATATTTTCTATTTTTTTATTGTTATTTATTATCATTTCTTCTTTGCTGTTATTTGTTTATGTTATATGGTTTACAGATACATTCACAAAAATAATTTACTGTACTATCTTAGTTACTACATATGTTTCGCTAGGCATTTTTGTTGGAATAGGTATTGTAACTTCACCACAGTTTTGGTTACTATGTTACCAATTATTATTTACTACATCTGTTGTACCATTTGTAATGGTATTAGTTACGCAATTATTTATTTATATGAAATGGGAAAGTTTTAATAGTTTAATTATAGCAATGTCGATATCTTTCATTGGTTCCTTGATTTTGGTCTTTTTGATTTTTAAAAAGATGAATGAATCATTTATTGGTGGAGAACTTGATGAAAGTTCGATATCTAACCTTAGTAGTCTGACTAATTTTTTGACTTTTATTATAACTATGATATTACTTTTCTATTCAACATTTAGTTCTGATAAAAATGACATAGAAATAAATAATTTGAAATATAGATTAGATACTATTGAGTATCATTTATCAAGTTCAAATAAAGCTTCTACTATAAATTTTGATTCTAATGCTATTCCTGAATCACAAAAGGAAAACGTAAATTATTCAAATTATTATTATATGTTTTTCGCCATGATTATTTATGTTCTAGCAAGTTATTACACATTACTTCCTATAATCAGTCGTAGAAAAGGAATGAAAATAGATTCAGAAAATGAAATCAATATTCCTATAAGGATTACTGAAAAAGCAGAAATTGAATTACTTTTAAAAATGAAAGATAAACATTTACAATTATATGATAAAAATAACCAAAAATTAAAGTAGCCGAAAGGCTACTTTATCATTTGTTCTATGATATTATTTCTGACCCTAAATATTGTCGTGCTGGATAGTTTCATGTGCTTGCCAATAATCCTCATACTATCCCCATCAAGCAGTCTATGAAGGACTTCCACCTCTCTGTCTCCTCGCACTAACGAAATACGATTTTGTACCTCTGCTATCTTTTGTTCATATTCCTTAATTCGATAATTCAGCGAATATACACGACGTTGTACCTCTGTGTATACTGGATCACTTGTACCTCCACTAGCCTTTGGCAATGTTGCCTCGATGCCGTACATAGCCGTTTTAGCCCCAATGTAACTGTTGTTATCCATCTTCGCTACCGGCTGCCTTGCCTCTTCAATCGTTTCAACCATCCAACGATAATTCTCAATCCACTGAAGTAAATTTTCTTTAGTTACTTTCATTTGCCCTTGTTTAGCCATTAGGTTTGCCCTCCTAAGTTGTGTTATAATGACTTATCTGACTAAGCAATCAAAAGGCATAAACCAATTCGAGCTGTAGCGTCTGCAAACGCTGCGGCTTTTTCTTTTTCAATCGTTATGAACTATTTGAAACCTTTTCCATTTGCATCCGTAAATAAATTACAACACTTTTGCTTTATTATTGGAGGTATTTAAATGGACTCTTTTGCACTTATGGCTTTTTCTTTTGCTTGTTTGTCTTTTGTCTTTGCTATCTCAGCTGATTCTAAAATCAAAAAGTTAGAAAAACGTATCGAAGAACTCGAAAATAACAAGTAATTTCTTTAATACATAATGGTTTATAGAGCGATGTTTTAGTCTCTCTTTTTCTATTCCAAAGGCAATAAACTATAGTACCTAAGTTAACTAAGCATATAAATAGTAATGTTAAGCTAAACTAGTTTAACAAAACCTCTCTTTATTGTTAGGGTCAATACGATCCCATGTGACCCTTCTCATATTGTTTACTTAAGAAAGCTGTAGCGTGTACAAACGCTGCTGCTTTTTTATATTTTAAAATTTTTTGAAACTTTCATTCTCTATTTTTCGTATAAAAAGGAAAAACAAGGAGGATGATATTCGTGAAAGGATTACTGTATATTGTTTTAGCACTTTTAGTATTCTTGGTAGGATTTAATTTGATAAAAGATAATGCTCTTTCAAGAGTAACTCCTAGTAAAATTGAAGCTGCTATTTCTGAAGCTACACCACAAATGATTAATGTTATTGAAAACCATAATAGTTCAGAATCTTATGGAAAAGAACTTATGATTGCTGGTAAACCGGTATATAACCTTACTGTAGATACTACATCTTATATAATCAATTCTGTTTTATTTTTACTATCAATTGTTTCATTCATTATTTATAGAAATAGAGAAACCCTTGAAGATTGTATTTTTGAATTTTTTAATAATATTTTCTCCTAATAGCAGGAAAACTAATTATTAAGAATTTCAATTCTACTAATATGCTATAATTTGGTTAAAAAGGAAGTAGGTAAATTATGTTCGATTTATCCTTTATGTTAGAAAGTATTGCTAATTTCATTTCTAATACTCGGAATGCACTGGTTTTACCATATAAGTCAATTTGGATAGTTTTAGTTGTAGCAATTCTGGCGAAGTTTTATTTTAGAAAGTCTCAATCTAATTAATCCTTAAAGTTTGGTAGTATTCCACCAAACTTTAAGGGTTAGTTCTTATATTATTCAGTTAATAATTTACAGTTTTAACCGTTTTCTTTAGGGATTCTCGGGAAGAAAGTACGTGGATTTTTCTCATTATCCTGTGTTCTCCAAACTGTTAGTACATAATTTTCTTCGTTTATTACTATTGGTATATTTTCCTCCCCTGATTCATGAAGAAATCCTACAGTACCCATAGCCAACAGTCCTTCTGGACTAAGTCCAACAAAAAAACCACCCGTTTCTTTTAGTAGTGTTTTGGAACCTTCATTATCTTTTGCCGTATACTCATATCTAATAGTAATTACTTCAGCTTTATTACTTTTTTCAGCACGACTATTTACTTGAACAGCCTTCAAAAATAGAATCACATCATCTTGATGCGTTTTTTCATAAGGTCCATCGTTTATATAATAGTGATACCATGAATGGTGACCACCTAAATCCGATTTACCTCTACGTTTCTTTCCACCCTCTTCACCAATAAATACATGTTCAAATGCAGAAGTACTATTGTTATCAAATTGCTTAAACCATATAGTTTTTAATAAATCTTTCCATTCTTCATCTGAAGCGCCCGACTCAATTTTTCCATTTTCACTTACATAATCCCGTGCTAATTTCATTGGTTGTGTTTCGATAACAAAATTTAAAAATTCATCTACTTCCTTTATTTCTTCCTGAGGAGTAGGATCATTTTTTTTGCGTCGCCAATCATAATTGTCGTGAAGTTTTTTAAATAATTCATACGTTGTTAATTTACTTTCCGGAATAACTACAGTTTCTAAAACATTGACTTGACCATCGGAACTATTTGAACTTCTTCCTTCTGGAAACGGGTTAGTATTAACAATTACATATCCCGTTTCTTCATTTTTTTCATTGTCACTTAATCCTTTAATTAAAGGTATTAATCCATTACCCTTCATGTCTGCCTGCCAAATATCATTAAAAATCATCTTTAAACCTCCTTGTAATAATTAATACAGGATTATAATGTGTTTACCTCTACTTTTAATTCTAAGTATTTAATGGAATTACTTTGCATTTTTTTCATAAAGGATTTTTAGAAATACATTGAATCAACCATTGTGGTTATGGTCATACCATAAATTATAATTTAGATATGAGTTGTTACTCTGAGTAAACTATCCGAACCAAGAGTTTGTTGTATTGTAATTATGAGTAATCACCCCTTACATCTGAATGGCAAATCATCCTCACTTACCTCAATCGGTCCCTTACTATTAACAAACGGATCTTCATCTGCTCTTTTATAATTTGACTGATTGCTATTACCGCCATATTGCCCCTGTGAACTGCCTTGATACTGTCCACCTGTATTTGTACTAGATTCGTGGTTTGATTCGCCTTGTGAGCCTCCTGTGCTGTTTCTTGGCTCTAAGAATTGGATACTGTCGGCTACAACGTCAGTCGTGTACACACGCTTGCCATCTTGCCCCTCATAGCTACCTGTTTGGATTCGCCCTTCCAAACCTATTAAGCTCCTTTCTTCATGAAGTTTGCTAGGTTCATGTTTACGCCATGCTTGGCAATTTATGAAGTCTGCCTCTTGTTCACCGTTCTGCACTTTGAATGTCCTGTTTACTGCCACTTGAAAGCGACATGACGCAATTCCATTTGGTGTGTAGTGCAATTCAGGATCTTTAGTAAGTCGGCCAACTAATACGACTCGGTTAATCATTGCTTACTCTCCCATCGATCAATAACTTTTCCTAAACTTTTATGTGCATTGCTGTAAGATTCATCGTTTAATTCTTCAATTTTGACTCCAACACTAGAGGCAAGTCGTTCAATTACCTTTTGAGCTTCTTTTAGCGTTATTAAATCCTCAAATGTCATGCCGATTCCTCCTCGTATTCACCTTCATCTATAATGTCATAAGCGCTACTTCCATCATCATTTTCCGTTTCTCCTAAAGGTTCATCATCTAACATTGCGTAATATCCTATTGGGTAAAGTTGTACGCAATCTTTGTAGTAAACTTCTTTATTTACAAGAATTACGTCCTCATTCTATACAAATGTTTCTTCACATGCTTTACACCGTTTTAGTTTTTCACTCATTTGTATTCACTCCATCGACTTTGATATTAAGAGTATTTAACGTGAATATAATGCCATCCATAACACCTAACGAACGGTGCTGCTCAATAACTTTTGGTGTTGTGCAAGCTGTTTCGTAATTATCACGATATTGTTTAATTGATTCATGACTAACATTCACTTTTTCAGCCATTGCTCACACTCTCCTTCTTACCTAACATTTCTAAAACCTTTTGCCTCTCAGCCTCGAAATCTATCGTGTTGCTAGTAGTATCAGTAGATGACTTTGGTTCTTCACTATCATTTCGATTAGCAAACCACTCAGGTACTACCTCTGTTCTACCTTTTGATTTTTGATAAGAGGATTGACTGGATTGCTGTCGCTTGTTTTTCTCTCTTTCTTCCTTGGCCTTTAGTTGCTCAACATTTGTTATAAAATCCGTTCTCCAGTTTGCTAAAATCCGTCCCGTATACTGCATTGGTTTGTTTGGTTGTTGAAGTGCAGTAATTTTCATGGCTTCATAAACAAGAGCTTCGTAGTCCTTATACTTCTTACCACGATTGTTAAGAATGCTGTTGTGGTTCAGTTCTATAAAATCAGAAAATCTCGTATCACTTTCAAAGGCAGCATGTAAATATGAACCTACTAATAATGCTGTAGAAGGAGGACGAGAAAACTCGCCCCTTACCTCTGCAAATGTTCTAGCTTCACATTCCATAGCGCTCTTAAACTGTGACACAGACATGTACTGTTGATTTGCTTCATTCGAGTGGTAATTCTGGCTGCTCAATTGAAATGTCGTTTGGTGCATCTGATTTCACCTCTTTTTTTGAATCTGATTGCGCTTGGAAATCAGCCCCTAAACCACTTGTTTGGTTTTTAGCAATCTCCTTATTAAGCCAATCCTCTACCTTACTTACTCCATCTCTTAAACTGTTAAAAATATTGATTAACTCTACATAGTCGTATTCAGTGAACGAGTCAGCATTGTAACCAAACTTTGCTTCTATCATTTCTTGTGTTACGCGATGTTGTTCTTTAAAACTACGTAATGCATTTGCAATACGATCTTTTAATGGACCCTGACTATTTCCTGCTAGTGTTTCGTGACATTGGACAATCGCTTTATCAATTATGTCACCTGGTATTACACCTAAAATGCATGAACGTAAACGGCGAGCACCATCATTTGTTACTTTTTCATAAATATCACGTGGATCATCTAATTTTTTGATAGCCCCTTTAGCTTTCATAGAGTCCTTGACGGTAAATACCTTTTCTTGACGGACATTTGTTTCAAGGTCCCAGCAAAACGCTTTTGCGACCGATTCACCTTCACGTTGCTCTAGTTCTTGAATGCCGTAGGATAAGTTGCCCCAGTTTTGTGCAATTGCTTCAGCTAATCGAATAGACGGACCTGTTACACGTTGTCCACCACGAGGATATTGATACTTTGCAACCTGCGCTAGTGCCGGACGTTTACAAGTGTCTAATACACATTGCTCACCCTGGAATACGTTTTCAGGAAACTGTTTCGCCATAAAGATTTGTCCTTTGACTTCTTCATCTCACGGGAGGTACTAGCCTGTGCTAGTACCCCTTGTGATTGTTGGAAAGGAGTCAGATTATTAAATTGTTCTGCTAAGTTACTCATTGAATTTCCTCCTACAGTCCGCTATAATTACTCTAATCTTTGATTTGTAAGCCACTCTGCCAAGTGGTTTATTTTTTTGTGCAAAATCTGGCATTATAGTGATCCTCTAAATACGTATGGATGTTATCTAGATGAACAATATCCCCATTTGTAAACTCCATATAATCATCATTGAAAACTATTAAACTACCATAGATATCGCGGAAATCTGTCTCTATATATTTAAATGTAAGTACATTATTTACAGCTTCAATTGTTCCTAACACCATCGGATTCTCGACTTCAATAAGTTGTCTCACGTTATCACCTCCTTTTGTTTTTGTAAAACATCCGCATATGATTTTGTGACAAAGCTTGTGTAGCGTACATTTTCCTCAATTGCTACTAGTGTAAGTATGATCCCGGTAAACTCACTGATAATGTCATACTCAGCAAATCGTTCCTCAAATACTTCTGTGTCTAATCGCACCTCTCTCATTTTTGGATTGAATTGATTAATACTCATGATTCCCACCTTCTTTCTGATGGCGTCCCATCAAGCAACTCACAGTGGCAAAGCTTTACGGTAGGGAGACGGTACTGCAAGCTGCTTGACGAGAGCGAGATAACACTCGCAAACGTTCAATTTTCATGCTAGAATGTTTCTATATTCCATAGTTTATTGGCTGTTTAATCCCGCAATGATTAAACAGTCTTTTTATTGCCAATTAATTTCTTGAACAACTTTTTATCGCAAAAGAAATGTCCATAAATTAACCTCTGTTTTAATGTCATGTGTCGCCACGCTCTAGGCTTGATACGCATACATTTTAATCAACTCACTAAGTAGTCCTCTTTCTTGTAAATCTTTAATCACCCAAAGGAAATTTTGTTGATCAAGTAACTGGGCTTTTAATCTCTCAATATCTTATGTTGCTTTCTTAATTTTTCTCATGAATTCTGCTGAAAGATGATACTTCCCTCTCTCGTTATGAACCCCAATAGCCAAATAGGTTATTTTTTGTACAAGATTCTTGTATATATAACCAAATAAAAAAGCCACATCTTCGTCTAAAATTTCAGAAACAGTTATTGCCATTTCTAATCTTGGTTTTGAATAGCCTGTCTCCCTATTAGATATTGTTGCTTTACTAACAAATTTCAATAATTTCGCTAGTTCAGCTTGAGTAAGTTACTTCTTTTTTGAGCATTTATAAAATTCAAGTTCTTCATTACAACTCACCTCCTTTTTGTATGGATAACTTGTACTTATATAGCAACATCAAGATTTTCATACGTCAATATAAATGTATGAATTTCTCATACTTTCAACTTTCTTTATGTATTTTGTTAAAGAAAATAGTACAATTTACTTGTACAGGGAGTGATATCATGTTGAGCCATCGTTTGAAGGTAGCAAGAAAGTCTAAAAAACTTACACAGGAACAATTAGCAATAAAAGTTCAAACTACTAAAGGTACAATCAGCAACTACGAAAATGGACATAGCACTCCTTCCAATGAAATGCTTGTACTTTTAGCCAAAACCTTAAATGTTACAACAGATTATTTACTTGATAATACAGATGAAACTATACAACTTTCACAACAAGAAAAAGAGGAAGCTGAGTTCCAAGCTTTTGCTAACAATCCATCCCTTGAAAAATGGTACAAAGAGTTACCTAAATCTAAGGAAGAGGACTTAGAAAAGCTACGTAAGATGTGGGAGATTTTGAAGGATAAAGGGGGATTGTAATCGTTATTTGGAGAAAACCTAATAAACGATTTTTAATTAAGACTAAAAGTAACATAATGATATCTATGAAAAGGACATGTTATAAACATGTCCTTTAATAGCACCATTATTGGGAAATTTACTTATTTATGTTTATATACTATTCTTTTACCTAATCATTTCAGGAAAATAAATACGAGGTGACAAAATGAGCTTTTTCAAAAAAATAATGGGGACATTTGAAAATACTCCAGAAAGACAAGCTGTTTTAGATGCAAAAGAACGTACAAAACAAGAGGATATCCAACAGCGAGAGAAATATGTGGGGACTAGTTTATATAGAGGGATGAAGTACACCTTTTATAAGCCAGCAATCGATTATTTCGAAAACACTGTGCAATTGGCCAATGAAATTGTACTCTCCTCTTTACCAGCTGAATACGATTGTGGAAATTTAGAAAAAAAAGGTCTTTTGATAGCAACAAATATGCGAGTGGTTTTTGTTACAAAAATTGGTAATCTTCAATTATATACACCATTTAACTATAAATATATGGAAGGAGTTTTACTTGCCTCTGATGGTATTGCTCAAAAAGAATTGACAATCCTCACTCCTGCTTTACGTGCAACATTTGATGATATTTTAAATGATGATCGTTTAAACAAGTTTATAGATGTTGTGCAAAAACAAATGCAAGATAGCAAAGATAACCATCGATTGCCTAATGATAAAAAGAAATTATCAACCTCAGCAGATCCATATAGTGACTTAGAAAAAATTGCGAATTTACGAGATAAAGGAATTTTAACTGAAGAAGAATTTTTAGAAGAAAAGAAAAAAATTTTAGGCTAATTCATTATTGCATATGGAAGATAATAATCACTACTAGATTTCACTTGCAAATATTTGGTAAAATTATCGAAAATATTTGAGAGACTGGATAAGATGTGAGAGATATTGAAAGAAGAAGGTGAGCTTTAAAAATCGGATTGAACATTCATGCTTATGGAAACATCAATCCTGGATCTGCTATGACTGTCCTGCTCAAAAAAGGAGATTCTGATAAGATCGATGTAGCTAATTTTAAAGCGTCTGACTTAAAAGAGATAGCTACCTATTATCATGCTACATAATGATTTGAAGTAAAATATAAATAACACGAATAGTCACTCACGTTTAAGTTTGAGTGACCTTTTCGTATATAAGCCATAAAATTCTGCCCATAATCTAGAGCCGCCCTCTTCCCCTACTAGCGGACGGGGCGACTTTTTTTGATGGCAAAGCATTCAAACAAAATAAGGGAACGATTGAGCGTATTGTAGTAATTAAAAAAATGACAAAAGCCATCGAGTATGAAATTCTCGACAACTTTTGTCAATAGGCTGAACTAACACTTATGTAAATATTATTTACATTATTTCTTCTTATTCACATCATCCGGATAAACAATCGTATTAAATACTTCTCCACTTGATGCATCTTTATAAATTACTGTGACTTTATAATTATCAACGTCTGCCCCATTAAATAATTGATAGTACATACCCGTTAAAGCAAGCCCGACTGCCGCCATTGTATCAAGACTACTTTCAAACTCTTCTTTGTTTACAGATAGAGTGAATTCTGAAAAGGATTTGTTATATGTAATATCTTTGACAGATTTGAAATCATCACTAGCTTTAATTTCATCTACATTTGCTAAAATACCTTCTTTTAAACCTTTCATCATTTCTTCGTGCTCTGGTTTAGCCATTTTATAAGTTAAAGAACCATCATCATTCTTAATGACTTCTTTAATTCCACTATTTTTCGCCTTAGAAATAACAGAATCGATGTCCTGTCCTTCGAAAAATAAAGCAGGAATGGTTACTTCCACGTCCCCATCTTTTTTTTGATCCTCACTACATGCAGCCATTAAAGCACCTAGTAATAAAAGTAATGGTAACATCCATTTTCTAGTCATTAAATCTCCTCCTCATACACAAATATACAGAAAATGAAGGGATTTCACTATAACTAATACAAAAAACATTTATTAATATAGAAAACTCTTTTCATCGATCGCTATTATCTGTGTACAAATCAGTTAAATTCCTTCGACTTTTCATTCAAGATGACCATTCGTTAATAAATAGTAAAATCATATATTCAACGTATCTTTCTTTAGTAGTCTACTGAAACCGACTCATAAGAATATTTCTATTAATTATTTTTTACTCTTCCTTCCTTATAGTCTAGCGAATCATATTCCATATGAATACCTTATTTATAGGAATGGAGGTGAAAATAAAATGGCATCATTTGAAATTGGAGCAAGAGGTCTTTTCAATTTTCGAAACGAGCGCTTTTTCCTATTAGTTGAAGATGAAATTACAGTTCCAGATAAAGGTGTGGAGATTGATCCAGTTAATATATATGAGATTGACCAACAAACTTTCAATTTTATTAGAGAAGAAGGAGATACACCTGTCGTTGTACCAGTTTTTAAACTTCCACCTGTACCACCAGGATTTGAATTAGAACGAAAATGTATTTTTACAGTCGATAATTCATACTTTGTCTGTCATCTATGAATTAGAAAATGGTACTGACAACTTTGTTATTTTAAGAATCAGTGCAGCTTTATTTAACTCATTGAGAAATTCTGGTGTTCGTGAATGTATTCCTCAGAATTTCATTAATTAAGAATGCTATAAAAACAAGTAATCAATTATTGATTAAAGATCCTGTGTTAATCGGCAGGATCTTTTCTTATTCCACAATCGAGCCATATAAATGAACACCACTTTTAAAAGATCTGGATATTTATGTTAACATATAGGTGAGATTGTGAAGAATTACACTTTAACTAACGGCGCAGTTTAGTTGAACAACCATATGGGTTTTTATGGTGAAACAGTAGACGGTAGGTGCATATTCATCTTTACAGGAAAGTGGGATGGGCTATCGTTTAGTTAGGAGGTAGTGATTTTGGGTTATTTGATTGGTTGGGG
>NZ_JAGXJV010000001.1:1912595-2346523 GCF_019091145.1 Lysinibacillus sp. GbtcB16
TATTTGGGGTATTTGGGGTATTTGGGGTATTTGGGGTATTTGGGGTATTTGGGGTATTTGGGGTATTTGGGGTATTTGGGGTATTTTGATTTTGTTAGTTGCAGGAATTTTATTTTGGTCAGCTGTGTTACCGAGGATTACAAGTAAAAGTTTATCATTTGTTATGATTAGTCTGGGATTCAATGTAATCTCAATCCCATTTTTCCCTTTCTTTCTACAAAAAAAGAGCAAAACCATAATGGTCTGCTCCACATTTAAAAATAAACGCTCGAAACCCGGCATTTCTTTATTCATTTAGTAAATACATTTAAAGCAAGTCAGATAATGTCATTGGTCGCCACTTTACTATTAACTTTCAGGTGAAAATGTGACCTCTACCATAATCGAATCACCAAAACTTCGTACATCCGCTAAGTAATCATACCCCTCCGGAGATCCAAAACTATTAAAGGCTCTAACTGCTACGATTTTTTCACTCGGAATGACGAGAAGTGTGACCGTTGTATATCCTAAAATTATCGCTGCATTAACTCAATATTTCTACCGCGGTAAGCCCAATTTGTGCCTGAAGCAAAAGTTCGGATATCTTCCCCATTTATATAGGCAAGACCATGTGAGTGCGTTACTAAATGGCGAATAGTAATCCCTTTGAAAACTTCCTTTTGTTGCTCAGGTGCTAGATAGAGAGAAATCTCATCATCTATAGACTGAATATAACCATGAAAGATTGCAAACGCCACAGCAAACGCTATATAACTTTTACGACAAGAAGCAAGATGAAACTTTGTATCAGCTTGAATAGAACGTGCATTTTCCTTATTTGACTGTCTCCCCCAATATTGTTCCACTTGCATCTCATTATTGTGAAATAAAATGAGAGCAGCTCCTGTACAATCAAGGGTATGAAATGTATTTTCCACAGAATTCCTTACTTTTTCAAATGATACAGTCACCCTAAACACCCCCTCTCTTTTTTATAGTAGCTCAACCTCTTAGGGTATCTGTTTATTAAACCTCACGAAGTTTCACACTGTAATACCTCATCGCTTTTGGCACTCCCTCCATTTCAAAAACCCCTTTGAAGATTAAATGTATCAATCGATATTCAACGTATGAATCTCCAATACTTTGATTTAAATTACCAATAACCTCCCCTATTAGTCTAGCTGATTTAATAAACCGACGGTCAAGCTGTAATTTTTTTGCCGTTTGTAAAATATAGTCATCGTAATAATCATCAGCCACTTGGTATAAAGAATTATTCTCCCAAACTCTGAGATTCCCTTTGCTATTAGATAATGTTAACCAGTCATGTTCGTAATTTTTTCGTTCCTCTTGCGTTAAAGGCAGACATGTTCTATTCTCCTCATATATCCGCTTTAACTGATCTGGTTCAATTTCACCTGTATGGATAGGAGTATCTGCTAAATTAGTTGTATGAATTAAAATAATATTGTTTGTTCTTCCTTTCAGTAAATAAAGGACATATCGTAAGGCCGTTTGTTCATCAGAGTTCTCACCAACCCAAATAAAAATTTTTACGTGTTCAGGAATAGACTTGATCTTAAAAAGAGATTCTTTAAAAACTTGCTGATAGTTACATACATACTCTTCGTCCAGATTGAGATGATTCATTAACCATTTATATCTTAGTGCAAGTCCCGTATCTTCTTCTAATTTCCATAAGGGACCTACTGAAAACTTATCCGAAAAATGGATGATCTTTTCTTCATCTAGTACCTTCATATCACTAAGAGCGTTTTTCAAACTACCTGAAGGAGAATCACCGAAAACAACGTGAACTACCTTAATATCTTTTGCATCTTCCGATTTTTTTTGCTCTTTTTTATAGCCAAGAAAATTACTATAAGTTGATTTCAGGTCTTTTACTAGATCTTCATCGTTCTGTTCCGTACTCATTCTAAGTAATATCTGGAATAATAATGACTTCACTTCATCCTCACTTGACTCCATCACTAGGTCTTTTATTTCATTTATCAACTTGTTTGGCTCCTCGTACAAAATTTTTTCCAACTTACTATCCTCTGAAAAATCCACCCTCTGAATGGATGATTTGCCCTGTCAACCATTTTGCTTCTTCACTCGCAAGAAAACTAATCACTTTTGCCACATCTTCTGGTGATCCTATACGTCCCATCGGAAATTTTGGTAACAAATATGTTCTAATTTCATCATTCATCCAAGTCGAATCGGTTGGCCCAGGATTGACTGCATTCACAGTAATTCCTATAGGAGCTAATTCTTGTGCTAATGTTCTTGTAAACGAGGAAATGGCCCCTTTTGTTGCAACATAGGCTAGCTCCCCAACCATGGGACCTAAATCCTGTCCAGACGTCATATTAATGATTCTCCCTGACTTTAATTGTGCATTTTGATAAAGACGGGCAAATTCAACTGAAAGAAGGAATGTTGATCTCATATTTACTGCATAATGTTGATCTAGTATTTGAGCATCTAACAATAAATAGCCATCCTGTGTAGAATGGGCCGCATTATTGACTAATATAGAAGGTACACCTAATTTTTCAACGACTGTCTGCAGAATAGTTTGTGCCGCCAGTGGATTAGATAAATCAATGGCTAAGTCTTCACAAGAGACCCCCTCACTAGAAATCTCCTCTTTAAACTTGTCTATCCAATTTTGGTCTGCTTGCCAATGAGTGAAAAAAATATGTACACCTTCGGCCGCTAATTTTCTACAAATGGCAGTTCCTATATCTCTTGGATTACTTGCGCCTGTTATGATGGCAATAGTATCTTGGACTTTACTCATTCTTTTTCCCCTTTCTTTCTACAAAAAAAGAGCAAAACCATAATGGTCTGCTCCGCATTTAAAAATGAGCGCTCGAAATCTGGTATTTCTTTATTCATTTATCGTACGCAAACATTTTATTTTGTATTTCTATATGGAATTGCTGTACATCAAGTTGATGAAGCTTGATGATATCTTCGGCTACTTGTCGAGCTTTCTTTTGTATCACATCATCTTTCTCTTCTGTTAAATTGATGATGATGTGGACAATTTCTGATGTAATCGTGTAGTCGATGCTAAAGGAACCAACTTGTTGTGCGGTCATCGCTTCAAATAAATGAGCCATAACATCATTATAGCTAAGTCTGGTCGAGTTCATGGTCACAGGATCATAAAGATTTTTAATTGTTATTTGAAACGATATTGGATTAAAATCATTTTTTTGAATACATTGAAGCATCATTTCCTCTATTTTTTGTTTGGACAACTGATCTATTTTTTCAGGTATTGATACAAGGAGCTCTATTTTTCCATTCGGCAGTACACCATAATCTACATAAAAGATATAAAATTCTTTTTGCAGGGCCATAGCAATATCACTCATTAGAAATTGGTAGTGCTGCATATAACCTAATAATTCATCGTTAGTAGGTTGCGCTAGAGAAACATTTGATTTCTCCGCATATTGAATAGGCACATTGGCAAAAAAGAAAAAGCCACCACAAACGATGATGGAAAGAAGAAACCATAAGGTAAATAGTTTTTTGATAAACATTTATAGCCCCCTTATTCGGGACTATATGCAAGTTTAGTACCGTAAATTACGGTAGAATTTTATAAAATAACACACGGTCTTGATTTTCGCCGCCATAATCACTATGGATAGACATATTATCCATCACCTTGTCACCCTTCTCCATTCTGAACCCCATATTTGTGTGGAAGGCAATGGACACTTCGTTTATAGGTGATGTCACACACTTAACGATATTACGATGATACTGTTTCACCACATGGAAAAATACATCATACAACCTTTTTGCAATATTCTGTTTTCTATAATCAGGGTGAACCCCTACAAAATGAATGAACGCTTCATTTGTGTTGGATTGCGATAAAAAGCCGACAAGAAAACCAATAATCTCGCCATCCTTTTCCATAATCAGGCTTGTTTTCGTAAAGTGATCGAAAAATAATTTAGGCAGTTTATCTGACATATTCCTTCCGCCCCACCACTCATTAATCACTGGCGATAACGTATAATAATCTGCACTCTGTAAACTACGAATAATCATGGTATCCTTCCTCCCCTTCGACTTCACCTTTTAATTGGTCAGCATTATAGAAAACACACTACCAATGTATATGAGTTTAAATTGTCATTCGGATATCTCAGATGAATAACAACACTATACCCTCGATCTGAGATGTTTAATCATACTGTTATTTTACCCTACCAATTATTTCAATTTCAATATTTCCCTCAAATCTTTGCCATGACCAATGATTTTAATGTATCACTTAAAGCCTGAATGCGATTTGTCGTATCCGTCATCTTCACTAGGAGCTGATTTTCGTCCTCCACAGAAAGCAATATATCACCTGTTGATGAAGCATTTTGCTCTGTCATTCTATTCAGTCTTTCAATTTGCATTTGAATTGCCTCAAACTGTGAGATGGCACTGCTTAATTCGTGCATACCTCTCGTCAAATCTGTGTTCGTTTGCGTAAATGAATCCTTTAAAATATTAAAGAAATGACTGACATCCTGTAAAAGCTGTTCCCCGTGCTTCAATGCTTTTTCACCATCATCAGAACGTTGATGAGCCTCCGTCGATTTCTCAAATAAGGTTTTCGTCACATTCGTAATATTGACTGTAATGGCTGCACTTTCCTCAGCTAGCTTTCGCACCTCTTCCGCTACAATAGCAAACCCCTTCCCATGCTCCCCAGCCCTAGCCGCTTCAATGGCTGCATTGAGTGCCAATAAATTTGTCTGCTGTGCAATATGTGTGATCCCCTGCAACAAGCTATCCACTGTTTGTAAACTATTTTGAAGCTCGTTGACGGTTTCTGCGGTTGAACTCATCGCATGACTCATCACGCCCATTTGAGCCATTGCGTCTTGCATTTTAGCCCATCCTGCTAAAACCTCTTGCTGAAGTTCAGTAGATTTCACCACTGTGTCTTTGGAAATCGTCAAAGTTTCATTTACAAAATGAACAGAATCACTCATAGTGCCATGAATCATATGTAAGCTAGAAGCCTCTTGCTGAATACTTGCAGAAATATCCTCAGTCGCTACCAATATTTGTTTACTAGAGCCTGAAATACTTTGCATAGTTTGTTGGAATTGTGTCACATGCTCGTCCAATGCCTGGCTACTTTTCTCTATTTCCCGAAATGTATTTTGTAATTGATTGAAGGAAGCTTGGACTTCATTTTGCTGAATTTCTGCATGTTTAATTAGCTCATTGCCCCATTTAGCTAATAAGAAAAAAGCAATAATGACACCGTTCATAATTGCTAGAAGTGTGACGAAAACAATGATGTCGTCAAACGGCCCTAACAAAGATGACGAGTTGACCATATATAAAATGAAAAAACTAACATTAGTCAGTATTCCAAAAAACACGATTAATTCCTTCTTAAAATAAAGGGCGATAATAGCAATGGTGCACAGCAAAATATAATGCTTATTCAATGAAAAACTATCTAGTAAAAATAAAGTAAACACTACGCTTGAAGGAATAAGACCAAAGATAAATCCCTTCACATATGTTTGAATCGGCAAGAAATAATTACACACTGCTAAAGCGATGACAGCTAGTCCGACAAATAAAAATAGTATTCCTTTTGATAGGATCATAGGTCCACAAATAAGAATGGCTAAAATCGATATTATTGCCAAATTAACTCGGTGCACCTTCCTTGTATCATAACGAATTTTGTTCTCCATAACGCTCCCCCTAAAAATGAATGGACATTCAGTTTAATTTTCTATTATTATATAGTATAACTACTACTTTTTGTAGCTAAAATTTGACTTTTAGAGCATATGTTTCACATTTTCGAAATTAAAGGGGGAAATTCATTTGAGTAGAGTCCAACAAATCGCCGCAAATTTTTATTGTATTGATACACATGATTTAAATAGGGAACAGCGAACAAGCTCCTACCTATTAATTGATGAAAAAATAACCTTAATCGAAACGTCTGCTAGTCCATCCGTTCCTTACATCATGGAAGGATTGAAGGAATTAAATATTGCTTTAGAGGATATTCATTATGTCATTGTGACACATATCCATTTGGACCATGCTGGTGGAGCAGGCTTATTTTTACAAAACTGTCCTCATGCAAAATTAGTCGTTCACCCTAGAGGGTCGGCACATATGATTGATCCGAGCAGGCTTATTTCCAGCGCGAAAGGAGTGTATGGGACCGAATTTGACCGTCTTTTTGATCCGATTGTGCCCATTGATGCAGCACGAATTATTGAAGTAAGCCATGAACAACAACTCCATTTAGGACAGCATCATTTAACGTTTTATCATACAGAAGGTCATGCAAAGCATCATGTTTCTATGCTTTATTCCGCTACTAACGGCCTTTTTGTGGGGGATACAACGGGTGTACGTTACCCAGAAATGGACGGTGAAGCAATTGATTTAATCATACCTTCCACTTCCCCAAACCAGTACAATCCTGAAACGATGGAAAACTCCATTCAATTGTACGAAAAGCTACAGGCAAGTGAATTATATTTTGGTCATTATGGGGCTTATAAAAATCCACCTGAGGCATACCGTCAAGTACGCTATTGGACACCTCTCTTCTTAGAAGAAGGCCGTAAAGCACAAGCAGCATCCAGCCAGTTTCAGGAACAAGTTCACTATTTAGATGCTCGCTTAAAAAAGCTTTTATTTAGCTATTTACAAGCAAATGATATACCGCCAGATCACCCCGTCTATCAAACCATCCCTTTCGATACGATTGTGTCATCGATGGGAATATTGGATTATTTAGAAAAAGTGAAAGCACAGGTACCACTTTAATCGTAAAAGGAGATGTCTCAAGCATCTCCTTTTTTAATATGGATGAAAATACGCTTTCAAAATAGAGCATTTATTCTTTCATACGCTCTAAAACCGCTTGAAAATCCTGTTGTTCTCCTACTTCTCGAAAGTATTTAAAGGGATTAGTGATTTTCTTCATGCGCTCCATAACAGCAGGAATCGTAAAGTAAGAAGGTTTTAAGTCATCATTTACCTCTTCCCAATGAAGTGGCGTTGCAACTAAGCCTAATTCATTTCCACGAGTGGAATATGGGGCAATAATTGTCTTGCCTTCAGCATGCTGGACATAGTCTAAATATAATTTATTATGACGATTCTTTTTTAAGCGCTCAATCGTGTATAGATGTGGCTTTTGCTGGCATAAAAAACGACAAACAAATTCAGTAAAGACACGAACTTCCTCATAGGTAAATTTGTTTGCGGGTAACGGGATATAGAGCTGTAAGCCTTTCCCGCCCGAAGTTTTGACAAATGATTGTAGCTGAAAGTAATCAATAATTTTTTTTAAATCTAGTGCACCTGCAATCGCAAAAGAAAAATGGTCCGTTGTAGGAGGATCTAAATCAAAGACAATCTCTGTCGGATACATGGTTTGTCGTGTTTGGAATGGAATGTGTAATTCTAATGCCAATTGATTGCCCAGCCATAACAATGTTTCAAGATTATTACAGACAATATAATCAATCTCATCCATCATCGCTGTGGCTACAAAGTTAGGTAGTTTATCTGGTCTACTCTTTTGATAAAAGCTTTCCCCTGGCACACCATGTGGATAGCGTATTACTGTTAATGGTCGATCTAGAAGAAATGGTAACAAGTATGGCGAAACACTTTGTAGGTACGATAAATAATGATCCTTTGTCACACCTATTTCTGGCCATACCGGTTTGTCGGAATGTGTAATGGGAACTGTTTCAGGAATAGGAAACAGCTGACGCTGCATATGCTGCCATTGACAACTATCTGGTGATAATTCCAATCGAAAGGCATGAAATTTTGGCTCGCGGAGCTTACTACCATCAAAATCTATGCAGGCAATATCCACACATATAGAGGGCTCTAGCTCCCATAATTCTTTCATACGTTGCCCTTGAGCCTGGAAAAAAGCAACGAGGGTTTGATGCTCTTCCTCCTTCATGCCATGTTTAAATGTAACGACCTCTCGTAAATGTCCTTCGTCATAAATCGAACCTTGAAAATAACCATTACTATGATCATATTGCGTCACAATAACCGTCACATAACGCCAGTTTTTAATTTTCAACCAATGGCTTGAACGTGTGTTATCCAGCCATTTACTTGTTCTTTTCTTTGCCACCATCCCTTCCCCATTGTAGACCTTGATGGCCTGCCATAAAATTTTACTTTCCTCACTTGCCTGCACCATTTGTATGGCTCTTCTGTCTTCATAATCTACATTTGGAAGCTTTACCTTTGCTGCTAGCTTCGCCAATTGCTCTTTACGAGTTTTTAAATAACGATTGCTGAATGCTTCCCCTTTCAACGTTAAAACATCAAACACTAGAAGCCGCATCGGGAAAGCTTGTGCATGCTTGGCAATGACATCTTGATTTTGCATTCTCCCTCTTTGTTGAACAACTGAAAATTCACTTTTATATGCATTGCTTAAATACACTAGCTCCCCATCAAAGGTGAGTGGTAAAAATGCTTTTATTGAGGCATATATTTGGTGACAATACTCTATAATTTCCGGGAACGAATGATTTAAATTGCGTCCATTTCTACTAATAAGCATCGGTTGTTCATCCCATAGTAAGAGGCATCGAAAGCCATCATATTTCGTTTCATAAAGCCAGTCATCCCCTAATGGAATTTCATTTGCTTCCGTTAAAAGCATTGGTTTCATGACACAATACCTACCTTGCTTTTTATCTACAGTGTTTGACGATTTCGATTTACGATACATAAAAAACTGCAAAATATATCATAGTAAGAAAAACGAGGTGACAATTATATGCATACAGTATGGAAAGGAAGCATTTCCTTTGGACTTGTCAATATCCCAGTAAAGCTTCATGCCGCTACGGAAAATAAAGATATTAAGCTGCGTCAGCTCCATAAGGAATGCCATACACCAATTAGCTATAAAAAGGTTTGCGAGGGCTGCAATCAGGAAGTAAAAGATGAGGATATTGTAAAAGCATATGAATATACAAAAAATAAATTTGTCGTACTGGATCAAGATGATTTAGAGAGCCTACGAAAAGAAAATGAAGAGAAAGCCGTAGAAATTATCGATTTTGTACAATTAACGGAAATCGACCCGATATATTTTGAACGCACCTATTTCCTATCCCCTGATTCTACTGGTGCTAAAGCCTATTCGTTATTGCGCAAAACGTTAGAGCAGTCAGGTAAAATTGGCATTGCTAAAATCATTATTCGTTCAAAGGAGCAGCTTGCGGTCGTGCGAGTGTATCAAAATGCCCTCGTGATGGAGACCATTCATTATCCTGATGAAGTACGAAGTGTGGGTGATGTCCCGAATGTTCCAAGCGAGCAAGACGTTGTACCAAAGGAATTAGAGACAGCTCTAATGCTTGTCGATCAATTAACCACTACATTTAACCCAGAGAAATATACTGATGACTACCGCAATGCATTGCTGGAATTAATCGAAGAGAAAAAAGCAACCAATATGGTAGCCACGAGTGATCAGCAACGACCAGTTCCTGACAATGTCACAGATTTAATGACAGCGCTACAGGCATCCTTAGATAAAACGAAAAAGCCTACGACAAGAAAGCGTACAACACGCACGAAGAAAAATGCCTAAACAAGAAGCGTATCCATTCATCGGGATACGCTTTTTATTGGTTGAAACTGACGAAAATAATTTTCTACATCCTTTTTATGCCGAACGACTACTAGTTTATCTACTATGTCTTCCTGATTGTTAAAAAAATTAGGCTTCCCCACCTCCTCAAAACGTTTATTCCATCTAAACATTTTAAAAAAAATCGAAAAGGTTGGCTCATAATGGGCTTTTTCAATCCCTATTTTTTGTTTTAAAAATCTCTTAATAATTCGAGCAGTACGAATTTTATAAGGCGTATCCAAAAAGATGATACAATCCGCTTGCTGGAAGCTTTGTGTCACCCATTCCTCTTGATGAATTCCTTCAATAATCCACCCATCCGTTTGGATAATACTTTGTAGATATTCCTGCCTTTCTTGCTCCGTCCTTCTCATATCCCCTGATGGTTTGCGAATCCAAACAACATTGTCTAATTCATGAAAAGGAAGCTGAAGAGTTTTGGATAATGATCGTGCTAATGTCGTTTTCCCACTACCAACAGAGCCAATAATATGTATTTTTTGCGGAATTTCCATTGCCATTGTAGCAACACCTCTCATGTATCTTTGTAGAATTTTTCCCTTTATTATACAATAACCTTCATAATAGAAAATAGGAGGACAAGATGAAGCCACACAATTTCGAAAATAATTTACAGACTTATAATAATCCATCCGATTATGACGCTCTCTATGCCAACTATCAAGACGACCTTCACTATATTCAACGCTATCTTGGTACGAAAAAAGACCCCATTATTGAATTAGCCTGTGGCACTGGCCGAATTGCTATTCCATTAGCAACTCATGGAATTCCTGTCTTTGGGATAGACCTTCATGAAGGGATGATTCAGCATGCTATCGAAAAAGCACAAAAACAAAATGTAGAAGTGCAATTTATCGTACAAGATTGTACACAGCTACAATTGCCTATCACCACAAAATTTATGTATATGACCGGCAATTCCTTTCAACATTTTTTAACGAATGACAGTCAAAATGCCTTATTGCAATCTGTTAAAAAGCATTTACAGCCAGGTGGCGAGTTTCTTTTCGATACAAGAAATACAATTTTAAGTGAGCTTTCAGTCATTGATGAATATGAGGAACAAACGGTCACTAGCAATGGTGAACAACGAATCACCTTCCATCGTGAGGAATATAACCCTGTCACGCAAATTTTAACGTGCCATGCCGTCTATCAACAAGGTGGAAAAACCTATGAGGATTTCATTTTACTGCGCTATACATACCCACTGGAAATGACGAGACTATTACAGCAAAATGGCTTTGAATTGGTACACCTATATGGTACATGGCAAAAACATGAATTTCATGCACAGAGCCCCTCCATGATTGTTCATGTACGCTCACTATAAATAAGAACATAGATTCCCCTATATAATACAAGAAAAACTAGGAGTGCATATTATTTGCTGACAATTTATGACCATATGGTGCAGAAGCAAATTACAGGGCTTAGTCTTGCTTTTATTGAACATGGAGAGATTCAAAGAACTGAATGCCTTGGAGTTTTAGAAATTGGATCATTCGATTATGTAAATGAGGAAACCATTTTTAATGCCTGTTCGATGAGTAAATTATTGACAAGCATTTTAGTGCTAAAGCTAGCAGAGCAAGGAAAAATCGACTTAGATGAGGATATTAATCGTAATCTTCTCTCTTGGAAGCTGCTAGAGAGTGAGCATACTCGGACAAAAAAGGTAACAATACGGAGCTTATTAAGTCATCAATCTGGTATTGTTGATCCAGCAGATAGCTTTCCTCCCCTACATTGTTTGGCTCAATGGCTATCTATGAAGGATTTATTACAAGGTTCAACGCCTTATTGCCAGAGTCCAATTGTTAGCACACTTGAACCTAATCAAAAATTTCATTATTCTGATGCAGGGTATTGCATCATTCAATTGCTTATTGAGGACGTCACAAACACACCATTTTCCTCTCTCATGGACGACCTAATTTTTCAACCTTTAGCCATGCATCATAGCTTTTTTTCATCTTCACTCCCAGTAGCTCATACTGCAAGTGGCCACCATAGGGATGGCACTAGAACGATACCAAGCCACCCGTTGTATCCTTATGATGCAGCATGTGGCATTTGGACGACACCCTCGGATTTGGCTAAGTTGTTAATTGATATGATGCAAACATTTAAAGGAAAAGGAAAACTAGGTCTGACAGCTCCTACCATGCATCAACTCATGCATGCACAAGGTTGTAATTAATCTGTAGGGCTTGGCGTATTTCTAGATGGCCTTGGTGATCAGGTTGAAATTTCCTCATTAGGCTGGGGTGTTGGCTATCAGTGCATGCTAGTTGCTTACCCCTATTTAGAAAAAGGCTTTGTTATAATGTCTAACACGGATTCAGGTGTTCATCAAATGCAAGGAATCATGGGTGATATTTACCGCTCCTTTGTCTTGTCGGTTTAGCGTAAGGTGAATGGCTACATAAGACTTCTTACATTTATATAAATGATCCATGAAAAAAAGGATAGATTTTCATCATCTATCCTTTCCTTTTAATCCATAGTATCTTACACTTCTTTCTTCACCTTGTAATGCATTTGAACCATTTGACCGTATCGCTTTGTCTCAAGCAGTTTTAAATCTTCAAAAGGTCGGGGCTGTTTAAATAATGGAATACCTGACCCTAATAAATGTGGGGTAATAGTGATGATCCATTCATCAACCAACTGCTCCTGTAAAAAAGCATCCAATATATCAGCACCACCAACCATCCAAATTTTTGCGCCTGGTTGTTGTTTTAATTTCTTAGTAAACGCCACCACATCCCCTTGAACAAACTCCACATGCTCATCTTTTCCCGTTTGAGATTTGCTGAACACATAACATTTCTTATCAGGATATGGGAATGTATCAATATGTTCCAAGATATAATCATATGTTCGTTTTCCCATTATAACGGTATCAATGGTTTGATACATATCCGTATAGCCATTATCCCCTTCTCCCTCTGTTTCTTCCAGCCACTGTAAATCATCATTTTCTTTCGCTATAAACCCATCTAAACTTATTCCGATAAATACCACTATTTCTCGTGACATTATGTCAGCTCCTCTTCTTTTGAAAATCTTCTGTACAACGTCTATACTAAACAAAAAACATGACAACTATTGACATGATTAAATAAAAAAGGTGAAAAAATATGTCCAAAGCTAAACGATTAATTGATATTTTGTTATTTGTCAGCGCTAAAAAGCAATTTACAGCTCAGGAAATTGCCGATGCCTTCAACATTTCGGTACGAACTGTACATCGCTATCTGTTAGATTTAAGTGATATGGGGCTACCAATTTATGCGGAGCAAGGAAGAAATGGAGGATATACTGTGCTTTCAAGTGCAATACTTCCCCCTCTTTTATTTACAGAGGAAGAAGCGGTCGCTATTTTCTTTGCGTTCCAATCGTTGCACTATTATCGTGATTTACCTTTTAATACGGAAATGAAGTCTGTGTCACAAAAACTATATGAATCCTTGCAGAAGGATGTTCAAAAAAAGGTAGATAGTTTGCAATCCTATATGGCCTTTTGGAACCCTAAACGCTCTATATCTACACCACTATTATCAGATGTATTAGAAGCGATTATTAACCATTCACAATTAGACATTCAATATGAATCAAAATCAGGCATCACCACTAAGCATGTCCATCCTATTGGGGTGTATGCGCATGACGGCCTATGGTATATGCCTGCCATTCATTTACAAACAGAAAAAACCCTTCTATTTCGAGTCGATCGCATTCATTCAATGCATGTAAGCGATAAAGGCTATAAGACAACTGTTCATTTACAACAATGGCTAGAGAGTCCCCATGAACCTCAGCAGCCAATACGCTTACATGTTGAATTAACAAGAGAAGGTGTAAGACAGTGTAGAAGTGAGCCCAACTTTGAACAGGCATTGGTTACTAATAGTAATGGAACTGGCTATATCGATATGATGATTGATCAAGGAGAGATTCACTTTATTAGCTCCTTTTTTTATCGCCTAGGTCCAGATGCGATTGTCCAAGAACCCACTGAATTAATTCAGCTTTTGCGGAAACATGCGCAAACCATATTAGCGACATACCCTCTGGACAGCTAATTCCAATATGACGATTTTGTAAGATTCACGTAACATTCATCGTTACTAATTTTTAGGAAATGTCTTTATACTTGGTTGTAAGGAGGAGATAACATTGCAACCAACCGACAATAACAAACGTATTGATACATTAGATTACTTAAGAGGATTTGCCTTACTTGGTATTATTTTAGTGAATATACCTGCATTGATGTGGATTGCACCACCTCAATTAGCTAGTGATATTGCCTATAGTCAATTTCTCACACTTTTTATAGAAGGTAAATTTTTCATTATATTTTCATTTTTATTTGGAATCGGATTTTATCTTTTTCTTTCCCGTGCAATGGCTAGAAACGATAGAGCCTATGTTTTATTTAGTCGCAGACTTCTGATCTTATTACTAATGGGTATTATTCATTTCTTTTTTCAACCAGGAGAAGCTTTAACTGTCTATGCCATCTTTGGCTTTTTAGCTTTACCATTTTATAAAGTGCGGAAAGAAATTAATTTATTAATTGGGCTCATCCTATTAGCCCTTACAGCTTATTTTGGAATGAAAATCCTCATGCCTTTCCCACTAATTTTACTAGGTTTAGCTGCTGGCCAATATCGCCTATTTGAAAATATCCAACTACATCGAAAAAAAATCCTGCTAGCGACAATTGTCATGTTCCTTGTTAGCATAGGTAGCTGGTTGTATCAATGGCAGTATGTCCCTACAGCCAATGTGAATATCGATCAATTATCCAAAATTCAGCTGGAAGAGCATATAACGAATATGGAGCAATTTGCGTTAATTGGATTACAGTTTAGTCCGTTTGTTTCAGCGTTTTACATGGGAGCCATTATCCTATGTCTACAGAGTGCACTATTCCAACAACTATTATCACCATTAAAGGCTTATGGACGCATGGCTTTAACAAATTATTTAGGGCAGACAGCACTCATTTTAATCATTGGTCATACATTCCAACTAATCGGGCAACTTCGATACATTGAGTCACTATGGATTTGTCTAGGTATTTATGTTTTCCAATTGATTTGTAGTAAGCTATGGCTACACTATTTCCGCTTCGGACCAATGGAGTGGCTGTGGCGAATGGGGACCTATTGGACAGTCCCTCCCCTAAGAAAAAGAAAAGATTCTTAGCCAAGGATATATACCTATTAACCTAAAGTGAAACGTCATATATTGGTAATGTACCCTACTCGCTTTCCATCTTTGCTCATATCTTCAGCAAGATACACATCCCCATTTTATTTGGTCACTTATTTTTCAATAAGTGACCTTTTTTTGGCTGCTATTCATCTTTGTTGTTCTGCACCTGTCTCTTACAGCATGCATACTATGTAAATAATACCCTTTTTTGCAGGGAGGATTTTATGAAAAATAACAAAGGCTATCGGAATAGTGAAGGAACTGAATCAGTGAGTCAAGCAGCTAAGCTGGCTGTTATAGCGGGAGCCATCACCACACTAGGTGATGCGCTAGCGACCATTGCAGCAGGTCTTGCTTTGGAAGATGAGTTAAAGGAAAACGAAAGTAAAAATAATGATATGGATAAACTGCAAAAACAAATTGACGATTTAAATTATGAAATGAAGCAATTAAAAAAAATGTTCCGATAATGGTGGCAATGGCGAAAAAAGACGACAATATTCAACTGATATTGTCGTCTTTAAATTGTACAATGATAAAGTTAAGCAAGTGATTGTCACTACTGGTGGACACTTTCCGCAAACGGGACCGCCGCCCTTCGTTCCAATCATCCTCGTAAAAATAAACGTTTAAGGTGATAAACGATAATTACGAAGCATCATGTTATTTAGCCGCCCAAATTTCAAGCTCTATTTTAATTTCTGGTAAACCTAGTGCCGATACGTAGGCTATGGTCATGGAAGGATAGGATTCGCCAAACATACCTTCCCATTGCTCGTAGAAATGATCCCAATCTATTTCCTCCGTAGCCCAAATATTGACCTTTACAACGTGAGTGGCATCCATTTCCTCTGAAGCTAAAATTGTTTCAAAATGTTGAAAAGTATTTATAATTTGTTCCCATAATGTCTGTGGTAATTGATCATCTTGGTCCAAACCAATTTGACCTGAAAAAGCATACATTGTCGCATCTTTTGGAATAATTGTGACATGACTATATTTCCCGACAGGTTGAGGTGCCTGCATTGGATTTTTACGCACTAGTTTTGATTTCATGTTGAATCTCCTTTAGGTTTTTTTCTAAAAAAGGACAGACTTATCCCTTCATCAACTATTCTAGAAAAAAACAGCCGTGGAGAATCCAATGCCCATGCTTAAAAAACGTATAGATCTTTTTTTCACAAGCCTTCTCCCCCTCTACCTAAAGTTATTTCCATGTTACCATTTCTATCCGTATAGTTTCAATTTATAACCGAAACTATTCAGGAGTTTCTTTTTATGATCTTTCAGGCAATTAACTATTTAACGATAGCGTACCTAACATATACTTAATAGTGTAAAGCTAAATTAGCCTTACACCTCCGAATTGTTACTAGGGTTACTCCATCCCAAGTGACCCTTCCTTTTTTCATAATAAAAACTAGGTGCTCTCTTTGTGGAGTACCTAGTTTTTTGTTAGTATGCGTGTTCATCCATAGAATATTATATCAACCTCTACAATTTTTTAACAAACTACCTATAAGTGCGGTATGCATAGTTACCATGTTTGTACTAAACAAAAATGGAGAGCGATAGTCTATGTACAGCCATAATAATCTTAGTTGCATGGTATAAAATTTACAAAATAAGTAAATGATATGTCTTGTAAGGGGGGAATCGCTATGAACACTAATGTGACTAAACCCTTTATTCCATCCCCTAGTTCATAGCGATTACCATTCTTAAAAAATACAGGTCTCATAAGAGTACCTGTTTTTTGTTATATTTTTTAGGACAGTACATTTTACTACGTGTTGACAAGCATAACTAAAGGACTTGCAGTGATTTCGACTTCAAGTCCCTTGATAGTTTCTTGTTATTTTTTTATACTTTCTTTAATTTCTTCTAATAATTTTGTTTGTCTTTTAAGTTGCTTAGTCGTACTAATAGCAAACCAAATAATAAAAACAATCGGAATTATGTAAAATAGCAGTCCTAAAATAGAAAATAAACTAAAAATAATATCTGCACTATTATATTTATTCAAAACCAAAAATCCCCCTATCTTTTCTTTCTATAAAGAAAATCATAGCATACTTGAGTTGGATTTGGTATAAAAATGGAAAAATCAATGTCATATAACTTACTCAATGCAGGCTACTCACTTTTCTGATAAGACGCGAGTAGCCCTCTACTACAAAAAATCAGCCCGAAATAAGACGTTTTTCTTTTATTGTTCCCACTTGACCAAGAATTAAGGCACCGAACATTTGTATAATTGTCTTCACAATAATTTGTCCTAAAATAGCGGCTGGTACTGCTTCCCAGGGTAATATATTAGCTCCAAGTGGACTTAAACCAAGGACAACGAAAATTGCAGAATCTAGAAAGCCGCCAACGATTCCACTGTATAACACTCGCCAAGCCATTGGTAATTTCAGTCGAGTATAGATTTCAGTATCAGCTGTTTCAGCGACAACAAATGAGACAGCCGATGCTACCACAATTAAAAGTGTATCCCCCAGTATGAATGACACGACTGCTGATAAAATTAAAGCTGCACTAATAAATATATACGTCTTTGCTCGTCCATATTTATTTTGCACAAGGTCCCGAAAAATAAAGGTCGCCCCAATTAAAAGTGTTCCCATTGGAACAATGAACATCCCAAACTGCAATGGCGCAAATGCCGCCGTTACCACATTAGCGATGACAATCGATAATAAATAAAATAAAATTCTCAACCTACTACTCCTCCAATACATGTATGGACATTTTGTATTGGCACACTATACACCTCTTTTATTTCCCCATACAAGGGCATGTAGCTGTGGCAATACTTTGACATCTTTTAATTCATCATCTTTCATCACTTTATCAATCAATGCATGATATTTTTCTAATAAATCGTTTATTAATCGTGAATTGTCAATCGTTGTGAGATTATCATTTCCGACTTGCAGATAAAAAGGAATCATTGGAAATAGATGATGAATTTGTTTGGCAAAATCGTAATCTAGTTGATTAAAAACGACTATTTTGAGTGAAATATTGTGCTTGCTATTTTGCCTTTTAAGTTTGTCTAAAATATCAGCGAGCACCGAATGGTCAGTGGTCATTCCTGAACTAGGTGGCTTTGGTGAAATTGTCAATTCATCAATGTCAGACATCCAGTTTTGCCACCTACTGCCCTGTGTTTCCACTCCGATCTTTATGTCGTTTTCTTTTAAAATGGCAATTAGTGCTTCTAAATTGGGATAAAGGGCAGGATTACCCCCTGAAATCGTAACAAACGAAAAGCCATGACCTCCTAGGCGCTTCAACTCAGACCAAATCTCTTCCGCTGTCATTTGAACGATAAGATGTTTTCCGCTCCCGTTCCAAGTAAATGCAGAATCACACCAAGAACAGGAATAATCACAGCCCGCCGTCCTTACAAACATGGTCTTTTGGCCAACTACCATTCCTTCACCTTGAATTGTCGGTCCAAATATCTCGATAACAGGTACCTTACTCAAGCTCCATCCACTCCCGTCTTGCTTCTGCATAGCTTGTCGGAGTTTCATAAAGCCTGATAAACTCTACGCACGCACCGTTTTCTCTTTGTTCTTCATGCAAGGCCTCTACCAATTTTTCGTATATCCAAACAACGATATTTTCTGCTGTCGTATTCATAGGTGGAAGCGTTTCGTTTAAATAACGATGATCCAAATGAATGTCGATTTTTTGTTTCCATATTTTTTTAATATCGCCAAAATCAATCATCAAGCCACGTTCATCTGTATATCCACTCAGTCCCAATACGACACGATACGTATGGCCGTGTAAATTTTTGCATTTCCCCTCATATTGATGTAAATGATGAGCAGCATCGAAGGTAAATTCTTTGCTTACAAGTACACGCTTAGCATGATAGTTCAATTGATTGCTCTGAATATCTTCACCAATTTTTTGGAGCTTATCGACAATTTTAAAATCTAACATGTCTAAAACTCCTTCCTATTGCTTAAATACTCATCAAGCCCTTTTTTTCGCAGTATACAAGCTGGGCATCCCCCACAACCATCTGCTATTACACCGATATAGCAAGTCAATGTTCTCTCCCGAACAAATTCTAGTGCCCCAAACTGATCAGCAAGCTCCCATGTCTGTGCTTTATTCAGCCACATCAGCGGTGTATCAATTACAAAGGAATGATCCATCGATAAATTTAACGTTACATTCAAAGACTTAATAAAAACGTCTCGGCAATCCGGATATCCGCTAAAATCCGTTTCGCACACACCAGTTACGATATGTTTAGCTCCTACCTGGCTCGCTAAAACGCCCGCGAATGAAAGAAAAAGAAGATTCCGTCCAGGTACAAACGTCGATGGAAGCTCACCATTTTCACCGTCTTCCACCTTAATGTCTTGTCGTGTTAATGCATTCGGAGCGAGCTGATTTAGGAGAGACATATCAAGAATATGGTGTTTGATACCGAGCTCCTCTGCTATCAGCTTCGCACAATCAATTTCTAGACGATGTCTTTGACCATAATCAAAAGTGACTGCCTCAATCTCTGCAAAACGTTCTTTTGCCCAGAACAAACAAGTTGTACTGTCCTGACCTCCACTAAATACAACAATTGCTTTTTCCTGTTTCATCCATAAAAACTCCCTTTGATTGAAAAAACAGCACTCTAAGAAAAAGTGCTGCCTTCCCCTTAGTTTTTTTAAGAGGGTAGCTAAAAACCTCTTTTTTAATTGGACTTACCAATTTTCATTTATCGATTATCAATTTTTTCCGGATTAAGATCGTGGTTCATTAAACGATAACTTGCGATTTCCTCGTATTTAGTTCCTGACTTCCCATAGTTACACCACGGATCAATTGAAATCCCCCCACGTGGAGTAAATTTCCCCCAAACCTCGATATATCGTGGGTCTAGTAATGTAATTAAGTCATTCATAATGATATTAACGCAATCCTCATGGAAATCACCGTGATTTCTAAAGCTGAATAAGTACAACTTTAGTGATTTACTTTCAACAATTTTTTTGTCCGGAATGTACGAAATGTACATCGTTGCAAAATCAGGCTGATTGGTAAGCGGGCATAAACTAGTGAACTCAGGACAATTAAACTTGACGAAATAATCCCGATTGGAATGAAGATTATCCACTGCCTCCAATACCTCAGGGGCATACTCAAATGAATATTTCGTTCCTTGATTACCTAATAATGTTAAATCCTTTAGTCCTTCTTCATGGCTTCGACCAGACATAAAAAAACCTCCTTGTTAAATGTTTCCCAACACTTTTCAAGAGAGGCTTCACCCATTCATCTATTCAAACATACGTCTAAACATAAAAAAAGCCACGTCCAATATGGACATGGCATAGTGTCATGTTTCCATAGTTTTTTATAGAGGGTATCAGCTATGAACCTCTCCCGTTTAAGTCCGGGCATTCTTTTCCTCCATATAATACGAAAAATAGTACGAAACGTCAAATGGATTTTTTCATGCAAATTTCTCTATAATGCCTCTTTGGTAAACAAACACTGTAATACTACCCATTTAGAAGTACATGAAACCTTCAACTGAGCATAGAATTATTACTATTCGTATAAAATAAAATCTTAACAATTTATTTCATCGATATATCTCAGTGCATTATTATTTGAACCTTATCATTCGCTCTTATAGTAAGATTTTCAATAGGAGGTGAACTTTCTCCGCTCTATTTGCGCAAAATTAGCTAGATAATGCTCTCTTGAAATGAAAAAGCTCCTAACATATTTTCAAACAAAAAAAAATCAACTACAATGGAAAAATGGTAGAAATTCTAAAATCTACCCAATTACCTTTATTTATACAAATTCACTATGAAGGAGCACGAAAATGAAAAAGAAGTTTTTATCCTTACTCATGGCCATTACAATGGTCCTATCAGTAAGTGTAGCGGTGTATGCCGATGAAAAATCCCCACCAGCGACAAGAGGAGAGCTGGTTAAAACCTTATTGGTAGCAGCAGATGCATATCAATCAGGACTAAATAAAGAAGCGATTATACAAGGCTCAAAAAACAAGGATTTACGAGAAAATGAGCCAGCCAAGAAAGTTGAAGCTTTAGTTATGTTGAGCAGAGCGTTCGGCGAATTACCAGAGCCTGTTGGCAATGATCTTCGCAGTGGCACATTTGGAGTTAAGTACACTGATGTACCTACTTGGGCTAAAAAAGATATCGATAATCTGACTAAAGCAGGCGTACTGACGGGCAACCCTGACGGCAAATTAGGCGCAAATGACCCTATTACGATTGATGAGTTCCAAAATCTGATCGCCAGAATATGGACACTTAAAGGCTCCCACTTACATGACGATTTTTATGAAGCAATCAATAAAAAATGGTTAAATAAATCGACAATTCCAGTAGGAGAAATCATGGGCGGTGGTTTTCCTGAGCTTCAAAAACAGAATACAGATAAAATAGAAAAAATAATTACTGAGCTTTCTGGCAAACAATTTGCAGAAGGAACGAAAGAACAGAAGATTGCCGACTTCTATTCGACGGCATTGGATACAAGCAATAGAAATAAACAAGGGATTGAGCCTATTCAAAAATATGTAAAGGCAATTGACGATGCTACAACCCTTGATGATCTTGTGCAAGCAGATCTTACCCTAGAGAAAGAATTGGGTCTAAGCTCACTATTTGGCTTTGCCATCATGAACGATGCAAAGAATAGCAGTAAAAATGCTCTGTATTACACTGGATTAGCTACTGGTTTAGATAAGAACAGTTTTGTAAGTGCAGACGCTAATGCGAAAAAGGCCTATATTCAATATATGACTAAGCTTTTAGTCGTGTCAGGCGAGAAAGAGTCTACTGCAATAGCACTTGCCGAGAAAATTTACGAAATGGAAAAAGCCTTAGCTTCCGTATCCCTTGATCCTCATGAACAAGGCGACGTTACTAAATACTATAATCCATATTCAATCGAACAATTCGATGACATGTTCAAAACCGTAGATATGAAACAAGTTTTGAAGTCGATGAAAGTTGACAGTGTTGATAAAGTAATCGTATTTGATGTGAAGCTGGCACAAAAAGGCGCAGAGCTCTTAACTGACACTAATCTTAATGTGCTTAAAGCCTACTCTAAAGTACAACTTCTTATGGCAACTGGCGGTCTATTGTCAGATGAATTCGGAGATGCTGCTAATGAGTTTGCCGCAACATTATACGGAGTTACAGGAGAAAAAACAGATCAAGAAATCGCAGTAGCTAAGACAACTAGCACAATGAGCGGCTATTTGGAGCAAATGTATGCCAAACAACATTTTTCCCCAAAGGCTAAAGAAGATGTAGAACAAATGGTAGATCAGTTAATTGCTACGTATGAGGAAAGAATCAAATCTCTTGATTGGATGTCAGAAACAACAAAAGCTAAAGCCATTAAAAAACTGGATACGATGATTGTTAAAATCGGTTATCCGGACAAATGGGATACGACATTAGACAAAGTAGCGATCAAAACATATGACGAAGGTGGTTCGCTATTCTCTAATACCTTCACAGTAACGAAAGCTTATATTGATAACACGAAAGCCAAGCTAGATAAACCGGTAGATAGAACGCAATGGGTAACGAGCGTATATACGGTAAATGCTTTTTACAACGCTCTTAATAATGAAATTACGTTCCCTGCTGGTATTCTTCAAGCACCTTTCTATGATATAAATGCTAAACCTGAAGAAAATTATGGTGCCATTGGCATGATTATTGGCCATGAAATCAGCCATGCATTTGATAACAACGGATCTGCATACGACGAAAATGGCAATGCCAATAACTGGTGGACAGAAGAGGACTTTAAAAAGTTCGAAGAGAAAAACCAGAAACTGATTGAGTTTTATAATGCCATTGAAATTATCCCTGGTGTTTTCAATGACGGTCAGCTTACATTAAGCGAAAATGGCGCTGATTTAGGTGGAATGGCCGCTTCACTGCAAGTTGTATCACAAATGAGTAATCCAGACTATAAAGCATATTTCGAAAGTAATGCAGAAATGTGGAAATCCACAACAACAAAAGAATTTGCGGCAATGCTGAGCAAAAACGATGTACATTCAGCCAATAAAGTTCGAGTAAACCGCACGATTGTAAACTTCCAGGAATTCTATGATACCTATGGAATTAAACCTGGAGATGGCATGTATATAGCTCCAGAGGATCGAGTTTCAATCTGGTAAAACGCACAGTAGAGCTTGTAAAAAAGTTCAAGGACTGTCTGGAGAAGCTCTTTTTAGAGTAATACTGCTTTCTCTATGAGTGTTGTCATTAAAACAAATAGGCAGATTTAATCTACAGAGCTTGTGGATTAAACTCTGTCTTTTTGTTTTAAATTTAAGGTGCTTCACCTTGGCTACTTTTTTTATTTTTGACAAACGAGTAAATGTTACTCAATCCATAGCTTATGAAGCATCACAATTTGTACTTTATGCGGATAAAAAAACATCTTTCACCCACACTAATGGTGGAGGTGAGAAGATCATGGGTAATAATAAACATAAGAATAATAAAACTCAAGACAACAAAAAACAACAGAATCAAAATCAAAATGCTAACAGAGAGCGTGAAAACAGAGAAGAGTTCGCTGAGGAAGTAGATTTCAGTCGTATTCAAAATGAAAAAAATAAGTAATTCATGTGGCACTACCCCCAATATTCACTTTTATAAAGTTGCATATTGGGGGTTTTTATGACTATCAAAAAAATGGAAATCATTTTGATTAGGTTGATTTTAGCAACACTTTTAGATAGTACCTAAATAGCTTCGCGTTATATTTTGGAGAACCATTTTTCCATTGTTACTGTACTTTTCGAATAACGCCGACAGTAAGTAAACGAATTCTTGATATTTTTCGTCATGTTTTTTGGGAGCATACGATGCTGATAAATTCCTTCCCAAGAAACCTTCATAATCAAATACTAAATCATTTTGATACTTTTTAAACTCATACTTTCCATCCTTAAAAAAGCTGTGAAAAACGTCTTGGGTTTCTTCCATTCCACCGCTAAATCCTTTGAAATTTAAGCAGGTCCTTTGGCAAATTTCTGCATTCTCTTGAATAATCGGACTTGTTAAATCTCTGCTATTCCACACAAGAGCAACATTAGCCTTTTCCCTTACTATTCGTTGGCATTCAATTTTAAATGCTTTTTTATCAAACCAATGAAATGCCTGTGCAACTGTTACTAAATCAACGCTATTACCTTTTAAAGTAGTGTTTTCGGCAGTTCCTTTTATTGATTTAAAACGAGAATATATGCTTAATGACTCCTCAGCCATCTTTCTCATGTCATCATTTGGCTCTACTCCTATAACATTCATACCTTTTTCCAGCAGCTGACGACTCAATATCCCCGTACCCGAACCAATATCGGCCACGATCTGTTCTTCTTTAAGTTGATTAGCTGAAAGCAAGTAATCAATATATTCATTAGGGTAACTAGGACGATATTGCGCATATATTTCAGCCTTATCTGTAAAATTTTCAGTTGTTTTCATAGTACTACTTTCCTCCCTTTACTATTCAGTACGATTGGCTTTATCCAGAAAAATAGCTGCCTATATAAAGTGCTAAGTGTTTTTACAAATCATTAATACATTCCCATCTAGATCTTTGAACACAAAATAAAAATCATCCTGTATTTCTGTCACAAGTTCAACATGATGCTCCTTCATAAATTGATATGAAGCTTGGAGATCATCCGTTACAAGCTGAATGGATGGAACTTGGTAGGTGGCAATATCCCCATCCTTTTTTCTCCACTTTGGCATAGCATCTAAAATTAATCCTGCCGTTCCTTCCATAGGCGCCACGAATAAATGTCCAAAATGCTCTTCTCCTCCTTCCAAACCAAGTATTTTTCTGTACCATTCTATTGCCTTCTCTAAGTTACGAACTGGAATAAATACAGCACCGATTCTGTTTTTAATGGGCGTACGATTATTAGGTGTAGTCATTTACATTCTCCTTTCATAAAACTTTACATTTACTGTTGAATTCTACATCCCCTCATTTTTCACCTCTATTAATAATAGGTATATCACTATCAATCAATAAAACGTAAAAAAAGCGTTAATCGAATAAGGATTAACGGCACAATGGTTTCTTTATTTTTATCTCTCTACTTGAAATCTAGCTTAAGAACCCTTCTTTATCTATCTTGATTTTCATAATAGGCTTCATCCGCATACTTTCGATCTGTTCCTTTCAGATAGGCTAAGATAATGGATGGACGTTTAAGTAATATCCAATCTCCATTTTTATCAAACTTCCTACTTGAAGTGATCATTCCATTTTGAATGGTCCCAAATTTTTTCCCACTCTTTTTGCCCAACACTTTTAATCGTTTAGCGAAATCTGCATCTTCCGCCATAAGCATTTCTTCATTAAAACCATTGATCAATTTAAAGTCCTTTTTATAACACCAAAAAATCCCCACAGAAATAGCTCCATACTTAAAGAATAATGGGCCAATTAATAACAATGCTGAAACAAAAATTCCTAAGGACATTCTTTCAAACTTTCCTGTAACTCCGCCTCCAATGTACTTTCCTGAGCTTAAATACTCCTCTACCTTTGACAACACATGATCATTCATCAGTGTATCTGCATCAATCGTAACAATGATTTCACCTCTCGCTATTTCAACACCAGCGTTCCTTATCTTAGAAAGGTTCTTGTCGTCATTCTTTAATACGATACAATGATACGATCTTGCAATTTCCTCCGTTTTATCCGTACATCGATTTAAGATAACAATGATTTCAACTTGATTTTCATATGGTTTAGAAGCTTTTAAGATGGATTCTATGCATTTCCCAATGTACTGTTCTTCATTATGCGCGGGTATTACAATTGAAAATTTTATAGCCTCCTTATTTTTTTCTTCTAAAGAATTCTCCTTTTCGCCCATACATTATCTCCCCTTCGATTGAAACCATTTTTATTTCTGTAACAGTAACTTGACACAAGAGTAAATTTTGTGGAAATGACATCGAAGTAACACTATCTATTTAATTTCCCCTTCCAAACACCACCCTTATAAGGAATATTATCTCATTAAAGATGGACCTGAACGAATCAAAATTTGAAATTTTTTCTAATTATTATGTATTGCAGTTTCAAGACACTTAGAAGTCTTATCCGCAACAAATCAGGAGCTTCCGAAAAAATGCAATATAATGGAAGTTAGTCTTTCAGCCTTGGGAGCCATACCCTCTCATTTTAGCTCTTCAAAATCACCAAGGTTTGTGTAATTCACTTTCTGGTCTCGCGACTAAGATTGTCTTATATTCTCCATCTGGAAAAGAATGTACTCTTTTATAACCAAAAATTGTACATTAAAAGGGCATGAAAGTACTTTGTGTTGAATGAGCTCCACCATAAACTATTTTGAGAAGTAACGTACGATGATGCTGCGGCTTTTCGTAAAAAGGACTGATAAGATGAAAAGATTTATGTGGACTATCAGCGACATACCAAGCTTGTAGGGAGTGCTGCTACATCCCTTGACCTCTCTGCAAGCTTGGGTTTCTCAAGGGAGCTGATATGGATGAAAAATCGATCAAGGGCCTATATTCGCCATCAAAGAGAGCGAAAGATTCAAAAGAAATGGGCTATTTTACAAAATATTATGTTACGGGAAAATGAATACATGCCTATAAGGGGTACATTGAGCAAAGGTAAAGTGCATTGCTCTTGTAGAATGTGCCGCTACGAGCAATATCACTCGATCCCAAAAGCCAAACATAAAGCAAGGTTAATAGCTATGGAACAGGAAATAGACGAATATGTCTATTTCCTTTTAGTATGCTGTTCTTTCTTTCCATGATCTTGCCCTTACAAAAAGCATATCGCTAGGAAATAAAAATAATTTCCCGGGTAAGCGCAAGAAATGACAAGTTTAGTCTTCCCTAGCAACACTAAGCGACTGATTTCATCATTATCCATGACTTGCTTAAGTGTTAAAGCAAGCATTTTCCCTCGCACTATTCTATTTCATAATTAATTTCCCTATGAATTATATTTATTTCCTGACCAAGAATGTCTTGCCATCAGTACATTAATGTAGTGTTGGTCGAGTATCTGCCGCTCTCCCTTTATCCTCTATCAAATTTTCTTTAATAGACCTATCGCCAAACCATCCTCCATATTCAATTCATATACTATTAGTGGAAATATAATAAGTTGTATTTTCTTGAAAACCTTCATTTTCTGGTGTGAAAACAATCTACTTTTTGACTCGTATAACAACTCACTAAAGATTATTTTTTTGAAGGGAGGTGAAAAAATGGCACTTTCAATTATAAATATCCATGTAAATGTTACAGGAACTTCCACTAAATTTTTTAATATTTTAGCAGCAAATTTAGCTGTCACTGATGGCACGACTATTGCTGCAACTGCCTTTTTAGATGATAGTGGAAATGCCGCTACTGCTTTCCCAGTAGTCACAAATGGCTACTATAATTTCTATATTAATGGGGTATTACAGGAAGGTGGCTCCTATACAGTTTCTGCAACAGAGTTAACCTTTAACGACGTTACAGGTACACTCACTGCAGGTACGCCTTTAGTAATCGAAGCGGTAGAATTAGTTACACAAACGTAATTAGTAAGCTAGTATTTCCCCTTATTTTTTGATGGAGGGTCACTACATCCCCAAGTGACCCTTAAATTGCTTAAAGGAGAAATCACATCCATTTTTCTCATCCCTAATAAAGTAATAAACGAATAAAAAGTTCATAGAATAGCATTGCATGAATAGGATGGATACTAAAATATTAAATGAAGGAGAATGACTATGAGCATTGAAATAATTAAACTCGCACCAACACTATTACATGTATTTAAAGCTGGTGAGTCGAATCCAAAAAAAGAAAAGCGCATTATTTATGGACAAGCTACATCAGACGCAAATGGGATCGCTACCTTTTATGTTACAGACAATGCATTAGCGAATGGCAATCCTTTATTATCAACTATTGATTTCGCAGTATCAAGTGTATACTCCACAAATGCATCGATTAATTTAAGACCTAGAGTACAAATGAGAGAAAAGAATATTGCTGGAAAATATGTCTCTGCGAATGTGACAAATATTAGTGGTGTAACGGTATTAGGCATTAGTGTATTGGGGTCTGAAAATCCAGTAAGCGGCGTTATTGTGGACTTTATGGTTCTAGGCAGCTTTGATCTTTAATAGAAGGTATGGAGGTTTTTCATTGATGATGAAAGAATGAAAGAATGAAAAAAAGATGCCCAAAAAGGAGAGCCTATTTGAACATCTTTACTTTATTGCAAAGGAATATTCAGTTCAATATTTCTCCTGATAGGATTGGCGTAATAGTTTAAATATTTTTGCCTTTCCATTATAATCTTCAAATTGTGTCGTTTCCACTACGTATTGCTCATCTCGTGAAAACGAAATACCTTTGGACTCTAACAGCGTACCATCTTCTTTTATTGCAGCAGAAAACATTAAAAATTTACCTTGATGATCCTGATTCATCTTTACGGATACACTTTGCTGCGACGCGGAAATATCACCATTAAAATAGCATCACGTCCATAGCATCTTGCTCATTCTTCATATATGTAATGGCCAGACGATACAAAATATCCTGATCCATTTCAATAAGGGAAAGTATCGCTTTATGATCCCCGCGTATAGCACGCTGCTCTAATTCAAATATCATCCTTTTCGCCTCCTTCCTCCATTAGACATGCGATTCTTCATTTCGTTCAAAATCTGTAAATTTTTCTTTTAAATTGGAAGTACCATGGTTCTAAACCAGTAAAACACATCATCCTGTGCCTTACTGGTTTTATAGAAGCCTACATATTATGAGATAGAAAATTCCAAGCTCGAGGCTTCAGTGTTCCCCCCTTTGTCATTCTCAGTTACCAAAGCGCAAAATGATACATATTCCTTTCTCTGGTACTCCATGCTCATCGGTTATCCTCATTTGTAGAATTGTCGACCATTTTTTTGAAGAACGGACTCCCCTATGTTCGACCGCCACGTAAAACATTTATAAATTATTGTTTATCGTGTATACACACCTATGAAACCATCATCATTCCCATTATTAAGAAGTTTGATTTCCTCATAGGGATTCTTCTTGTTACTTTCTAAAAGAAATAGCTTTTTGTAATTTGTGCTACTTCCTTCTGTAGTTGTATAGGTAAAAGTTAAAATTTTCTTTTCCTTATTATATTTAAAGGAGTAATCAGAGTAATTCTTTGTAGTTGAATTTATTAAAATATATGTTTTATGTTCATTTTCATCATAAGCATAAATTCCATCCTTTAATTCTTCTCCAAATATGTTAAGAACCTTCTTACTTTCTTCATGATTAGCATCCAGTTCTAGTACTCTTAAATTTTCTAATTTTGTATTTTCAGAAAGAACAATTTCGGGATTGTTCTCTTCATAGTTAACATCCACACTATAGCTGCAAGCCGTTTGCATTAACAATAATCCAAGTAAAGCACAAACTGTTAACCTCTTTTTCACGACTCTTTTTCCACCTTCTTTTAAAATTTAATAACTTTAGTTAATACTTACATATTATACAATAATCTAAACTAGTATATACAAATATTGCCACTTAGTATATAATGGAAATTGAATTACAAATACAGGGGGGGTTGTTAAAAGATGACAGCAATAACTGGAAATAAGTTACTTAGTTCGTTGTTCTTTAGCTTTGTGTTATTTTTAGTTTTTAGTTGCAGTAGCCTTTTAGTCCATGCAGCCGAAAGTGATTCAGAATTACTACCCTTTGAAGATTTAGAATTTGTGACAGATGATAGGTATAGCGTACCAACAGAAGACGGTGGCATGATTTTGTTTGAATCAGAAGAAGATTACCAATCTTATCTGAATAACAGCATACAACCTTTATGTGCTACATGTAATCAGACAACTCAGACAACACTTGAAAAATACACTGTTTCACGCGCATTTATTGGTTATCACCCCGCTACACCAGGTTGGGATAAAGTGAAAAGTGTATCCATCGCTGGCGGAATCACTTGGAGTATAAACGGCTCCTTTGCACAAGGTTCATCAACGTTCGGTATTTCATTTTCACATAGTTTTACATCTACAAGGACTTATGAATCGCAGTACCCTACTAAATATATCCGTGTTGGTGTTAGAAAAGATGTTATTTACCACAAAGTAAAAAATGTAGTAAGAAATCCTATGGGTACAATTATCAACACGTATATCACTGAAACTGCAACTCCATATGGTGATACGTATACGGAGTTAATGTATAGAAATTAATTAGCTATTTAAAAGTAGTACAAGTATAAATATCATGTTACGAAAACCCAACTACAAATTTTTTTTGTAGTTGGGTTTTTAAATTAACGAAAGTATTGAAAGCAACTCAAGCAAAATCTTTATTCATTAAAATAGAATAAATCCATGCGCCAATTATGGGGTACACTCATAAGTCATACCCCACAACCCTTGCTATATCAGCATTTCTAGGCTTACCTAAAAATACTGTTTTCATAAATGCCAGGTTTTTTGTAATAAGGGGTTATAAAAGTAAATCAACTGGGGTAAAAGTGAGGTACTACCGTTTTTGAAAGTTTGTACCCCACTTTATTAGTTTGCATAATAATTATTATATGGCAGGTGTATAAAAAAATCACTACTCATTTAGAGAGTGATTTTTTGTTTTATATAAAACTGTTCATGGCCTCTTTAGTTTCAATTGAGTACGTTTCTTCTTCTATGATGATAGGCTCATTTCGATCAATCCTAAATTTACTTTGAGGTGGTCGTTTCATATCCTCTTCAATTAACCTCTTTACATACTTACTGACGTTTCGTGGCTTCCCAGTCAACGGGTTTGTTTGTTCTGCATGATTTAATAGTGCGAGATCGTGTTCGCAATGGTAATTGTCCAATTTTCTTCGCCATTTAGATGAAATGGAAATACGTAAGATTTTTCGATTACTCAAATTATAAAGGCGATGGCCCATGAACATCATTGATTTTATTGGGTTTACATTATGCGGAGGCATCATTGTTTTGTGGGTAGCCGATAAGGTTGAAAACTTGGTGTATAATCTGAAATCGATGCTTGGAGAAACTATAGATGAGGCTGTTACTGTAGTAATGAAAGTTGTACCTAAAAAGAAGAAACATGATGAATTAGAGGTTTAGTTTAAATAAATCCAGGTACTCATTCGAGCACCTGGCTATTTGTTTGCTACATTATTTACCTTATCAAAGCTAAATATTCTCTTAGTCATTTAAACTTGAGAACCTTGCTAAATCACTTCTTTTACCAATAGTTACTAACAGATCTTCTCTTTGTAGTAATTCCTCAGGAGATGGTGAAACGATAATATCTCCAGTTCTTATTATTGCGATTACACTAACGTTGAATTTAGCACGAATGTTCAGCTCTTTTAAGTTCTTACCAACCATTTTTGAAGGGATAATAATTTCTTCTATATTATGATCCTTAGAAAGTTCAATATAATCGAGAGTGTTTGGTGAAAGAAGTTGATTGGCAACTCGGTCTCCCATATCCCTTTCAGGATAGATAATCCAATCCACTCCTATTGCTTCTAAAACTTGACCGTGACGTTTTCCAATAGCTTTTGCGATTATTTTTTTTAATCCAAGATTTTTAAGTAGCATACAAGTCAAAATACTTGCTTGAATATCATCACCAATTGCTACAATTATACAGTCAAAGTTGGTAATTCCTAAGGATCTAAGTGCCTTCTCATCCGTAGAATCTGCAATAACTCCGTGTGTGTAAAAAGTTTCAGCATCTTCTACACTCTCTTCATCTAAATCTATACCCAAAACTTCTTGCCCAGCTTCATGTAATCTTCTTGCGATACTGGTTCCAAATCTTCCTAATCCTATCACAGCATATTGTTTTTTATCCACTCTCTATACACTCCCCGTTTATTTATCCAATCATTATTTTACCTTTTGGACGTCGGTATGCTTCCTGTTTACGTCTTTTAGTAATTGCAAAACCTAATGTAAGAGGTCCTAATCTCCCCACAAACATTGTTAAAATAATTATAAAACGACCAATTGGTGAAAGCTCAGGCGTTAACCCCATCGATAAACCAACAGTACCGAATGCTGAAGTGGCTTCAAATAGATACATTATAAATACATGACCTTTTTCCGTAATACTTAACATGAAAGTGACAACAACTACTATCATGATACCACTCATTGCGACAGTTAGTGCCTTTAGGATATTTTCAATAACAATACGACGTTTAAATAAAACTACTTCTTCTTTTCCTTTTAGTTGAGAAAGGGCAGTTATAATTAATACTGCGAACGTAGTGACTTTAATACCACCTGCAGTCGAACCTGATCCTCCTCCAATGAACATCAAAAAGATGGTTAAGAACAAGGTTGCATGAGTTAAATCTCCCATAGATAATGTATTAGCACCAGCAGTTCTAGGTGTAACACTATGGAATAAAGCGCCAAGACCTTTTCCTGTTGGAGATAAGGAACCTAATGTTTTTACATTACTATACTCAAATAAGAATATTAAAATAGTTGCTCCAACAATAAGGATAAGCGTTGTGCTTAAAACAACCTTTGTGTGTACCGAGAAAGTACGAATTTCACGATATTCATAAAGTTCATTAATCACAATAAAACCTAATCCCCCTAAGATGATAAGAGAACTAATTGTTAAAACTACAATGGGATCGTCAACATAATCAGTTAAACTGTTAAACCCTCCCATTAAATCGAAACCAGCATTATTAAAATTTGAAATGGCATGGAAGAATCCATAATAGATTGCTTGACCAATAGACATATCAAACGAAAAACGAACGGCAAGCAATATACCACCAATACATTCAGTTATGACAGTGAAAATTAATATCCGTTTAACTAATCTAACTACGCCAGCAGTTGAATTTGTATTAAAAGCTTCTTTCAATAACAACCTTTCTTTTAAAGAAATTTTTTTCCCTAATAGAACAAATAAAAAGGTTGCAAATGTCATAAATCCTAGCCCACCTACTTGTATTAGGATTAGAATTACAATTTCTCCAAACAATGAAAATGTTTCACCGGTATCAACAACTACAAGACCTGTAACGCATGTAGCCGACGTAGCAGTAAATAATGCATCTAAAAATGCTAGACCTTTACCATCTTCTGTTGCTATAGGTAGAGTTAATAAAAAAGCACCTATAAAAATTAGAATAGCGAATCCCAAAACAAGAATCTTTGCAGGATCAAGATTTTCTTTTAAGCTCTTCATTTTTATCTCCTAAGTGTGGTACATAGTAATACATTACTTTACCCAAAATTTGAATTTATATGAATCATGTGCGGAATAAAAACCATTCGCAACCCTTTTATTGGAAAATAAAAAAAGACCGATCTAAACAAGCAATAAAAAATTACTGAGTTAGGCGGTCTTCTTTATGACCTCCTTCGCTTTAGCCGACGAAGTTAGCTGACGGGTAGGATGGCGAAAGAGAATATCTCATCCTTTCTGCAAGGCAGAATTAACCCCAAAATAATGGGTCCTCCGTTCTCAATTGTTGAGATTTGGCCGATATTTTATTAGTTCTGATTTACGGAATTATTGTACTCCTTCATATAAATTTTGTAAACAAGGAAAATATTTATCTATGCTTATTAAACTGATCACTCCATTGGTGTATGTTGTAACATATTAAATATCGGAGGAATTCAATTAATATTCAAAATTAAGCTCTAGAAACATTTCTCGGTCTTCTTTAATAATAATTTTTAATATAAGGTGTCACCACGCTCTGATAACCCTGTAACACGCATTTCTTGTGCTTTAATATCATTCCTAATCGATTCTACCCCAGCGTTAATTGTCTAGTTTCGTGCGTATTACGGCTGAATCAGATGCATCGTTCTTAACATCCTTGTCTCGATTACGGTTGTAAGTGAGCACCCCAATAAAAGCATCTAATACTGTACATAAAATTCCGATTAAAGCTTCTGTTTGACTGTCCATGTCAACACCTCACAAATAAAAATAGCACCGCTCGGCAAAGTGCATTGCTTAGGTCTTGTTGTATAAAAATAGCCCTCCACAGCTGATTGTGGAAGGCAAAATATAATGCTAGTTATATTGCGTATAATTTTGTTCAAGAAAAAACCCCACCTATTGGTGAGGTTTAAACTAAACGAATTAATAAGTAGTAACTACAATATTAGAATCACCATCTTTAATGCCACCTGTTACAACTAACTTAATGTGATAGGTAGTGCCCACCATTAATCCACCAATTCTAACACCATAACTTGTTTCTGTTAATATAGGGTTGTTATAGTTTGGGTTAAAATTAGGACCATCAAATACTGCAACAAGTGTTGAATCAATCCAAGTTATTCCTCCATCAGTTGATTGTTGTACCTTCATACTTGTGGATCCTATTGCGGGATTAATTTTGAAAGTTAATTCACCATTTCCTTTATAACCATCAATTCTAAAATCGTTTTGTGCGCTGTTCTCGTCTTATAACTTTTCGGTTTTATAACGAGCCTTCACCGTACAGGCGACTTTCATCGCATACGGCGATCCATCAGCAGTAAATTTAGTACTTATTTCCCCCTCAACATCTTAATTTTATTTGAATATTAAATCAATAGTACTTGGACAAGGTAAAGAAATCTTAACCTGCCTAGGTCCTTATCATTTTAAACAATAAAAATAACGCTAGCTTATGCTGCGTTTGCTTCTTTAATTCATATTTGAATGCAAATAAAAGACCACTATATTAAGTGATCTTTTTAACAAGGGAATGATTTATTTTTTACATATTATTCTTAACAAAACATGTAAACTGGGGTAATGCCTTATCTCTTAAAAAATATGGGCCGGCCGTGTATGTCATGCTTGGAACTAGTCTGTCAAGCGCAGGTCGGTCGTCGGTCTGTCTTTCCCTAATATTTAGGTTTTGATAAATACCAAGGGAGGAAAACCTTACCGCTCCGACCTACCTCCGAGTTTCCATTATATTTCCTTTCACAAAACATGATACATGTTTTTCATTTGTTCCTTTTGTTACATCTGTTCCTTTTGTTCCCCAATCGCGCCCTATTATTGAATAAACTATTGCATGCTGCCCTCATATTGTGCAGTAACATATATTTATAATTCCCACCAAAACCTTCACAGAATTGTCACTTACTAAGTATTTATAAAATTTATATACTTACTCAAGTAACGAAAGGAGTGTTGACGTATGCCAACTACTAGAAAAGAAAGTCTATATTTTGGTTTAATAATGTGTTTTGGAATGGTACTTTTTATGACCCTTTATAACTTCTACCTTAATGATATATTTGGACAAATTTCTTTCTTAGGCGGAATTACTGATTTTTTAATAGGTTTTATTGTTGCTATCATTCTTGACTTGTACCTAGTGGGACCTATAGCTAAAAAAATAGCTTTCAAATTAACAGCAAATACATCAAATGTTCTATTTAAGATTCTAACATTATCTACATGCATGGTTATTGGAATGGCTTTTTTTATGTCTATTTATGGTTTGATAACAAGTTATTTTCACAATGGATTGTATTCCAATTCGATTATCAAAGAATTCCTTTCTGTGTTTTGTAGGAATTTTATTGTAGCATTGCCTTTGCAAATTATTATTATGGGACCAATTGTACGTTTTTTATTTAATAAGTTTATAAAAACTTCTCAAAATAACTTAGTACTAAAAAATTAAGTTGAAACATATTATTTACGTTTCAAGTAACCTTAGAGATTTATTCTTTTGGGTTACTTTTTTACTGAACATTTTCTTTCAAGTATGCAAAACCACTTTTAAAGGTTATCTAAAAAGACACAACTCCTTTTATAGGAATTGCGCCCTATTCGACTAAAGCCCCTATTAGTTCAATAATCAATATTAGGAAATTTATTTACTTCACACAAGAAAAAGTCAGTAAAAACGGAATTCATTATCTTCTAATAAATTCTTCTTCACTACTAAAATGTTCACGCGGTGTACCTTCACGTAAATCTAGAACTGAAAACCAACTTGTTTAAGTGCTATAAAATAATGTTCGATTGTACGATGATAGTTCACCACTATTTGGCCAATCCAAGGCTATTTCTTTACCCCTCACAGAAATAGCCATCGACGATCCAATTACCACGTTTATCCCCTGATTGCTTACTAGCCAATGAACCTCGGCTGGCATACGGGTCGTTGTACTCCTGATTTTCTTCCTGATCGATGACCGCCGACACTCAGCCGTTTGCAAAAAAAAATAAAGAACCGAACCTTTTTTTGATAGAGAGACAATATAGTGTGTAAGCTTACTTAGGAGGACCCTCTGAATGCAAAATGAATATATGTACCAATTACTCACAAAAATGAAAGAAGGTGATCAACAGGCGTTTCGTACGATGTATGATGCCACCTATCAGGACGTCTACCGGACAGTCTCCTTTCTGGTCGATCATCAGCAGGATCGGGAAGATGTCATGAATGAGATCTATATGCAAATGTGGACCTCCCTTGCTAACTATGATACGAACAGACCTTTTCACTTCTGGCTAAATGGCTTGGTAATCCGTCAAGTGCAGAGATTTCGGGTCAAGAGTTGGCGGAGATTCCGAATTTTTGAACGCATCCGTGCCTTTTCTCGGGAAGAGCCTCATTGGGATCAACCTTCTGTGTTGATGGATGGGACGAAGCAAATGATAACACAGGCAATCCAAAAACTGACCGATAAACAACGATCCGTGATTGTCCTCCGCTTTTTTCACGACTATAAACTTGAGGAAATAGCGACATTGCTCGAAATTCCGCTGGGTACGGTCAAGTCCAGGTATCATGCTGGCCTTCAGGTGCTTCGAAAAAACTTAAGTAATCTCCCCCCAGAAAGGATGGAAGAAATCAATGCCAATTGAACGCAAAATCCGTGAATATCTGCACAAAGAGGCAGAAACTATGGAGTGCCCTCCGGCCATTTCCAAACGAATAGAACAATCCTATTCTCAATATTTCCAACGAAAAAGGAGCGAAATAAACATGAAAAAACGATTAATTAGTGGATTAGTTGCTACTGCGATTTTGATTCCAACCGCAGCATTTGCGGCCCCTAACTTGATTGAAATGCTTACTAGAACACCAATGACTGTTGAACAAGTCAAGGTGGATGAGGTTGGCAAAGAAACACTTGAGAAGCTATATAACGCATTTCCTGAGACAAAATCGTTTGAGATTATCAATGCAAGCAAGGTGCAAGGTGTCCAAACAAGCATCATACTGCAGGAAAAAGGAGGAATTGGCAAAAAGATTTCCCTTCATACAAACGGTATTACGGGTGCGATTGAACACGTGAATCAGGAGAATTGGGAGCCAAAGGAGAAACCACTCACTACCTTAACCGATCAGGAAATCAAGTCGAAGGTAGATTATCTAATTGATAAAATGTTTGGCAACAGCGAAGAGTACAAGTTTGCTATGGAGCAAATAGAGAACCCGGATCAAAAAACGTTTATGTTGAATTACACCAAAAAGGGATCAAAAACACCTTTCTACCAGGTATTTGTTCAAGGAAATACAATCAGTGTTTCTCTAATCGGAGGTGAGACTACACCTTCAAACATTAAAGTAGAAGGTTTTTTCTCTACGAATGGGAAGCCTGATTATACTGCTGATTCCTTTTTAAACGACGAAAAACTGTTTGCTTTACTAAAAATTAGCCCAACAGAATTAAAACAAGAATTAGCAAAAGGTAAATCGGTTGTCGAGATTGCAGCATCTAAAAATGTCTCTAAACAACAAGTGATTGATGTGATTGCAAAAACACAGGCTGAAAGACAAATTCAAGATGAAAAAAATGATGATGTTCCTAAAAGCAATCGTTCAAGTGAACAATTGTTAAAAGCTGTTGAACCGAAAGTATTACAAGTTATTGAACATAAAACTGAAACACCATGGTAGAAATAACAAATCCTAGGCGGGTGAGGTGGCAAAATATCGCTTGAGTACATCTAATTCAATGGTTGCTTCTTAAATATGAATTTGAATGGTGGCATGAGGTGCTTTTAATCAAACTTTATTACAAACCTGTACTTAAACAAATGTGCCTATAGTTCAACTAGGGTTTAAAAAATAATCAAACTTTTTTATAAAGTATTTAATCTGCTACTTTAAATAAAGGCATGTTTTGATCAATCTTTTTCAAAACATGCTCTTTAGATCTATTCTCATATCAAGGTTGTTATCCTTTAATTTATTAAACTTTATTACAAACCTACAATTGTATTTTATTCAATTAAATGGCCCTTTTCATGAAGAAAAGCACAATTCTTGCTACCTAATTGCGCCCGATTGTTGAAGAACTTTATTCACCTAAATTCCTCATTACTTGATAAGGTTTGAACTATCAAAGCAACTTCTCTCGGTTTAACATCAATAGACAATAACCTTTTATATCTATCCACAAAGGCAAATATATTCCTCTATCTCTCTCTTTGTCTGTGTATTTCTCACCTTGTCCAGTTCCGAATGTTCCATTAATGATTTCGGATAAGAAAAAGTATTGGGTTCCTTTATATTCAATTTTTGCTATACAATCATTAACCTTTACTTCTACTCCCAATTCTTCAAATGCTTCTCTTTTTGCTGCGTCTTCTGGCGTTTCCCCTTTTTCTATTCCACCACCAAGAAAAACATAATAGACAATGTCATCACTAATTCTACCTTATCTTTTCTACTATAACTACCGAACCTCTATTTCGCATTAATCGTAACCTCTCATTCATTCAAATCTTTTTAAATTATTGCGCCTGATTGTTGAAGTACTTTGTTCGACTAAAAGTCCTTACGTGTAAAGGAAACTCGTTCAGCTGAAATAATAAAGTCAATTAACTCGTTCTCTCCATTTTTTAATAATGCATGAAATTCGTATTGATTATTAACTTTATACACTTCCTCATACAACCACCATGTATTTTCTAATAAACCATCTTGTTTTATTAGATGAGAATTTTCAAAGGTTACTTCATGTACATCTGTAAAACCACCTGAATTATCTATGGTTAATGTTAAATTTGTGTCATTTTGAATTAAGTTTATTACCTTACAATCATGGAATCGAAAATCCTCTACAATTTCTTTATCAAATGAAGTGGAGGCTTCTTTATAATAGCTTCTGTAATTCTCACTAATGGCATTTACTGACCTTTCATTTTCCTCACAAAATTTAGTTAAAGCATTTATGACCTTACGGGATGCTGTATATAAAGCGAAAACTCTTAAATCAGCTATCTGTTCTAAAATCATTTGTGGTAATTGCCTTTTTAAAATCATCTGATTTACGATGAAGGCGTTATCAAATTCTTCTGTTGCCTCTTCTTTATTAAAATCAATTGTATACATTTCTTCTCGTAAAGTAAGCCAATCCATTAATTCGCTATTGTAAAGCTGTTGAAAGTATTCTTCTGAAAATAATTCAGCCTCTTGATCTTCCACTAAATTAAGATGGAAACTTGTTTTTTGACTCAACTCGAACCATTCTTTAGTAAAATATTTCATTATAAACCTCATCCTTCTTATACACTAAGAAATTTAGCGAAATTGTTCAACTACTTTTTTGTATATTTATCTATTTATAACATAAATAACCAAAAGTAATATGGCCCTTAAATGAAAAAAGACACATTCCGTACGCTTCCTCTTCTACATTCTTTTTAGTTATTGGTTCAAAATATAGGTATGCCCCGTTACTTTATTCTGGGATTCTAACTTAAAAGTCCAATTTTTCTTTACTCTTAGTTAATAAAAGCGGCATTGTCTACATAAAAAAGCTGTCTAGAAAGATAATAAGAACATAATCCATGAAAGGAGAAATGTACATGAAACGAGCTTTCTTCTTAATAATAATCCTTGCTAGTCTGTTTCCTTCAGCCCCATCAGCAGCTGTAGAAAATCAGGTGAAAGCTGCGTTTATTAGGGGAGGTAATTTGTGGACCTTAATAGGTGATCAAGAAAAGCAAGTGACGAATTCGGGCAAGGTATTCGCTAAACCGCAATGGTCGACAGATGGTAACCTGCTGGTTTATCAAGTTGAAGAACCTTCTGAAATCTACAAAGGGGAAGCACAGTCAGAGTTATGGACCTATAACATTAAAACGGAGGAAAAGAAGAAAATTTTTTATGATGGCTCTTCGCCTAAATGGGCACCTCATAAGAACGTTATAGCTTATAAAAACAAAGGAATATTGGACATCTCAAACCTTCAGCGGTTCTATAATATCGCAACCGGAGTCAACGATTTTACGTGGCTTCCGGACGGTACAGGTTTCCTTCTTTCTTCATCCGGCACTCTTCGCCCCGATGGGTGGTCAAGCGCTTCTTTGTTTACAAAAAAAGTGGACGATAATTATGAGAACGTTGTTCTTTTTGGGGGAGTGGAACCTTTTTTTACATTGCCAAGAGAAATTGGGACAACTGATAAGAACAAACTGATTGCCGTACATGCCGAACAGCTAACCTATTCCCCGAATGGCAAATGGATTTCCTTTGTTGTGACCCCAACTGCCTCCTGGTCTATGGATAGCGATATGGTTTGCGTCATCGATAAGGAAGGAAAATACTTCGAAGTATTAGACGAAATGATTTTACAGGTAGGCCAGCCTAAGTGGGCACCCTCAACTGATACGTTGGCGTATATCGCAGGGGGCGGAAGAATTGTTTTTGGTTTTAGAGATAAGGATTTAAAGGTAAAGGAGATGCCTGTTTCAGGGTCATATACGCCTGACAATTACTCAGATCTTGATTTCAATTGGATTACTGATAAATTACTCGTAGCCTCGAGAATAAAAGAACAAGATTGGACAAACGACTTCAGCAAGCACCCGCTTCCTGTGCTTTATTCTATTGATATTGACACGAATAAACAAACGAAAATAAGCAATCCTCCTAAAGGATATGGAGATTATGCCCCTCAGTTTGTCCCAACCATAAAGAAGCTCGTTTGGCTAAGGGGTTACTCAATTATTGACACAAAAAGAAACCTCTGGAAGGCCAATTCGGATGGCACAGAAGCAACGGAATGGCTTCTCGATGTAGAAGAGATTGTATTTTATAAATAGCTGGGAAGACTCTCCTTATAGTAGAAGAGGAGGAAATCAGGATATTTTACTTTGACTAATACAAAGAGGCTTTAGAATATATTTCACCTTTGAACATTAAGTACATCTTCTTTAAAATGAAACCTCTGTTTTAAGTATTTTTTCATATTAATCACTAAGCGTTATTTAAGGATCTGGCTCTCATACTGAAAAAGGCACAATTTCAATTCAAAAATTGCGCCCTTTTAATGAAATAAGAAACTTTCCTGACTACGGAAAAGCGCCCGATTGTTGAATAACTATTTTTTTTTATTTATAGCTTTTCTCATATATATCTATATCTATTTTAGGTATTAAATATACTAACGATTTTTTCGTTTAATAAAATCTCTTTTTTTTAAACCATTTTTATTGTAAACGGACTACATTCACGTTTAAAACATTGGATAAATCGTTTTAAAGGCGTTGATTTTAAATACCTTGATAATTACTTAGCCCGGTTTTAGATAGTCATAGCAATGAAAGCGCAAAAAAAGACAGAAATATATCGTAGTTTATGCCTGTCGAAGTTTATTTTTTAGTAGTTCAATGACTATTAGAGATACTTTTTTAAAAAAATTAGAGCCACAAATTTAGTGACTCTAATTTTTATGTCTATTCTTTACAAAAATCTACAAATTTTTTTGCCTGTATTAAGGACATATCTGTTTGTTCTCTCACAAACTTCACTGCTTTAATTTCACCGACGGACTTTATTTTCTCTTTTACTAAGGCAATCAGTTCCTCATTATAGATTTTAGTATAATCCATTTTTCCTACCTCCTCTAATCTATAATACCTTGTACGACTACTTTACCCATTTAGTTTCAAATATATATTAATACCACAGAAAGATGTTTGTAGAAATAAGGAAAAATCGTTTGAGGGTTAATATTTACTAGATAAAAACAACATTTAAATTAAACATAGCCTTATGTTTAAATAAATTCTAAGTATTTAAATTATCCAGTATGTCATGCCGATAGCTGTTAGAACAGCACTCTTTAGATTCTTTACTATCCCTTGTAAAAGGTTTTTCGCATACAACATTTATTCCTCTTTGCAATGCGCATTTCACCCTTTCAAAGTGATAAATTGGTATTGAACTCACAAATAATAACTCAAGTTCCTCCTTCTCTAACATATCCGTCCAATTTTGATAATGAGCAGGAGGATTTTCACCATTTAATAATTCTTCAGGTAATTGATGACGCTCCATAGTGCTAACAGCAGTAATTTTCATCATAGGATGTATTTTAATGATAGGGGCTTGAACTTTTAAACCAAAACCGCCCCCTATTATTCCAACTTTCATATATATACCTCCTTTATAATACTGCTGAATTCACTTCACTTTTTCACTAGAAGTTTATTGTAACTTACAATTCCTTGTTAAACTAAACTGCACTGTTAGTTCAATAAAGAAAAAAGAGCTGCATATGCAACTCAATGATCTTCAAGGAAAGCACCCCGTTAGTGAATATATTCATACTAATACCCAATGTAAGCTAAGTAAGTAAGTAAAATAAAAAAATAGCACTCCTAAAAATAACATTATTATTTTATTTATATACCAAGGAAATATACTAAGTAAGATAACAACAATACCACCTAAAATATCCCCTAAAAAATTACCTGTTGAGACCGCTGGAAAATCCTTTCTGAATTTCTCGTGTTCTTTTTTAGTATAGAAACAAGCACCGATAATTGCTATTAAACTAATAATAAACAATAAAAATGCACCTGAATGAAAAAACTTATTCATTTTATAACTCCAAATTTTTTATCACTATTGTAACACTTATTATTGCACTATACTGCGCCGTTGGTTAAGTACATTTCTTCACATTCTTTTCTTTAAATAAAATGAGCAAAATCCTGAAACACAAAGACAGGCTATAAATGTCCAGAAGTTAAAAAATAAATGATTAGAAAAAGGATTTAAATAGGATATTTCGTTTTCAAAATACGGATTGATTTCATTTCGAAATGAAGCGATTCTGTAAATCGTCATTACCAAAATCAGCACAAACACCCCTGAATAGCAGGTTTGAAATAGTTTCCTTTTCATTAAAAAACGTTTATGTAACTTTTCAAAAACCAACATCATTGCAAAGAAAAAATAAAGAATAATTAACATCGGAAACATAACAAACATTAAGCCTGGGTTTCCATTCCCTCCAACAAAATTGTCACCTGTGGGGTCGAATAAAGTAGTAGTCATATTAGTGAATGCAAAACCGACAACACTTACAATTCCCGAGATAACTACACTTAGCAAAAAAAGAATACGCATTATACTCCTCCTCAACAAAGCTGCCTCTTTAGTTTAAGTGAAAATCTTCACAATTTTGTAAAGACGCGTTCCTTAATAAACGCGCCCAATTGTTGAAGATCAGAGATACATCCGAATTGAGATTTGAGAGTGCTTTATGATATTAAGAAAGTTCAATTAAATATAGTATGAAACTACTTTACATTACTCCCTTAGTTAGAGAAAAACTAAAGTTCATTATTCTTGATTAAAATGCCATAACTTATCTAATGGTATTTCCGATTCTGTGAAACCGTATTTCATTAACAATATTTGTTCTATCGCTTTTTCAGGGTTTTCATGATAAAACTTTGTAATTACTTCACAATGTGCCAACGCTAAGTGATTTGTAAGCATTCGTGCAAATTCACCGAGTATTTCTCGATGTTCATCTTTAACAGGTTCATCAGAGAAATATGTATTAGAAACATAATTTGCACGCTGGTCATCTACATCATAAATTAAATCTGGCATTTCAAAATCATCAAATGTGGCATGTCGGAATTCATCTGAAATGGCTAAAGTATAATTTTGACCTCCAATTTGAACAACCCACACTTCAAAATCTTTTAATCTAATTTTACGTTCAAAGTAATCTCCCAAAAACCTCTACTGTACCCTTTTATAGTTATTCAACAAAATGGCCCGATTGTGGAATAAATGTTTTAAAAAGAAGCAGCCTTTCGGCTACTTCAACATCTGACTCAAAATATTATTTCTTACTCTAAAAATTGTTGTGCTAGATAACACTATATGGTTGCCAATTGCACGGACTTGCCTTTGGTTATGTTACTTCAAGGCCATACCTAGCTGTTTAGCTCCAATGTAGCTATTGTTATTCATCTTCGCTACCTTCTGCCTTGCTTCCTCAATCGTTTCAACCATCCATCGATAATTTTCAATCCACTGAAGTAAATCTTCTTTCGTAACTTTAATTTGCCCTGTTAACATAGTTTTGCCCTCCTATGCCCAAACCAGAAGGTATGGTTTAATGGCAGCCAAAAAAATGGCATAACCCATTCTAAGCTGTAGCGTATACATACGCTGCGGCTTTTTCTATGTTATAATTTACCAAAAATACATAATGAGGTAATTTAATGGACATATTTATAGATATATCTAGCAGTGGAAGTCTGTTGTTTTTTATACCACCAATAATCTTACTGCCAGTTGTTATGATAGGATGTGCCGTTATTTATAAAATCCTATTGGGCAGCATTTTGCCAAAGAAGGTTTACAACTTTTTCCTTGGTCCAATTGCCCTGTTGGGTTTCTTTATTTGGGCAATCCCAATGAACATGGGATTTTATGAGTTTTTTAGAGCGATGTTTTAGTCGCTCTTTTTCTGTTCCAAAGGCAATAAACTATAGAACCTAAGTTAACTAAGCATATAAATAGTAGTGTTAAGCTAAACTAGTTTAACAAAACCTCTCTTATTGGTAGGGTCATTGCTATCCCAAGCGACCTTACCCATATTGTTCACTTAAGAAAGCTGTAGCGTCTGCAAACGTTGCGGCTTTCTTAATGTATAAGGAACTTTGATTTGCACAAATTAACGTTGAGTGTATCGCACGCACTTACCAGATTGTGACGCTAGTTGACCGTCACATCATCCCTCAACAGGGTCACTTTTATCTTGAGTGACCCTTTTACATATTGTTCAGTAACACACGAAAGGCTAGTACCTTTACCTTACCGTTATTATTTAGTTTAACGATTTCATGAACCTCACCAGTAGATAAGATGTATCGATTCTATACTTTTCTAGCCATTCAATCGTCACCTCGGCTCTAGGCTGCTCTGAATAAAACTTACGAACATTTAGTTCAACGATTTGCGCGTCATCATGCCAGATGATTTTACTCATCCCATCCTTTATGCCCTTAATCAGGTTATCTGTATCAGATTTCGTTGTAAGTCGTATTTCACCACTAGCTATTAATGCTCTTTTTGGTCCTGTATGGTATTTCTTCGGTGGCATGAGATAAATATCAGCTTGTAGCTTTATCGGCACACTGTACACTTTTCTTCTTGATAGCCCCAAGAATACTGATCATAAGCATCTGATTTCCCAAGCTCTCTACAAAGCGCAGAGAATATCGCTCGTTTGCGTTCTCTGAATATCCCAGTCATAAATACCCTCCATATTCTAAATTTTCAAATTTTTAATCTTAAATTAATAGCCTGAAATTGACCACAAATATTCAATTAATTATGGTACAATAATCCAGCAAGGAGGTTTTTATACAGTTATGGAAATATTATTTGGAATTATACCTATTTTCTTTTTATTAGTTTTTTATCTTGTACCAGTAGTATTTATAGTCTGGTTCGTGCTTAAAATCATTAATATCCAAAAAGAACAAACTGAAATTCTATTAAGAATTGCTGACAAGTTAGAAAAGTAATGTAGTATGGAGAGCTTCTTTAAAAAGCTCTCTAACTTCTCACAAACTGCAAAACTACCACTCACTTTGACAATTCGATAATTCGGATACCTAGTCATGTACTCCAGCACCCAACTTCTGATTTCATCATTATCCTTTGTCTATTGGAATATCCATGCAGACAGAAGGACTTTTTGAGGTAATTTATTCATCTAACTGCCCCATCTAATCTAGTTGATATTCAATTTTTTGTAACTGCCACAATGTATGGATCATAGTAACGCCCAGTATTTTGAAAAATGATCTCTCGCTAAGCCTACACGCAAAAAAGAGGCCTTAACTGCTCCAAAACTCGAAAATGTAATATTGACTACAAAATCTACTGAAAATGCTACACGTTATGCAATTTTACTAACATTGGCTACTACTGGGATGGTAAAGGTGAATTAGCAGGCCTTACATGGAACGATTTAGATTTCAAGCAAAATACCATATCAATTAGTAGAACACGTGATGAATACGGAGTTCGTTCACCCAAGACCCTAAATAGTATCCGTACTATTAACATGAGTGAAGAATTATCGGAGCATCTAAAAAGTTTTAAAATATGGAGTATTGAAATGAAAAAATTTACAACGTTGAATTAAAAGAAGATCATTATTTATTACGGCTAACCTAGAACCAATTAGCAGTAATTATATATTAAAAATGTTTAATGCTTTAAAGAAGAAACATAATGTTGAACGTTTCTCAGCACATATTCTTCGTCATACATTTGTAAGTATTCTGATTGCAGAGGGAATCGCTGTAACTACAGTGCAAAAATAATTGGGGATACTCCTAAAATGGTGATGAGGGTATTTGCACATTCCCTCGCGGATGAGGAAATAAAAGCAACGCAAATTCTTTCTTCTTTAATTAAAATTAAATAAATCATGATAAACATCTAATTTGGGGTACAATCATAAATTATACCCCACAACCCTTGCTGTATAAGCGTTTCAAGGCTTACCTAAAAATACTGTGTTCATAAAGATAGTCATAGGAAAGGTCAACAAACAAGTATTCATGTTCGTTGATAGCGATTGAAAAGGTTCTTGTAATTTCACCTGTTTCAATATCACGATAAAGCTCAGAAATTTCCCCACTTTGATCGTTACGCATTTTAATAATCGTTTGTAAGAAATATGGGCGCCAGCTCCAATTTTTGTTGATGGCACGTGGCTGCAACTCCCAATTCCCCTCTATTCTCATGACGTTTGGCGTTAATTGGAAGCCATCCTCATTACAAATATATAGTCTGAAAGAATAGTTATCCAGTAATTCAGCTAAATGTTCTAATTGTGAGGTATTATCACTCGTTGGTTTCACACGGTGAACAATCGCCTCCAATTCTTCTCTTAATTTCTTGAGCTGTAAAAATTGTGCCTCTAGCATTTTCTTTTCAGACGTAATAAATTGCTGGCATTCTTTTTTAAAGCGTTCTTTTAATACCTCTTTATCGACAAGGTTCATTGCAGGATTGGCTAAATAAGGACCTTGATAATAGCGTCCTCCGTTTTTCCAAGCAAATTGTAGCTGATAAACCGTTTCAATATCTTCGAATAATAGATTCGCACCTATTTTATAGGCAAGACTGCCAATTGCAGAAATCATATCGGATTGAGCAGACCAAGAATCATAGTTTAAATCTCGTGTATTCACCTTTAAAATATGGGGCGCCAATAACGCAATATGCTCTAAATGACTTTCAGCTCCTACTTCCTGAACAGCGATTTTTACTCCAAACGTCGTAAAATACCTCAGTGCATGGTGCAGTTTATTAATATCTCCTAAAAATCGATGCTCAGATACGACAAATACGATACGATGTAAATCTTCTTCTCCAATATATTGTTGGATGATATTAAAATGGCTTTCACCAAAATCTTGCATCAATAAATTAGGGTTACTAGGAATGTATATATCAATATCTGATGCAATTTCCTCAATTTGAGCTAGTGCTGCATGCAAAATTTTATGTTCCATATCTATTCGATATTCTTCTGGAATATCTTCATTATTGACGAAATCCTTTAAATTAATTTGCTGACCTTCAATTTGTAGATGTCCGGAAATTTCGTAGGCTATCACCGTATGCGCGTCTGCGCTAAATATCGGCTGATAATACCCATGTATTTGATCTAAATTCGTTAACACTTCAATTGCGTCCATCTTCGAAACCTCCATTATGAATAACCTTTTATTTGTTATTCAAAAATAACATTACATGTCTTTTAATAGCTAAAAAAATGCTCTCTGACTGTATAATAAGTTGTTTATTGTAAAATCGCAACTTCACTTAGTAACATTTCTGGCGTATCTGTCTGAAAGTTTCTCATCGTCTTCGTTGTCATCCTTATAATTCCCCATCATTTCTAATGAAATAGGTTCCTTTTTTACGCCATCTTGTCATTTTATGCTTTCGTTCTACCTAACATGTTATTTATTCAAGGCTGTTCGCTCTTTTTACTATTCATTATAATTTATGCTATGAGCTTCCCTAGCGGCTGGGATAAAGGATGATAATGATTCATAAAGTAGTCAATTACCTAGCATCAATGGACAATTTTATGAAAAAAGCAGTATTCCAAATGGTCAACTAAACCCCTGATGGAATACTGCTTATCGTTATTCAGACATGAAGAAATACCAAATGACGGCTATCACTAGGATTGATAAGATAACAGCTATCGTTACACGTAGTGGTGAAATTGGAGCATCCCCACCTACTCGACCCGTTTGCCCATTGACCATAAAGCGATAAATTTTCTCTTTATAACGGAAGGACGACAACCAAATCGGTAACATTAAATATTTGTATGTAATATCATCATGATTGGTCGAAAAACGTAAATTCGATACGACATCCGCGCTATTTTCCCAACGAATTTTTGAAGTGATCTGCGCATGAAGATGGTCATGGATATCCCTCTTGGCATGATTCCAGCCATCCTGTAAGCCAATGCTATATCGTTCAGACAAAAAGCCCGATACATACTCTGGTTTATAGGCCTTATTGTTTAAAAGATTAAAAGGCTCGATTTTTCGCATCATATTCTGATCATAGCGAGTCGTTGCACTTATTAAATGATCGTCGATAAATTCCTGATAAAAGCCACTTGTTGAATACCAATCTGTTTCTGTATGTGTTTTCCCATCTTTATCTGTAACGGTGCGATGTCGTCCATATCTGGCAGAATATCTGGAGCTTGTTTTTGTATCAAATGTCCAGTATGGAAGATAGACCCCTTTAAAGGCATCCGGCCTAGCACTAATCTTGGCAGCTTTCGGTGTAAACAATCTACCTTTTATCCACTTTTGAAAATGTTCCCCAGCTTGCTTATCTGTTACTTCAAATGCACATACACCATTTGGGGCTAGTGTGTTTTCAGCACTTGCTTCCATGACCTGATGGGAACCACAATAAGGACAACTGTCAGCCACCTGTAGTGCATCGTATATCGTTTCTGCCGCACAGGCTTCACAGATCACTGTTTTTTTCTCCACACCCCAATTGAAATTGCCTCGTTCCTCCGCTGTTAAAAAATCCATTTCTTGAGCAGCTTTTTCTTCTTCTTGCTCTGGCGTAGCTATTTCTGACTCAAAGCCACAATAAGGGCAAGAAAGCTTACCGGTCGCAGGATTAAATTCAATTGATGCACTACATGAAGGGCATTCCGCATCAAAATCAAGCTTTACTTGTTTGACATTCTCAACCTCTTGCGTTGACATGAATCATCCTCTCCTTACTTCACGTCATTTTCATCAAACACATCGCCACATTCAGGGCAGAATTTTGGCGGATTAGTAGGGTCCTCTGGCGCCCATCCGCATTTATCGCATGCATATACTAACGCTCCTGTAGGCTTTTTTGTCCCACATTCACTACAGAACTTTCCTTTATTTATCGCTCCACATGCACATGACCAACCTTCTTCAGCAGGTTTTGCCATTCCACAATTCGAACAAAATTTTCCAGTATTTTCATGACCACATGTACATGTCCACGCATTTGCTTCATTTGCTGTTTGATTTTGCAAAGCTGCTTGAGCCATTTGAGCCTGCTTATTTTGTTCATTCAGTTGATAAAGCTGACTTGCATTAACGCCACCAGCTTGTGCTGCCATGTTCATGCCCATAAATCCTGACATTGCACCCGCATCATTGTTGGCAGCCGCAATCATCGCATCTGCCTGTGCCCCTGTTAAATGAGCAGCAGCCATCCCAGGATCACGCATCACAGCATTGCGTTGTAATTGTTTAATCATTGCCTCATCTTCTTCAGATGCTTTTAGTGTACTAATGCCAAATGACACCACCGCTAATCCTCGTGTCGCAAGCCATTTCTCTGATAATACTTTGTTAAGAGCATCTGCTAATGCAACTGTATGGGCAGGTATTTCACTATATCGAACGCCACTTGCTGAAATATGTGCAAACGCCGGTTGTAGCGCTGTCATTAATTCTGATTTTAACTGGCTATCAATAGAGTCACGCGTATATTCACGCTCTACATTGCCACAAACATTTGTATAGAATAATAGTGGATCTATAATTTTATAAGAATATTCCCCGTGACAGCGAATGGCAATATCAATATCTAGGCCAATATTGCGGTCAATTACACGGAAAGGAACAGGTGCAGGTGTTCCATATTTATTACCTACAATTTCTTTCTTATTAAAATAATACACTCGCTGATCTTTTGCAGGCTCTCCGCCAAATGTAAAACGTTTGCCAATTTGCTTGAACGTCTCCATAATCCCCTGAGACAGGTCTGAGCCATACATAATAGAGGGTTCAGTTGACGTATCATAAACATACTCGCCTGATTCTGAAGAAAACTCTACGACCTTCCCCTGCTCAACGATCATCATGCATTGCCCTTCATTTATCGCAATAATAGATCCATTACTAATAATATTGTCATTGCCTTTATTCGACCCACGTTTGGACGTGCGCTTCACACCTTTCGTCACAAGCACATCTGCCGATAATGACTCACAATAGAAATATTCACGCCATTGATCCTCTAAAACGCCAGATAATGCGCCAACTCCCGCTTTTAATAATCCCATTTAATTTCCCACCTTCACATTGATGTTTAGCTTATTTTATCATCTATAAACAATATGTAATACGCATAATCAGCCAAATTGTTTCACTTTTCTTTATTCATATAAAAAAACGAGCAGCTCCTGTGAGAACTGTCTCGTTTTCTTTTATGAGAATGCCGCAATCGCTACAAGTACCCAAGCGACAATAAATAGCATTCCGCCTATGGGTGTAATCGCCCCAAGTTTTTTCACACCTGTCACTGCAAGGACATACAGGCTACCAGAGAAGAAAACAATCCCTGTAAACATTAAATATCCTGCCCATGAAAGCAGGCTAGAACTTCCTAAAAGCGCCTCATTCGAAAGAATACCTAACCCGATAATCGCTAATGCATGATACATTTGATATTGCACAGCTGTTTCCCAAATGGCTGCATAATGAGGCGATGCAAATTTATCCTTGAGAGCATGCGCCCCAAAAGCACCTAAAATAACACCCAGACAGGCCAAAACCGCGCCTAACGCTAAAAACATTTCCATTAATGGCTCTCCTATTTTGCCACAACGGCAATTTCTTTATATTTTGCATCCCAAGCAGGATCCACTTTACTTAACGATACCGGACGCAATGTATCCTTATGAGCTAAAATATGTACAGACTGTGCAGTGGCCGCCACCGTACCATCCTCATGTAAAATTTCATAGCCATAAGTTGTTCGTAAACGGTCATGCTTTTCCACCCAAGTGCGAACCGTTGCCACCTGCCCGTAATGCATCGCAGCCTTATAGGAAATCGATAAATCCATAACGGGTGACACATAACCATCCTCTTCTAACGCCGCATACTTAAAGCCCGCATCACTTACAAGCTGCGTACGTCCAATTTCCATCCAAATGATGTAGTTCGCATGATAGACAACGCCCATTTGGTCTGTCTCTGCATATCGAATCTCAATCTGTTTTTCACTCACAAACATTTTCTTCACCTCGTCCTACATTATAGCGTAAAAGTATTGGTTTGGTGGGGTTTTTGCTTTAAGTTAATTCTAACTGTGAAAAATAGAGGGATGCTTTTCTTAGTATTTAAAATAAGTGTGGATTTTTAATTTCATACAAACTCAGATAAACACTTTTAAGTGGGGTACTTAACTGAAATTCATTTTAACTTATTACTTTAAATTGTAATTTAGAGCAGGAAGAATTTAATGCAAAGAAGAAACAGCTCTTGTGTATATAAATAAAGTAACTAATAACCAGTTACTCATTCGAGTGCCTGGTTATTAGTTATTGCTTCGGAATCTTTATCAGAATTAAATCCTTTCAATAAAGTGAATCGTAAAGATCCATCCTGTACTTGTTTTTTCAAGATATTGAACTTTGCAGTGCAATCTCGGTTCTATCCATAACATCTCGCTCAACCTTGGTATCGATTCGTTTAGATATTTCACTAAATGCTGTTTTCCCTCTGGTTTGAATCCATATTCTACAATTGCGAGTGGTTGATACTTACCGTTACTTAATTGTTTGCCCACCAGCATAGTAAACAGTTTTCTTTACACTCTTTCACCGAATCAATATATGTTAGGACTATCATTTATCACTCAACCCTGTTAAATGAAAGAAACATTGAATATACCCCTATCCCAAATATTGGGTTTATGATAACATATATCTGAATCTTTTAACTTTAGAAAATATGAAAGGAAGTGTAATAACCAGATATGAAAAAGATATTGAAACCCTTGATTAGTGTTATTGTCATTGGTGCCCTCTCTCTAACTATAAATATAGATAAAAATGTATTAGCTAATGCTATTGCAAAAACATGTAAGTATGATTCGGCATCGAAGGTCAACCCTGATTATTCCACAATGAACTGTTTGTTAACCGAAACAGCACTTAGTTATAATGTTCCTCCTGAAATTGTGAAGGCAATAGCGGAAGGTGAAAGTGGAAATTGGCGTCATTTCGATATTAATGGTGAAGCGATTGTGACAGCTGATAATGGAATTGGCATTATGCAAATTACAAATCAAACTGGCTACAATCAAGATAGACTAAAAAGCGATATTGTCTATAATATTCGAGCTGGTGTAGAGACTCTAGTTGATATGTTTAAGCGAAAAGATTTGCCTAGCATCAACGGTGGGGAAAGAGATGTATTGGAACATTGGTACTTCGCTATTATGGCTTATAACGGTACTAAGCCAGTAAATAGTCCATTTGTCCAAGCAACTGGTGAAAGAAATGCAAATGCCTATCAAGAAAGAATTCTCCAAATTATTGAGAAATTAGAATTAATCGACTTAACAGAGCTGCCTTTTACACGCGAACATTTTCAATATGACTCTAACAGCAGGGAAAATATTAAATTTTCAGCGATGAACTATGATTTTGATTTACCTTTAACAAAATCAAAGTACTTTTTTAAAACAAATCAAAAAGTTAGTGCAACAACTAATGTAACAGTTAGGACAAGACCTACTACGGATAGTCCTTCTATGAGTACTTTACGTAAAGGCGAAATTGTTACCATTACGGGCCCTTTTGAATATGAATCAGTATCAACGAAGAAAAACCATTTTGTTTGGTATCCTGTGAAAAGAAATGACGGGACAGAGGGGTATGTAGCATCAAGTTATTTAAACTACTCAGCTCAAACGCCAACACCTACAACTCCAGTAGGTAGTATAGAAGTATCAAAGTTCGCCGATTACAAGGCAGACCAGTACTGGGCAGAGGATTTTCAATGGGCAGTAAACAAAGGTCTTATCAGCGGATATCAAAACGTATACAACCTTACAACAAAGAAATACGAAAACTTACTGAAACCAAACACAAATTTAACAGAAAATCAGATGTTATCTGTACTTTTCCGTTACTTTAAGTCTGATGAATTAGCTTCAACAAAACCTAGTTCTTCATGGAGTGCAGATGTAAACTATCAACTTGCAAGTAAGTACGCTCTACCAACGCTTGGTGGTAAATCAGCGTCTAAACAGGTATATGCAGTCAAAGACATCACACGTGGTAATTTTGCTCGTATCCTAGCATCTATGCATTATGGAAAAACAGTATCTCAGCCAGAAGCCATCCTGTTTCTTCGTGAATTCGACTTAACAACCACTAAAACGGATGCAGAGTTTAAACCAAATGATTCTCTAACAAGAGCGCACGCAGTGGCTTTCTTCCACCGTTATGAGCAAATATTCAATAAGTAAATTTCTATATTCGAGTGAAAAGGTGACTATAAAAATCACCTTTCTTTTAAAAATTATGATTAACATAAAAACATTGATATAGAATGGTATATTTTAGCTATAATAAATTGCTCTAAGAAACACATCTTATGATTCAGTTCAACATGATACCAATTAAACTGTTTAAAGGTACAATACCTTCTTATAATCATGGACTTATTAAAGAAAAAAGGCACAATCCCTTTTCAGAATTGTACTCGATTGTTGAAAATTGCTTTTCGATTAGACACCCTACATTTATTTTTATAAGTAAAAGCATTATTTAAGATTGGATTCAATCAAAGTCTCCACTTGTTTAATGCTTTTTTTTAAATAAATTGGTGAATTGGGATGACTTAATACTTCCTCAGTAGTTAACCATAATACCTTTTCTACTTCATCAGTACTTTTAGGAAATGCTTCCCCTGATTCATATTCACAAAGAAAAACAATATCCACTACATTTTCACCTTTATTGGTTACGAAAGATGTGCTATGTACATAATTTAGCGTGTCTTTTACATTCACTCCTACTTCTTCTAAAATTTCTCGCTTCACTGTTCTCTCTAATATGTACAACGAATTTCCTTCATTCTTTACCTTACCTCCTACTAGAGAAAATAGACCACCAGCGTGTTCCTCTTTTTTACTTCTTTCAATAATAAGCCACTTATCATCTTTTCTTACTGCACCTTCAACATTTACGATAAACATTTTGAAATACCCCCTTTCTAAATATTTCTTCAAAGTTTATAATTTCACCTTCCTTTATACAGATCCTGGTAGGAATCTTATTCCGGAATCTGCCCATTTCCATGAATAAAGACGCTTTCCTTATTAGGAAAAGCGCCCAATTGTTGATTGCAATTTTATAGAAATGCCATTTTATAGCCTTTCTTATTTTTGATTAGATATTACCCCAAATGTAGATGCTTTAATGTAGGTTTGTCCTTGTAATGATTGTAATTGCTCTGGTGTACCAGATACATACTACGGCCCCAATTATTCTTACATCACCTTTATCGAGAATCCCATTTTCCCGATCGAAGATTGATAAACTTGGTTGTTTCCCAGTCAAAATCCTTGCTTTTACGAAGTAGCTCAATGCTTCGAATAAAGGTGTCAACCTCGTTGTTTAAAGAACCGGCGGAGTTTTGGTTTTGATTGCTCTGGTTGAAAGCCATAAATGTTAGTATTACAGTTATTGGGCAGCCTATTTTTTTAGAAGGCATAGCCGTTTTTAATGTGGTCAATAGAGGTAGTTCAGCCTACACCGTTCAGGCTTCGTTAATGGCCGGAGACAATGTGGGAGCAAGTGCCGCATCGGATTCTCCAATTGCTAGTTACGCCAATCGTTCCTTAACCATTATTCAATTAAGTTAAAAATAGCTCGTTATCAATTATGGTAATGAGCTATTGGTCCTTGCAACAACAGTATTTCTTGTCCTTTTAAACCACTGGTAAAATAGTATATAAACAAGTGCAATTTCAATTAGATCTCCGCCGTAGTACATAATCATAGCACCTTGCTCTGCTTGCTCAGTAGATACATGACTAGGAGGATACGCATAAATATGTTTGGACAATATCGAATGAGCTGTTAAAGCTATCAATAAAACGATTGAACGAAAAACATAAGATAATCGATGTGGAATTGGGTCAATATAGATAAATGCAATAGTAAATAAATAACCTGCTATAAAAATATGAATGTGAATCAGTATATATAAAACCGAGCTTTCGTGCATCATGTTAAATAGAGGGGTTGTATAGAGCAGCCATAAACCTCCTACATTCAGTATAGTTGCTATGATAGGATTGGACACAAATCTGAAGTAAGAGTTACGTAGTATACGTGAAATAAAACGAGCCTTTTTCACAGAGATAGACCTTAAGAATAAGGTAATAGGTGCCGATAGCGCTATAAGCAGTGGCGCTAGCATTCCAAGCAATAAATGGCCAACCATATGTGCTGAAAAATTTACATGTGCAAGCTCTGCTAATGGACCGATTAACGTTAACATGGCACATAAATGCCCCAGTATCCAACATAAGGTCCTAACAGAAGGCCATTGTTTTTTATGCTGATTTGAGAGTATGACTGCAACGAGATAGGATATGAAAGAAATCAAAAACGGGAAAACTAATATGAGCTGTACAATGATAGAAAAATTTTGTATGTGAGGTTCATGTGTATGCAAAGCTGGTAACTCCTTATTGATTAGTTTTAAATAATAAGACTACACCAATTATGATTAAAATAGCCGCTAGCACATTCCAAACAATATCATAGGGGACAATATCAACATCATATCGAATTTGATGTAGCCTCATGAATTTATGTTGAATAATACCATCATAAAGTTGAAATGTTCCTGCACCTAGAAAAATTCCTCCAAGCCACCGTTTTAACCAAAATCCATGTTTTCGATGAAGGTCTGCCAGTAAAAAAGCAGAACCAATTGTGGCAAAAAAACTAAAGGCATGAAACAATCCATCAGAGACTAATCCCATATTAGCTGTAGATTTATCATAGAAATGATGCCAATGTAATAATTGATGAAAAATTACCTCGTCTATAAATGCTACTACGCCAAAACCAAATAATATACCGGTCCACATATTACGTTGCCCATACTGAAAACGATTTTCGTGTTTATGATGTTTCTCCTCATACATTTTTGATATGTCCAACCCATTCACCTCAATTTAGATTTTTATTAGTTTAACCATGAAATAAAAGGATTTAAACAAACCAGCACCTTTACTTATGCAGTGTAGTAAACCCGCAGTTCCTATTGGTGCTAGAAACATTTTGGATTAGCCTACATTCGCAAGAGCAACTTTTATCTCCTCATCGTCGCTAGTACTGCACCTTACAAAATAATTTCCGCTTTAGCTCATTCCTCTACCTTGGTCGTAATCTGTTTAGTACTAAGGAAGGAATAACGGTCCGTAAATAAAAAAGCCATCTATCTGATAAAATCTCGATAGATGGCCATTCATTTAAATTTTAAATCAAATTTACGCAGCCGGGACGTTAATCACGAATACTTTAGGATTTCCAACATTTGATATTGTATCAGTATCAGTTTGAGCCTGCCCTTGAACCTGAGCTTGGAGCTGCGCTTGTATTTGAGCTTGCAGTTGCGCTTGTGCTTGTATTTGAGCTTGGAGCTGAGCCTGAATTTGAGCTTGTATTTGAGCTTGAGCCTGAATTTGAGCTTGGAGCTGAGCTTGAATTTGGGCCTGGGCTTGAATTTGAGCTTGGAATTGTTCTTGTTGTTGATGGAGATTTTGGAGTTGTACGAGAATATCTACTAAAGTATTCTCTGTATTATAATCATACCCTTCATATCCTTCATACCTTTTCTCCCTGTAATGGCACATACATTTATATCCTTTACATTTACATTTCTTCATAAAATCACCTCCTTTCAATGTGTTCTTTCTATTGTATGTCTTATAACAACTATAGAAAGGGCAAGTGTTTGTTACGCGTTTTTTCTGTCAATTTAAATTTTTATTTGTAAATAACCAATTAATTTTGGATGTCCCTTGTGAGCATATTTAATAATTTGTCACTAGTTATGCCAAATAGCTTTTATAGTTGTACTACCTTCATCATTACAAGCATGAAACACAGAAAAAAGTGACATTTATTGAAATAAAAAAGACTATTACCTACAGTAACAGTCCATAAAGTTTAAATTTTTTATCGATGCTTCTCCTCAATTGGTAAAAATATTGTAACTTCCTCCTCTTTTCCTTCCATAGGGTGATATATCTCCACAATATATGATTTTAAATTTCTTGTGTAACCTTGTTCATTAGACCACTTCAATAATTCAAAATGGAGGGAGTTTAAATGAGATATTTTCCCTCTAGTTGTTACATATTGTTGATTTAATTCAATCAACTCCATCCCTTGAGGTATAGTTTTGAGAGCGTTATTTACCAGTAAACCTACATAATAAATCCCTTCGAGATGATGAATGTCTGTTTTAGGTTCAAATAGCGCAATCTCAATTCCTAAATGGCTTTTTATTTCATTAGCACGACTCCATAATTGTTTAGCAAGTAAAGGGACTTCTTTGTGAAAATTTTCATATGCTCCTTTGCCTTTTAATCCTACTAATCTAAAGGTATTTTTTAAACATTGATAATCCAACTATATTCACCCCGCTTATTTAATAATTCAACTTAAGCATTTGCTTCATACTTTTTATTATTCCCATGTGTAGATTCTCGTGATTCATATGAAACACAACCATATCACCTAATGTTTTCATTCCTAGAAAGGTTTCTAATAGTGGCTCATTTAATTTTCCTCTGCATGTACGTTCAATGTGTATGGGTTGTTCTTCTAGTTGCCTAATAATCTGAGCCATAGATGGAGGCTGTACATCCCAATTTTCCGGTTTGCTTCCACTTGGAAACATAAGATGATACGATAAAGGCAGCTGCCTCTCTACATTAACAGTTGGAAATATTGTGTGATCCCAACCTACTAAAATATGCCCAGCATTCCAGCGAATGTTGTTATTATGACCAACTGGTATTTGACTCGCTATTTCCTCTGGAATTGTACGAAGAAATTCAACAGACCATTGACGCCACATTTTCATTTGTTCAAACAGCTGTTCCTCACCCATGATTTATTTCCTCCTTTTCAGTTAGCAAGAGATACTCTTATATTTAAAAATTGTTTTATTAAAATTAAATAGATTTATATGATAATGCCATTTTGTATAGTGACCTCCTTTCCTCAGGACGACTGCTTGTGGTAATCTTAATTCATATTATCAGAATTTTCACATTAACAAAATTCAAAGGAGGAATAAAATTGAGCGAAAAATTATTAAGAGTTGGTACGACGTATATCCCTGTTTTAAGTGTCGAACTTTCAACAGAATGGTATCTCAATAAACTAGGTGCTGAATTGTGTTATCAAGATAAAAATAAGACCATTCTTAATTTTGCTAACCAAAGTATATTTCTAGTGAAGTCTAAGGAAAATCAAAGCTCCAATTTTTTCGACATTTCGGGCAATGAGCATTTTTCATTAACATTTGAAGTCAATGGCTTAAACGCTTTAGAAACTATACATCAGGAATTTAAAGAAAAACAAATTAGAGTGGGAGAAATTGAGGAAAGAGGACACGCTGGAAAAAATTTTGTTTTCTTCGACTTGAATGGCAATAAGTTCGATGTATGGAGTGAATTGAGCCCTGACTTTAAGGAAAAATACCAATATAAATAAATTAATGTAGTACTAAAAAGCCCAGTCTTCAAAAATTTATTTGAGTATCTGGGCATTGAAGTTCATTAAATTATATTGGTATCTAAACTATTGCAATTTACTTTTCTATATGGGGTAGGTTTGCCAGTCCAAAGGATGCTTCTCCTATTTGAATCTTAATTCATCTGTATTTTGTATAGCACCGATAAAATGATAATCTGCACTATATGTATCAAAGCCGTCTTTATTAGGAATTGCTCTCCAGACTTCTGCTTCTTTTGTAGGGTCAACCCCAAATTGTTTAAATAAACCCAAAATTTACCTATTTTCATTTAAGTTTGCACTAACATCCCTCGAAAGCTACCTCAGTCATAGTGTACCCATCAACTATGCTAAAAAGAGCAAAATAAAAAGACCTCGAAAATGAGGTCAAAACTTAAATTTTTTACTATTTTCAGTAATCATTACAACCTCTGTTTTTAAATCAACAGGTTTAAATGGTTTATCTACATTTTATCAAAAATAAGTAAATAGACAATATATAACATAATTTAGGGAGATATTACTTTAATTTTTACTCATGAATTACCTTGTTCATTAGAATGTTACTTAAAATATTTTGTCGAAAAATTCATACTAAACATTCAATTTCAGAAATATGGTATGCACTATTGGAAAAAAATATTAAAATATGAATATAAAACAAAAGGTGGTGTGTTTAATGAAGAAAAAACTATCAAAATTTTTGCTTATATCATTACTCACTTTTTCAGTTGCAGTTCCTGTGTCTGCAGCAGGTAATGACCCAGAAATTACCCCTATGTGTAGTTTCCTAGGGAATCTTTGTAGTTTAATTAAATAAGTTTTATCGAGATAGGGTTAATCCCCTATCTCCTTTTTATTTCATTTCTAGAATCTTAATAACACACTAGAATCAAATACAGTTATACTAGCAAATTGTATCTATTTAATATAATCCACATTATTTAACGACCTTGATAATTGAGTAGGGTATATCATTTGAAAAGACTTAGGCATTCTAGCTTTTCTTAGTTTTTCAATTGACTTATTTTTATTAAATCCAATCCCTCTACTCTCCTCAATTTTATAAGCACATATACCTCACCCAGCTTTCAACACTCCCTTCATCATAAATGTAAGCTGAGCATCCTTTTAATAACCCATCTAAAGTTAATGACCATCCATGTTAATATCCCCTATTTAATTTATTGCTTCTTCCCTGTAACCTCATAAATTGGTTTTCTTTATAGTCCAAATACAACTTTTAGCGGTGATTGCGCCACCGCTTCCACTTCTTAAGATGCTATTGGTTTGTTACTACGGGGCGAAACTTAGTCTGTCCTTTATTGACATCTCTAATGAGCTTTATAAGCCCAATCAGCTGTATATTTCGAAATAATATCAATTAGTACGAAAATAGACAAATTTAAATATTTTATTAGAATTTATAGCTTTTTTTAATAGAAATTAGCTTTGTAAAATAACATTTTCAACTAAACAAGTACTTTATACCTATATTTTCACAAAAATGTTTTTTTACAAAATAAAACTATTGTATTATTTATCCGTAGTTTGAATAATTATTAATCTATTGCTATCATACTAGTCGCAATACATTTTCAAAATAAGGAGACGATGGATGATGAACACTAAATTTACAAAATTAAGCAAAAAAGGTCTGAGTGCTGCCCTATTAGCAGCCGGAATCATAGGGATTTCGACAGCTCCAAATGCATATGCACATGGATTTGTTGAAAAACCAGCTAGCCGTGCAGCCTTATGTACTCAAAATTATGGGGCACTTAACTTAATGTGTGGAAGCATAATGTATGAACCACAGAGTTTAGAGGCGCCTAAAGGATTTCCGCAAAGTGGACCGATGGATGGAAAAATTGCTTCTGCAGGAGGTCTTTTTGGTGGTATCCTTGATCAACAAACGACAGATCGTTGGTTTAAGAATACAATTACGGGAGGGCCTAATACGTTTACATGGAAGTATACTGCGCCACATTTAACTAGCAAATGGCATTATTATATTACTAAACGTGATTGGAATCCTAATAAACCATTAACTCGCGCTGATCTTGAGCCAATTGGAACTGTAGCACATAATGGCTCTGCTGCATCGACTAATTTAACTCATACAATTAACGTGCCAACAGATCGTAGTGGCTATCACGTGATTCTAGCCGTTTGGGATGTCGCTGACACTTCAAATGCGTTTTATAATGTGATTGATGTAAACTTGGTGAATAATGATGGCAATGTAGATACAGAAGCCCCAACTCAGCCAAATGGATTACATACAACAAAAGTTACTTCTACTAGTGCCGAGCTAAAATGGAACCCTTCTACAGATAATGTAGGTGTGAAAGAATATCAAGTATTACGTGATGGCAAAGTAGTTGCAACTATTCCAGGAACAACATTCACAGATAAAAATTTAAATTCCAATACAAAATATACTTACTCAGTAAAGGCAGTAGACGCAGCTGGGAATGTATCTACAGTAAGTGAATCTCTAGTTGTAGAAACATTGCATGCTGCTCCTGATACAGAATCACCTTCGCAGCCAACTTCATTACATACAATGGGAATCACTTCTTCAAGTGTCGACTTAATGTGGGGTGCTTCAGAGGATAATGTAGCCGTTGACCATTATGTAATATATAGAGGGTCAACAAAAGAACAAATGACTGCTGTTGGGACTTCAACAATCACATCATTTAAGGATATGTATCTTCAATCGAATACTTCCTATATATATGCAGTAGCTGCTGTAGATGTAGCTGGGAATGAGTCTATTAAAAGTTCCATTTTAACTGTAACAACTAAAGAGCAAAGTACTTCTTATGAGCAATGGAGTCCATTCAAGGCGTACAAAAAAGGTGATAAGGTAGAATATCAAGGTAAGAATTATGAAGCAGTTCAAAGCTATCAAGGCTATGGAGATCCAAATTGGATAAACGCGTTGTCTTTATGGAAAGAAATTAAATAAAAATTAGTTTTCTAGTAAGAGAATTCAGCATCATTTTGTCTCAATAGAAATTATTGAAGTAAAAGCAGCTTGCATGCAAGCTGCTTTTTACACCCTAATGATCCAAGGAGATTACCCAATAAGATAGATACATATCATCTCAAAGAAGGAACTGTTTGATGATTGAAAAGAGTTCTCACCGCAACGTTTTGACTATTGTTGTAAGAAATAACCCTACTATCAGCTCTAAATTAATTATGGAGCTGTAATATCCACCAAACTCCATGTTTCAGAAACTTCATTGTAAATGGCTTTATACATGCTTATTGTACTATTACTTTGTTGAACACCAAATTGGAGGCTAATTTCACCAGTAATTGAATGGATCTCCACTTTAAAATCAAAGTTATTGTATGGAACTGTCTCATCAGGACGAAATTCTTCTAGTATCATTAAGCCAGACCATCCTGCCAATTGCATATGGACTGTTTCTGAAAATACTATAGAAAAGCCATCTTTATTATTTGTTGTTCCCAAAGTAACTAAAGGTGCACCTGGCACGCTATTCTCGTCTTATACATGTAGATGCTTTATAACGAGCCTTCACCGTACAGGCGACTTTCATCGCATACGGCGATCCGTCAACAATATTTCTATACTTAATTCCCCGTAAACATAGTAGTTTTATTTCTAAATATATTCAATAGAATTTCAACAAGGTAAAGAACTCTTTACCTTTTAAAATCGCACTCAACTTTCTTAATACCATAAACAACATAACTAAGGTTGCCTAACTGAGGTAAAATAGAGCCCCACCTAATTATCATAGGTGAGGCCAACATTAAAAAACTTATTTAACTTGGATCAAAAGTAATTGTATAGCTTTTTAAAGAACCCGGTATAAAATTTCCATTACTATCCTTAGCATAGATTTCTAATGTCAATTCATTTCCATGTAGTGCTAAACCATCAATTGTTGTACTAGGAACAGTCCAAGTGTAAGGTGAATCATCCACAGTAACATTTTGATTGATCGGCCCTGATCCAGTTAGGTACCTATACCCTAAACGGAATGTAGTACCTGCAGGAAATTCAGAATCCCAAGAAATAATTACATCATTTCCTGTACCATTCACTGCTGTAAAGTTTTTAATCTCTGTAACGCTATTCTCGTCTTAGACATTCAGATGCTTTATAACGAGCCTTCACCATACAGGCGACTTTCATCGCATACGGCGATCCGTCAACGGTAGCAATGTATCTTATTTCCCCGTTATCATAATAATGATGGCTTATATGCTGGTCAATAGGATTTTCAAAAGGTAAAGAATTTTTAACCTTACTCTATTGAATTTTTATCATCAACCTCCCCTTTTCTGTATGACATTTAAATTTTATGAAAAAAAAACCCCACCTAATAAGGTGAGGTCCATTCTTATTCCCAATTAACTCCGTTGAATGTTGCAATAATATCTCTAGTCATTTTATTACCAGATAAATTTTGTTTATTGCCCTTTGTCAATGTAATTTTTTGTCCAATGCTTGCATTGTTGTCCAGTAAAACAACGATAGATTTATCAGTGTCATTCCATATTGCAGAAGTAATGAGATCTTGAGAGTCATCATCAAAATGGCTAATCATATTAGATCCATCGATAATTTTAATTTGACTATGAGAAAGATAAATGTCTTCTCCTACTTCAAATGTAACTGAATTAGCACTTGTTCCACTTACAGAAGTTTTATCTAGCCCTACTAAAATGCTATTCTCGTCTTATACATGTAGATGCTTTATAACGAGCCTTCACCGCACAGGCGACTTTCATCGCATACGGCGATCCGTCAGCAATACTTCTATACTTATTTCCCCGTAAACATAGTAGTTTTATTTCTCGTTGAAATCAATAGAATTACTACAAGGTAAAAAATTTTTAACCTTCATTGGCGAATTCTCGATGCTGAAGGTATATTACGATCTCTTTTCAACAAATAACAAAATTAGTGTGGCGATTGGACCTAATATAAGAGAAAGTAAGAACCAATTTAACCCCGTCCTATTCTTCCCTTGTGCCAATCCAGCATTGATTAATGCTAATGTACCCCAACCTACGAAATATTGATTATCCATCATCTGTCCCCCTCATTCATTTAACATACTGACCGTTCCTAAACATTTTTCACAAATTTGATCATAACATATCCAAATGCTTCATATGGTGATTATGAACGTTTCGTTTTCAAAAGAATGAGATGGAAAAACAACTGACGAATGTGATGCTGGCTACCCCTTCATTTGAATGATTTTTTACGTTTTCCCTCCATTGCCTTTTCCCTATATCCTCTGCTAAATCATCAGAAAAATATACCATTTTTGAGATAATTAAGGTAAATTCATTAGTGAACTGTTATACTATAATATCTTCTCCCCATTTTATGAAAGGTGGTACATTTATGAGTAAAACTCTTGTAAATTTACAAAATGAGCTTATAGCTGAAACGAAAAAAGGATTCCCCATTTTATTATCTGGCGTCCTAGTCTTTTTAATGTTCACCCTCATGTATTTTGTTCTTCCCATAGAAGCTGTCCGTTTAATTTGGATATTTGGTTTGGGCGCTATTTTCCCTATTGGCATGTTCATTGGTAAAATTCTCGGCGTCAGTTTAAACTCTACAGACAATCCTTTAGGAATTTTAGGAGGAATAGTGGCAGCTCCTCAAGCTTTTTATATACCTGTATTTATCATCGTGTATATGAAAATACCTGAATACCTTCCCTTCACAATTGGTTTACTTGCTGGCTCTCATTTTCTTCCATACATATGGATTTATAAAAGTAAAGCCTATTTATTTGTTACTTTAGGAACCTGTTTTTCGGCCCTTATCTTAGGTGGTTTCTTTGTTGACTATGCTTTCACTCTTGTACCTTTAGCTATTTCGATTGTGTATGGGATTGGCGTTGCTTTAATTCAAGGAGAACTTAAAGCCAAATCAGTATCGTCATCTGCTATAAGGTGATTTTTATGGAAGAAACTATATAAGTAAATTCCGAAAAAGTTATTTTGGTTGATGCTATATTTTCCGAGGATTTGTTGACTTTTTCCTTTTTATGTTTTATATTTACAATATCCATGTGCTGTTTAATCTCTAGTCAGATTAAGCAGCTTTTTTTATTGCTATGTAACGTTCTTTTATTCTCTTCACAAGAGTCTCTTGTTACGTTTAGATAAAAAAATTACCAGGCTCAAGTCATTGAGTACCTGGTTTTATTTCTGATGAGCGTAATATAATTGTTAGTCCCATACCCCACACGAAAATTACTCCATAATAAAGTCTTTGTAATAAACCTGCTGGCAAAGGGAGGAAAAATAAAAGACCAATAAGGATAAGTAAAGCTATCAGTACCATTAAGTTTGAATAAGTCCAATGTTTACCTTTAACCAATGTTTTTGCATAGATCCCCATTCCTATTAAAACAGTTATCATACCTATTTGAGCTAAAATCGAATGCCCAAATAAATGAACATCTGCTGGTATAACACCAGATACACTATTTCCTAGTGCAAAAATAAGAATACATACTGTTGCTAATTTATTGATTAAATTCTTTTCTAAGTATTGGGATAGATACAATATGCCAACTGAAAATGATAAACCATTTATAATAAACAATACATTCATCCAAAAATGATACGGCGAACAAATTTCATGTGGCGCGATTGCGTAAGTATACCTCCCACATGTAGTTACTCCTAAATCACTCATAGCTTGTTGCATCATGTTATAAGGTACAAGTGAAGTCATAATAAAAATCGGCTCTATCACAAAATATAAAATGGTAACAATCCAACTCACTATTCCTATTTTTTTAGATACATATATAACATTCATCCCCCTTTTTATAATTATATAGTTATTTCCATCATTAATTACCAATAAAAAGCTATTAAAACAATACGTTCTTTCTTCTTACCATATAAAAAAGCCTTCATCCTAAGATGAAAGCTTCTATTTAAGCAAACTACGTTTTATATTTAGATTGATCGAGAATATTAGATTGTAATCTAATATTCTGTGGTTTCATGACCAAAACGGGCTATTTGCCTCTCTTTTCGTACATTTAACATTTGAGGTATGAAAATCCCCAATAAAATACATACAATTCCTAGCCATTGCAGAGGAGACACGACCTCATGAACAAGTGTAATTGAAGCGATAACGGCTGTTGGTAGCTCGACAGCTCCTAAGATTGTTCCTAAACCCGTCCCTACTTTTGGGATACCAATAGAAAAACAAATAACTGGTATAACGACACCAAAGAAACCTAGGATTAGTGCATATTTCCATAATCCAGCCTGCAATGTACCATCTATCAAGTATGTTGGTGGGAACATTATGCAAACAAAAAGTGTTGCACTCGTTGTCATAAGAAAGCTTTTTGAATAGATCGGTACTTCGGTAGAAACACGTCCACTAGCAAATATATATAAAGAAAAAGTTATAGCTGCTAGTAGTCCAAAGAGTATCCCTTTCATAGATAATTGTTGTCCTAACCCTTCAAAAATACCCCCAGCGAACATCGTTCCTATAAATAATATAATGATCGACAAAACCTTTTCGCGACTTGGGAAAGTTCTATTAGCAATCGCTTCAATGAGAACACCCATCCATGTGAATTGAAATAACAGCACAATCGCAATAGATGCTGGCAGTTCTTTTACAGAAAAACCGTAAAAAATACTCGTTAAACTCATCGTTGTCCCAACCGCTAACAGTGATACTATATTTTTTAAGGATACTTTATGACGAGAAAAAGTAAGAACGAGTATTAATAGTCCAAACCACCCGAATACATATTGTCCCCCTAAAAGTTCAGGAAAAGTATAGCCATTTGAAAATCCAACTTTCAGAATGGAAGATAGGACCCCATAGCTACAGGCACCTATTAAAACCACTAAAGAAAACTTCAACTTGTTCAAAAAATCCCTCCAAAAAATAAAAAATCTCGTCGTCTATAAATAGACGACGAGCGAATGAAACAGAGTGAAAACTCTACAAAATTCCGCCACTCACGATCTTGTGAGCGTTTGCTTATAAAATTAGGACAATTGTATAAAAAAAGCTTCGAGGTGTCAATACCATTAATTTTCTCTTGCTTGCAAATCCAATACTCTCTTTTAAAAATTGTTTTAGTTACTATGATAAGCCAAAGCCATGATACATATGGTTTTGGCCTTTTTACTATTTTTAAAAATCTACTTTCCCCCACTGAAAAATTCTTTTTCATCAGCCATGATTATCGAAAAAAAGATTGTAAAATAGCAATCTGTGATTTATATTGGAGATTATGATTTTTTTTCTAAATCTCAAAATCATAACCAAATTCAATTTATATAAACGTTTTAGGAAGGAAGTGGATAAATGAAGATGTATCTTTATCCCCTACTAGTCATTATCGCAGCTAGTAGTTTTGGTATCGTTTCAACTATTATAAAACTCGCCATGCGTAGTGGGTTTTCTGTCTCTGAGGCCGTGACAAGTCAGTTTTTTATAGGCTTTTGTATAGCGGTATGTATCTTCTTAGTTACAAACAGATCCAAATTGAGCTTTAAAGGCGTTAAAATCCTTATATTCGCAGGTATTTTAACTGGATTAACAAACATTTTATATGGTCATTCTTTAAACTTTTTGCCCGCTTCGTTGGCAGTTGTACTACTGTTTCAGTTTACATGGATTGGTATGTTGATTTCTTGTATTACAAAACGACAATTTCCAAGTAGAATTGAATTAATCTCTTTAATCATATTGGTAGCTGGAACCATTCCGGCTGCTGGCATAATTGATGTTGATTTATCCCAAATCCCTATGCAAGGATGGTTATGGGGGTTAGCAGCTGCTCTTTGCTATTCCTTATTTTTATATGTGAATGGAAAAGCTACTGCAAGTATGTCCACATCTAACCGTTTAGTATTTGTTTCGTTCTTTGCCTTTATGATTACAGCGGTTTTTCAATCTCCAGAAATTATTTGGAATGGGACTTTGTTTAACGAAGGACTTTGGGTTTACGGTTTGGCATTAGGATTATTTGGTATGATTATACCCGTGTTCTTATTCACTATTGCCGTTCCGAAAGTTGGATTAGGGATGTCATCCATTTTAAGTGCTGTTGAATTACCAATCGCAGTGATGGTATCCATTATCTTATTAAGCGAAACGGTTACAACTTTGCAAATAGCAGGTATCGTAACGATTATTATTGGTATTTGCTTGCCAACCATATTAGATAAAGATAGCTTGTTAAGAAACAACCAAACAACATACAAAAAAACAAGCAAAGAAATAGCAAAAGAATCTTCAATTTGAAGATCCTTACAGGCTGTAGCAAACTCAATGCATGTTGAGTTTGCCTACAGTCCTTTTTTTCTTTTACCGTTAATTTCCACCACGCATTAGTCCTGATTGAAATGTAGCAATTGCTGTAAGGGAATTTTTTCAAAAATATCATCATTTATCTTCCCCGTATAAAATGTAAGATGGATATTACAATGAGCTAATGCAACGTGATCCGTTAATTGTTTAGCAAATTGATTGATTAACTCTATATGTTCTTTTTTTACTTGTTTTTCGGAGTATACCTTCACCGTGATTAGATTCTCTCTTATATCCTCTTCAAATACCCTTGTATGAGGAGGCAAGTTCAGATCCTTTATTTCAGAAGCACGGTTTTCATCTACTATCAACATCCTATAAATATCTTTCCCCAATCGAATATCCCATATTTCCATATCTTTAAATCGTAATTTTCGTTCAAAATAATCAATCATTTTAACCTCCACATTAAATTTCACCAATTAAATCCAATGGTTCATTCACATACTGTATACATGTCCTATTTAGGAATGGTAACAATACAACTAGATAAAATCGTAAAGAGGTGTCTTAACAACAATATGAGAAAGGTATTAATTGTTTTTATACTATCCCTTGTTCTTACTCCTTCATTTCAACATTCTTCCGCTCAATCGACCGAGGACTCCGAAGAACTAAGGCTACAGGATATGCTTATGAATATGCTTGCTCCTTATATTGAAAAAGATTTGACTCATTTTTATTATCCACAGATATCTAAGGAGTTTTCACCTCATGTCACCCCATGGAAAATTGACGTGATTGAAACAAAAAGAGTAAATGGTTTTCGTGGTTTTATATTGGAAATCACATTTGAAATAGAGCCTACCGACGGCGGACATAATATTCCCATAGGAAAAGACCGTATGACCTATGAAATTTCTTACGGACCTGAAATTAAATTGATTCATCACACACACCTAAAAACATATACATTACCACCTGAATAATAAAAAAATTTAACTTCATTAGAAAAAATATTCTAAGAAATTTTATTAATGATAATGATCGTATCAGATTTTTTCACTATTTTGGGCCACTGCTCATTACAAGCGTGGCTCTTCATTTAGCTCGATATATTCACTTTTCAAGATTGAAAAAAGGACAAGATCAACATATTTCCCTTTTTCAAATTCATGTTGTCTTAAAACACCCTCTTGGCAAAAATTTAATTTTCCCAGCAATCTGATGGATGCTTTATTTTCAGGTTCAACTTTCGCTTCAATTTTATTGATTTCCATCGACATAAAGGCAAAATGAATAATCTTGCCTAAAGTCTCTTGCATGATACCCTGACCCCAATAAGCAGAGTTCAAATCATAACCAATTTCTATACGGTTATGTTCTTTTTCATAATTCAAATAGCCACATGTGCCAATCACTTTTTTCGTTTTGGCTTCTTCAATTACCCATCTTAAACCGATTTGTTCCTTAAAAATTTTTTCATACCAATTGATTTCAACCATTGCGTCTTCGACTGATTTAAATAAATTTAACGGAAGATACTTAACCACATTTTCATTAGCATAAAGCTCAAAAAGATCATTACGATCATCCATTGTGCCTTTTCTTAAAATGAAACGTTCTGTATCTAATTTAGGAAAATCTTTAAATTCGAACCCACTTTTCATAATAACTCTCCTTTTCACCATAAAATAGCATAATTGAATAGGTACATATTCGATTTAGATAATTTATAAAATGATTGATGAACCTTACACTCTCTTTTAAATTTTAAATTCTTACATATTAAAAAGCCACATCTATTGTTGGATGTGACTTGGTAATTGATTATTTATAATAAACTTCGTGACTTAACATTGTTACCAGATACTATAAACTTTTCACTTTCTTCGTCAAAAAATAGATTGAATCTAAATTCGTTCATTATGCTTCCTGTATAATCACTAAGTCTTAATGTAGGACTGACCCAAAACACAACTTCATCTTCATCCATTTTCCAACCTTTTTCAAAGCCTTTGTGCTTTTCTTCAAGTCGTTCTTCAATAGATTGCCCGTTATTACTCATCGTATTTTTTACTAAATCAATAAAATTAGCTTGTGCCTTCCTATTCATTTACCTCACCCCCACTCACACTAATAATAGCGCTTATGGTATTATATGGTTACAAATGAGAAATTAACACATGTAAGAACTGATATTCTGTAAAAAAAGCATCCATACCTATAGTAGTGAAGTCGAACGATGTTACCAAATGATACGAAATTTACGTGAAGTTTGCATGATGACCAAAATAATTGTTATCCCAACAACAGGATACCACAATAGATGAGCAGGGATGATGAATATGAATACACCAAATAGTACAGCTGTTAAAGTGCTAATTGTAATGGCTTGGACATCCGTACATTTATTTTTAATAAAATAATATAAAGTGATTGGTAGTGCTAACGTAAATAACGGAATATAAATGAAGACAATAAATAGTTTAATGAGCGATATTGAAAGTACCGCTATAATAAAACCTATTGATGTAGTAAGCGTGTGTCCTATATAGAGGTTACCTGTGAAATAGCTATATAGCAGAATAAGCATAATCGCTAAACAAGTAGAAATCCCAATAATTAAAACAAATGAATGGCCCATAAAGAAGGCTGTTATGGAGAAGCAAACTAAAGAGACCAATGGCAATAGTAATAGTAAAGGATTTTGTCCACGTTCTATATTTATAACATTTGTAAAGCCTACAAGAAATAATAAAGTAAAAGGAATCGCCAAATACCCTAATTCGATATGGCTACTAAGATTAATATAATTCACCTTAAGACTGCCAACCATTATGATAACAAGTGCAGCAACAATTTGACTAATCAATCCCCAAGTGCTTGATAATTTAAATGCTTGAGTAAGCTTATCGGCTATTATAATGACTACGATGCCAATTAATAGAGCAATATATAACAATTTTTCCCCCTCCTGAAATACATTTTTAAAATAAACATGTAAAGCTATTCTTGCTTTAAAATATATAATCCATGCCTCTGAAATACATTTAAAAATTCGTATCTAGTTCTTCCTGAGTAACTTTATTCATGAGTGTTATTTTCCCCTTCGTTTAGAACGCATACCATTTAATAAAGTGATTTGGTCCGAATGGAGAAATTGCTCATACCCTTCACTATTAACATCATATAGTGCCAGTTTCCCTTCATTGTCATAGTGTATTCCCCACCCGTATGTCTTTACTAAAGGTGAGGCTCTAAAACAAGCTTTAGACTTTTGGAAAAACTTTTTTCTGATTTCATCTAATGAATCTGAGTCAATTTCATTTTTAATCAAATACGTTTGAAATTGCACATCTTCCTCAGTGTATTTGTATGGGTTATGTTTAATTAAATCAAATTCAATTGAAGCTATAGTAGGCTTGTTGTTTCTCGGGAGAGGAGTAACAGCCGAAGTGACTTCCGAATCCTCTGAAATTTTAATAAAGGTATTTTTATAACTCATTGAACAAACCCTCGTTTATATTACCATAATTGTAAATATTATAAAAATAGAATTTCATGTCAAATAATTTAATAAAGCTTTGAAACACTCTTACAGAATTCTTCTAACTCTCTCCGTGTATATAATGATGTGATAGGATATTCGCTTGTGGTTTCTTTCGAATAGGTTAAATGAACGACTGCGTATTTATTCATTGTTTCAATCCAAAAAATCACATCATCATTATCTTCTCTTCTAGCCACCGCTATTGCCTCTTTCCCATAAAGAATATGTTGTTGTGAAAGTTCTTTCTTCAACTCATCATTTAACGATTCTGACATACATTTTGAAATCAGCCACCACGGATCGTTCATAAAATGATTGACACTTTCTCGCGTCATAGTCCATCACCTCCGCTTATTAAATTGCATCTAGCCATCATTAAAAAGAAGCAGCTGCTTGGCTACTTCCTCATTGTTTTCAATTTACTGTTTCTGCTACTGAACATTGTCGTACTGCCGTACATGGCCGTCCCCATACATAAAAGTAGGTCGTTATGTACTTGTGGCATGTATTATTTTATTAATTGTCTCATAATAATTTCTTCGCCAATCCGACCTGTTAATCGCTCATTCGTATCTTCAAATCCTACTTTTAAATATAACTTTTGTGCTGGTATATTATCTTTATCTACAACTAAGACAAGCTCATCACAATGAGGGAATTCTGATTGAACAAACTCAACTAGTAATGACATTCCCTGTTTTGCGTAACCTTTACCTTGTTCAGCATGATTAATTGATAGTGCCGATATTAACAAAGCGTTCGAATTAGTAGAGTATTTCTTTACCCGTTCATTTGAATTCAATAGAAAAAAACCAACAGGTGTATGATCACTTAAAATGACAATACGATACTGTCCTTCGTTGATTTCCTCAAAATTGCTTGGAAGCGCAGAGAATTGTTTTTGTTCCTCTGTAAGGACAAAAGAGTTTAACTCTTCCTTATATTCACTTGAGAAATGCTGTAGTTCAACCCTGTTCAATTTTTCCATATGACAATTCCCCCAATCACTTTTTCTATACTTTACCATTTAATGTGGTTTTGGTCATTCATTTATTTGAAATTTCTAAATAAACGATACCGATGCCCTCCATTCATGAACTGTTTGGGATCCTACTCATTGACTTTCAGTACCCACGAAACACGTATGCTTCCTCAGCGGAACAACAAATAGGTATTTGTCATATGCTATAGAATGTTCTTCTACTGAAGACACTGAAGTCCGCAACAAATGGATTTATGTACGCTGGCTATCGGAAAACTTAAAGCCTCCCTCCCTATTTCGCAATATCATTGGAATGAACACCTCAATGCAGTAATGGGATAGAAATTTAGATTTGCACACACTTTCCCTTTATATGAAAGACTTTTTATTTTATTTATTTTTCTATAAGATAGGTGCTAACTACTTTCGAAGGGTGTGCTTATATGTCACATAATTTCCAACTTACATCACCAAAAATACCTACTGATTTAGAAAAAGCCAATTTTCAAGATATTTTTTACGAGGAAGAACCTTTTTTATCAAATTGCATGATCGCAGATACAGTCATTGATAAGGAGGCTGTTGAGAGGTTAATCGTATCTAAAGTTATTTTTAAAAATGTCACATTCATCAATTCTTCCTTTCAAAAAATGGATGTAACGGATGTCATTTTCGAAAACTGTGATTTATCTAATTTAAACTTAAAGGAAAGCCTTATACATAGAGTGGTTTTTAAAAACTGTAAATTATTAGGTGTGAATTTTTCCGAGGCTAATCTTGGAAACGTTTCTTTTGAAAATTGTATGGCAACCTTAAGCAATTTTCCTGAGGCTCGTTTAAAACAAGTAGTATTCGATAACACCAACCTACAAGGAGCGAATTATTTTGATTGCTTATTCAATAAAGTGGCATTCCATGAATGTGATATTAATGAGGTGGATTTTACTGAAACCTCTTTAAAGGGGATAGATATTAGTACGTGTACCTTTCAAAGACTTCAAGTATCCCTCGAAAGTTTGAATGGGTGTGAAGTATCTTCTGACCAAGCTATCGGGTTTGCTTCACTACTCGGGTTAACGGTTAAATGATACGACCAAGCAATGATTTATAAACTACTCAAAACAGCCTAGCATTTAAAAATAATCATTTTACGTTACAAGTAGCCATTGATATTTATTTCCTTTTGGCTACTTGTTGTTTTATGAAAAAAAGCATTTCTATTATAAAGCCTTTTATTATAAGGTAATCCGACTATTAGGAGGTGTCATAATGACCCTAAAGATGATTAAAACACTTTTATCTATTATTATGGTGTTCATGTATTATTTGGGCTTTTGGACAGAAACCTTCACGATAAAAATAGTTATCTTCTTTCTTATGCTCGTCTTTATTTTCGAAGTAGGAATGGAATGGGGGAAGAAACAAAATAACAGCATGTAATCAGAAAGTATATGGTATTTTCCTTCCCCTCCCCACCTTATTCAACAAGTTCACAGCAAGAACCTGTTGCTTTTGCATGAGCTATATTTTCATTATTGTTCTTTTAGCTTTCTTTATAATTTTTGAAGTTTCTTTTGTATCAGATTCTTTACTCCATTTTTCACAAAGCATCATGACGAAATCAGGTTGAGTTTTACTAGCATCATTTAACCAATTCCCTACAGAATCTTGTACATACTTTGATGGATCTGATTTCAGTTGGTTTAAAATAGGAAGGGCTTTACTAGGGTTCTGTTTTAAATCTTCGATATGCTTGGCCCAAACACCACGGGGACGAATAACTTCCATGGAAAATCTCCGTATATTTTCATCCTCTTCTTTTGCCCATTCGGTTAACAATTCAATACTTTCATCAAGATGTTGCGCTATATCCTCTCTAATAGACATCCAAGAAATTTCTCTAACTCCAAAATGATGATCCCCAGCAAATGGATAAATATAAGCTAATTTTTCTTTCAAAGAGGAGCTTCCATTTTTATTCATAAACGCTGCCCAACAGCGAACACTATCAGAAGGATGCGTCGCAAATTGTTTAATCATTTCTTCTTTTGTTTGGTCATTTTCTTGCTCTATAGCTGTATTCAATAGTTCACCAGTTAAACGAATAGCTTTCATTCCCGATTCAGCATTCTGTTTTAACATTTCTTCTACTATATTTTCTAATTGATGAGATAACCCTACTTTTGGTAAAACATGTTTCACTAACGTAATATGATTAATCCCCAACCATTCAGTTAAATTAACACTCTCTATTTCTCCTTCATTCAATAACGTTAGCACCTCCTCAGGGATTTCACTAACTTTTCTAGCACCTTTTCTGTTTACTATGTCTATATGAATTGGCATGAAGACATCCTCCTACTATAATCAATTTTCCAAAGTAAGTTTATTATACTAATAATTTCTAATAAATTTAAACAAACTCATTCATTCCCTCGAAAGAAATGACTTACATATGGACAAATAGAGAAAAGCTTTTGACAAAGTAAAAAAGATTAGGACTCAAAATCATTGAGTTCCTAATCCTTTTTATAGTTTTTCCTCATTGGGTTCCACATGAACATGAACTTCATATACGCCCTGCTCATGAATCATTTTATCTTCAACATGACAAGCTACATCATGAGCCTCTGTAATATCTAAATTTGCATTGACTAGAATGACAACATCGATGACTTCATTGTTGCCATAATTTCTGCCTCTAATTTCTTTAATACCAATGACACCATCTAACTTCAAAATAATATTTTTATAGTTTTGAAGAATTTGTTCATCAAATCCGTCAGAAAGTTCATGAGAGGCTTCTTTGAAAATATCCCAAGCGGTTTTACAAATTAAAAAACCTACAATAATAGCTGTTACTGTATCTAACCATGGCATATGTAATTGTGATCCAAATATCCCTACTGCTGTTCCAATACTTACCCAGGCATCTGATAAGTTATCTTTGGCAGCGGCCATAACGGCTTTACTATTTATCTTGTCAGCCAATTTTTTATTATAACGATATACAAAATACATGACTAATGCTGATCCAAGGCCTACATACGCTGCGAAAATGTCGGGTGATTCTTTTCCACCTTGAAAAATGGAAGTACACGCACCAAATAATACTTGAATACCTACTGCCATCATAATAAACGAGGCTACCATAGAGGCAATGGTTTCACTTTTCCAATGGCCATATCGATGATCATGATCGGCAGGTTTTTGTGAAAGCTTCAGACCTATAAGTACTGCAATTGAGGCAATAATATCAGTCGTATTATTTAGCCCATCCGCCTTTAAAGCTTCTGACCCACTCATGTAGCCAATACCAACTTTTACTACGGACAAAATTATATAAGCAATAATACTTATCATGGCACCACGTTCACCTAATTTAAGATTATTGTATTTTTCTTCTTCCAATTCATTACCTCCCATTTACTACTTTTTTATAATAACAGCCCCACCCCGAGTGGGTCTACAACAACCTTTTTGCCTAAGTCTACATAAGTGGAAGGGATGTAAAAGAGTTGTTTGCAGGAAAAATTCATTTCCTAAAGAAGCAGTCTTCGGCCACTCCAACATTTATTTCAGTATATTATTTTTACCCTTAACTTTCTTCTTATGGATCCCCTTATAGCTAGAAGATGTTGTGGTTTTTCATGCTCGAATTTACATATCCTGCATCATGAGGTGATGAGATGGACAACGGAAAAATAATCTGCAAGGCTTGTGGGAAAGATTCTTTTGCAACTGGTCAACTTGGTCATGGGAAATTATCCACTGATAGTAATGTCAGACCTATAGGCTCTTTTATAGCTTCGGGCTCCCCTCTTATTTTGTCATTTTGTAAACATTGTGGCGAAGTGGCATCATTTAAGGTAGCCAAGCCTGAAAAGTTTTGATGTGAGGAGCTTGTAGAATGGATTTGGGGTATCACTCAATTCTTTGACTATACCATCACTAAAATAAACGATTCCCCAAGATCCCTATTTATTTTTTGTTCATCTACCAATTTAGGCATTCACAAAGTAAATAGGGAACAAAACTGATAAAAGCCATCGAGAATTATTTCTTCTCGATAGCTTTTATTTCAGGAGACAGAGTTGTCTGTCCTTCTTTATGTCGTATTCGTTCTCTTAAAACCAAGACAGGGCATTTTACATAAACTTTCAAGTAACCACTAAGATGAATTTCTTTTTTGGTTACTTTTTTCATTAAAAGGCTAAATCAAATCTTTTCTATTGATTTTTTCTTTCAACTATCGTTTACCCCATCTAGCAAATGATTCCCTGCTCAAGCTCTTTTCCCTATGCTCCGCTACTCTAGATGTGATCAATATCTTTTCAATATCTTTCAATCAATTTTCCATACCCAATCAATTTGTCTCCGTTTGTCACAATAAAATTTCTTTTTTATAGCTCTATAGGTCTGGATAAATACCTTTAAACTTCCTATAACGATACATACTATACATATAGAGAGAAAGGAGGGATACTTTATGAGTTATTACGGAGGCAATAACGGCGGCGGTTACGGTTCAACATTCGTTCTAGTTGTTGTTCTATTTATTCTATTAATTATTGTCGGCGCTTCAGTTTTATATTAATCTCCCATTACTCATTTGTCCTATATAGGAACAAATCATAATGATAGATAGCCCTATTAGAGCCATTTATCCATCCCAAATCATCAGACTAAACATCTATTCCCCCTTCCCCCAACCATAACAATATTTTCACATTTTCATATAACCCTCTATTCATGAACAATTAGAGAATGGGCGAAGGAGATGAGGGTAATGGTTATGGCTCTAAATCAGCATTTAGTTTAATTATTATCGATTCAAGCTTCATGTTGAAATAGTAAAACCATCCAACACTTCTCTGATGATATTGTTCGCCTCTAATGTTCATAACTACTAATACCATTTATCGTTAAAGGGTCACATTCCTCTTTGTGGCCCTTTTTAATTCAAACTGTACAGTTATTAGCTTCTAACCCTAATATCAAGCATTTACATCTGTTATGGCCGGGACATTAATTTCCTTGACACATGAAGCGGGTGATAAATTAACCACACATTGCACAATAGCTACAATATCTTGGACAGGGATACGTGTACCTTCATATAATTGGATGGCCTTTTCAGCGCCTTCCTCATAAGGGACTTCTGCTGCTAGCTCCCCAGGATTAATGCAAGTGACAGAAATTCTGTCTTCTCTTAAATGTTCACGTAAAGCATTTGTAATGCCTCGTAAACCGAATTTAGATGTGACAAATGAAACCTGTGCATTGTTTGTATGGTCTAACCCTGCCGTTGAACCAATTAAAATAACCTTTCCATTTTTCGCTTGTCTTAAATTCGGTAAAAGTGCCTGAATATATGTAATAGTGGACGTTAGATTGATATTGATTAAATTTGAAATATCCTCGACTTCATCTCTATCAAATGAATAATCATCCTCGAAGCCATGCTTTTCCCAAACCCCAACATTATAAATTAATACATCTATAGCGATATCTTTTAATTGTTCTTTTAATGACGGTATATGTTGTTGGCTAGACAAATCAATAGAAAGCCATTGACGATTTACGCCATCATTGATATCTAAGCTTTTAGGTCGTGTACGTGAAACTACCCATACAGTATCCCCCTTCACGGGTAAGCCTTTTACAAAAGCGTCACCTAACCCCTGACTTGCTCCAAATACAATAATATTTTTACTCATTTTTACCACCCTTTCCATATCAGCATTAATTAGTAGATTATAGTAACTTTTACATTAAGTCCATTATGAGCTAGACCTAGGTCATCATCATTAAAAACAATATGTATGAAATATGAACAAGCACATAGTCTAGGAGCCGCTATTTATAATGGCTTGGCAAATAAAGCTTAAAAATGTAAAAAACCAGGTACTCCGCAGAGCGCCTGGCTTCCTTGTATTAGATTGAGATTTAAACATAGTTATTGGGGTAATTCAGAGGATTTTTCAAACTCAAGTATATACCCATCTATTTTTGCTTTTTCTAATACTTCTATATATTCTTCTTTTCTTTCATCTAGTCTAGAATCTTGTGTGTTTTGATAACCCGGATATAGATTGTAATCTACTGGTTTACCCATAAGTCCACCTCTTATTCTCTATTTTTTTACTCATTATAGAATATATTGATATTTTCTGACAATTGTTTTCGCTATTTTTGATTACAAAGACTGACATGACATCCTAACTGTCGCCTTATAAAAAACTAGTATCTATACTTTATTACCTATACATAGTATGTTCTAAAAGACTCACAACCCATAGGTATGGCCTACTTGCTTGTCTTAAGGAAATGGGGTAATTAACCAGCCAACAAAGAATAGAACCGTCATAAACAAAATAAGATAGCCACCAATAAAGATTCCCCACTTGCCTAGAGAACGACTGGGTCTCGAAAGGATCGCAATGAACCCAAAAACGATTGTCAAGGTAATGAAATTCTTACTAGTAAATGGAGCACCATAGCCAATGATAATCCAACTATTAACCATGATAAGCGTCCATAGGCCAATGCTAATGCTAGCCCAGCCAAAAACATTGAAAATAGTTTGCTTTAACGTACCCAATTCCATAATTTAACCTCCCCTAGTTTCATATGCTTAATCATGGTTAAACTTTGTAGCTGTTCAACCTCAGTTTTGGGTCCTGTAACGACAACCCCATATGTTTTCATATCATGCTGTTTTAAATAATGGATTCTCTCTTTTAGGTCCAGATTTTTATGAGCGGAAACAGCAGTAGCCGTCTCCTCATAATCAACTAGAAAATTTAAGATGGATAAAAACGTTTGTTCATGAGAAGTAGCACCTTTAAATGGGGACCAATTTGTTTGATCTGGTTGTACAGGATAGCCAATAGGCGATACAACATTCCCATTTGCACTTAGCATGGTGTCTTCTACTCCTGTATAAATCGCTGCCCAGGTGACATCTACATTTGGCATTTGCTGAATAACTTGATCTACTGTATATAAATCATTGAAAGAAAGATACGCTTCTACAACGGTTTCATTAGGTAATCCTTTTAGTTTCCTTTGCTCCTCAATTGTGTTAAATTCTCCTCGATTATTAGGATGTACTAGCCATTGATTCGTTTCAGTTGGATATTTTGGATACGATTTTTCCAGTTTTGAAGTAATCTTCTTTCCCACTAAATTATTTAACATAAAGCGTGTATCATAATGCTTCACGGGATAGACTTCTTCACCGATCTGCTTGTATTGCTCAAATGATAATCCCATCGAAAAGAGCGAAAATTCCATATCAAATTCAAGTTCCTCCAATGTGGTATTCGGTTCCGTTACATAAAGTGTCTGACTTGTCACATCCATTAAGGTTGTAGACTTTGTACCAAAGGCATAGTACAAAAAAGTGAGCATATAACAAGTGGGAACGATTAAAAGGGCAATCGTCAGCGTTGTTACAATCAGCTTCCACTTAGATGACGCAATGGCTTTTTTTATCACATTTGTTGAAGGTGCATCTCCTTTCTCACTATTCTTTGCTTGCTGTAATAATTGTTGATAAGAATCCACCTTTATTCCTCCCTTGTAATGAGTACGCGCATTTTTTTGCGACCTCGCGCTAAATGACTTTTCACCGTATTCACGTTTAATTGCAAAATGTTTGCAGCTTGCTCATTTGTACAGTCATGTACATCACATAACAAAATAATTTGCTTTTCGATTGGTTTAATTTGTTCAAGTAGATTGATTAATTTTAAATAAGCATCTTGTTCAACGATGATTTGCTCTGGTGTATTGGAATGCATTTGATCAATTTTGTCGGAAGTTACATACCGCTTCTCTTTTCGTGTACTGTCGATATATGTATAGTAAGCTACTTTAAAAAGCCAAGGTTTGATGTCTTGAATTTCTTGACCAAGAAGGGTAATATGCGCTTTTGTAAATGTGTCCTGAAGCAAATCCTCCGCTGCACTATGATTTTTCGTAAGTGAATATAAATAGCGATATATATCATTCATATAGGTGATATATATTGTTTCAAGTTCCATCTCTTCCCACCTTTCAACCTATCCTCGTATAAAGGTCACAAAAGGTTGCAAATAATTTAAAATTATTTTAAATGTTTACTTCAAAAAAGTGGTAATACAATAAAAAACGGCAAAAATCCAAACATAATAAATGGATTTTGCCGTTTTATCTATTTTAGTTATCAGTCCGTTTACTTAAAAACACCATTAATCCATGTTCCTGATTGTCCAATTCTCTGTATAGTAAAACTGTACCTCATACACTTCTTCAGCATTCATAAAAGACATAATCCATGCTGACCTATTTAAATGTGCAAGAAAATGCTACGTTATTCAAAAATATTAATTAAGATATTTACCTTGTTTTGGGAGAGCAATTTGTTCAAAATGATCTACAAGTTTTTTTAGTTCTCTTGCCAATTCTTCACCTTCCATTGGTAATCCATGACCTGTGATCGCAACAGAGGGTTTTAATGCTTCTAATTTTTCAACAGACTTTCGAGCAGCATGCCAGTTCGTTGTTAGATATCTTGGTGGACCACTAATTTCTTTTGTCTGTGTAATAACTTTATAAAGAGATTCTTGTTTGACAGTCACAAATGCATCTCCCACTATAAGGACTTTATCCTTTTCGCGATATAATGATATATGCCCTGGAGTATGCCCTGGAGTGTGAATCCATCGGAAACCTGGCATAAATGGTACACTACCATCCGAAGGAATTGCTTGAATGTTCCCCCCTAAATTAATGGCTTCATTTGGAAAAATAGGCGACATTTTTGCCACCAAACCGCTACTTACAGCAGGGTCAGCTTCTGGATAGCTTTCTGTTCCAGTTAAATAGGGCATTTCCAAGACATGGGCATAGACAGGGACATTCCATCGTTTTATTAGTTCGATAATTCCTCCCACATGATCAAAATGACCATGCGTCAGAATAATCGCTTTAGGCTGAGCATTGAGACCAAAACGTTCTTCAACTACTGAAATTATCTCCTCTGCACTTTTGGGCATGCCTGCATCAATGAGCACGAATTCTTTTGTATTTGGGTCACCATAAAGCACAATATTGACAATTTGAATAGTATATTGATATAAATCAGGCACTACTTCTAGACCAACACCACTCCCAATAGAAGTTGCCGGAATAAATTTATAGTCACCACCATAATTTAAATCTCTGTCCATATATTTTTTGCTCTTTTTTTCTTTTATTTCTAATTCTTCGGTATTCAGTTCCATTCCGATTTCCTCTTGCTCTATTTCATTCTTTTGCTTTTCTTTTGACAAATTCATTCACCTCCAATAAGTTTTAACTTATCCTTCCGGTGACATTCTATACTTTTAACTTTATTTTTCCATATAAATTTTACGTATAATTTGACAATAAACAGCCAAAATAAAATAGCGTAGTGTCTCACTACTTAAAGAGCTACAGTGATTTCGATCGCTGTGGCTTCTTTTAGTGAATGCAATAAATCTTCTTGTCGGCTGGATATTGGTATAACATAAATTAACACCTGAAATAATTTTTTAAAACTGGGTATTCCATTTTCCTTTTCACCCATACTACCTTTGGTTAAAAAAAGGTGAAAACCAGAAAAGGAAGTGAAAGTATGGGTATTCTTGGTGGAAATCCAAAAGATGAACCATTGCATTACGGTGAAGTATTTAGTGTTTGGTCAAGTTTAATTGTAGACTATGGTATGATTTCTGGCTATCAAACGTTTTATAATCACACTGGAGATGAAGATCTAAAAAAAATCATTGAAGATATCGTTGAAACATGTAAAGAAGAAGTAAAGCAATTAGAAAAGATTTTAAAAACAAATGGGATTGCTTTACCTCCTGCTTCACCTGAAAGACCTGTAGCAAGATTGGAAGATATTCCTCCGGGCGCAAAGTTTAATGATCCAGAAATAAGCGCTGCACTTACCGCTGATGTTGCTGCTGGATTAGTTGCATGTAGCCAAGCTATGGGTACTTCTACACGAGAAGATATCGCTTTAATGTATGGTCAATTCCATACGGCAAAGGCTCAGCTTGGTGCTAAACTTTTACGCTTGAATAAAAATAAAGGCTGGCTTGTTCCACCACCATTACATGTGAATTATCCAGAAAAATAAAATTAACTCTATTTCCCCGAATCGAGGAATGTGAATGTATTATAGGCTGTAGCGTGTGACAACGTTACAGCTAGTTTTTTTATGTATAAGAAATCATAAATGACACACACTATGTTGGAGTGTATCGCACGCACTATTTAAGGCTGTGGCGCTAGTTGACCGTCGCAGCCTCCTTTGAGTGATGAGTAGTACACCATTATCATTACATAAGAGGTGTTTCGGTTGACCACATTAGGAAAATTATTGTATTTCGCTTTCCTTGTAACATTATTTTTAATTACTATGATTTGGGACTATTTCATAAATGATAATTGGGCTTTGCTCGAAAATTTATTCTTCTCCTTTTGGGTAGCGAGTTTTATATTTATAGCATTGCTACTTAGAACGAAAAAAGTTGACACGGAAAAAGCTAAAAATAGAAGCTGATTGGAATAATTGAACTGCCCCGTAAAAGTTAGAATGATGTCTAACTTTTATGGGGCAGTTCATACTATCTAATCAGCTTTTTTCTATGTCTATTCCCTCTTCATTAGTTTGATAAATCTTCTACTAATTTACCCATCTACTTTTTAATCAAAGAGGGATGATGAATACAACTAGAGAGTGTAACAAGGAGCTACATATTATATCAATATAATCTGCAGATTATATATTTTATAGTTGCAAGGAGGTGAATGCATGCCTTTAACTACTGGTCCTATTGAAAACACAGGAAATCAACCAGCTAATGCAAGTAGTGTTCGTGTCAAAGTTCTTAATCTCACTGGAGGTTTGCTAACTGGCGTAGTAAGAGTTTTTAGACTAAATGGTTCAAGACAATTATTGTCCACTACACCATTTGCGGCAGTTGCAAATGGTTCTACTTTTGTAACGCCAGGTGTTGGAAGTTCGCCACAGTATGAAGTTGAAATTGTTCCCAATCAAAATGGCGGAATATATAGCGTTTATGGACGCACAGCTTCTGGTACTATCATTGCTGCCCAACGGTTTGTAAATTCGGAATTAACACAGACTTTCTAGATTTTAGTTCATGCCGAAAAGCCTTATACATTCGTATAGTATAGGGCTTTTCATTTTTCTTTTGTACCAAAGGATCGTCTTATTTTAAACATTTATTAAAAAGAATAAGTGGATGGCTGCAAGAATTCCCATCGGATAAATGATAGCTCTTGAAAACGAGTTTTTAAATCCATTTCGAGGATGTCTTTCAAATAATAAGTGTAGGATTGTATGTATGATAAAGAATATATCCAGAACCCAAAACGTTATGGTTTGATAGGGGCTGAATAGTAAGGAAAGTATAATGACATAAAGAAAAAGATGAATCCCTGTGAATACTTGATAAGCCTTTGAATCTTCCATATCTTTTAATACGATAAATAATCGCCACTCCGAGCGCCTTATTGCATCCATTTCATGTAAAAGAAATATAGATAGGTTTAATAAAAAAAGGATTAGCAATAAATTAGGCATATAAAACCTCCTCCACCTTTATACACCCTATGTTACTATAAAACCATTTTTCAAATTTCAAATAAATCCTCTAAAATATGTCGATATAAAGTCGCGAATCGTGTTGAAATAGGAGCTAGAATGTCACATTCTCCTTTTTATGATACAATTTACATATATTACATAACGAGGTGATGGCGTGGAAGATAAAAAGTTAGTTTGCAAGTCCTGTGGTAGTGATTCTTTTACGATTGGACAAGTTGGTGGCGATTTTAATCAAGGCAATGTTAGGCCTATTGATTCTGTCTTTTCAGTTGGCTCCCCGTTTATTTTTAACTTTTGTAAAGTCTGTGGAGAAGTAGCCTCCATTAAGGTGGAAAAGCCACAATTTTTTAAATAATCCCTAGTTAAAATAGGGTCACTCCCATCTCAGTGACCCTTAAATGGTTTATTAGCCCCTATATTTCTCTCCAGTACTTTCATTAAAATCGCTCATCCAACCTGTATGCTTAGCGTTCAACGCAAAATTCTGTTGTAGCTAGCTCTTTTCCATTTATTATTACCGCTAGCTTATGTTGACCTGGATAATGCTTTCGGGTTGTTAAATCTTTAAAATGGTGATTCCGTGTGTATCGGTGACTCTCTTTTTCGAAGGTGCGTTCCGTTATTTTGAATAGCTTTCTTGAGGTCGCTCCATTTGCTTTAACAAAATCTATCGCATATTCGATTCGAAGCTTCTGTGGTGCTGTAGAAGTAGTTTGAATCGTAAATGCAAAATCAAGGGTTTGTCCAATCGCCAACCTAACTTTTCCTAGCGCTAACTCATGGATTGTTACATCTGGAGAGTTGTCAAAGCCGAACAAGAAAAGCACCTCAGCATCTCCTTTTCGCAATAAACCTCGACATCCATGCTTAATAATCCAATCTGTGATTGAGCTCTCTCCGTGCCATTCACGAGCAAGTCGTTTCACTAGTTCGGGATGATCCTTGGCAATATCATTTAAATTATTAGCGACACTTTTCTGTACATAGACAGATGGATCCTGTTTGAGCAGGTTCAATATCGGTAAGATTGGTGACGGGTCCAATTTGTATATTCCCAATGCCGATGCCCAAGGTAACCTAGGGCGACACCCCTCACTAGCTAATCGTCTAATATGAGGATTAGCATGGTTCGCCCACTTTAACATTTGATCCATCATCTTCTGAGGATCTTTTAAAATAAAAGGCCGAACAGCAAACTCTGCGCTGGAGAATTCCGTTAACACCTCTAATCCATGAATGGAAGCCTGCCAATCATCTAGTCCATATACTTCTACAAAATCAGGCAAAAATAAATATTCCACTCCCTTACATGTAGGTGCAATTTTTATCAATATTGATAATGCCTCACAGTAGGATGTCGGCAAAGTCGTCCGTAAAGAAGTACTGATATGCCTAATACGCTGTTTAAATTTTTTCATTTCCCAATCGTCATCATGGATTAAATTCATGAACTTATGTGAATCAAAGGCAGGGTATTCAGCCTGTACGATATTGATAAATTGATGAAAAAAATCTGTTGTATATTTACCCTCAAATGTGTCAGCCATGATCCATCCCCCTTTTCGTTAACATAACTTCCACTTCAAAGTTGTGTTTGTCTTGTGCCATTTTTTTCTCCTTTTATGCTCTTCATGAGGTGGTCAATGTACTTTTTATTAAAAATTCATAAACATTGACTTCAAGTTTTACTATACGGGATAATAGTGACAACTACTGTCACTATTAATTTTGTTTGTAAGGAGGAGCTTGGATGCACAAGGCGCAAAGACTTATTCAGCTCATGATGAAGGTCAATGAACGTAAAAAGTTTACCATTCAGGAGATGGCTGATGAATGTGGTGTTTCACGCCGAACAATGATTCGTGATTTAATGGAACTGAGTGAACTAGGTGTACCGCTTTATTCCGAAGCTGGGCCTAATGGTGGCTATCGTGTTTTGCGTGAAAAAGTGCTACCACCTATCAGCTTTACCGAACATGAGGCAATTGCATTATTCTTTGCCTGCCAATCATTACATAATTACAAAGCTCTCCCCTTCAAAAATGAAGTAAATACTGCATTGGATAAATTTTTCTACTATTTATCAGGTGAACTCAAGCAAAAGATTGAAAATATGCAGCAACGTCTTTTATTTTGGGTACCTCCTCATGAATTAGAAGTGCCCTTTTTAAAGGAATTACTGGAGGCTGCACTTGAACAGCAGGTTGTCACCATCTTGTATGAAGCGGCCACGACTAAAAATAGAACGATTCAACCTCTTGGAATCTATACGATGAACGGGCTATGGTACTGCCAGGCTTATTGCTTCCTAGCTGAGGATTATCGAGTTTTTCGCATAGATCGGGTGAAAGATTTTTCTTTAGCTGAAGATCAAAGCCTGAAATTGGACATGACAAATGAGCACATCAAGTCATGGATCGTGCCAGCGGATGAAGAACATATGTTAGATCTTGAGGTAGAGTTAACACCAGAAGGAGTAAGACGTTGTCAATCAGAACTATGGTTATCTCAGTGGATGGAGCTTCGTGAAAATGGATACGGGAAGATATTCGCAAAGGTGAACTCTTCCTTTACACCATGGTTAGTCCATTTTTTTCTCGGCTTAGGCATGGAGGCCAATGTCAAACATCCCCCAATCGTACGGGAACAAATTAAAAGTAAGCTACAGGAACTGATGAAGCAATACAATGAAGAATAAAAACCAGATTCTCAGTTGAACTGCACCCCGTCAAGTTGAGCACCTGGTTTTATCTTTTTTGCCGTAGCTTCAAATATTCATGCTCATTTTTCTACTTATCCCCTTCATTCCTAGATGCTCATAAAATGCAATGGCGTTGGCATTAAACTCCCAAACATTTAATTCTATAGATGTGGCTCCCCTTGCTTTTGCCCATTCCTTACAACCTGTAAATAATAATCCTCCAACACCTTGCTTTTGTAGAGCCTTTCTCACACCAAAATCATGAATATAGCCATATTTACGTCGTACTAAAGATTGAAATGAAGGCGAATGTTCAATGCTAATTATTGCAAATCCTACAACTAATTCATCGTTCTTGGCGATAAAAATATGACTGTTTTGATCTTCAAGTAAGTCTTTAAAATAAGATTCAGGCATAACCGATTCAACGCTTTTAAAAATGGCTGGTTCTTCCATAACATGCTCTTCGTGCCCTTCTCCCACAAGGCTATTCACGGCATAATAATCATTGCTAGTAGCTATACAAATAGAAATGCTCACAGTTATCCTCCCCAAAAATATCCCTTTTGGTATATTGTAACTTATGACTCATTTTGAAAACCAATCATTTATCGAGATAACGAATGACGAGCTTTTCCACCTGTGTTTTCAATGCCTGGTTAGCATAGCGGAGGACTACATCATTACCTGCCGTTGCAATTTGGACATCACTAAAATATTCGTCCACACGATGCCAGCCTACCACTCGTATATGTTGCTGGTTAAGCTGCCTTTTGAGATCAAAATATTCTTGGCGTAAATCTTTTAATAATGCATCCATTAAAGGTACAAACGCGATTTTCATTTTAAATTGTTCAGCAAATCGGTAATCATGCTGTACCGATTTTACAGCTAATTCCAACAATAAATACTTGTGTAATAGCTGGCGTTGTTCCGCTTTAATCATAATAATCAGCTTCTAGTTGAGCTGATTGAATATGCTGGATTGGAACACGTCTCGTTGTCAGTAGTGTTTCAAGTAACAGTTCGTTTGTAGATAGGTTAATGGCATGAATGATTCCCGTCCAATGCATGATTTTTCCATCGTTCCAAACATTTAATTGAACATCTTGCTGCTGATGATAGGCTATATCGATGGTTTGCTGTAACTCTTCCAGTTCCCATTCTGTCAGCTCTCTTGGTTGCGCTGTATAGACTTCTTTGCATTCCCTTAGCAGGTCCAAATGTTCCGGCATCATCATAGATGCCCATTTTATATTACCTCTGTCTTTTATCATCCAATCACTCCTATGCCAAATGACCACCAACTAAGCGATCACGCTTGATGGCTGTCCCTGCCCCAGTAAACGAAACTGCTCGTAATAACGCTGTTGCTCCAAACCTGTTGCGTATGGCATCCATTGTAGGTCCGATGAGCTGCCGTTGTGGTTTTCTTTCATCAAATAAATCCAATTGGATACTATGCTCTCTCTCAAGATTAGATATCCTTACCGATAACTGCCTTGCCGGCTCTCCCGCAAAGTGTTCATCCAGCAATTCTATACACGTTTTATACATGACAAGTGTTTCATTTGTTGGTGTATCAATCGTTCTAGATCGATGAAACCCTTTGGTCATCGCATTCCGACTATATGAAAGACCCAAGCTAATTGTACGACCAACAAAACCAGCATCTCTCGCCCGCTTCATGACATCCTCACACATTTCTAATAGCACTACTGATAGATCTTTTCGTGTATGATAATCTCTCATTAACATTTGACCCTTTCCAAAACTTAATGCTCCATTCGTAATTAACGGTTCCCCTAGCTTTGATAGATCGATTCCCCATGCATGATGATATAGCTGATTGCCCATCACACCAAATTGCTCTTCTAAATCATTCAAATTTGCATTGGCCAACCCACCAACTGTTTGAATCCCCAACTTATTTAGGTTGGCTTCCATCTGTTTGCCGATTCCCCACATTTCGGACAAGGGTCTGACTGGCCAAAGCTTTTTCGGTATATCATCATACGTCCATTGAGCAAAACCCGTTTTCTTTGCTTCAAGGTCCAATGCCAATTTAGCCATTAGCATATTGGGACCTAAGCCAACAGCGCTTGGTACATTATATTGATCCAAAATAGCGGCCTGTATTTCTCGAGCCGCTTGTTCAGGGGATCCCCAAAGCTTTTCAGTACCTGTTAAATCGACAAAGCTTTCATCTACACTGTAAACATGTATGGCGTCTACAGGAACATAATTAGCGATGAGCTTAGTAATCGTCATGGACATCTGTATAAAAAAGGACATTTTAGGTTCAAATAATTGGATATCGGGATGTTTCGGAATTTCGTAACGTCTACTGCCGGTCTTGATTTTATATTTTTCCTTCATCAATGGTGAGGCAGCAAGGACTACACTGCCTGGTTGATCGAAATTGGCTACTACAGCGACAGGTGTTTCTAAAATATCGATTCCATGTAGCATGGCGATACAGCTGGCATAAAAGCACTTCATATCTATACACATAATAGGTCTATTTGGCATTTCCTCATAGTTCATACAACCTCACGCTCTTTTCGGAAAACAGGAGTAACCGCGAGAACATTTTTGGTGATAAAGGAACGCTTTGCTTGCCTCGTAAAACAAAATGCTTGAAATGAATCGCCAACAATTTTAATGACTCTTACACGTCTTTTTGTTACGGAACCATTTTTGGCTATATACATAATGTCCACTAATTGATTGCGTTGCATAGCTTTAATCAATTGCTCTCTCATCGTAGTTTCCTCCACTATCTCTCAAAATTTGATTTGATGTACCTTTCATTTCCATTCCTACACCTGTGCCTTTTAGTAACAAATTTACGAATAGATTTCCCTTCACTTATCATACGTAAGAACACTTGTTTGTATACATATTAGAACAAACGTTTGCTTTTTGGCAAGATTAAATTTTTGGAAACAAAAAAATGGAAAACTAAAATTTTAACATTCATTTTAGTTTGTAAGATGATACAGGGATTAAAGGTGAAATTACAGCAAATAACATGGAATAAAAGAAGCGATAGTAACGTGGAGATGAAACGGCACTGGAGTTCACCATTTGCTCAACACAAACATGTGACGTGGAAAAAGAATGGACCATCCATCCATTCATTAGATCATATCGTGAAGGCTAATTTTCAATTAAATAAAAAAGTAGAAATGCTGGTACCAACATTTCTACCTACTATTGATTCATTTTGAACAAATCCTTTAAATTATTCTGCGAAGTTGCCCATAGCAATCGAGATTCTATTCCAGCTGTTGATTTGGTTAATTAGAATTACTAAATCTACATATTCTTTCTCTGTATAATAATTACGAACTCGTTTATATAAATCATCAGGTACACGCATTTCAGACACTAAAGTAATGTGTTCGGTTAACTCTAAAGCGACCTTTTCTTCTTCTGAATAGAATGTACATTCTCTCCAAGCACTTATACAGAATAGACGCTGTTCAGTCTCCCCCATTTTTTTTGCATCAGCGGTATGCATATTCAGACAGAAGGCACATCCATTTATTTGTGAAGCACGGATTTTAATGAGCTCACGGAGCTTTCTATCGATACCATTCTTTTTCGTGTATTTCTCCATTTCCATCATGATCTGCATGGCATCAGGTGCAATATTATAATAATCTATACGTTGTTCCACGTTACATTCCTCCGATTCAATTAAATTCCTTGATTGATGATAGTTTAGTAAAATTCATTCTTATTTCATCATGCTCTTCCTTAGGCATGATGAATTTGAAAACCATTTGTTCCGATTAAATGATCATACTGCCTCCCCCATACAAAATTACAGACAAATATAATCGTCGATTAACTTAATCATTGATTATATTTGTCTTTAATATATGCCTGTTTTTAATTTTTGTCAAATTGATTTGATTTAATTTAGATGAAGTATTTATGAGGTATGATAATATACAAGATACATGTAAGTTTTCTAAAGGGATTAGAAGTAGGTGAATAAATGAAATATAGTGTCATGGTAGAGTACGCATTACACAGCCTTGTCTATTTAATAGATGTACCACCAGAGGAAAGTATTGGAATCAAGGATTTATCAGAATTTCAAGGGCTATCAGAAACCTATTTATCAAAAGTATTAGGTAAGCTATCTAAAGCCGGGATTGTCAGTTCAGTATCTGGTGTTAAAGGAGGATATAAGCTTAGTAAAAAGCCTGAAGATATTTCTTTTTGGGACGTTGTAAAAGCTGTAGAGGGTGAAAGTCCCATATTTCAATGTAAGAACATCAAAGCAAATTTTGCCAACCAAACTGAAAATTGTGATTCCTGTGCATCAGGTACCTCAAATTGCACCATTAATATAGTGATGTTAGAAGCTGAAGAGCAAATGCGGAACTATTTACGAGGTAAAACAATTGCCTGGTTAGAGGAAGAGCTTAATCGTACGTTGCCAAGTGAACGTATAGCAATGGCAAAAGAATTCTTCCACAAGAAAAATAATTAAATCGAAAAAGCACCAATACCAAAACAAAGCACAGCCTCTTAGCGACTGTGCTTTGTTTTTTTATTCATCCCGCAATGAGCGAACTGCCTAAAAATTATTGATTAAACCTTACAAGGCGATCAATTGGAAGACGTGAAGAACCGTAAGCAGGTGCCGCCGCTTCACCAATTGCTAATAATAAAATAGGTATTTCATTTGCAGGTAATTCCATGTACTCCGCAAACTTAGCTTTATCAAACCCACCCATTGGAACTGTATCATAACCCATTTCTTTCGCTAATAACATAATTTGCATCGTTACTAGGCCAGCATCAAAATGGACGATATTCTCTAATGTTTTTGTCGAAGCTGATCCATACATTGTTAATGCGTCCTGTGCCAGTTTTTTCGCAATCTCTTCTGGCATATAGCCTAACTCCACATTCTTTGCATAGATTTCCTCAGCGTTTACATACATCTCAATATCTCCAATGACAGCAATAATAGCAGAGGCTGTTTCGATCTGCTCTTGATTAAATGAAAAGAAATTAATATTCTTTTGGATTTCCTTATCATCAATGACAATAAATCGCCATGGCTGCATATTGCTCGAAGAAGGCGCTGAAATAGCGTCTTGTAGTAGCTGCATAATGGTTTCACGAGATATTTTAGTATTCGCATTATATTTACGAACAGATTTACGTTCCTGCATAATTTGTTTTAATGTTGAAGTTGATAACATATAATTCCCCTCTTTTTCAAAAAATTTAAACTGCTTTAATTGTTACATCAATATTTCCCATTGTCGCTTTTGAATAAGGACAAACTGTGTGTGTTAGCTCTAATAATTGCTGTGCCTCTTCCAGCGTTACTCCTTCAATATGTCCTTCGATATTCACCGCAAGTACATAATCAAAAGTAGCTTGCTCCATTAACTTAACGGTAACTTGAATCGTTGATGCATGTTTAAGCTTTTTTTGGCGCTTAATCAAATCTAACGCACTATTAAAGCAGGCACTATACCCCGCAGCAAATAATTGCTCTGGGTTTGTCACATTATCCAATTTTGAGCCTGGTGGTGCAATTTTTAAAGATAGGGATTGATCCTCTGCATAGGATGTGCCACTACGGCCACCCTCATTAATCATAGTCGTTGAGTATAATTCTTTCATAAGCGAAAACTCCTTTTCTGTATCCTTTATTTTAAATTGTACACAATTTAATTTTTACAAATTGAATTGTACACAATTTAATTGCGTTTGACAAGTAGGAACTTTATTTTTAATATAAATGTTAATAGAAGAACATAAAGAGGGGATTTTTATGCCTAATCATTTAGATAATCAACTATGCTTTCTTTTGTATGCCACATCCAAGGAAATCATTAAACACTATACATCATTATTGAAGCCATATGATTTAACTTATACAGGCTATATCACCATTTTAGCGTTGGAGGAAAACGAACAAATAACGGTGAAAGAATTAGGACAACGCTTATTTTTGGATTCAGGTACCTTAACACCATTGCTGAAAAAATTAGAGGTAAAGGGTTATATTTGTCGTGAGCGATCCAAAGATGATGAACGACAAATGCAAATCTATTTAACAGAGGCAGGCAATGATGTTCGTCGCAAGCTACCTGAGGTATCGCGTCAAGTCATGCAACAATCGAATATTTCAGAGCAGCAATTTATACAACTAAAAAATGTTCTACAAGACATCATACACAATGATTGGAACATGAAAGAAAAAAATAAGCATTGAATAGTATCACCTAAAACTTTTGATTCATGCTAGTGACAATCATTTTATACCAGTAACAGATAGAACCGTAATTGGACACAGCATCTCATCCAACTACGGTTCTTTTAAACATCTATGGGCAATTTGTAAAATACATTCACGTATGTCCCAGCTCTTAATTTGCCGAAATACTGGCTTCTTTTTTGTCAGCTTATCGCTGCTCTCGTAAAATACCTAATTTTTATTGGGCTCATGGACAAAATCAAGTACTATAATGATAATAGGACGTTTTTTAAAGGAAGATATACATGAAGAATAGATTTTCAATTGGAGAAATGGCTAAGCTCCATAAAACAACTATAAAAACCCTTCGATATTATGATGAAATTGATTTATTAAAGCCTATGCATACGGATAAAAACAACGGCTATAGATACTATTCAACAGAACAATTTGAGCAATTAAATACTATAAATTATTTGAAGGAATTAGGTTTTTCATTAAAGGAAATTAAAGGACACTTAGAGCACAGGGATATCGACGACTTTTTGCATCTCTTAGAGGAACAGAAACGATTAACCGAAGAAAAGATTCACGAACTGGCACGAATTAATCGCAGGTTCCAAGATCGAATTAAGGATATTAAAATGGCACGAGAGATAAAGGCATTGGGAGTCCCATTCATCATGGAAAAACAAGAGCGAAGAATCGTGCGATTAATGGAAAAAATCAGTTCCGAGCCTCAACTGGAAGTTTCTCTGCGGCAATTAGAAAATTTGTCGAATATGAATTCTTCTATATTTATTGGAGGTGTTGGCCTAACCGTAAGTATTCGCCATCTATTAAATAACCAGTTTCATGAATACAATTCGATATTTATTTTAGTCGAGGAGGAGGATAGTCAAAGTCCTTTATTGGCCTCGCTTCCTGAAGGAAAATATGCCTGTATTTATTTTAATGGCAATCATAATCATTCTCCCGCACATTATAAATCCTTACTGAATTTTATTAAAGATCAAGGTTTCCAAGTGATTGGAGATTCCATTGAAAGAACCATAATTGACCATTACATTTCAGGGAGTAAAGAAGATTATTTGACAGAAATACAAATACCAATAAAGTATTGACCCTCCCCTTACCGGAGGGTTTATTTTTTTACGTAAGGACAATTTTTTAAGGAGAATGAATTATGCTAGGAACGATATTTAATACAATGATGATTATAGTCGGAAGCATCATTGGAAGTATTTTTAAAAATGGGATAAAAGATGAATACCATCAAATCCTCATGCAGGCCATGGGATTAGCAGCGATGGGATTAGGAATAAATGCTCTAGTTCAACATTTACCTTCCAGTAAATATCCGGTACTTTTTATTGTCAGTCTAGCTATAGGCGGATTATTAGGTCAAAAACTTAATTTAGAATCGAAATTTAATGCTTTAGTGAATAAATACTCTAAGGGGAATTTAGCTGAAGGATTATCGACTGCGATTTTATTATTTTGTATTGGGTCATTATCTATATTAGGTCCTATAGAGGCTGCATTAAAGCAAGATTATACATATCTGCTCACGAACGGCATATTGGATGGAATTACTTCGATTGTTTTAGCCACTACATTTGGTATTGGGATAGCTGTTGCAGGTATTGTATTATTTCTATGGCAAGGTTCCATTTATTTAATAGCTAGTTTAATGGAGAATTCCATCAATAATGATCTTCTAAATGAATTGACGATTATAGGAGGTATATTGATATTAGCATCCGGTTTAAGTATTTTAGGCATAAAAAAATGCAATACCTTAAATCTTCTGCCCTCATTAATAATCCCTATTATTGTATTTTTATTTATACATTAAAGAGTGATCTAAATCCTCATGAACAATCCAATTTATTGTCTAATTATACGAACAAGTTAACTGCCCAAGCACAAAATAATTACGTGCTTGGGCTTTCCCTTTTCTTAAGAAATCTTCATAAATATTCTCTCTAATTATTAATAATTTCCATTTACAATAATGAAGGTCGACATTACTGAGAATTCTCTCATCTGGCATATAGCATTTGAAAATCATCATCAGAAAAAGGAGCATCACACCTTGGGAATTACTGAAATCATGAGCAACATCAAAATTTTGATGCTGCCCGTCATCATAATTATTGGCCTTGAATTTTTACTGATTGGACTTTATTTCTTTTATTATCAAAGACGGCGATCCGATCAACAAAAACAAATTCCTGTAAAGAAGCTTCTGCTTGGCGCAATTTTTATCGGATATATTGTCTTTGTTTTGGAGCTAACAGTGATTGGTCGTGGCACTTCACATTTCATGCAGTTGAACCTTCAGCCATTCAGTGGTTATATAGACGCGTGGAAAAAATACTCTTTACGTGATCTTCAAAATTGTCTATTTAATATATTAATGTTTGTGCCATTAGGAATATTTCTACCTTTACTTATGGCTAAATGTAAAGAGTTTAAGTGGCTTCTTCTAGTAGTTGTAGGTGCAACAGCCTCCATCGAAACGTATCAGGCACTTTCAGGAGCAGGGATTTTTGAGCTTGATGATTTAATCAATAACTCACTTGGCGGTATTATTGGCTACCAATTATACAAACTTGTCGCTTCTATTGCCCATAACAAAAAGGTAAAGATGAAAACTCTGATTGGAAATCTTGCCATACCTCTATTGATGGGCTTAATCTTTATCGTTATGAACATGGTCTACGCCCAACAGGAGTTTGGTCATCTAGCAATAAACGCATATACAAAATCAAAAATGTCAGAGGTTCATGTATCCACATCATTGGAATTAAGCGCAGCACCCATTGTTGCTCCTGTCTATAAGAAAATCATTCAAGAAGGTGACGTAAAAGACCTATTACAACAGAAACTAGGATTATCAGAGATGAATGCATCTGATGCCAAGGACAATGACGAAACGCTAGTGGAAGATCGAAATGGGATCGCGTATACATTGGTTACCAATCATTCAGAGGGACAATGGTGGTTAACCGAGAATAATTATACACCGGAGCAAACTTCAGCTGTAGAGCAAGAAGAAAAGGCGAAGTCATTGATGGATGAACTTTCTATACTACCTCAAGATGCAGAATTAACTGTACAGGAGAATGGTGAATTTGAATGGACCTTACCAGACCGTCCTGATGTAACTAAAGATTACTGGACTGGAGATGTCAGTCTTGGCCTGAAACCGGATGGTCACATTTATTCATTAACCTACAGTCTTCATGAAAATCAATTTATTCGAGAGGTAAACATACTGTCTCCTGCAGAAATATATGAACGAATAAAGGATGGCGATTTCCCTCAAATAAAGTATAACGCACTCGTACAGGAGGAAGACCTAATTATAAAAAAAGGAGACCAAATTGAGATTGAATCGATTGAGCTATCGTATATGTATGATACAAAAGGCTTCTATCAGCCCATATACAATGTTTCTGGCAAGTTCAACGACAACGATTGGTTTACTTTAATTCAGGCAAGAAAGTGACAGCTCGTTCAAAATACTTAAGCAAAGCCCAGGCTCCCATTAATAGAGCAACTGGGCTCTTTTATTTTCGACTGTAAGGGGCTCCCCTTTTTGAATGAACTATCCCCCTACCCCCTAAAAAAAGTAGACTGCTTCCCTATTTTTCTACTATTATTTTTTTACCTAATACCATTAGCGTTTATTGTTTGGTTCTTATTGAAATTTATTAACTTTAAAATAAAGTAAAGCCGTTCATTTCCACTATGGGTGGGCGCTTTTCATGAGCGGGGTCCAACTGCTTCCCGCCCTTCGTTCCAATTAGGGGTAGATATTAACTGCACCACAAAAAATGCTCCCCTTAGATAAACAGATTTTATTTTTTAATCTGTCTACCTAATAGGGAGCATATCAAACTACTCGATGGCTTTTGTCTACTGTCTGAATGTAAAGTTTAGGCTTTCTTTTTTTTCGGATACCCAATGAATATCGCTATCATACCACAAATACCAATAAGAATTGGGTAGAAAGAGTACGGCAAGATACTCACTGGCGAAATTTTGGCTACACTTGCGGCTACAAGGAATTGGGCTCCGTATGGTAGAAGACCTTGGACTGTACAGGAGAAAATATCTAAAATACTTGCGGACTTTCTCGGCTCAATCTCATACTGGTCAGCAATATTTTTGGCAAGCGGCCCCGCAATTAGAATAGCAATTGTATTATTGGCCGTAGATAAATTAGTTAGACCCACAAGACCAGCTATACCAAATTCAGCACCCTTCTGCGATTTAATCCTGCTCGTTACAAGACGGAGTAAAAAGTCAATTCCCCCATTAAATTTAATAACCTCCACCATTCCAGCTATTAATATAGCCAGAAAGGCGATTTCATACATCCCTTCCATTCCTTCACCAATCTTTTGTATAAGGCTCATTATGTGATAGCTGCCATCTGCTAAGCCAACAGCACCGGCGAGAACAATCCCTAATGCAAGAACGAGGAAAACATTCATTCCAGATAACGCTAAAATAATAACTAAAACATAGGGAATAATTTTTATCCAATTATAGCTTAGATGCTCTACTTGGGCTGTCCCCCCGGATGTCATAAACCCTAAAATAATACTTGTAAGAAAAGCTGCCGGCAATACAATCCAAAAATTGACCTTAAATTTATCCTTCATTTGCGCGCCTTGTGAACGAACGGCGGTAATAGTAGTATCTGAAATAAAAGATAAATTATCACCAAACATCGAACCGCCTACAACCGCTGCCATCACTAAAGCAATAGGTAGCTCCGTAAGATCACTTATCCCAACTCCAATTGGCGCCAGCGCAACAATCGTCCCCACTGATGTGCCCATGGATAGAGAGATGAAGCAGGCAATGATGAATAGGCCTACGACAAGCAGGTTTTGCGGTATAACCGATAAAGCAAAGTTAACAGTGGAATCTACAGCCCCCATCCCCTTCGCTACCTCTGAAAATGCCCCTGCTAATAGAAAAATAATAACCATCAGCATGACATTTAAATTTCCAGCACCTTGGCAAAAAATATCAACCTTTCGGGAAAACGATTCTTTTCGATTCATGGCTAGAGCTACAGCACCCGAAATGCTGATGGCTACAATGACAGGAAAGGCATAAAAATCACCCATTATAATCCCTGAACCAATAAATAAAATCATAAAAATAACAAATGGGATTAGCGCCCATGGATTCTCTTTCTTCATTGTCTACCTCCAAAAATTAAAAATTAGCCATATTTTTTATTTTTTCACCATAAAAAAGACCTCATCTTGAAATAACAAGAAGAGGCCTTATAGTTAAAACGCTCCTCTTATCTATCAAGAACATTGCTTGCTGGATTTGGCACAGTAACTTAATAGTTCCGCTGCCGAGATTTCATCGGGCCAGTCCCTCCATCTCTCTTGATAAGAAGAAAAAATATTATATTTTTGACACAATATTAAAATACTAAAATAAAACATCCATAATTGCAACATGTTTTTAATTGTGAAAAATTTACAGCACTATCATCAAGTGCGAAATTCAACTTTTTATACGAATATGAAGCTTTGAATGGACACATAGACCGAAAATATAAATGCCCCGACTAAAAACCAACCATATAATTTTCTCTCTCTCCGAAATTCATTAATTCCTAATGTTAACATAAATAAACCTAGAAAAAGGATCATTAAAAAGTTTAACCGATAATCATGTGTCATAAATCCGTAAATGGAAAGCGTGATGCCTATTATTGATAAAATAATTTGTACTGTTTTTAACAAAACGATTCCCCCTTTTTGCTTGAACGATACTAACAGTATCTAACCTTTTTAGAATAAAAAAATTCTATGATGGGTGCGATGACAAATGCAAGCCCAACAACTAAAATCAAGGGATAATTTTTCATGTCATTTAAATTGGATACACCCTCTGATACAAATAAAATTAAACAAGCTACGATCATTAAAGCATAATAGCCAATCTTGGCACTGTGTGCTTCAATATGTTTATCTAGTTCATCTTTATCTTCTTTAATACCGTTATGGTTACCCGAATTCAGCCAATTGAATAAAAAGGATAAGGAAATAAAGCTAATTATTATAGAACCCCCATCAATTATTCCGAAACGAACCCATCTATACAGGGTAAAACTAACAAATGCACAAAAAAACACAATGACTATAAGACCGATTAATTTTTTTGATTGATTCATTTTCTTTTTATCCTCCATAGTGACCTTTAAAGCTATCACCATTTCAATATTGATAGATACAACTTTCAAAATCCAATAATACCCATTAAAACAATCATCTGTCAAATTCAGTTCACTCAGAAAATCCACCACTAGACATCAACCGATTGGTGTTTGGCTAGTAGTTTCTGCACTGACTGCAATCGTTTGGTTCGCAACGGTTGGTGGAAGTATAGTAGGTACAACTGGACATTGAGCTATTGAAAGCTTACTTCCCTTCTTCTTCGGATTTATTACCGTTTTAATCCTTTCATATTTAAATAGCATCGGTGGTAAAATAATGGGGAAAAGGCTTATGCAAATAGTTTCGTTTATTTCAGGATTACTCTTTTTGTACTTTACTTTTTATGTATTCTTGAATGGTTTTGAAAAGCAATTATAGGGGTGAAAACCATGGTTAGAAGAAGATAGCTAGCCTCCTAGGTAACCAAGCGTATGTAGGAGGCTATTTTAATCTATAGGAGATGTTTAAACGATGAAGCAAAATAAATATGATGATATGCAATTCTTTTCTGCTTACGAAAAAATGCCACGTTCTGTTCAAGGGCTGGACGCTGCAGGAGAGTGGCATGTATTAAAAACACTTTTACCTGATTTGAAAAATAAACACGTGCTTGATTTAGGATGTGGCTTCGGGTGGCATTGTCGATATGCGCGCGCACAACAGGCAAAATCAGTGATTGGTGTAGATATATCTGAAAAAATGCTGGAAAAAGCTCAGGAAAAAACGGATGATCCTTTTATTTCCTATTTGAAAATACCGATTGAGGACATTCAGTTTTCCGCTTCTCAATTTGATGTTGTATTAAGTTCCTTAGCTATTCACTATTTACAAAACTTTGAAGCACTATGCAAAAAGGTTTATACCTATTTAAAACCTGGCGGATCTTTCGTTTTTTCAGTGGAGCACCCTATTTTCACATCCCGCCATGAACAGGATTGGTACAATGATGAACAAGGAAACCGACTACATTGGCCAGTGGACCATTATCAAACAGAAGGCATACGCGAAACAACCTTCCTTACCGAAAATGTCATTAAATATCACCGTACATTATCGACTTATATGAATGATCTAATACAGGCTGGATTTACAATACGTGCCGTGAAGGAACCTATGCCATCTGAGGAAATGCTACAAACTATCCCAGGTATGCAAGATGAACTACGAAGACCTATGTTTTTAATGATAGTGGCAGAGAAAAAATAAGCGTTTATCCGTGTGATTATATCTGTCACATTAGCACATTTCGTTGCTTCATATTCTATGAGGCAGCATCGCTACAGCAGCATAATGCCTGCCAAATACTAGTAGTGGTGATAGAGGGCTAGATTGTCCTATAAATTAAATCTCTGAAAATCTTAGATAAAACAAAAAACCAGATGCTCCTCATAGAAGAGCGCCTGGTTTTATTGTGAAAGTGAATCTTACTAATTTACTTAGTTTTGATTCGTATTAATACTACGCTAAGTTGAGGCGTGGAACAAGTTAAAATATTTTCCATTCAATTTTTGGTAGGAATTTATGTTTTTTCGAGCATACGAGGTACTCATGTCCTATTTATTTTGCAAGTAGGAATCTAACAAAAAAGACTAGATACCTACATAAATTATGTAAGTTCTAGCCTTTTAAGTGAAAGTGAATCTTACTAATTAATATTGCTTAGCTTTAGATTCATTTATGAATACGAATAAACAGCTAAAAGGTTTCATTATTTGTCCTATTTTTCATAAAAAATAAGATTACCCGCACAAAAAGACCAGGAAGTCACGAAATAAGTGAATCCTGGTCTTTTTGTGAAAAGTGAATGTTACTAGCTTGCTTTAGTTTTTTGTATTCTACTAATAAGGTAGACGGTTGATGTTGCAATAAGTTACATAAAATTTAAAAATATTTTAATCGATTATTTGAATGGCAAAATCAAATACACCTGCCCCATCAGCAGTAGTGATGGAAATGCTATACACCCCTTCTGACATCGTATAGCTACCCTTTTCTAGTATCGTTGAATATTTTGCTCCTGCATTTACGTGTTTTTGAGCCCATAGTTTGGCATCTGCATTATAAATTTTTAAGCTAAATGGTTGTGTCCCCTTATTCTTTATATCATAGTGAATATCAAATTCGTGTGGAGAATGTTTGCTGTAAAAAGAGTTATGAAATTCACCATTTGCAGTTGTAGCATCTACATAATTCAGTGGAAGTCTATGATGCATGTCCATTTCCTCAGTGCTTGTCCTGGCCAATACTCTTTCTTGTAGCTGGGAATCTTTTCGTTTACTTGCATCAAATTCATCCGATGTATTTGTAGAGATGTTGTCGCTACCAATTAGGGCAAATTCAATCATCAGTACAAGTAAAATGAGTAATTTCCATATGTTCAGAGCGCTCACCTCCACTTACAAATAATACCTAATTAGATATTATTTCACCATTTAAAAAATCACCATTCAAATTGTTAACCATAGATAAAAACTTGACAAAAAAAGTTATTTATGCTATAATTTACATTTAAAATATTATCTTATATAATAGGATTCTCCTGGCCAGGGGAATCCTATTTTTTTATTGAGGAGTGTTCGGATGAAGAAGCAGGAATCTAGTATAACTTCATTAATAGCTGCCTTTAGCAGAGCCTACCATAGCCAATTTGATACGCCGAAAATATTTGATGATTATCTAGCACAGGAATTAATCTCTAAGGATGAATTTCAGAGCATTGAAGACAATATGGTGCAAGGTATTGAATTTTTTAATAAGGAAATTGCCGAAAAATATAAAGGCGATTCGAGAAAATTATTAAAATGGATTACGCAAGTTCAACTAGCGCCGACTCCCTTGGCACGTGCTGCATACTGTGAAAGAGTCTTACAAAACGAAATACAGCTCGGTGTTGAGCAATATGTTATTTTGGGTGCTGGTTTGGATACATTCGCTTATCGACACCCCCATTTAGAACGTGTATTAGAAATATTTGAGGTTGATTTCCCAACTACACAAGCATTCAAAAAACAAAAATTACAAGAAGCGTCAATCAGTCCCATCAATAATGTACATTTTATAGCGATGGATTTTACGAAGCAATTTCATAGTCAACCTCTTTTAGATCAAGGCTTTCAGTATAAGAAAACATTTTTTAGTCTCTTAGGTGTCTCCTACTATTTAACGAAAGAAGAACTGGCTAGCTTATTAGACCATCTGTTTGCGCTAGTTCCAGCAGGTAGTTCCCTTGTCTTGGACTATGCTGATGAATCGTTATTTAGTGAAAAAGGCATCTCTAACAGAGTAGATCATATGGTGAAGATGGCGGCCGCTGGTGGTGAACCCATGAAATCGTGCTATCGTCATGAGGAAATGGAGAAGATGGTAGCTCAATCAGATCTACTTATTTATGAACATCTATCTCCATCTACAATTCAACAGCTTTATTTCCAGCATCGAACAGATTATCTATCAGCTTTTGAAACGATCCATTATATGCACATGGTTAAAAAATAAGATGTAATCCATTCATTTTTAAAACAATTCTCAATTTTCTATCTATTTCCCAGGCAATTAACTATTTCAATATAATAATTGTGTATATGATAGTAGTGTAAAGCTAATTAGCCTTACACCTCCTAGATTTGTTACTAGGGTCACTGTTTATAACAGTGACCCGCTTATGATTGGCAAACCCCTAATGGATTTCCATCTAAATCATAGAAGGTGAAAAACTTTGTTTGCCCTTCTCCTCCCAGAGGATTTACGTTCACTTGTTGCTCCACTAGTGAATGGTAGGTCTCTTCAATTGATGAAGAAAGAAAATTGTAGTATTTCCCTACCCCAAAATGATTATCTGGGAAATGTAATGGTTGATGATTTTCCGTTTTTACTAAGCATACAATCGTAGCAGAACGTTCGGCTATTTTCATGACCGCTGCGTCTTCTTCTATATATAAAAGCTTAAATCCAAGCTTTTCCTCATACCATTTAGCTGATAATTGAGGGTCTTTTATCGGGATAAAAATGGCCTCTACTCCATGTAATAATGATTGCATCTCTTTTTCCTCCTTTTTAAAATGATTGCTATACTTTTTCTGTATATAAACTTAAATGTCCTCTAAAAAATTTCACCCTTACATTTCTTCTTGTTTAGTTTTCCTATTATTTGCTTATCCTAATTAGTATCGGAAATGTCTTTGCCCTTTTCCTAGAGGAGGTGCCAATATTAAACACACGGTGTCATTTTTTCTCCTACTTCTAGTCGTTTTGTTGTTAACTGGGTGTTGGAATAAGCGGGAGTTAAATGAATTAGCCATTGTCACAGCTGTTGGAGTCGATAAAACGGACGAATTCATAGAAATTTCCGTTCAAATTGTTAACCCGAGTCAAATTGCGCCGAAAAATTCCACAAGCTTTCAAGTCCCTGTTTTTACCTATCACGCAAAAGGGAGAACCTTATTTGAAGCCATCCGAAAATTAACAACACTGACGCCAAGGAAACCTTATTATGCACATGCTCAAGTTATTATTATTGGTGAAGAGATGGCTGAATATGGTATGAATAGTATATTAGATTTATTTCAAAGGGACCCTGAGGGAAGAAGCGATTTTAATATTATTGTTGCTCATGAATCAACAGCGCAAGATATTTTAAGTATTTTAACACCATTAGAAGATATTCCTGCCAGTAAAATGTTAAAATCCTTAAAGGACTCTGAGGATGTACTGGGAACCACGGAATCAGTGATTTTAGACGATTTGATCGAGTCTTTAGGGAGTATTGATCATAGTGCTGTTCTGCCCTCCATTCATATACTTGGAGATGCAGATGCCGGAAAAAATAGCTCCAATATAGAAAAAATGGATAGCCCCGCCAATTTAAAATACAGTGGACTTGCTGTTTTTAAAAACTATAAGCTTATAGGCTTCTTAACAGAGGAAGAAAGCAAATACTACAATTTCTTACACAACCATATAAAAGGGACCGTTCAAAAAGTGCCTTGTTCGGAAAAGGGGAAAATATCAGCAGAGGTTTTAAATTCCTCTACAAAAGTTACTGGCAGCATAAAAAATGACAAACCCTCCATCCATATTCAGGTTGATCTTGAACAAAATATAGCGGAAATAAGTTGCCCAATCGATATAACAAAGCCCGAAACGATTGATGTTATTAATAAAGAAACAAGTAAATTAGTTCAAGAAAATTTAGAACAAACACTGCATACGATTCAAAAAACCTATCAAGCTGATATTTTAAAGTTTAGTGAGGTACTTCATCGTGAAGACCACCAAGCATGGAAACGTATCAAAAAAGATTGGGACACGCTTTACCCTAATCTACCGGTGCAAATTGAGGTAAATGTGAAAACAAAAGGTATTGGTACAGCTAGAAAATTAAAAGTAGATTAAACAATTAAAAATGACCAGACACTCCTTGAGAGTGCTGGTCATTGCTAATTAACGTGAAGCTTCGAATGTAATAAATGATGAAGCTTCATCAGGCTGTTGCTGAAATGTGTAATTAGCAGAGCATGTAATATCCGAAAAGCCTATGCTTTGTAAAAGCAGTTTAAATTCCTCTAGACCGTACCAGCGTAATAAAAATTTTTGTAGCTCTGTATCAATCAATGTACCACGCTGCCATTTCTCATATTTTAAAACTGATAAAGTATACTGCTCCATCCAGTTGATCGCAATCGATTTCCTCTCAATCGAGATCCCTACATCTTCGGAGGTTGGATGATAACTTGTAGTAATTTCTCCAGTTTTCCAGTCTGTCGGTACGATTAAATCTAATAGAATGCGTCCGCCTGGAGCAAGGTGATGATACATATTTGTTAAAGCTGACACGGCATCTTGATAATTTTCTATTAAACAGAAAGATCCTGCTGGCATGATGATAGCGTCATATTGTTGATCTACTGTAAAATGGCAAACATCGCCTTCATAAAGAACGGGTGTAAGTCCTCTATCGAGACATCGTTTACGACAGGACGCCAGCATTTCTAAAGAATTGTCAATCCCTTCTACATCAAAACCACTCTCCATGAAAGGAATATAGAAACGACCTGAGCCGACACCCGCCTCAAGAACCTTACCTGTTAGTCCCTGTAAACGTTCCTTATAATATTCAATATCCCCGCCAATAGAATATCCTACTGGTTTTGTTAAATCATAAAGTTCCGTACATAACGGTCCATAATTACTATACATATTGTCTCCTCCGATTATTTGCGGAAGAAAAATCCCTTTTAATTCTTCCACACCTTCATATTATTTAATGGAAAATTAGAGCTGACTATCATTATGGATCACTCGCTTTCTTGTAAATTTAAATAAATTATACCTATTTTTGTAATTCATTTCAATATTTCTATTGATTTCGTTTTCAGTCCACTATATTGTACAAATTAGCAGAAATTATCAAAAAATATTTCCATGTAAACGGTACGATGAGAATAAGAAAGGATGATCGTATGGATTATTTTGAAAGAATACAAAACGCTATAGACTATATAGAGGATAACTTACAAGAAAAAATGTCGATCACAGATATTTCTTCGCAGTCGTACTGTTCAGCCTTCCATTTTCAACGACTGTTTCAGGCGATAACTGGATTTTCCGTACAGCAGTATATTCGTAATAGAAGGCTTTCTGAAGCGGCCGTTCTATTAATAACAACCTCTCAAGCTATACTTGCAGTGGCGATTAACTTTCAATATGGTTCTCAAGAAGCTTTTACAAGGGCTTTTGTTCAATACTTTGGGATATCACCGGCTAAGTATAGAAAGAGTGCAAATTCTATACCCTTACAAAACAAAATAAACTTTTTGGATTATAAAATGGATGGTGAGCTCCCTATGCAAAAACCAAAAATCGTACCTGTAGGAAAAAAATTAATCACCGGCCATCCCTATCAAACATCATTACAAGATGAGAGGTATTATGCTGAAATTCCAGGCTTTTATCATGATTTTGGTCGCCAGCACTATTATGAACGTATTTCACAAAAAGTGGCACCTAATATGGCCTATGGAATCTCTACAAACTTTCAGGAGAATGGTGAGTTTTCTTTTGTTGTTGGTGAGGAAGTCCGAGTATTTGAGGAGCGTGTTCAGCAAGAGTTTATCCATGTAGAATTACCTGCTGGTCAATATGCTGAATTTATCTTGAATAGTAGTGCAGAAGGTATACAGAATACAAGACGTTACATTTACGGGGTATGGTTGCCTAACTCTAATTACGAAAGAGATAGGGGTCCTGATTTCGAAATAACAGATGTTATGCAATCTATCTATCCACATAATATGAAAATGAAAATTTACATTCCTATTAAAGGTTAAGAAAGGAAGCCAAAAAATGATGATTGAAAAGGTTTTTACTCAATTCCCTCTGCTACATTCGTCTAGTCTACTATTGAAGAAAATAGAAGCGTCTCATGTAGAAGAGTTGTTTGCCATTTATGATAATACAAAGGTTTTCGAGTTTTGTGGTATTATCCCAAAACACAACTATCAAACCGTACAAAAAATGATTGAGCATTTTGAAAGAGACTTTAAGAAGAAAAGTAGAATAAAATGGGGTATTTTTGAAGCGTCCCAAAGCGAGAAATTAGTGGGTATTATTGAGGCTATGGACTTTAATCAAAAAGTAAATATGGTGACAATTGGATATTACTTAGCGGAAGATTTTTGGGGAAAGGGCATTGCTACGAAGGCCGTTGAAATGGTCGTGAACTATTTATTAGAGGAGGTTCAGGTGAATCGAATTCAAGCTGAAGTCATGCCATTAAACGAGCCCTCGAAAAAAGTACTACTAAAGAATGGTTTTATAAAAGAAGGTTTATTACGACAAGCAACATTATGGTCCGGCAAAGGCGTTGTTGATCTAGAAATATATGGATTTCTGAAAGAAGATTATGTAAACCATTCAAAAGACTAGACTCTATTTAGGAGTCTAGCTTTTTCTTTTATCTGACAAGTAGATGGACAGAATACCAACTCAAGATAGCTCTTTTACATAGATTAGAAATAGAAGACTAGCGCTAGAATTAACATTTAAACCATAAAGGAGCGTTTCAAAAATGGATGAAAATCGATATTTAACACGATTGGATAGAAATTTAAATAATTATCATAAATTTTCTAAATGCTATTGTGACTCGAAGAACTATTGCACAGGTTACTATTATGGCACGGATGATATGGCAGAAGAAGATTCATATCGCATCAAGTATTATAATAGTTCTCAGGATGGGAATAAACAGTCGGAGAGCCACGTAAGAAATAAAGATAAAAAACATTGTGAAGGCTGTATTTGTAGTCAGTTAGAATGTTTTGACCCAGGGACATTAGTAGATGTCTATCTTTCTGATGGCCATTGTTTTTGCGGTATTTACTTTATCTATCTCGATCCACATAGCTGCTGTGCCTTTTTCCTTCAAATCGATGACATGGCTAGACCCGTTATTATTGACTGCCAGCAAGTGAATGCTATAAGCAAAACGAATACGGCAAGCTAGTGCATGGGCTCTTCCCTTTGAAAGTAGCCTGTTGTTTAATCATGATCTTTCATCTACTTAGATTTCTGGTGATCAGCAGGTGTACAACGAATGATTGGACTCCCCTATCTAACCAAAGGGCGAAAGATTTTCACCGTTAACGGCTACCCCCTTCTTATTTCTACATGAAAAAAGAGCAGTATGATAACATATACATGTTACCAACTACTGCTCTAAGTTTTAAAAAATTATCCTTCGTTTATCCAACTAATGAGCTGTTCATCAAATAACTCTGGCTCTTCAAACATAGGGTTATGACCACTTTGTTCAAATATAACTTTCTTAACCTGAGAAGTATCCTCTATTGCCTCCCATAATGAAACAGGGGCAACTAAGAAATCATATCTACCTAGTCCAACAAAAACTGGTTTAGGGAAAGATCGAGTTAGTTGTAAAAGATCCTGCTCAGCGAAAGCTCTTCCCCACAGATAATCTATGACTTCCATATTCGTATAAACGCCTTCCCACATAGCTGTAGCATTAAACGAATAATCATAGAAACTATGTGCGCCCATGCGAATACACATATGAACAAAGCGTCGTTCAGGTTCCTTCTTTAAATCCTGCGCTAAGAAAGCAATATCTCGTTCAAATTGTTTTTTTCGCGCGACACTGGCATTAGCCTCAAAAAAGGACAGACTTTGCTGTTGTCTTTCTTGGCTATTTGTTGTAGCTGTATTTAATAGAATCACCTTCCGAACATGCTGAGGGTATGTGTTAGCATACGCCATCGCCATAAATGCATGCCCTGAGTGCCCTAAAATAATGAAATGTTCCAACTTTAACAATTGTCGAGCTTGTTCAATATCATCGACAATTTTCTCTAAAGTATAATCCTCTTGTTTTAAAGGACGAGGAGGCTTCACAAATCCACGATGATCTAAAAAAATAAGCTGAAAATGCTGGGAAAGGTTTTCTGAGAACAATCGCGGGTAATACACACTGCTTCCTACGACTAAAATAGGCTCACCCTGTCCCTTTATACAATAGTGCAATTCAAATCCGTCACAAATAATCTTTTGGTCTCTTGTCATTTTATATCCTCTTTTCTTATTAATCTATCACTCCCTTTCCTCTTTGCATTCCCGTGTCTTTTCCATCGAACGCTCTAGCATTCTATTCACCTCATGGATTTACTTTTACACAAACAATACCATTACTACTGGTTTCTAGCAAATTATTGATTATATAATAAGGGAAGCATCTAAAAAAGGGTGGGAGGAAATGAAAGAAAGTTTATTAGAACGTTTGAAGGTATTTCTACTCAATAAGGAACACCATACATGATAGATGAGGAAGAAATTATCTATGCTCAACAGAGGCTCGGTGTACAATTCAATAAGGATTACGTGCAGTACATGCTTTTTCTAGTCGTTCCAGTATGGAAATGAAACAGTCATCGATTTAACACTGGCATTTCGTCAACCATTCAGTGAGTCCTTTCTTCAACTAGCTATGTCATTTCAATTGGATGGTGGAGGGAACCCCATTTTTATGGACTCATCAGGCAAGATTTTCCTTTGTGATCATGGAACAATGCAATTATTGGCTGAATCTTTCGAGCAGCTGTCGAAAAAATTTTTTTGAACGATAACCCATATGATGCGAAACATTACAAACAAGGGGCTTAATCAATGGATAAACAATTAGAGCAAGTTCTAACATTAAGAGAAAATGGCCAGCTTAAGGAAGCCAACCAATTAATGGTGGCATTGGTCAAAGAAGAACCTGAAAATGCTTACTATCAATTTCAATGTGCCTGGACCTACGATTCTTTAGGACAAGAAAAGGAAGCTGTTCCCCACTATGAAAAAGCCATTCAATTAGGATTGGAGCCAGCTATTTTAGTGGATGCCTATCTAGGTTTAGGGAGCACGTATCGGACATTGGGGCTGTACGAACAAGCAAAACGGACATTGGAACAAGCTATACACGAATTTCCTGAAGCCGAGCATGTAAAGGTTTTTTATGCCATGACACTTTATAATCTTGGTGAACATGCAAAATCTATGGAAACATTATTGAATACATTAGTCAGCACAACCAACCATCAGGGCATTAAGGATTACAAAAAAGCTATTCATTATTACAGTGACAAGCTAGATCAAACATGGTCTTAACAAAAAAACAGGCTTCTATGAAAAGCCTGTTTTTTGCGTTATTTTGCGATATTTTGTTTTTTAAGCGTTGAAAAAAAGATCAATGTTAGTATACTGCTAAAGAAAAATAAATAGCTCAATGGGATTAAAAAGAAGTTCTTCTCCACAATTACTCCGTTTGCTAGTACCTCATCGCCAAGAATTCCTTTTATAAATAAACATAAAACACCTATCATCATAGGTATTGTTGCTAATAAATATTTCTTCATCATCTTTTCCTCCATATAATTTGTCTATTGTAAGTGATCCATTTAAGCATATCGTCTGATTTGCTATAGCTATAATAATCCCCAACACATCTTAAGTCAATATTTTTTTATCGAAAAACAATAAATCATTATTGTTTTCAGTTTTAACAAAATGATATAATCCAAGAACATACATTCTATCTCTCTTAATTCTTTTACGTGTGGTAGTTGAGTTATTTGAATCATTTTTGTGCGACTGGCATTCAATAATTATATAACCTAGTGTCGGATAATCTGTTATACGATTATAAAAAAACAGCTACTTCAACGAAAAGTAACTGTTTTTCAAACGGTTAAATAGAAGCTGAAGCTTGTTTTATTAAGGCAGCGACCATTTTATCCATTTGAGCGAAGCGATCATCCTGGGTTTGCCCTTTCGCATAACGATAATAGATTTGCTGACAAATGACTGCTAATTTGAAATAGGCAAATGTACAGTAATATTGAATGTCTGACATATCTCGCCCACTTTTTTCAGCATAGCGTTCCATAAATTGCTGACGGGTATAAAATCCAGGCAATACCGTAACAGGTGGGTCGCCTAGTGCATGTAATAGCATTTTTGGATCATCCGCTTGCATCCAGTAACTCATTGCGACACCTACATCAGCAAGTGGATCCCCTACTGTGGTCATTTCCCAATCAAATAAACCAATCATTTCGGAGTAGTCCTCAGAAAACATAGCATTATTCAATTTATAGTCGTAGTGAATAATGGTTGCCTCCTCATTATGAGGAATATGTTTTTTTAACCAATCTGTTAAAGCTTTTACTTCAGCATACTCTGCTGTTTTAGCCTTATCATAGCGCTCGATCCAACCATGTACCTGTCGTTCCATAAATCCGTCAGGCTTCACCATGTCCTGTAACGGCGTGTTCTCATAAGGAATTGCATGGAGTGCTACTAATGAGTCAACCATTTTTTCAGACAGTTGACGGGCTAGTTCCTCCGTCGGTTTTATTCCTTTTGGAAAAAAGGTATCGAGGACGATACCATTTTTTCGCTCCATTAAAAAGAAATCACTGCCAATAATGTCTCGGTCCTCCACATAAACATAAGGTTTTGGAACCACAGGTAAAAATGGATGCAAGGCCGATAAAATGGTAAACTCTCTCTTCATATCATGGGCCTTCTTGGCAACTGGGCCAAGTGGCGGTCTACGAAGGACCACTTCAAAATCAGCTATTTTCAAGCAATATGTTAAATTGGAATGACCAGCACTAAATTGTGAAATTTCCAATTGCCCCTGCGGTAGTTCAGAAAAATGGCTTTCTAAAAATGCGCGCAATTTGTCTACATCTAGGCGTTCACTTGCCCTTACTTGCATTGTATCCATCTTATCCCTCCTTTAAATAATGGAGCTCATGCCCCCATCAACAACAATGACATCCCCTGTCACATAATCTGATGCTGCCGATGCTAGAAATAACGCCACACCCTTTAAATCATTTTCGGAGCCAAGTCGTTTTAATGGTGTAGCGCCCATCAAATAATCTTGACCACGTTCAATTAATACATTGGACATTTTTGTTGGGAAAAACCCAGGGGCAATGGCATTGACATGGACACCATGAGGTCCCCATTTGACGGCTAAATCCTTCGTTAATGTTATAACAGCCCCTTTGCTGGCATTATAGGCAATGGTATCCATAAATGCAGGTAGTGTACCACCAAGCCCTGCGATGGAAGCAATATTAATAATTTTTCCGCTTTTCTGCTCTAACATGATTTTGCCGACTGCTTTGCTCATTAGGAATGTTCCATTCACATTGACATCAAATACTTTTTGCCAGGCTTCATACGGCATATCGATAGCAGGTGTTCCCCATGAGGCCCCACTGTTATTGACTAAAATATCAATTTTGCCGAACGTAGTCATCGTTTGTGCCACAACATCGGCAATATCCTCTGGTTTTGTCACATCACAGGCTAACGCTAATGTTTGAACCCCTAATTTTTCAAGAGCTGTAGCGACCTCCTCACATGCTTCCACTTTTCGCGAGCATAAGACAACATTGGCTCCAGCCTCGGCAAAGCCTTGGGCAATTTGTGCACCGAGTCCACGTCCCCCGCCTGTCACAATGGCTGTTTTCCCCTGTAAGCTAAATAACTCCATTACAGTCATTTCACCAGCTCCTTATGTTTTTTCGCGTGCTTTTTTAATTCCAGCTTGGCAACTGTATTACGATGTACTTCATCTGGCCCATCTGCTAAACGCAATGTTCGAGAATTTGCCCACTGTGCAGCTAGTGTTGTATCAGGCCCTACACCAGCAGCTCCAAATGCCTGGATCGCTCTGTCTATAACTCTCAGTGCCATATTTGGCGCAACTACCTTAATCATTGCAATTTCTGCTTTTGCCTCTTTATTGCCAACCGTGTCCATCATATAAGCAGCCTTTAATGTTAAAAGTCTTGCTTGCTCAATATCAATACGTGACTCGGCAATACGTTCACGCATCACACCTTGATCTGCTAGAGGTCGATGAAACGCATGCCGCTCCTGTACCCGTACACACATTTCCTCTAATGCCCGTTCAGCCGCGCCAATAAGACGCATACAATGATGAATTCTTCCTGGGCCCAATCGACCTTGGGCAATGGCAAAGCCTTTTCCCTCTCCCCATAAAATATTGTCTACAGGTACGCGTACATTCGTAAAGGTAACCTCTCCATGTCCCTCTGGTGCATGATCATAGCCAAATGCCGTTAACATGCGCTCCACTTTTACTCCTGGCGTATCCATTGGTACAAGAATCATAGATTGTTGCTCATGAATAGGCGCCGTTGAATCTTTATGTTTACCCATAAAAATAGCTATTTTACAGCGCGGGTCGCCAGCACCAGTTGTCCACCATTTATGACCATTTAAAATATATTCATCGCCATCTCGTTCAATACTTGCCTCAATATTCGTAGCATCACTCGACGCGACTGCAGGTTCAGTCATCGCAAAGCAAGATCGTATTTCCCCACGCAATAACGGTTCCAGCCATTGCTTCTTTTGTTGTGTGGAACCATAGCGAACTAGCACCTCCATATTACCTGTATCAGGTGCATTACAATTAAACACTTCCGGTGCCAAAAGAGAACGTCCCATAATTTCACATAATGGAGCATATTCTAGATTTGTTAAACCCGCTCCATATTCACTATCTGGTAGAAATAAATTCCATAAGCCTGCTTCCTGCGCTTTCTGCTTTAGCTCATCCATAATGGGCGGAATCGCTCCCCAACGATCCTCCATCGCCTCGATTTGTGCAGCATAAACGGCCTCATTCGGGTAGATGTATTGCTCCATAAAATTCGTAAGCTTGTCCTGTAACTTCACAACTTTTTCACTATAGGAAAAATTCATTGGAAGAAACCCCCTTTGCTTGAACTCTGAAAAAAATGAATGATTGTTCATTTTTATTCTTACATTAAATGTTACCGCTATTTTTCTAGTAAATCAATTCCATTTCATGAATTTTCTAATTAAAAGGAAAACATGTATAGAACAATTGGATTAGTTTACATTGGTTTCGTTTCGAAAAATTGCAGCACATCTTTCAGTAATTGACGGATAGCAAAAGGTAAATGGCGATTTTTTAAGTACACCAAATACACATTCCGACATAGATTCGCTCCTTCAATTTCCTTTTTAACAATGGTTTTAGCTGTCGGGCCTTGTAAATAATTTTCTGGCAAGATGGTTATCCCTAAATTTTCTCTTACAAGAGATACAGCCGTTTCAAAACGTTCAATTTCAAATTGAATATCAATGCTCTTCCCTGCTTGTTCAAAGGTATTCAAAATATCACGTCTTGTTTGAAACCCCTCTGTACTTATAATAAAAGGCTCTGCACTAATGTCTGAAATCGATAAAGTTTCTTTCTTCGCTAACGGATGATGTAGGGGTAAAACAGCTACTAAACGTTCCTCATATAAGGTCTTAACTTCAAGCTCAGGATCATCCATTAGCTGATTGGTAATAATTAAATGGGTTTTATAGCTTTTCAAGGATTTTTTTACACGCTTACTGCCTAAAATATCTACCAAATGGATTATCATTTGCGGATAGTCTTTTTTATAGTTAGCAATTACTTTAGGAAGCCAATGCTTGATTGATTCCATCACACCAATGGTAATTTCACTCGTGCCATGTACAACGACTTCATCCATCTCTATTTTTAACACTTCCATATTTTTCACAATAACTTTTGCACGTTCAAATAATACCTCACCCGCTTCCGTTAACTGCAGATTTCTAGTATTTCTGTCTAACAAGGGCGTGCCAATCTCATGTTCTAATTTTTTGATGGCATTGCTTAAGGAAGGCTGCGAAATATGCAGTCTTTCTGCGGCTTTTGAGAAATTCATATGCTCTGAAACAGCAATAAAATATTGTAATTGTTTAATATCCAATACGGTGATCCTCCCTCATTTATAGTTTAAAGCTATAGATTAATATTAATTATATATTAGTAATTATAATTATGTGAATATATAATGAATTACAACAATATTTTTTCTACAATAATATTTGCAATGGGGATGATAAGATTATGTACACAATGACAGATCAAAAACAATGGAAAGGCCGTATAGATTCAACAACAAATAAAAGCAGTTTCCGTTTACACCAACAAGTAAAACGAATCGCGATTAATGATGTAAGCGCTTCAGATAAGAAAAGTGCTGCAATGGTTGGCTTTATTTGCGATGAGGGTGTACGTCGAAATCAAGGTCGAGTAGGAGCAGCAAATGGACCAAACGCACTACGTGAAGGACTTTCTAGTTTACCGTGGACGTTTGAGGAGGAGCAACAAATCATTGATGTAGGGAACATCATTTGTCTCAATCACGCACTAGAGGAGGCACAGCGAGAGCTTGGTGATGTTGTTAGCACCCTCCTACAAAAGAAATTACAATGTGTCGTGCTCGGTGGCGGTCACGAAACACTGTATGGTCATTATTTAGGTGTTCGTGCGGCATTACCAAAGGAAGCGAAAATCGGCATTATCAATATCGATGCTCATTTTGATTTACGACCATATGACGAGCAACCTTCTTCTGGTACAATGTTCCGTCAAATTTTAGAGCAAGACCCATATGTCGATTATTTTGTTGTTGGTATACAACGCTATGGCAATACAAAAGAGCTGTTCGAAAAAGCGGATGAGCTACAAGTGAAGTATGTAGTAGAAGATGACATGACATCTTCGGCCAATCTTCAGCCATTAATGGATGATTTACAAAATTATATGGATCAACATGATTATGTGCTTCTAACATTATGTATGGATGTATTAAGCGCAGCATCGGCACCAGGCGTAAGTGCACCTTCACCGTTTGGACTTGAACCGACAACTGTGCGTACGATTCTTCAAAAGGTAACTTCGCATCCACATACACACTCTTTTGATATTTGTGAGGTTAATCCGTCATTAGACGAAAACGGACGTACGGTGAAATTAGGTGCTTATTTTGTCTATGAAGCACTGAACAACTTACTTGGGGGGCAAGGTTCATGATCGAAATCAATCAAATTACAACGGTGTTTCTAGCCGTTGCACTCTTTGCATTAGGTGGCTTTCTCATTAATAAAATTGGATTCTTAAAACGTTTTTGTATTCCAGCACCAGTGGTCGGTGGCTTGCTGTTTGCTGCACTTGCGACCATTTTAAAGACTACAGGAACTTTAGAAATATCACTGGATACATCATTACAAAGTTTATTTATGATTACGTTTTTCACAACTATCGGCTTAGGAGCAAGCTTTAAGCTAGTTAGACTTGGTGGAAAATTACTTATAATTTACTGGCTAGCATGTGGCTTCCTTGCCCTCATGCAAAATGTCATTGGCGTTTCTCTTGCGTCACTAATGGGGATTCATCCTCTGATCGGTATGATGGCCGGTGCTGTGTCCATGGAAGGCGGCCATGGTGCTGCAGCAGCATTTGGACAAACATTAGAAGATTTGGGTATTTCCTCAGCAATGACAATCGGTGCTGCGGCTGCAACTTGTGGTTTAGTAGCTGGTGGTTTAATTGGTGGGCCAATCGTGAAATATTTAGTTAGTAAATACAATTTAACACCCGATGAACAAGAGGCTGAAGAAATCGAATATGAAAATAAACATGAACAAATTACATCTGATTCATTCTTTACACAAGTCTTATTAATTACTTTCTGTATGGCTGTCGGTACCTATGTTGGAACATTATTCTCTGAAGCGTCAGGCTTCGTCTTGCCAGGCTATGTAGGAGCTATGTTCGTTGCAGTCTTAGTCCGCAATATTATGGATAAATTTAAACCAGAAGCAATCAATATGAAGAGTATCTCATTAATTGGAGATGTAACATTAGGTGTTTTCCTTTCAATGGCTTTAATGAGTATTAAATTATGGGAAATTGCAGATTTAGCACTTCCATTATTTATCATCGTCTTTGCGCAAGTATTCTTTATTGTTGTATTTAGCACTTTCGTCTTGTTTAAATTACTCGGCAAAAACTATGATGCGGCCGTGATGGTTGCTGGTTTCGCAGGACATGGTCTAGGAGCAACACCGAATGCCATGGCCAATATGTCAGCCGTTGTCCAACGCTTCGGTCCTTCTAAAAAAGCCTTTCTCGTTGTACCAATTGTAGGCGCCTTTTTAATCGATGTGTTTGGTATTCCTATTATTATTACAACTATTAATTTATTTAAATAAAAACAAGCCGTACTTTGGTCTCTAAAAGACTAGTACGGCTTTTTCTATGATTATTCCGCTAAGTAAACTCAACTCTAAAAGTTCTTACAGCTGAAATTACTAGTTGAGCGTCGCCCCTATTGTATACGAGGTTCACAGAACGGATTCATCGAAAAAAATCTAAGTCAGCAAAATATCAGACTTAGATTTTAGGTCGTATATATTATTGTAAAATTTCACTAACCGTAACAAATTCATAGCCTTGCTTTTGTAAGTAGAGAAGGACATTATCTAAACCATTGGCAGTCGTTTGATGGATATCATGCATTAAAATAATACTGCCGTCTTTTACAGATGCTTTCACATACGCTAAAATTTTATCTGGATTATGATGCTTCCAATCAAGCGTATCAATTGACCATAGGATCGATGGAATTGTCATTACCGAACGAACTTGATCATTTGTCGCCCCATATGGTGGACGGAAAACAGTTGGATACTGACCAATTGCTGCATAGATGGCATTGCTTGTGCCATTTACTTCTTGCTTGACACCAGCGATGGATAATGCAGTTAATTTTTTATGGTTGGATGTATGATTGCCAATTTCATGCCCGGCATCATAGATATGCTTGACGATTGTAGCGTTTTTTGCAACATTTTTCCCTACCATAAAAAATGTTGCCTTTGCATCGTATTTTTGTAATGTAGCTAAAATTTGTGGTGTTACTTTGGCATCTGGTCCATCATCAAAGGTTAACGCTACACGTTTTTTTGAACCCTTTGGTGCTGGCACCCCTTTATTATAAACTTTATTATTAGTAAGCTGGATATTGGCTAATTCAGAAGCTTTGACATACCCTTTTTGGTCGCCCGCTTCTACATAAGCCCAACCCGCCAGCGTTATGTAATGCTGCACAGTCATCTTATTAGCAATTGTTCCTAGAACTTCTCCATTTGGACTAGCCGTCAAGCGTAACTCAGCACCATTTGGAGCATTAATTTGTTTCTTTGTTGGTACAGGTTTCTTTAGGGCAATTGTTGCTACATAGCCTATATCCTCTCCATATTGGACGAAAGACCAACCACCGGGTGCTGTACCATAGACATAAACCATGCGTCCTTCATATAGTTGACCAATATGCTGAGCATTTTGACTTGGTGCCGTAAATAAAGTAGTGCCACCCTGCTGAATAACTAAGTAGCCCTCAGACTTTACCTTCACTAAAACGTCAGATGTTACATAGCCCACCAGCTCTGGCGTTTGAATATGTGTCCACCCTTTACTTGCTTGTGTCACTTGGACGAAGCTACCTTTCGCAACTTCACCGATTTCCGCGCTATTTGTGGATGGCTCCTCGTAAATAACCGCATCTTTATTGATCTTTTGAATCTTCACTGATCCTTCAGCACTTGCTGACAGCTGCCCTACCATTAAGCCTAGTAAAAACGTCAAGCAAAAAGCATACACATAAGGTAAAGATTTTTTCATTATTCTACACCGCCCTTGATGTCTTTCCATGTCTGTAAATTGCTAAGATTTAACTTTAATTATAGAGGAATCGTCTATACCAGAAAATAGTTATAATCAACCAGATTCCAAATTCAAGTTTGTTAGAAAGGCATGGATACAGTACTCCTACCCTATTTTCTATAAAACTAGTCATCAATCAAGTTGATTTCAGTACCATGTGTGTTGCTTCGATAAAGAATAGTGATTGCCTCTAGTAGTTGCAATTCGAATAAACCTGCCTTAAGCGCAACAATTACGGTGCTACTAATTCAACCTTTATTCTATCAGGGTCCTCAAAATAAACAGCGTAATGCTCTTCTCCCCCTCCAAATGGATGCTTATTAGCATAAAGAATAGGAACGCCCTTTTCTTCTAATTGCTTTGTTATAGCATCAACCTGTTGCCTCGAACTTGCGTGGAATGCCAAATGATTTAAACCTACACGACTTCGATGATAAGCGATATCCATAAACTTTTCGTTCGTTTGGACAAAAACAATATAGGTGTCGTCTATTTTCCAGCTCCGACCACTTTCCCATTCCTGATAAGGTTGATAACCCAATTCCTCTAAAAACCATCCCCAAAAATGTATGGTGTTTTTCAAATTAGAAACATTTATTTCTATATGGTGAATAAGTCCTTGTGACAAATGGATAACCTCCTTTTCAACAAAGTTTTGAACTGCTAAATTTTCATTTATCTATCCATTCATATTGAATATCTGGTAAATTCTCTTCATTTTCATGTCCTCTTCCAATGATGGTAAATCCATTCTTTTCATAAAACAGTTGTGCGTTTTTATTTACTTCGAACGTAAATAACGTTAATCTTCCACTTGATTGTTTTTTTACATGGTCTAATAATGTTTGGCCTACTCCTAATCCTTGATAATCAATATGAATATAGAGCTGACTAATCTCCTTCTCGTTATAAGCAATCATTCCGATTACTTGATTATCCATGAACGCTAAATTGATTTGAAATGCTTCAAGTAATATATGGTTTAAAAAATAAATGTGGCTTTCCATGCTATGCTGTTCTTCCTGCCCAATAGCCTGTTTCTTGCTGTCTCGCCACATCAACACTGTTTGTTCCGCATATATGGGATCATATGGGATGATTTTAAATGGGTGTTGGTTCACTACGACTCTACCTCCATAGCATTTAGTAACTGCTAGATCATTTCTTCCATTCCTTGCAAACATGTATAGTTTAACATAAATAGCCAATCATTCGTGAGTTATGCCCTATTAAAGAGCATCGTAGGCTGTCAAAGCATCTTCGATATGTGGGGGTGGTGTCCAAGCATAACCTGGAGCATTTGTCGTAATGAATAGAAATTTACGTCCATCTTTTTCCATTAATGATGCTAGACATAACCCTGCTTCTGGCGTATATCCCGTTTTTCCACCCAAAATTGTTCCATCCATGCTAGGCATTCTCGTAAATAATGAATTTGCTATTAGCAATTCTGTTGGAACATGTGTCGTGTAAGCTTTCGAAGTAAAAATTTGATAAAAGGTCGGGTTTTCTAATGCATAACGGAGAAGCTTACTCATATCCTGTAAGCTTGATACATGTGCCTCATCATGTAGGCCGCTTGTATTGACAAAATGCGTTGCGTCCATGCCAAGTTTCTGTGCTTTATTGTTCATGTAAGTGACGAATTCATCCTCGCTGCCAGCTATGGCTTCAGCCAGTGTAGCCGTTGCATCTGCACCTGATGCAAGCAATGTGCCGTATAACAAATCTTCAATCGTGACAAAATCTCCTGCATGAAAGCCTGCCATAGAGGCATTTTGAGCGGTGTATTTGGCAATTGTTTGAGGTTTGACGATCGTTTGCATTTGTAAATCATCCGTCATTTCAATTGCAACAATAGCAGTCATAATTTTTGTTAATGAAGCAGGATATATGATGGCATCCGCATTTTTTTCATATAATACATCGCCCTGTTCATTAAGTAGCAAAGCATTTTTACTATGTAAGGACGGTAGCTCAAGATGTGCAAACTCTTGTGTTTTGTTTGTATCATATAATACGAAAATCACGATAACCAAACAGCAAAATAAGACCCATTTTTTCATAAAAAAAACGCCTCCTACACAATTATAATAGGCGGCAATTTTGAATATTCCTTAAGTTTGAATAAAAGCAAAGAAGGAAAGGCTCCAATACGCTTTAATCCGTTAATAGACATCTTCGAAATTAGAACAAATTCTTGTCACTTCTTGATTAGCTAATTTAAAAAACACATCTTGAGAAACCTCTAATTGAAGTGCATCTTCTTTATGAAGTCCTGCATAAATCCCTCGTAAAATACGACCTGTTAGACCGTGTGAAACAACGACTACCTTTGGATGATGTTGAATCTCTTTAAGCCAAGAGGACAGTCTGCTCACTACCGCTTCATAACTTTCCCCATCTGGCGCATGGAAATACCAATTAAAAGCATCTGTGTTTGTCAATAACTCTGGCCACGTTTGCTGAATGTCTGACATTTTCAAACCAGCCCATTGCCCAACTGCCACTTCTGTTAATCGTTGCTCAAACTCCACCTGATTGTAATCGTAGCCAAGCGTTTCACAAAGTATTTTTGTGCTCTCCACGGCTCTTCCGAGTGGGCTTGAAATAATTTTCCAATCATGAGCATGACCAATGAAGGTTTTCAGCATACGAGCATTTTGTTGCACTTGCTCACGACCAAGCTCCGTTAGTGGCGAATCTAGCTGTCCTTGATATCTTCCCTGCGTATTATATTCAGTCTCGCCATGACGAAGTAAGTAAATCATTTGCTGCATTAATTGGTTCCCCCTATTCATTCGCTTACTCTCATCATGTTAGAGGATTCATTCTTTTAAAGCAATAACATGATATAGACGAAGCTCAAAAACAAACATAAGGGGCTGTATAGCTTCGTATCATTTTTAGCGAATGGAGAATGCTTGATTGTTTTAAAAAAACCAACATATTTAAAATCACCAATTGCTCGTATACAAAAAACAATAGCACAGGCGATAGATCCTACTTTAGAATAGGCGGATGCAGGTAGGGCTGTCATATAGCCCCCTTGGACAAGAATGATAATGCTGGCTAATAGAACTAGCAAAGCCACACAGAGTGTTCCCCCTTTTCTAGGACTAAAAACTGCTTGTAGACTGCCTTCTTTGCTGGGGATAACTGCTCCAGTCCCCCATTGCCCACCGAATGCCCAATACACATGAATGATACTAATCAGCCATAATAGACACACTGAAACTAATGATAAAATAAACATAATTAGTTCCTCCTTTCCCATCAATAACATACGCCACCGTATGTTAAAGGGGTAAATAGGGTCCCTAAAGAATTGATATTGACTCTCATAGGGACATCCTAATTTCTATAACAGTAGCTTCACCATTTTCTCTAAATCAAAATGGGGGTTGGCTTCATATCGAGTCATCCAGCCAACATAGCTTAAATAAGCTAGCCTTGCTCGATCGATTGCTTGTTCACCATCCATCCCTTTTTTTTGATAAAGCTTGGCGACACAGTCAATTCGTTGTTCTTCAATTCGAACAATTCGAGTAGCGACATGCGCATCATATTTAGACCAAGCATAGATACCCATTTCTATTTTCTTATCTTTATGAAAGCTTATGCGTAGGAGCTGCTCCAAAGTAGCCCCTTCCTGCTCCATACTTTCAATAATGGCTTTTGTCGCATGTGTTTCCCAATAATCAAACATGGCATCTAATAGTTCTTGATGATCCCGAAAATAATGATAAAAGCTGCCTTTACTAATGTTTAAGGATCGAGCTAGTGCCTCGATACGTACTTTATGTATACCGTCTTCTGCTAATTGTTGTAGGGCAGCTTTTATCCAATCATCTCTCGTTACTTGCATGCTCATTCTCCTTAAAAATACGATGGCGTATGTTTTGTCTTATATTACCATCTTATTTTTAATTCTTCAACTTTTCTCGCCCTTATGATGTACATTGATATGATTATTCACCGTAAAATTGATGGTGATTACACGTGGTAAGATAGCACATACTAGCATAATAGCTATTAGCTTTTTCATTTATTTCCACCTTTTTTTCGGAATTGTTATTGCTCTGGTATAAAATATAGGAACATCCGATTTAGACATTCCTATTCTCTACAGAATCCTTTTTAACAGTCACGTTGCCCTGGCCAAACATCCTGCATTTTACTTAGCAAGACAATTTGCCCAATATGATAGGCGTCATGCATGGCTATACTTTTCAGCTCAAGCACTAATGTTCGTTCTCCACGGACCTCTCTATCTAAATCCTCTTGTGCTGACTTTTCTAGTATTTTTTCAAGTTCGCGGTGTATATACAAATATTCCTCTTTTGTTTCCTTCCAATTTTGCAACGTCAAAGTTGGTAAACGGAAAGTAGCGTCATTATTTTCTGCCTGCGGTTCATTCTCTGTTTCATCAAGATATCGCATGAGAAGTCGCTTTTTAAAGAAAAGTAAATGACAAACTATTTCCCAAATGGAATTCGTTGCCCCCTCAGTTGGTTTCCAAGTCGCCTGTTCAAGCGTAATATCCTCTAGCACTTTTTCAAGCGGTGGAAACCAGTCTTCTTGATCTAAGCAGCTAGTCCATTGTTGCAATAAAAGCGTCTTTACATCCATTTTCTTGTCACTCCCATTTGGTATTTAGTATACGAGACTACGAATTAAGTTTTTTTACTTTTGCTCATCACACTTTACACTAGCTAAGGCTTTTAATTTGATTATCCACTAGCCGACTTGCGCTAGAGCAGACGGTCAACCAGACTATCTTTAAAAAGTATTATCAAATAAATTTTCTGCCATGCCCAATAAGATATCATGCTCCTCAAATGTCATCAGCTGTTCTTTTGTAATCGATGCCTGTTGAATTAGTCGGTTTGATTGGATGGTTACCAGTTTTTCAAACAAGTTTCGAATATAACGACCGTTCGAGAAATTAGGGATGCTTTCAATTGGTATTTGATCTAGCTGCCTTTTCATATGATGTGCAAAGGATTCACCATATTGATAGTCATTCGTATGACAAAGCATAGCAAAAATCTCATAGAGTTCCTGCGTAGTAAAATTATCAAATTGTACAAAATGATTAAAACGTGATTTAAAGCCTGGGTTGGATTGTAAAAATTCCTCCATCAGCTCTGTATAACCGGCAACGATGATTACTAAGTCATCTCGTAAATCTTCCATAGCTTTTAATAAACTATCAATGGCTTCCTTGCCAAACGCATCTTGTTTATCATTGATCAAGGAATAGGCTTCATCAATAAAAAGAACACCTCCTTTTGCTTTATGGACCACTTCTTGAACTTTTAACGCTGTTTGTCCCACATATCCTGCCACAAGCCCTGCACGATCTGTTTCCACAAAATGACCGCTTGATAGGACACCAAGATGTTTATAAATGTGACCAATAATACGTGCCACTGTTGTTTTACCTGTGCCCGGATTACCAGAGAAAACAAGATGATAGGTAATAGGAAAACTTGTTAAGCCATGATCCACCCGCAAACTTTGAATTTTAATAAAATTGATTAAATTATGCAATTCCTTTTTGGCATTGGGTAGACCTACAAGGCTATCTAGCTGCATTTGTAGTTTCTCTATCTCCTGCTCGATTTCAGGTGTAATCCGCAGCCGTTCATCATCGATAAATTCGCCACTGTAAATGATCTTTCCTTCTTCGTTATAAAAGTCCCCACGTCCATGCTTTTTGCCATGCACCAGCTCTCCTATATAAGAGGCTTGTCCATTTGCATAATAAAGTACCCCTTGTCCGGTCATCGCATCCTCTTTAAATTGCCCCTCCGCTTCTAGAACCCCTTGCCGAGAATAGATTTTCCCTTTACCATGCTTCATATCTTCAAAGAAGTAGCCATCATAGCGGAGCGCTGTCACACCAATGGAAAGCTCCTCGGCTGTCGGTGATTCAGTAGGATAATAGAGCTTCCCTGCCCCCTGCATATGATGCCAAATAAAATCACCCTCGTATTGTAAAAAACCATTTGGATAGTATTGTTTGCCTTTGCCCTTTTTCATGCCATGAACAAAATCACCCTCGTACTGTGGCTGATTTAAATGAGGATATTGTTCGCGCAAAGCTCGATAAGGGGCAATAAGATCCTCTTCATAATATAAAATACCGTAACCATCCATTAAATCATTCCGAAAATGACCTTCATAATGAATGGAACCGTCCTTATATAAAATGCCATGACCTTGTTTTTTATTTTGAATAAATTCGCCCTGATAAATAAGTTGCCCTTTTAAATACATAATGCCATTTCCTTGTTTCATATGATTGACGAATTCACCCTCGAATAATCGTTCACCATCTTGGTCAAATAATATGCCCTTGCCATCATAAATATCGTGGCCGAAATCATTTTTTTTGACACCACCTTGATACATGACCGTTCCATCTGGGTAAAAAAGTTCTTTTTCTGCATGATTATGTGCCATTTTATTGCCTTCCTTTGTCATTTCAGTATATGCTCAATTATAGCGTGGATAAGAATACATATGTGCGAATTTTTAGAATTTAAGGAGAAGAGCATGAAAAAAAGATATAAAATACTTCTAGGCATTTTACTACCTCTACTTATTCTGTATATCTCTACAATGCTGTTAACGCGTGATACGGATTTTTCAAAGGAGGTTACGGAACGTCTTGATGTAGAGGAAATTAAGTCGATTGAAATTATTCGTGCCTCAGATGAAAAAACAATAATGATAACAGATGAAGCTGAAATGAATCAAATCATGCAGCAATTAAACGAGCAACCATTAAAAAAGGTATGGTTTACTAAATCTAATTTTAAAGAGGCATATTGGATCACTTTAGCCATTAATGGCGACCGAGAAGTTGGCTTACGTTTAGATGATGCCGAGCATTTATTCGTTTATTTATATGAGGAAAATTACATGAAGGATTACAAACTTACTAGTGATTTCGATACGTCATTCATGGAACAGCTTTTTCAATAACATAAACATAGACAACACTCCATGCTAATGATGATTCATGTCAAAGATATACGTTCAAATACCTTTTTGAAGGTTCATTAAACAAAATAGGTTGAATTTTTGACATAATCAACAAAAATTTTACATTAATGCGGAATAAAAAAGGACTTTAATCCATTCGATTAAAGTCCTCTTACAATTTATTTTAATTTGACAGCCGTGCCATATACCAATACTTCTGATGTGCCATCCATCACGGAAGACGTTGCATAGCGTACGCCAACAACTGCATCTGCGCCTAGTTGTTTGGCCTCTTCCTCCATTGCCTGTGTGGCAATTTCACGGGAGCGCACTAGCATTTCAGCATACTCTTTCATCTCTCCGCCCACAATATTTCGAAGACCAGCCATCATATCACGCCCAATGTTTCTTGACTGTACAGAATTCCCCTTCACTAAACCTAATGTTTCAACCACTTCTTTTCCTGCCACCACATCGGATGTTGCTAATAGCATCATTTTTCCTCCTCATATTACAATTTTTGAATAGCTTCCACAGCCCCTTCAATAGAAGCTGTAATAACTCCATTACGTTTAATTAAGCCGATTACAAATAAATTACGGTAGACAAATTGATTCTCAAGCCCATCTCGTACCAATGCCTCTATTTTTTGCATATTGTCACGCCCTTGTTGACGAACATCTGTCAGTACACCAATAATAGGACGATTCAGCATAGAAAACGCCCCAATTTCAGCGGCTACACCAGAATCAATCTCAACCCCATCTAATACGGCAATTAATACATCACTATTTTGTAGCATTTCTAAGTCTGCCTGAGCAATCGCTAAACTATCCGCATAAGCTGATTTATCATTAATAGCATCATTCTCCTGCGGAACATATAAGGCAATGCCTGGTACTGCTTTACGAATTGCTGCGGCTAGTTGTTCATTTACTAAACGATCTCCTAAAGAAAATAATCCATTTGCTAAATATGCTTTCATGTTGAACTCCTCAATCTATTGTTTTTTCAAAAATGATTTTATGTCTTCCCTTTTCATCCACAAATGTGGAAGCAATATCAAAACCATGCTTGAGATTGGCGATGAGCATGGTTTTGAATGTATTTCTGCCATATGTACGAACTTTGTCAAAGCCTAGTGTTTTAATATGTTCGTGCTGTTTTTTCATTAATTGGCTAGCAATCCCCTGACCGCGCTTCGTGACATGAACACCACCCAACCAACTATAAAATACACCATCTGGATGTGGATATCCTAGTTTAAAGCCGATGACACTTGCATCCTCCACCGCCAAGAGGCAAAGGAGGCCCTCTTTCTTCGCTAACTTTTCAACCGTTAGCTTAGCACCATCAAAGACATGGGCGTGAAGTTCTTGCAATGAGTTGAGCCAATCATAGGGTAGACCTTCTATCGTCACAATATACATGTTCATCACCTCTATCTGTTTGATAGTATAACAGAAATACTTTACCTTCGTGATACTTGAACAGACAGAGCGAGAGCAAGAATCGTTTGTTCTGGATAACTTTACAAGAAATAGTATGCTATGCCATTCCATCTTGGAAGGGTCTAAGGCATTGCTCATGCTGGAAGTTAGTTGATTTCAGCTAATAATTCCTTATAATAGAAAGATATCATCCATCCACAACATCACTAGAGGTGTATTTTTTATGTATTTTGGCATTATCCCACTAATTTTATTGTTCATTTTTCTCTTTTCTTATTGGAAAGATCCGAGAAAGATGATGAACGGACTACTATTTAATATGTTTGTCTGTTCATTTCTGTTATTCTGCTTCATTGTTTCCTTTTCATCGGATCTTTACTTTTTAAGAATGGCTGTCGTTATTCCACTAATTGCCCTTTTTCTCCTGATTCCCTTTGCAATTATTGCTTTAATGTTTGGCCTGTTTTTAAACGCTAGAGTTTTAATGAAACGAGAAGGTAGACGCTTGGCTAATTCATTAACCTTGCTAGTAGCCATTGGCATTTTATTATTTATGCTGTTACCGATAATCAATCCAGCTAGCTTATTTTCAAGCCATCTCCAACCGATATTTGCTGGTATATCGCTTATTACATTTTATTTCTTTATCCATTTATCTAATTTCTTATCAGCTTATTTTCTCTATCAATTTAATCGTCCCAAGTATAACCAAGATTTTATCATTGTACTGGGAAGTGGCTTAATTAATGATAAGGTACCGCCCCTGTTAGCTAGCCGCATTCAAAAAGCAATCGATTTCTATCATAGACAAGCTGCAGTAAGTACTCCTCCAACGATCATCTTGTCTGGTGGTCAAGGAGCTGATGAGAATCTACCTGAAGCAGAAGCCATGCAAAGGTATGCGATTGAAAAGGGGATTCCTATTGAGCATACGCTACAAGAAAATCGTTCTGTCAATACGTATCAAAACATGTTATTTTCAAAGCAAATAATGGACGATATCAAACAAGGCGAGGCATATAACAGTATCTTCACAACCAATAATTTTCACTTATTTCGTGCAGGAATTTATGCCAGACTTGCTGGCTTAAACAGTCAGGGCATTGGCGCGAAAACAGCCTTTTACTATTGGCCTAATGCCATGATTCGTGAATATGTAGCGATTGTTGTTTTAGAACGGAAACGACATATGAAACTGATTGCCCCCATCATTATTATGACCATTTTATTAGCCCTATTCAGCTTTTTCTTTGTTTAAACTGTTGAAAGGATTCAATACATTTACGTATTTGAATCCTTTCATTGTATTTTTATAGCCAGCCTATAGAAGCTCTTTATCTTGTAAAGGTTATTTTCTATCGGCTCATTTGTTGCAAGCGGCTAATATCTAGCTCTACTCTCTGTATAAGATAGGCAAGATTAGATGACCATTCCAGCCAATTATCAGACTCACGCCATAGTTCTATAATTTCTCTTTCTCCGTATTGATCTGGAATCTCATTCTTAATGTCTTTCAGATATTTTAAAATAAATGCCAACGAGTCTTCATCTGGCAGCAGTTGCTTTTGTGAATGAACGCTTTTATGACCACAAAATTCTCCACTATCGAGATAGTCAATATAAAGCTCTGCTAACGCCATTGCACTAACATCAAAGAAAAAGTCAATATCATCTAAGGTCTCTCCAAAAAATCCTTTACTCTTCATTTCTTGTACAATGTTCGATAATGGTACATACTTTGATTCTTGATGATGTTCTATATAATCCCGTAACATGCCAACTACATCTAAACCTTCATCGCATTCCAACGCTTTATAACCCCATGCACCCATCGTGTAGCACCTAGCCCTTCATATAGGATATTTTTGTAATTGTTAAGCCGGTGAAGCCGTTATTAAAAAGAACCACAGCAAACAACGAGCTCGGAACCACTCTATATGCATTGCAAAAAAGCTCCTTTTTACAAATAAGAGCCAAAGTAGAAATTCACTTTTTCATCTGAATAGCCGTCCTGACCTCTCCAAGTTGCCATAGCCATAAAATCAGTTCCCCGCCCGCGTTCCTTGCGATAATCATCTGTCGATACTAGCAGACCAGCATACCCCCATATTTCCATAACGGCATCTCGCTCATATTGATTGGACTTGAAAACATCCTTCCAACGCTTTTCTAATTGTCTAGCAGCATCCGTATTTTTGCAGGACTTTATAGCCTCTAGCATCTGTTTGAAAATCTCTATATCTGCCTCACAAACGATTAATGACTCTTGTTCTTGTATTAAACATTCTAGATCGAGCAAACAATACACTAGCCAGTTTAAGCGAACACCTCCCCACTTCACTCGTTCAAAATTAAGGACATTTACATCTTCGTTTATATAGTTTTCATTCGACATTATTTTATATTCATTACAATAGCCACAGGCACTGTAGGATACTAACTCTTCAGGTCGCTCATGATACGTATGGATCGGTAGTTGTGCAGTAAGAGCCCAGCTTGATAACGCACTCCGTAAATATACTTTACGGGTCGAGAGGCTGTGCAAAAAAGCCTTCACCACAAGATCCTTAGTTAGCATTTCATCATGAAGCTGTCGCAGTCTTTGTATACATTCATCATGGGAAATCGTTAAGCGATCAAACATTAAGCCCATCCTTTTTGCATACTGAAAATCCTCCTCTGCATACGTATACTTCCCATCTCTCCATCTACCAGATTGCCAATATGTTTGCATTAAAATTTTCTTTGCCTTTTGATCCATTAAAAACTTCCTCCTTCTAAAGTTCTAACTTGACCTTTAGATTCTCCGCCATCTCTCTCCACTGCTGCTTCCAAGGCAAGCCATCCAGTTCAACTTCTGCTTGCGCGAGCCAATAATCACCCTCCATTAGCTCAAACATATCCATAAAGGTTATCACCGCACATACTGGATTGTTTAATGCCGCTATCATCGGCTCCGGCCCATCATCCCAGTTGTAATGATTGACAATGGCATGCAAAATAATAGACGAGGAAACCTTGCTAATTTGTTGACACATCTTATCGAGATTTTCTTCATCAAGGATGGTATCCACTTGTCGCTGTTCTTCCGAATTCAAGGTCAATCTGATGGCGCCTGGTGTATCCAACAATAAATCGGCTATTTCGCTTTGCGCTCTTGCGTTATACCAGGCAGTGGCTGTCATTCCTTCTGTAGCCTGTAAAGAAACGCCTCTAGCAAGGAGTAATGAAATAACTTCTTTTTGCTTAAATTTCACAGCTTTTTTAAGTGCCGTATCACCTAGCTTATCTCGTACCTCCAAATCTATATTTTGCGCAAGTAGAAGCTCAATCCCTTCCATTGACATCCGATTTGTGATGAAAAGCATTAACGGTGTTCTTCCTCGCGCATCGCATTCATTTACATCAAGCTTGCTCACTGCTTCACGCACCGTCTCCAGATTTTTGGATTGACTAACCTCCGCCCATTCCATTTGGCTTTCCCTCCTAATTAACCCATTGTTGTAATTTTTCTAGCACTTCCTTCCTTTCTGAGGTTTCTTGTTTTATACGCTGGGCAAGCTTCTTAGCACCGCCAAATATTCGGTACAAAACAAATTCACGCTCATAGCTTTCTTTCGTTTCTAACTCCTGAACTAGCGCCTTTAGTAGTTCTACTTCCATATTTTCAATCCCTTTTAGCGGCTTTGCTGATTCATTAGCTCCAAGAAGAATGGTTACAAACACAGGAATAAGCTCTACCGATAAGCCGTGCGCTTCAATAAAAGCCTCCCCATAGGAATCCTGTACAGACTGATGCTCAGAATCGACGAGGTTCATATAGCTTTGCACAAGCGGAAAATAATCCTTACTAAAAAGCCCTAAGCCTAAAACCGCATAGGTTCCAGGCATCGCTGATTTTTCACTTGGCTCTACATCCTGGTACCATGCATATTCCTTCATTGCCACCTGAGCATAGTCTGCTAATAAAGGAAAAAGACTAGGATAAGCTAGGCAATTAGCAAAAAACTGATGAAGCTTCGATTTGGCTAGCTTTTTAAGCGGAAGGAAATTTTTCACTTTCGTCTTTAAAGTCATTTTATAGCCCTTCGGAAAGCCTTCCTGTAAAAGATGAATGATATAATGAAGCGCTTCACGATAAGCCGCTTCCTCTTCCTTTTTTATTTGTATATCAATCGTTTGCAAAATATCATTGGCTCTGCCCTCAATAAAATCACTTTTGCACTTACTTTCAAAACGTCCACTTCCCTTTTGTAAATACTCCGTTGCCTGCTGTGAGCCAAGCTGTTTTGCAAGACTGAGGTATTGCAAACGAGTAGCTGGTTCCTTATAACCGATTTTGACCGCCACATAGAGAAAGAAATCTAGCTTTTCCTGCTCCATAGAAGGCTCGATGTCTTCGTTTTTAAGTATCCACTCATTGGTGTAATCATCTGTTTGCTCAAAATAGCTCTTTAAAAAGTGGTCTTCTGCCCAATGTTTAAAAGCATTTGTAAAATAATAGCTCCACTGATCTAAACGCTCTTTATTCCCCAGATGTTTTTCCTGTAGCTGACGAATAACTGGTTCGATCTCCTCTGCTGTTTGTTGAAAAAAATGTGGATTGACTAAATGCTGTGCTAAGAAAAACTCATCATTGTCATTTGGACGCACAGGAAGCTCTGCCATAACTTTCGTTTCAATAAAAGATGCTAATTCCTGTTTCATGAACGCTAGCTTCTGTTCATTAAGCAGCTCCTTTTGAAATGACCACATCGTCTCACCATACTCAAATTCAAGCAACACCTGAAAATGATAATCAAAAAATCGAGAACCATATGGCTGTGCCTGAAACATTTGCTCCATCTTTGTACTTAAAGCCGAAAAAAGATTCTCCACATAGTTTTGTTCTATAATTTCCTGTATGTATGTCCCTGCATCCACCCTATAAGCACTATCACTCCAACTAAATGGTTCATAGATATCAATATAAATAGTCCCGTATTGACTTTTGCCTTTTTTCCATGTGATTTTTAAATAGTTAAAGATACCTGCTTGTAGTCGGCTTTGTTGTTGAATACCTTCAAGACGTTTACTCTCTTGCTGATAGACGGTGGTAAGCTGACCCCACACATCCGCTAAAAAATAATCTATAGACTGCTGCATCTGCTCCATCCTTTCTTAGAGAAAAATCTCTCGCTAACAAATATTTAGCGAGAGATTACCTTATCCGATTGTTTTCACAACCGCTCCTTCTTGATTCTTTATATGTGTTTTCATAATTTGAAAACTTACCCCTTCTAATGAAGATAGGGCAAATTGCTTTTCTTGCGGCACTAAATTTTGACTTAACTCCTCAACTGCCTCTTTGTTCAATGTAATGGTAATTTCCTGTTCATTTTCCTGATAACCTACTTGATGACCTGGTTTAAATACTATAGTTAAATCTTGACCGACTAAGCTAAGATTTCTGTCCTTTACTATTCGTCCACGCAATAATTTGCCAATGACATCTGCCTGCTTCGCTCCTAATTGAATAACATGGGATTGTTTGTTAAACCAGCCCTTTTTCCCTGCCTGCCAAGCCAGCTGATCGACAAATAAAAAGCCTGTACTTGAACCATCTTCCATCATTCCTCGCTCTACCGCCTCTACAATCTCAGGGTTTTGTAATAGCGAGGAGCGTGTTAAATCAGTTATATAGCTAGGAATTTGGTGAATACCCGCCTGTAGTACACCGAGAGTTTTCCATGTCTGCATTGCTTCTAGTTCATCCTCTGTAATGCCTACCATTTGGATAAATTCCACCTTACCATTCGGCGTATCCATTTCAGCAAGCTCAGAATCATGCGTAAAGGCTAGTGCTGTTAATTGCGTATCAGCATCTAGACAGATCGGACCATTTGCATCCAAATAATCACCTGCTCTAAAAACATTCCCACTATTAAAAACATATCTACCCATATTCTGTAATAGATTCAACGCCCACGCTGGTGGTTCTTCCTCATCTTCGGTGCGCACTAAGCGAAACGTCAATTCAAATCCATAACCACTAAAGTCTTTATTTTCAAGCTCTTTTTCATATAGCTCCGAGAACCCATATGTGACAAAATGCCAATGGGGGACTGGAGTTTCACTTTTATAGGCACTTATACCATCCAAAGGGTCTTGTCCACCTAATGAATAAGGAATCATGGTGCCGTAATGCTTTGGCTCCTGTTCCCCGTATACCTGTGATATAGCTTCATCAATCGCATCCCAGCCTACCGCCATAACCTCTTCACTCATTTACGCTTCCTCCTTGCAATCGTCGCTATCGACTCTACTAACCTATTCTTTATGATACCAATTTTATGGTAGCTCATTAACAGCATTAGGACTCATTTTCACCTTTCGTGCAACTAGGTTTATTTTCATTCCACATGAGGAAAATATGACTAACGCAAAAAATCAGGCCATCTTCTGTATTCCAAAAAGATCACCTGAATAGCCTACTATTCTGCCATTTAAATTTATACATTCTATCCATCGAAATAGGTTAGCCATACATCATAGCTGGCTCACGCACAACATGTAAATAATCTGCCAGCTTCCCTGCAAATACTTGCTCTAAATATGGTAGTTGTGCGAGGCAGTGAGGCGTCATTAATGCTGGATTTTGATAAATCTTTAAACCGCCCACTTTTAATAGCGTCGCGACAAACTGGGAGCAAAAATAAGCACGTTCTCTCCTTACTTCCTTTTGCATCATCACACCAAAAAGCCCGATAAAGTTGTATTTATAACGATCTCGATTCCAATACATATAACGCACAATTTTAGCCATTTCTAAATATTGATAATGAGAAATTCTGCAGCGATAAATGACACAATCCGCTGACTCAAATAGCCCTCTTTCCGCATCCTCTCGCAAAAAACCACCGCTTAAAGGATTATTTAATTGCCTACGTCCAAAGCTAAACATTTCGTATAGCCCATCATCAAATGCGATTGACGCATGATTCATCTCTTTACCAGTATACATACCTATCGCTTTCGATAATAATGTCCCTGTTTTAGTTAATACTATGTAAATCGTATGTGCCATTACTTCACCTACTCCAATATTCTTTCTACAACTACCAATACGTTTTAAATCTTCAAATGGTTTCGTGAATTTCCTATTTTTATAAGTATATACGATAAACTTAAATATTTTCTTAGTAGAACCTGAAGAATTTCTTAAGATTTAGGTTTGTTTGCTAGTATGCACAGTTAGCAAACTTGGAAGATATCAACTTTTGAACTACCTTTATTTATATGCTGTTAATTGGAATCATATGTGGGATACTTTTGGGGCGCAGAAGATTTTTTCGCTGGGGTACTTGGAATACAGAAAAATAAACGGACAGGTATCTATTGAATCTGATAACTTTAGTTTTATATAAGTTGAAAAATCGCTCATTCTTTTTAGATGAGTGATTTTTTAACAAACAGATTCCAGTTATCACTTACAACTCATACCAGTATTGATACAATTTTATTGTATTGCCAACATGTATTAGAAAGGAGGAAATGGAATTGAATTTACAAGAACAAATTAGAGATTATTTAAAGCGGGCTGGTAAACAGGTGATTTCACTTGTTGAAGAAGATATTGAATTCCCCTCGTCTCATATCGAGAGTGATAAAAAAATTATTTCTGCAACCACAAGTTGGAAAAAAGCAACTTTCTTCTTATACTTTTTTAACCTCAAAAAGGATAATTACACCCGAAAAAAATAAGAAAAAGAAGAATCGCATTTCTTATGATCTGAATGCTAGTAACCTAATTGTAAATAGAAAATTTTTATCTGTAGAAGTTGTGTTTACTCATCTAAAGAATGCGATAAAAGTCAAACTAAACAGCGATGATGCCACAAAAAATTTTGCTAATGAATTAGAGAACATCTTTGGCATTCCAGAAAAAATAATACCACAAAAGAAAGAAAAAGCACCTAAAGCAATCAAGCTAAAAACTAGATAGAGATGGTGACGGATTAGCTTGTGATAAATAATTTAAATAAAAAACCAGGTACTCATTCGAGCGCCTGATTTTTTTGTTTGCTATATTATATACCTAAGCTAAATCAACATGTTCTCTTAGTCATTTAAACTTGAGAACCTTGCTAAATCACTTCTTTTATCAATAGTTACTAATAGATCTTCTCGTTGCAATAATTCCTCAGGGGATGGAGATACGATAATATCTCCAGTTCTAATAATTGCGATTACACTAACATTGAATTTAGCACGAATGTTCAGCTCTTTTAAGTTCTTGCCAACCATTTTTGAAGGGATAATAGTTCCTTCTATATTATTATGATCCTTAGAAAGTTCAATATAATCAAGAGTGTTTGGTGAAAGAAGTTGATTGGCAACTCGATCTCCCATGTCCCTTTCAGGATAGATAATCCAATCCACTCTTCTAAAACTTGACCGTGACGTTTTCCAATAGCTTTTGCGATAATTAAGCTTATTACATTACATCTTCACATGTGGCATTGTTATTCTCACTGCTAATTCTACTATTGGTTTTGAAAAAGTACTCGGAATCATAGGACTTGGTAAATCTCCATCATGGTTTGCAAGCCCAAAGGATGCTTCTCCTATTTGAATCCAATCTAAATCATCTGTACCTTGAATAACGCCTATAAAATGATAATCTGCAGTATAAGTATCAAAGCCATCTTCATTAGGAATAGCTCTCCAAACTTCTGCTTCTTTTGTAGGATCAACACCAAATTGTTCAAAGAATTTCAAAACATCTGGACTCGTATTTAGAATTTGCATAGCAAAAAGTTGACAATCCTCGCAACCACAATGAGCTTTTTCGGAAACTTTCGGAAGTTCTTTATATAATTTAATAGTTTTTTCTCTATCTATTTTTACAATATAATCGTTTAAAGTAATTTCTTCCATAAAAAACACCTCAATTACAAATTAAGATTGTGGAACTAACCAAATTACATTTCCGGCTTCTTTCTTTGAATGATCAGGGAAAGCGTTGAAAGACTGTAGCTTGCCATCTTTTACATAAAAACGAATTTCTAACTTTTTATCACCATAAAAAGTTTTAATTGAATTATGGCCATCTTTTATTAATTTACCTTCATCAACACGTCTAATATCTTCAACAATATATTTAATTAACTTATCCATATCTCCATAATCTTTAAATCTATTCTTAGCATTTATATGTTTATTTACATCTACTTCTAATTTCCCGTTTCTTACATCCTTTATTTTATTACCTTTACTAGTCACTTTCACTACGTAATTAACGCCACTTCTCACTACTGAAAACGCAAGTCTAAAAAGATTGAATTGCTCTACAGAGGGATGATCATTTGAATATTGGTTTTCCAGAATTTTATTATTGAATATTGTTAAAGACTCTTCATCAGAAAGAGGGTTTTCAAAATCTCCTATTCCAAGTAGGAAATTATTAGTTAATTCATCAAAATCGAGCTCATCAAAACCAGTTTCTTCGTGATTTAAAGAATCATTAATTGGTAATTCCTGAAGTTCACTAGCATTTGCAAGTGCTGGTGACATTACACTAAATACTAACATAAAGCTTAACATAAAGATAAAACCTTTAAATAGGTTATTTTTCATAATTAATTTTCCTCCAAAACTTTGTTTAAACTTACTATAGTAAATTAAATTCCCTCGAGTTACTATTATCCTATCATTGGAAACTTTTCCACTTCAATTGTTGAATCACGCCATCTTTTGGCGTGAAATTTACATAAAATTTACAATAACCGCCACATTACGCCTTCAAAACGCCATTTTTTTGGCGGTCCTTAATCAATTTTTCGATACTAAAGTTTCATTTCGAACGTTTTGTAAACATATTGTTTGACCTTAATTACAATTTAGTTACTAATCATTTTGTAATCATAAATTAACAATTTGTACTAAAATATCTATTGACAGTAAATTGACTTGCAGATAATCATAATAAAAATGCCCAGGCTCAAATTTTATTGAGTACCTGGGCTTTGTCAGAAAGATCCTATGCAATTAGCCTTGATTAAATTATTTATTTAATCTATAGAGATGACTATTATTTATAATTATCAACAGTAAAACTAACAATTTTGTCATACATAATATACTCTGTTCTTGAAATAATATTTCCAGTCGTTACATTTAATTTAAATTTATAGTACGGTTTCCCTTGTCCAACTTCACGACCATCTAACCAATTCATAAACTGATCAATTTCTGGTAAAGATAAATCATACTCATGAATATCTTTATTAGTCATAGTAAGTCTTAAAATTGCTCTAGTGCCAATTTCTCCAGTTTCAGGTTCTTTTACTGTAACCTCAGCTGTTGCTGTTAAGTTACTTCCATCTGTAGTCGTGGCAGTTATCGTTACTTTACCATCTTTCTTCCCTATTACATTGCCATTATCATCCACTGAAGCAATCTCTGAATCGCTGCTTGTCCATATAACGTTTTTGTTTATTGCATTCTCTGGTTCAATTGTTGCTACTAAAGTTTCACTAGAACCTATTGTTAGTTCCAGTGTTTCTTTGTTTAGTTTTAATGATTCAACAATTCCTTCTGTATCTGGGTGAATAAGTGTACCATTAGTATCAATGTCTATTGCATCTAAATTTATACCTTTCGTATAACCTTCTGCTACACGGATTATTGCCTTATGTCTTTTATTTTCTAAACCTGTTACTTCAGCTATTAACGTCTGATTTTGAGTGGGTCCATGTATAGAAAATGTTTGTTTTACTTCTCTATCTATAACCAATTCTACTTTTTCAGCGTAATAATTACTTGTGTTCCATTTACGCACAATAATTCGAACTTTTTCTCCTGTGAAATCAAATAATACAGGTTTATCATTTGCAGGTGTATAAGAATAACTACCGTTATAATAATCACCCGGATTCGCAGTTGAGTATCCTTTTTTTATAATAGCTTCATGAGAATCGTCGTATCTTTTCCAACCAATCTCCGGTTCCTTTAATTGTTCTCCAATAGTAGCTGCTTTAGCTTTGTTTCCCTCGATATCTAGAAGTGAGAAACTAAATAGTATAGCTATAGTTGCTGATACTATCATTAAAATCTTTTTCATAGTAATCCTCCAAAGTGATATTAATAGATTAATTATCCTATTTTAAAAACAATATAATCGACTTAATTATTATTCATTTTATTACATTTTTCAACATATATTTCATCATATAACAAATGCAGGTTAATACTTTTCATTAATACGCTGAGCAATAATGATTTTCAAACCTTCAAAATCACCACTTGTCATCGTACCTTGATCGAATTTATCAAGCCATGACTTATCGATTTTATTTTTATCAACTGATTGTTTAATGTAATCACGTACAGCAGCTTTAGTTGTGTCATTTGTAAATTGTATTTTATCATCATCTTTTTCAATATTATTTGGGATAGAAGGTTGCAGATTTGATTTAAACATTTGTAAAAAGCTGCTCCACGGAATGGGCGCACTTGTGGAACGCATCTCACTAGGACAATTTTTTCCGCTGTAAAAGTTGTGTTGTAACACATCATTGATTGTCACCGTCAACATTCATACACATCTCGATATGGATTGCTTCGTTATTCCCCTTTGTACTACCTGCCGCCCAACATTGCCAATCGTGAGTAAATGATTGTACAGCTTCTTTGTCATCCACAGACCAATGCCAACTTGTTTGACGACTATTGCCGTTAGCTTACAGCCGAACGTGGTTGTCTGCTCCACTACCTTTCTTGGTATTGTTAGTTTCATGGATACATATTTTTCTACGAGTGTTTTTACGTCCTCCTGTTACTTTAATAGCAACGGCTGCCGACACTAAATGTTGTCTGATTTGTACCATTATTTATCACCCTTTGGTTTGTCATAATCCAATGCTTGCTCTGAGGTACCTTTTGAAGTCGGGTCGATAACAATACCAAGTAAACCTAAAATGCTTAATACAGTCTCTGAAATGGCTGTAATTTGTGCATTGTAAATCGTAATATCAACATTAAACATGCCCGCTGTTTGATTAGCGAGCACTAGTAATAATGCGATTAATGACACCCAAAATTATTTATGTTGTAGACGTACTTTCCAGTTTATTTTCATTTGTATTTCCTCCTATAACATTTTATTTGCTGCAAAAATTTTTCCGATTGCTCCAGTAATGACCCCAGTAACAATTCCACCAATAATTAGGCGAACAATCCAGGTTGTATTGGATTTAATTGCAGTTAAATCATCTTTCATATCGTTGATGTTGTTTCAGCTATAGAGTTTCGAACCTCATGAACGTTTACTTTTTCTTTCAGCATATTGTGTTCAGCAACACTTACATACGATTGCCCTTCCATATCATCACCGAACCTTTGCCCTAAAATAAAAAGCCATGAGAAGCATCGAGATTCAGTAACTTGTACCGTTGTTCTTCTCAATTGCCCTCATAGCGTTTAATAAAAGCCCCCCACAATTATTCTGTGGAAGGCATGAGATAAATATTTCCTCTATTGATAATAAAAAAATCCCACCTAAGTTGATAAAACGATGTGTTACTCTACTACTCTAAGTATTATAGTTTTACTATCAGAAGGAGCATATTCTGTATCAGACCCATCTACATCAAGGCTTACTGATACCAGATAATCTCCAGAGATAGAAGGTACAGTCACACCATTAAGTTGGAATGCTAGCCAAGAATTTAGAGGTTCGTTAACGTTTGTAAATGTTGCTGTTGTACCATTACCGGAAATTACGGAAGCTGGAACTTGTGTCCACCCGGAATTGATAGTATGAATATCGTCTGTATCAATAGTCAACCCTTCAACAGTTATTACTACAGTCCCATTTGTAAGTGGATGAGTTAAAGGTAAAAAATCAAATCTAATACTATGTGTACTACCTGCAGTCACAGTTAAAATGTCGCTCGTTACACCTGTAGAGCCACCATCCAAAGATATCCAATTAAGATTAGGCATTGGTGTTACTATTGGTCCACTATTCTCGTTTTATTCCTTTCAGGTTTTATAACGAGCCTTCACCATACAGGCGACTTTCATCGCATACGGCGATCCGTCAGCAGTATAACTAGTGCTTATTTCCCCGTCAACATCTTAATTTTTTTTCTAAATTAAATCAATAGAATTTTGGCAAGGTAAAGAAATCTTAACCTTCCATTTTCATGGACTCTATCATTTTTAAACAATAATAAAACGCTAGCTTATGCTGTGTTTACTTCTTCAACTCATACTTTAAAGCATCAATCTCACACCTCAGCTAAACGTATGAACGTTTGTTTATCATTATCAAAACTACCTCAATCTTTTGCTTGCCGTTTTAATCTTGCTCTATTTCTCGGTGCCTGATGATGTATGCTTGGTCTATTTGATATTAAGGGAGAATGATAGTACCTTTGATTAATTTGCCAGCAAGGTAGATAACGATTGATTTGAAGCTTTAGCTCTTCAATACTGACCATGATATACCTATTTGAATGGAAGGGTATCGATCCACTTCCCCTAGTAGATAAAATTCATCGTCAATGATTCTTAAAGGAATACTTTGCATATAAACACCTTTTTTTGCATAAGAAAAGGCCACCACAATTACGTGCAGAGGCTTATTGTTTAAACTTCATTCAGTTATGTACCCCCGTAAAACGTCCCAAAACACACCGTAAAAGACTAAACTTTCAAGATTGAATTGCTCAACTATATTCCATATTTGTTTACCTAATTCGTGACTATATTCCATTGTGAATCTCACATAACAATCTTCTTCAATTTGCTCTATCTCGATATTACCAACGCCTTTAGTTAGGAATAAGTAATGAGCAAATTCATAAGCTTCTTTTAGATTAGTAGTAAATACTTTTTCATTTCTTATTGCATTCACCTTATATACACCGCCTCTTACTATAATAAATTCAATAAAAGTGAAAGATCTCCTGCAATATCGACAAAATCACCGGTGTAAAAGAAAAAAGATTGTAGACAAACTCAATATTCATTGAGTTTGTCTACAATCTGAAAGGACACTTAATATGAGCGTCCTTTGTATAATTTATTTCTTTGATATGCTCAATGACGTAGCTTTAGACGGATCACCGGAAACTAATATAACCGCACCTAAAAGACCATATAATTGCAAACTTAAAGTATCTCCAGCCTTCAAATTTACAGTGGTTTTTTTAGTTAGAGAATCTGTACCCGTAGCTGGATTTATCGCACTATCTGGAAGTTCAGTCCCATTTAAAAGTATTCTAGAAGATACTAAAAGTGGTGTAGTGAAAAAAACATCGTACTCAAGTTCATAAGTTCCTGATTGTTGAATCGTGAAAGTATCATTTGCTCCATTCACTGCAACATTAGTTAACTGTTGATCGTTAGGTAATGGGATATGTGTCCCGCTCAATACTACAGCAATCACTGGCCCATTTGTGTTTTTTGCAGAATTTACTACTGTGCTATTCTCGTCTTATCCTTCTCTTTCTTTAAGTTTTATAACGAGCCTTCACCATACGGGCGACTTTCATCGCATATGGCGATCCGTCAGCGCTAGATCTTAAAACTTATTTCCCCTACTTTTCATTATATGCATAAATCCAAGAAACAATATTGAGGAATGTTAATAGTATCTCAAATAATGTTAATAGTTTAGATTAAGGCAAAAAATAACGTTAGCTTATACTGCGTTTACGTTTATCGTAATAAAAAGACACTCCTTTATAGGAATGTCTAAACATTTATCTATAAATATCTAATAAATTTAATAAATACATTTCTGTTTCATTGATCGAAAGCATTATTTCTTTATGCAATTGATCCTCCATACTATCTTCAGAAATAAACTGTAAGTATTTATTTACTTCTACAAAGAATTTTTCAAACTCTTGTAAGAATTCATCAATTTTTTGATCGCCAGGTGTTACAGATAGATAAATAGTTTTGAATAAATTAAAGTCACTATATGCATTACTAAAAAAATAGATAGCCAATATTTTATCGCTAGTGGCATATGATTTTACAAAGGTCAGATTTTGTTTTAATTTATTCAATGAATTTATAAGATTTGTAGTTTGTTTTAGCATATTTGCAGTATTACTATACATCTACTAACCACCTCCAATTTAATAATAAGCAAAAAATCACCAAATTGGAATAATATTCTGCATTTTTCATCTTTTAAAAACTTTATAGAAGCTGCCATTGAATGAAGGCATCGGTCCAAACACCAATGATCAGTAATACAAATACCCATCCTACAAACTGGATGTAGATTTTTAATAATGGGCTTTCCGCAAATCCGCTTGAAAAGGGGCTTACCTTTAAAACATCATGAGGATATTTCAACATTATATATGAAAAACTGCCAAAAATGAACGTTACCCATATAGCGGTCATGAACATTTCCTAGTGTCACTCCTAAACATCAAGATTCAACGATCGCATACTTATTATATTGATCCCCCTACACACTTGTGCCATCGATGCTGTTATGTCTAATTCCTCTTTTATAACAAAATAAAAATGAGCTCGATCAAAACATGAGCTCATAGATTCCTTTATCCTAATGGATAATAAGGTTCGTAAATGGGATGCCAATAATATGGGGGTCTAACACCAATACTCGGTGTAAACCAGCTGTAATTTAAATAATGAATGTTTAATTGATATACGTTATTTTCTAGTAACCGTGTCACTTCTGGGAAAAATTCAATCTCCATTCTAACAATCCCCCTGCGATTATGGTCTTTTTCTTGCTTTAACATACGAAGGTAATCAATCATAGTATATGTTGAAAAGGAGGGATTGGTTATTAACAATCCAAGTGACGGGCCAGCTCAAGATAAACAAGATTTAATGGAACAAATTCGTTTTTATCAAAAATGGTTTGAGGACAATAAAAAAGAAGATCCATACCCTCAATATCCTGTCTATGGAAAGATTACGCAATATAAAGAAGTACCTCTTACCCAACCTGAACAAAGGCAGCTTCGTCAACCAGGTCTCGAAAGCTTAATGGTGCCGAAGCCTATCATTGAAAACCCTCATTATAAAGGTAGTGGAAAATTAAAAGGGAAAGTTGCCCTTATTACTGGGGGTGATAGTGGGATGGGTGCAGCTGCTGCGATTGCCTTTGCGAAAGAAGAGGCCGATGTAGCAATTGCTTATTTAGATGAGCATGAGGACGCTACTCGAACTAAAAATAGAATTGAGGAACTAGGAAAAAAATGTTTACTCCTTCCTGGGGATCTCCGTGAAAAAAAACATTGTGCAGAGATTGTTTATGAAACCATTCATACGTTTGGACGCTTAGATATATTATGTAACCATGTTGGCATTCAGTTTCAACAAAATGACCTGACTGACATTACAGATGAACAATTCGATGAAACGTTTAAGCTTAATATTTATTCGCATTTTTATACGACTAGAGCAGCCCTCCCTTATTTACAGGCTGGTAGCTCCATCATTGGTACCGCTTCAGTTGTAGCTTATGCTGGGGAGCCATTATTAATCGATTACTCTGCCACAAAAGCAGCTGTCGTCGGCTGGACTCGTTCTTTAGCCAAGAGCATGGCTAAAAAGCAGATTCGCGTCAATGCTATTGCCCCAGGTCGTATTTGGACACCACTGATTCCCTCCAGTTTTTCCTCTGACGAAAACGCATTGCACGGAGGAAATCTTTTTAACCGAATGGCACAGCCCTTTGAGGTGGCCCCTACATTCGTTTATTTAGCGTCGGATGATTCTAGACATGTAACGGGGCAGGTTTTACATGTGGATGGCGGAGAATCCACCCATTCGTAGCTCGTAAAGAAAACTCAGGCAACATTTAATCGTTGCTGAGTTTTTTAATGGTTCAAAAAAATATTTTAACGATTCAACTTTGCCTCTTTATTTCATTTACTTTTCAATTTATTGACAGTGGTTATGTTCATAACTATAACAACATACATTAATTGCGGGATAGCAACTTTAACATCGCCCCCAAGATGTTTTTGTTCAACGCTATCCCAGCTTTACATCGTAGTTTTTGGCGATCATAATACTCTTCTATCGGCTTTCTCTACGCTGTTATCCCTTCCGTAGTAAAGAATAAATCAACATATCTCTACATTCGCCAGTCACACTATGACATTCATATTGTCTTAAATAGCCCTCTTCTTTAAAATTGAATTTGGTTAATAACTTCCTTGATGCTATGTTTTCTTCAGCAACAATGGCTTGTATCCTCACTAACCCTAACTGATTAAATCCAATTGCCAATACTTCATTCATAGCTTCTGACATAATACCCTTATGCCAATATTTTTCTGATAACTCATAACCTATTTCAGCCCGTTTACCTTCAAATTCACTTAAAAATATAGTGCCTATCACCTCATCTGACATTTTATCAGCAATAGCAAAACGAATTATCCAGCCTTTTTCGAAGCCCTCATTCCAAAAATGAATAACCTCAATACTTCTTTCAATGGATTCTGGACCATTCCAATCCAAATAACGATAGACGTTTTCATTAGAATAATAATTGTATAATGATGGCGCATCGTCTCGTTTTAATTTTCTTAATCGAATTTGTTCTGTTTGGATGGTCGGAAATGACATACCCAATAATTCTGTAAAATTCATAGCTCTCTCCCCTTTGGTAATTCTTGTTATACCTGTAATATAGCTGATTATTAACTTTGATCAAACCTCAATATTCCTTCATAAAAGAAAATAAGCCATCGCGATTTAAAACCGCAATGACTGTTGATTTGCTGCTTTTCTTTTTTCATTTAAAATGATTCTCTGGATGCTCTTTAGTGATAAATAATACTTTTCAGCTAACGTTTCTCTAACCATTCCAGATAAAAAATCATGATAAATATTGGCATTTCTCAAATCCAATTCAGCTTTTATAGTGGTACGAGATCCCCAGCTCATTTTATGTTGTTCTTTCCGTGGGATATAAATATATTCTCCATCAATATATTCTTGAATGGCCGCTAACAACTCTTCAGGTAAAATATGCTTTGCTTTTTTATAGCTCATGTTGCACTCCTAAATGTGTAGATTTTTTTTAGGAAAAGCAACGGCTATGTTCAATATTTTTATTGCCATAGCTATTGCTATGCAAATATCATATATTTCCTCACGCAATCATCACCCTTTCAAAACACCCTTTTATATCCATATTATAGCATATAAACCAATATATGAATGACGTAATTGATAGTCCACTTTTAAAGTGATTCCACCTTAGGCATTCCCCTATACACCTTTGACCATTACATTCATATAATTATATTGAAGGGAGTGGCAATAGTGCCTTGGCAACATAAAATTTACTATTTAATCGGGCAACCGGTCGGTGTTTCGTTGACGAATGGGCAAGGAACATCTGGTGTTCTTTGTGGCGTTTCAGGTGGGAAGCTTCTTGTTCTCGAATATTTGTATCAAAGCCAATTTGCTTTAAAGCAGTATGATTTTCATATGATTCAAGATGTTAATGGTTTTCCACCTTGTCAAATGCAGCAGCCGTTATATTAAAAACATCCGTGTAGGATGTTTTTTTGATGGCACCATTTAATAATAGTCACTTGGATGATGATCGCTCCTCCATTTGAATCTTATACATACAATTGATATGGAGAGATGGAGTATCCTTTGTGGGATACTGTGGAAATGTAGGTAATTTCAATAATTATTGTGGCGGAAATGATGGCAGTGGTAACAGTTCAACTTTCGTGCTCATCGTTGTTCTATTCATTCTTCTCATGATTGTTGGTGCAAGCTTCATTTGCTAATGGTCATATGAAGGCTTTAACTTCTGTTTATTTTTATTCCCCCTTCCCCAATTCTAACCTGTTATGAGATAATAAAATATATTTCTTACACCATAGAAGATAGATAACTATCTCCAAATGATAACTTAACATAATAATAGTATTGTAAAGTTCTTTCTACTTTACATGACACTCCTTTATTGGTTCTAGGGGTCACTTTCATCCAAGTGGCCTCTTTTTGCATCCTTTTACTCTATTATAGAATTTCTAGAACTATCGTTTTAGTAGAGAGGAGGAAAACAAATGGGCATTAATTTAAATTTTTGGTCCTTTATTTTATCTTTAGGTTGCATCCTATTATTTTTTCTGTCCGGTTCCTTAAAAGACTTTTTTGTCACCTATGTCCACCTTCACCCATTGACACTAACATTGCTATTGTCAATCGTATGCTTCTACCTATGTGTTGTCGGAATGAAAGATGTCAGGAATTTAGCGACCTTGCTGAGGGGTATTGTGACAATGGCTTTAACACTGATTCTAATTGTGAGTATTTCTTTTATTTTATTTTTTGGTAATTTATAAAGCAAAAGAACGCCAGCTTGCCTGATTATTAAACAAGCCTTCTTGACGAACGTTTGTTCTGCATATACAATAATAAAAAAGGAGGCTTGTTTATGCAAGACACAATTAACATTGAATTAGTACATTTTTCAGAAGACTATGCAGACCAGTTAAATGAGTTTGAACTGCCCGTAGAACAGCACCAATTTACTGCCTTACCAAAAGAGATTACTATCGAAAAAGTGGGACAGTACCCTATTGTGATTTTAAGTAATAAAATACCTGTTGGTTTTTTCGTACTTCATACAACTGAAAGAGTACAGGAATATTCTAGCAATCCACAGGCGATGTTACTTACCGCTTTATCTATGGATCATAAACAGCAAGGTAAGGGTTATGCAAAAAAAGCAATGCTTTTACTGGCTGACTTTGTCAAGCATGAATTTAAAGAATTTAACGAAGTAGTGTTAGTGGTAAATCACAAAAACATTGCTGCGCAGAATTTGTATCTCAATGTAGGTTTTGAAGATAATGGTGAAAGACGAATGGGACCAATTGGTGAGCAAATAGTGATGCAATTGCACCTTTAAGGAGACAGTCACTCATTTTCGATGTTCAAATGAGTGACTTTGTCATCCGCTGTCATTCGTACCCTTCATTATTAGGCACTAAATTCACCCTCTCGATTTTGCATTAAATACCACTATTGCCATCCACCTCAATATAGCCAGCATAAATATACTTCATTGCAATATGTTTCGTTGTTGTAATCGTTTCTAGCAATAGTTCCATCTCATTCATCTCTTTAATAATGCCACCATATTGCACAAAATTAGCCTCTTCCCAAATAGTTAACATAATATAGTTACGGCCTATTAATGCACGTGTGATGGTTTGCTGTAATTCCTCCAGTTCCCATTCTGCACGTTCCCGTGGTGGTTCTGTCAGTACCTCTTGCTTCCACTTTTTCAAAAGCAGTAAATGCTCTGGAAGCATCATCGATGTCCATTTCATAGCTCCTCGATCTTTCATCATCTTGTCTCACCCTTTCAGCTTAGTTATGGGGGACGTTTGCGAGAAAATTTCAACATTGACAGTCATGTCTGCTTTGCTAAGACTTCCACGCCGTCCCTAAAACAAAACATATGTTCTATTTTATTATACGCACATACGTTCTTTAATAGGAGTGGTAATTTAATACAATTCCTCTAGTCCAAGCTTGCTAAGAGTTCTAAACGAACGCTAGGCATTTGTATAAGTCTATAAACATTTCAATCATAATCTGTGATGATGATGAATATCACAATTTTAGTGAGAAAGGATGTAAGTATTAACACAAATGTCGATTATACATCGCCTTCTGCAGAGTTCAAATTTGATGTCAACAAAAGTACGCTTTTTAAAAAAGATGCACGAAATTACATTAATATCCTTGGCGTAGAACAATTAAATACATTAGAAAATACATCTTTACTGGATATTTTTTTAAGTAAAGACAATGTCATTGAGCCACACTATCACCAAAATGCAGCTGAGCTTGTCTATTGTATTTCTGGTGCAGCAACGGTTTCCCTATTAAATCCCTTTACAAAAAAACTTCAAAACTACCCGATTAAGCCTGGGCAAGTAGCCAATATCCCACAAGGCTGGTGGCATTATGAGATTGCCACAGAAGATAACACCCATTTACTTGCTATCTTTGACGCTCCAACACCAGAGGTAATTTTAGGCTCCGATATATTGAAATTTACACCTGCCAATATTATGGCGCATACCTATTGTTTAGATGAGGAACAATGGAAGAAAACCATTGCACCGATTGTTCCATCTACTTATATTGGGCCACCAAAAGGCTGTAATCGAGTGGAATCGGCAACCGATAATTCTTCATGCAAGCACAAGAAGCCATCCATGAAACCATGTCCATACCCAACCCCATACCCATATCCATATCCATACCATTACCCTTCCCCAAATATGTATCCGTATGGCACCTATTATTAAAATGCCACTTGTATTAAACTTTTATTGTAAAAGATGAATAGAATGTCATAAACTGTTCCATCCTAATCTTAGATAAATACTAGGAGTTAGGAAGTGTCACAATAACGATGATAAATGACAAACTAGCATCATTACAATTTAAGGAGATGTTTAGGCTTTGGTCGCAGCTCGGTGTCAATCAAAGCTATATTGCTTCAAGCCATGCCTTTTTTAACCATACCCGAGATAAAAAATTAAAGATTATGATTTTGGAATTCATTCAATGTTTAAAAGAGGAAAATAAACAGCTGACATTATTATTAAAGGAAAATGGGGTTCTTGCCCCCACTGCAACTATGGCCTACAGTAAAATGAAAATGACGGATATACGTGGAAAATCCATCATTAATGATAGTGAAATTAGTGCCATTTTATCTATGAATATTGCTTCCTCCTTACTTGCTGTAAGCCAAGCATTGGAACTGTCAGTAAAGAAAAAGCATCTTGCCAAATATGGGGAACTCCATATGCGCTATGCTATACTTGGGTCTAAATTGATTGAACTGAGTAAAATTAAAGGCTGGCTTCTAGCACCAGCCCAATAAAAATGGTTGGCTGAACGATCTAATCATTTATTACGTTGCACATTATTAAATCTACTTTTAATAGTGTGTTTTTTGTACATTTTAAGCTTACTATTAAACAATAGCAAAACCACCTACTCGTTATATGTAGGTGGTTTTAACATTCAATCCTCTTCTATCGACTTCTTACAAACAGGAGCTTATACCATTGATTTACGAGGAACGGTAACACGGATAGACTATAAATAAAGCCTAATTGGGCAATTGTTAATGGAGCCACTTCAAAGACCGTTGTTAGCATTGGCATAAACAATACAATGTGCAAGCTTAGGACACCGATTAAAAATGCAATCCATGCATATTTATTCGAAAAGACACCAATCGTAAAGATCGATTGTTTAGCTCTGGAATTAAAGCCATGCACTAATCTTGATAAACAAAGTGTTGTAAACGCCATTGTACTTGCCGTTAATGTATCGCCAGTTGATAATCCAATTTGAAAAGCAATGATGGTAGAAATGGCAATTAAAATTCCTTCTAGCACCACCTGTGTCGTAAATGATTTATTTAATAGAGGCGTATGAACATTTCTAGGCTTGTCCTTCATCGTTTTCTTATTATTCGGCTCTAATCCGATTGCGATTGCTGGAAGACTATCTGTTAATAGGTTGATGAATAATAGATGGACGGGGGCAAAAGGAACTGGTAAGCCGAGTACTGTGGCATATAGCACTACAAATATAGCTCCCGCATTTCCTGATAATAAGAACAAAATAGCGTTTTTAATATTTGTATAGATGCTACGACCATTGGCGATCGCCTTGACAATCGTAGAAAAATTATCATCTGTTAAAATCATGGACGAGGCATCTTTTGCGACCTCCGTCCCAGTCACTCCCATTGCCACCCCGATATCTGCTTGTTTTAGTGCTGGCCCATCATTGACGCCATCCCCCGTCATCGCGACAACATGACCCTTATCCTGCCACGCTTTGACGATACGAATCTTTTGAGCAGGTGTAACACGCGCATACACAGAATAATCATCTACTTTTTCCTGTAGCTCTTGATCTGTGAATTTTTCGAGAGCATGTCCTTCAATGGCTTCTTCTGGATTTTTTAAAATCCCAATTTGTTGGGCAATCGCTGTAGCCGTAATTTTATGGTCACCCGTAATCATAACTGGCTTAATGCCTGCCTTAATACAATTTTCTACAGCTTCTTTGGACTCTTTTCTTGGTGGGTCCATCATAGCCACTAAGCCAACAAATATTAAATCTCTTTCTACTCTTGTATCAATTGTTTGCTGCGGTAAAACATCTTTGTAGGCAATGGCTATCACCCGTAAACCATTCCTCGAAAAATCATGATTGACCGCTTCGATTTTTTGGCGATGCTGAGCTGTCATTTCAAAAATGCCTGTTGCCGTTTTTATTCTAGTCACTTTAGGCAAGAGAACATCTAATGCTCCTTTAGTAATCATAACAGGCTGTTTATCTATTTTATTTACAGTACTCATAAGCTTTCGTGCCGAATCAAATGGAATTTCAGCTAGTCTTGGATATTGCTCACGAATCATCAATTCATCTAAGCCATAATGCTTTCCTAATTTCACAAGCGCTATTTCTGTCGGATCACCAATTTCCTTGTGATCACGCTCGACAGCATCACTACATAAAAGTGCCTTTACCATCAGTTCTTTTTCCACTAAATTTGTTGGGTTTAGCCAATCATGAGGAATTTTTTTCTGATCAACAAAAACTTCCTGTACAACCATTTTATTTTCTGTTAAAGTACCCGTTTTATCAGAACAAATTACAGATACACTTCCTAAGCTTTCTACCGCATAAAGCTTACGGATAATGGCATTTTCCTTCGCCATCTTTTGTGTACCAAATGCTAAGACGATTGTAACGATGGAACTCAAAGCCTCAGGAATAGCTGCGACAGCTAGAGATACCGCAAACATAAAGGATTCTACTAATGCTCGTCCACGAATCAGATCAATTGTAAAAATGGCTAAGCAAATGATTGTAATACCTAATGCTAATTTTTCACCAAATTGATCCAGGCTAATTTGTAAAGGTGTTTTCTTTTCCTTAGCCGTATCGAGTAAATTAGCAATTTTCCCGATTTCAGTCTGCATCCCGATAGCTGTAACCATTACAATGCCTCGTCCATTGGTCACGAAGCTACCTGAATACACCATATTTTTCTTATCGGCAATCGTAACATTGTTTTTTCGAATAGGGTCAGTACTTTTGGCAACGGCAATTGATTCTCCGGTAAGAGAACTTTCATTGATATGCAAATTATGACTTTCCAATAGTCTGCCATCTGCATTGATGTAATCGCCAGCCTCTAGCATAAGAAGATCCCCCACCACAATTTCCTCAGAGGGAATTTCCATAAGCTGATTATTACGCATTACTTTGGCAATCGGCGAGGTTAGCGCCTTCAGATTGTCTAAAGATTGTTCAGCTTTCACATGCTGTACCGTGCCTAAAATAGCATTTAGAAAAACAACAATCATGATGACAATTGTACTTTCTACCTCTCCAAGTAGAAAGGAAACGAAGGCAGCGACCAATAAAATAATGACTAATAAATCTTTGAATTGGCCCATAAAAACAGCCCATGTACTAGTCTTTTTACCTTCCTCTAATACGTTATAGCCATAGACTTGTTGCCTCTTTTGAACATCCCCATCGGTCAAGCCTTCTGTGGTGACGTTCAATATCTTCATGACTTCAGTAGACGATTGTTGATGATATTCAGTCATAGGGTTCTCCTTCCATTCACAAGATTTAAAGGTCACATACTATTTTCTGGAAAATAATAGGCACCATAAAATCTCAAACTTCATCAGTCTGTGTGAAATTCATTAACTACAACAATCTATTCCATAGTTAACTAGAGTATGATAATAAACTAGTGAGAAATTAATTTTTATAGAGAAAACTCAAATAGATTCACTTAGACAAAAAAAAGCACTGGGAATGGCTTACTTTCCCAATGCTTATAAAAGCAGTTATGATTGTATGGGTCTCTCTTTATGGGCCACTAATAAGTAATCCAAGGCACTCATGCGCGTAAGCTTGTGCGTGAACTTAATGGCATCTGCATGAGAGGCAAATGTAAAGTGTTCGAGTTCGTCTGTTGGTATAAAATGATCGACTGTTTTCCGAGTCAATTTTCGTACAGATAATGTGTGTGAATCCTCTTCATATAATATGATAGCACCTACATTTCTATAAAAAGTTTGATCAATCGTCGCGATGACTTTGGCATTTTGAAAATCGGTTAAATCTACTTGCATCTATTACCAACCTCCTCTATCCTTACATTCGCTATCAGGCTGCTATTATCCTGCTATAGCAGGATTACTTTTGGATAATTTCACCATTTATGATGAATGATGCTGCGCTGATGAATAATCCGCAGAATGCTCATGTGAGACAGGCGCTCTTTTAATGGAGAAGATAGCACATCCTAAAGCACAGAGAACTAATAGAGTTCCGAAACTTGCTAAATGCATGACAGATCCAGTAAAGGCAAATACGGCACCACCCAGCGCTGAGCCGATGGAAATCCCGATTTGAAGCGCAGCGGTATTTAAGCTTTGCTGTATATCGGATGATTGAGGATCTGCTTCAATTAAATAATTTTGTAATGGCGGTGTTAAAGCCCAGCTCAATGCTCCCCATAAAACGGTAAACAGTAAAAAGACCGGTAAGGCAATGACTGTGTAAGGGATACAAAACAAGACAAGCGCAAATGTAGAGACGATTAAAATAAGGGCTTTACTTGTCCCGATTTTATCGCTCACCCAACCACCTACAGCATTACCACTGACAGAGGCAATACCAAATATTAAATAACAAATACTAATCCATGAAGCATTCATATCAAAGGCTTCTACTAAAAAGGGTGTTAAATATGCGTAGAGCATATAATGACCTGCTAGCATAAACAAAGTCGTTAATTGTGCTGTAAGGATTTTTAAATTCGCCAATGATTTCATTTGCTTCTTCAGTGGTACGACTTCCCCGATTGGCATTTTGTCTAATAACAAAGCTATTAAAACCATTGAGATTGTTGAAAGAATACTAATGCCTAAAAATACGGCTCTCCAACCGAAAGCTTCCGTAATAAAAATTCCCATTGGCACACCGATAACAAGTGCAGAACTTACGCCCATAAAAACAAGCCCCAATGCTTTCGCACGGTGTCTAGGCTCTACTATTCTCGTTGTAATCGTTAATGATAGAACGATGACTAATGCTGTACTCATCGCTGTAAAAATTCGGGCAATTAGGACAACGGTGAACGTTGTACTAAAGAAGGTCATTAAATTACCTAATGTAAAAATAAATAAGGATATAAGGAATAAGCGTTTTCGTTCTACCTTAGCTGTCAAAGATAGTAGAACAGGCGCTGAAATCGCATAAACAAGTGCAAAAATAGTGATTAATTGCCCTGCTGTTGCTAAAGAAACATTCAAATCCTTTGCAATATTTGGTAGGATTCCACCTACGATTAATTCAACTAAGCCTACTGCAAAGGTAGTCACCGCAAGAATATAAACTCTCCAATTCATTGAAATCTCCCTTTCGTTACATTTTCACTTTTATAGGAGATTTTTCATCAGCCATGATATCCTGTCCAGATTTTGCAGAAGAACTTGCCACATAAGCTCTACTGCAAAATCTGTAACATATGTTTGAGGCTACATGAGCTTGATTCAGCAGACATTTCTATATCAACATCATGGGCTGCATCAAAATAAAAAAATCCTGACTACAAAAATGAAACAAAGTTTTGTAGTCAGGATTTTATGGTTCCTGGTAGAGACCCTCAATCCATATTATTGAGGTTATACAGTTCAAATATTTACTTTAGCTATAGTAGCACATGAAAAATTTATTGACAATACCTTTTTTTCATAGAGTTCATTTCATAAAAATTTCGTTTACTCGAGAGAAAAATTTCGATTTTTTGCTTATATTTTGATGAATTCGACCATACATAATAACATACAATAACTATTTTACGAGGTGATTGTTTGCGAATAGTAGGATTTGTATGCTATTTTTTATTACTATTTTATGGTGTTGAATTAGTAGCCGAAGAACTCACAATCGAAGAACCAGCTCTCAGTTCTCCCATAAGAAGTAATCAAACCCCTATTAAAGAAACCGTTGAAAATTCAATGATTTGTGTTTATTATCCCTCTTATAAATTATGTAAAGATGTACCATCCAATAAAGAGAAAGAGGCCACTATTAAAGTAGCCTCTTAATCATTTCTTATTTTGAGCCAACGTGAAAATGCTTAAATGGATAGACGATTAATTTCGACTCGCCATAAACAGCATCCTCTGAAATTAAACCATAATGACGACTATCACTACTTTTTAGGCGATTGTCTCCTAGCACAAAATACATGCCCTTTGGCACCTCTTTTTCATTCACTAATTGCTCTAATGTAAAGTTTTCAGTAATGCGTAATTGGTTAGGATCATCTGTTTCACGATTGACGTAATCTTCTTTGTAGGCTTTACCATTCACATACAATACATCATCTTTCATTTCCACCTTATCACCTGGTACACCAATGACACGTTTAATATATAGTTCATCTTCTACAGGTGATTGAAAAACAATTTGATCGAAACGTTCGATTTTACTTGTTTTACTTACAATTATCACATCTTTATCATGGTAGGTCGGGTACATCGATGCCCCCTGTACTTTAATAGGCGCAAATAAAAATTGCTTACAGCCAAACACGACAATTGCTGTAATGACAATAATTTTGATGTAGGATAATAGTTCTTTTTTAAAGCTTGTTGTTTTTTCCTCTTGCATGTTCATTCCCCGATACTGTTTTTTTAATAGTATAACATTTTCTATACTTCATTGACGAATGAATCACACAAATTGTTTCATTCGCCATAAAAAATAGACAAGGCTACTATGTAGCATTGTCTAGAAATATCTGATTTAGTTTATTTGCCAATTAAGAATGGTTAGATTGTGGAGCAACCTGTTGCTGCTCGTTCAATAAATCTACTGCTAATATGATACCCACTGGTAATGCAATTGCTAATAAAATTGTGCCTATAATCATCACAATCACTCCTTTGAACCATTTCTAATGTCAGTATACAACGAATTTTCAGATATTTCAAGAAATATAGAAAAATGATTCATGTCAAAAAAAATCATTCAACTAGGCATGCACCCTACATGAATGATTTTTTATGCACTACATAAATAATTTTAAACATAATATTTGTAGGCCTCTAATTGTGGATCGGACTGGATTTGTTCGCATTTTGCGTTTAGGTACATAGCTTTGCATGCAATGATTAAGAGCTGTATACCTAAGGACCTGGGTCCTCCCATTCATTCATCTCCCTCCCTTCATGGCCAAAAATTTTACATATATATTATACGTATTGTAAGCAAAAGCTTACTTGCTTTGTAAATGGTTTTTTAGATCGGCTTGTATTTTTTGAAGCTCTTCCTCGTTCGGAATGTAATACCAAATGCGGTTAATCCTTTCACCATCACCTTGTTCAAATGATAATTGCTCAATACCCTTATCCATTTTCTTATAAATACCTTGAAGCTGAATAAGCTCTTTTACTGAGAAATTCATGCGAACATTATCGCCTAAAACCGTCAGCATATCTGTTGCCTTTAATAATGTAGACGGAGTTGAGGCCTTTTTCATAACCGCTTCAATAATTTGTCGTTGTCGAATTTGACGTCCAAAATCTCCTCGTGGATCTTCATAACGAATACGGGAAAAAATAAGTGCTTCATTACCATCTAATGTGATTTCTCCTTTTGGGTAATGATATTCGTCATAGGTTAACTCCATATCATTGTTAATTGTCACGCCACCAAGCGTATCTATAATTTGTAAAAAGCCCTCCATATTAATAAACACATAGTAATCAATCGGTATATTTAGAAAGTTTTCTACCGTATCTACAGCCATTGGAACGCCACCAAAAGCATAGGCATGATTAATTTTATCAACGGTATCATGACCGACTATTTCTGTACGAGTATCACGGGGAATACTAAGCATTTTCATTGTTTGCTTTTCTGGATTCACAGTAATCACAATCATCGTATCAGAACGTCCACTATCATCTTTTCGTTCATCTACGCCGAGCATCAAAACCGAGAAAGGTTCTTTTTTAATCACTGTTTTTTCTTCTAGCTGTGCTGCATCTGTTGTTTGTAAAAGTGGTGTATTAATTTTGTTCATTGTTTTTTGGATGGTAAAGTAGGCAGTTCCTATAAAAATTAAAAAAATAGTTAGTAGGCTACCAACGATCCACAGCCATAATTTTTTCTTGCTCTTTTTCTCTTTAGAGCGTTTCATGTTTTTTTCCATACGTTAGTCCTCTCTTGCTTAACAATTTTGCCCCTCTTTTTGACGTATTAAGTTGGAAAAAAGTTTATCTAGTCTACTTATATGCATATTAGACGAAAAAAAGACGTACACTAGTATTTACTTTATTTACCCCAAACTATTCCCACATTTGTTATTTCATTCCCTTTTCTATTGTATGTTTCTCCGCTTTAATAAATTGAAAATTCATTATTGTTGATTTATACTATTTTTAAGATACAACGTCTCTATATTAGAAACGTTTTACCAACTTATTATTGCTTACCTTTAGGAGGAATCGCCCTATGTTTCAAACAAGAAGAGAGAAGTTAGTTTCCCGTATGCAGCAGCAGCACGTGGATATAGCTATTTTGGTACCAGGGCCAAATATGCATTATTTTACTGGTCTTCATCTAAAGCAAAGTGAACGGCTAACATTTGCTGTTATAACGGCTACTAATGATTTATATTTTCTTTTGCCACAAGTAGAACTCAATAAAGTTGATCTTAGCAATGGTGGCGTTATTTTATCCTATTCCGATGAGGAAGGGCCTACACAGGTGATTCAGAGACTAAAAAAGGAAATGGGAACATTGCAGACCATTGGTGTAGAATTTGACACTATGCGTGTCCATGAACAGCAATCGATTGACATGCTTACATATGTAAACTTATCTGATATTGGCGAGTCCATTCGCGAATTACGCATGAAAAAAGATCAACAAGAACTAGCATACATGCGGCAGGCTGTACAAATTGTCGAGGAAAGTCTTGCAGCTACTTTACCGACGATTCAAGTGGGTGTGACAGAAATGGAAGTAGCAGCTCAATTGGAATATGAAATGAGACGTCGTGGCTCAGAAGGAACACCTTTTGGCACTATTGTTGCTTCCGGTTATCGTGGTGCACTCCCACATGGCAGAGCAAGCACAAAAAAAATAAAAGCAGGCGAATTCATTGTCATTGATTTTGGTGCTATTTATAAGGGCTATGTGGCTGATATGACTAGAACAGTAGCTTTAGGAGATGTATCTCCAACGTTACAAAACATTTATAACCTTGTTAAACAAGCCAATGAAGCAGCAATAGAAGCAATTAAGCCAGGTACGACTGCCCAAAGCCTAGATAGCATTGCAAGAGAAATTATTCGGGATGGTGGTTATGGTGACTATTTCACACATCGACTTGGTCATGGCATTGGTTTGAGCGCTCACGAAGAACCTTACTTAATGCAACGTAACTCACTTGTGTTAGAAGAAGGCATGACATTTACTGTGGAGCCCGGAATTTATATACAGGATGTTGCCGGGGTTCGGATCGAAGATAATCTCATAGTTACGAACAATGGTTACGAGAATTTAATGACCTTTTCAAAAGAACTAATCATTTTATAAGGCTGGTGAATGCAATGATGGACATGATGACCATTCAAAAGGATATGCCCCTGTTAGAGCAATATATATATTTGAATACAGCTGCCGCTTCGGCCATGCCTCAGCCTGTAGTGAATGTGATGACAAGCTATCTTCAAAAACAGGCGAGTATCGGCCCTTATTTACCTTCTTTTCGTAAAGAAACGTATGAACAGGTAGAGCAAATTCGGGAAAAAACGGCTTTATTTATCGGTGCCAAAAAAGAGGAAATTGCCTTTGTGCCAAATGGGTCAATGGCTATTAATTATATTTCAGGTGGCATAGATTGGCAATCAGATGATGAGGTGATCGTACTTGATACAGAAATGTTAAGTAATTATGTACCTTGGCTTGCCCTTCAGCAACGAGGAGTTCACTTAAAAGTTTTGAAAACGAATGCGGACTATATGGTGGACTTACAAGAGCTTGAACAGCTCATAACGCCTCGCACAAGATTAATAGCCTTTGCCCATATGTCAAACGCAGCAGGTGCCCTTCAGCCAGCAAGGGAAATCTGTCGGCTTGCCCAACAAAACAACGTGCTAACGTTCATGAATGCCAATCAAACAGTCGGTTTACTCCCTATCCATGTGGCAGAGCTAGGCTGTGATTTTTTAGTTGCTAGTGGGCGAAAATGGCTACGTGGTCCAGAAGGCTCTGGTCTTTTATATGTACGACAAGCCTTGATTCCAACTATTACCCCTATCATGATCGGCTGGGGTAGCACGAACTGGGATTATGAAAACAACGAGTACTCATTCGTAGAAACAGCTAAACGTTTTGAGCCAGGCTGTCCTGTCATTCCAAGTATATTAGGGTTAGGGGCGGCCATCGATTACGCAAATGCGATTGGTATGCAGCCAATATATGAGCGTGTTCAACAGCTGACGAAGTATTTAATCGAGCAGCTTAAAATGATTCCAGGCATTGTCCTCTATGGCCCACAAAATAGCGAATATCGATTATCGGTTACACCGTTTAATATTGAGGGACTTGCTCCAGATGATGTCACTAATTTTTTAGCGGATCAAGGCATTATTATAGAAGCTGGTACTTTTATGGCTAATACTATCATGGAGCGCAATCATATTCGTAAAATGGCTCGCTTTTCACCTCATTATTTTAATACATTCGAAGAAATCGATAGCGCGGTATCCAGCATCAAGGAATTTATTGAGCTAACCAAAACAAAGGCCCCAGATAGTCATTAACTATCTCGGGCTTTTTTTCATCCTTATTCTTGGTACAATTTAAAGCTATACTGATCGAAATATCGTTGAATATTCATCGCGCCGTACTGAAGAACATTAATCATTTCAGGTAGCTTCTCCTCTGTTGGTTTACGATATATCGGACCCGCAATGGTTAGAGAAGCAATCACTTCTTTTTTGCTATTAAAAAGAGGGACCCCTACCCCAAATACCGAGTGAGAATATTCTCCCGTAGTAAAGCACCACCCTTGCTGTTTAATTTTCTCCAAATCGGCTAACATTTGATCAGGGTCTGTAATCGTTTCTGGGGTTACTTTTTTCATGCCATGGTCCATAATCTCTTTTTTCTTCTCCTCTGGAAGAAAAGCCATGATTGTTTTACATGATGCCCCGATATGTAATGGGGTGCGTGTGCCAATCGACACAGAAAACTTAATAGTTTGAGAACTCTCTGCAATCTCTACTGTCACGCCATCTGTGCCATCTAGCCATGTTAGAAATACGGATTCCTTAATGGCTTCAGCCAGATTTTTCATAATCGGTAACACAAAATCAGAAAGGTTTAATTTATCTTTTACCATCTGACCGTACTCTAGAAAACGAAGCCCAAGTTCATACTTCTTTGTCTCAGGGTGTTGAATTAGAAAGCCCTGATTTTCAAATGTAGCTAAAATTCTATAAATAATAGAATGGCTAATGTTCATTTCTTTCGCTAATTCTCGAACACCCCATGTAGGATTTTCTTTATTAAAATATTTTAGAACCTCTAATGAGTTATCTAATGTTTTTAATGTCATCTTACACCTCATATGTCTCTATAATAGAACCGTAATTGTATTATAAAATGAAGGCGGACAATTTTCAATAAATTCAACTATTTTACAAATTGATGCACATATTTTTTCTGCAAAGATTCAACAACATTTAGTAGATGATCAGATGTGCCTCTAGCTCGCTTACGTTCAATCCTGTTTATTGTATTTGACTAGTCTTGAGGTTATTCTTTCATTCCTTTTAGTTAGCTAATCAATAAATACCCAATATAAAATCAACCCACCTCTAAAAAATTGATCGAGGTGAGTTGATTTGGATAGGTCATCTTCTTACATAAAATAAATTTTAGCTATTCATTTTTATTTTGAATGCCCTGTACTAGCTTCTCTTGAATCTGTAAATATTGGGCAATTTCTGTATCATCTAATACTTCAAATAGTTGTACAAAGACTTCTTTTCCTATAGATTGAGCCTTTGATAGGGCTACTTTCCCCTCATCAGTAATGTCAAGGCGAATGGTACGGCGATCAGATGGATCATACAGTCTTTCAGCTAATCCAAGCTTGACTAATTTTTCAGCAATGCTTGTCATTGCTCCTTTTGTATAGCCAATGGTTTCAGCTAATTCTGCCTGTTTTTGAGGGCCTTTAACATGTAGCTCATTTAATACTAAAATGGGTGAAATTCCTAATGGATAAGGAAACGCTTTTGTAAAACGTATAATATTGGCGTTATTCACCTGTTCAATCATATGAATCAGTTTAAAAATGCTTGTCTGTTTCAAAAAAATCCTCCTCAAACGCCTAGCATTAATGAAGCATTAATGAAGCATTAATGAACCACCGTCTACCATAATCGTTTGACCTGTAATGTATTGCGAATCGTCGGAAGCTAAGAAGACAGCTACTCGTCCGATATCCTGCTCAATATTACCAAAACGACCTAGTGGAATTTTACTTCTCACTGCTTCATAATACTCTGGCTGTGCTTTTGCCCATGCTTGTACACCTGGTGAATCTGCAAGTGGGCTAATGATATTGACGTTAATACCAAATCTGCCCCATTCATTTGCAGCAACACGAGAAATGCCTCGGATCGCTTCCTTAGCTGCAGCATAGGCTGCCTGTGTTTCGTGGCCTTGGATACCTGCTCCAGATGCAAAGTTAATAATATTACCTTGTGTTTCTTTTAAATGTGGTAATGCAGCCTGCATTAAATAAAAAGTCGGATAGAAACCTGTTCCAAATGATAAGTCAAGATCCGCTTGTGTTGTTTCTTCTATTGTAACTTGTTTCGCAGCATGAGCGTTATTAACTAGCACATCTAGTTTACCGTATTTTTCTACAACTGTATCGATAATTTTTGGTAATTGATCTCGTTCCATTAAATTCGTTTGTAAGAACATAGACTTTGGGGAAGTTTGTTGTAAATCTTTCTCCATGGCTTCGCCTGCTTCTGCATTTAAGTCAACAATCGTGACAATGGCTCCTTCCTTTGCCATTGCCTTAGCCATACCACTACCAATACCACCTGCACCACCAGTAATAATGACTACTTTGTTATCTAATTTACCCATTCATACACATCTCCTTCATGTCTATTTAAATATAATTTAACATTAAACTATTTATTTTTAAACTATTTTGCAACCATCACTACGTTCATACTATTTCTATTAGAAAAAAACAACAAAAGACATATATTTTCAAATGCATACAAGCATCATTTTTATTTGACACGAATATACTGTAGCAGCTAGCTAAATTCACTTTCAGGAAAGGAGTTGTTGAAAATGGGTGCTAAATGGATAAAGCTCTCAGTCTTCTATTTATTGATTGTTTTTGCTTTTGGACTGTTTATGCATTATACTGTTCAACTTCAATGGAAAGCGACGCATGCTCATATTGGTGTGGTAGGTTGGCTGACTACTGGATTCATTGGTTTAATTTATTCGACTTATAAAGATGCTGCGGAAACAGGTCTCGCTAAAGCACAGTTCTGGCTTTACAATATTGGTCTACCATTCCTAATGGTTGGAATGATGATGGTCTATCTAGATGTGCCACGGTGGTTATTTGAGCTATTTGTTTCAGGTGGTGGCATTGCTGTAGCCCTTTCCGTACTGTTATTCTTTATCAATGTCTTTAAATATGTGAAATAAATAAAATGCCCTAATGTAATAGAAGTAGGATTAGACTATAGATCAACTCTAAAATTTTTGAGTTGCCTATAGTCTTTTTTCTTTTTCATGACAATCCAACAAGAGCAGTAAAATTCATGAAGAAAACTACTAATCACCTCGGGAGCGTCCAAAAGAAAATGACAAGAGCCATCGAGATTGGTATTCTCAATGACTCTTGTCTACGGTCTGACCCGTGTTATTTTATTAGTTAAATTACTGTAAGGAATTGGCTTGCATTTGATACATTTTTTCATAAATTCCACCAAGCTCAAGCAATTCATCATGTGTGCCATTCTCGACAATTTCCCCTCGATCTAACACTAGGATTCGATCTGCGTTTTTAATCGTAGAAAGTCGGTGGGCAATAATAAACGTTGTTCTTCCTTTTTTCAGGACATCCATGGCATGCTGAATAATTTCCTCTGTTTCCGTATCAATATTGGATGTTGCTTCATCCAGTATTAAAATGGCTGGATCGAAGGCAAGAGCTCTTGCAAAGGAAATAAGCTGACGTTGTCCTGAAGATAATGTACTTCCCTTCTCGATTACAGGCTCATCATAACCATTCGGTAAATTCGCTAAAACACGTTCCCCTCCAACAGCATTTAAAGAATCCTTAATCTTTTCTGGAGAAATCTTTGGGTTATTTAAGCTCACATTGGAGGCAATGGTTCCCGTAAATAAATACGGGTCTTGAAGCACAATTCCCATATGCTCCCGCATTGTTTGACGAGGGACAGATGTAATATCAACACCATCAATGGTTATTTTCCCTTTTGATGGATCATAAAAGCGGAATAGTAAGTTCATAATCGAACTTTTCCCGGAGCCTGTATGACCAACTAAGGCGATGGTTTCACCTTGATGGGCCTCGAATGAAAGGTTCTTAAGTACGTATTCATTGTCCTTATAGGCAAATGAAACATCCTCGAAAAGCACATTGCCCTTATATCTTGGTAAACTTTTTTCTGATACAGGCTCACCATCTGTATCTAGCACCTCAAACACACGTTTCCCAGCAATAAGAGAACGTTCAAGCTGAGAAAATTGGTTCACGATATTCGTAATAGGATTAAATAGCTTTGTTAAATAATCGACAAACGCATATAATGTACCCGCTGAAATCACTTCAGTGGCTGTATAGGATTGTGTACCAAAATAGACAATAAAGACTGTAAACATAATCATCCTTAACGTATTCACCAGGTTAAAGGATGTGGCTGAATCAAGAACTAAAAGCTTTCGCTCGTAAGCGTAATGCTCATTATTCATATCATCAAATTCCTTCGTCATTTGTTGCTCACGTCGGAAGGCCTGAATAATGGTCATCCCTTGAATAGATTCATTAATCATGGCATTAATATCAGCAATTTTCGTACGGATCACATCATTATATTTGGAAGCAAATTTCCGATATAAAATCATCCATAAATACACAATAGGAATCATCGTTAAAGCAAGCATTGCCATTTTCCAATTTAAAATAAAGAGTGCTATATAAACTCCAAAGATGGATATAAAGCTCGTCACAAAATTGGAGAGTACCTGTACATATAAATTCCGAACCGCCTCTGTATCATTTGTAACACGCGCAACAATTTTGCCCGCTGGTAAATTATCAAAGTACTGGATCGGTAATGTTTGAATATGTTCAAATACATCTTTACGTAATTTTTGAACAACCCGATTCGCACCAATTTGTAAGTAAATATACATAAAATAGCGTAATATCGCTGTAGCAATAGCTAATAGTAAATAAACAATTAATAACCACGTAATCGGTTTGATTTCAATATGACCAATCGTCATGTAATTATCAATAATATGTTTAGCAATAAATGGCCCAACAAGCTCCGTAAAAACGGCGATTGTTAAGAAGAATAAGCCTAAAAAAATAGGCTTTTTAAAATACATTGCATAGCGCATTAAACGTTGACTCGTACTCATGAGGCACCTCCTTCTAGCTGCTGACGGTCAAATTGCTCCTTGTACCATCCTTGTCGTGAAAGAAGTTCCTCATGTGTTCCTTGCTCAACAACTTGCCCATCATCCAACACGATAATAATATCAGCATGTTGAATACCTGATAATCGGTGCGTAGTAATAATCGTTGTTTTCCCATCACGCTCTCGCTGAATATTTTCAATAATTCTAGCTTCTGTCTTTGCGTCAACAGCTGACAGTGAATCATCTAGCATTAATATTTCAGGATCTTTAATTAATGCGCGAGCAATGGACACACGTTGCTTTTGACCGCCCGAAAGAGATACACCTTTTTCACCTACAAGCGTTTCAAGACCCATTGATAGATTTTCTAAATCCTTTTCAAAATACGCCGCACGTATCGCCTGCTGCAATTCTGCCTGAGTCGCATCTTCTTTCCCGAATAATATATTTTCACGAATAGTCCGTGAGAATAACACATGGTCTTGTGGTACATAGCCAATCCAATCTAGAATCTGCTCCTTCGTTTGAGCCGTAATGTCAATACCGTCAATGGAAAGCTGTCCCTGACCGATTGGATATTCACGTAATAATTGACGGAGGAAGGTTGTTTTCCCCGCGCCTGTCTTTCCAACAATGCCAAGTGTTTGACCTTTTTTCAATGACAATGAAACTTGTTGTAGATTTTTCACTTGGCTCATTGGATATTGGAATGTTAAATCATCAAAGCCAATCGCTTTAGGTGTCGCAATCATTTGGGGATTCGGAATATTTTGAACATCCGCCTCATAGTTTAACGTTTCCTGTACACGATCGAGTGATGCATTCCCTTGTTGCATGACATTGATCAGCTCTCCAATGGCAAATATTGGCCAAACCGCTAATCCTAAATAAACATTAAAGGTAACAAGTTGCCCTACTGTCATGGCCTCCGTTGCCACTAAATGAGCACCATATCCGAGCGCAACAACATAGCTGATTCCTGTGCCCACTTTAGTAATCGGGCCAAATAAAGCGTTAATTTTAGCCGTATGAATATTTTTCTCATAAACGATTTCACTCATATCCGCAAAATTAGCCTCATCCTTTTTTTCCTGCACATAGGCACGCACTACTCGCACACCTGCGACTGATTCAAGAACACTGTCATTTAATTCTCCAAAAGAATCCTGAGCCTTCATATAACGTTCATGAACAATCTTTCCTAAATATTGAATGAGGATGGCCATAATAGGAACGGGTAGCATAGCAAAGAGTGTTAGCTTCCAAGAAATCATATAGCCCATTGCAAAAATGATAAAACCCATATAAATCGTTGAGTCAATCAACGTCATAATCCCAAATCCCGCAGTCGTAGAAACGGCATTTAAGTCATTTGTTGCCCGAGCCATTAAGTCCCCTGTGCGATTTTTTTCATAAAAGGTTGGAGTCATTCGTAAAAAATGCTGCATTAAATTACGACGTAAAATTTTTTCCAGGTTAATAGCCCCTTCAAATAGTCGGAATTGCCACACAAAATTCAGCAGATAACCCCCAATAATAATCCCGACAAAAATAAACACATATTTTGTTAAAATAGCTGGCGTCATTTCCCCTGCAGTCAATATATCAATAATCGAGCCCAGTAAATACGGAGGGACAACCTCTAACCCACTGGCAATCATCAATAGCACAATCGCGACTGTATATTGTTTCCAATATCGTTTGAAGAACCAGCCTAATTTACTTAAAACATCAAACATACATGATAACCTTCTTTCTTCCGTGCTGTTGTAGCATGGCTACCCACTTTCTAGAAATTCCTTTTTGAAAATCATTCGTCGTACAGTGTTTCGCATAAACATACACTCCTTTTTTGGTTTTCACTATAACCTTTTTAGGCACCAAAAAAGACACATACCCCTCCAAAGAGCATGTGTCTCTTATAAAAGGCAGGATCAAATCCATACCTTTATGTGCAATCTTAAATAAGCGTTAGGCATGGACAATGTATGTAGCTGTGATTGAATATGATACTGATGAAATTAACATTGTCATGCCCTCCTTTGGTTTATTTGTTATAGTGTTCTTGAAGATTATCACACTATAGAAATAATTGTCAACTATTCCCCAGTTATTTTTATCATTTTCAGGGAAATAGTTAGCGCTTTAAAGCACTAAAATACAATTTTATACCAAAGACCCAAAAGGAAAGCATGTTCGTCATTTATTGCTTTTAACATTACATTATTTTTTGATAGCTTACATTAACCTAAAGACTGAAATGAACTGGCAGTGAGAAAAATTTTACTACGCGCTCAGCAGTCTTTTGAGAAAGTAGCATGCCTCTTTTTCTTTCTAGATGTCTATATATCATCATTATTATTATTTAGTTATTTATTATTTAGTTATTTATTATTTAGTAGTGGCGGGTTTTCCGTTACTGGTTTAGCCGTTTACGGATAACCCGTAAGCGGTGATTTTTGCATGTATTGCCTGTACCTCTTTTTTAGCTAGCCACTAGACTCCAAATTTTCTCAAACCTACCGCAAATCTATGTTTATATACTATATTTATATATTATATCGTTACAGCATAATCACTCACCCCTTCTATAGCACGATCTATCAACTATATAAATAGGTAAACACCATCTAGGGACATTTTCGGTCATTTATTGAATTTCCCACTATCGAATATTTCTAAAATTTTCTTCTCGTGATACACTTTTTAATAATAGTCATTTAAGTAAGGGGTCTTTACATTGAAATCATTTTTCACTGTTGGGATTGGCGGCATTATTGGAGCCATTTGCCGATATGGCCTGAGTCTTGCCGTTCCAAATTCGGAAGGTTTTCCATCCACAACATTATGTATAAATTTACTTGGCTGCTTTTGCCTAGCATGGCTTTTCACTACTTTTACAAAGCGCACACCCGTTGTACTTGGGATTGGCACTGGTTTTTGTGGGGCCTTTACTACCTATTCAACATTTTCCTTAGAGACATTATTACTCGTTCAACAAAATGAGTGGCTCCTAGCAGTTCTCTATGTTGTCATAAGTGTTGTAGGCGGTTTAATATGCGCCTGGTTGGGCATTCGTCTTGCAAGGGGGCGACTGGCATGATTTTTGTTGGGATTGGTGGATTTTTTGGCGCCATTTTAAGGTTTTATTTAGGCAAACTATTGGCCTATCCGTATCCGTGGGCAACTTTTATTATCAATTGTACAGGTTCCTTTGCACTCGGTCTTGTTTTTGCCCTCCATCTCAGTGATTGGTTATGGCAGCTAATTGGCATTGGCTTTTTAGGAGCTTATACAACATTTTCGACTTTTGGATTTGAATCATTACAGTTAATTGAACAGCAAAAATGGGGGCAAGTAATAAGCTATATCGCTAGTACCCTGCTGTTTGGCATATTATTTGCCACCATTGGTTATTTTGCCGTGTAAAAGAGGTGATAGGAATGACACAGCCATCCAATGAGCTACTACAAGAATTAGAACTTGAGATTGAACATGTACTCTATACCCTGATCGACCTAGAATTAGCAGAAAATTATGCGGCGATGAACACGCAATTTGCTCAACTACTTGCAAAGATTCAGACAGCACAGCTCATCGACTATAAGCTTGATGTTCTCGTAGAGCCCCAAGCCTTTGCTACGGAAACTTGTATTCTACTACAAAGCTTAATTGAAGCGAAGGCAAGGCCCAATAAGCGGCATCGATTATTAACACATCGTATGATATTAAAAATATGGTTACGGAAAAATCAACGCTTCATGAAAGAATTTTTACCGCAAATGTTTTAGGCGCCCCTTAGATTACAAGGGCGCCTTTTTAGATGGGTATTTGTTGTAACACTTCTTTAATTTTGCCCTCAATGACCAAATCAAATGGCACTGTATGCTGAGAGGTATCCAAATTGATGTAGACGGTCTTTCCTTTTGTCATCATTGGAAGCTGGTTCACCGGATATACTTCGAGGCTCGTTCCAATCACTAGGACAAGCTCGGCTCTTTTTATTGCCTCCATGACTATATGCCAGCTTTTTTGTGGTAAGCTTTCCCCAAAAAGCACAACATTTGGACGCAATGTACCACCGCATTGTGGGCAACTGGCTTTACGCTTAAAGTCATCTATAAAGGCAGCCTGCTGGCAACGATGACAACGGATGGACCGTATCGAGCCATGCAATTCCTCTACATTTTGACTCCCCGCTAATTGGTGAAAGCCATCTACGTTTTGAGTCGCCACTAAGGATACGATACCCCTTTGTTCCCAATCAGCTAAAATAGAATGACCTTCATGAGGCGCTGCTTTGTCTAATGTTTCAATACGTAGTTTATAAAATTCATGAAATAAAGCATAATTCTCTGTCAATGCTTCTGTAGTCGCTACAGTTCTGGGATCAATATGATTCCACCACCCTGACACTGAGCGAAAATCGGGAATCCCACTTTCTGTTGACATGCCAGCTCCCGTTAAAATCACTGTATTCTTTGAGGATTGTAACCACTTACCCAACTTCTCAATTGACATGTTGTCTTGCCTCCATTCTTCGTTCAGCCTAGAAAAAAATCTTCTACAACTATCTACTTCGACAATGCTCCTATTTTCCCTGTAAATGACTAGTACATAAACTAGGAAGTTTGTTTAGTAAGAAACTTCAATTTATTATTCACAGATAACATTCGAATGACCACAATGAAAATAACGATAACTGATAATTCAAACGGACTGCTCCACCCTGCCCAAATACAAAGCCCACAGACAAATGTTAAGACGGCATGAATCTCTTCTCTTAATGCAAGAGGCGTTCTACCAGCCAATAAATCCCGTATCATGCCACCGCCAACACCCGTAAACATAGAAGCTATAATAATGATCCCTAGATCGTGATCTAGGCTTTTGGCTAATAATCCACCCTGTATTGCGAAAGAAGCAAGACCAATTGAATCAAAGAAATAGCCCCAGCGATTCCAGTGATGTATCCAATTTCTTTTCACAAATAAAATAGTTGTCAGTGTCACTAAAACGACTAGTAAGGATTGTCGCTCCCATATATCGGACACAGGTATGTCAAGTACAACGTTGCGAATAATGGACCCACCATAAGAGGTTGTTAGGCCTAGTACAAATATACCAATAAAAGAGTATTTGGCCTGTAAGGCGACAAATGCGCCGCTAATTGCATAGGCAATAATGCCAATAATGTGTAATACTGTCCACGTCATCTGATCCAACTCCTTTTGTTTACAGCAAAAAGCCCACCATAAAATAGTTGCGCATCTTTGACGCCAACTATTTTATGGTGGGCTAATATCCTAGCAGTTTTACCTACTAAATTATCCATCTCACCAAATCTTCATTTGAAATTTCATAGACGTTCTGCAATGTACAGAAAACACAACGACCATAAAATTTCCAAGTAAAATTGTAATCCATTTATGCTAGAAATACAAACGATAATTTCAGTTACAGTGTTTCATAGATGACCTGACCCATCTGAGAAACATCATAATCTCCTAATGCAGCCACTTCAGATTGGAAATCTGCTGAAGTCAAAATCTCCTTCACCGTATCAATTAATTGTTGATTGTCAGGTGTTTTTAACAGCACAATATCATAGCGCTCTCTAATAACAGGAATAAAATCAACGTTTACTAGTTTAGCAATTTTCTCAACCCCTATGCCAACATCTGCATGCCCATTTGCTACAGCCGATGCGACATCGAGATGGCTCATTTCTTCTTTGTCATAACCATCAATCGTAGAAGGAGCTATGTGATGAATACGTAATTGCTCATCTAATAAAGTACGTGCACCCGATCCTTTCTCACGATTGATGAGCGTAAATGACTTGGTCTTAAAGTCTTTAAAGGATTCTAGTTGGAGAGGATTTCCTTGCTGAACATAGAAACCTGCTCTACGGGACACTACATTAATGAGCAAAAAAGGATGGCTCACAAAAATCTTTTTTACATAGGGTGTATTGTAGTCTCCTGTGTCCCCATCAAACATATGTAAACTGGCAATATCGCATTCTCCGTTATACATCGCCATGATACCATTAAAACTACCTTCATGAGATCTCAATACTTTACTAGACTGTCTTTTTTCCATGTATTTTGCTAATACATCTAACACTACATCTTGTCCACTAATAATTATTTTTGGAAGTTTTTTTGTTTGGCTGGCTCCTACTGGCGTCGATGCGGCATTACCTGTCTTACGTTTTTGTATATAGCCCTGTAAATCAGCACGGTCCACCCTCATTTGGCGTCCTACTCGGAAAACGGGCAAATCTCCTTTTTTCACTAAATCATAGACCGTTAATTTCGAAACCTTTAATAATTGTGCAACCTCTTCAATTGTATAGGATTGTTCTTGTGACATATCATTCTCCTCCTATAAGCCTCTTCTTACATGGTAACTTATTTATTTACGTGTGAACATCTTGAAATTTTCTACCAATTACAGGTTTCTTTTTCACTTATAACTTATTATAATTAGTTATGTCTTGTTATAACGAGTTATAAAAGGAGAAAAATAAAGTGAAAAAATTTTATAATTTCTTTGCATCCATACTCATTCTAGTTGGTCTATTAGCTGCTTGTGGAAACGAAGAAAATGATCCGCAAGTAAAAGAGCCGATTGAATTAACCATTTCTGCGGCTGCTAGTTTACAAGATGCCCTAGAAGAACTAAAAACAACATATGAAAAAGAACACGATACAATTAAAATCCTCTATAACTTTGGAGGTTCAGGCGCATTACAGCAACAAATTTTACAGGGTGCTCCTGCAGATCTTTTCTTTTCGGCAGCCGAAGATAAATTCGATGCGCTTGTAGAAAAAGAGATGATTGATCCTAATCAGGGAGTGGATCTTTTAGCAAATGAATTAGTATTAATCGTTCCTAAAAATAATGACAAACAAATCCAATCCTTTGAAGATTTAAAACAAGCAGGAAAAATTGCACTCGGTACACCTGAAACAGTGCCTGCGGGGCAATACGGTGTGGAAACATTAAAAAATATGCAACTGTGGGAGTCACTTGAATCCAAGGTAGTATACACAAAAGACGTACGCCAAGTCCTTACTTATAGCGAAACAGAAAATGTAGATGCAGGAATTGTTTATAAAACAGATGCGCTTGTATCGAATAAGGTCGAAGTCGTTGCAACTGCAGATGATCAAACCCACACACCAATTATTTATCCTGTTGGTGTCATTAAAAATAGTAAGCATGTACAAGAGGCTGAAGATTTTTATCATTTCTTACAAAGTGATGAGGCAATGGAAGTCTTTAAAAAGTATGGGTTTAAAGGAGTGCAATAAAGGATGGGTACCGATTTTTGGTCTCCCCTTAGGCTTTCGATAGAAATTGCCTTTGTTGCCGGTATTATTGCTATATTGGCAGGAATTTTACTGGGCAAATGGATGGCGACCCATCATTTTAAGGGGAAGTTATTACTGGAAACGGTTTTGCTGATGCCCTTAGTATTACCTCCAACTGTAGTAGGTTTCCTGCTCATCGTTATATTTGGCAAGAATAGCTTATTAGGAAATTTAATTATTTGGCTTTTTGATCAGCCTGTCATGTTTACATGGTGGGCAGCCGTCATCGCCTCTACCATCGTTGCCTTTCCATTAATGTATCAATCGGCCAAAACGGGCTTTTCTTCGATTGATTGCGATATTGAACATGCAGCACGAGTGGATGGGGCTAACGAATGGCAAGTCTTTATGTTCATTTCCATTCCACTTGCATTAAAGGCTCTTGTTTCAGGAGGAATTTTGAGCTTCACTCGTGCATTAGGTGAGTTTGGGGCTACGTTAATGTTTGCGGGTAATATTCCAGGGAAAACCCAAACAACGCCATTGGCTATTTATATGGCCATTGATTCGGGGAACATGACCCTTGCCTGGACATGGGTTTTGTGCATGATCGCTATTTCTTTCCTAATGCTTCTTAGCATTCATATTCTAAAAGTATAAAAGAGGTAGCTGGTTTAAACCAGCCACCTCTTTTTCGTCATCCCCCACTAATAGGTGGAATAAAGGCGATTGTGTCACCCGATTTAACAATGGTTGTATCCGTTGCAAATTCCTCATTAATGGCTGTCATCATTTGCTGCAATGTCAATTGAGGATAATGCTGTTCCATCCATTCTTTTACGTGAGCAACCGTCACGTCTGACAGTTCTACTGATAGTGTTGACGCACCAATCGCTTCTTGTAAATGAGCAAATAATAAGATATTAATCACAATTTCCCCTCCTCATCAATCGCCGGTTTTCCTTCAGGATACGGGACGTTTTCTAATTGATCCCCGATCCATTGTGTACCATCTTCCCAATGTTCTTTTTTCCAAATGGGCACAATCTGTTTAATGCGGTCAATTGCATATTCATTTGCCAAATAGGCTACTTTTCGATGTGGGGATGATACCGCAATGACTACGGCAATATCCGTAATATCCAATCGCCCTACACGATGTGTAATCGCTATTTTTGCTTCTGGCCATTGCTGCTTTAGTTCCTGTGCAATTTGCTCAAACATTTTAATTGCCATAGCTGGGTATGCTTGATATTCCAAGTACAAAGTTTTCTTCCCTTGTGTGATTTCACGTACAGTTCCGATGAACAGCGTAATCGCTCCAGCGTTTCGACTAAGTACTTTGTGCCGTACTTCCTCCACATCAATCGGCTTATCAATAATTTCAAACATGGCTGTCGTCATAGTTTTTCCCTCATTTCATTCAACAAAAACTCCATATATTCTGTTTCTTCATTAATAGAAAAGCTTGGAATCCTTAGGTTTTGATCAATTGGATAGCTCGGCCAATAAATTACACAAAGGATATTAGACATTTGTTGTAGTAACAGATGGTCCTGTGCTGTTCGTAGTAATACGACCTTTGGGTAATGTTCTCTTTTATATCCCTCAATCAAAATAATATCCATTGAAAAATTAGCATAAATCGCAAGTATATCAGCAAGCTGCCAACTATGTTGATGAATACTTAACCGTAAAGTTCCTTCCCCTTCTACTGCTGAAACACGAGCACCTGCCTGTTCGTGTCGGTTACTATCCTTCGAAGAATTTTCTACCGGCGCTCCACCATGCCCATGATGCTTAATGGTCCCTACTCGTAGCCCTTCTGTCGTGGCTTGCTTGATTAATTGCTCCATCAAAGTCGTTTTTCCGCTATTTTGATAGCCAACTATCTGTATGATTTTTCGATGTTGTTCCAAGGCCACTCACTTCCTCGCAAATCTTCTAGCAATAAAACTGCTACCTGCATGTCTTTTTCATAGCCGCGGGAGCCACCAGGTAAGACAATAAATGCATTAGCTGACGCTAAAGACGAAACGGCACTCGATTTATCAAAACCAGATGGTACAGCCACTAGCTGACCATCTTCATAGTATGCTCGAGCTCTTACAAAGCGAGTGAATGGATTGGGCTTTGTAAAATCTGCCCCTAAAATAGCTTGCTCTCTGCGGACATGTGGCTGTTGATTGCCAAATGCCGTGCGAATAATAGGGCGTACAAATAGCTCAAAGCCTACATAGCATGCTGAAGGATTACCGGAAAGTCCAAATAATAATTGATCATTTCTGGCAGCAACTGTTGTTACACTCCCTGGACGCATCGCCACCTTATTAAATAATACCTTAGCGTCGATAGCTTGATAGATAGCCGGTAAATAATCATAATCTCCAACGGAAACGCCTCCCGTTGTCAGTAAAATATCGACTTCCTGTAATGCATTTTCAACGATACGAATACATAAATCAAGATCGTCGCTAAATTTGCCAAAGTATCGAACTTCTGCACCTGTTCGTTCGATTTGTGCCATGATCATATAAGCATTGCTATTTCGAATTTTTCCTGGCTGTAAAGATTCCTCTGGCTCTAGTAACTCACTACCAGTGGCAATGACACCTACCACTAATTTACGGAATACAGGCACTTGCGCATAGCCAAATGTAGCTAGTAAGGCCATGACACCGGGGTTAATATATTGTCCTCTTTCAATTAGAACCGTATGCTGCTGTACATCTTCACCTTTATAAGAAATATTAGTGCCCGCTGTAAACGCCCGTTTAATTGACATAAATGTTTGCTGATGTTCCACAAATGTCTGGGTTAATTCTAGCATTACAACTGCATCGCAACCTTTTGGTATTGGCGCCCCCGTCATAATGCGTACTGCTTGGCCATATCCAACTTCATCCTCGTAAACAAAGCCAGCACCAATTTCTCCAACGACTTGAAATATGGCTGGCTGTGCTGACGACGCTTCTTGACTATCGATAGAACGAATGGCATAGCCATCATAGGGGGATCGATCAAAGGCTGGTACATCATGATCGGCGACAATGTCCTCCGCAATAAAGCGTCCATATGCCTGTGATAATGGCACAAACTCCTTTTTGGCTTGAAAAGCATATTCCATTACACGATGTACAGCTTCTGACACTTGAATTGGTTGTCTCTTTTCTAACATTTGGCACACTCCTTTATCCTAACAAACGATAGTAAATGGTTTTTGCTTGTTGTATCTCCTGAATTCCATGAATCACTACACGCCCATCCTGAAAAATGACAATGCGATAATCTTCTGTTTGGCAAGATAGCAAATAAGGATTAATTTGAATATCTCCATAGGAACGAAGCTGATCTGCCAACTGCTCTAAATTATAGTGAGTCGGATTTGGCGGTCGGATTTGTACTGCATCACGACCACAAAGCACCTCTAGTTTTGTTTGATTTTCATAAGCTAAAGATGGATACGTAGGGTGGTGACCACAGGTTGGACAATCATCCTGACGTATTTTATCTACGTTAATTTCATAATGTTGATTTTGCCAAACATCAAACGTCAAATAGCTTTTTCGTAACGCCTTTTCATCGCCCACTAGCAGTTTTAACACCTCTGCTACTTGATATGCCGCTACTATTTGGACAGTAGGGCTAATAATTCCTACTGTATCACAGGTCATCCCTGTTTGAGGCATGACCTTTAACAAACATCGTAAACATGGTGTTTTCCCTGGCACAATCGTATAGGTAGCCCCATAACTACTTACACAGGAACCGTACACCCATGGAATACGATACTGTTGTGCAAGATCGTTCAACAGAAAGCGGACATCGAAATTATCAGTGGCGTCTACCATGACATCTATATCGTCTAGCAACGGTAGCAATGATTCTGTACAGGCATCCATAATAGCAATATGAATGGCCACCTCTGCATTAATTTGTTGCAGTCGATTTTTGGCTGCGATCACTTTCGGCAATTTCTCTTGTGCATCTTCCTCCGTATACAATTGCTGTCTTTGCAAATTACTCCATTCCACATAATCTCGATCTATCAGCGTTAATTTTCCAACACCTGCACGCACGAGTGCTTCTGCACTAGCACTACCTAAGGCGCCAACCCCTATGATGAGGACATGTTTTTGTTTTATTGCCTGCTGCCCTGTTTGTCCAATAGGGCTAAATAATTGTTGTCTCGAATATCTATTATTCATAAGTATTTTGCCTTTCCTTCTATGAATTTTCGTTTGACCTTTTCGTCGATAGCATTATAATAAAGTGAAACTTACTCAGAATATTTTTCTCTATTTCGTGCTCGTTCTTCACTTCATCAATCGAGCCTTTTTTGTAAAAAACTCCAATAACGCAAGAAAAGGAGGTCATTCTACCTTGCATCCTACACATCATCAACAACCCATCCATGCGGCCATTTTAACTGTGAGTGATACACGGACAAAGGCAGATGATTTAGCGGGTCAGCGCATTCATTCTTTACTTCAAGAGGCTGCTTTTGAAGTAGTTGACTACCAAATAACAAAGGATGAACCGCTTGAAATCTCAGAACTTATTCATCAATGGTGCAATCATGCCAACATCAATGCCATAATCGTCACTGGCGGAACTGGTTTTACACCAAGAGACCAAACCTACGACACCATTTTGCCTCTTTTTGAAAAAGAAATGATGGGGTTCGGAGAAATATTTCGAACGTTAAGCTATGAGGAAATTGGTCCAAAAGCTATGTTTAGTCGGGCCACAGCTGGTTGCCGCCATCAAACGGCTATTTATGTTTTACCAGGTTCTACTAACGCTGTCACATTGGCCATGACCAAGCTTATTTTACCGACCGTACAACATTTTGTTGGCGAATTGAATCGCCTATGAACGTTGCTGGTGTTATCTTAGCTGGTGGTCAATCTTCTCGATATGGTCAACCGAAAATGTTTGAGACGTTTGCTGGGCTGCCATTATATAAGCACAGCCTCAACGCCCTCCAAGAAAATCAGCTAGCTCCTTTGGTGATTGCTACAAACGCTAGCCTGCAACCAAGGTTTGGCCCCGAGAATGTGCAATGGATTATAGAACAGCAGCCCCATCAAGGGCCACTTTTTGCCCTGTATCATATACTGGCAGCTTTTCCTGAGGTAGAATGGTTTTTTGTCGTCGCTAGTGATATGCCCTATATGAACGCACCGTTTATTGAAGAGATGCTAGGCAATATAAATGATTCTTATGATGCGATTGTTCCAAAACAAAACTCACGCTACCAGCCATTAGCAGCCTTATATCGACGCACTGCCCTACCCTTGGCAAAACAATTGATGGAACAAAACAAACGGAGTATGAAAGTGCTTTTAGATCAGCTTCGTGTTTGTTATGTTCCTTTTAATGAGAACTGTCCAACATTTATTAATATCAATGCTCAACATGATTGGCTACAAACAGTTACAAAGGAGTCTAACAATGAATAATTTTACCCACTGGAACGAAGCAGGTCGTCCCAAAATGGTCGACATATCTGATAAAGAAATAACAACGCGTACAGCCATAGCACGCAGTACCATTACATTATCCAATGAGGTCTATCAGGCCATCCAACAAGGTGGTATCAAGAAAGGTGACCCTACACAAGTCGCTCAAATTGCAGGAATTATGGGCGCTAAAAAAACGGCTGATATCATTCCTATGTGCCACCCTATTATGCTACAGGGCACGGATCTGCAATTTGACTATCAGAAAACGGATCTTGGTTATGAGCTACACATTCAAGCTACTGTCAAATGCAATGGAAAAACTGGTGTCGAAATGGAGGCTCTTACAGCTGTTTCCATCGCTGCCCTCACTTTTTACGACATGTGTAAAGCGGTAGATAAAACGATGGTCATTAAAGAAACCTATCTTGTAGAAAAAACAGGTGGAAAAAGCGGTACCTTTACGCATAAATAAACAGAAAAAATTCGGCATCTTGCCGATTTTTTTCTGTTTTTCATGTTTACCCTCCGATATGAGACATTTCAACTTTAGCCTTTTTCCTGTTTGCCATCGTCTGTTCATTCCGCTCGTCTGAATAGCGATCATTTCTTTCTGTCCAAACATTTTTTATACAATTAATAATTGCTGTATCATCTTGTCCTGATCTTAATAGCTCTCTTAAATCCGTACCTTCAGTAGCAAATAAACAAGTATATAATTTGCCTTCTGCTGAGAGGCGGGCACGTGAGCAAGAAGTGCAAAAAGAATCTGTGACTGATGATATAATACCAATCTCCCCTTGATTATCCTTGTATTGGTAACGTGTCGCCACTTCCCCTTGATAATTAGGAGCAATTGGTTGCAGCGGTGAATGCTGATGGATTTGCTCAACGATGTCTTTTTTGGCCAGCACGTCATCCATGCGCCAACCATTCGAATTCCCAACATCCATATACTCAATAAAGCGTAATATATGTTGTTTTTCCTTAAAGAATCGTGCCATTTCTAAAACATCCTGGTCATTTTTCCCTTTTTGAACAACCATATTAATTTTTACTTGTAAACCTGCTTCCGCTGCCTTTTCAATACCCTCTAACACCGTTGACACCTTCCCTCGATGTCCATTCATCTCAAAAAAACGCTCATCGTTTAGTGAATCTAAACTAATTGAAACACGGGATAAGCCTGCTTGTGCCAATGGCTGTGCATACTTTTTTAATAAAGTGCCATTTGTTGTTAAGGCGATATCCTCTACACCTTCTAGGCGATGAATTCGGGCAATTAATTCCGTTAAATCACGGCGTAATAAAGGCTCTCCACCTGTAATACGAACTTTTTTAACACCTAATGAGACGAAGATTTTGACTAATCTTTCAATCTCATCGAAGTTTAATATTTTATCAGACGGTAAAAATGCATAATCTGGACCAAATACTTCTGCTGGCATACAATAACGACAACGAAAATTACAGCGATCTGTCACGGATATTCTTAAATCTCTTAACGGTCTGTGTAGTTGGTCTTGTAGATCCGTCATTTAATCTCCTTCTTTCCGTACATTCTGTGCTGGCATGATGATGCGTTCTGGATGTGTATAAATATTCAATGTTTGTTGTCGAATAAAGCCTACCGTCGTAATACCAAGCTGCTCAGCCAATTGCAAGGCTAATTCGGTTGGTGCCGATTTAGACAATACTATTTCACAGCCTATTTTAGATACCTTTAGTAATATTTCTGATGATATCCGTCCACTAAAAACAATAATTTTATCGTGCATGCTTATATTTTGACGTAAACAATAGCCGTAAATTTTATCTAGAGCATTATGGCGACCTATATCCATCCGACTTAAAACAATGCCATTGACATCGCATAGCGCTGCATTATGCACACCACCTGTTTTTTTAAATATATCAGCCGTTTCCTGCATGGCATGCATTAAACGAAAGCAATCTTCAGTCGTAATTTGTACATGAATATCTTCCATTTTTTTTGCTACTAAAGCATCGTTTGTGAAGACAAAGCCTTGTCGACTCATTCCACAGCAAGACGTTATATAGCGTTTGTTTTGCGTTTGCTGATAGTAAGGATTGATATGCTTGGTTTTAATGTGCACAAAGCCTTCTTGTTCTTGATGCCAAATATCCTCAATATCCTCGTAACTACGGATCACCCGTTCAGACGCTAAATAACCGATGACCATATCCTCGACATACTCTGGCGTACAAACCATCGTGACAAATTCTTGTTGATTAATTTTCACGGTCACTGCATATTCTGAGACAATTAAATCATCTATTTCCTTCACTTGCTGCCCTTCAACCCGCACAATCTTCCTCGTAACGGCCCTCTCCATAAGGCTTCCTCCTTTATTCACTTATAGGCTTTTCAAAAACAAAGACGGAAATCGCAAAGTCCTCTTCAATTTTAATATCTGAAAATAGATGGAGTAATTTACTGCCCATTAATTCTTCCATGCCCTCCGGTGGCGATTGTGCGTATAAATCTTGAATCATGCTCGTCCTTGCGGCATGAACCATTTTCAATCCTTCGGGTGAACCCGCAATGAATTTTTCAGTTGGGGTTATATTCCCGTATAAAGTGGAGACAGCCATATTTTCAACAAAAACCGTATGAATACGTTCTGGACCTTTACCAAAAACTTCTTTTCGTAATTTACGAATCATATCGTTAAATTCATGAACTTTTTTAGACATCGTAATGATTCTCCCATCATCATTATACTTTTTTAGGCAATCACTATGGGGGTCACCCTTACAGTTTGTTAATCATATAGTAACTTTTAAAAAAATAAAAGGGAAAATGTTTTTGATCATCATTCTCATGTAAAAATATTTATGATTTATATTGTTCCTTTTGCGGCAAAGGGCTATAATAATAGCACAAATGGAATTTATGTATTTTGATCCCTATGTCGCATCTACTTAGAAATCGCATAGTGTTTATGAATATTTGAATTCTATTATGACCAAAAAATAAAGCTGATTGAGTTTTTAGCAAGGCCTGCTAAGAATTTTATCCACCATGAATGTATTAGCATGTCTTGGACGTGCCATTTCATGGTGGATTTTTTTATTTTTTAATCCGGGACATGGATAACTTGTTATGTTCTAACAATTACCCTATTTTGAGGTAGCTTCAAGGCCATTTGGGAATTACAATGATAACAAGACAATCTTTCCATCATTTATAAAAACTCGCAATGTAATTCCCTTTTGTCTTAAGCCGTAACAGGTTGTCCGAGTAGTCTCATAGTGTAAAAGGAGGAAGTTACCTTGACTCAAATTCATATTAATGGCGTAACGTACGATGTAAAAGAAGGAGCTACAATCCTTGATACCATTAATCAACATGACATCCCACATCCGCAAATTTGTCATGTACCTACCGTTGATCCAATCGAGACTTGTGATACATGTATCGTTGAGGTGAACGGCCAATTAGTTCGGTCATGCTCGACGAAGGCAGTTGATGGCATGGATATATTATTAACTTCTGACAAAGCAAAGGCGGCACAAACGGAAGCGATGGATCGTCTTCTTGAAAATCATTTATTGTATTGTACAGTTTGTGATAATAACAATGGGAATTGTACTTTACACAACACAGCCGAGTTAATGGAAATCGAGCATCAAAAATATCCATACAAACCAAAAGTGGAGCCACATGAAGTGGACATGTCACACCCATTTTATCGATATGATCCAAACCAATGTATCGCATGTGGACAATGTGTAGAGGTTTGTCAAAGTTTACAGGTGAATGAAACGCTATCTTTGGATTGGGAGGCAGAAAGACCTCGCGTAATTTGGGATACGGGTGTTGCGATTAATGATTCTTCCTGTGTCAGCTGCGGTCAATGTGTAACCGTTTGCCCATGTAATGCGTTAATGGAAAAATCCATGCTTGGAGAGGCTGGATTTATGACCGGTCTTAAACAGGATATGTTAGATCCAATGATCAGTTTGATAAAAGAAGTTGAGCCCGGCTATAGTGGTATCTTTGCTGTTTCTGAGGTGGAAGCAGCGATGCGTAGTAAACGGACGAAAAAGACAAAAACAGTTTGTACCTTCTGCGGTGTAGGCTGCTCGTTCGAAGTGTGGACAAAAGATCGTAAAATTTTAAAAGTACAACCTTCCGATGGTCCTGTAAATGCCATTTCTACTTGTGTCAAAGGGAAATTCGGTTGGGACTTTATCAACTCTGAAGAACGTATAACAAAGCCTTTAATCCGTAAAGACGATGCCTTCGTGGAATCTTCTTGGGAGGAAGCACTTGATTTAATTGCTACTAAGCTGGGGGGCATTCAACAACAATATGGCCCTGGCTCTGTTGGCTTTATCTCATCATCTAAAATTACCAACGAAGAAAATTACTTAATTCAAAAAATGGCACGTCAATTGTTTAAGACAAATGATGTTGATAATTGCTCCCGCTATTGCCAATCACCAGCGACGGACGGTTTATTGCGCACTGTAGGTATGGGTGGCGATGCAGGAACAATTAAAGATATTGCCAAGGCAGGTCTTGTCATTATTATTGGGGCTAATCCGGCTGAGGGTCATCCCGTTTTGGCTACTCGTGTCAAACGTGCCCATAAATTACATGGTCAGAAACTGATTGTTGCCGATATACGTAAACATGAAATGGCTGAGCGTTCAGACATATTTATGCGTCCGAAGCAAGGTACTGACCAAGTATGGTTAATGGCTGTAACCAAGTATATGATGGATCAGGGATGGCATGATGAAGCCTTCATTCAGGAAAATGTCCTACACTTGGATGATTTCAAACAAGTTCTTGAAAAATATACACTTGATTATGCACAAGAAATGACTGGTATTTCTAAAGAAACTATCATTCAGGTAGCAGAAATGATTCGTGACGCAGACGGCACTTGCGTTCTTTGGGGTATGGGCGTCACACAAAATACAGGTGGTTCTTATACATCGGCTGCCATTTCTAATTTACTTTTAGCAACTGGTAACTACCGTCGTCCAGGTGCAGGTGCCTACCCTCTTCGCGGTCATAATAATGTTCAAGGCGCATGTGATATGGGTACACTACCAAATCTATTGCCAGGCTATCAAAAAGTAACAGATGATGAAGCCCGTGCTAAATTTGAAAAAGCATATGGTGTCAATATTCAACCACAGCCAGGTCGTAACAATATGCAAATGTTAGATGCGATTATGGAAGGTAAAATGAAAGCGATGTATTTAGTAGGTGAAGATATGGCGCTTGTCGACTGCAATGCGAACCATGTAGATGAGGTGCTATCCCAATTAGACTTCTTTGTGGTCCAAGATTGTTTCCTATCACGCACGGCACAGTATGCGGATGTCATTTTACCAGCTGCTCCTTCCCTTGAAAAAGAGGGTACATTCACTAATACAGAGCGTCGCGTTCAACGTCTCTATCAGGTTTTGCCGACACTTGGTGAATCGAAGGCAGATTGGGAAATTCTACAGGCAGTTGCTCGTCGTCTTGGTGCTGACTGGCATTACAATCACCCAAGCGACATCTTCGACGAAATGGCTAGCCTTTCTCCCCTTTTCTCACAAGCCAACTATGATGTATTAGAGGGCTGGGGTAGCTTCTGCTGGGGTAGTCATGATGGGAAAGATACTCCTTTACTATATGAGGATGGATTTAACTTTCCTGATAAAAAGGCACGCTTTGCATTAAATGACTGGATGGAACCAGTTGAATTTGAGGCACAGTATGATTGCCATATTAATAACGGACGTATGCTTGAACACTTCCATGAAGGCAACTTAACGAATAAATCAAAGGGTATCCAATCAAAAGTTCCAGAGATTTTTGTAGAAGTATCACCCGAACTAGCGAAAGAACGAGGCATTGAGGATGGAGCCCTACTCCGTTTAGTATCGCCATATGGTGCTTTAAAGCTAAATGCTCTTGTTACAGATCGCGTGCAAGGTAACGAGCTATTCTTACCAATGAACTCTGTTAGCAAGGATTCCGCAATTAATTTCCTAACGGGTCCAGCCGCAGATGTGAATACGTCAACACCTGCCTATAAACAAACGAAAGTTCGAGTAGAAGTGTTAAAAGCAAAAGGAAAATCACCACTTCCTCGAACAAACCCACGCTATAAAAAGCGCCACCCTCAAAATGGCGTCGAGGTACAACGGAAATGGAATCGTCCTGGCTACGTTCACTTAACAACTACCAACGAAAGAGAGTGAGAGTATGGCTGTCCCGATTACAAGCATAAAAAAGCAACAATTTACGGAAGAACAACTAAAAGAACAAAAATTAGATAATCTAAAACAACTACTTTCTGATCATGAAGATGCAGTTCAGCAAGTATTTACCATTATGGCAGAATTAAATGATATTGGTGCATTAGAAGCCGCTACTAAGTTACTTGAAGCGAAAGAGGATGTTGCGCATATAGCACTTGCACAATTAACACGAAAGCCTGTGACGAATATCATTAATAATTTGATGGGTGTTGCAGGAGCCTTGACAGAGCTAAATCCTGAAACAACAACAAAACTTATTGAAGGCTTAAATGCTGGGGTAGACGAAGCGAACAAAGCTCTAGAAACTGATGAAAAAGTAAGTGCTTTTAAGCTAGTTAAAATGTTAAATGATCCAGATGTTAATCGTGCACTCAATTTCGGTGTCCATTTCTTAAAAGGACTTGGTAAAGGCTTAAAAGATTAGGTGGTGCCTACATGTTAACGAAAGAAAATATACTAAACGCCTTGAAACAGGTAGAAGATCCAGAGCTTCACCAAAGTATTATAGACTTAAATATGGTGCGTAATATTCAAATCAATGGTACACAAGTATCGCTTGATATCATTTTGACTATTGCTGGCTGCCCTTTAAAAGCAAAAATTCAGCAGGATGTGGAGGGGGCATTAAAAGCGATTGGTGTCTCCCCTGTTATCATTAGCTTTGGGGCAATGACTGAACAGGAACGTCACACCTTAACCGCCTCTCTACAAGCGAAAAATGTGACAGATAAAGGGATGCCAAAAATGCTATTGCCCCATTCAGGTGTTCGATTTATTGCAGTAACTAGTGGTAAAGGTGGTGTTGGAAAGTCTACCGTAACGATCAACCTAGCTGTTGCTCTTGCTCGTCTTGGGAAACGTGTCGGTATTTTAGATGCAGATATTTACGGCTTCAGTATACCAACGATGATGAATGTTGACCAAAAACCGACCATGCTGGACCAAACTGCTATTCCCGTGATGGTTCATGGCGTCAAAATCATGTCGATGGGCTTTTTTACAAATGACAACCAGCCTGTCATGTGGCGTGGACCTATGCTCAATAAATGGATTCGAAATTTCCTGGTCAACACCCATTGGGGAGAATTAGATTATCTTCTCATCGATTTGCCACCCGGTACAGGCGATGTGGCAATTGATATGGCGGCGATGATTCCTCAAGCACAGGAAGTGATTGTCACAACACCGCATCTTGCTGCATCTCACGTCGCTTCCCGAGCAGGTTTAATGGCTCAACATACCAAGCACACCATACTTGGTGTCGTTGAAAATATGGCCTATTTTGAAGGGACAGATGGTCAAAAAAACTATCTTTTTGGACAAGGTGGAGCTGAGCAATTAGCCGAATTACTGCAAACTAATGTTTTAGCACATATTCCTTTTGCTCAGCCTGAAGAAAATACAGGCTCCTCCGTATACGATGCAGATACAATTATTGGTGAAGTGTTTACTCACCTAGCAGAAGATATACTCTATCAATAAAAAGAATCCCTTGATTTGCTTATACACAAATCAAGGGATTTTATTTTTCCCTGTTATTTTTTTCAAGCATTCACCGAATTTAACGGATCACTAATGGCCAGCCTTTTTTAATACTTGCATGAAATAAAAACGATACGTATTTTGGACAAAAGTATCTAATGGGAGCCCTACATTCACCTGATATTTTGTAAAAATAAAATAAAATCGTTTATCCCATTTTAATCGTAATAACTGTCCCGCCTCTTCACCATGCTTCTCTGTAAATTCCTCAATCAAAGGTTCAATCATCGTAAAGCAATAGTCTTTTAAATGCGCGAGAGCTTCGATATCTTTATCCCTTTGAAAGCGAATAATCCAATCTATTATTTGCTCATTCATTAGCTTACTCCATCCTTATTTTACAGAGTTTCTTCCTATTAAATTATACTCTTTTTTATGAGAAACGAATAATGCTTTCCTGAGCTAAATCATATTTCATCCCTCTGTCATTTACATTTCATCAATTGGTCGATTCCAACGTAGGTGATATTGAACAACTCTATCCCTTGAATGTTTATCTAAGAATAAAAGCTGATCCCCTGTTTGGATGATATAGCCCTTCTCCACTGTTCGTACTTGAGGCTGCTGTTGATAGGAATTAATGGCACCAATCTTCTCTTCCCAAAGCAATTGATGCTTCTTCATATCGTACAGCACGAGCATATGATCTGCATTCTCTCGCTGAGTCCGTCGATATGAAACGAGGGCAGTGCCGTTGGCTAAATCTACATCCATCACTTTTGGCTCTAAATTTTGATAGTTTCGTATAGCAGGCTCTGACAACACCTGGTGACTAAAATCTTGAATCTCCTCATAATCATCTAAAGGCTGCTGATGCGTAGCAAAATAACCCGGCAAATCCGACTCAATAAAGAAACGAGCAGCTATATAATTTTTGGCATTGTCATCTTTGTTTAAAGTCTTACCATCATAATGATAAAAATGACCATCTACGCCTTCTAAATAAAGTTTGTTTTGTAAAGCTATCAGCTGCTGCGCACTATTGCTTAAAATATCTATTAATGGCTGGTGCTGCTGCCGAAATTCCTTTTCAGAAAGAATTTCTTTTCCCGTTTCTATATCTAAAAGTGACAATTGCCCATATTCACCATCTCTATGGTGAATAAGCAAGCCATCCATAAAGTTTCCAATAAGCGTTTCTTTATAAGAAGCCGATTTTGTCCATTGCTTTTCACCTGTCTCCAAATTCACAGCTACAATAAGATAATGTGAAATCAAGTGTGTTATGCCATTGGATGTTCCATTATTTTCAGAGCCCTGCACCATTTGGACAGCTATTTTTTGTGATTCATCTATATAAATAGAGGAGTCTGATTTGATCGGAAAGCTTCGTCCTGCTAAACCGAAAACGATCATTAGTGCATTACTTACTACTATATAAACGATGAGCAAGCTGATAGAAATAATAAGACGCTTCCGTTTAATAGCTATAAATAATAATAGTAACAATCCCAGTCCAAAGATAACCCCTAAAAAAATATCGTGAACAAGCCAGCCGTTTAAGCGCCAAGAATACATGTACCGTTGTAGAAATTGTTCCACTTTACTACCTCCTCTACCAAACAACCATTAGCTAAAATCTGAATAAAGCACATAACGGTCACATTCCAGGCATTGAAATAAATACCCCTGATGATGCCCATTGTTCATCAAGGAGGCAGAAAGCTCTTCTAGCGAAAAGCCCGTATAATTGTCAAACTGATCGTCTATGGCTAGCTCCACCATCTCACTCCAACCAACATAGCCAATAAATGCACAGTAATCTGAACAATGGGCTACCCAATTATTCCCTTGCCAGCTCACATAACCTGGCGTTCGATACAGTACTTCCTCTGCGAATGTCGGATTTGTAATCTGTTCATCATGAATTAAATCTTGCTGGTATGAACCATCATATTTTTGGGCAGCTTCTCCACTATGAATACAAGAAGGACAAAGATAATCAACATCCTCTATCGCGTAAATACCACCTGTATAATAGACATCCACTTCCTGCTGACAACAATCGCATACAACGATGTCATCTGTTTCAAAAATTTTCGCTTCTAATGGCTTTGGTAAGTATTTAAACTTAGGGATGACCGTTTGGATAGGCCGTTGATCTCGTATTTTTTGTGGCATCAACGGAACCAGCGAATTTGGTTGATTTATGTAGGTTTGTAGCGTTCCAAATTTTTTCCGATCTTTTTTCTCTTTATTATTCATAATAGCTGTAAATAGTTGATACGCCTCTGGATACATCCTTAGTAGACAATAGACCTCGACTAGTATTCTCAATGTTTCTTGCGTTTGTGGCTCTTTCTTTAATTGCTCTTTAAAAATATGCATCCGGTTAACCGTTATTGGTTGAGAAGGATTGAAATTATTTCTAAGCTCTTGCCATTCTTCAGCAATTGTCATCAAAATCTGCCTCCTTCGTTTACCTAATTTTACTATTAAAAAGAATACTCTTTCATGACTTGGCAAATTTCAACATGATAATGTGTGTACCATTTCTCTTTTCCTAATTGCTGAGCCGTTAAATGCTTGGCATTGGCTTTCCAAGCTTGAATGGCCTCTAGTGATTCCCAATAGGATACGGTAATGCCCTTCCCTTCCTCCTCCCTTACACTTTCAACACGTAGGAAGCCAGGCTGTTGCTTGGCTAAAGCATCTATTATTTTGGCCATCTTACCATAACCCTCTCCATCATGTTCGGTTCTTTGTGATGTAAAGATCACTGCATAATATGTTTCCATTTTTTTCTCCCCCTCTATAACTTTTATTGTAAACGATAATGACTTTGACTAAAATCAAAATATAGTAAACGAAAGGATTGTGACATATGGGAATTAATCCAAATATGGCTGAAGTCGCAGCGCTCCTCGGTGAAACTTCAAGAGCTACAATGCTCGCTAGTATGATGGATGGTCGTTTCCATACGGCTAGTGAATTAGCCTATATGGCCGCCATTAAACCTCAAACGGCTAGCTTCCATCTAGCTAAATTAGTAGAAGGAAAACTAATAAAGGTGGAAAAACAGGGTAGACATCGCTATTTTCAATTAGCAGACGAGGAAGTTGCTCAATTTCTTGAATCCTTCCTAGCCATTTCACCGCCTCCTGAAATACGCTCGTTAAAACAATCTAGCCAAATAAAATTATTGCAGGAGGCTCGAACTTGCTATGACCATCTGGCTGGTAAATTAGGCGTTCATTTGACAGAATCGATGATGCGAGCGGGCTATTTAAAATTAGAAGAAAAGCAGTTTGTTTTAACAGATGAAGGCACATTATTTTTCACATCATTTGGTATCGATTTACCTGCATTAAAAAAGAAAAGAAGATCCTTCTCACACGCCTGTTTAGATTGGAGTGAAAGGCGTTATCATCTGGCTGGTGCTCTTGGTAGTGAGCTATTCAATCATTTATTCCAGCTTGGCTGGCTTACTCGTGTCCCTTCTATTCGAGCCATTCAGGTGACAGAGAAAGGTAAAATTGGGTTGAAAGACGTATTTCAACTAGAGATGTAAACAAGTATGGGACTTGAGGCAACATGTTATGACCTCAAGTCTTTTTTCGACTAAACGTACGATTGACTAGGTAAATTCCTACTAGTATGAATAATCCCCCTCCCATGAAAGATGGTTGTAAGGGTTCATCTAACAATAGCCAGCCTGTTAACACGCCAAAAAAAGGCGCTAAAAATAAATAGGCACTTGTTTTACCAGGGTCACTATTTTGCAGTAAATAATACCAGCCTGCAAATTGGATGATGGAGGAAAAGACGCTAAGCCATAATAAAATCAGCAATGATGATCGATTGACAATAAAAAACGATTGCTCTAATAATGTACTCGCTAGCAAAAGAAGCAAGCCCCCAAACAGCATTTGATAGGCTGATAAAACCCAAGTATCAAATAACGCACCCCATTCTTTCGCTAATAATGTGGCAATTGCCCAAAAAACAGCCGATAAAAATCCAAATAGAAGTCCTATTTTCCATTCAACCTGAGCACCCATCGTGATGATCACACCGATTAAACCAAGAAAAACTCCTATCCATTGATGAAAACCGTAACGTGTTTTAGTAAAAATAGTGGCAAATATGACAACTAGTAATGGGTTTGTAAATGTTAATATAGAGGACTCACTTGCTGAAATGGTACGTAGACTTAGAAAAATACACCCCATCACTCCCGCCGTTTGAAATCCGCCAATAATTAATAACTTTCCCCACTCTTTTCTTGTAGTTGGATGCGGTCTTTTCAAGAGGATAACGATGATAGCCATGATGATTCCTGCCAGTATAAATCGCAGGGCAGCCAATAATAAAGGGGATGAATAAGGGTACCCTAATTTTACAACGGCGAAAGATGAACCCATTAAAAAGGTCGTAACTACTAATAGTGCAATAAATTGATAGTTTTTCATACAAATTTCTCCTTACCTGATTTAATCACTTTATATCGATTATAAACAGGAAGTAATTCAACATTTATCGAAGTATGGATTACAAAAAAAGCATGTAATAAAAAATCTTACCTCTAATAACTAAGAGGTAAGATGCTATAAATATCAATTTCCCATAAATATCTTCAAGTTTTCAGCAATTTCTCGTGATTTTGTATGGTGTAAGTAATGATCTCCATCCATTATAATGACTTTGCCATGCACTGAATTTTTGACTTGCTCTTCATGGAGTGGTATCCAGTTTTTCTCAATTCCATCATTGTTGTTCGCCTGAACAAATAACAAAAGAGGTAAATCCTTAGGGAATGTAAGGTTTTCTGCTTCTTTAAATTTTTGATATAAACCCGTTAATTCATTGGAAGTACTCGAATTATAAAAGTTTTTGAGTGTAATCATCCTTATTTGTTCTTTTGTTTCATCATCATAGGGTAATCCATCATACGGATCACTACCTGATAGTTTTAGAGCCACTCTAGCGATTCCAGATTTTTTGAGAAGTTGTAATGACTTAATTGGGAACTCCGTATCCATACCACCCTGAGTAGGGACACTGCTATCAATTCCGATAAATGCCGTTACCTCATCCGGATATTTATTGACATAATCGAGTCCATAGATCCCTGCTATCGAATGTCCCATTAACATATACTTGTCAATTTTTAATGTCTGTAGTGCTTCATGAATCTCACTAACTATATTCTTCGTGCTGCGCTCTTTCTTCGTATCATCGCTTAGCCCATAGCCAAAAGGCTCTACAGAAACTACCTTATAGTGTGGAGCAAGTTCTTCAATCAGTGGCTGAAAATCAAGCGTTGGAGCTGCTGTTCCAAAGCCTGGTAGTAAAACAATGGTTTCTGCCCCCTCCCCTTGAATAGTAATATTCATATTTTCTCCATTTACAGCAACGAGCTGACCATAGGGTTCTATTTTACCTTGTTCTATTTTGTTGCAAATAATGTTGACCGTAAAAACAATAGCGAGTAGTAGCACTCCTATTGCACCTATAATCGCTATCGATTTCAATAAGATTCTAGTAAATTTTTTCATGTTTGACGCACGAGGGGGTTCACCTTTACTCGTGCCTGCCTCCTTTACACTGTTGTTAACAGCTACCTTATGAGCCGTTAGCAACAGTGTAAAGGACGAAGATGTCTTCCCAATGACGGTAATATGAACGCAATATGAACAATAAAAAAATGTTACGATATCCTATGTGAATAGCTACATAGGAATCCTAACATTTATCTTTTAATGGGCTGTGATTGGCAATGTAACAATAAATGTCGTTCCTTGTCCAAGCTCACTCTCCACCCGAACGTCCCCTTTATGCAAGGAAACGATTTGTTTCACAATAGCAAGTCCCATCCCACTTCCTTCATATTTTGGACTGTGGGAACGATCCGCCTTAAAAAATCGCTCGAATACCCGCTTCTGATCCTCTTGAGAAATGCCAATGCCTGTATCTGTTATGCGAACTAACACATGTTGAGCGTCTTGTGACATGCTAATCTTTATCGTGTCGCCATCCTTTGAAAATTTAATACTATTCGTAAGAAGATTTGTCCAAACCTGATTTAATTGATCATAATCCGCCATGACATACATCGACTGCAACTGAAGGTTAAAATGGATGTTTTTAGCCATCCATTGTGGCTGGATCGCGACGATTACACGTCTAATTTGTTCATCTAGGCTCAACGACACAGGCTGCATCGGCGGTGCCTTGGACTCAAGTAAACTTAGTTTTAGTAGGCTATCACTCATTTTAGACATTCGTTGAGCTTCAGCCATAATAATATCCAGATAACGGTTTTTTTCCTCATCCGTTAAGTCTACTTGCTTTAGTGCCAGAGCATAGCCAGATATCGAGGTAAGGGGTGACTGAACCTCATGGGATACGTTCGAGACGAATTCTTTCCTCATTTGCTCTAATTGCTGCAAATCGTAAGCCATTTCTTCAAAGCTTCTGGCCAAAACACCTAATTCTCCTGATTGTTTAATGTTGAGCTCGACATTAAAATCTCCACCTGCTATATGTCTCGTGGCTTTTGTTAATTTTTTAATCGGTCTCACTAAAAACATAGCCGCTATTAGAAATACTACACTGCCTATAACTAGCGCATATGTGGAAAAATTTAAAATTACCGTGAGCGCAAAAGAGGCAGAGGAGACAGCTTTTGGTTCGATAAACATCGCTTTGGTTCCTTTGTCAGTTGTTAAAGGCATACCGACAAGTCCTGAAGAAACGTTCGGATTCACTTGCACAACTTTACCATCCAACACGTCTCGAACTTGCGTCTTAGTCACGTCAACTAATTTATCGCTTGGAGCATCTCCATAAGCCTTCATCTTCCCTGCTTCATCATAAACATAGACATCATACGATTTCAGTTGATTCATTTGGCTAAGTAAATTGTCTGCCTCCTGAAAAGGCATTGTGTCAAAAATTAAGACAATGTCCTGTCCAAAATTCAGCAAGGGGATTTGTAAGTACTCATTCAATTTATCTTTAAATATCCATGTGGCTACGAAGAAGGAAACGACTGTCCCCCCAATGACCGCAACAAGAAATGTTAACACAACACGTGTATATAAAGATTTAATCATTCATCAACCTCTAACCTATAACCAAGACCTCGTATTGTCTCAATATGAAAATCAGCTATCATCGCGAAGCGTTCACGCAAGCGCTTTATATGTACATCAATTGTTCGATTATCGCCAGCATAATCGATTCCCCAGATTTGATCGATCAGCTGTTCACGTGTATAAACCTGTCCAGGCGTTTCGGCTAGTTTATATAATAATTCGAACTCTTTCAGTGGCAACGTAATCGAATCCGTTCTTGTCATAATTTTATAGGTCTGACGGTCAAGGGTAATAGCACCGAGCTTAATGGTCTGCGAGTAGCCAATCCTGTAGCGCTTTAATAAAGCCTTTACACGTACCGTCAATTCTAAAGGATCGAATGGTTTGGTCAAATAATCATCTGTACCGAGCTCAAAGCCTTTGACTTTTTCCCATGTTTCACCTCTTGCCGTCAGCATAAGTAATGGGATTTCAGCATTTGCTCTCCGTAGCTCCTTACATAAAGTCCAACCATCCATCGTTGGCATCATAATATCAAGCACTACGAGATCAACAGGTGTTGAGTGATAGATGGATAATGCTTCCTTTCCATCTTCGGCTTCCACTGTTGTGAATCCTTCCTTGCGCAGAAACAGGCATACAAGCTCGCGAATATTCGCATCGTCGTCAGCAACAAGTATAGTCGTCATACATCCGTTCCCTCTTTTCCAATATAAAAGTCAACCCTATTATACTATAAATGAACGTCACTTCTCGCCTACATGACTCTCCTTTCTAAGAGAAAAACTTACATTAAGAAAAAGAACACCCTTCCCTAATTTCTTTTATTTTTACATAAAATGAAACTTTTGGTTTTCTGGCTCGTATTTATTAGAAAATACTGATTTTTCCGGAGGTCATATGTTTAAAATTAGAGGCTTTTCCCTTATCTTTATATGCTTATTAGCAGCCTGCTCTCAGGAGAATGTAGTTCCTAAAGAGCAGCTACAAGAAGAAAAAATGGATGAAAATATCTTGATAACAGCAGATGGTAAAGTTACCTTTAAAATTATGAATAACATCGAGGCTCCGAAAGAAACTGTGGATACGATAAAAGATGAAATCCGAAAGGCTTATGATGATATTATTCAATCCATCCATACATCCTATGTTCCATCTGAGCAAATAACAGTATTTCTAAATGGGGAAGACACTGAATCATGGGGTTTTGCATCGAGAATAGAATTAGCTATCAGTCAAGAAGGTTATTATCCACTTGTTCATGAAATGACACATTCCTTACTTGGTTATGGGGGCAATTTTGATACTGATCATGGTTATTTTACACAAGAGGGTTATGCGGTCTATATGGACGAACAATTTAGTAAAAGTGAATATGATATCGAAAAGTATATGAAGTATTTTATGGATTCAGATAAATTAATTCCCATTAGCAAATTAATAGATCCATATCAAGACGATGCCTATTTCCGCCCAAATCTTACAAATCTAAATGAGTTGAATACACTTAGATGGATGAGCTATATTCACGCAGCTTCATTTGTTAAATATTTAATTGATACCTATGGACTCGAAAAATTTGAAAACATATACGATAAGAAGGACTTGGCAAATAAAATAGAAGAAGTATACGGAAAAGGAGTTCATGAAATTGAAATGGATTGGTTAGCCTTTATTAATAATCAAAAGGGGTTTACCTATGAAGAAAAGTTTAAATCGCCTGATTTCTATGATAAAAATACAATTATTCTCCAGCTTGATCCTACATATTTTGAAAAGTAGTAAAGAGCCCTACGTTCAGCACAAAAGATCTAAGTTCGCAACATACCGGACTTAGATCTTTCCTTTTTGCCTATACATGCTCTCAACTTCAATTAGGCAATTAGCTTGGCAAACCATGCCACATAATGCGCTCCAGGAATGAATAATAACTGTGCCACAATCGTCCCTAAAAATCTTGAAAACATCATCATGACCGAGGCTTTTTTTAAATCTAAATAGCTTCCCCTTTTATTAATTACATCATCGGCCAGAATGGAGATTTTTGGGTCAATGAATAAAATTAACAGAATGGTCGCTATGCCATTAATTAAACCAGATGCCATAACGGCAGTTGTTTTTAATTCCGGTACTAATAAAGTTGCATACAAAGCAGATAAAACGCCGATGGTATAGATTGCCGTAATGACGATATTCGTAATAAATAATTGTAGAGGGATATCTCGTAATCCAATATCTTTTAAATAGGTAAAGCGGGGCTTATGAATATGCTTCAAGCCACGTCTTACATATTCATACGTAAAACCCTTTTTCATTAATGCTGGGATGGAGCCCCTTTCCTCAGCCAAATGGACGATAGCTCTTGAAAAAATGGCTACGAAAGTTGGGATGAGTAAGATACCTATGAGTGTACCAAGTGATGCCGCTCCAATAATTATTCGAAACTGCTGTTCTACATGTGTCAAGGCATCGTCCACAGGTGCAGTATCGACCAAACTACCCGTAAATGGCTGTTGCATCATATTAGCAAGCCGTGAAACCATGACCATTACATTAAAAAGAGCTAAAGCAGATGCTAGTAATCTGACACGCGCTCCAGATAAACGTACCGCATAGGCAAGCGTTTCAATGGCATGAATGATTAAAATAAACAAGGCAATCATTATCAATTTATTTGTTATTAACTCCACACTGTGTACCTACTCTTTGCTTTCTAACGATTTTACATACTGACGCAAAACAATCAAAATAGTTCCGATAGAAAATCTTACCCTACAAATGAAAGGGTAAGATTTTTTTCATTAGGAGAAAGGAGTACTCGTTTAGTTCCATTCTCCTTCTCTCATTATTTAAACTGCTCTTCTAGACCAAATCACTACGGGAATGAGCAGTAACGACAATAGCCCTCCTGCTAAGGACAATGCCGCATAACTAGCATTCGCTACGACCATTCCTGAAAGAGCACCACCAGATGCCCCTGCCAATGCCACAAATACATCCATTTTTCCTTGTGTTTTAGCTCTTGTAGATGGCTCGGTCGCATCAACGATTTGTGCGGTACCACTAATTAAACCGAAGTTCCAGCCTAACCCTAGTAAAGAAAGTGCTACTATTAATAAAATCATCGAATCGCTTGGAGCGAATGCCGCTAATAAACCCGCTAGTAGCAACGTAACACCAGCGGCAATACTCATGGCTGTTCGTCCAACTTTATCAACAAGAATGCCTGTTACAAGCGATGGCAGATACATAGCACCTACATGAAATCCAATAACAATACCTACTTCCGATAAACCATGTCCATGATGTTTCATATGTACGGGTGTCATCGTCATAATCGCTACCATGACAATTTGTGTTAAAACCATTACGGTTGCCCCTACCGCTAAGCCACGCTTATTCCCCATTGGATGTGTTTTCTGTACTTGATGTTCTTGAGCAAATTTTTGCTTATGCGCCTCTATTCCTTTAGCGATTTCTAAGGGATCAGGACGCAGCAACACGAATAGAACAAATCCTGCTACTATAAAAGCGGCAGCAGATAATAGAAAAGGTCCAGCAAGTGCGGGGATACCCATCGATAGCGCCACTTTTCCCATCAATTCTACTAAATTGGGACCTAAAACTGCGCCGAAAGTTGTCATAAGCATAGTCGTACTAATAGCTGTAGCACGTTGTTTGTCATTCGCTAAGTCTGTACCTGCGTATCGTGCCTGTAAATTGGTTGCAGTTCCTGCTCCATAGATTAATAGAGAGAGAAACAGCATAATTACACTATTAAATATCGCAGCCATGACGACTCCAATGGCTCCTAACCCCCCAACAATAAAGCCAGTAGATAATCCTGTTCGGCGGCCATGACGTTGTGATAATTTACCAACAATGAAAGCCGCACCAGCAGACCCTAACGTAAATAATGCGGATGGTACCCCTGCATAAGCATCGGTTCCAAGCATTTGTTGGGCTAATAAAGCGCCTACTGTAATACCAGCCGCTAGCCCTGCTCCCCCAAATATTTGAGAAAGGCTCACTACTAGTAGTACACGCCTATATAAGCTTTTTAGTTTTTCTGGTGACTCTATATATGATTCTATCGTAACTTCCACTTTTCCAGACATCCTTTACCCCCTCTTTCTAATTTACACACGATTTTATTTGCCACCATATTTGCTCTCCGTTATTCTCCAGCCAACCTCTGCCAATCTAAAACACCCTCTTCTAGCCGGAAAGCTTTAATCCCTTTTGCTGTTAACATTTTTACAGCTTCGGCTGACATTAAGCAATAAGGGCCTCTGCAGTAAGCTACAATGTCAACATGAGTTGGTAATGTAGCTAATTGATCCTCTAACTCTTCAATAGGCATAGAAACGGCTCCTGGAATATGTGCTTGTTCAAACTCTTCTTTTGGTCGAACATCGAGTAATAGCACTTCACCCTTCTCCATCCGTGTTACGAGATCGGCAAGCGTTACTCCCTCGATGCCAAGATGCTCATTAAAAAATTCTTCTTTTATTTGTTGAACCTGAATCAATTGCTTTTCAGATAGTGCATGTAATGTCGTTAAAAATTTAGCAATCACTTCATCTGCTAATTCGTAAATGACAAAATTACCTTCCTTTGAAAACTTTACTAATCTGGCATTAAATAGTGTCTTTAAATGCTGAGACACATTAGCAACGGACATATCTGTACTTTTGGCTAATGCATCAACAGACTTTGGACCTTGAGAGAGAATATCAAGTATTTCTAATCGTTTAGGACTTGATAAACTTTTGCCAATTCTAGCGAACTCTTGATATAACAAGTCCTTTAAATGTCGTTCATGCAATTTCGAGTACCACCTTTCAACTGTTCAATTAATTTATTGAATAGTTGAATCTTAATTCTTTATTTTACCATTGTCAATTACTTAATGTTACGAAGAAAACGATTGTTTAAGCACAAAAAAGAACATGTTTTAAAAACATGTTCTTTCAATAGGACTAGAGGGCATGCATAACGACTTTCTTCTTTTTAGAATACAATAAAAATGTCGTCGTTAAGCTTAAACTAATAATGCCGAACACAAGCCCCATCCCACTTAAGCCGATTAAATCTAGCATCATACCTGTAGATAATAGGACGACCTGAAAGACGACCGAATCGATCATATTTCGGAACGAGAAAAAACGTCCATGGAATTGTTTTGGGACCTGTTTTTGAAAGATAACCATAGTCGTTGGGAAGAAACAGCCTACTGTAAAGCCAAATACCCCAAAAGCGACTAAAGCAAAAAGTTTGATATCTGCTAGTAACAGCAAGAGCTCCATAGATCCAATAATAAATGCCAATGTAAAGAGGAGTGTGCCCATTTGCACTCGATCAGCAATTATTTTTAATCCTGCTGCACCTAGCATAAAGCCGATACCTTCCACTGTATACAACAAACCTGATATCGTTGTAGATTGATGCATTTCCGAGATTTTCATAATGACTAAATTAAAAGAGCCTAAAAATAACGTTGGAATTAACATAAGAACCAATGTCATTAGCACCATTGGATGCTCTTTCACCATCGGTAATACCTCTTTAAAGTTCCCTTTTTCTTTATTCGTTACTGTTGCATTTGTCGCTTCATCTAATTGCAATAAACTAGTAATCACAAACATGACGATATAAACGATCAATGAAATGATATATAACCACTTTAAATCAAAAAAGCTTAGCATAAATCCTGCTGCGGCTGTGCCGATGATTCTAGAAATAGTTCTAGCATTCATTTGCCAGGCATTTAGCGTAATTAAGTCTTGCTCCTTTGCAATCATTGGAATAATCGATTGCAGTGCAGGCATATAAAAGGCAGCTGCTATTTGCAATGTAATTAAAAATAAAATCATCCATACGACCGAATTGGTATAAAGTGCGATAAACATAAATAAAACACTCACTATTCGCCCGATACTTGCCATTTGTACAACTGTTTTTTTCTTCGATTGATCAATAATGCGACCAGCCATAGGCCCTACGACCAAGCCCGCTAAAATCCCACAAGAAATAATTAATGATTTGTGAAAGTCTGAAGGGACAACCTCTTGCATAAAGGCGAGATTTCCAATAATACCAGCCCACAAGCCGAGACCTACGACAAATTCACCTAATAAAATAATCCATACATTTCGATTTCGCCACATGCTGTTCTCCTCGTTGTTCTTACAATGTCATAAAACCTATCGTAACAAAATTTTAAATATTCGTACATAGCGATATAAAAAAATATTGCTAGTCTCTATGCCATTTCGCCCAATTCTATCTTTTTTAAAGAGTATACTATTTTTCCTATAAAAAATACTCATCCAAAAGTTTGAATTATTCAAGCAAAAAACACCGTTTGATGAAAATATCAAACGATGTTTTTTATTAGGATAGTTCTAGTTTATGCACAAGCGCTTTTCTTCTGCGCTCGATTATTTTTTGACTAATTAATGTAATGATAAATAATAAGCCTACAGTTGTGGCCATCATCCCTGCTATAGAGGTATCCCATAGCTTCGCTAAATAATAGCCAATGACAGAAGCACCAGCACCAAAGAACATGCTGTAGGTAAACATTTGCTTAATCGTCTTACTAATTAAATAAGAAGTTGCGGCCGGTCCAATTAGCATGGCAACGACTAAAATGGCTCCTACGCTATCAAATGCTGCAACTGTGGTAAATGAAATCGAGGTCATAAATCCATAGTGGAGAAAGACAACGGGTATACCAATTGTTGCGGCATAGACAGGGTCAAAGGTTGCAAGCTTCATTTCCTTAAAGAATAGTAGCAAAAATACAATATTGATCACTAATACGAGTAAAAGCATCCATACAGCCTTAGGCATGGCTAAACCTAAAACCGTCCATCGATCCCATGGAACGAAAGCAATTTCTCCCATCAAGACATGCTCTACATCCAAATGGACATTACTTGCAAATAATGTAATGAGCAGGACACCCGCCGCGAATAAGGATGTAAATACCACCCCTATCGCTGCATCCTCTTGAATACCAGAAGAATGTAATAATTGAACGAGATAAGCAGTTAAAATACCCGCAACTGCTGCACCTATTAGCATCCAAAAGCCATTCAATGATTGGGTAATAATATAGGCCATCACAATACCGAAGAGTACAGTATGGCTAATGGCATCGGCTATCATAGACATTTTACGCAAAATAAGAAAAACGCCTGCAATCCCACATGTTACACCCACTAATAAGCCAGTTAATACAACCCAAAACTCTATCATCCTATATCACCCTGCTTTCGAAATTGCATTTTTCTACGATATTTATTAATTTGACCAGCAGGACTTATAAAATAGGAGATAAAGAATATACCTGCCGCCACTAGAACGATAATTGGACCGGTTGATAATCCTGTTCGAATCGCGCTAATAAAAGTACCTGTAACACCTGAGATACCTCCAATCGCTGCACTCAACAGGAGCATCGTACTCAGTTTTTTCGTCCATAGTTTGGCGCTTGCCGCAGGAATAATTAATAAAGCTGACATTAATATTACACCTACAGCTTGGATACCTGTAACAATCGTCATGACAATTAATACGGTTAGCGTAGCCTTTAAGGCCTCAATCGGTAAGCCAATTCCTTTTGCATAAACAGGATCAAAGATGAGTAATTTCCATTCCTTATAAAAGAACAGACTAACTAAAATAATTATGGCTGCACTGATGAACAGCCACATTAAATCAGCCTTTGTCATCGTTGCGGCTTTCCCAAAAATAAAGTTATTAAGACCACTTTGTTTTCCAATGGGACTTCTGTTAACAATAGTTAAAAACACAACACCGATGCCAAAAAATACGGTCAGTACTAACCCAATAGCTGCATCCGCCTTCAACTTTGAAAAAGATACAATCCATTGTATACAATACACAGATAAAGCAGATGTAATACCCGCTCCGAGCATTAAAATTGGTAATTCCTTTTGTCCTGTCAGGAGGAATGCAAGCGCGATGCCTGGTAATGCTGCATGTGCCGCAGCATCGCCCACTAAGCTTTGTTTTTGCAAGAAGGAGAAGGTACCTGTTATGCCTGCAGCTATACCGAGTAACATAGTGCCACTAAGTACCCACAATAAGTTACCACTTATCATCATGAACCCTCCTTACGCATGCTGCATCATGAAAAGTTTACCACCATATGTTTTTTGCAATTGTTCTGGTGTAAAAACATCTTCTGTTGCACCTGATGCTAGTATCGTTTTGTTTAATAGAATTGTATAATCAAAATATTCTTTGACCGTTTGAAGGTCGTGATGCACAACAAAAATACTTTTTCCCTGAGCCTTTAATTCTTTTAAAATATCAATGATCGTTTTTTCTGTTGCAGCATCGACCCCAGCAAATGGTTCATCTAAGAAATATATATCTGCATTTTGTGCTAAAGCTCTTGCTAGGAATACACGCTGTTGCTGTCCACCCGAAAGCTGACCTATAGAACGCTCTGCAAAGTCCAGCATCCCTACACTTGCTAATGCTTGCCGAGCAACTAGTTTATCCTGTTTCGTCGGTCTTTTAAATAAACCTGTATGGCCATATCTCCCCATTAACACAACATCGAGAGCATTTGTCGGGAAATCCCAATCAACGGCATTTCGCTGTGGTACATACCCAACTACTAAACTTTTTGGCTCAAAGATTTTGCCTAAAATTTCTACTTTTCCAACTTTATTAGGAAGTTGGTTTAATATAGCCTTTAAAAACGTTGATTTCCCGGCACCATTGGGCCCTATAATTGCAGCTAGATGACCTTTAGGAACCGTCACACAGGCATTTTCCAATACTGTTTTCTTATCATAAGCTACTGAAAGATTTTCCACTGTTAATGCATCCATTTTATCCACCTACTTTAATGCATCGACAATTGTGTCGATGTTATATTGATACATCCCTATATACGTACCTTCTGTTGTGCCTTCCGCACCCATTGCATCCGAAAATAGTTCTCCGCCGATCACAATGTCATGTCCCTTTTCTTTAGCCCCTTCTATAACCGCCTTCATCGCTTTATCAGATACACTAGACTCGATAAAAATGGCCTTGATTTTATGAGCGACTAAGAAATCAACCATTTCCTGAACGTCTTTGACTCCATACTCTGAATCTGTACTTAAGCCTTGTAAGCCACGCACTTCAAAGCCTTGACTTCGACCGAAATAATTAAAAGCATCATGGGCAGTTACTAAAATCCTTTGCGGCTCTGGAATTTCTTCGACACGTTTTTTTGCATAGCTTTGTAATTCATCTAGCTTTTTTAAGTAAGACATTTCATTCTGTTGAAAATCCTCTTTGAATTCTGGGTATTCTTCTTGGAGTTGCAAACTGATTGCTTGGACAACTCCCTTCCAAAGCTCAATATCGAACCATATATGAGGATCATGTAGCATGGCATCACTATCACTAGCAAGTAATTGCTTAGTATCTAATGTTTCCCCAACAGCTAGCACGGTTTTATCTTTTGCCATTTGTTCAAAAATGTCGAGCATCTGTCCTTCCAAATGTAAACCATTGTAAAAAATAACTTCGGCCTTATCCAATTTCGATAAATCGCTTTGGGTAGCCTTGTATAAATGGGGGTCAACCCCTGGTCCCATTAATGCCGATACTTGTAAATGATCACCACTAATTTCTTTTATAGCATCTGCAATTTGTCCTGTTGTGGCGACAACAATTCCTTTTTTTTCTCCATCTGCTTCAGTTGAACAACCGAATAACAGAAGTGAGAGTGATAGTACGAATACACCTAACCATTGTTTCATTAACTTACCTCTACTTTCATTTTATTAGCCATTGCTTGAAAAAAAGCAGTCATGCTGCACCTATAAAGGGGGTGGCGGACATGCCTTATTAAATCTTTTGGCTACGCCCGCCTTGTCAGACTAGCATCATTACATGCATCGCTCTTTCTCATACAGCCACTTTATTTATATAATTTTCCGAATAAACTGGCGCCAGCTCATCCAGAAAAGGATTAATATTATGCCTGCTCCTACAGACTCTGTAAGTTTCCAAAGAATCGTAAGAAGTAATAAAACAACCATTGGAAGAATCGTCAGCTTGAATTCACCTAACTCTTTCATTCACGCACTCTTCTTTCTTTAGAGATATTTTGTTTCCCTTAGGAAAAATATATGCTTAAAACAAAAATAATTCAACTACTTTATGAAAATTTCTTTAAAAAAATTTTTTTCTAGAGGAAAATTTACTTTCGCCCAAACAAAAAATCTCTAATGCTATGATTAGAGATTTTTTATAAAATAGTGCTATTAAATACGGGTCAATCGTTGATTCCTAGCGGTTTTCCTATATATTCAAATGCATAAATATGGGTTCTAGTCAATTCAATGACGTCTGTTATTAAAGCTTCTTCTGATTTTTCATAGCCGCTTGCAATCCATTGCATCATTAATCCGTAGAAGCCATAAGAGGTATAATGTTTGAACATATCCATATTCACCGGTTGATGGTTTATGGTCTCAAAGTTAAATTGCTCTTGATAAATTTTCGTAATTGTCAAAGGCATGCGCGTATGCAATCCAGGAATCGTATCTTCAAAATTTAATAGCTCAAAAAATGTACGATTCTGATAAATGTAATGAATAATATTAAATGAAGGAGCTTTGAGCTTCGTTGTGTACACTTTTTCCCCAAATAGATAGGGTTCCCCCACTGCTTGTTCTAGTCCATTCAACATCTGCTCTAGCAAATTTTCTGCTAGCTCAAATTTATCCTGAAAATGCACATAAAAAGTACTACGATTATAGCCTGCTTGTTCTACAATATCCTTTACTGTAATTGCCTGAAATCCTTGTTTTTTAATTAAATCAACTAAAGTGCTATAAAAATGACGACGGGTTCTTTCCTGTCTTTGTGTCCATTTTATCACTATTTCTTCCTCCCTTTTAGACATTTTATATAGATATGTCTACTAGTTAGACACTTGCCATCACATTAATGATTGTTTCTGTTTTATAGAGTTTTACAATAAAAGTACACCGTGATTGACACAGTGTGCAAGAAAATTTACTTTTATGGGAGTGTCAGATATGGGGAAATTACAAGATAAAGTCGCAATTATTACAGGTGGTGCTTCAGGAATTGGAGCAGCAACTGCTGAATTATTTGTAGCAGAAGGTGCTAAAGTAGTACTTGTAGATCTTAATGAAAAAAAAGGCCAAGCGTTTGCAGCCCAACTGCAAGCAGGCGGAGCAGAGGCTCTCTTTATGAAAGCGAATGTAACAGATGAAAATGAAGTGGCCGCTATTTATCAAACAACACTAGAGACATTTGGCAAAGTCGATGTTCTATTTAATAATGCAGGAATTGGACGAGTAACGCCAACTGAGGAATTACCTTATGCAGAATGGCGTCAAACAGTGAACGTGGATTTAGATGGTGTATTTTTAATGGCACAGGCTGCCATTAAGGAAATGCTAAAAGCCCAAGGCGGGACAATTGTCAATACTGCCTCCATGTATGGATGGGTTGGTTCACCAGGTTCTGCAGCCTACAATGCAGCGAAAGGTGGCGTTATCAACTTAACACGTTCACTAGCACTAGAGTTTGCTACGCGCGGCATTCGTGTCAATGCCCTTTGCCCTGGTTTTATTGATACACCGATTATTCCTGAAGAAAGCAAAGAGCCATTACGTCAAGTAACACCTATGCAACGTTTAGGTCAACCAGAGGAAATGGCAAAAGCCGTTTTATTCATGGCCTGCGATGATTCAACATTTATGACAGGCAACACATTAACGGTGGATGGTGGCTATACTGCCCAATAAATAACACTAAATAATCGCTTCCCCTGTAGTGGGTAGCGATTATTTTTTTATTAAGAAAAATTTGCAGTTTTTATCCATTTCCTGCAAACTATTAACATATCGAGCAGGAAAGGATGAAGATGACAAATGAAAAAATTAATAGGTATATTATTATTTTCCATTCTTATCGTAGGCAGTGCGAGCAATGTACAAGCTGCTGGTTTTAAAGATGTGTCAGAGGATCATTATGCCTATGAAGCTATCTTATGGGCAGAAGAATATGATATTGTGAATGGTTTTGCAGATGGTACATTTAAACCGAATGCTACTATTACCGAGCAGCAATTAGCTAAACTTTTAGCTATTTTTTACGAGCTTGAATCTCCCATTGATGAATTAAAAAAACAGACCCCTTCTGCCATCTGGTCCGATGAATTTTATAACCAGCTTGCTAGCTATGGTGTCCCCTTAAACGGCTATTTCGATAATCGACTACGAGCTGCTACCGTGAAACGTGGTGTCGTGGCACAGGCTATTACTCATTTAGCTAGTGGCAAAAAAGGATTAGATTCATCTATCCAATTTTTACTTGATTACTATATTTCTTCTGGACAAAATCCACAGTATGAAGACCGTAATTTACAAAAGTTTTATGGTGTGACCAACAATATGACACGAGCACAGGTTGTGACAATGCTGTATCGCATGGATGAACGAAATTTTTATGAAATTTCAGGGGATGCACAAGCCATTCATGACAATGCCAACAAATTATCGTTAAACACTCGTGCAAAAAATGCCCAAAATCAGCTGGATAAATCAATGCAACAAACTACACCTAGCAAGAGTGCTTGGGAAGGCGTTTATACGTATTATTATAAATGGGGTAAAGGAACAAATGACTTTAACCGTCGAGATGCAATCATTTCAAACGCCACAAGCAATAGCTTTTCCATTGCTTTAACTGCGAATGATGGGACAGCTACAGGGAAAGTCAACGGGACTGCCACGATAACAAGTTCGAATAAGGCATTAATGAATAAGTCCTCAAACGGCAATCGTTGTGTCGTTGAGCTAGAGCGATTAACGAATAATTCGCTGAAAGTTACAGAAGTGGATTGTCGTGCAGAACGTAGTGAAGGCACCAATTATTCTGGTACGCTAAAACAACAATAGTACACAAGAGAGTCTGATTCGTTCAGGCTCTTTTTTGAGCACCAAAAATTTTATATTGCTCCTTGGCTATGGTAATAAAATCTACAAGGCAAGGCTGCATATGTTTATCTTTATGCCAAGCAATGTCTGTAAAGATTGGTGCTAAGTTGATTGTCGAGTGAATCTCCTCTAATTGTCCATTTGCTAATTCCTTTTCTACGACCATTCTCGGTAAAAATGTAATACCTAAACCAGCCATCACACATTGCTTAATCGCTTCTATACTCGCAAACTCTATCATTTGTAGAGGCAAAATATTTTCCTGCTGTAGCTGTGCTTCTAAATGATTGCGATAGGAGCACCCCGTTTCCGTTAGTAGCATGGTTTCTGTTGAAAGATGAGAAGCGACGAGAGGCTCCCTGCTAGCTTTCGAGGCACTCACAAAAATAAGCTGTTCTTCGAGTAAACGTTCTCGATGTAGCATCGCTGTTTCCTGATATGTATCTGTAATAAAGGCCACATCTAACTTACCTGATTGCAATAACTCCTTGGCAATGTCAGTCGTATGCACAGGCTTAAATATAATTTTCACATGGGGTTGCGCCTGTTGAAATTGCTGCAAAATGCTTGGTAGTCGATAAACACATTGACTTTCCTGTGCCCCTACTTTTAACACTACTTGTTCTTGTTCATTGGACATCGCCTTTTTCATTTCACGATCTAGCTCTAGCATTTTTTCAGCATACTGTTGGAAACGCTTGCCTTCCTCTGTTAAAATGATCCGCTTCCCAAGCCTCTCAAAAAGTATAACCCCTAACTCTTGTTCCAATGTTTTAATTTGCGCAGTAATACTTGATTGAGCGTAGTCTAGTCGCTGTGCCGTTTGTGTAAAGCTTAATGTGTCTGCTGCTGTTAAAAATGTTTGAAGCTGCTTTATATCCATTTCCGCACCCCTCTTAATCATTTTTTTCGATATATCTTTATAAATCATTCACTTTTATCGATAGTAAATCCAGTTTACACTAGCTCAGCAAAAGTGAACAACTTTTCAACCAAAGGAGGTTCAATAAACAGAAAAGGATTTGGAAACGTTATCGTCCAAATCCCTTTTTCATCTCACGCTATTGTAGTTCTTTTCTAAGACATTCAGCAGCTGACATCGCTTTTAAATCTCGGACTATATCTCCTGGTTTATTTCCTTCTCCTAAAATATATCCTTCAAATGATGTCCCCATAAAGTCAAAGATGTGTTGAAACTGCTGGATCATTGGTAACCCTTTTATATAGGGCATATCACCACCAACTGCAATGACATACGCTTTTTTAGAAGACATGTTTTCCTTGAAATGCGGGTAATTTGAATCTCTTAAAGTTTGTGACCATCGATCAATAAAGTTTTTCATCGGCCCTGTCATGCTATACCAATAAATAGGTGTAGAAAATAGTAGAATATCATGCGGAAGTATACGTTCAATGATGGAATTATAATCATCATTGACTGTAGAAAAACCTTCCTCTGTATGGCGTTTATCTATTATAGGTTGAATTGAATAATCCTTAAGATAAATTTCTTCAACTTTTAAATCTTGAGTGACTAATTTTGTTAACGTTTCTGTATTGCCATTCGGACGATTTCCACCATAAATAACGACTATTGACATGTTGGTGATCCCTTCTTCCTTAAAGTTTTTTAGTATTGTTCCCGAATAGTTATATCTTATTATGATTTCACAAATCGATAAAGATGATTATTTCGATAAAATGAATCGAAAAAACCGATTATAGAGAAGTGACTAGCATGGGAATTACATCATGGAAACCTTCAGAAAAAGGATTGGGTTAAGAACTACCTTCCTAATGAACAAACCATCACATTATAATGAATCAAAAATTTTCTTTACCCATTCAAGATACTCACGCATATAGTATTGCTGCTTAAAGCCATGATTCTGACCTTCTGCTACAATTACAGTGACATCCGCATCTGCAGTTCGTGCGGACTGAATATATTCCTGAGGTCCTTTTACCCCTACAGCTGAATCCTTCGTTCCATAAGCAATAAATTGGGGGATATGAGCCGTTCTGAAATGCTTGGATAGATCAGTCTTATGCAAAAGCTCTTCTCGTTCTTCTGGATCTCTAACCACTTGATCATCAAAAGATGCAAAGAGCATCGGGACATTATAGCGGTACGTCAATGCTGGGTAAATCATAGCTGCAGTTGTTACTTGGTCATCAACTGCATCGATAGCATCAAGCTGATAATTTTTTGGAAGCCGTTTTTCTCCCTGAATGAGATTGATAAAACTTCCTGTTTGAAAACCACCTGCACTAAAGCCTATCAACCCAATTTTATTAGGGTGTATACCATAATCATTTGCATGGTAGCGTAGATAACGGACAGCACGCTGCACATCTAATTGGGGAATGGGCCATTCATAGGGATTAGAACGATAGTGTAGAACGAACGCGTTGATACCTGCCTTATTTAATGAATCAGCGATATCTTTTCCTTCAGTAGTGCCGCCATCCATTTCCTTAAAGCCATAGCCACCACCTGGAATCACAATGACCGCACTATCACTGTTTGACACCGTATATGGAATCAAATAGGGCTCATCCTCATAGGTAGACTTTTCATAGCCACCCTCTATTTCATGGACATATGTAAACGTATCAATGGCAGCCTCATTATCTTGATAGTCTTCTCCTACAATATGACCGATAAATTTAAATGTAGCTAGCAGTCTATTAGGATTGCCTTTAATATTCATATCGTCTAGCTTGCTTCCAGAATGATTACCTGCAACTTCTTCTCCCCAAATTTCGACCTTTCGTTCAATATCGGCAACTGGCTTACCTGGTTTATTGCCAAATGGATTGATCTCAAGAAAAGCATAACCAAACCCTATGATCAAAACCAATATAGCTAGCAATATTCCCACAAACTTGGCTGTTTTCTTCATTATTTTCATTATTTTCATCATCATTAACCTCCGTAAGTAGAGAAAAAAGTTAGACGAGCTTCTACGAATTACCTAAAGATGATTTTCTTGACAACTCAAGCATCTTTTTAGCCTTAGCCTTCGTATTTTTTACTTCACTATATGTTCCGCAGGTGAATCTTTTTCAAGTCTAAAATCAAATTTGTCCATGTTTTTATATTGAGGATCTAGATAACTAGTTGTCGCATCACTATTGGAAGCGATTTTAAACTTTTTAAACGAATCATACTCGGTATCCTTCCATATCCAAATACCATCCTGTCCTTTTTCCTGATGAAACACATTCCTCGCCAATTTATTATTTTTATTACTAGTAAAATAGTTGGCTATAAATATTCGAGAAGATCCAGCTGTTAGTATATTTTTTTCGATAACATTATTCTGAGTATCATGCTGTAATAAAAGCTGACCTCCATTTAATTCCATCGTATCATTACGGTAAATAATATTGTGAGAGATAATCGAATTTTTCGTCCCTCCTCTCTCTTCATCATATCCACCAATCGATATTCCTGTGAAAAAATTATTATATACTGTATTATTTAGTACTTTTATATTATCTGCATACTTATTTGCATGTTCAGATGTTACTTCAATTCCGATATCATTCTTAAAAAGAGTATTGTTCTCAATCGTTATATTCTTTCCACCATCGACATATATTCCCCCAGCAGAATAATTCTCGCCATATGCTGGATTACCATAGGAGGAAATTTCATAAACTTGATTATTTTTTACAACACCGTTTCGTACATAGTCCAATTTTTTATCATTTGAAATTCCTTCAAACCCAATCAGATCAATTCCGATATTATTGCATCGACGAACTACATTATTTTCTATTGTAAATCCATCAATGTTCCCATTCAGGACCATCGATTCACTTGCACCTACTATTAAATCTTCCACTGTATTACCTACAATATTTATATCTCTCATTGAACCTGTTCCATAGACAGCGATACCATGGCCATTTCCATCCTCGGCAAAGGTTTTTATCCTTTTCACATGATTATTCGCTACGGTAATATGGCTACTGGAGCCTGTTACATAGATTCCCATCACTGTTTCATCTAGTTGTTCCGTCGTTAAATCCTGGATTGTGAATCCACTAATGGTAATGTAATTTTTATTCTTTATCGTTACAAGAGTTGCATCATCGTCAGTATTTTCCATCGACTCTCCACTAAGAATAACTTCTTCATTTTCATACGCCTTGAAAATAACGGGGTTTAATTTTGTACCACTATGTATAACAGCAAGCTTTCCCTTATAAATGCCTTTCCGTATCAATACGGTTGTCCCTGCTTCCGCTTCTAATGCCGCCTTTTTTAGTGTTCGGTATGGGCTTAATTTTGTACCATTATTGGTATCATCTCCATTGCTGTCTACAAATATTGTCCTATCCTGTTTTGTTTCTGTATCAATCGTCGTTAAAACGATCATCACAGCAGCTATAATCAAAAAAAATAAAATCCATTTTTTCATATCTTCTCCCTTTTCACGATAATTTCTAAAATTTTTTTTGAAACGACGTTAAATGGTCGATTTTCTAATCACAATCTCTGCTAATACTAAATTAATGATAAAGGCTAACCACGCTCCTAATGAATACGAAAATCCATATGGAAGACCCGCTACATAATGCAATATCGTCACAAGTATGTAAATAGTTAGATTAGCAAACGTTAAGAAAAAGCTTCTTAGCATCCAGCTCCGATGACGATGAACTTGTCCTTTTCTTATAAAGCGATAACCGTTTATCGTCGTATGCAACCAGAGTGTATTTAAAATGAAGAAACCAATCGTACTCCATATACCCCCATTTGCGTAGAGCGCTACATAATAGCCTGGAAGTATATTAAATACAATCACCATTACGTAGATTCGACCATTCCAGCGGTGTAGGTGAGGGTTTTTCATTCTCAACGCTCTCGAAAGACCTAATGGCCCAGTCATTAAAGCAATAATGGCTAAAGCAATATGTAGTTGGATCATGACAATCCATAATTTTGCATTCGGAAGTTCTATTTCCTTGTTCGAAAGAAATGTCGAAAATGTCGGATCGACCATAAAATTTTTAGACGTTGTATGTAAAATCCACATTACAGCTATCACCGATAAACTAATGACTAAGCCTTTTCTACTTCTCATGTCCTGCTTCCTCTCTGTTTGTAAAGTGCACTTCGATAGATGCACTAGTGTCTGATCAAAATGGTACATCTGTCTATCTCAAAGTATCTATAAACAGTCTATCATTAAGGACTCTTCTTCCGATACTAATCATTAACCTTTGTTACTAGACAATTTTAAGCGAAAAAAAAAGACCTAATCGCTCTGCAACTAGGTCGTTTTTTTTCTATGCTTCCACTGCTATATGCTGGAAGGTTGTTACATCAAATAACCCTGTATCTGTTAATTTTAAAGCAGGAATTACTGGTAATGCTACAAAAGAGAATGTCAGTAAAAAATGAAAATCTAAAGTTGGGTTGAGCTTCTTTAAAGCACCGTGTAAGCCAGCTAGCTGTTCCTTCGCCTGCTGTGCTGGTACATCTGTCATTAAGCCCCCAATTGTTAAAGGCATCTCCGCGAGAATTTCACCGTCGGCTACAATAACGAAGCCACCTTGGATTTCCTGAATGCGGGAAAGTGCCAGAACCATATCCTCATCATTTGTGCCTACGACAAGAGCATTATGTGAATCATGGGCTACTGTAGTAGCTACTGCGCCTTTTTGTAACCCAAATCCTTTAACAATACCTAAGCCTGTCGTATGCAATTGATGATGGCGTTCGATAACCGCTAATTTCAGTAAATCTTCCTCTACCGATGGGACAAATACGCCGTCTTTCACAGGTACATCTATGACTAAATGATTGGTAATTAGCTGATTCGGCACAATTTCCATCACATTCGCCTTCGTTCCCTTGGTGAATGATAGTTGTAGTCTATCCTTTGTGATGCTAGGTAAATGAACAGAGTGATGAATATGGGCAGGAACTATTGTCTCCTGACGATTTGTCAGCATGTTGCCATTTTCAGCAACTTTATGACCATTCTTCCAAACTGCTTTTGCCTGCATCGTCGATAAATCATCTATACGCACAAAATCAGCTTTATAGCCTGGTGCCAGTACCCCTCGATCAAATAAACGATAGCATTCTGCTGTGTTCACGGTTGCTAGCTGGATTGCCTGCAATGGTGTCATCCCTTCCTCTATTGCCATCGCAACATCGTAATTGATGCTACCTTCATCAATCAGCTCATCCACATATTTATCATCCGTGCAAAAACCAAAGCGACGTGCAGTGTGTGGCTGAACAGCCGGTAATAAATCACGTAAATTCTTCGCTGCTGATCCCTCTCGAATCAGGACATACATCCCCTGCTCTACACGGTCAATGGCTTCTTCAGCTGTCACACATTCATGATCCGTCTGAATACCTGCAGCCCGATAGCCTGTAATTTGCTCACTTTGTAAGCCCGCACAATGCCCATCAATAACTAGATTGGCTTCCTTTGATAATAAAATTTTTTGAAGCATTCCCTCTTTTCCATTTAACACGGCTGGGAAATCCATAACCTCCGCTAAGCCACGAACTTGTTCATGGTGCAGAAATGGCTCCAAATCTTGGGCTGTTAATGTTGCGCCAGCGTTTTCAAACTGTGTCCCTGGTACACTTGAAGGAAGCATCACAAAAATATCCATATCAGCTTTTTGAGCATCATCAAGCATAAATTGGATTCCTTCTGCTCCTGCTACGTTTGCGATCTCATGTGGATCTGTCATCACGGTTGTAATACCATGAGGAATTAAGACACGACTGAACTCCCCCGGTGTTAGCATGGAAGATTCAATATGTATATGGCCATCTATTAATCCAGGAATGACGTAGCTCCCCGCTGCATCCTCTACCACTTTTGCATGAAATCTGTTGTTAGTATCAAGTGCCACAATCATGCCATTCTTCACAACAATGTCCGCTTTCTTCCACGTTAATGTAAAGACATCGGCAACTTGTGCATTTTTAAGAATAAAATCTGCCTCTAATTTACCTTGAGATGATAAAATATTTTGCGTTAATTGTTGTAATTTTGTCGTCATAGCCTATACTCCTTTTTCTTTTAAGAACTATCATGCCTGAAAGTTGTCTATCATTGCAACTATTAATCGTCAAGTCAGTAAAAAACGACCATTGTTTAATGGTCGCTCGAAAATTCTAGCTCTTTTGGTGGTTGTCCTTTTTTATTCATCAAACGCATACGAATAGGTTCAATTTTTAAGGTCACCATTTCATCCTGATTGCCAATAAAAATACTCGTAAAAATTTCTGCAATTTTATTTTTAATTCCTTCTTCGTGTACTTCAGTGAGCTTGCCCTCTATCTCCACATAGGAATCACCAAAGCCCCCATTTTCATAGCCATATAAAATATGGGTATATGGATTTTTACGGAGCTCCTCCATTTTCTCAGAATGCTTATTTGTCACAGTATATAACACAAAATCCTCATGTTGGAACGTCATATAGCGCGAATAAGGTTTCCCGTTTTCTACAGTAGCCATCGTTCCAATTTTTTCACGGTTCAAAACTTCTAAAATTTCTTCGCGTACAGAAGTCATTCATCTCATCCTTTCTTCTATACCTATATTTTGCCCTTTCCACCTAAAGCTAAACTGTTTTTTTTGAAAAATGTGAAATGACAAACTTCGGGCAAATTACAAATCTCTTGTTATAATAATTGGATGGACAACAGGAATTTACGGATGAATGAGGGTTAAAAAATGAAACAAGCTTTTTTTACGCGCTGTTTATTTTTCATAACAGGCATTATCGTGCTATCTTTTGGCATCACATTAACCATTAAAGGGCAGCTTTTTGGCGTAGGCTCTTGGGATGTTTTACATATTGGCTTAACTAACACACTCGGGCTAACAATCGGTTCATGGTCCATCATTTTAGGACTGGCTATTTTAGCGTTTGATATGCTAATAACAAAAAAATTCCCATTGCCAGGAACTTTTATCGATATGTTTTTAGCTGGCATCTTCATAGATATTTTTAATTATTGGCTACCCGATATCGATGGCTTTTGGATGCAACTGGTTTCTTACCTAACAGGGTTAGTATTACTAGGCTGGGGCTGTGGTATGTATATGGTGGCTAATTTAGGAATTGGTCCTCGCGATACCTTAATGCTAATGATGGTTCATAAACTTGGCTGGAGCGTCACACGTTCCCGTACAACCATGGAAGTTACGGTCGCTGTACTTGGCTTCTTACTTGGTGGTCCTATCGGCATTGGTACGGTGATTATGGCCTTTGGACTTGGACCAATTGTACAATTTGCCTTAACTTATAACGAAAAATTATTTATGAGATGGACGGGCGTGAAAAGCGCCGTCATTTAAGCTTTCTGACAATGCAAAGAATGCATTGTCTTTTTTTAGGGAAATAACAAGGAGCCATGTTTGGAAATGGCTCCTTGTTTCACGCTATGCTTCTGGCTCAGACGTATTTTGACCTGTCGCTTCAATCACTTCAGGCGTATCGTCCACTGTGTCATCTTCTTGAACATTTTCAGCAGATGGTGGTGTAATCGTCACCAGTGTATAGTCATCTTCTTGTAAAATTTCAAATGAAAATTGTTGACGTATATCTCCCACGTATAGGGACGTCCCAATTGCTACATTTGTGACATCGATTTCGATTGTTTCGGGAATTTCTGTTGGCTTCACTTTAATACGAACCTCACGATTAGGCTGTAAGAGGAAGCCTCCATCTGCTACTCCGATGGCATCACCGATTACGGTTACTGGAATTTCTACTTCCAGCTCTTCTGACATATTGATCGATTTAAAATCAACATGTTTAATATTCCCCTTTAAAGCACAGCGCTGAACTTCTGATAAAACAGCATTAATACGCTTTCCATCAACATCTAATTGAAAAACACTTTTTGTACCATGCGCTGCAAGCAATTTCGCAAATACTCTTGCGTCTAATGTAATGGCTGTTGATTCCATTTGAAAGCCATAGACAACACCTGGGATGGCACCGTTTTGTCGAAGCTGTGTTAATGAGGATTGGCGTCCTTTTTGGCGTTTATTGGCTGTTAAAACCGTATTCATCGAATATTTCCCCTTTCATGGAAACTAGTCTCATAAATGGTTTTGCCCTTTCCTCGGTTTTTTATACCTGCATGACCTGTTCAAAAAAATGAGCCAAAAAAAGCACCTCTCTGTCTAAAAAACGATGAAGGTGCCTGATGATTACTTATAGTGCTACTTTTTGATTCAGTAAGTCATGTAAATCCTGCAATTTTTTAATTTCATAATGCGGTTCAATGCCACTTGTGTTTTCAACGTTGCGGATATTAAACCAACAAGTATCGATACCGGACTGTATACCACCCTTTATATCGGATGTCAAAGAATCACCAATAATTAACGCTTTTTCTTTATCAAAATTATCAATTCGTTCAAACACATAATCGAAAAAGTCCGGCATAGGCTTTTGATAGCCCGTTTGCTCCGAAATAAAAATGCCTTTAAAATATTGCGCTAAATTCGCATCCACAAGACGTTTATTTTGTGTAACGGTTACCCCATTCGATACTACATATAAATGATAATGATTGGCTAGCTGAGCGATTACCTCATAAGCCCCATCAACATAATGGTGGGCCTCACGCAAATATTTTTGGAAAAGTGATTCAAAATAGGTGCCATCAACTTCTATGCCAAATTCCTTTAAAGCCATCGAAAAACGGGTATTATGTAATGTATTTTTCGTTACTTCTCCACGCTCAAAAGCTCGCCACATCGACTCATTAATTTCTTTGTAACGTGCAATCATCTCGGAAGTAACTACTATGTTTTCTTCTTTAAACATGCGGTCAAGTGCAGCATTTTCAGCCAAATCAAAATCTAGTAACGTATCATCCACATCAAATAATAATATTTCATATTTCGTCATGTCCGTACCTACTTTCTATGATGCATTGTGCTATTTTCTCTATCCATGATAACGTTTTTTTAGAAAAATAACAGTAAAACCACCTTTTTCAGAATAGTAGGACTTGTAGGCGCTTTATCTTCATCCACTTCAGTGTTAATGGATTTGCGAGCATTTTCCTTTATTGGTTAACAAATGTTCGTCTAATCCTAAAATAGCCCTTTCAGTAATTTCATATTTGAAATTATCGATGAATATGAGACAATAGAATGCTAGAAAGGAAGATGTACGAAAGATGACGACCTTACAAAAAATAACGCCTGTCTTTGATCCATGGGAAGCGTATTTAGATGTTGAACAACATGGACAAATGACTCTATCTAATATTGAATTTACAACAACTAACCTTTGTAATATGCGTTGTGCACACTGTGCTGTCGGCTATACATTACAAAATAAAGACCCTGAGGCATTGCCAATAGATTTAATTTTACGTCGCTTAGACGAGATACCTCATTTAAAAACACTTAGTATTACAGGTGGCGAACCGATGATGAGTAAAAAGTCGGTACAAAATTATGTGTTGCCACTTTTGAAATATGCTCATGAACGAGGTGTACGCACACAAATTAACTCTAATTTAACATTGGAGCCAGCACGATACTTATTAATCGCCCCTTATTTAGATGTACTGCATATTTCACATAACTGGGGTACTATCGATGAATTCGTTGAAACAGGCTTTGCCATGATGGAGCGCAAGCCTACTTATGACCAACGTGCAGCTCTGTTCCAGCGCATGATTGATAACTCAAAGATGCTTGCGGAACACGGTGTCATGGTTTCAGCAGAAACCATGCTAAACAAAAAAACTTTACCATACTTAGATCATATTCATAACCAAATTATCCATGAAATGAAATGTGCACGTCATGAGGTACATCCAATGTACCCATCAGATTTTGCTAGTGCCCTCACATCCCTCTCACTAGAGGAAACACGTGAAGCGATCCATCATCTACTAGATATACGTGATGACAATACATGGATGTTATTCGGAACACTTCCATTTTACCCTTGTAGTGCGAATGAAGAAGATCAACGATTACTTCAACGTCTTCGTACAGCGAAAAACGTCACAATGCGTAACGATCCAGATGGCCGTTCACGTTTGAATATCAATATTTTTACGGGCGATGTCATCGTTACTGATTTCGGTGATACACCAGCTCTAGGTAATATTGTACATGACGAGCTTCCAGCAGTATTTGATAAATGGATGGCAACCGATTTAGCTAAATCACTCAATTGCCATTGTCCAGCTGTTAAATGCCTTGGTCCTAACGTTTTAGTAAAAAATATGTATTATCAAGATCAAGCATTTGTTAGTGGCTCTGGCCGCGTTTAAGCGACTCATCACTAAAGAAAGTCCCTCTTGAAGAATCTGTCTCAAAAAGGAATTTCTTTTTATTGTTTTTAAAAAATTTCTCAACTATGTATAAAAAATATGTCGTGGTCTATACTATTAAAGATTTCACTTCAAATCCTATGACTAGGAGGGTTAACCCGATGAGTGCGATTGATCGATAACTCAAAAGGACCATCAAAGCTGAGTAAAGTACAGTTCTTAGGAATATCTTAAGATTCTATGCGGAAGCGAGGCAGTGTGTCATGGAGTATTTAATGTAAGTGGTAATCGAACCCGGAAATTTATTTCCGGGTTTTTCTATTTTAGGTATGGTTAAAAGCAGTCAAGTCCAATAAAAATCACCTCGAAGCGTAGCAACGAGGTGATTTTGTTTTATAATAATTCCTTCGCTAGGAATTTATAGGTATTTAAACGACTTGCTAATTCATATTGATTACAGTTCAGCATGACTTCATCAAAGCCATAGTGTTCTTGTTCTTTCACTAAAAATGCAGCAATATCCTTTGGTGTGCCGACAAGATTTGCTTTGCGATTATTGGCGATTGTCATTTTATCCATTTCTGTTAATGGATAATCCTTTGCTTCTTCAGGTGATATAGTTTGAATAATTTGCCCCTTCATCAGCTGAAGACGAGAAATATCGATTGGTTTTGCCAAGTATTCCGCTTCCTCTAAAGTAGGTGCCACCGTCGCCGCATAGGTCACAATAATTTGTGGTTTTTCCATATAATAAGAAGGCGTAAAATAGGCTTTATAGGCATCAAAAATATCCTTCGACATATTGCCTGTGAAAAATTGGGCATAGGAATAACCTACACCTAGCTGTCCTGCCTGCATCGCACTTTGACCACTTGAACCTAGTAGCCACGCCTCAGGTAATGAAATATGAACGGGTGCCGCAACGACTTGATCATAGACATGTTCGCCCGTTTTTTGGTTATTCATCAGCTTTAAAATAATTTCAAGCTTATCATATTGCTCGGTGAAACGTTGTCTTCTTCCTTCTGCAAGCGCATAAATCGAGGCATGATCACCACCTGGTGCTCTCCCTACTCCGAAATCGATTCGATGAGGTGCTAATCCTGCCAATGTTTTAAAAACCTCTGCAATCTTATATGGTGAATAATGCATCATCATGACGCCACCTGTCCCAATACGAAGTCGCTGTGTTTTTGCAGCTAAAAAAGCAGCGGTTACTTCGGGAGCTGAACTTGCCAGCGACTGACTATTATGGTGTTCAGCTAGCCACATACGATGATAACCGAGTTCTTCCCCTAATAAAGCTAGTTGTTCTGTACGTTGGAAGGCTTCCTCTGCCGAATGACCTTTTGGTATAGGCATTTGATCTAAAATACTTAACTTCATTCAAAACATCCTCTCTGTCTGTAAGCTCCCCCTTTTAACTGTAATATAGTTCTGCTTATTTACAAAGCAAAAAACCTTACTCATAAGCTAGTTGTTTCATTTCCCACGTTTGATAGACCATGCCGACGAGTTTTTGTTTTTGTTCAGCATTTAAAACATTTTCATTAAATTTCATCGCACGAAGGGAAAATTGCGTTGTTTGTTCGTCAACGACGAATTGTAAAATAGCATGTCCTTTTTCATCTTGAAACGTAATATCCCCTGATAATTCTACAACTTGCTCCCCTGTTTTCGCTTGATAATACCGCCAATATGGTTCAAAGAATGCGTAGTTAAATGCATTACGAACCGTGACATCAGAAAAATTCTCCAAATAACCTTCTTTGACGATATCAATATACTCATGATCTGTTATATCTTTTTTTGCATTGAAGACATATCCAACAAGCATCCCCATAAACACGACACAGAGAAATACACGTATATGATTTCCTAAACTCATGTCATCACGTCCCCTTTACGTAAAAACACTATCATTTACATAATACATCAAATTTCCAACTCCAAGTAGAAAATATTTGATTATTGTAGAATTTTTACGAAAACCCTCATTGTTCAAGCTCCGCAAAATTATAGAAAGAGTATTTACAGCCCAACCTCAGTTCGCTACTATCAGATTATTATGATAGAAAAGAGATGACCTGTTGTGCCATTTGATTTAGATGTAAATATTTTAGTCATTCTTATCGTTTTTGGTTTTTTAGCCGCATTCATTGATTCAGTTGTTGGCGGTGGTGGACTTATTTCTTTACCTGCCCTTATGTTTGTAGGTCTCCCACCTTCAAGTGCTGTAGCAACCAATAAATTAGCAGGTACAATGGGATCACTTACAAGTACTTTGACATTTTATCGCTCTGGCAAGCTTGATATTAAAGCAGTCTATAAGCTATTTCCATTTGTCTTTTTCGGATCTATGCTTGGAGCATGGATTGTCCACTTAATGGATCCTAGTGTCCTAAAGCCGCTCATGCTGATTATGCTGGCTGCCGTAGCGATCTATACGATCTTTAAAAAAGATTGGGGAAGCATCACTACCTATAAAAAGCTAACACCAAAACGTTATTTATTTTTTGTAGTAGTAATTACTGTCATTGGTTTTTATGATGGTTTTTTAGGTCCTGGTACAGGTTCATTCTTATTATTTGCTTTTCTCATGGTAGGTTTTGATTTTTTACAATCAGCAGGTAATGCGAAATTTTTAAATTTCGGTAGTAATGTTGCAGCCCTTCTTATGTTTATATACTTAGGGCAAATCAATTATGCCTATGGTTTACCAATGGGACTTGCGCAAATTGCTGGGGCCATTGTGGGCTCCAAATTTGCAATTAAACGTGGCAGCGGGTATGTCCGTAAGCTATTTATTGTTGTGACCATTCTATTACTATTAAAAAATACATATGACTATTTCTCATAATCATCTATTATGCTGACGTATGCCAACAGTATAGAAGGCTAAAACTTATCTCATATTGGGGTAAGTTTTTTTTTATGGCTTTCAACTTTTTCCCTCATTTCGTACGTCTAGTACATGTATACAATTTGACAATGTTAAAAAAGGAGCTTCTTTGGACATGAAAACAAGAAATGCATTTCAACATGAAGAGGTGTTTGTCCAATTCATTAGTGAACAAAAAGAGCGTTTTTATTTGCTCGCGTATAGCTATACAAAAAATGAACAGGACGCACTAGATGTTGTACAGGACAGTGTTCAAAAAGCCATGCTGTCATTAGATCGACTTGAAAATGTTGATTATATGAAAAGCTGGTTTTATAAAATAGTCGTTCGTACAGCCATTGATTTTTTACGAAAGCATAAACGCTTACAAGTAACTGATGATGATACTTTGCAATATTTAACCCCCGCTCAAGAGGATGTCTATGAAAACGTCGATTTAGAGCATGCGTTAGAGGAGCTACCGCAAATGTATCGAGAGGTTGTGATTCTCCATTATTTCGAAGATTTAAAGCTCGCAGACGTTGCGAACATCCTCGATATTAAGTTAAGTACAGCCAAATCGCGTCTTTATAAAGCATTAAAACTATTGAAAATACAATTGGAAGATGTGAAGGGAGAAACTGCACATGGATAAAAAATTAAAAAATTTAGAAAAACAATATACAGATGTTTCTATTCCTAAGGAATTAGATTTGGTGGTTGAACGAGCATTAAAGCAAGGACGAAAAAAGAAAAAGAACCGTACTCCTCAATGGTTGCTTGGCTCGGCAGCTGCAGCTATGCTATTTACTGCTAGTTTAAATGTGAGTCCAGCAATGGCTCGAACACTTTCAGACATACCTGTTGTAGGAAGTGTTGTTAAAGTATTAACTTGGACAGAATATGAGGTGGCAGAAGATAATTTTGATGCCAATATTAAAGTACCTGCTATTGAAAATTTAGACAATCAAGATCTTGCCAATACATTAAATGAAAAGTATCGTGCAGAAGGGAAAGCTCTTTACGATGAATTTATCACTGAAGTGGGTGATTTAAAAGCCAGTGGTAGTGGTGGTCATTTAGGCGTTGATAGTGGCTTTGAAATTAAAACTGATAATGACCAAATTTTATCGATTGGTCGCTATGTGGTAAATACTGTCGGCTCTTCTTCCACTGTGATGGAATACGATACGATCGACAAAGAAAACGAAATTTTAATTACTTTACCTATGCTTTTTAAAGATAAAAATTATATTGAAGCTATTAGTGAAAATATTAAGGAACAAATGCGTACACAAATCGCTGAATCCAATCAGGATAAAGTTTATTGGGTGAAGGGTGCTGGCATGGCCGATGAAGATTTGATGGAGGAATTTACAGCCATTCAACCTGATCAGCAATTCTATATTTCAGATAAAGGTAAGCTTGTGATTTCCTTTGATAAATATGAAGTGGCACCAGGCTTTATGGGCGTTGTGGAATTTGAAATCCCAACAGACGTCTTAAAGGATGATCTTGTGAGCGCAACATACATCCATTAATTATATAGGACTTAACGAGGTATTTGACAATTACATCATCAAATACCTCGTTTTTTCATGGAGAAGAACCCATTTTCTGCTTATAAAGCTACTGTTTTTTGTCTAAGCTAATATGTATCAATCAATGTTAGAGGGTTTTCATCATGAAAAGTGTAGGATCCATCAGTATTTTACATGTAATCTTCCTATCAATGACCGTTATTGGCTTAAAAAATCATGTAACTATTATTCCTCCACTGCTAGATGCCGCCAAAAGAGATGGCTGGCTATCTGTACTATTTGCGGGGGGTGTTATTTTCTTTTGGTTATTTTTATTAGTTTACATCCAAAAAAAATCGAAACAGGAACCCATTCGAGACTGGCTCAGCGAAAAAATTGGAAAAGTCGCTTCTACTACCATCATCTATATTGTCGCCATTTTTCTATTGATTATCGCAGCTTTTACAATGGTGGAAACATTACAGTGGGTAAATAGCACATTTTTACCTCAAACACCTGTCCTTATATTATTGTTTGTTTATACTATCCTTTGCATTTTACTAGTGACAACTAGCTTACAAACGATTGTTATTGTCAATGTCTTTGTATTATTTGGAGTTGTAATCCTAGGTTTCTTTGTCGCCTTTACCAATATACAAGTAAAAGATTATAGTTTGTTGCGTCCCTTTTTCGAGCATGGTTTTCAGCCTATCATACACGGTATGATTTTTCCTGCTTCAGGGTTTATAGAGCTATTATTACTATTATTTTTGCAGCACCAATTCAAAGAACGTCTTCGTTGGTACCATTTCACTATTATACTGGCTATCTTAATTGGCCTTACATTAGGTCCGCTAATTGGAGCTATTACTGAATTCGGACCAAGTGAAGCATCGAAACAACGTTATCCTGCTTATGAAGAATGGGGATTAGTGACCATCGGACGCTATATTGAGCATCTAGACTTTTTCTCTATTTACCAATGGTTAACAGGGACTTTCATTCGTGTTAGCTTTCTTCTTTATATTGTCGCAGACTTATTAAAAATGACGGGTGATCCGAAACGAATCTGGCAAATGCTCGCCCCCCCTTTTTTCATCATTTGTTTACCGTTAATTATGTTAAATGAAAGCTTATTTTTAAAAGTAAAGGGACATTATATTTTAAGTGCTACATTTATTTTCTTATTTGCATTATCTATTTTTTTCATTGTCGTGGCTTTCTTATCGGATAAATCTTCTAAAAAGGGGAAAACTGAAGAACAAGACATGAAAAGTGGTGAATCATAATGTCTCAACAGGAGCATGAGTTTGATTTAAATACAATAAAAAAACTATTTCAAAAATCTGCAGATATACAATTTCAGGAATATAGCTTTAATGAACAAAAGGTACAATTTATCACTTGTGATGCCATGATTGATCAGCAAATGCTGAACGGTGTCATTATTCAGCGGATCCAGTATTTATATGATCAATTGGATGACGTATCTTTTGAGGAAAATATAGCGAGGCATCTCCATGTTCCAAGCCTTCAGAAAATCCAAGATAAGGAACAGCTTATTTCATCCGTTTATAGTGGCTTCCTGTTGATGTATTTTGAGCAGGATAATCTTTTATACGCAAGCAATATCGCTAAAAAGCCTAATCGTAAGCCGGAAGAAACGCGTATGGAGGTTCTTATTAAAGGGCCAAGGGATAACTTTATTGAAGATATCCGTGTCAATATCGCTTTAATTCGCAAACGATTACCGACCAATTCATTTTGCGTCGAAAAGGTGGAGCTCGGAAAACGCTCAAAAACAACAGTGGCGATTCTGTACTTTGAAGATATTGTGGATATGGACATTCTACATGGTATAAAGAAACAGCTAGCTGCAGTCGATACAGATATCGTTTTTAGTGGCGATTTATTGATGGAACGCGTAAATAAAAATTCGAAATTATTTCCAAAGTTCGATTATACAGGGCGACCCGATTATGCCGTTCAAGCATTAGCAAGGGGCCGCTTTGTTATTTTCGTAGATGGTGTCGCTTATTGTATTATCACGCCTGTGAATCTCTTCTTATTATTGAAATCTGCGGAAGATAATGAATATCCGGTCATTTTTAGTTCTGTAGAACGAGTACTACGGATACTCGGTATTCTTATAGGATTACTACTGCCTGCCTTTTGGCTTGCCTTAACAACCTACCATCAAAATCAATTGCCATTACAGTTACTGGCAACCGTTGTGCAGGCCAAAGCTGGATTACCTCTCCCTTCTTCACTTGAAATGCTACTAATGCTTTTGATGTTTGAATTGTTCCGTGAAGCAGGGTTACGGCTTCCTTCAGTAATTGGGGGAACCATCAGTGTTGTAGGTGGAATCATTATTGGAGATGCTGCAATTCGAGCAGGTGTAACAAGTCCTGAAATGATTGTTGTTATCGCCATCTCTACCATCGCTTCATTTACCTTGGTCAATCAATCCCTAGTGACATCCGTCAGCATATTACGTGTTGCCTTTATCCTAGCTAGTGCCTTTTTCGGATTATTTGGCTTCTTTGTTTCTTTATATTTGACACTTCTTTACTTATGCAATATCCGTATTTACGGCTACTCTTACATGAACCTTGCAACAGATTTAAACTGGTCCACCATCAAAAAATCTATTTTTCGTCTATCACCAAAAGGTTACACGGAGCGCAATAAAGCACTTGCTCCTCAGGATGCAACCCGTTCAGCTAATGCTCATATAGAAGACAAAAAAGACCAAGAAAATAACTAGCATCCCCTCACATATTGAGGAGATGCTAGTTATTTTTGGCTACATCTTTTGTATGCTCTCTTCGATGGATGCTAACCTCGATTCCCAATATCGCTTCATTTCTTCTCTTATTTGCTGATTAGCAAGATGTTCCTGATGAAAACTAATGGTCGTTTTATTATTTTCTTTGGATAGGATACGAATTTGTATGGTAGAAGGTCGATGCCATCCCTCCTTTTGCCAAGTAAGACGGAGTTGCAAAAGTGGTTTGACAATCCGAATTTCTCCGGTTCCCACTATTGTACGATACTGATGACCAGGTTTAAGAATTATATTTCCCCCTCCTCCTAACCATGCATTCAAACCTTCCTCCCCTGTAATAAGAGACCATGCTTGCTGTTGCGAGAGTGGAAACGTTTTTCTAACCCCTACTTGATAACCAACTGTTTTGGTTAGTCCAATATTCTTGTGGCTGTCCATGTCTTAACCTCCATCTATTAATCTGTCATTTTCTATTCACTACTAATAATTCCTCACCTCTTCTAAAATACCTTGTCCTATTAGTCCTTATCCTTTGAATAGGAAAAGACAGAAATGCTCTCACACATTTCTGCCTTTTAATCATCGGGCCGACATGATATTACGTCAGCTCTACATAATCATTTTGTATGCTTTGTTCGTTTTGTCCCTTACGGAATTGAATGTGATGGAGCTTCGCAAAGATACCATTGTGAGCCACTAACTCATCATAAGTACCATCTTCCTCAATACCTTTTGACGTCACGACCATTACCCGATCTGCGTTTCTAATAGTTGCCAGGCGATGAGCAATAACTAACGTAGTACGGTTTTCAGCTAGCTCTGATAAAGATTGCTGAATAATCATCTCTGTTTCGGTATCTAATGCAGAGGTCGCTTCATCTAAAATTAAAATTGGTGGGTTTTTCAAGAACATACGCGCAATGGCTAATCGTTGTTTTTGTCCACCGGATAATTTCAATCCTCGTTCCCCAATTTGCGTATCATAACCATCAGGTAGCTCAGCGATGAATGCCTCTAAATGGGCCTTTTTCGCTGCTTCACGAATTTCTTCTTCACTGGCGTTTAGCTTTCCATAGGCAATGTTTTCACGAATTGTCCCTGTAAACAAGAAGACATCCTGCTGTACGATACCAATTTGAGATCGTAAGGAAGCCTGGGTCATATTGCGAATATCGATACCGTCAATCGAAATAGCACCTTTTGAAACCTCATAGAAGCGAGGAATTAACGAGCAAATAGTCGTTTTACCGGCACCCGAAGGGCCAACAAAAGCAATAGTTTGTCCAGCCTTTACGTCGAATGAAATATCTTTTAAAACCTGTTTTGAAGTATCGTAATTAAAGTGAACATTATGGAAGGAAATATTACCATCTAAATGGTTAATGACCTTCGCATTCTCACGATCTTGAATTTCTGGTTCCTGCTCAATTAATTCACGGAATCGCTTAAAACCAGCCATTCCCTTCGGATAAAGCTCTAATAACGCACTAATCTTATCAATTGGTTTAATGAGGACATTTGTATATAAAACAAAGCTCACTAGCTCCCCATAAGTTAATTTTCCATTAAAGCTTAGCCAAGCGCCGACTACTAACACCATTAATGTAAGGAGGCGTGTCATCATATAAATGCTCGAGTGAGTACCTGCCATTATCTTATAGGCATATAATTTAGCCGTACGGAAAAATCCATTCTGCTCCTTAAAGCGTTTAATTTCAAAATCTTCATTTGTAAAAGATTTAACAACACGGACCCCGGACACACTATCCTCTACTCGTCCGTTCACATCAGCAATTTTGCCATACATCGTTTTCCAAGCATTATTCATTTTTATATTACTAAATGTCACAAGCCATGTTAAAAATGGCACCATGATCGCTGCAATTAAAGCGAGTGTTGGGTTCACATTAAACATAATGGCAAAGGCACCAACAAAGGTCATAATGGCAATGAATAAATCCTCAGGTCCATGATGGGCAAATTCCCCAATATCAAATAAATCATTGGTAATACGGCTCATGATATGACCTGTTTTCGTATTATCAAAGAATCGGAATGATTGCCTTTGTACATGCGTAAATAATTCCTGACGCATATCTGTCTCAATATTAATCCCCAATTTATGCCCTAAATAGTTCACGATAAAGTTTAAAAACGTACTTATTGCGTACACTAGCAGCAATAATACACTTATTTTTACAATCATTCCCCAATCGCCTGTTGGTAATAGCTCATCAATAAACCACTGAACGGCTAATGGAAAGGCGAGCTCTAAAATGGCTACAATGATTGCACTTGAAAAATCGATGACAAACAATCGTTTATGCGGCTTATAATAGGAAAAAAATTTTCTATACATGTTTGTCTCCTTTCTAAGTTGTAAAAATTTCGCCTATCTTTTAATAGTACCATTTGTGCAAACGTAACGGAAAAGTATTTTTTCTCCATAGCAGTATATTTTTATTTACTTTCAGTTTTTCGCATGCTATGATTGGTGTAAGAATTGAATAGCTTTTGACTTAATTGTCAAAGGGGAGTAGCTAGCGGATGCGATCGAAGCATCTGATTCACATTCGTCATTACATGGTTCCTACCATCGGGTGTGATGGCATAAATTGTCTCACAGAATAATTTCTGTGCAACGAACAGTAAATTGCTTAGCAAGACCTTTGCCTATTTTTTAGGCAGGGGTCTTTTTCTTTTGCTTAAAATTGGGAAGAATATGTTAGAAGCAACCATTCATTTCTGTTCAATAATTAAAGGAGGAAACAAATTTGGAGGCAATTATTTTAGAATACGCATGGGTACTCGTCGTATTAATTGTATTAGAAGGATTGTTGGCAGCTGACAACGCAGTGGTAATGGCAGTTATGGTTAAGCATTTACCAAAAGCACAACAACAAAAAGCTTTATTATATGGATTGGTGGGGGCGTTTGTTTTCCGCTTCGCCGCATTATTCCTGATTACAACACTCGTTAATTTCTGGCAAATTCAAGCAATAGGTGCAGCTTATCTATTGTTTATGTCTATTAAGCATATTTATGATTCACGGAAAGCATCGCAAAGCTCCGAGGAGATCCAAGAGCCGAAAAAGCAATCCGGCTTCTGGATGACGGTTGTAAAAGTAGAACTTGCTGATATCGCGTTCGCGGTAGATTCTATTCTAGCTGCGGTTGCTATTGCTGTAACATTACCACATATCGGTGATTTTGATATTGGTGGTATTAATGCAGGACAGTTCGCCGTTATGTTCTTAGGTGGTCTTATCGGGGTTATCATGATGCGATTCGCGGCTCGTTGGTTCGTGAAAGTTCTTGATAAATTCCCTTCACTAGAAACGGCTGCATTCCTAATCGTTGGTTGGGTTGGTGTGAAATTAGCTGTTTTAACATTAGCACATGAAAAATTAGGTATTATTCCACATGAGTTCCCACATTCTACAATTTGGAAAGCTATTTTCTGGATTGTCCTAGTAGCAATTGCCCTAGGTGGTTACTTAATTGGGGTCAAAAACCAAAAAACTCAAGCACAATAATGATTAAAAAAAATCGCCACGACCTATGTCGAGGCGATTTTCTATTTTAGTATGTAATATTTTTAAACAGCGCCATGCTAAATAAATTTTCATGTCATTGTAACCTTTCTAAGTCGCTCTATCCAACTCCCCCGACTAATACTTGACTTTACAAACGACACAATAGCCTTTCCCTGCCGTTGTATCGAAAAATAAAGAAGTGTAAATTTTCTAATTGAGAACTAATATCAATTAAGTTTTGCACATATTTCCATGAAATTTAAAATTTTTGTATGAAGAACCGCTAACATTGTATACTAGTGAAGAAGGCATTTACTGCAAAAGGAGGAAAACTTTTATGTTATCTGAAAAACTACACACAGCACTTAACGAACAAATGAATTTTGAATTTTACTCGGCCCATGCTTACATGGCAATGGCGGCTTATTGCACAGACCAGGATTACGATGGTTTCGCTAACTTCTTTTTAGTACAAGCCGAAGAAGAACGCTTCCATGCGATGAAATTTTACAATTTCTTAAGTGATATGGGCTACCGTGCAACCATTCAAGGCTTTGAAAGCCCAGGCAATCATTTCGAATCGATTTTAGATGCCTTTAAAACAGCTCTTTCTCACGAAAAAGAAGTGACGCGCCGTATTTATCATTTATCAGATATCGCTTTAGATGAACGTGAGCATGCGACAATGGCCTTTTTAAAATGGTTCATCGATGAGCAAGTAGAGGAAGAATCTACATTTGATACATTAATTCGTAAAATCGAACGTATCGAAAACGACTCCAACGCTATCTTTATGCTAGATGCAGAATTAGCTACGCGTACATTTACGCCTGATGCAGAAGCATAACATACTTATTAAATTAGCTAACCCATGACAAAGGCTACGAAGTTTCATCAAAGAAGCTTCGTAGCCTGATTTTTAGGCTTTATATATACTAATCCTACTGGTACAAATAATTATAAAATTCATAACCTGCATAATAAAGGAACCCTATTTCTTCGTTTGGTTTTAATAGCAGTAATTGTTCTGTTTCCTTTAGATAATACAACGGAGCATCATCATTGATAAACGGTCTTCCTAAATCTTTATACCATTTTTCATTCAGCTGTTTAGGATATAAGTTAAACGAAATATATTCAATCTTATCGCTTATACCTATATAAGAACAATAATGCGTCTCTATATCTTTTTCGGTACTATCTTTTAGATAATAAATATTACAGTCTATGTCACCATCTATAGATTCTAATTGTTTCCTCTTAGCAGGGTTTCCTAACTTATTAACTACATCTTTTCTTGAATTGCCCAAGGTAACCCCACTTACTATGAAAACATTCTTTTGTTTATCATGCTTAATTGTAAACCTATCTTGCTCAAATAATTCTACCAATGATTTATTATACTTTTCGGCAATATCTTTAGCAGAGTCCCCATTACTATTGACAATATTTTTATCCACCTTAAGTTTAAGTAGCCCCTCAACAGTTTTTTTATCCCCGTTTAGGATCGCTAAATACAATGGTGTTTGTCCTTGTTTATTAAATCCATTTACAGCCGCCCCTTTAGTTATTAATTCTGCCAAATAAATCAGATTGTCTTTTTTGTGATTAAGGAGAATGTGAATCGCATTATTTCCTAATTCATCTACCTGATTAAGATCTAATCCTTTATCTATAAATAGTTGAACTATCTCTTTATTTTGAGTAAGTATAGCTGTTGTGTATGTATTTTGACCACCTATATTCACTTTTTTTAAATCAATGTCCAAGTTTAGCAAATCCTTGATTAATGCTGTATTGTTTAATGGCTGTAATAAGGCTACTTGAACAATATTGTTACCGTCATTATCCACTTCTTGAAGATTTACTTTCAATTCATAAATAAGGTATTCAAGTATCTCTCTATTCCCTGTCTGCATAGCAGAATATAGTATAGTATGCCCCATCTCATTCTTGACGTTCATATCAATTTCGAATTTATGAAGCTCTTTTAGTATCTCATATTGTTCATTTTTAACTGCAACATGTGCAAGACTATCCTCTTCTTTTCCTACTCTGATACTTCCCATTCTTTTATTCATTAAGGAAATAGCTAACTTTTTATTCGGTAATTCGATGGCTTTACTAATTGAATTTTCACCATCCCTATTTACAAAATTAGCGTTGGCCCCATTTTCAATCAAAAAATTTATATCATTCGAATTTTGGTTTTTTACTGCCTCAATCAAAGCGTTGTCCTTATCTTTTAATAAAAGATAATTATCCCATGAAAAAGTAAATTTTGTTATAAAACCATATATTGCAATACCAATAAGCAATAGAAAACTGATTAACACAGAGCTATATTTTACTATTCTCTTTACTTTTTTCTTAAATATTTCATGTTGACGTTCTTTTTCTAATAGCTCTTGCTTTTTTTCCTCTTCTATCTGTTCTTCATATAACTTAATATTTTCACTAATCGTTTTTTCATTCATATAAATGGAAAGAACATTATCTTTTTCTCTTTTGCAACGTTTACATTTTTTCATGTTCTCTAAGTTAAGACGTCCACATACACATGTCCATTTATCATTTATTAATTGTGAATAATATTTTGCATCATTTCCTTCATGCGTTTGTACAAACGTTAATTGACCTAGATCAGTAATTTGTTTTAGGTCTACTTTCTCTAACTCTGATTCCGTTTTTGTCCATATTGTTTCATCACTAAAAAGTACTTTCTCAAAGACTATATCTATACTTCTGGTATGAGAAAAACTATCTAATGCAATTTTTTCATTGTTATCAAATGCTTGGTTAGGTTCTATTGATTCACTTAGATGCAGTTTATATTCAAAGCTAGTTGATTCCCAACCAACTGGTTCACCAAATTGATCAAAACAATAAATAGTAGCATTTAAGCCTTTTATTCTTTTTGCTGAAATATTATTAAATTTCAATGAACAGTAAACTTTACCCGTTTTCTTACTTCTATATAGCTGATACTCAAGTAATTCAACTGGACAATTTATATCAACTAACATTCGTTTCCTCCTATTAATTCAACAATTCGAACTCTTCTTCTTGAGGCTTATTTGTAACCTTGGAATTTATGTCTTGAAGCAATGCAATAATTTTTGCTATTGCAAGAAAGAATATTCCTGTTAGTACCATGAATATTGCTGATACTAAGGTTGTTGTAAGATGTGAGCTATATATATTTTTAAAAACAAAATATCTTTCTTCAATTAGGTTGTTATCATAATGTTCTTTAGCTGCTTCTTCCCAGTATTCCATATCCTCTTTTTCTTCCTTTAAGATTGATATTTGAGATAAACTAAAAACTATAGCTGTAATAAATAATATATAACTTGATATCTGTAGTACTAGTTTCATTAGCACACCCTCCATATATTGAAAAATAATTAATATTATATACTGATTACCCATTATTTACTATAAATTTTAAAATAACTAAGAGAAAATATTCATAAATATAAATTTTTGAATATTACTTCCGAAAGTTTTATAAAAAAAACGCTTTAAATGATCATTTATTCTTACTGTCCCTTAAGTAATTTAGTCATGAAACCTTTCATTTCAAAGTGGGTGGGGCATGTACGTTTTCTCCAATCTCTAATCTTCCTTTAATAAATCTCATACTTTTAGGAAGCAAATTAATAAGTTTAATTTTGAATACCTACATAAAAAAAAGAAAAACGTCAACAATCAACGTTTCTCTTTTCTTCTTTATGATTCAGCTGGCTCTCGAACTTCTCCATCAAATGCAGCGCGATAAATAGCATAAATATCTTCTCGTTCTAATGGCATCGGACTTCGAGCTAAAATTCTTGTTTGCTTTGTTGCATCGTCCGTTAATTGTTCTAGGGATTCTTCTGGTATATTAAATCCCTTTAATGTGGAAGGAATTTTTACATCTTGAACGAGCTGCTGTAAGGCATCCACACAATTATAGGAAGCCTCTTCTTGCGATAAGTAGGCAGATGATAAACCCATGGCATCTAAAATATCTTTCATTCGTTTTTCACAGCTTTGACGAATATACCCCATGACATATGGTAATAGTACGGCATTGGAATCGCCATGGGCTATATGAAATTGACCTCCCAAAGGATAAGCTAAAGCATGAACACCGGCTACTCCTGCATTGAAAAATGCTAAACCAGCTAAATAACTACCATAGCTCATATCTGAACGTGCCTGCTTATTCTCCCCTTCCAGCACAGCCGTACGAATAGAGCCACTAATTAGGCGAATAGCTTGTAGTGCAAGTGCATCCGTTACTTCATTGGCATTGACTGAAACATATGCCTCAATGGCATGTGTTAAAGCATCAACCCCCGTTGCAGCGGTTACCTTTGGTGGTAATGAAATCGTTAGCTCTGGGTCTACAATCGCACTGTCTGCCAATAAGTAGTCATGTGTCACAACGTCTTTTGTTGTGTCGAGGGACAGGACTGAAATATTTGTCACTTCTGAGCCTGTTCCAGATGTAGTAGGTATTAAAATTTTAGGTAATCCTTTATGTTCAAGTGCTTTTGTGCCTGTTAAATTTAAATAATCCGCTACTTTCCCATCATGCACGGCTAAAACAGCAGCAAGCTTAGCTAAATCAAGAGCACTTCCACCCCCTAAACCGATGACCAAATCAAATTGATGTTTTCTAGTAAAATCAACTAGTTTTTCTCCAATAGCAAGTGGGGGCTCTGGGGCAATATCTGTATAAATGGTCGTTGCATATCCTTTTGTACGCAAGGGCTGCTGGACTTTATCTGCTAGCCCTAATTCCTTTAAAAATGGGTCTGTGACAATTAAAATATTTGTAGCTTTAAATCTTTCTACTTCGGGCAGAAGCTGATTTAAACATCCCCAACCTGTATAGCTTACAGGCGTAAAGGTTAATTTATGCATGGCTTCTCTACTCCTATCTATTCATAATATCCTTCTGTCGATTTTCTAAATGATTTAAATTGGACAGGGTCATGACCAAACCAAACCTGAGAATTCGTTTCATTGGCAAGTCGACGAATGCGTTCAACTGTAGAATTATAGCCAACCGAATCATAAATAATGCCCGGTGGCTTAACAGGTGGGCCAAAGCTTTCCGCCGTATAGATGGCATCTGACGCTAATATAATTCCACCTGTGTCTGGCATATTAATGTGCAGACCGAGCATACCCCACGCATGGCCACTACCAAAATTCAACACTTGAATACCTTCTGCAAGCTTCACATTATCTTCACCCCGTTTAATAAGGCGCCATTGTAAATTATTTTTAATCCACATATCAATGTCGCCCCAAACGTAAGCACCGTCTTTAACATTTCTTGCATACGTTTGTAATGTGCCGTTAAACTCATCTTCTTGTACAATGATCGTTGCATTCGTAAATAATTCTAAGCAGCCTGCATGGTCGAGATGCAAGTGGGATGCTACAACAAATTTGATATCCTCAGGACGAACATTCAATTCTTCTAATCGATGATGTAAATAGCATTCTTCTGGCATATTAATAGGGAACGCTTTTTGTGTAAATTCTCCCCAACGTCCATCGGGTCCCATAGCATTTGGATTACACGCCGTATCAAATAAAATTTTGCCCTCTGGATGATCAATAAGTACTGTATAAACGGGGAATTCTACAAATTCATTTGGTTGATTTGGATGATCGATTGTTGCTGGATTGTGCATGGCAATCATATAATTCTTATCCATTCGCATCGTACCGTTGTCCATTACATACAATTTTGGGTGTTGTTTGATCATTTTCATGTTTCCCATCTCCATTCGTGATTATTGGTTATTCCAAATAATGAGCTTCATTTCTGTCATTTCTTCCATTGCATACTTAATACCTTCACGGCCTGTACCACTTTCCTTCACGCCACCATATGGCATATGATCTACACGATAAGTTGGCACGTCATTAATAAGGACGCCCCCTACCTGTAATGCTTTGGAAGCTTTAAAAGCCGTCTCAATTGATGGTGTAAAAATACCTGCCTGTAGTCCGTAATGAGAATCGTTAATAGCCTCTATTGCCTCCTCTATAGAAGATACTGAATTCACAATAACAACTGGCGCAAAAATTTCTTCACAGGATACCTTACTTTGTGAAGATACGTTCGATAACACAGTTGGCAATAAAACCTGATTGTCAATATAACCACCAGCAATGATGTTAGCCCCTTCAGCAACTGCTTCTTCAACCCACTCATGGGCTCGTTGTTGTTCTGCTGCTGAAATCATCATAGCTAAATCCGTTGTTTCATCAAGAGGATCACCAATGACTAGCTGTGCCACTTTAGCGCTGAGCTTGTCTAAAAACTCATTTACGATACTTTCCATTACATATATTCGCTGCAATGAAATGCATACCTGACCTTGATTTGAAAATGCCCCCATAATCACTCGGTCCATAATCTGATCAAGTTGAACGCCTTCGTCAACAATCACTCCTGCATTCGACCCTAATTCTAACGTTACCTTTTTTAAACCTGCACGATTTCGTAGTGAAATACCTACAGCAGGACTTCCCGTAAACGTTATCATTTTCACATGAGGATGTGCTAAAAATACATCTCCTACTAATTTTCCCTGCCCCGTCACTAGATTAAAAGCTCCCGCCGGTAAATTGGTTTGTGCCAATAGTTTTGCTAGAAAATGAGCGGATAGAGCCGTTTGAGTAGCTGGTTTTAACACAATCGTATTCCCTGCTGCTAAAGCAGGACCTACTTTATGCGCAACTAAATTTTGCGGGAAATTAAATGGTGTAATTGCTGCAATTACGCCGATTGGCTCTCGAATGGTATAGGCAAAGCGCCCTTCCCCATTTTTAGAAGCGTCCATCGGAATCATTTCACCAGATAATCGTTTAGCCTCCTCTGCGGCAAATTTATAGGTTTCAATGGTGCGATCAATTTCAGCATAGGCATACTTGAGCGGTTTTGCTGATTCTAGTGAAATGATACTAGCTGCCTCTTCTCGATTTTCCAAAAAGAGTGTCGATAAATGCTCCAAAATTTCTGCTCGTTGAAAAGCCGTTAACGCAGCCATGCTCTTCGTAGCTGCTTGTGCACTTGCAATGGCCTCATGCACATCTTGTTCAGTGGCCATTGCAAAATCGGCAATCACCTCTTGTGAATGCGGGGCTTGTACCTCCATATACTCTGCAGTCGTCTTCCATTCTCCATGAATCCATAAGCCCCTTTTCAAGACTTATCTCACTCCTTTCTCTTATGGTTACGTATTCATTTCTGAAAATAAAGAAATGAATACGTAACCATTTTGGTGTAAAAAATAAACTGACGTTAAATCAGTTCATTTTTACACGTTGTATTTCTTGGGAAAAGTTTAACAGACTCTGTTTGCTGGATGCAAGTACTTTTTTTCTCCATAACCTCAAATAATTTTTCAATCGCTAAAAATCCTAAGTTTTCTTCTGATGTTATCCCTACTGTTGTCAAAGCAATGGAATGATGTTTACTAAGCTCCACATTATCAATGCCGATCACATTGAAATCCCTAGGAACCTGAAAGCCTCTTTCTAAACAAAGGTTCAAAATTTCTATAGCGATGGCATCTGTCGCTGCACAAATTGCTGTAGGTCTTCTGTCCAGTTTTAATAGTTCCTCAAAAGCCTTTTCGATATCTTCCTTATTCGTATTGGTAAAAAATGCAGGTACAGATTTAGCTTCTATTTCATGATCCTTTAGTGCCTTTTCAAACCCTTGGTAGCGACCAAAAAATGTACTCATTTGATGTGGACCACCAATCCAGCATAGTGATTGATGCCCTAATGATAAAATATGATTAGCTGCTAGATATCCTGCTTGCACATTATCTATTTCTACAAAATGTCTATTTTCTTGATGCTTACGATTAAACATAATAAATGGAATTCCTAGTTTTTCTAATTTAAAAAATAAATCATCTTGATAGAGCATCGAAGATAATATAATGGCATCTGCCTTCGTTTCTAAAACTGCATTGTAAATCGAGTGTAAATTATCTTCTGTACCAAAATAAACGTTAACTTTATAGCCACGGGCATTGACATAATTGACGATAGCGGTCGTCGTATCAACAAAAAAAGGATTGTGTAAAGGGCCTGATATTAATGTGATAATGCCTGTCTTTTTCTGGACAAGCGATCTAGCTATATCATTTGGAACATAGTTTAAGTCCTCAATCGCTTTCATCACTTTTTCAACTGTTTTTGGCTTTACTAGCTCTGGTGTATTCAACACTCTTGACACGGTTGTTTGAGATACACCAGCATGCTTTGCCACATCTTTTGAAGAAACCAAAAAACCACCCATTTCATTGTTGTAAAGCTATATTATACCATACATACCGCCCTATTGATGATAGGTACTTAGGGATTCACTTTCTCTCATAAGGCTTAGCGGCTTCACTCGCTTTGAAATTGTAGACAGGCTTGATCATCTTAATAATATCCACTGTTTCTCCAATCGCAGATGTAATTTCTGCCATAGGCTTATAGGCCATTGGTGCCTCGTCTAATGTTTCTTCATTGACTGATGTTGTCCAGATTCCCTCCATCGTCTCTTTAAAATCTTCCATATTCAATGCTTTTTTAGCGGCACGGCGTGAGTACATACGACCTGCACCATGTGGGGCTGAATTATTCCAATCAGCATTGCCTTTTCCTATACAAATAAGTGATCCATCACGCATATTCATAGGAATAACAAGCTTCTCTCCTTTATTGGCACGGACGGCTCCCTTACGTAGCGTCATTGTCTCCGTCTCAATATAGTTATGAATCGTATCAAATGTATCTATCAACTGCCAATTCATATGTTTTGCAATGGTTTCAGCAATAGTCCAACGATTCATCTGCGCAAATTGCTGCGCGATTTTCATATCATGAATATAGTCATGGAAATGTTCGCCCTCCAGATAGGCTAACTCTTTCGGAACCACAGGATGTTTCTCTTTATAGGCTTGAATCATCGCTTGGATTTCCTTTTCTCGCCCTTGTTGTTTAAAGTCCTCTATTTTTTTAGTCAACTCTTGCTGACGTAGATTGTCATAGGCTCTTTTTTGATGCCAGTTTGCTACTTTTGCCCCCACATAACGTGAACCAGTATGAATTAGTAAATAGTACTGATTTTCCTCATCTTTAGCCAATTCAATAAAATGATTGCCTCCACCAAGTGTCCCTAACGATAGATTCGTATACTCATCCTTAAAGCCACTTGCTTTGAACTGTTTACCTTCGAACGCTAAAAATTGTCGGTCAGGCGATAGTTCCTTATGAACCTCTTGACCGCTCGGTACATACGTTCGAATGATAGTATCGAGTTTCTCATAATCAACCGTCGTTACATCTAATTGCGCTACAAATACACCACAGCCCACATCCACACCGACTAGATTTGGCACAACCCGCTCCTGTAGGTGAATGGTCGTGCCAATAACACAGCCTTTCCCTGCATGATAATCAGGCATAATACGTACCTTTGTACCTGACATAAACGCCTGATTCGTCAATTCTTGAATTTGATCGATCGCTGATGGCAATGCTGTTTCAGCATAAATTTTAGCATCCGTATAACGTCCTTTAATTTCAATCATTTTTACCCCTCCTTACCATTTATACGTATAAATGGTATGATATGTTTCATTCCATAAAAAAACGCCCTAAAAGATTGATTCTTTTAGAACGTTTTGTAAAGTTTATTCTTCGTATTGTATGGCTAGTTTATTTGGTATCTCTGGAATATCGTTCGATTTCACATCTTCTTCTTGTAAGGTTAAGCATTGCTGTGGATACATTTCCTCCACATCAAAAGGTATAGCAATACTCTCCATTTTATTATTCATTTGACTACGTGCCAATAAACCATTCCTCGAAAGATCGATGCTCAAAATAGCCTGCACCGTTTCTTCAAGCATTTCTAGATCCTTTGCTTTTAGTGGCATTTGTTCCTGCATTAAAAAAGGTTGAAGATGGTCCTTAATATAGCCCTGTGCTTCAATTAAACATGAAAATTCATTTAGTTTTTCAGCATAACGCTTTAATTGTCGCTTCTCTTTCGCACGTTGTTGATTTAATTCCTGCACTTTTTGTTCAATACGACTCATACGTTCCTTTACTAAATTGACTAAATAAGGTTGAATGTCTCGAACTGCTTGCAACATGGACGTTTCTGCTTGCAGTACATTGTCGTATTGAGCTACACAAACCACTTGTTGCTCATTTAATTTTTGCACACGCTCTTTGAAAAACTCATTTTGGGTATGTTGACCGAAGATAGCCTTCATAAGCCCTTTACCATGTATCTTTTTATGCTGTGCATCTAAGCGTTCATATTCTCGTGAATACTCACTGTGCATAGTACGATACTCCCGTAACATTTGTTGATAATATACAGCGATTTCAGTAAATTTTTCTACCTTCTCATCTTGTAAATAATCATGTTGCGAGATAGTTTGTAAGAGCTGATAAAGGGTTTGAACATGTGTAAATGTATTGGCCACTTGCTCATATTCTTGCTCATATTCCTTAACTATCGCTAAGTCACGCTGATAGCGAGAAAACTCAAATTGGGTATCGCCTGCGTACTTTTCAATATTCTCAACAGCAGACTGAAATGGGTCACGTCGTGGAATTACAGTTAATTCGAAGCGGAACCGTTCAAGCCATTGTAAGAAGCGAATTAAAATGGCATAGGTTTTTTTTTCACTATTTTCAGCCACACGATGTATGTGAGCTATTAAATGGTCATATTGACTTTTCTGCCAAAGCTCAAGGTTGTCTGTTTGCTTGGCTGCCAGTGCATTCGTTGCAGAAATAGCTATAAAATCACTCATCAAATGGCCAATACGTTGTTGTTCAGCAGTAATAAATGCGTCTGCATGCTCATCAGCATCAATACCATTGATGACACATAAAGGCTCCACTCCTTTATGCTTTAACGTATCCATTAATAAAAGCTCAGCATCAATCGCCCTAGAGCCGGCACGTAAAACCCAAAAAATTTCATCTACACGGTTCATTAGTGCTTCAGAGAAATAGGCCATTTCACCTCCCCCAGCTTCTAAGGAAACCGAGTCAATGATTGTCACAGATTTTAATAAATCATTTTTTAAATATACTTCTAAGTAATCTAAATGTTCACGTAAAATCTGCGAAGCAAATGTATCACCTGTTGTCAGTAGTTCTAATTTACTAAGATCAAATATGGCTACAACGCCATCTAAAAAATAGGCTTTAATCTCTTCTTGTTCGCCATATCGAATAAATGTATTGACACCTGTCGGATGTTGATCATTTACAGATAAAACCTCACGTCCAAGGAGTCCGTTGACTAGTGTCGTTTTGCCTACTCGTTGTTTACCGACAATTAAAATCATCGTTTGGTTATTAGCATCTTGAATAATACGATTTAAATGTTTAGCTGTATCTTTCACATATGTATTTTGGACAATAATACTGTACAATTGTCGAAGCTGATCAACAAATTGTGGCAATATATTATTCGCTGAGGTTGTATATTCGATTGGCGTATGGTCAATGTTCGTCATCCTCAAAACCTCTTTTCGTATGTATCTATAAGATCATTATAAATGATACTGATGCTTTACTAATATATAGATCAACGAAAAGAGGACAATATACTTATGCATTTATACATCAAATAGGAATTCATCCTTATACTGATACAATGTCATTTCACATTTCATTCACAATTCAGACTAAAAGAAATAGCCAATTTTATGAATTTTACTAAAATTGCCAGCGTAAATAACCTTTATTATAGCTATTTAGATCTATCTGTTCCTTTTGGAATACTATTCCCCGGTGCCCGCCATACGCGCGTAAACTTCACCAAGTGTAGGCATGCCTCCCTGTGCACTAAATTTTTCAACAGACAATGAAGCAGCAAGGTTGGCAAAGTACACTGCCTCATCTAATGATTGACCCTCTACTAAGGCATGCGCTAGTGCACCGTTAAAGGTATCACCTGCACCAGTTGTATCCACAGCAGTCGTCATATAGCCTGGAATATGAACGGGAAATATACCATCAAAATAACGCGCACCATCACTTCCTAGCGTTATAATGAGCTTATTAGGATACTTTTCTAGCAGTTGATCGATGGGCTCGTTAAAAATTTCTGCACATTCTGTTTCGTTTGGCGTTAAATAGGCGATATCCTTCATCCACTGTTTATCAAAATTTGCCGCTGGTGCAGGATTTAATAATACTGGCACTCCCGCCTCTTTACATAGTTGAATGGCATATGCTGTTGTCTCTTTTGGAATTTCCAGTTGAATGATCACCATTTGGCTTTTTTGTATCAACTCTTTGGATGCCTCAATATGTGTAGGTGCTAATTCATAGTTTGCACCAGGCACCACTACAATTCGATTATCTTGATTGTAAATAAGAATGTTAGCAATACCTGTTGGAGCTGTAGCACTATGAACAATTGCATCTGTCTTTACTTGCTCTTGCAGTAAACCTGCACATAATGTTTCACCAAAGCTATCCTGACCGACACAGCCAATCATCGCCACATCACTTCCAAGTCGAGCAGCCGCAACTGCCTGATTTGCCCCTTTTCCTCCTGGAACTGTTCGAAATGCATGGCCAAGAATGGTTTCTCCCTGCTTTGGAAAAACATTCATTTGTACAACTAAATCCATATTTAAACTTCCTATAACTGTAATCATTAATGTCCCTACCTTTCTTCTAAGCTCTATTTTAATGGAGAAAAAAGGTCAAGGACAGGGTGTTTTAAAAGCTTTTTAAAGTTTTCCTAATAATCCTTTTCTAGCCTCACGTTCAATTTTACTATCACAATCTTCGCAGGAGAATTTTCCTTTCATATTTCTTTTATACAAGGTATATTTTCTTGTCCCTTCCACAACCTCAAACGTCTTTTTACAAAAAATACAGGAAACTGAATAAGTAATCATAATCAATTCTCCTTTCAAATAACTTGCTACTTCTACATTATCAAAATATACCATTTATTCACAATTTTTTATTCAGAATATTCTTGTTAAATTTACTTCTATTCACATTCTATCCATATTTATTTGCATGGATATTTGCAAACGCATAAAAAAACTGAAGACAACTCTTAGTTTGTCTTCAGTCTCCAAAAATAGGTTAATAAGCTACTCGCTTCTCTTCATAAGCAGCGATATGGTCCTCGTATTTAAAAGTTAAGGCAATCTCATCCCAACCATTTAGCAATGTTTCCTTGTAGTATGGATCAATTGTGAAATGATAAACTGTTCCATCCTCATCTGATACCGTTTGTGCTGCAAGATTCACTTCCACTGAATATGGATTTTCTTTGCCCTTCGCTAGAATTTCATCACATTCCGCTTCTGTTAGCTTAATAGGAAGAATCCCATTTTTAAAGCAGTTATTATGGAAAATATCTGCAAAGGAAGGCGCAATGACGACATTAAATCCATAATCCAATATGGCCCATGGTGCGTGTTCTCGAGAAGAACCACAGCCGAAATTATCCTGTGCTACTAGAATTTTTGACTCTTTAAATGCTGGTTTATTTAATACAAAGTCTTTTATTTCATTGCCGTCTGCATCAAAGCGCCAGTGATAAAATAAATACTGTCCAAAGCCTGTGCGCTCAATACGCTTTAAAAACTCTTTTGAAATAATTTGGTCTGTATCCACATTTTTACGATCAAGTGGTGTAATAACACTATTTACGATATTAATTGGTTCCATTTTCAACATCCCTTCGTGTAAAAACAAGCTTTACACAGTTTCCTTTACAAATTCACGTACATCTACAAAATGACCTGCAATTGCGGCTGCAGCTGCCATTGGTGGAGATACTAAATGTGTACGAGAACCAGCTCCCTGACGTCCTTCAAAATTGCGGTTGGATGTGGAGGCACAGCGTTCACCAGCTGGGACCACATCATCATTCATCGCTAAACACATGGAGCAACCTGACTCTCGCCATTCGAAGCCGGCGTCTATAAAGACTTTATCTAAGCCTTCTGCCTCTGCTTGTTTTTTTGTAGTATGAGAGCCTGGAACAACGATTGCTGTAACATCGCCATGTACTTTTCTTCCTTTAATAACATCCGCAGCTGCACGTAAATCACTAATACGCGAGTTTGTACAGGAGCCAATAAAGACATGCTGGATATCAATGGACGTTAATGGTTGCCCTTCCTTTAAGCCCATATAATCAAGAGCTTTTTGAAGTGCTGCCTTATCGGATTCATCTTTATAATCTGCTCGTGTTGGGACGTGGCCAGAAACTCCTGTACCCATCGATGGATTGGTTCCCCATGTAATGATAGGCTCGATTTCTTCCGCTTGAATAATACGAACTGTATCGTAAGTAGCATTCTCATCAGAAGCTAGGCTTAACCAATAGTTAGCTGCTTCCTCAAATTGCTCACCTTGTGGCGCATATTTACGACCACGAATATAGTCTACTGTTGTTTGGTCAGGGGAAATAAGCCCTGCCTTGGCACCAGCCTCAATCGACATATTACATATCGTCATCCGTTCTTCCATGGACAGTTTGTGGATAGCCTCTCCAGTAAATTCCACAATATATCCTGTGCCGACTCCAATTCCGAACTTTGCAATAATGGCTAAAATAATATCTTTAGCGGCTACCCCGACTGATAGCTCCCCTTCCACACGAATCTCCATTGTCTTTGGCTTATTTTGCCATAATGTTTGCGTCGATAATACATGCTCTACCTCAGAAGTTCCAATACCAAAGGCAATCGCTCCAAATGCACCATGTGTGGATGTATGTGAGTCTCCACAGACAATCGTTTTGCCAGGCTGTGTAAGCCCTAACTCTGGTCCAATCACATGGACAATTCCTTGATCAGGATGGCCCATACCTGCAAGTTCAACACCAAACTCTTCAGCATTTTTGGCTAAAGTTTCAATTTGGTTACGTGCAATCGGATCATGGATGGTTGGTAAATTTTTTGTTGGAACATTATGATCCATTGTTGCAAAGCTTAAATCTGGACGACGTACTTGACGTCCATTCATCCGAAGTCCTTCAAAAGCTTGCGGAGAAGTTACTTCATGAATTAAATGAAGATCAATATATAACAGGTCCGGTTTGCCCTCTTCCTGATAAACAACATGTTTACCCCAAATCTTTTCAATTATATTTTTACCCATTGTCTTCACCTATTTCTTTAAATATATGTTGTCATAATGCTTTGTGAAACAAAACTAGTATCAATTTCATTAATAACCTTGTCTGTCCATTCATTTGTTGATAAAACGCGACTGCCATCACGGGCAAGATCTGCTGTAAAATAACCATCATCAAATACCGCACTTACGGCACGTTCAATTTCTGCTGCTTCTTCCTTTAAGCCAAACGAGTATTGAAGCATCATCGCTACAGAAAGAATAGTTGCTGCAGGATTTGCCACTCCTTGCCCTGCAATCTCAGGTGCTGACCCGTGTACTGGCTCATATAGGCCAAAATTATCTCCACGAATAGATGCCGACGGTAATACACCTAAAGAACCCGTAATAACAGATGCTTCATCACTTAAAATATCCCCGAACATGTTTTCTGTAACTACTACATCATAGTGTCCAGGATTTGTAATCAGTTTCATCGCTACAGAATCTACTAGGTTATGTTCCACCATAACATCTGGGTATTCTTTTTTCTTTGCTTCTACGACTTCTCGCCATAAACGACTTGTTTCAAGAACATTCGCCTTGTCAACAGAGCATAACTTGCCTCCACGTAAACGTGCTAGCTCAAAGGCATTTTCAACGATACGCTCTACTTCTGCTTTCGAGTAAACAGTTGTATCAATTGCGCCATTTTCAGTACGCATACGTGGTTCCCCGAAGTATACGCCACCTGTTAGTTCACGAACAATCATTAAATCAACGTTTTCAGCTACTTCACGCTTTAATGGTGAAGCATCTAGTAAACTCGGGAACGCCTTTACAGGACGTAGATTAGCAAATAAATCAAAGTGTTTGCGAATTCGCAATAATCCCTTTTCAGGGCGTAATTCAGGTGGATTCTGATCCCACTTTGGCCCTCCAACTGCTCCTAGTAGAACCGCATCACTATTCTCACACATCTCAATTGTTTCATCTGGTAGTGGATTATTGTGTTGGTCGATGGCAGCGCCCCCGATTGTTCCATACCCTAAATGGAAAGTATGATTAAACCGTTTACCAATCACTTGTAATACACGCACAGCAGAAGCAACAACCTCTGGCCCAATTCCGTCACCAGGAAGTACTGTAATTTTTTTCTCCATCATCAAAACACCCTTCTTTATATAGCGCATTCGCTAATTTAGTAAAGACGCTCACCAAATTTATGAGTGATGAGCGTATTCAATTTTCTTGATTAACCTTATACGCCATGATTATTGCATCCGACTTGTGAATGGTACCTCACACATTTCACTACTTGTAAAACTGGACGATTAATTAAACTGGATGTGCACGAAGACTATCTTTTATTAAATGACGGTTAATAGCATTTAAATAAGCTTTCGCCGATGCTTCCAAAACATCCTGAGAGGAGTTGCGGCCAGTCGTCGATACATGATCATAACGAATATTTATAACAGCTTCACCAAGTGCATCACGGCCTTTACCCACTGATGTCACACGGTAATCAATCACATGAACAGCACTTGGTACTAGCTGCTCTAGCGTGTTAAAAATGGCTTCTACTGACCCAGAACCAGTGGCAACTACTGTTTTCTCTAATCCCTCTGGTGTTAGCACAATGGCTGTGGCCGTCGGAATATTTTCTGTACCATATTGCACTTGAACCATTTTCAATTCAAATAGTGGCACATCCTCTAACTGAATTTGCTGTTCCGTAAGAAGAGTCAGTAAATCTTCCTCTGTAATTTCCTTTTTACGATCCGCCAGTTTTTTGAATTCTATAAACGCCCTATTCAACTTTTCATCTGATAGATCAAAGCCCATTGTTTCAGCTCGATCACGGAAGGCTGCTCGACCAGAATGTTTTCCAAGAACTAAAGGTATTTCTCCTTCACCAATCAGTGCTGGTGAAATAATTTCATAAGTTTCTGGATTTTTTAACACACCATCCTGATGAATACCCGATTCGTGTGCAAATGCATTTTTCCCAACAATCGCTTTGTTTGGTTGAATCACAACGTTTGTCAATTTACTGACTAATTGGGACGTACGTTTAATCTCTTGCAGTTGTATTCCTGTTTCTACCTGATAAAAATCCTTACGTATATGAAGGGCTACGGCAATTTCTTCTAACGCTACATTGCCTGCTCGCTCTCCAATGCCATTAATTGTTCCCTCCACTTGTGCAGCACCATTTTCAATTGCCGCCAATGTGTTGGCTGTTGCCATTCCTAAGTCGTCATGACAATGGGCAGAAAATTTGACTTTATCAGCGCCTTTTACGTTTTCCAGCAAATACTTAAATAATGCACCATATTCGTAAGGGGAGGCATAGCCGACTGTATCAGGGACATTAATCGTTGTGGCCCCAGCGGCAACCACTTCATTCATAATTCGTACTAAAAATTCACGATCTGAACGGAATGCATCCTCAGCAGACCATTGTACAAGGGGAAAGTATTTTTTCGCATATTTAACGGCTTCAACCGCTTGCTCGATCACTTGTTCTGGTGATTTTTTCAGCTTGTATTCCATATGGATGGGCGAAGTAGCTAGAAAAATATGAATATGTGGTTGTTGGGCTACTTTAATAGCTTCCCATGTCGTATCAATATCCTTTTGGATACAACGAGCAAGGCCCGTTACAACTGAATTTTTTACTGTTTCAGCAATGCGATGGACTGCATCAAAGTCACCGGGTGACGAAGCAGGAAACCCTGCTTCAATAATTGTCACACCAAGGCGCTCAAGCTGTTTAGCTATTTCTATTTTCTCTGCTGTATTTAAATTGATACCAGCAGATTGTTCACCATCGCGAAGCGTAGTATCGAAAATATCAATTTTTCGCACTTGTCGCCACTTCTCTTACCACTTTTTCTTTACCTTCGTTGATGAATGGCATCATCTCACGTAGTTTTGCGCCTACTTCTTCGATTTGATGGTTCGCACCAGCCTCTTTGAACTTTGTATATTCAGGACGACCATTTTCATTTTCTTGAATCCAACGGCGAGCAAACGTACCATCTTGGATATCCGTTAACACGTCTTTCATACGACCTTTTACAGACTCATCGATGATGCGTGGTCCTGCCACATAATCTCCCCACTCTGCTGTATCTGATACGGAGTAACGCATTGTTGCCATTCCACCTTCAAACATTAGATCAACAATTAGCTTTAACTCATGTAGTGTTTCGAAGTATGCTAATTCTGGTTGGTAGCCTGCTTCCACTAACGTTTCAAATCCTGCTTTTACTAGCTGTGTTGCGCCACCACAAAGTACTGCTTGTTCGCCAAATAAATCTGTCTCTGTTTCTTCTTTAAATGTTGTTTCAAGAAGGCCACCACGTGCGGCACCAATGCCTTTACCGTAAGCAAGTGCTAAATCTTTTGCTTGGCCCGTTGCATCTTGATGGATAGCGAATAAACCTGGTACACCAGCACCTTCTTGGAATTGACGACGAACTAAATGCCCTGGCCCTTTTGGCGCTACTAAAAATACGTCTACATCTGCTGGTGGTGTAATTTGCCCAAAGTGAATATTGAAGCCGTGTGCAAACATTAGCGCTTTCCCTGCTTGTAAATGTGGAGCAATTTCTGCCTCATACACAGCTTTTTGTCGCTCATCTGGTAGTAAAATTTGGATTACATCTGCTTCTTGTGCTGCTTCAGCCACTGTTTTTACGTCAACACCATCTGCTTTAGCAGCATCGAAAGATCCTCCTGGGCGAACCCCTACTACTACGTCAAAGCCTGATTCTTTTAGGTTTAATGCATGTGCATGACCTTGTGAGCCGTATCCGATAATAGCGATTTTCTTTCCTTTTAATACTTCCTCGTTAATATTTTGTTCATAGTACATTGTAGCCATTGTTGTTTCCTCCTAGAATTTGGTTTATTTTCACAGCTCTAGATGCATGTCATTTTGGTAGTGCTCACATCTAAAGCTATCAATTTTATAGGCAAACTATTTTAAAATAGAGAGCTGCGGATTCGAGATCTTTTGTGTTTCACGAACTGAGGCAGTTGCTCCTGTACGTGTAAGTTCTTTAATGCCATATGGTCGAATGAGTTCAATAAAGGCATCTATTTTGTCTGGGTGTCCTACGACTTGATACGTCACTACATTTTTAGCTGTGTCAATTATTTGAGCACGGAACGGTTCGACAATCGAATTCATTTCCAAGCGTAAATTTGGTGGTGAAATGACCTTTACTAGTGCTAGTTCTCGCAGGACAATTGATTTTTCAGTAATATCATTGACCTTTAATACATCAATTTGTTTAGATAATTGCTTCACCAGTTGTTCAATTTTGCCTTCATCCTCTACATTGACAACAAATGTCATTTTTGAAAAATTCGGTTGCTCTGTATGACCAACTGTAATGGATTCAATATTAAACTGACGTTTCATAAGTAAACCTGTTAATCGATTTAACACACCACTTTGGTTAATCACAGTTACGGTAATTACTCGTTTCAATTCTTTTTCACCCCAATCATTTCATGTAGGCCTTTGCCTGGTGCTACCATTGGGTATACACATTCAAGCTGTTTCACACGACAATCGATCAACACAGGCTCATCAGAAAGTAATGCCTCTCGGAAAATAGCTTCCGCTTCATCAATTGTGTTAATGCGATAGCCTTTAATGCTATATGCATCCGCCAATTTAACAAAATCCGGTTGGATTGGCATAAGTGAGGATGAATAGCGCTCTTCATAGAATGTTTCTTGCCATTGGCGAACCATTCCTAAACAGCTATTATTCAAAATCACTATTTTTACTGGTAAGTTAAATTCCTGTAGAATGGACAGCTCCTGTGCAGTCATTTGAAACCCTGCATCTCCTACAATCGAAATAACTTTTTTGTCTGGCTTCGCAAATTGGGCACCAATTGCGGCTGGGAAGCCGAAGCCCATCGTACCAAGTCCACCAGACGTTACCCATGCATGATCATTATTTAAATGATAGTATTGCGCTGTCCACATTTGATGCTGACCAACATCTGTTGTCACAATGGCATCACCCTCTGTAATTTTATGAACTAATCGCAATGCCTCTTGTGGTAAAATTTCCTGATCATGATCATTCTTGCAATACCATAATGGATACTCATTGGCGTGATTTCTTAAATAGGCTAGCCAATCCGTTGTATCAGGACCATCAAAATCCTTTTTCAGTATCGCTTTCAATGCTTCTTTTGCGTCTGCCACAATCGGAATATCTGTCGGTACGTTTTTACCAATTTCAGCAGGATCAATATCGATATGAACAATTGTCGCATTTGGTGCAAATGTAGCTAAATTACCTGTTAAGCGATCGTCAAATCGAGCACCAATATTAAGTAATAAGTCTGCCTTTGTTATTGCTGTGTTCGCTGTTGCCGTACCGTGCATGCCGGCCATCCCTAGGAATAATTCATGTTCACCGTGGATGGAGCCTAAGCCTAGTAAAGTATTCGTTACAGGGATACGGTATTTTTCAGCGAATGCTGTTAATTCTTCACGTGCGTCTGCAAAAAGAACACCTGCACCAGCTAAGATGACTGGATTTTTTGCTAAAGAAATTGCTTGTATCGCCTTTTGGATTTGTAAGTAGTTAGGCTTATAGGTTGGTTGATAGCCTGGTAAATAAATTTCATCTGGTGCTTGAGGCGGATTTTCTACATCAAACAGCATTTGTGAAACGTCCTTTGGGAAGTCAACGACAACTGGCCCCTTACGACCTGTGCTGGCAATATGGAAAGCTTCTTTGACAATACGTGGGATGTCATTTACATCTTGTACTTGATAATTATGCTTAGTAATTGGTGTAGTAATACCCATAATATCCGCTTCTTGGAAAGCGTCTGTGCCAATAACAGAAGTCGCAACCTGACCAGTAAATACCACTAAAGGTATGGAATCAATCATGGCATCGGCTATCCCTGTAACAAGGTTTGTTGCGCCTGGGCCACTTGTAGCAATGACAACACCCGTTTTCCCTGAAACACGCGCATAGCCTTCCGCCGCATGGATGGCACCCTGCTCATGTCTTGTTAAAATATGACGGATTGGATTTTTATACATCGCATCATAAATTGGTAATACAGCACCACCTGGATAGCCAAAGATGATTTCAACACCCTGATCGTGCAATGCCTGCACTAGTACATCGGCCCCGTCCTTTGCTTGATAGGTTTGCTCAACTGTTGCAGTTGTTGCTAATTGTTCTTTTTCATTGATTGAAACATTCGCACTCATCAATATGCCTCCTTTATTTCTTTCAAACTCACACATCAGTGTTGTAGATTAATGAAGTGTCACTAGCTGGTTAGTCTATACTCTCCTCCTGAAGAAGGAGAGTTAGCTCATTCCATTATGAAAATAATAAAAAGCCTTTTTCTCCACACGCAAAGAACTACCTTACGTAGGGATGAAAAAGACTTTCCATGGTACCACCCTTTTTTATAGCAAATAATTGCTACCTCGCGAATAAATGACAGCATTTATGCACCAATGCGGAATATATCGCATCCAATAGGGTGTCATAAAACATTTATTCATTAATAACGAGCACTTTCGACTATGCCCGAAGCTATCTAATGGTGTAAACACGTTTAATAGCTCACTCCGAGGGGATGTCGGATCTAGTTGTATCGCCGGCTTCCAGCACGACCGGCTCTCTGGTAGATACAAGGCTCTAGAACCTTTAACCTCATCAACGTTTTCATTTATCTAGTTTTAAATCTTCATAACGCCACCAGTGGAAGCGTTCGTCACTAATTTTGAATATCTTGCGAGCCAACCTCGTTTGATTTTAGGCTCAAAGACTGGTAATTTTGCACGACGTTCAGCTAAAACTTCCTCTGAAACTTGTAAATTAATCGTACGATTTGGTAGATCAATTTCAATCATATCTCCGTCTTCTACTAAAGCAATTGGACCACCTTCAGCAGCTTCTGGTGAAATATGTCCGATTGAAATACCGCGTGATGCCCCTGAGAAACGACCATCTGTGATCAATGCCACCTTTGTACCAAGGCCACGACCTTGAATTGCAGATGTTGGTGCCAGCATTTCCGGCATTCCTGGGCCACCTTTAGGACCTTCATAGCGAATGACGACTACATGGCCCTCTTTCACTATTCCATTATCAATATTTTCTTGTGCTGCCTCCTGTGAATCAAAAACGATGGCTTGACCTTTGAAGACTTGGATGGAAGGATCTACTGCGCCGACTTTAATCACGGAGCCTTCTGGTGCAATGTTACCGAATAACACCGATAAACCACCTACAGCACTATATGGATTTTCTTTCGTTCGAATGACTTGATTATTTGTAATGTGATGATCTTTAACTAACTCACCCATTGTCATTCCTGCCACTGTTGGACGATTAGGATGTATAGCACCTGGAATAGACACCAATTCATTAATAATGGCACTAACGCCACCAGCTTTATTAATATCATCCATTGAAATATCGGAAGCAGGCATGATTTTTGCTAAATAAGGTACTCGTTCTGCAACTTTATTAATATCCTCAATGTTGTAATCTATTTCTGCTTCATTGGCAATGGCTAATGTATGTAGAACGGTGTTAGTAGATCCACCCATAGCCATATCTAATGCAAAAGCATCGTCAATTGCCTCTTTTGTAATAATATCGCGTGGCTTAATATCTTCCTTTACCATACGAATTAATTGTTTTGCCGCTTCTTTAATGAGTTTGTGACGCTCTTCAGAAGTAGCTACAATTGTTCCATTACCTGGTAAAGCAACCCCTAGCATTTCCATTAAACAGTTCATAGAGTTTGCGGTAAACATCCCTGAGCAGGAACCACAAGTCGGACAAGCATTATTTTCAATATCTAATAGCTCTTCGGCAGACATTTTTCCTGATTTATGAGCACCGACACCTTCAAAAACAGACGTTAATGAAAGCTGTTTGCCTGATGCAGATGTACCGGCCTCCATTGGACCACCAGACACAAAAATCGATGGTACATTGGTACGAACAGCTGCCATAAGCATACCTGGTGTAATTTTGTCACAGTTTGGAATATAAAATACGCCATCAAACCAGTGTGCATTAATAACCGTCTCAGCTGAGTCTGCTATAATTTCACGACTTGGTAATGAATAGCGCATACCAATATGCCCCATTGCAATACCATCATCGACACCAATTGTATTAAATTCGAATGGAATACCACCCGCTTCAATAATGGCTTCTTTTACAACATCAGCGAACGTACGTAAATGAACGTGACCTGGTATTATGTCGATATAAGAGTTACAAACCCCAATAAATGGCTTGCCTAAATCTTTTGCTTTTACTTTGCCTGTTGCATATAAAAGACTTCGATGTGGCGCTCGATCTACGCCTACTTTTATCATGTCACTTCTCATTTTAAACGCCCCTCATTTATTGCTTTCCATACTATGTTCGTTGCTATATACAAAATCAAAATCTTCTGTCTATTTATTTTTTGTTTATAGATAACAGCTTTCTAGAGTACTACTGCTGTAACGAACGTGTTAAATTGTTGTTATCATAGTACGAAAAAAAGGTCTCGTCAACACTATTTTTTGAATTGTTTAAACAATTCAAAAAATCTGTCAAAATTGAAATCGTTTACATGCTGATTAAGCATCAGTTTTATCTCGTTTTGATAAAAATTTTGACATTTCGTTCAAATTTTAATTTTTTAAAAATATAGAACAATAATTTTCTAAATATGAACAAAGAGTTGGAAAGGGCGGAAAAGGAGATAGCGCTTACAATAGAAATAATTTTTTTAAATATCCTGTAAAAAACACATGATCAGGATCATATTGGTGTCGAATGTTTAAAAATTTTTCAATTTCAGGATATAATTCATAAACCTTTTGAGCGGTTAAATGATGTTGTTTGCCCCAATGTGGACGACCTTCATATTTCTGCATTAACGTATGCACCCATTTAAAATAGGGCTCCTCCGACATTCCTTTATACATATGGAAGGCGATAAAGGCAGATTCACGCCCCTGTGTTGGGCTTAAAAAACCAGCTTCCCCTGCAGTTGTTCGACATTCTAATGGAAAATGAACATTAAAAATACGCTTTTTAAAGGTTGCATGAATTTCCTCTAGACAAGCTTCAAATTGAGATAATGGGATGGCATATTCACTTTCCTGGAACTTCACACTACGAGGTGAAGGATAAATTTCATAGCTTATACCTATTTTTTCACTTTCCACCACATTAGCCGCTGCTATTTTACTCATGGCACCACTTAAAGCTGGTTTCCACTTACAAAGCTCAGACATCGCAAAAAAAGCACCATTTTCTACAATTTGTAACTTAAGGTTTTCTATTTTCTTATTCCATTCACTTTGATAGACAGGAGCCACAACATTCATTCGCTTTACTTGAATCGTCTCACTACCAGGGAAATAAAACCATTCCACATGACGATGTTGTTGGATATCCTCCGCAAACCCGATGAGTCCATTCGCTAAAGTATCTCTTGCCCCCACATAATGCAGACCATATAATGGCATGACTTTAATCGTTACTTTAACAAGAATACCGAGCATTCCTAGCGATACATGAAGTGCTTCAGACAAATCATCTAATCCTCGTCGATGCTCCTGATAAGTTCCCGTCCCATCCACAAACCCCCACGACATCACGGCTGAGGATAAAGAACCAAGTGTAACACCTGTGCCATGAGTCCCCGTTGAAACGGCACCTGCAATAGTTTGCTCCTGAATATCTCCCATATTAATTAATGCAAATCCATGCTTTGCTAGCATTGGTCCAATTTCATATAAATAGGTTCCAGCCCATAATGTAGCCTCCTGCTTTTCCTCATTCACAGCGATCAATCCGCGCATATTATGTAAGGAAATAGCTATATGCTCCGGCATTGCCACAGCGCTAAACGAGTGTGCTGCACCTGTAACACGAATTGTCTTAGCAGATTCGCGTGCATGTCTAACAATCATTGAAACTTCTTCAATGGAATGCGGTAAATACATTTCACTTGGATAGGAAATAACATTCCCAGCCCAATTAGTCCATTTTTCTCCATTCTTCCATTTTTCTATAGAAAACATTGTCCATCCCCCCTGTATGTTGTATAAGATCCTACATACTTGTCCCCTCGAACACCATGTAATAATTGGAATCGTTCACAAAGCTCCCCAGCCTTGGCATGTCGAAAATAAATGGTATCGCCAATTTCAATGTTTTTCCCTTTGACCTTAATCGGTGTTTGCACCTCTCCTGCCCCTTCTAAGTTAAGATATGCAAAATTGGTAGGTTCATAGAATACAGGTAACCGATCAATACTGATCGCACCAGAAGCTGTATATCCCCCACCATGACAAACAACGATATTTTTTTCAGGCTGTCTCGTGACACGCAAGGCAAATCCGGCTGCTTTTTCAAGCTGCAAATGGGTAAATTGATCGAACAGAGCAGGGGCATAAAAGGCAGAACCAACCGTAATTTCAGTCACTTCTTTCTGCTGAGTTGTGTAAGACATACTACCTGAGCCTCCTCCATTAACAAAACGTAAATTTGGAAAATAGGCTTTAATATGAGCGATAGCTAATCGACGAAATTGAGTGACCTGCTTTTTCGCCTGTGCTTGCATGGCTTCTATTACTCTACCCTTTACTACATTCGATGGACGATTACCAACACCAGCGATTTGCGCCTCATAGCCCATAGCCCCTACTACTTCAATAGAAGGATTATTTTTTATGGCTTGCAAAAATGGAGTTAACGTTTCAAGGGAATATAATGATGAACGTTTCGTACCAAAGTACAATAATTTGAAATCATTGGATACATTAATATCGATGCAAATTGGGACACGCACACCCATTTCATTCCCTAACTTCGCTAATAGTTGGATATGTTCCTGTCGATCAACCATAAATGTAACGGTTTTCCCCTCTTGAACAAAGTGTAATAATTGACGTATAGCCGTCTCTTCCATCACTGGATAGCCCAGTAATACATCATCAAACTGTTGCTGTAGTAAAAAAATTGTCTCTGCTGCTGTAAAAGTCATAAACCCAACTACATTCACAAGTTGATGTTGAATATAGCGAAGCACCTCAACTGAACGAATCGATTTTGTTGCTAGACGAATTGGTTTTCCCCCACATGCACCCTGTACAATTTGAATATTTTTATCAAGTGCATCAAAATCCAACCACGCAAATGGCCGTTCCAAATGACCAAACGGTTGATCCCATCTTGTTGTCATTTAATCCCTCCCTTTTAAGTACTAAGTATTAGACATGTAATAGAATAATTCCTTTAATCAAAATAAAAACAACCGTGAGCAGTTAACTAACAATGCCTACACGGTTGTTTTTAAAATGGGACAAACATTTCATTCACCTTTCTATTAAATTGGTTACGATGCGTAGAGGAAATCCGCTGCTAGATTTAATAAAACTAACAAATGCAAGCCCGCAATTAGTAAACCTTGACGATTTAATCGTTTCATTACAGCCATATTCATATATAACACGCTCCTTTTTCACATTATATTCTTTTTTAGCTCATTTTTCAAACTATTCAAATAATGGAAAATTACCCATTTAAAAAGACTACCTATTAGCAATGTGCTAAATAAATTTATGCATGGGCGATTGAGGTGATGAATCAAAAAAATTTTTACGAATGAATAGGCTGTTTTTGCAAATAATTTTAGAAAAGGCTCATTCATTTCTTTCGAAAGTAGGTGAATGTATTTTAGGTACGATTTGAAGGCGCAAACATACTATAGAAGTAAGCGATAATCGGTGTATGTATCATATAAAAGCTGTTATATGTAATGTAGGCATATTCACAACAAATTATGCAGATGATTTGGCTGTCACTCCAGCTAAAAGGTTAACGACAGCCGGATAAAATCATGTAATTATTACTAAAAAAGATGGCAACGTTTAATCTGCTTCATTCAGGGTATAACTAAGTAATCGCCATTATATCTTAACTTTAAGGAGATGAGAAATATGATTAGTTTCATTTGGTATTTAATCATCGGAGGGATTCTTGGATGGTTAGCAGGCGTAATTTTAGGTAAGGATGTACCTGGTGGTATCATTGGTAATATTATTGCGGGGATTGTCGGTTCTTGGATCGGTAGTATGGTTTTAGGGAACTGGGGATGGAGAGTTAGTGATTTCTACGTATTCCCTGCGTTAATCGGTGCTATCGTGCTGATATTTATCGTAAGCCTTATTCTCAAAGGTATGCGTAAAGCAACTTAAATATGCGATGAAGAGCCATCCAATGTGATGGCTCTTTATTTTTCCTGATGTAAAAGAACTGCCGTTTTTAACTCATCGTGATAAGCGTTGTACAATTGATAGTAAGACAACACATCTTCCACATATTCCTCACTGTGATTATATTGAAAAACCGCCTTTTTAATTTCACCTTGTGCGGCACCATATTTCGACAAGTAATTAGCTGCACTAAAAACTGCATCCTCTATGTCATATGGATCAGCAACCCCATCACCATTTGCATCAACTCCATATCCCCCGTATTTCGCAATGGTCTGCGGGCTCATTAGTTCAGTCTTGGATATATCGCCCTTCCCTAAACCTGAGCAAGTGGGATGCTTCCAGCCAACAAATGTGCAAGGCATAAATTGCATATGCCCTTCTGCACCTGCTGACGATACCATCGTTTTCACTGTCGAAAAACGAGTCTCAATGCGATGATGTGCAGCAAGTAAGGTCCAAGGTACGCCATACTTCTCCTCCGCCGCTATGTATACAGGAATAAATTTTTCAGGAATGCTTATATCAAAATGCTCCTGAATTTCTTCTATCGCCTTTTCCTGAGCAAGCTTTTCAAAAATCGGTAAGGTTTGAAGCTCCTTCCAAGCAAAAAAGGTAAGGACGTATACGGTTATTGCAATTGGAATCAATAATGCTATCATACCCAATTTTGTCGCGGGTGATAACATCGGTTTGTTATTCTTTTTTTTAGCCATAAGTCACACCTAATCTAGTAGTCTACTTCCATATTACCAAATTTTTCGAAATAAGTAGTGAAATTTTTTAAGTCATACAACCTAGCAGCATAGGACATCATTTCCACTACGAAAGCAGTTGAAAGACTTGGGAAAAATATAGTAAAATACAAATTGATTAATTTTAAGGATCATAATAGGGAGGAATTTTATTTTGTGGAAAGACTTTAAAGAATTTGCGATGAAAGGCAATATTATCGATTTAGCAGTAGCGGTTGTCATTGGTGGTGCTTTCGGTAAAATTGTAACCTCCTTAGTTGAAAATATCATTATGCCATTAGTTGGTGTGTTAACAGGTGGTATTGATTTAACAGCAAGCTTTGTCTATGGCTCGGGTGACGCTCAAATCAAATTAGGCGTATTTTTACAATCAATTATTGATTTTTTAATTATTGCGTTTGCAATTTTTATGGCTTTACGAATTATGACGAAGCTTACCAATAAAAAGGAAGAAGCAGTCGTGGAAGAACCAACTCCTGAGCTGGATGCCAAGGAAGAGCTTCTAAAGGAAATCCGCGATTTATTAAAAAAGGAACAAGCCTAATATCTATCGCTACTTCGAATCTGTCTCATTCCAATGAGGCAGATTCTTTTTCATTAGCAGAAAAATACCTCCAATGGCTTTTCTTCAAATCCACATTGCTCCCTCAACGATTAATGAACTTACTTCCAGTGAAGCCGCATTGTCAGACATAGAAATAATCCATTCCCCACTATAACCTACTATTCCTACGTGATTAACATAAAATAATCTAGCTAATTTTCTGAAATCACCCTTGTTCTTCTTGAATATCCATGTTAAATTGGTAACAATTATTGAGATTACTACTATTAAATGAAAAGCGAATAGTCCCGCTTTACATAATATTGGAGAAAAGAGTGACGTCATGACATTAAACAGAAGCATTGAAACAAAACTAGTACAACTAGGTAATTTAAGTGACCCAACAACGGGAGCGGTTAGTCCACCTATTCATTTATCAACGGCTTATAAACATGCTGGGATTGGGGAATCTACAGGCTTTGACTACACACGGACAAAAAATCCAACCCGTGCTCTTTTAGAAGCAGGCTTTGCTGATTTAGAGGGTGGCGATATGGGCTTTGCCTGTAGCTCTGGGATGGCTGCCATCCAATTAGTATTATCTATATTTAAACCAGGCGATGAATTAGTGGTGCCAGATGATTTATATGGCGGTACATATAGACTATTTAACTTCTTCCAAGAGACATATAATATTAAGCCTGTTTATTCAAAATTCGAATCAGTGGAGGAGGTAGAAGCATTAATAAATGAAAATACACGTGCCTTATTCATCGAAACACCAACGAATCCGCTTATGCAGGAATTTGATTTACAGGTGTATGCTGAGCTTGCACATAAACACGGTGCTTTGTTAATTGTAGATAATACATTCTATACACCGTACTTCCAACGTCCTATTGATTTGGGAGCAGATATTGTGCTTCACTCCGCAACAAAGTATATTGGCGGACATAATGATGTCTTAGCTGGGATCGTAGTAGCTAAAGGCACAGAATTAGCTGAACGCATTGGCTTTATTCATAATGGTAGTGGCATGGTGCTTGGTGCTATGGATTCTTGGTTACTTATTCGTGGCTTAAAAACAATGCACCTTCGCTTAAAGCAACATGATGCCAATGCCAAAGCTATTGCTGCTTACTTAGAGGAAGAGGCACTAGTTACAGATGTCCTTTATACAGGAAAAGGTGGTATGCTGTCATTCCGCTTACAAAAACCAGAGTGGATTGACCCATTCCTTCGTAACTTAAAGTTAATTACTTTTGCTGAAAGTCTTGGTGGTGTGGAAAGCTTTATTACATATCCAGCTACTCAAACACATGCAGATATGCCTTATGAAGAACGAGTTGAACGTGGTGTTTGCGATCGTTTACTACGCTTCTCAGTTGGTATTGAGGAAGCAGAAGATTTAATCGCAGACTTACAACAAGTATTTGATATCCTAAGAAAAGAGGCATAATGATGAAGCAACATATTGAAACTAGCCTCATTCATGCGGGTGTTCGTGATGGCTACTCAAATAAAAAAGGGGCAGTCAATGTTCCTATGTACCTTTCCTCTACTTTCCACCAAGAGAGTATAGATGAGTTTGGCGAATATGATTATGCGCGTTCTGGTAACCCTACGCGCGATGCTCTAGAAAAAGCGATAGCAGAGCTTGAAGGTGGAGTTCGTGCCCATGCCTTTTCTTCAGGGATTGCTGCGGTTTCAGCCGCTTTAATGCTGTTATCACAGGGCGACCATATCGTCATGACTGAAGATGTTTATGGTGGAACATATCGTTTTGTGACAAAGGTATTACCACGCTTTGGGATTTCCCACACTTTTGTAGATTTCACAGATATAGCAGCCGTGGAAGCTGCAATAACGCCGGCTACAAAACTGCTTTATATGGAAACACCATCTAATCCAACGTTAGGCATTACAGATATTTGTGGTGTAGTAGAGCTGGCGAAACAACACCAATGTCTCACATTTTTGGATAATACATTTATGACACCATTACATCAACGTCCGTTAGAACTAGGTGTTGATGTCGTTATTCATAGTGCGACGAAGTTTTTATCGGGGCATTCTGATATTATTGCAGGATTAACAGTCACAGCTGATGAAAAGCTAGGACAGGACTTATACTTTATCCAAAATTCATTTGGCAATATATTGGGCGTGCAGGATTCCTTTACACTCTTGCAAAACATTAAAACGACAGATGTCCGCTTTAGCCGTTCTGCACAATCTGCTCAAAAAATTGCTGAGTTTTTAGCAACTCATACACTGGTGGAACAAGTCTATTACCCTGGATTATCCTCACATCCAGGTCATAACATCCATCAGCGTCAAAGTACAAGCTCTGGAGCAGTTTTATCTTTCCGCTTACCAAGCTATGCTTCCGCAAAAGCATTAGTCGAGGCAATGAAAATTCCAGTTTTCGCTGTTTCACTTGGTGGTGTGGAATCCATTCTTTCCTATCCGGCAAAGATGAGCCATGCCGCTATGGAGCCTGAGGAACGTGCCAAACGTGGGATCACAGATGGACTTTTACGTTTTTCTGTAGGACTCGAGCATGTAGATGATTTAATAGCCGATTTCGCACAGGCTTTAGAGGTCGCTGCAAAAGCTTAATCGAATAAACATTAAAACCGCGCCAATAATGACGCGGTTTTTCTGTACGCTCAATTTTTCACCTTAGCCAATACGCGATATAAATAATCGCCATGCCCCTTAGCTAACAAAGTATCTTGCTCAGCTGATATCCAGTAAAAAGAAAAAAGTAAATCTGCTTCATTCAACCCAGTAGGATAATGTTGCCAGGTGTCCTTTGTTTCTCCGGAGATAGTTAAATGATAAAAATAGCGTTTCTGTAAAACACCTGATGGATGGTTAAAGTAATCCTGTGCAATGAGCTCTTGAACAACAAGTGTTGTTAGGCCTGTCTCCTCCAGCATCTCCCGCTTTACGGCCTCTAAAGGTGTTTCCCCTTCTTCAATCGTACCTTTGGGAACTTGAATACCTGCCCCTACTGTATTTTGTTCAAATACGAGAACTTGAATTTGCTCCCCATGCTCTCTTGTAATATAGCCAAATGCTTTTTCAACTACTTGCATGAAGTCTTCCCCCTATCTAATTGTGCGTTACAATAAAGATAAAAATTGGAATTGCAGGTGAAAAGTGTTGACATCTATTATACGTCAGATGCAAGAAAATGACATTACTTTTGTACAAGAAAATACTAGTCAAAGCCGGTATCATACCTCACTCTAACATTGCTTTAGTCACCGATTTTAGAGGGTTTTATTGAACTATTCTCATCAGCATGGATTGGCATATATTTTTCAGTCTTATGCATTCTGCTATTGCCCAGTACGCTACCACATGTTTTATTTATGTAAGATTAATTTGTTCGGCCTGAATAACAAGCGCTGTTAATCCTGTTGTACTGCCAGATTCATGTGCTTGTCCTTGTTGCCAAAGAACGCCATCTCCTGTTGCAATATCGACTCTTTTTCCATCCTCACCACAAACCCAGCCTTCACCTTGAATAACAATCAATAATTGTGGTACAGGTGCTTCATGCATGCCTACCAAACCATTTGGTTCAATATAGATAAAGCCGATATTCGTGGGAACTGCCGTTTTCATGATTTTTTGATAAAACGCATTTATGGACTCATAAGAGTGAATGTGATTCGCTAAATCTTGAGAAAAATGAAATAGTTGCATCTAATTTGATTCCTTTCACGCTAAGCTAATTCTTCCTGGGCAAATGCTAATAATGTTCCATCCTCTTTTTTAGTATAAAAAACAAATGCATCATAGCCATTTCTTTTTACCGTCTCCCAATCTGTTGTTTCACCATTCATTAACTGTACATTTCCTTGTTCATCGACCTCATAGTCATCCACTTCTTCATCATAATCAATGTTATAAAAAAATGATAAGATCACTTCAGTGGCGGGCATATTATATGACTGTAGAGGACGGTTGCCACGTTGTTCTTCTGTATAGTCATCACAAAACAACGCATTATAACCGTGTAGGGTCGCATCAAAAAGCAAAATTTCCTCTGCTGTTAATGGGTCCTTGGCAACGATTTTAGCAGTCGAACCTGAAATGAATGGTAAAACCTCCCCTTCTAAGGCTAATAAATCACCATAATACCAAATTTCAAATTGCGTGTTATTTGAAGTAGAGCAAAGCTGTAATTGCGATTCGACCCCTTCTGGCTGTTGAATCCTTGTTGTGAAATGCTGTAAATAAGTAGGAATAAGATTGTTCATAGTTGGCTTCACTCCCCTTTTATTCAATCCCTTTTCAGTATGATCATACATTATATATTACACAAAAAGAAAAGCCCAGAAAATTTCTGGGCTTGATGACACTTACTTTTCTAGCATGATTAAAACTGACGGGCCTTTGCTTCGCTTCGCAAGAGACGGTTATGAAGAGTGATCTCCGTTTCCCCGTTTACTTGCGATTTTGATCGCTTAATCCTTGACCAGTTGCGGTGGATTTTTTGAGATTTGGGGTCTAATTGTTCGAACCTACTCATTTTTCATCCTCCTCATCATTATAGATTTCATAAGTGAAATCTTTTTTATTATGACCAGCTAGCATGGAATTATACAACGCCTAAAATTACCGCTTACGTTTTCATATTATTTATTTTCTTGTAGCCAAGTTAACGCATATTGCACATATAATTCTGCTCCAATTCGCAAACCATCTTCGTCAATATCAAAATGACCATTATGATGTGCCCAGCGTGTATCTTTTTCTGTATTTCCAGAACCTACTAATGCAAAACAGCCTGGCACTTCATCTAAATAAAAGCTGAAATCCTCGCCACCCATCGTTGGGTCGTCTAAATGATAAGCTTCAGCACCAAAATGCTCCATTGCTAAACGTTCAACTAAGTCGGCACTAGCTTTATCGTTGTTGACGGCTTGAGTACCGTATTCATAAATAACCTCAGCTGTTCCACCATAGAGTATTGCAACTTGATCAGCATAATGGCGAATTTGCGCTTCCATATGCATACGTACGTCTTGATCGAAGCAACGCACAGTTCCTTCCAAAATAGCGTCTTCGGCAATTACATTGAAACGGGTACCGACATCCATTTTACCAATGGTTAAGACAGCTGGGCGAAGTGGATTGACTGTACGCGATACAACCGTTTGAACATTCAACGCAAAGGTCGAAGCAATCATCACTGCATCGATAGCATCATGTGGCGCTGCAGCATGACCACCCTGACCTTTGAAAGTTACTTTAAAAATATCAGCAGAGGCAAACGCAGGTCCTTTATTGCACTGGATTTTTCCTGTGTCTATTTGTGACCAAATATGAATACCGAATGCGTTATCTACACCTTCCATAGCGCCTTGCTCAACCATTGCTTTTGCCCCTGTAGCATCTTCTTCAGCAGGCTGGAAAATAAATCGAACTGTCCCTTCTATTTCGTCACGGACTGCATGTAAAGTTTTAGCGGCAATTAATAGCATGGCTGTATGGGCATCATGACCACATGCATGCATCTTTCCATTTGTTTTAGATCGATATGGAATATCCTCTCGAATTTCATAAACGGATAAGGCATCCATATCCGCTCGTAGGGCAACCGTTTTTCCTTCCTTGTTCCCTTTTAATTCAGCAATAATACCTGTGGGTTCTGTTCGTCTATAAGGAATACCTAGCTTATCTAAATAAGCTGCTACAAAATTCGTTGTTTCATATTCCTCCCACGAAAGCTCCGGCTCACTATGTAATGTTTGACGAATTGCCACAAGCTCACTGTTAAGATCAGCAATGATAGGTTTAATATTAGTCATGATTACTCTCTCCTTTTTTATAGCCAATTGACGAAAATACCCGCTAAAATAACCGATGTTATGGTTACACTAATGAAGCCTCCAACAAGCATAGGTGGCAGCATACGACTTAGCAGCATTTCACGCTCTTTTTCATCCGTCGTCGATGATTTCACCACTTCATTCGTTAAAATATAATCTGCGGGGAAACCATATAGCGCTGTTAAGGAAACCGCAAACGCTAAGTTCGGGCTAACTTTTAATATTTTCCCTGCGATGAACGAGAAAATATACATGCCGGCTACAGCTAGGACAATCGAAACAACTAACGGAACAATAATGCGCATTAGCATTTCAGGGGTTGCCTGTTTTAAGCCGTCGAATATAAAGAGCATTAAGCCCATAATGGCAAAGCCAAAGCCATTTGCTTTTTGTAACGGTTGCTTTTCTAAAAAACCGATTGTTGAAGCAAGTACACCAAACACTAAGCACAGTACTAGCGCATTAACTGTCACAATTGGAGCTAATACGGTCGATGTACCGTAGGCCAATAAACCAATAAGCGCTAAACGGAAAAATTTAAAATATTCTGTATTATAATTGGCAGGCATCTTCCTAAATAATTTAGGCTGTTCAGTAGCAGCGTTTTCTTCTTCCTGCACTTGTGAAATCGTATGTAGCTTACCTTGTTGGTGTTCTTTTAATAAACGTTTTGCTTCACGTTTTAATACAATTGAAGTAATCGGATAGCCTGCAAATCCTTGAATGACATAAATAACAATTGCAAAAACTGCTAAATCCTCTAAGCCAGCAGCCGAGGCACCTTCTGACATGACTAATGCAGCCACAACTCCTCCAACCAATGGTGGAACTGCCACAATCATTGTTTTCAAATCAAAAATCATGGCGCCAATGGTAAATAAAATAGCAATAATTCCTACAATACCGGCCAATGAAATGACAATTGCCTTCCACTGGTTTTTCAATTCCTTGAGTGACAGAAGTGTCCCCATATTGGTAATTAATAAATACATTAACATCGTGGCAACTACTGGACCGATCCCGGCAATACTAACAATATCTTTCGGGAAAAACGTCCAATAGCCGATTAAAAATAATACCGCACAGACGAACACAGATGGAATCCAAGCCTTTGTTCTTGTTGCGACAATATCTCCGATGTAAAGAATAGCAAGTACTATCGTCAGTGCTAACATTTGAGACATATTAAATAATTCTCCTTACCTATTAATTTTTTAATGTCCTCTATAATAATACTTATTATTCTAAAAATTCTATTTTTACAGAAAAGAAGAAGAACAGCCCTTTTTCGAGCATATTTGTGACATTAAATTTACAGTTTCCTAAATATTCAGTTTTTTAAGTATTGATAAAAAGTAGAACCTTGCTTAATAGGCTCTACTTCATGTCATAAATTCTATGCTATTAATATTATAAAATAGTCATACAACATGCAATTATTGTCATTAGGACCAATCTCAGCATAGACCCTCCTCTAAAACAAGCCACCGAGGAGGGTTTATGTTAAAACAAATTCAGGTTATGTTGGTCACTGTTTTTTCTCTAATAAAACGTTGACAATTTTATCAAGCTGAAGATCTAAAGAGTATGGATCCTCCATGACGAATTCATCATCGAATTCACCATACATATAAACATGGCCATTTTTCACTGCTGGGGCTCCTTGCCAAATAGGGCTGTTCAATATCTCCTCTGCATCTTCTTGCGAATTCACATAGACAAATACATGATCGCCTAAATACTCGGGCAGCACCTCTAGCGAAATATTTTCAAAGCCTTCTTTCATATTTAATGCTTGTTCTGTAGGAGGTAATTTCAACATCTGATAAATGGTATTACTACCATAATTCCCACCCTCAGCAGCTAACACAAACAAACCTGTAGGGCTTAATTGCACAATTGATACCGTTTCTCCTTCCTTAATGATGCCTTTTATTTGTTTTCGAGCATCTTCTACCTTGCGCTCATATCCTGTTATCCATTCCTCCGCTTCTTGCTCTTTACCAAATACTTCAGCAATTCTTCTGAATTTTTCCAAAGGCCCTGCCGTTGAAAGTTCTTCCCAATACGGGATAAAAACTGTCGTTCCTATTTTTTCGTATTGTTCAATATTTTTTTCGATTGATCCAATAATTAAATCGGGCTCTAACATAATGAGTTTTTCTGGGTTCATTGGAAAGTTACCCAAGTTCTCAATTTTATCGAGTGTTTCTTGCGGAATACCTGATTTTTTTATCCACCCTTCCGTTAACATTCCTTCACGAACCCCGATTGGTATAATGCCTAGCTTTAATAGTTGTCCCATATATTGATCAGCCGCTACACGCTGTGGCTGTGCTGGAATTTCAACATCACCTCTTGGCGTAGCAACAATTCTTGTTTTCCCTTCCTGCATCACTTCTTGCCCACTATTCGCCTTTGTTTCTTGATTGGCAGCTGGTGTAGCCCCATTTGTAGTTGTTGCATTTGAGCATGCAGCTAATAATAATGATAGACACATAAACAACGTCATGGCCGTTACCTTCATGTTTTTAAACTTCGACATTTCGCTTGCTCCCTTTCGTTGATAATGATTTTCAATTTCATCATCAATATACCATTCGATAGGATTTGGGAGAATAGCATATCTTCTTCTCCAAAATGGCAATTCTTCATCTTCGCTTTTTTGTTTCCATGCTTTTTTAAATTGAGCTGGAGAAATGCCCTTATGTCGTTTAAAGCTTCGACTTAATGAATAGCCATCTGGATAACCAACATGATCAGCAATATCCTGCAATGTCGCATCTGTTTGTACTAGCAATTTCGCTGCTTTATTTATACGCATGACACCCAAATAATGAATCGGGCTAGTATGCATTTTTTCTTTAAATAACTTAGATAAATAACCTACACTACAAGATAATTCCTGAGCCAGCTTTTCAAGCGTCAATGGCCTCTGATAATGTTCCTCAATATAGCGAACGGCTTCTGTAACTATATCTGGCTTTATAGGGTGAATTCCCTGGTTATGCATTTGTCGTAGTAATTCATAAATATATTGATAAAACAATGCTTTTATATGTAAACGTTTCAGCTCTTTTTCATTGGGTTGTAGCCAAAACGTATTCATTTGCTCCACTTTATCAAGCAGAGTAAGTGGATTAGCTGGTGCGAAAGCATACTGGTATTGAAACGGATTGTCGTTTTCCAACAAAGCTACAATTTCTTGTCGATTCGGTAACGGTAGAGTGGTTTTATAGAAAATCAGAAAATAATCAAATTCCTTCTCTGCTACAATCTGTATACAGACACCTTTTCCTGCATGAAAGGCATGAAAGGATTGTACTAAATGCCTATTTTTATCGACCCATATTTGAGCATCGCCTCTTTTTGTATACAGAAAGGCATTCATAGGCAATGGATAAGGGCCGAATGCTTCTCCTTGTTCCATCATTGTAAAACGTATATCCATGATTTTAATGTACGCGTGATTCCACAAAAGTATATGGTCGCTTAATTTCATTTAGTTCAAGCACTCCTTCTAGTTTAACCATTGACATGGCTCTAGTTTAACAGAATTCCAGATAAATGATAATGATTCTCACACAAAAAGGACTTGTCATTGTTGCGATCAAGTCCTTCTTTGTATTTTTTATTTTTTGAATCGATTACCTGTGTTCATATAGATCATTAAAAAAATCGTAAGCACTACAAAAAGAACAAGACCTACAATAAATAACCACTGTGTTTGAAATAGTTCATTCAGCACCCATAAAAGTACACAAAAACAGTAGCCATACATCATCTTCCCCATAAATTTTGCAAGTGCTATTTCGTCATACGTATCTTTTTCGTCTTGTGACATTGTGTTAAAGCCAGCAATTAGAAAAGTTCCTTTCCCCTGTGATAATACAAGGGCAAAGATGAGAAATGGAAGCATGATGATTAAATATACAAAAACACCCAAAGTGACTCAGCCTACTTTCCATTAATAAATTGTTGAATAGCTGGTAGTAAATCTTCATGTAGTGGAAGTGTTGGGTCTGCATAGGTTGCTAAATTCGCGGCATAGTCTTCTGGTGCCTTTTTCAACACATGGTTCATTCCCTCCATATAAAGAAGCTTTGCATCAGGGTTACCTTTCTTTAATGCCTCTGCATCGACTTCCTTCACTTGTAAATCAGTCGTTCCTTGCACAAGTAGTACAGGACTCTTTACTTTTCCAAGCTCTGTGGCTGGATTATACTTTAACACGGAAATAAGGAAAGGCTGTACAGAAGGACGGAAGACTGCTTGTAATTCTGGCGAAATATGTTCCACTTGCGTTCCTTGCTTTAGAGCTGCCAAAATGTCCTTTGATTCTTTGAATAAATTTGGTGCTAGTTGACTTTTTAATTGCTGCACTAAAACTTCATCCATTGGACGTCCAGCACCTGCAATCGAAACAAAGGATGCTACTCCTGTTTTTTGAGCCGCTAATAAACCAATTAATGAACCTTCACTATGTCCAATGACATGAACACTTGTATAGGCTTTATTAGCCTGCAATGATTGGATGATTTGCACTGCATCTTCAACAAAATGGTCAAACGTCACATCTGCTTCTTTCGTCAAGAGTGCTTGATTATCCCCAATACCTCGTTTATCATAGCGTACAGTTGTGATTCCCTTCTGAGCCAAACCTTCAGCAATCATTTTTAAGCTATTATTTTTACCAGCTAAAACTGAATTACCATCCTTATCTGTCGGTCCAGAGCCAGCAATAATAACTGCGACTGGTGATGGAGATGTCGTATTGGCTTTTTGAAGAGCCACTATGAGGTCACCTTGCTGAACTGGAATCTTTAATGTTTCATAAGTTACTGGTTCCTCTTTATATGCTTGTAATATAAGTGGGAAGTTCCCACCATTTTGTTGAAATGTAGCTTCTATTTGTTCATTTTTGAAAGTACCATTAATAGCAATTATTGATCCGTTTAAATGAATGGAAACGGTTACCTGATCACCTGTATATTTCACACTCTGCAACGGGAAATTAGATAGGCCCTGAGCTGGCACGGATAGAGTACCACTATTTTTCTGTAAATCAACAATGATTGGTAGCTGTCCATTCGGTGTTTCAATATTGCCTTCCCATTTTCCAATAAACTGTTCGTTCATGGCACTTTCCCCCTTGGTCTCTTTATTTTCTACAAGCTCTTCCTTTTGCCCACAGCCAGCTAAAAGTAAAAGCGTACAGCATAACACAAACAATTTTTTCAATTTACTCTCCCTTTCTATGTCAAACTTACTAATAAAATTGGCCATACTGCCCTACTGATTGTCATGTAACACCATTTGTTTGCAAAATTGACTATCCCATCAATGCCTTATTGTTCTTAGCTTACAAGGATGGATCGTATGTATTGGAATAAAAAATGCCCTTTTCCAAAGGTGAAATAGTGGTGCCAAAAATGCCTACTATTTATAAGCATAATACCCCTACTTCCATTGTTTTATAATTCACTGGATTAATTACACAGCTATTCCATTCGATAGGCTAATGGACACCAAACAGAATCTGTTCTATATAGAGTAGTACAGATTTTTTTCATTGTCAAATGTAGGGATTATTGTAGTTTCTCCACCTCCCCCATGAAAAAGCAGCATAAAAAAGGATCCAGAAAAATTCTGGATCCATGGACACTTATTGCTTCTATTTGATTTTTTACTGGGATGGTTTACGCTTCACCTTAATCTACAGTGAAACAGAACTCTGCTTCACCTTTAGGCTTAAGTTTTAAGAAGCTTCAACCATCAACAGCTGTGGCGGACTTTCCTGAGATTCTTGGTCTTTGGGTGTTTGACTATTACTCATTCTGCATCCTCCCCATCAGGTTAGATTAATAAGTGTTTCCGCACTTATTATGAACCATTGTCCATTCGTTTATGCATGATTATTTTCTTTACCGTTTAAAACTAAAAATAATAGTACAACTCATAATTCTAATTTCTTCTCAACTTTTATGTCATTGTTCCTTGGCTTATTTGTTGTAGCTGTTCTTCTCCCCATTCACAAAGTGCATCTAAAATAGGGATTATGGATTTCCCTTTTGAAAACAAACTATACTCTACCTTTGGAGGTATTTGAGCATATTTTTTACGAATAATTAGGCATTCTCTTAGTGAACGTACTAGGAAATCGGCTTTTTCTATTTACTAATTTGTTTAGCTGAAATACAAAAACCCCAATTCCGCGTCTCCAGAATTGGGGATTGTCCTTCACGTATGTAAGGTACTCTTTTTCATGTCACCCTCTGGTTTTGTTGAAAAAGGATAAGGTTTTCATAGCGCCTCACAGGACAGCTTTAATGAATATCTATGCAAAAGTCACGAGGACATGCACGCAAAATTAATGTTGGACAGCTAGACAAGCTTGGGCTTTTTCAATTTGAATTTTGACTTGGTCAAAGCCAGTTCCCCCAAGGGAGTGACGGCGTCGGACAGCCGCTTCTGGCGTTAACACCTCATAAATATCCGAATCAATTAGCTCGCTTTCACGCTTCATCTCATCCAATGGTAAATCTAATAAGTAAATGCCTTTTTGAATACATGTGAACACAAGTTTACCTGTCACCTCATGTGCCTCACGGAAAGGCATACCTTTTGTAGCAAGGTAATCAGCTAGCTCGGTTGCGTTCGAGAAGTCAGCATGAACAGCTTGCTGTAAGCGTTCCGTATTGACAGTCATCGTACGAACCATACCTTCAAAGATTTTCAGAGAACCAAGAATCGTATGCACTGTATCAAACATGCCTTCTTTATCTTCTTGCATATCTTTGTTGTACGTTAATGGTGTTCCCTTTAAAACCGTTAACAAACCCATTAGATTTCCATAAACACGCCCTGTTTTGCCTCGAATGAGCTCAGCCATATCGGGATTTTTCTTTTGTGGCATAATGGAAGAACCTGTTGAAAAGGCATCATCCAATTCGATAAATTTAAATTCATCTGTAGACCATATAATAATTTCCTCAGCAAAGCGCGATAAATGAGCCATTAACAAGGATGCATTGCTTAAAAATTCTACAATAAAGTCACGGTCGCTTACAGCATCCATCGAGTTGGCATAAACATCATTAAATCCTAGCAATTCTGCTGATTTTAAACGGTCTATTGGGAATGTTGTCCCTGCCATCGCTCCTGCCCCTAATGGCAAAATATCAATGCGTTTGATGGATTCTGTGAAGCGTTGCTTATCACGCTCTAGCATCCAAAAATAGGCCATTAAATGATGGGCAAAAGAAATGGGCTGAGCTCGTTGTAAATGTGTGTAGCCCGGTGCAATCGTTTCAATATGCTCCTCGGCTTGGACTAATAAAGTTTGTTGGAATATAGCAATTAAATCAATTGTTTCCTGGACACGCTTTTTCAAAAAGAGATGCATATCCGTCGCAACTTGGTCATTACGGCTACGTCCTGTATGTAGTTTGCCACCAACAGGACCAATTAAATCAATGAGCATCTTTTCTAAATTTAAGTGTATATCTTCATTAGCAATGCTAAATTCAAGCTCACCTGCTATTGCCTTTTCTTTCAGTTGGGCAAGACCACTCAGTATGGCCTCTACATCAGCTGATGGTAAAATCCCTGTTGCGCCTAGCATTGTGACATGTGCAACACTACCTTCAAGGTCCTCTAGCACAAGTTGTTGATCAAAGCCAATGGATGCACCGAATTCATCTACCCATGCTTCTGCTGATTTTTGGAAACGTCCACCCCAAAGTTTTGTCATGTCAGCTCACCTTTTCCTTTATTACTTTTCAAAAGGTGTAGGGCAAGCACAAATGCTTCACCCCACCCTGCTTATTACGATTACTTTTTATTAACAGCTGAGTTCACTACAGTTGGTAGACCCCATAGTTCGATAAAGCCTACAGCGGAAGCGTGGTTGAATTGATCTTCCTTCGAATATGTGGCTAATTTTTCATTGTATAGTGAATTTGGTGATTTACGTCCTTCTACAATGGCATGCCCTTTGAATAATTTCACACGCACTGTACCATTCACATATTGCTGTGATTGGGCAAGGAATGCCTCAAGTGCATCACGTAATGGAGAGAACCATAAACCATCATAAATTAATTCAGATAGTTTTTTCTCAATGACTGGCTTGAAGTGGGCTAATTCTTTGACAAGTGTTAAATCTTCCAGCTCCTTATGAGCCGTTAACAGCACCTTAGCGCCAGGAATTTCATAAACCTCACGAGATTTAATACCTACTAAACGATTTTCAACGTGATCGATACGTCCAATGCCATGTGCACCTGCTACTGCGTTTAATTCCTGAATTAAATCAGCAAGCTTCATTTCTTTGCCGTTTAAAGCAACTGGTTTACCAGCCACGAATTCGATTTCCACATACTCTGCTTCATTTGGTGCGTTTTCTACTGAAACGGTTAAGCCATAAGCTTCTTCTGGTGGAGATACCCATGGATCTTCCATAATGCCCGCTTCATTCGCACGACCCCATAAGTTTTGGTCAATTGAAAATGGAGAATCTAATGTCGCAGGAATAGGAACATTATGTTTCATCGCATATTCAATTTCCTCATCACGGCTCCAGCCCCACTCACGAACTGGTGCTAATACTTCTAGATCAGGATTTAATGCTTTAATAGAAACTTCAAAACGAACTTGGTCATTTCCTTTTCCTGTGCAACCATGAGCGACAGCATCCGCACCTACTTGGTTCGCAATCTCAACTAATTTTTTCGAAATTAATGGACGAGAAAGAGCTGACACTAATGGATACTTTTGTTCATACCAAGTGTGTGCTTGTAATGAGATTAATGCATAGTTTTCAGCAAATTCATCCTTTGCATCCACCATATAAGATTCAATCGCTCCTACTTGTAGAGCTTTGTTTTTTACAAACTCCAGATCTTTCCCTTCACCAACGTCAAGACATACTGCGATAACGTCCCAACCTTGTTCTTTTAACCATGGAATTGCTACCGAAGTATCAAGTCCACCTGAATATGCTAGTACAACCTTTTTATTTGCCATAAAAAATGCGCCTCCATTGCTCTATAGATATGTATGTTTATACATTCAATTAAAAGTTTATACACGAATAGTATCATGTTATAAAAATAAAAACAAGTGTATTTTTATAAATTAATAGACTTTTATTTTTCTTATAAAAAGTCAGCTTACCCATACATTACTCTTAAAGAAATCAATGATATATACTCAAAAAAAACGCTTTTTTACTATAGACATAAATGTATACTGTATAAATTACAACAAAAAAGAATCCAATGTATAAACTGGATTCTTATGACACTACTAATGGATAAATAAACAAACTATCCATTTTCATCTTAATGGGTCTTTGGGAGCCAATTGATCAATTGTTTACAAGCGAGAAGCGCACCCGGCGGTAGTGTGGAAATCATCACATTGGCTTTATGATGTCATTGGCTAGGTTTATTAGACCAAACCTTATTTGGATTCATCAGTATAAGTAGAAAGGCTGCTATTGAATACAGGATAGCGTTATACATCATTAAAATAATTAAATTATCGTTTATAATGCCTATAAAAAAATTGAAGAATTGATGGATCATTATAGGAATGATTAAATTTTGATTAATTGTATAGAAGGCTGTCATAATAATGGTCGTAGAAATGATGGAAAGCATAAAGAATATGATGTATTTTAGTAGCTCCAGCCCTGTAAGTCCTGTTGTGAACCAAATAGGTAAATGCCAAATTCCCCACCAAAATCCTATGATGATTGCAGATTGTAATGACCCATATTTCTTTTGGAGCTCAAGCAACGCAAAGCCTCTCCACCCTAATTCTTCTCCTATAGGTCCTGACAATAGATTTTTAAAGAAAAAATAACTAAGCATTCCCCAAGAGGAAATAGTCAAGATAGCATCAGCTTGAGTATTTTTCATAACAAGAAGTAAGATGATCATAAAGATGGTGGCTTGAATAAGCAGAGCAGAAAGAATGACAGAAAATCGAAGCTGATTTTTAAATTTTTGTTTCACGAAATGTAAAAAATGCTGCCCTGGATAAATTTTTGAAAATAGTATGGCAAAGGCAAAAGTCGATGACCATGCAGATAGACAGCGTACTATATCGAATACCCAGGTAGGAAAGCCTAACATTTTAACGGCTCCTACAAGGCAAAAAAGTGGCAAAAAGATGATATTAGTCAGGATAATGAAACTCGCTACAGGTCTTTTTAGCTTCTTTTTTTTGTTCATATCATAAATCCCCCGTTTCGTTCTGAATACTTTCAGCTTAAACCTGGGGGTTGCTCACAGGTCAATACATATTTCCATCTATCACTCTATTTTATGGGAACATACATTTCTAAAAAAATTCGTTCTAGTCCTCCCTCGAAAGTGGCTAGTAATAAGTTAATATAAACGAGACCTAAAAGCTCATAGCCATTTTCTTTAGCTACTCTTCTAATTGTCGCCTCCACTTGGTCGTCTGTATTATTGCCACCCGTTGACCATCTTCCATCTTCAATGACCGTATATAAACAGGTAGGATGATATAAAACTTGCTCTTCTAACGTTTCCTCGTTTTCTTCTAGCTTTCGCACAATCATAAATTTTTCTTCCTGCATGCCTTGTTCATTAAACTGTATTACTCTTCTTAATGATGTCAGGATAACCGCTTTTTTTAAACTGTCTGTGTTTTCTTTAAGTGCGTCATATTCTTCATAAGCTGTATAATGGTCTATTACGCCTACCATGGCTAGAGGTTTCATTTCTTTTATCGTAAAGGTACCTAAGTATTGTTGAATTTTTTGGCAATCCTCTTGTGCATTTTGGAGTTTTTTTAACAGTAGGTTTTTATAGGCTATCTCCTCTAATACCTGTTGTTCTTTCTCCTCTAATAGGTGTTGGATTCCCTCAATACTCATGCCTTTTCTTACTTCTTGTATTCGTTTAATTTCTAAATCCAATTCTCGATAAAAATTGACGGTTGTTAAATGATATATATCCAATTGATTGTATGTTCTATAGCCATTCTCACTATTTTGTTGAGGCTTAACCAATTCCTTTTCCTCATAATATTTGATCGTATCTCTAGAAATGCCTAAAAATTTTGCCACTTGTCCAATTGTATACATAATACCCCCCTTTTCTTAGTCAGTATGAAAAAACTGTAGACATGAGAAGTACATGCTTACAGTTAGATGTTCATTATTTTTTATGGAAAAATGATTTCCCTAACAACTCAATAGTTGCAGGTGCCAGTGCATACAGTTTACTTGATAGCCCCATGATTTTTGGGAGGTTGATCTCTCGAACTGGGCGCTCAATTGTTTTAATTGTCGCCTGTGCCACTTCATCAGCTGATAATAAAAATCTACCTAAAGATTCGCGATAGCCACTTTGATCATTGGCCTTGTCTAAAAATGGTGTATCAATCGGTCCAGGGTGAATAGCCGTTACTTTTACATGATAGGGCGCAAGCTCCATCCGTAGTCCATTTGTAAATCCTACAATCGCATGCTTGGTAGCTGCATAAACACTTGCTTTCGGAGTGGCGACCTTGCCAGCCTGAGACCCAATAAAAATCAAATGCCCTTGATTTCGCTCCATCATCGTGGAAGCTAACCGTTTAGCAAGGTAAATAGGTACACTAATATTTAATTCAATCATTTGTGCAATATCCTCATCCATTAACTTTGGAGCCTCAGCAAACTTTCCAACACCAGCTGAAAGGATGGCAACATCAATGGGTGGAAGCTGCGCACAAACAGCGTCGAGTGTATGTAAATGGGTTAAATCAGCTTGAATGACTTTGGCTCCCAAACGTTCTAAAACTTTTAAAGCTACAGCATTGCGGCCTGTAGCATAAACGGTATGACCCTGCGCTACTAGTAACTCCGTTATTTTTAAGCCTACACCACTTGTTGCCCCTGTCACAAAGATCGTCTTACTATTCATATATAGTCCTACTTTCTTTTAAATAAATAGATGCCTTTTTCTGTCTTCGTTGAAGTAATATAATTATTTGCCTCTAAATAATCTAAATGCCCCAATGTTTTGGATAGAGTTAAACCAAGCATATGCTGGAAGATAGCTGGATACAATCGTTTCGTCACTTGCACAACTGTTAATTGATCATCCCCTAGTAATTCACAAACTTTCATGGATTGCTGATGCTGTCTTTCTAGTCGTTTATCAATTAAGATTGGAATGTCTTGTAGTTCAGCCCCATGTCCTGTATACATCATTTTGACAGGTAATTGGCGTAAAATTTCTAGCGATTCGTTATATTGTAATAATGATTTTGTGCGTCCCAATGAATGATCTAATGGTGGCTCAATTAAAGGGTTCGGCGTTATTTTTTCAAGTAATAAATCTCCGCCAATCACATGATGGGTTTGTTCATCCCAAAAAATAAAATGGCTTTGTGCATGCCCTAATGTTTCAATTGCCTTTAATCCTGGATGCCCAGGTACTTCATCTCCATCCGCCAAAATTTGTGTCAATGGACGTTCACCTACAAGCTCTAATTCGCGACGAACATGAACGCTTTTAGCAATATACTCTTGTGGCACCCCATGTTCAAATAAACGTTCACTGTAAAATTGCTCGTGATAACGTAAAAACTCCTCGTCATGACGAAGCCACTTATCATTATAGGCATGGCCTAAAATTTCAGCATGTGGAAATGCATCGACCCATCCCGCATGATCAGGGTGATGATGGGTGAGCACAACTTGTTCAATATCTCGCATATCGTAGCCTGCGGCACGAATTCCCCATTTCAGAGCATCATAGGCTTCTACCGTTTTTGGTCCAACATCAAAAATGCTAAGTGCATCACCTTTCACAATAAATGCATTGACATCTCCTACTTCATAGGGTGTTGGTATTTCTATTTTGTATATAGACAAAGTTGTCTCCCCCTTTTTACTCGCTAGTGAATACTGATTCATTCTATTTTACAAGTTTTTTCTGTTTTCGTCATCTTCCTGTTGACAGGTAGCTCATCCATCACTATAATTTTGAATAATCTAATTATTAATGTGCGTTGAAGAAGCCGAGTACGTAATTGGTGAAGGTGTTAGAGAGTGTTACATTTGCTGAGAGTAACATCACCCACTCCCATTACCGAACCTATTTCTGAGCAGTTATGCAAACATAACCGTCTCCCTTGCGATAAAAGGGCTAAGAGTTGTGCCAACATTGGCAAACAAAGGTGGTACCGCGGAAACAAAAGCGTTTTCGTCCTTCTAAATAAGGACGAGAGCGCTTTTTTATTTTGAACTGGAGGTTTTATTCATGAAAAAAATTTTATTTATCGGTGCGGGCTCAATGGCAGAGGCATTGATTCAAGGGTGGATAAAGCAAAAGGTATTTTCACCACAGGAAATTTACGTCACCAATCGCTCTGACAAAGAACGTCTACATTTTTTACAAGAAACATATGGCATTCACTGCATGTTTGATCAGGTCATTTTTCGTCAGGCAGATCTAATCATTTTGGCGATGAAGCCAAAAGACGCAATTGCAGCAATGCGGGAGTTAAAACCAAAAATCACAGCACAGTCTGCGATTCTGTCCATTCTAGCAGGAATTGGGATAGGGACGATTACTGAACTTTTAGGGAGCCGTCCAGTCGCACGAGTGATGCCTAACACGTCTGCCACTATCGGTATGTCCGCAAGCGGCATTGCATTTAATAACGAAGTATCTACTGCACAGCGTATTCTTTTTCTCCAGTTATTAGAGGCTGTTGGCTCCGTTATTGAAGTCGATGAGGATCAATTACATGCAGTCACAGCCCTTTCAGGTAGTGGTCCTGCTTATATTTATTATTTAATGGAAGCGTTCGAGCGTGTAGGAACAGAGGTAGGTCTATCCAAAGATACAGTACGATTATTGATGACACAAACTCTTGCTGGTACTGCTGAAATGCTCAAGCAATCCGTAGATGAACCGGATGTCCTACGCAAAAAAGTAACAAGCCCTGGCGGGACAACTGAGGCGGGGATTCAAGCGCTAGAGCAGTATCAATTTAATGAGGCGATTGAAGCTTGTATTAAAGAAGCAGAAGCACGATCTCGTTCACTTGCAAATGGATAACATTAGGTGCAAAATAAAGTTTATCACTAGGAATTAGGGGGCTTTATTTTGAGTAAATTATTCGAACCTTATCAATTACAATCGATTTCCTTAAAAAACCGTGTTGTCATGGCACCAATGTGTATGTACTCAGCCGAGGATGATGGTATGGTCACACCTTTCCATCAAGTCCATTATGCGACACGGGCAGCTGGGCAAGTAGGATTAATCATTTTAGAAGCTACGGGTGTTGTACCAGAAGGTCGTATCTCCAACAAGGACTTAGGCATTTGGGATGACGCGCATATTGAAGGCTTACGTCAATTAGTAGAAGGCATGAAAGCATATGGGGCTAAAACAGGCATCCAGCTTGGTCATGCCGGACGTAAAGCAGCAATAGATGGCGAAATTTTTGCCCCATCAGCAATTGCCTTTAGTTCAGACTATCAAACACCAACAGCCATGTCTGAAGAGGACATTCATCATGTGATTGAAGCGTTTAAACAAGCGGCTATTCGTGCTGCAAAGGCAGGCTTTGACGTACTAGAAATTCATGGAGCACACGGCTATTTAATCAGTGAATTTTTATCGCCTGCTACGAACAAACGTGAAGATCAATATGGTGGCTCACAGGAAAATCGCTACCGTATATTGCGTCAAATCATCGATGCCATTCGCAGTGTTTGGGATGGGCCATTGTTGGTACGTGTTTCTGCAGAAGATTACGCAGAGGATGGCACTACAATGGAAGATTTCATCGTCTTTAGCCGCTGGATGAAGTCACAAGGGGTAGACCTTGTAGATGTATCAACAGGTGGCGTTGTCCCTGCTGCTATCAATGTTTTTCCAGGTTACCAGGTTTCTCATGCAGAAGCCATCAAACATGGAGCTGATATCCCTACTGGTGCAGTGGGTCTTATTACAACAGCCATTCAAGCCGAAGAAATTTTGCAAAATAACCGTGCAGATTTAATTTTCTTAGCTCGTGTATTACTCCGTGAGCCGTACTGGCCCCTCCATGCAGCTAAAGAATTAAGCGAAGAACTGCAACCACCCGTACAATATGTTCGTGGTTGGTAATCCTCGTTCCATAACAAAACAGCTTGTGCGTTCACAAGCTGTTTTTTAATTAGAACAGTGGATTTTGTTTGATTTCTTCATCAATAGCCTGTACTAATGCCTCCGCATCATCCGCAGTGACGATTTCTCCGTTCACAATAGCAAAAATACCTTGCTCACAGATGTCACAATGCGATGTACAACCCGATTCCTCCATCTCAATATCTTCACGTTCTAGTAAGACATCATATGCATCTGCCGCACCTAACGATAAATTCGTGATGCAAAACTCAACTCTATTTTTTAATGGCTGTGAATCTTTCTTCTTTTTAAAAAGAGAAAATACCATGTTTATTCCCCCTTACAAACTATTATCTATCATACCATAATGGGTCACTGTCTATGAAAACCCTTACAAACAATTCACTCAGATTCCCCTCATTTTTGAACATCATGTGAATTATAAATAATTTCTAGTTAGTAATAGCTCTAGTAAGTCATTTGGAACATTTGTCGACTCTTTATAGAACAAGTATACGGGTACATTTGGCAATGAAAAACCTTCAAACGGTACAATATTAAAACGTCCCTCCATATGCTCTTTTCTTACGATCATACGAGGTAGAAAAGACATCCCTAAGCCGTCTTTGATTAGTCTTTTTACGACATAGGATTGGGAAATTGATACTTGCCTCGTTAACATATAGTTTTCTCTTAAATTATGTAAAAGCTCATTCCAAATAGTTGGGTGATGATGCGTAAATAATGTATATGTTTGAAATAGCTCTTCATAATCGATGTAAGCCCCTGTTTCATCGTCATAAGCATCTAATGGAATCACTAATTCTAACGGGCTTTCAATAAGCAGCTCTTGATGCCAATGTCGATAGCGAGTTGGTAATAAGGAGATACCTATATGCGCTTGATGCTGATGAACTAAATCTTCAATTTTAGCTGAATCCTCCACTAAAATCGAAATTTCCAATGCAGGGTGATCATTGATAAATTGATACAAAACATGCGGTAAAATGGTTTCCACCATTAAAGGGGTCATAGCGATAATAATCTTTTCATGAATGCCTTTACTGACTAAACGAATACGTTCAATACTTTGCTCCCACTGAAGGACCATTTGCTGTGCCTCTAGTCGAAAAAGCTTCCCGGCTTCAGTTAATTGGACACGGTTTCTTTCACGCTTAAACAATTGAACATGCAAAAATTCTTCTAACTGTTGAATGTGAACGGTGATACTTGGCTGTGAAAGATGAAGTTGTTGTGCCGCTGTTCGAAAATTACAAGTTTGAGCCGCTACAATAAAGGACTGTAACCATTTAAACTCCATGTTTTCTCCTCCTTGATTACTATTTTTGATTAAGTTCATTACATATATTTAATTTACTAAATTATACAATAATAATAGACTGACTATTAAATAGATGATGCAAAAGGAGAGATATACATGTCTTATGCTACATTAAGTCGTCAATTTCGAGTATTTGCCGAACAGGAATGTGTAGACTCTAGCCCCCTGTATGAACATTTAGCTAATAATATTGCTGTGGATGAGGAGCTTTTAGAGATTGCCTCCATGATTCCACCCAATCAACCAGCACCCAATTTATTGTTGGCGGCTGTGCAATATTTATTGGGTTCCTTGAAAGATCCTTTAGCTAAGTATTACGCGTCTCTTACGGCAACTCCACTTCCCATTCAAGGGGTTTACCCTGTCTTTAAGGCATTTGTAATGGCGCATACAGCACAATTAAAGTCATTGTTTCAAGAAAAACTTGTCCAAACCAATGAAATTCGACGTTGTGCCTATCTCTATCCTATGATGACTGACATATATCACAAGCATCAACGACCATTAGCCTTCATAGAAATAGGAGCAAGTGCTGGACTTCAGCTTGGTATGGATCACTACAATTATTGCTACAATCGTCAATTATCCATTATCAATACGAGCAATGGGTGTACCATATCCTCAGAAAACCGAGGGGAAACACTTCCTGCGACTGTGTCTAAGCCACCTGTTGTTTGTCGAAGGATTGGCATTGATTTAAATCCTATTGATCTCCGGCAAAAGGAAGAAAGTCAATGGCTGCAAGCTTTAATCTGGCCTGAACACCACGAACGTCGATTGTTGTTGAATGAAGCTCTCCCTATCTTTGGTCAATTAGATATTCAGTTAATAAAGGATGATGCAATCCAACTGATCCAAGAGATTAGTCAAACAATTGCGCAAGAGGCAATGTTAGTCGTTTATCATACACATGTCGCCAATCAAATGCCATTATCATTACGGATTGAATTAATGGAGCAGTTAAAGGAAATAAGCATGGTGCGACCTCTTTATCATTGCTATAATAATCTATTTGACTTACAGCTACATCAAGATTTTATGCATCTTGGCACCATTGAGCCGATTCGTACAATGGAACGACCAGATGGGCATGCACGCTGGTTTAAATGGGCCAACTGCTAGCATGTACAATAAAAAGAAACGCTGTGCCCTATTGCTACACAGCGTTTCTTTTAATCTTTAAAAATCGTATTCAGCATCTTTTTTCGCACGAATTTCTGCAAATGCGTCTGTTACCATTACAGTGTCCTCTGCTAACCGTTCAAGACGGAAAAGAACATCATCATTGACAATTTCTTTGCGTAAAAAGTCTTTTTCTTCTATAAATACATAGGTTGGCACAATATGGGCCTTCATGTAAGCTAGAATCGGCTTTAATTGCTGCTCCACCATCAAGTAGTGCTTCGACGTACCTGCTGTGACCACAACACTGACCACTTTATCGCGAAAGGCATTGACTGGTAATAAGTCAAAGATATTTTTCAATGTTGCTGGAATGGATGCCTGGAATGTTGGCGTACCAATAACAATAGCATCCGCAGCCATGATGGTTTCTGTCACATATTTTGTATCGCCCTCATAGTCAAAATAATTACGTCCATCACTAAATACTAGTTGATAGTCAGCGAGATCCAGAAGCGTCACTTCATGCTCCGGGTATTTTTTTTGGACCATTTCGACAAATTTATGCATAGCTGTTCTTGTTTTTGAGCCGATAATAGAACCGGCAAGTGCGACAATTTTCATGACTGTTCGCTCCTTATTTTGCTGTATATTTTTTCATTGCAGGAATAATATCATTACCGATCATTTCAATATTTTTCATGATTTTATCGAATGGCACGCCTCCAAAATCAATTTGAGCCATAAATCGTTGCATGCCATAAAGCTCATATTGATAAAGTAATTTCTCAATAATTTGCTCCTTGCTTCCGACCATTAACGCATCCCGTGTATCTGTTGCTTGTGCAAATTGCTGCTTTGGATAGCCTCCCCCACGTATCGCTTGGAAACCACCATTTAAATGTGGATACATCCCTTGCAATGCCTCTTTTGTTGTATCGGCTACATAAAACAAGCTTGTTGTGGCAACTGGCAATTCATTTGGATCAAAGCCTTGTCGCTCTGCCGCTTCTCGATATGCATCCACTGATGGCTTAAAGTTCGCAGCCGGCCCACCAAGAGTCGTTAACATCATGGGAATTCCCATATATCCTGCTTTGATGGCACTTGCAGGTGGACCTCCGACAGCACGCCAAATCGGTAAGGAGCCACTTTTTGGCTGTGGTAAAATTTGAGCGTGATGAAGTGGAGCACGGAACTGTCCTTCCCACGTTACAAGCTCCTCTGCATTGATTTTCATGAGTAGCTCTAATTTCTCTTCAAAAAGTTCTTCATAGTCATGTAAATCTACACCGAGTAAATGGTAGGCACCTACTCGGGAACCACGACCTGCCACAATTTCTGCGCGACCATTCGATAATAAATCAATAGTTGCAAAATCCTCATATACACGTACAGGATCGGAAACACTCAGCACAGTAGCAGAGCTTGACAGCTTAATTTTTGATGTCGCTTGTGCTATGGCGCCCAACACGACTGTATGTGCTTGCGTTGTAAAATACGATTGATGACTTTCGCCTACTCCAAATACATCAATACCCGCTTGCTCCGCTAATTGACTAGCTTCAACTATTTCTTGTAGTCGTTGCTGCGCAGAAATTCGTTCTCCTGTTAGTGGGTTGGGAATATGGTCTCCTAAAGAATACAGCCCAAATTCAAGTCCTTGTGATTGATCAATACGATATTTTTCCATTATGACTTATCTCTCCTTATTCAAGCGGCTCTAAAATCGCTTCAATTTCTGCTCGTTTTTCTTCTAAAAATGGCGGAAGATCTAGCTCTTTTCCTAGTTCATCTACTGTGGAATCCACCGTAAACCCTGGGCCATCTGTTGCCATTTCAAATAGAATTCCGTTACGATCTCTAAAATAAAGACTTTGGAAATAATAACGATCGACGACACCTGTACTAGTCAACCCTAGTTCTTTAATTTTTGTATCCCATTCTTGAAGCTCCTCCACCGTTGCTACACGTATAGCAAGATGGTGAATACTCCCTTTTCCTGGCTTTTCGCTTGGTCCTTCTAATTCTTTAACAAGAATTTCTCCAAGTACTTCTCCCTCTATCGATTGCAGAACTGTCCCTTGGTCATTTTCTGCAACAACTGTATAGTGAAATAAATCTTGTAGTAAATTTACAGTCCGTTGTAAATAACGCACCGTAATTTCAACTGTACCCATTCCTAAAATGCGATGCTCTTCAGGGATTTCATTGCCATCCCATGGTTGCCATTGAGTTGGCGTTTCCTGACCATGATGATTTAATAACACCATTCTCAGCCCTTCTTGATCTTCAAAAAATAAGGCATCTTTCCCTGCATATGTGGTGATGTCACTATGTTCAACCTCAAGCTCTTGAAAGCGACCTTTCCAATAAAGTAAACTCTCATAGCTTGGTACAAGTAGACCAATACGTGTTATCGCATTAGTTCCTCGCACTGTACGGCCCGCAACAGGCATCTCAAAAAATGTTAATTCGGTTCCCGCTGAACCTGTTAAGTCCCCATAAAATAAATGATACATAGATGGAGAGTCTTGATTCACAGTTTTCTTCACACGTCGTAACCCTAAAATTTTTGTGTAAAAATGATTATTTTGTTTTCCATTTTTCGTTAGCATGGAAATATGATGGTGTCCACTTAATTTGTTCATTCGCTGCTCCTCCTCGAACTCACTTGACTACGCAAGTGATAGCGTAAAAAAAATTACGCTTGTGGCAATTTTTTTTCCTGACTATGCTTTTCCAGCTTTGTCATGACTTTATATAAAGTTTTCATTTCTTCATCTGTTAATACATCTTCAAAAAATGAGGATTGGAAGTGAAGCTGACTAGGTGTCGCTGCATCAATCATTTGCTCCCCTTTTGCCGTCAACGAAATCGCCTTCGTCTTCCAATTTTGCTTACGCTCAATGAGTCCCTCTTTTTCCAGTCTTGCTAGCATGCGAGACATTCCACCTTGTGTGACTGTTACCTTCTCTGCTAGTTGACATTGTGTAATAGGTGCATAGGTTTTTATTTGGATTAGCACATCAAATTGTGCAGTTGTTAAATCAAAACGTTTTAAAAATTCATTGGATAATTGATTACTTTGGGCTGTAAAGCGCATCATGCGAATCCAGGTTAAAGTACCTAATGTATGATTTTTCACGACTTTATCCTCCCTTCTGTTATCACTTTACCACGCAAGTGATAAAGTAGCAAGGAAAATATCTCGAATCTGAGATATTAACTACATAGGGAATGTCCCTATATAATGCCATGTGTGGTAATAGGATATAAATTGCCTTTAAAAGCAAATGATATTCTCCCTGTTTCTTCTGATACGACCATAACAAGTGCATCACTTACCTCACTTAATCCCAATGCTGCACGATGTCTAGTGCCTAATTTCCTTTCACCTGTATAACGTTCAGACAGTGGCAATACATTGGCAGCCGATTCAATTTGATTATGATTGACTAATACAGCTCCATCATGAAGAGGATTGCCCGGAAAAAAAATAGATTCTACTAATGAATGGGTTAAGTCAGCACCTATATGAATACCAGGCTGAACTAGATTCTCCAAAGCGTCTTCCCGCTGGATCACAATTAAACCACCATGTCTTCTCAGCGACATATTTTGTACACTATGCGATAGTTCTGGATACTTTTCAGTAAACGGGGAAAGATAACAATTTAAATAAAATGTGGCTGCTTTCATTTCTATTGCCACAAATTTTTCTTTAATTTTTTCAAAATTGCCAAGGAGACAATTTGTATCTGTATCCATCTGTTGAACACTTTGCTGTAATGACATAATCACTTGGAGAAGCTCATCTTTTAATGTTTCTTTCATTGGTGAAAAATCACAATTTATTGAATTCACAAAAGGCACCTCTCTTTTTTATAAAAGCTTTTCTCTCTTAGTTTCTCTGGAAAAGCTATTTTTATGCGTCACAGACGATTAGAGCTATGAAGCGTTCTTTTTCTCTAATAAGAAAGACAATATAAGTCCGATTGTACTTAAAATGGTTGTCGCGAAAAAGGCTGCACGAATTCCACTTAGCATAGCATTTGCGGTACCCATCTGGAGCTGAAGCGTAGTGACTGTGCTCATGATGGTAACTAATAACGCTGTGACTAACGCTCCTCCAACCATACGCAATGTGCTATTCATCGCTGTTCCATGTGCCATCAATGCTATAGGTAGTGCATTCATACCAGCCGTTGTCAAAGGCATCATTATCATGGAAATGCCCAATGAAATCGTAGTAAAGAGGAGTGCAAGGAACCAAAGACTCGTGTTCATTGATAACCCTATTAACACACTAGATCCAAGCAACATACATGTAAATCCACCAAGTGCTAAGCCTTTACCTCCAACCTTATCGAAAATTTTACCTGTTATTGGCGACATAATCCCCATCACTAATGCACCCATCAATAACACTAACCCTGTTTCAAATGCGGTCATTTGACGGACATTTTGAATATAAAAAGTTAACAGTATTTGCGTACCAATCATAAGTGCATAAACTAGGCTTGATAATATAGTTGTAATCGTGAAAATGGTCGATTGAAACACACGAAATTCTAGCATTGGTTGTGATAAACGGAGCTGTCGTCTAATAAATAGAACAAGCATAATGATTCCCACTGCTAATGGTATCCATACCTGCATTGATAGAAACCCAACGGCTCCCGCAATACTGAAGCCGTATAACAAGCCTCCCCAACCAAAGGATGAAAACACGATAGAAAGGCTATCTAGTTGCCCCTCCTTTTTCGTCGTTACATTTTTCATAAAAATAGATGCTACCGTGAGGACAATAACGGAGACTGGCAGAACCGTAAAAAATAAATGTCTCCATGTAAGATGATCTAAAATCCAGCCTGCTAAGGTTGGGCCAACTGCTGGGGCAAAACCAGTTACTAGGCCAGCAAACCCCATAATGGAACCACGTTTTTCTTTTGGGTACATCGTTAACAAAATGGTTTGCATTAAAGGCATAATGATTCCTGCACCAGATGCTTGAATGATTCTAGCAATCAATAAAACTATAAAGGATGGCGCAAACGCACCTAAAAATGTGCCTACACTAAATAAGGTTAATGCTACGATTAACAATAAACGGTTGGAGAAATGGCCGATTAAAAAAGCCGTTATTGGTATGAGAATACCATTTGTTAATAAATATACGGTCGTAAGCCATTGAGCTAAATTGGCATCAATCTTGAAATCCTCCATGAGTGGTGGCATGGCAATTAGCAATAATGTTTGATTGAGAATAGATACAAAGGCAGCGGATAATAAAATCGCTACAATTAAATTTCTTTTGTCTTTCATATTTCATTGCCCCTTTTGTTAGTTAGTAATAACTAACATTTTAGTTGAAAATAAATAGCCCTTAGTGAGGGAACAGCTATACGCTTACTCCACTCACAAAAGTTGCTACTAAATGTTGAATAAAAGGTTCTTGCTGATCCTTTAAAAAATGATTGTCCCATAATGCATTGGTTACAAAAAAACCAAAGAGGCTCGTTAAAAAAACAATCGCCTGCCCATAAGTATCAATCTCCTTCAACGTCCCTTGCGTAATTTTGGACTGGAAATAAGCGGCCAATAACTTTTGTAGCTGTTGGGTTTGGGTATTGGCAATAGATTTCATTAGTTCAGGTAGTCTATCACGATCTTGGGCTGCGATGAGAAAAATGGGTTTGTTTTTTTCCATATACGCTAAATACGTTTGAGCAATTTGCTGAAGATCATTGACGAGATTACCTGATAACTCTTCGGCAAAAAAACGTTCAAAGTACGGGATATATGAATGGGTTTGAAGTACTGCCTGAAGAATGCCCATCTTAGTTTCAAAATGACGAAAAACAGTCATTTCACTCACACCAGCAGTGGTGGCAATATCTTTAACTGACACATTCGAATAGCCTTTTTCAGTCATTAAATCTGTAGCTGCCATAAGAATTTTCTCTTTTGTATCTTTTTTCATGCTCAGCCCCTCCAAAATGTTAGTCGTGACTAACAAAAATATAAACAACTTTCCCCTCCTTGTCAAAAAAAAACGTGCTACCTCTAGAACTAATTTTCTACAGGTAACACGTATACGTTGGCTTACATATGTCCAGCCCTAATCTTTCTCACAATAGTAAAAGTCGTATATGTAGCAGCTGGTGCCAAGACGACAATAAAAATGATCCAGACAGTTAGATTATTTGTTGCTTTCAAAGTTTCATAATTTGTTATGACAAACATGATGAGACCGAATAGTAATAAATAGCTCAGCACATTTGGAAAAATAACGATAAGTCGTAATAGTGCTGGCGGCATCTTTTGCTGATTCATTTTAACCACACCCCTTTTTTCAATTATACGGGAATTAAGTGATTTATCGTACTATATTTTTCCTTTTACACACTATTAATGTATAGCATAAAAAATTAAAAACATCTATTAGCTGTTATTCCAATTAATAGATGTTTTCCAATATTAAAGCAATGTATTGTTTTGCCAAGTATAAATCGCTTGATCGGAAGTTAGATACGTTTGCGGGAAAGTTTCCTGAGCCTCTGCCAAAAATGGCGGTAAATCCTGTGAAAGAAAACGAGCACTTAAATGATTCAGTAGTAGATATTGTGCCCCTGCTTGCTGTGCCACCTTTGCTGCTTCCACATTGGTAGCATGACCATAATTGGCGGCTAAATCCGTAGTTGTGCCGTCAAACGTAGCTTCATGGACAATGATGTCAGCACCCATTGATAGCTGAACAGCTTCCTCACAATATTTTGTGTCACCTAAAATGGTAAGTGTAAAGCCTTTTTTGGCTGGTGCAACAACATCTTTCGCTTGTATGACATCGCCGTTATCAAGCACGACATCATGGCCTCTTTTCAATTGTCCTAAAAGTGGTCCCTTGGGAACACCTAAATCCTTGGCTTTCTCGATTAATAATTCTCCAGGTAAATCCTTTTGTTCAATACGATATCCAAAGCATGGAACAACATGGCGCAATTCCTTCGCATATACCGTAAAACAATCATCCTCATATACAATCCCTTCTTGAACTTCTACAAAGTGCAAAGGATATGTTAAATGAGTCTTTGATAAAGAAAAAGTTTGTTCAATCCATTGCTGTAAACCTGCTGGACCGAAGATCGTTAAAGGTTCATCTCCACCTTGAAACGAACGGGAGCTTAAAAAGCCAGGCAATCCAAAAATATGATCACCATGTAGATGCGTAATAAAAATTTTTGACACCTTCCGCGGCTTTAACGACGTGTGTAAAATTTGATGTTGAGTCGCCTCTCCACAATCGAAAAGCCACATTTCGCTTATTTCGTCTAATAGCTTTAGCATCAGGGCACTCGTATTTCGTTCTTTGGAAGGCATGCCTGCGCCTGTTCCTAAAAAATGTAGCTGCACAAATGCCACCTCACTTCATGTTTTATCGTTTTATTGTACCTTATTGGACCTCATAAGAAAAACCTTTGGTAAAGCTTTCTCCAAAGGTTTTGTCGTTTATTTTGGTTGCCAAGAAACAAGGGCTGCATGAAAATCATGACGATAATAATAGCGTCCATCTTTTTCTTCAATAAAAGGTTGCAGCGATTCCTCAATGTGTGCTTGTTGAAAATCTGTATTTAATATTTTTTTACTTTGAGTCGTCACTAGCTGTTCATAGCTTTCATAAGCATAGACACGTTCTAAAGGAATGATTTGACAATCAGCATAAATATCCATTTCGTATAGTAGATTTAAAAACTCTATATAATCTCTTCGGGGGAATTTGATCGTATAGCCGTACTTTTCATATAATCGTTCATAGTGTGGCTGAATAGGCCCTGTCGTCATCCCAATAATGGCACGTTTCGTTGCGAGTCGATTCATATGCGCTAAAGCAGCTTTAATTTCATACATACGATAAAAACAGTTGACGCCTAAAACGATATCATGTGGCTCAATCTCATCTTTTTCTAAACGCTCCCATTTTGCATGGACATAGGAAACGTGCTCCTGATGAGGCATGCACTGCTGTAAGTACTGCAACATACTTTCGGAGCTATCCACACATGTGAGCTTGTTTACTCTATCTGCTAAAGGAAAGGTGTAATTTCCCCAGCCAGGTCCAATTTCTAATACAGAATGTTGGGGTTCAATACTTTTTTGAAGCTCCTGAAAAATGCGTGCAGCATACGGATCCGTTTGCCCCATATTTTTTCGCGCAACAGATTGAGCCCAAAATTGCTCTTCTAGCTGATCATTCACCATTCGCTCAGGCATATGTCCATGCCAGTCTTTCATACCCTCTTGCCATAATGCTTCGAAATTAATGGCTAATGGTCCTTTTCTTGTCATACAGATACCTCTATTGATAATAATTCATATATTTTTTTCATATCAAGATTTGCTCGTACGTGACTGGCTAACATATTGTAAGCATCTTCTCTTCGTTCAGCATCACTTTTTACCTCACGAGGTAAGGCAGCTAATCCTTTTTTTACACGGATGTCATTGATAAGCTGACGGGTATACGTACGATTATGGAATAAACCATGGAAATACGTGCCAATCACCTGCTCATCTTGACTTACAGCGCCATCCTGTCGACCATCTTCAAGCTGCAAAAACGGTGTAACCTCATCACGTAAAATTTTTGTTCGTCCTAGATGAATTTCATAGCCCGTCAATAGATCCTGTCCTCTTGTGCCCGTCATTTGCACCGTTTTTTTATTGCCTACAAAAATAGTTTCCATTGGCAATAAACCAAGACCGTAAGCAGATTCACCATTGCCCTCCACTGCTTCTGGATCTAATAGCGTCTCACCAAGCATTTGAAAACCACCACATATTCCAATAATTTTAGTGCCTTGCTCCCTTAATCGGGCAATAGCTTGATCGAAGCCATTTGCCTTTAACCAGGCTAAATCATCCATTGTGCTTTTCGTTCCTGGAAGTATGAGCAAATCTGGCGTACCGAGTTCATGAACTTTTCCAATTAATCGAACCCCCACTTCAGGCTCATCAAAAAATGGATCGACATCTGTGAAGTTTGAAATACGGGGTAAACGAATCATCGCCACATCCACAGCAAATTCCCCTGGTTTTGGCTTTTTAAAGCGTAATGATGATAAAGCAAGTGAATCTTCCGCTTCAATATTGACCTCTAAATAAGGCACAACACCTAGCACTGGAATACCTGTTTCTTGCTCCACCCATGCCAAACCATCATCCAATAACTCACGCATACCTCTAAATTTATTAATGATTAGTCCTTTTACTCGTGCCCGCTCCGCCTCATCTAGCAATGCCAGAGTACCAACAATCGAAGCAAAAACCCCACCACGATCAATATCGGCAACAAGAACAACCGCTGCATCTGCTAAATGTGCCATTCGCATATTTGCAATATCACGATCCTTTAAGTTAATCTCTGCTGGGCTTCCTGCCCCCTCTAAGACAATGACATCATATGTATTTTGAAGCGTACGAACTGATTTTTCGACAATGGGCATCGCTTCCTGGACAAAATTATTGCGATATGTTTTGGCATCCATATTTAAAAAATGCTTTCCGTGGACGATGACCTCAGACATCATATCTTGCTTTGGCTTGAGCAAAATTGGGTTCATATCAGTTGTCGCAACAACACGAGCAGCTTCAGCCTGTACTCCTTGTGCACGACCAATTTCCCCACCGTCTTTTGTTACAAATGAATTAAGCGCCATATTTTGCGATTTAAAGGGGACAACTTTAAAGCCATCATCCGAAAATATACGACACAACGCCGTACAAATCATACTTTTTCCAACATCGGAAGCTGTTCCTTGAATCATGATCGATTTTGCTGGCATAATCATTTTTCCTCCGTCATTATTGGTGTCACGCTGTCATATTTCTGTTCCTCGAGACACGATTATTTGCCTTCGTTCTGGTAGTAATCACACTTATCCAACATGCGTTGCTCACCTAACTCAGAGTAATTCATCCACCCTGAAGGTGAAGCTGCTTTAAAATTCAAGCCCCTTCACAGCTGGAATACCTTCATCATAATAATGTTTAGTAGCATCAATCGTAGAAACTAAATCAGCCATTGCTAGCAACGCAGGATTGGCACTTCGGCCTGTCACCACTAGATGCATAGTCGATGGACGTTGCTGAATTGCTTCGATAACTTCTGCCAGTGGAAGAACATCATCAATTGGAAACTTACTTATAGCTAATGCATTGTTTAGCTCATCTAGCACTAATAAATCAATGCTGTCATCCTGTAGAGCGGCCTTCGTTTTTTTCCATGCCTTTGCTAGGGCTACACGATGCTCCTCAGGTGTTTTGGTCCAAGTGAAGCCAATGCCCATTTGTTCCATTTCCACTCCTAGCTTACGCAAGGCAATTTGCTCTCCGTACGTACGCTCAGGTGATTTAATAAATTGCATATAGCGCACATTTAACCCACGACCAACCGCACGTAATGTAACACCTAGAGAGGCTGTCGTCTTGCCCTTTCCTTCGCCTGTATATACTAAAAACAAGCCTTTTTTTGCCATGCTGTTAGCCTCCTTACAGCCAAGTTGTTTTTTCTTCAAATGGTGTACGCTTCTTGTCGTTAAGCTCCTGTTCTTCTGGATAACCGATAAAAATCGTCCCTACCACTTTCTGGGCTTCACTTGCACCGATAAACGAATGCATGCGCGGATCATGAACAAGCCCAACACCACGTGTACGCCAAACAAAGCCAAGACCTAGCTCCTCGGCTGTTAGCCACATGGACATAATGGCACTGCAAACAGCAAAAACATTGTCCTCTGTCGCATCGATATCACCCTCCACAACATCTGCTGTCACAACTATCGCGACAGGGGTTGTTTGTACAACCTTTAATGAGCTTTCCACTAAATTCGGCTTTGTTGGGAAGCGTTCCTGTAAATAAGCACTCGCCATTGCCTCATAACGCTCCATTGATTCACCTTGAATGACGTAGAAATGCCAAGGCTCTCTCATTCTGTCATTAGGGGCAAATGTAGCTGCTTGTAAAATTTGCTCAATTTTCTCTTTTTCTACTAGCTGTGTTGTGTAATTTCGAATAGCTCGACGCTTTTTTAGTGCTTCGATAACTGTCATATTGCTTCCTCCTTCTGTTCTCTCAATGTGATGATTATGAAAAAGCAAGTCCCTGCTCTTCAAACCATTGAATTTTTTCACGTACATTGACGACTTCACCAACTACAATCATGGAAGGATTATGATATCCTTCCCGTTCAATAATGTTCGCAATTTCATCTAGTTGCCCTGTTATCGTTCGTTGTTGAGCAGTTGTTCCCCATTCAATAACCGCTACAGGTGTTGTGGCTTTACGTCCATTGTCGATAAGTTTTCGAGCTATGTAGGCAATATTGCCAACGCTCATATAAAAAGCGACAGTATCAATGCCTGTTGCTAATGCTGGCCAATTCAAAAAATCCTGTCCTTTTTCTTCTCGACCATGCCCAGTCACGAGGGCAAAGCTAGTGGCAAAGTCTCTATGTGTCACAGGAATCCCCGCATAAGCAGGAGCAGCAATCCCTGCTGTTATACCTGGCACAATTTCATAGGCAATGCCATGATTTTTTAAGATTTCAGCCTCTTCTGCACCACGGCCAAAGACAAAGGGATCGCCACCTTTAAGACGTGTGACAATTTTTCCTTGCTGCGCCTTCTCCACAAGTAATGCATTAATTTCATCCTGAATGAGGTGGTGCTTTCCTGGTAATTTCCCACAATAAACGAGCTCCGCATCCTTTTTTGCGAAGTCTAGCAATGCTGGATTCACAAGACGGTCATACGCAATAATATCAGCCTTTTGGATACATTCCAGACCATAGACCGTAATGAGCTTTGGATCTCCAGGTCCTGCGCCAACGATATAAACTATTCCATCCTTCATTGCTTTTCTCCCATCAATAGTTGTTGTAAATAAGCTTCACGTCTATCCATCTCACCTTGACGTGTCCATTCAAGGATGTTTGGCTCTAGCAAGGCCTGTAATGCCGCACGTCTTTGTGGGCCTTTATCAAACTTGGCAGCAACCATTAAACGAGCTTGCTGCAAAAAGCATACGTAATCCTCATAGGCATCATCAAATTGATCCTCTAACTCTGCTTTAATTTTACGAGCTAGCCCGGGACTTGCTCCTGATGTCGAAACAGTTAACACGAAGGGACCACGACGAACTGTCGCTGGGGTAGTAAAATCACTTTCACTTTGTCTATCTGTTCGATTAATTAATTGCCAATGCTGTGCGGCCTCTTGCACGGCTTCGTTAACTGCCGTCACATTAGTGGCAGCAATAATAAGGATTGCATCATCCAAATCACGTGGTTCAAACTCTTTTTGTTTCCAAGTAATTTGCCCCAATTCGGCTAGTGGCTGTAAATCTTCATGTAAGGCCGGACTAACAATGACAATATTCGCCTTCGCTGGTAAAAGGGATGCCACCTTTTGTGTAGCTACGTGACCACCCCCTACGATTACAACCGTTTTATATTCTAGATTAATATGAATAGGAAAATAATTAGTCAATATTCTTCACCTTCTTGCAAGCTGTTAACCAATTGTCAACTAGCTTTGGGTTTGATACAAAATGAAAATGCGTATAACCAGCCACCAAATTCCCTACTTGATAGCCTTCTTGCTTTTTGCCAAAGCGTCCAATCGTTTCGTAGGCCGGTGTGTGATGGGAGCCACTGTATTGGGAATAGTGGAATTCATGTCCCTTTGCTTGTTCCTCTGAACCGATTAAGAAATTACCTGCCGTACCAAAAATTTCACGATAGCCAAGCGCTGCTAGTTTTTTTTGCATCGCTACTTCTCCTGGGATTACACCTATCATGCCATAACGCTCCCCATGACTATCTGTAATAGCTTCTGTTAAATACATAAAGCCCCCACATTCAGCCAATGTCGGTAAACCTTTGTTGATGGCTTCACGTATAGATTGTTTGGCCATCGTATTTGCCGCAAGTGTCTGCGCAAACTCTTCAGGAAAGCCACCCCCTATATATAAGCCATCCGCCTCTGCTGGTACTGGCTCATTGGCAAGTGGTGAGAAAAATTGTAATGTCGCACCTTTCGCCCGTAGTAACGCCAAATTTTCTTCATAATAAAAATTAAATGCCGCATCTTTTGCTACAGCGAGACAAATATTTTGTGTAGGCTCCTCTGTAAATAATTTGCCTGACTCCTTAAGTACAGGTGCCTTTGTTATGTCGAGTAATTGCTCTAAGTCAATCGTCTCAGCCATTAGGTCTCCTAGCTTGTCAAAAAATGAATGAAGTTCTCCTCTTTCAATAGCAGGGACTAATCCTAAATGACGACTTGGAATATCAATCCCTTCCTCGCGCTTTAAGTAGCCGATTACAGGAATCCCACATTCTTGTTCAATAGCAGCCTTGGCAATTTCATAATGGCCAACACTACCAACTTGATTTGCTATTACACCAACGATATTTGGTTTATCTGATAATAATTGAAATCCTTTGACAACTGCCGCAACACTTCTAGCCATACTTGCACAATTAACGATTAAAATAACTGGACTTTCAGTTACTACACTAATATCTGCGGCAGAGCCAGCATCTGATAATGGACTTTTACCATCATAAAAGCCCATGACACCCTCGATAATAGAGACGTCTGCGTCCCTACTGGCGCGAGCTACAATATCACATACTGCTTCATGCGAAAACATCCAACTATCAATATTGCGTGATACTCTACCTGTTACGGCCGTATGATAGGTTGGATCGATATAATCAGGTCCACATTTAAAGCCCTGCACGACTTTCCCTTTATTTTGTAGAGCCTTCATCAGACCAATAGTAAAAGTAGTTTTACCTACACCACTGCCTGTCCCAGCTAGTACAAAGCGATTTGTTTGCATGGACTTCCTCCTTAAAACAGGTATCTAGCAACTGAAATCGTAGCATTACCTGATTTTTTCTTTTCTAAGATGAGTGATTTGACTTGAGCATAACGCATAGCTGCAGGTTCACTGACACCATATGCCCCTGTATATTTAAAGACGGTTTCTGAAGGTGATGGGAATTCAATTTCGTTTAATTCTGTCGGTGAATAGGTAACGAACTCCCAATCATATTTTTTTGTAATATCTAGGAAGCATTGCTCATCTTTCTTCAGATCGATTGTACAAAGTGCCTTCACACTTTTTTTCGAAAGCTTAAGCTCTGCCAAGGTTTCATCAATGACTTGTTCAATCTCCTCAATAGATGTACCACGATTACAGCCCATGCCTAGAATAATTGATTTTGGTCGATAAATGACACCATTTTCAAGCAAAACCTCTTCTTCTCGTTCAATTATACGGTCCGTTATTAATAATGTTGCATGAGGTTTAGCCTCTATGGCCGCCAGTGTAGATGGATAAATTTTAATTTGCTCTGGCATTGGGGTATCACGCATCCACCAATCCCGTTCACCAGTTTCCTGTACAATAGCCACATGTTCCTCATTGACGACAGAAGCACTGACAGGCGTTAATTTATCGGCACTATCCCAAACCCAGCCAAAGCGTGCACCAAATAGATCGACAGGAATAGTCTTTTGCACATCGGAGGCTGTTGTAATAATAGGATTGGCACCAAGAGCTGCCGCTACCTCATGTGTTAGTTCATTGGCACCGCCAAGATGCCCTGACAAGACACTTATTACGTTTTCGCCTCGATCATCAATAACTACAACACCCGGATCAGTCTTTTTATCCTTTAAAATGGGTGCGATCATTCGTACAACTGCACCTAAAGAAATAATTAAAATCAAACCTTTGTATTGTTTAAATAAAGTCGGCAAAAGCAAACGCACTGTTCCGGTAAACAGTTGAATATGTTTTTCCTCCTCATCGCCCTGTTCAAATTTACTCATATAATACAAATCACTTGCTGCAAACGTTTGTTGGAGTCGACGTCCTATTTGAACACCGTGCTTTGTAATCGCTACAACCGCATATGCATGGCGCTGATCAACTTCTGGTAATATCCCCTCTTGTAACTCAATCACTTGTCTTCACACCTTTTCTAAAGCCGTGTGTAAAGGTTGCATCATATAATTTCGAGCGATATTGATCCTTATCATGAATATCAGGGTCTAGCGCCCAGCCTGCTAGAATCATCGCATGCTTACGGATGCCATTCACGCGCATTGCTTCATCCAATTCGATTAATGTCGTACGAACAATTTTTTGATCTGGCCAAGAAGCACGTTGAATCACCGCTACCGGTGTGTCATCAGCCCAACCAGCACTTTGTAGTTCTTTGACAATTTTCTTTGTGAGCGTCGCACTTAAGAATAGAGCAATTGTACAATGATGGCTTGCTAAATCACGTAATTTTTCAAATTCGGGTACAGGGGTACGCCCTTCAGCACGAGTTAAAATTAAAGTTTGTGTTAAATCAGGAATCGTTAGCTCAGCCCCAATTGCCGCTGCTGAAGCAAAAACAGAGCTAACCCCTGGAATAACTTCGTAGCCAATATCTTGCTTTTTTAAGAGTGCTACTTGTTCCATAATCGCTCCATACATGGCCGGATCACCTGTATGCATGCGAGCTACTATTTTCCCAGCATGAACCCGATCAGCCATCACAGCGACCATTTCCTCTAAATGCATACCAGCTGTTCGAATAATTTCCGCATCTGGTCGAGCTTTCGCAATGAGATCTTCACTCACTAATGAATCTGTATACATCACAACGTCTGCTGTTTGTAGCATATGTAAGCCTTTAACTGTAATTAAATCTGGATCACCAGGACCCGCGCCGACTATATAGATCTTCTTCATTATTTACGCACCACCATTAATGTTAAATATTCTAAATCGACACCATCCAACTCGCGTACATCCCAAATGACTTCTTCGTCAGATGTTACCTTTGTCACAACAGATGCTTGATCCAGTAAATCTAAATCACGAAGTACCTGTAGCATTAAATCAATTACTTTTGCTACTTTAATAAAGACCACAGCATCATGACTTTCAATAGCTTCACGCATTGCCTCATAATCATCATAGGCAGGAATGATCGCGACACGGTCATCACCATCAGCTAATGCAATGCCAAGTCGAGAAGCGGAGCCATTAAATGAGGATATCCCCGGAACCGTACGAATTTCTACATCAGGATGCATGTCCTGCATTAACTTCATCATATGGATAAACGTGCTATATAATAACGGATCACCTTCTGTAACGAAGGCTACATCCTTGCCCTCCTGTAATTTTTCATATACAAGCTCGACTGACTTTGTCCATTCACGCTCAAGGACAGCTTCATCCTTCGTCATAGGAAATACAAGACCAAGCATATCTTTTTCCTCTGGATTAATATAAACGTCTACAATACGATGGGCATAGCTCTTACTACCTCTCAGTTTTTTGGGATAAGCAATAACAGGTGACTCTTGAATCACACGAAACGCCTTCACTGTAATTAATTCTGGATCGCCAGGACCGACGCCCAAGCCATATAAAACACCTAAATTAGTCATGATTTTCTTCCTTTCGATAAGCCGAAATAATATATATTGGATTTAATGGCACAAAGCGTGTCATATCTAAGATCGGTTTGCTACGCGCAAGCTGTGCCTGTAAAATATCAACCGCAAAATCACAAGCCTTAAACGCTTCCACTGCTTTATATAAATTTTCAATTGTCGCTGCATTTAAAACAATGCGACCATTTGGTTTTAAGCGGTTACAGCACAATTGTAGTAATTCGACCATTTCACCACCAGTTCCACCGATAAAAATGGCATCAGGGTCTGGGAAATGATCGAGCCCCTCCGGAGCTTTACTATGAATTGCTGTTATATCCACACGGAATTTTTGCTGATTGTGTAGACAATTTTCTAAATCAGGTGCATTTTTTTCAACGGCGTATACTTGCCCCTCAGGTGCAAGCTTACCCGCTTCAATGGCCATAGATCCTGTACATGTACCAATATCCCAAATAACACTATCCTGTTGAAGTTGCATCGCCTGTAAGCTTAAGACACGAATTTCTTTCTTAGTAATGAGTCCTTTATCTGGTTTTCGTTGTGAAAACTCTTCATCATCAATACCGAGTGTGTAGCGTTTTGGTTTAACAGATTGTTGTAAAATAACTACGTTTAAAGGGGAAAAATGTGCAGTCTCCATTTCATCTAGCGAATACCAATCATATTTTTCATCTTCACCTTGTAGATTTTCGGCTACAAATGCACGATATTCGGTCATACCAAAATGCTTTAAATAACGTGCGAGCGCATTTGGGCTATTTTCAGCATCTGTTAATAGAGCTATTTTCTTTTTCCCATCGATGCGCTGTGCCAAGCCTTTCATAGGTCGTCCATGAATACTTGTGACATAAGCATCCTGCCAGCTTTCTCCCATTTTCGCGAAGGCTAGCTGTACGGAGCTCATATATGGATAAACCTCCAAATCTAGCTTTTTCGCTAAATAGCCTCCCACGCCGTAAAACAATGGATCTCCTGATGCGAGAATAATCGTATTTCTTGTTTCCTCTGACAATCTCTCAACAAGTGCTGAAAGACCTCCTTTGATCATGATTTTTTCCCCTGTAAAATGTGGGAAAAAATCAAGCACGCGCTCACCACCTACAAGTACCTCACAGTCTTCAATCCACTGGCGATATTGTGGGAACAAGCTTGCTAATCCGTTATCCCCGATCCCAATTAATTTCATCGATCGATGCAATGTCATCAGCCCTTCCTAATAATTGTCCCTGCATCGAATAAATCGATGTGGAAAGCGTTAAACCGCCCTTTATATGATGAATGGAGGAATAGCAGCAGGCCTCACACAAACGATGGAAAAATGATTCATATCCTTTTTCCATCATAATTTCACCGACTTGCGACGCTGTGTTGGCCTCTCGTATTTCGGTTATTGTGTCTGCATCTGCCCCTACATCTTCTGCAAGTTGTGCTAAAAAGTTAAAATCAATCGGAGCACTTTTGGAATGCACCATCATTACCCCTTGTGCCACCTTTGAAAATTTCCCCATCATCCCGACAAGGGACACTTGTTTAATACCGAGTCGCTTACAATGCTTTAAAGTAAAGCCAACAAAATCACCCATTTCAACAAAAGCTTCTTCCGGTAAATGGGGGTATTGTTTCATCCCAAATTTTTCACTGCGACCACCTGTTGTCACTACTAAATGCTGACAGCCAGCCTCTTTAGCGACGCTAATGGCCTGTACAATACTAGCCATATACGCAGAACTTGAAAAAGGCACGACGGTTCCCCTTGTGCCTAAAATAGAGATGCCTCCAAGTATACCAAGACGACCATTTAACGTTTTTTTCGCAATCTCCTCACCCTTAGGTACGGAAATCACTACGTTAACCCCTCGTGTAATTTGAAATTCGTCCAATACACCTTGAACAGTGCTGTGAATCATTTTCCGTGGGACAGGGTTAATGGCTGCCTCTCCAACAGGCACTGGTAAGCCGGGCTTTGTGACACGCCCGACTCCAATCCCTCCATCTAAATGAATACCTGGTGTCTCTGCCCAGCTCACAGTACCGACGATGAGTGCCTGATGTGTGGCATCTGGGTCATCACCAGCATCTTTAATCGTTTCACAGCTGACGGCATTGTTTTCAAATAGGCATTTTTCAATGGTAAAGGTCGCATCCCTACCTATTGGCAAATGAATCGTGCTTGTTTCTTGCTCTTCATTTGTAATAAGGGCGAGTAAAGCTGCCTTTGTTACTGCAGTTGCACAGGCTCCTGTTGTATAACCGTGACGCATGTCCTTAGGATCCTTTTTTGGCTTCCGCTCCATTATTTTTTCGCCTGTTCATCCGCTAAAAGTGAAATGGCATTTAATGCGGCAACCGTCACTGTACTACCGCCTTTACGACCAACATTTGTAATGTACGGAATACCTTCAAGTTTTAGCAGCTCCTCTTTCGATTCAGCAGCAGACACGAAACCTACAGGCATACCAATAATTAAATCTGGTTTTGCTAAGCCTTCCTTAATTAAACGAATCAATTCTAGTAATGCAGTTGGGGCATTACCAATAGCATAAATACCGCCTTCATGCAATTTTGAGGCTTTTTGCATCGATATAATGGCACGCGTTGTATTTTGCTTTTTCGCTTCTACAGATACATCCTCATCCGCAATATAGCAATGTAAATCGCCACCATGTTTTTGGAAACGTTTTTTACCAGAACCACTTTCAATCATTTGCACATCCGCAATTACATGACGCCCTGCCAGAATTGACTTAACACCTGCTTCAAGTGCTCCTGGTGTAATAATAACGCTACGACCTAGCTCAAAGTCAGCAGATGCATGGATAATACGGCGCACAACCTTCCATTCATCCTCTGAAAAGTCATGCTCCCCCATTTCCTCCGCGATAATCGAGAAACTGTAATCGTAAATTTTATCTGGGTCTACTGTTAATGGTTTGAAATCTGTTTTAAAATCCATTGTTATTGCCTCCTAAAGTGTATGTTGTACAGCCTGTAACACTTCTTCAAAAGTGGAATATTGCTGGCCATATTTAATATTGGGTCTTGCAATAAGAATTGTTTCTATAGAACAAGCAAGGGCTGCCTCTAGCTTCTCGTCTACTGAGCCGACTTTGCCGCTCTCTTTGGTAATCATTAAGGTCACTCCATATTGACGGAATAATGCTTCATTTAATTCCTTTGAAAATGGGCCTTGAATGGCTACAATATCTCGCTGTGCCACACCGAGCGCCTCACATTTTTCCATATTGTCAAGTCGTGGGAGCATACGAGCAATGACTCTTGTATTTTCTAGGCCTTGTAAAACTTTCGTAAATGTAGCAAGCGTTTTACTACCTGTTGTCAGCATAATGACACCACGCTTTTCTGCTGCTAGCTGAGCTGCTTCCTCATAATCCTTCACGACTGTAATAAGTGGGTGTGCATAATGTTCATGAGCACGTTCATAGCGAATATAAGGCACTTGCGCTTTTTCAGCTGCTGCCATGGCATTTTTCGATGCCTCTTCTGCAAATGGATGAGAGGCATCTACGACCAATTGAAAGCCTTGTTCCGATATAATAGTCGCCATTTCTTCCGCTGTAAGTCGCCCTATTAAATGAGGTAAGCCAGCGTCAGCAAGACTAGAAGCTGCCGATTCCGTCACAACGGTGGCAGTTACAGCATGTCCCGTCCTTTGCAGTTCAAGGCCTAAATTCCTTGCATCACTCGTCCCTGCTAACATGAAAATCATTTTACTGGCTCCTCTTCATGATGATGGTGATGATCGTGTCCATGATCATGATCGTGGTGGTGATTATGGTCATGATGGTCATGATGGTCGTGATCATGATGGTGATGGTGATGTGCATGCCCATGAATAGCGGCGTAAGCCCGATAATCTTCAAGATCCTTCATACCTGTTGATGTACCATTCACCGCTTGCTCAATACGTTCTAATAGAACATTTTGTAAACGTTCATGGTAGCCAAAGTAGTTGGCAATTTGAATCTCACTTGTTGGAAATTGCTCATTGAATTTCTCACACATAACATGCATACGCTCCATTAAAATACCTGTGAATAAAAAATAAGGAAGCATAATAATTTTTTTAGCACCTAGTTTGACGCAGCGTTCAATGCCTTCCTCAACACGTGGGTCCGTTACGCCCATAAAGGCACTTTCTACGTATTTAACAGGTAGTTTTTCCCATAGCAATCGTGTAATTTTATAGAAATCTCCATTTGCATAAGGATCACTGCCTCCTCGAGCAATTAATAAAATGGCTGTGTCTTCCTGTTCTTGTTCAGTATCAAATCCAATTTCAACTAAACGATCTTGTAATATCGCAAATATTTCTTCATGAATGCCAATTGTTTGACCATATGTGAATGTGATATTCGGATAATGCTCACGAGCATGCTCGATTTCTGCTGGAATATGTAGCTTGGAATGACCTGCATGAAGTAAAATAATCGGGATGACATGTACCTCTGAAGCACCCTTTTTCACACAGTTTGTAATACCTTCTTCAATATTAGGAGAAGCAAATTCAAGGAAACATGTTTCCACTAAATATTGTTCTTCAATGCGAGATTTCATTTGCTCGATAAATGTACGCACCTCATCATTTCCTGCTGCTAAACGGCTGCCATGGCCAACAAATAATATAGCTTTCATCTCTTTTCTCCTCACTAGTCGCCGCACGGAGCTGGCTCTATTTTTATTTTGGAAGACATATCTTGATACGTAAAATGCAATATCTTTTTCACCCGCTTGAAGTATTTAAATAGACGTTCGTTTGGATGCGCATTGGCTTTATATTCTTCGATAATATCTGTAATTAAAGGGATTAATTGATCAGGCTCCAAACCTTCTACAACAGGCTGTGCTGCATGAGCCGTACGTCCGACTGGCTTCGCCCCAATAAAGACATCAAATTTACTTTTGCGATAAACAATCCCAATATCATCAAACACGGCTCGATAACAAGCCATCCCACAGCCATTGAAGCCAATATTTAACGTTTTCGGTAATGAAATACCACCAAGCTTTTCTTGAATTTCCTCCGCATACGGAATGGAATCTGCTTTTTCACCGTAGCAAAAATCACAAGCCTTCAACGACAACACATCACCAATTGGTGCTAATAAAAAGCCTACTTCCTGTAATTTCTCAGTGATACGTTCAGGCGTTGTTGTAGGTATTTTTAAATGGATTTGATGATCTGGTGTATATTCCATTGATCCTTCTTCTCCTACGACCTCTGCTAACGTCATCATTTGCTGTGGTGTGAAAAATTTATTGGCCACGCCAGGGCTCACTGCCAATTCAAAAATTGATTCTATTTTTTGTTGTACAAGCTTTGGCGTAGCCTTGATAGCACTTGTTCCCTTTACCATTGCAAGCGCAGCTGTAGCCATTTCAAGTGCTGTTTTTTGCGGCTTTGGCATAACGGCTATACTGGGTTTATTCATTCTCCCTGCATTAGGGTCTGCCGCAAAGTCATTTCGTGCTGTTCCTGTCTCTTGATTCATCGCCCATGGCTCATTTTCTTCCCGTAAGCGTTGATGTGGACGTAATGGCTGTTTTTCCTCGCCAAGTGTATATTTACGTTGGTAGCCACGCGGTGTAATCATTTTATTATCATAGAAGAACGTAGATGAGTTTCCGATAATAACCGTTGTCAGCATACCAATATCATGTTCCAACATTTTTGCCAATGTCGTCATCGTCACTTCCTGACGTTCTCGATAGGCACTTTTTACAAGCCCTACTGGTGTGTCAGGAGAACGATATTCTAAAAGAATTCGTTGCGCTTCGACAATTTGTCTTGTACGGCGACCACTTTTAGGATTGTATAAAGCAATAACAAAATCGGCCATAGCTGCGGCTTCCACACGCTTCGCAATTAAATTCCATGGCGTAAGATGGTCACTCAAACTAATGGTACAAGCATCATGCATAATGGGTGCACCAAGTAAACTAGCACATGAATTGATAGCTGAAATACCTGGGACAATCTCCACTTCAATACCAGTTGCCTCTGTCCAGCCTAGCTCAATTAATACTTCATACACTAATCCCGCCATACCATAAACGCCCGCATCTCCACTCGAAATGACCGAAACAATACTTCCTGCCTCTGCTTGACGAACGGCCTCCTGAGCACGTGACACTTCCTCTGTCATACCTGTACTGACAATGGATTTTGCGCTGACTAAATCTTGAATCAGCTCAACATAGGTTTTATAGCCTATGATCATATCACTTTGTTGTAAAGCCTCTACTGCACGTGTCGTAATATGCTTAAAGTCTCCAGGCCCAAAGCCTACTACGAAAATTTTCCCTTTTTGCGCCATGTTTTTACCCCTCTTTCACCTTTTCAATCCCTTTAATGGCTGTCGTTTGCGCTGTTCGCTGTAATGTCCCTTCTCGAAGTGTAAAAACATGATCGTTATATAAGGATTCATGATGCAAATCCTGTACAAGTGTTCTAGCATGCTCCGTTGATGGTACACGATACCAATTCCCCTGAGGGTAAGCAATTACAACACAAGCATCCTTGCATCGTCCATTACAGCGCGTTCTTGTCGTATGTATTTCTTTATCTAGTGCGTTACGCTGTATTTCATCTCGTATAGCTTGGGTAATTTCCTCCCCACCCTTGTTCATACAGCTACTGCCATTGCAAATAAAGAGATGTGTTTTCATCCCCTCTAAATTCCACGTTGTCATCTTATATCTCCCCTCATTTGCTTTTGGAAAAAAGAAAAAACCTTTACTCTGCCGAAGAGTAAAGGTTTGTAGAAGCCAAATAAAAACGAATAGATTGAAAGACAGATCCTCGCTTTTGCTTCAACTTCTCCCTCCGAAAAGTTTGCATGCACAATCTGATAAGCAGGTTTCCTGACTTAAGCTTCATTTTACTGTCGCACCTTCCCTAGTTTGCACAGGTGGCATTGCGATTTCATCAGCTATTACAGTAGCGGGGGCTGTATTGGACTTTCACCAATTTCCCTATTATCTCGAGTTCTTCGAGCACTTATCGACGTTTTATATGAAATTTTTAATCGTATATATAATAGAAAACTGTCTTAATCATATCTTATTATTTTAAAATTTCAATATTTCTTTAAAAAATCATGACAAATTTATCAATTTCATAGGAGGGTTGAAAGCTATTAAAAAATTGAATTTGCCTTCTTTAATCCTAAAAAACGTTAGTTATCAGAATTTTCGACATTGATATTCTATTTTTAATTTTTTATAAAAAAAGTATAGCATATTTATGGAAATTCGTGATACACTTTGTCGTGAAATCTCACAACTTACTATTTTTTGGTGTAAAATGCTCGTCATTTTGCTTAAAAGGGAAGCCGGTTTAAGTCCGGCGCGGTCCCGCCACTGTAATAGGGAGCTTTATAGAACATGTCACTGTCCAATAGATGGGAAGACCTATAAAGTGTTGAACTAGAGCCAGGAGACCTGCCGAAAATAAGTGATCGTTTCAGCCTACGAGGATAGGTGTGCGGCTTAGCAGATGAAAATGTTATTTGCTTTTTTAGCTATGCACTTTTCCAACAACGGAAAAGTGCTTTTTTATTACGCACGCTACATTCTAAAAATCTATTTACAGTTTGGAGGAAGAAAATTGAAGCTGTCTTGGTGGAAATTTAGTTATTTTCTATTGGCTTTTTTAATGGTGCCAAAGCGTGCCTTCGCCATGCATATCATGGAAGGGTTTTTACCAATCGAATGGGCTATTTTTTGGTGGGCAATCTCCATCCCATTTATTATTTTAGGATTGCGCTCTATTCGTAAAACAATTGAAGAAAACCCTGAAACAAAAATGATTCTGGGGCTGTCCGGTGCGTTTGCCTTTGTCCTATCAGCCTTAAAAATCCCTTCAGTTACAGGGAGCTGCTCACATCCAACAGGAGTAGGTCTCGGGACAGTATTATTTGGACCGTTAGCGATGAGTGTCATCGGGACAATTGTTTTATTATTCCAATCTTTACTTTTAGCACATGGTGGGATCACAACATTAGGGGCTAATGCTTTTTCGATGGCTATCGTAGGCCCGTTTATCGCCTACTTTGTATTTAAAGGGGCGCAACAAATGGGGTTATCGTTTTCATTAGCTGTTTTCTTTGCGGCTATGCTTGGGGATTTAGGTACATATGTGGTGACTTCCGTTCAATTAGCACTAGCCTTCCCATCTGAAGTTGGAGGCTTTATGGCTTCCTTTACAAAGTTCGCAAGTATTTTTGCCTTAACACAAATCCCATTAGCTGTGAGTGAAGGACTATTAACAGTTATTGTCATGAACTTCTTGAAAAAATATAATATTAGCGAATTAAAATCTTTACGTGTTTTCTCTACAAAGGAGGCGCACTAATATGAAACGAAATTTATTACTTTTAGCCATCGTGGTGCTATTGGCCATTATCCCTCTTTTCGTCCAAAAAGGAGCAGAATTTGGAGGAGCCGACGGTGAAGCAGAAGCAGCCATTGGGGAAATCAATGCAGAATATGAGCCATGGTTTGATAGTGTGTGGGAACCACCTAGTGGTGAAATTGAAAGCTTATTATTCGTGCTACAAGCAGCTATTGGTGCTGGTTTTATCGGCTACTTTATTGGCTATATGCGTGGCAAGCATAAAGAAGGTTAAGGATTATGTTACTCATTGATAAGTATGCGTATCTCAATAAGCTAGCGTTCGTTCATCCGCTAGAAAAAATGATATTTTCATTAGGACTACTTTTATTCACGCTTATTATGAGAGATGAACGACTTTCACTCATTACATTTTTTGTAATGAGTGCTTTTATCATTTGGGGCGCGAAAATTCCACTAAACTATTATGCGAAGCTATTATTACTACCTGGTTTTTTCTTATTCACAAGTCTCTTATCCATCATTATTTCGATAGCGCCAGCAGCGCATACATTACCAGCCCATATGGGGGCATTTACGTATATGAACTGGACAATTTTTATTGGGAGAGCCAGTATCGCTACCGCCCAGCAACTATTCTTTATTGTACTTGGCAGTATAAGTTGCTTATATTTTTTAATTTTAACGACATCAGTACAAGGAATATGTTATGTGCTCCGACAATGGCGGCTCCCTACTTTATTAGTTGAGCTAGTAGAACTCACCTATCGTTTTATTTTTATTTTTTTAGAAAGCATGCAAAAAATTCATTTGGCCCAGCAAGCCCGGCTTGGCTACCACTCACCCATGCAATGGTTACGTTCAGTATCCATGCTAATTGCCGCGTTGTTTATTGAAATGTTTCAGCGCAGTCGAGAGCTTAATCATGCCATGCAGGCCCGTGGTGGTGAAACTGTTTATTGGCATGAAACGGGCGCCTATAGCAAAAAAAACTGGCTTGGCATGACGGCTATTTTTTTATTCCTCATCATATATGGAGGGTACTTCTCATGACAGCATTTTATTTTAAACTTAACAACTTGTCGTATGCCTATGCAGATGGTACGAAGGCTTTGACAGATATTACATTAAACATTCCAAAAGGGAAAAAAATCGCTATACTCGGTCATAATGGAGCAGGAAAATCCACTTTATTTCAGCACCTTAATGGTATTTTGAAACCAACAGCTGGGACCATTTCATTTGATGGGGAAAAGCTTCAATATACTAGAAAGGCATTAAAGGCTCTCCGCCAACAGGTTGGAATCGTCTTTCAAGATGCTGATAATCAGCTTTTTTCAGGGACTGTTAAGCAAGATATAGCTTATGGTCCAATGAATCTAGGATGGTCTACGGAAAAAATTGAAGAAAAAATAGCATGGGCTGTTGCACAAACTGAAGTGACTGAGCTACTAGATAAACCCATTCACTTTTTAAGCGTAGGGCAGAAAAAGCGTGTGGCCATGGCAGGTGTATTAGCGATGGAACCGACTGTCCTTTTATTAGATGAACCAACGGCGGGTCTTGATAGCTATTACGCTACACAAGTTTTTCAATACTTAGCCAAAGTAGAAGACCATGAAAGAACGATTATCCTTGCGACTCACGACATTGCCCTTGCCTATGAATGGGCCGATCAAATCATTGTTATGGAGGCAGGAAAAATTATTTATAATGGTGACCCTGTCGCCTTATTTTATGAAGAAGAATTGCTAAAACGGGCACATCTTGAACGACCATGGGTATTTGACATGGCTTTGGCTCTACAAAAAAAGAAATTATGGCAAGAAAATATTTCAGTTCCTCGCTCTAAGCATGACTTACTGCAATTGATTGAACAGCTATATGTAGAGGCGTAATGGTATCATCCATAAAAAGTAACGGACAGTCCTTTTTTAAATTACTGAGAAAATTTTTCCTCATTTGCGAAACTTTTCTAACGTTTAACCGTATTAGTATAGTCGAGACATATTATAGAACATCAAGGAGAGATACAATTGAAAAGTTGGTTAAAAAAATCAGTCGCTGTCGTAGCATCCGCTGCATTAATGGTTCCTGTCGCTTCAGCTTTTGCTGAGGAGACACCACAACAAAGTGCGAAGAATGTAGTAGCAAGCAATTCACAACATGCAGGTAAGAATCTTACAAATGAAGACAAATGGATGAGTAAGGATACGATTATTATCAAGCATTCTGGTCTTGATAAAAACGTACATAAAAAAATTGGATCTAAGGTCATCCGCTCCATTCCTTCATTAGGCTATGATGTGATTCAACTTAACAAAGGTGTATCCATAGAAAAAGCCGTCTCTTACTATTTAAAGCAGCAAAGGATTACAAGTGTATCCCCAAGTTATGTCTATCATTCTTTCAACAAAGAAACTGACCCAAAGAAACAAGATATGTATCATCTAAACCTCTTGCAAATGGATCAGGCACTAGCATTAGCTGGGGAACATGACGTAACAGTAGCTGTTATCGATTCTGGTGTTGATTTTAAACATCCCGATCTAAAATCTCAAGTACTCACACCTTATAATGCAGCTGCACCGGCAAATACCTCTTATCCAGGTGATCATGGAACACATGTTGCTGGGATTATTGCCGCAGCTAAAGACAATGGAATTGGTGGACATGGAATTAATCCACAAGCGAAGCTACTACCTATTGATGTCTTTAACGGAAAAGAAGGAGCAAATGATTTTATCATTGCACAAGGTATTCTGTACGCCATTGAGCAGGGTGTTGATGTCATTAATATGAGTTTAGGAGGCTATGGTGAATCCCCCCTTATGCAGGATGCTGTTCAAAAAGCTATTGATAGTGGCATTACGATTGTCGCAGCGGCTGGAAATGAGTCTACGGATGAATATTCCTTCCCTGCTTCCTATGAAGGCGTAATTAGTGTTGGTTCCACGAATGATCGTAATAAACTATCAAGCTATTCGAATTATGGTCCCTCTGTCGATGTCGTGGCTCCTGGCGAAGACATCTACAGCACTGTACACGATGAAAAAAAAGGATCATCTTTTGTTAAGTTTAGTGGTACTTCCATGGCATCTCCCGTGGTGGCAGGCATCGTCTCCCTACTTAAATCAAAGCATCCGAATTTAAAGCCACATGAAATTGAAGCAATTCTTGAAATAACAGCACAAGATTTAGGTAAAAAGGGTTATGACCTTACTTATGGTCATGGGCTTGTCGATCCAGTGAAAGCCTTACAGTTCGATTTAAATAAATTACCTAAACATTATTCTGAATCTAAAGAAGAGCGTATCAAAAATGCCAAAGTTCTTGCTAAAAATACATTAAATATTGAACAAGGTGTTTTCGAACAGCAAGACGAGAAAAAATGGTACAAGGTTGAGCTAGAGGCAAATGAGTATGCTCAGCTAACATTGAAAGGCGCTGATCAATACGACTATGCCTTTGATTTATACTTTTACCCTACTAATGAACAAGGTGAAGTAGAGCCTATTAAAGTTAATGATGTTCGTGTAGGAAAAAAAGAAGGTCACCTCTTTAAAGCAGACCAAAAAGGAACGCTGTTAATTGGTGTGAAAGATCATAATGGTAGTTATAGCTTAAAAGGCAAATCTACTTATATCTTTACAGCACAAACTGCGAAAAACTCGAATTTGCCAATTGATACTTTAAATAAGTCTTCCATGCAGCCTATTAAAAAGTTCCCATATAATACGGCAGGTAAAAACTATACCCTACTGTCGAAAGATCAACAAAAGGATCAAGATTATTTTACGTTTTCAGTAACAAAACCAACAACATTGAAGTTTGATTTATCTGGAATTCCAGGTGTTACTGCATCTATGGATCTTTACTTAAAAGAGGATTTCAATCCGATCCCACCAGAAGAGGTGAAGCAAGCTAAAAAAGAGGAAAATGAAGAAGAGGAAGCCTTCCCTATTCAAAGTTCTTACGGTGCAGCTAAAGGTGAAGCAGTTAGCATGATCATCGATGCAGTACCAGATCAAGAATACATTTTAAGTGTATCTAATGAAAGTAATAGCGAGTTTTCTATGGAGATGTTTTTCAGTGGTGGCATTGAAAAAGAGGAAACAGTCAGTGAGTCTATGATTCCATACACATTAAAAGGTGAGGTTGTTACGCTCCCACCCGATGAGGATGGACTACCTTTAGAGGAAGGCATGTACGATGAAAATATCTCTGTCGACCAATTACCAATAACGTCAAGTACAACAAAAAAGCGGAATGAAATTGAAGGCATGATGAGTATGCTCATGAATTCCTTTACAACGGACAATTTAGAAAATGTTGATCCGATTATTAAGCAAGCTATTCGCTTCAACATTGGTGAGGATCAAAAAGCTTATTTCCAAACAGAATATGATGAGGACTACTTCTTATTTAAAACAAAGGAAGATGCCCTTTATAGTTTTAGCTTTAACAAAGGTGCTGGCCAAATGCCTGCTGGTACTGTCTTTGAATACGATGAAAAAGCAAATGAACTAATTCCTGTTTCGTCCTTAACCAATGATTTGGGTTTACTTTCATTGCTTCTTGGCTCAGCCGGTAATGAAAACGATGCAAAGGTGATGGCATTGAAAAAGGACAAAACATATGTAGTAGCCGTTGTAAATGCTGGGGAACGTTCTATTGAGCCATATACGTTGAAAACAAGTAAAATCGGTGATATTCCAAAAGATTATAATCCTGATAATTATGAAGAAGCAAAAGCTCTAAAAATTCAACCAGGTACAACTTATAAAGATCATCTAATTTACCAAGACGATGAGGATTACTACTATTATAAGCAAGACGGTAATGATGAAATTATGAGTTTATTAATTTCCTCTGTTCCATTTACCAATGAACAATTAAATCAATTACCAAAAGAGTTACAGAAGGACTTGAAATTTGCAGGATCGATTATTGAAGATACAAATGGTAATATGAAAATTGATCCGAAAGAAATGGAGACCGCTATTCCATTTGGACTGAGCGATAATATTCTTGAGATACTCCTTGGCATGGTAGGAACGACAGACGTAAATACATCCTTTAAGGCTAAAAAGGATCGAGGTTACTTTATTCAAGTCAATAGCACAGGGCTTGGCCAACTGTCCATTCAGCCCTACACATTGACGATGTTCGACCATAAACGAGCAGACGAAGATGCAGATTCCCAATTAGTGAATGGTGTACCAACCAAACCATTAGCCCTGAAGAAAGAAGACGACAAATGGATAGCTACTCACTATTTAAATGCGGGTATACCATTTGGTGATAAGGATTATTTTGAATTTAACAACGTCCAAAAACGTGATGTCTTCTTCTCACTTCAAACAGAAAAAGCACTAGATGGTGTGATTCGAGTGATAGATGCAAACGGAAAAACAGTCAAAACTTTAGATCTTTACGGAGCTGGAGATGCTGAGGTAGGTACAATTGAACTGGATGCAGGTAAATACTATATTGAAGTTAGTGAATATTATGGCCAAGCAAGTACACAGCCATATACGTTAGAAATTAAATAATATCAATAAAATCCCCTAGATAACGGAATATCTAGGGGATTTTTATACATTTAAGCATCTTTATTCTAAACTAAAATGCTTATTACATAAAATATTTGACATAATTACAGTATTCATCTTGCTTCATATGAAGCTTTTCATACAGCTTACGAGCATTCACATTATCAGCTGCTGTTTGCAGTGTCACATAACGAGCATATTGTTGCTCACAATATTGAAAAACTTTTTCCATCAATGCCTTGCCCACCCCTAGGCCTCTAGCATCTTCCGTGACATAAATATCGTTCAAAATATAGGCACGCTGTAACGCTATGGAAGAAAACGTTGGATATAATTGTGTAAATCCAACCATCTTGCCATCTACTTGCGCCATAAAAATGACCGACTCTTTAAGGGCCATTCGTAATTGTAAAAATGCCTTAGCGCTACTTACGTCCGATTCAATGCCATAAAACTGACGATATTCATCAAATAGCTTTGTTAACTCTTCTAGTTCGTTCATCGATGCTTGCAATATTTCCATTCTTGTCTCCCCTTGTGTCTTCCCATGATTGTTTCTACCATTATAAAGCTAGTTTTATTATATAGGAAAAAATGGCACAAAGAAAAGAATACTCCTCTCCATCGAGAGAAGCTCTACTTTTTTTCATTTAAATATGCAGCGACATCTTTCACGATATACTGCCAGTTTAGTTCCTTCCGCGCATCGGCTTGTAGCTGAAGACAAGTATTTTCTAACAATTCTTCCTGGTGTGCGACTTGCTGCAACGTCCGAGCAATACTTTCCCAATCATGTGTTGGATGAATACGTCCAAAGCGTTGTTGTTGGGTAATATCAGCAGCCCCATCCACATCGGTTGTCACAATATAACAACCGTTTTTAGCCGCCTCTGCAAAAACATGTGCAAAGCATTCAACCGTAGATGTTAAGCAAAAGATTTTTGCCTTACGATACTCCTCCTCTAGCTGCATCTTGTCTGAGATTGGCCCTACCATTGTGACTTGCGCAGGATAAGGATGACTGTCCAGTAATTGTTTTATTTCCTGCTGAAACGATTCAGACATAGGTCCTACCAAACGAAGCTCCCAGTCTGTCAGCTGTGCTGCTAGAAAGGCTTTTATTGTAAAAATGGTCTGCTTCTCTGGTGCATCTAATCGGCCCACTGATAGAATTCTATTTTTTTTCTCATGAAATTGCACGGGCTCTGTGTGAAAATACTCATAAAAGCCATTTGGGATATGTTGAACATCTAATTGTGAAAACTCTCGAATGTCAGTTTGAATCGATACACATTCGGAGGTCAGAAGATCACAAAGCTGCAGCAATTCTAGAAAGTATGGATAGGTTTTTAATCGATTTAACCAAAATCGATTAACATCTAACTTCATATAAACTTTGCCATTAGGATTGAACTGCTTATATGTTTGAAGAATGGAAAGATAGGATGGGTATGGTCCTATAGCAAATACAAGATCAATGTTTTTGGCATGCTTCACTAAATAAGCATTCATATTGGCAACATAATCAATCCCTATTGGAACCTGCTCAAATTTAACAGCCGGAAAAGATTGTTGCAGAAGGGTTTCATTCATCTCTGTCGTCACTATACTAACTTCATAGCCTAAATGCTCCCCTAGTAAAATAGGTACAAGACATAGATCTTTGAAAATGTGTGCATCGGAAAGTTTAGCTGATTCCACGCTACAAATAAATGCGATCCTTTTTGTCATCGAATCCCTCTTTCTTAAAAAGCGCTCTTTCCTAGTTTATGCCCACACCTGTCAAACGTGTATAACTTAGTAAAATGTCACCACCCTCTCCATAGTTCTCTAGCAAAAATAAAGGCAATCCATAAAATTACTCTCTTAAAAAACTTATGCTAGCAAGCAATTGCCTACAATAGCCCTCTATTCACGCATATTGTAATAAAGAATCTGTTCCGTAAACATGAAGATCTAAACTACTTAATCAGGATGGAGGGATAAAATGAAAATAAGCTTTTTATCACCTACTTATAATAGCGAAGAATGGATCCTAACAATGCTTGACAGTATTCCTAAAGAATATGCCTATGAAATTATTGTTGTAGATGACGGCTCCACCGACAAGACGTTGGCCATTTTACAGGACTATCAAAAAAACTGTACAGCGTTAAAAATCATCGTTCACCCAACGAATCTAGGTGCAAGCGTTGCCTATAACCGATGCATCGCTGAAGCAACAGGTGATTATATTGCCATCATCGATAGTGATGACCACTATTTACCTGCCATCCGCAATGTATTAGCACAGGTGGATGGTGAATTTGATATTTACTATTACAATATGATCATTAAGAATGGCTATGCGTTTATTAAGGATGAATCCAATCGTTATTCCTTGCCAGGACAATTTAAAATCATACGAAGAAGCTTTATCGGGGATGCGAAATTTACTATACGTAAGGATATTGCAGGAGATTGGGATTTTAATTGTGCGCTCATGGACAAAAATCCAACCAGTAAATATACCCATGAATACGCTTATTGGTACAACTATCCACGAGAAAACTCAGAATGCGATTTGCATGAAAGAGGATTGAAGTAACATCATGAACGGACCTAAGCATGTGGGAGGTGTAACAAGCCAGACAATGTTTAAAGATAAAACTTTACTGATTACTGGAGGAACAGGATCCTTTGGTAATGCGGTACTAAATCGATTTTTAACTACGGATATTAAGGAAATACGGATTTTTTCAAGGGATGAAAAAAAGCAAGATGATATGCGAAAGCTTTATCAAAACTCTAAAATTAAATTTTATATCGGGGATGTACGTGATTTACAAAGCCTTCACCCTGCGATGTATAACGTAGATTATGTGTTCCATGCTGCGGCCCTCAAGCAAGTTCCCTCTTGTGAATTTTTCCCTTTAGAGGCTGTTAAAACAAATATCTTAGGAACAGATAATGTTTTAACTGCGGCGATTCAAGCTGGGGTTAAAAAGATTATTTGTCTATCAACAGATAAAGCGGCATACCCTGTCAATGCGATGGGAATATCCAAGGCGATGATGGAGAAAACATTTATTGCTAAATCACGGATGGTCGACCCAAAGCAAACGTTGATTTGTGGCACACGATACGGGAATGTAATGGCTTCAAGAGGCTCAGTCATACCACTTTTCATCGAACAAATAAAAGCTGGTAAACCTTTAACTATTACCGATCCAAATATGACTCGTTTTATGATGAGCCTTGAGGAAGCAGTCGAATTGGTGTTGTATGCATTCTCACATGCGCAAAATGGCGATATTATGGTGCAAAAATCCCCCGCTGCTACGATCGAGAATTTAGCACAAGCTCTCCTTGAAATTTTTCAAATGAATAATGCGATTCACATTATTGGCACACGGCATGGGGAGAAACGGTATGAAGTATTATGTACAAAGGAAGAAGCAGCAAAAGCCATAGATTTAGGTAATTTTTATCGAATCCCAGCAGATAATCGAGATTTGAATTATGGAAAATACCTGGATGAAGGCTCTCCTAAAATTACCTTATCGGATGAATATAATTCCAATAATACACAAATGTTAAACGTGATGGCTATTAAAGAAAAATTACTAACCTTATCTCTCATTCAAGAAGAGCTTCTCCATTGGACTGGAGGAACACCATGAAATTTTTAGTGCTCGGCGCTTCTGGCATGGCGGGTCATACCATTTCTATCTACTTACGGGAGCAAGGATATGATGTGACAACGTATACGAGAACTGCTTTCGCATATGGAAATAATATTACGGGTGATATTACAGATTTGAACTTTTTACGCTCACTTCTTCAAGACCATCAGTATGACATTGTCATTAATTGTATCGGTATGTTAAATAAAGCATGTGAGGAAAATCCTGAGAAGAGTATTTTCTTGAATAGTTATTTACCACATGCTATCGTATCTCTCCTTGAAAATCGCCAGACGAAGCTTATTCATATGAGTACCGATTGTGTATTTTCAGGTGAAAACGCACCCTATTATGAAAATAGTGTACAGGACGGAACTACCTTCTATGACCGTACAAAGGGTTTAGGCGAAATTGATCATACCAAGCATTTAACATTCCGTAATTCGATTATTGGCCCTGATTTGAAAATGGATGGAATTGGGCTTTTCAATTGGTTTATGCACCAAAAAGGTCCGATTCACGGCTATACTGGTGCTATTTGGACGGGGGTCACAACCCTCACACTAGCGAAAGCCATGGAGCAAGCGGCCCAGGAAGAAATAACTGGACTCTATCATCTTGTCAATACATCGCCTATATCCAAATACGATTTGCTTCTGTTATTGAATAAGCACTTTATGGACCATACAATAAAAATTACTCCAGATCAGCTTATTGATGTTAATAAAACATTAATAAATACTAGAAACGATTTTTCCTTTTCGGTCCCTAGCTATGAAGAAATGATAATTGACATGAAGGAATGGATTTTGCAGCATAAGGATTTATATCCTCACTATATTTCTTAAAACTCCAACTCTATTACGAGTATTGTTACTCATAATGGAGTTTTTCTATTGAATAACTGTGCCCACTGGCAATTGTCCTTCCTTGATCCAATTCTCTACAAAACGATTGAAAAATGCAGGCTGGGCTAATGATACTCCATGCCCTATGTTGTTCAACATGATTCCTTTTGTATTTGGATGGCTTTGTACAAGCACTTGTGCAGATTTTTTCATTATTTTTTTCTCTTGATTGCCAACAGTAATTAAAATATGCCCCTGTGCATTGTGGAAATTTCGTGGGATTGAAAACGTCATATTTTCTTGTAAAACCTGAATTAATGCATCGTATGTCATCTTAGAGCTATCATGATAATAGCGGTCAAAATAGCGATCATCGATGTATAAGGTTTTCGCCTGAAGCTTTGCGAATGTTTTATTTTTGATAAGCGGGAATGATAGTCGGAGAAACGGCCGAATCATCCACGCTGTAGTAGGAGAAGGGATAACAAGAGCACTATTAATAATCGAAAAGTGGATTAAATTAGGCTTTATGCTTAACATTTGTATGGCAATTTGAGCGCCTAATGAAAAGCCAATAACAATTACCTGCTTGCCATTCGCCTTTTCCTCTAAGAGCTGTACGAGATGTTGTGCACATTGCTCAATAGAAAATGAATGATCGGACACAAGCTCAGGCACTATACAGTGATAATTGGAGAAGTGCTGAATTTGTTGTTCCCACATCCACCCCCCAACACCACCCCCATGAAGAAACATCATCACTGGACCGTCGAAATGGCCATACTCTTTATATTGCATAATGGATACATGCACCTACTTTCTTTACTATATAGCTTCTCATAAACTTGTTTGAGATTGATTGAATGTCTGGTTCTTTGTATTTCCTGGGCAATTGTTAACGTATGGCTTTCTCGTTGCGGAAATTAATTGCCTCAACCCTGTTAAAATGCGTATCATTTACAAATGATCATCCCAAAAGTCCTTACTAAAACTTGTGTTTGCTTGATGCTTCCCTGCTGGTTTTACAATATCAGAACCTCTCAAAATGACACCTTTTCCAAATTTCTGTTCAATTTGATCTACCAATTTAATAATCGGTTCGTCTTTAATATGTTCTTCAAAATCAAAAAAAGTTAGCTGCTGAGTCATCTCTTTAATGTCACTTACATTGGAAACAGTCACACCCAATAATCGAACAGGCTCCTCATTCCAGTTTTTATTAAACAGATTCCACGCCTGTTCAACTATATCCTCTTTTGAAAATATCGCGTTATTGACTGATTTACTCCGAGTATACGTTTCCCAAGAAGCTGTACGAATGATAATACTCACCGTCACTCCAGCGAGCTTTTTAGCCTTTAATCTTTCTGCTACCTTTTCAGAAAGGGTTGTCATTATTTTATATAATTCATCTCGGTCAGTCGTATCATGTGATAATGTTGTCGAATTACCTACACTCTTCGTATCATATATTGCTTCTGGATCAACAGGTCGGTCATCCTCGCCATTGGCCTTCTGTTTCAAGCGAAGGCCATTGATGCCAAACTTCTGTTTTAATGTGTATTCATCAGCCGCAGCTAGTTCTCCAATTGTTTGTATTCCTAACTCTTTCAGTTTTTCTGCCGTGCTTTTCCCGATTCCATGCATCTCTTTAACATTCAATGGCCACAAAACAGAAGGGACATCACGTTTACGTAATATGGTAATGCCCATTGGCTTTCTCATATCACTGGCCATTTTTGCTAAAAACTTATTTGGTGCAATGCCTATTGAACAAGGCAATTGGAGTTCGTTCCAAATTCGATCTTGTATACCATGTACATGTTCTAATACATTTTGTCCTTCGATTAGAGGCAATTGTATATAACCTTCATCTATAGAAACTGGTTGAAGTATTTCACTATATTCTTTCAGTAATTCAAAAAAAGATTTTGAAGCAGCTCTATATCGATCAAAATTTGGAGGTAGCACAATTAACTCTGGGCATTTTCTTCTTGCCTCACCGACATTCATGGTTGTATACACACCACTTTTTCTAGCTTCATAGCTACATGTAATAACGATCCCCCTACGTTCTTTTGGATTACCTGCAATGGCTATAGGCTTTCCTTTTAATGTGGGATCGTAAATTTGTTCCACTGAGGCATAAAAGCAATTAAGGTCAATATGTAAAATAATTCTTCCTTTATGCAATTTCGTTCACCTCACTTTAGTTTTAATAGTAGCTATATTTTATCATAGATAAGTCCTTGAACACTTAATCTACCATCTAAGTATGTTTCATAATAAAATAAAAGGTTCTTTTGATGTAAACTCTCGGAAATCGAGTGACATCAAAAAACCTTCTATTTTGGTTACCTATCCTATTAGAATCTAACCGATGAGCTCCATTATTACTGATTAGTAAATGGTGAGAAATCATCACTTGTTTGGTCGTAATCTTCCATACGCTTTTGAACCTTTATTTCATCAGAAGCTGCTATTCCTGTTATTAGTAGATTAAGTAGTGCAAAGGTTGGTGTAGCCCCTTTTAGAGAAATCGGAGGAGGAGCAACCACCTTAAACAAAATGTCCGAGAGAAGCCCTAATGGGGACAATTCATCGTCTGTTATGCCTATCACTTGTGCCCCTTTCTTCTTTGCTACTTTTACAAATGCATTCGTTTCTTTTGAATATCGAGGAAAAGTAATAGCCACCAATAATGTCTTTTCATCGATTAAGGATAATAAATAATTAGAATCCTCTATTTCTCCACGATATAAAAACGTATTTCCTACAACAACATTGAGACTAAACGATAGCCAGTTAGCAGGACCATATGATGAACGGAAGCCAATGACGATTCTTTTTTCAGAACTAATTAAAAGATCTATAGCTTTTTTATACTGGGTGTAATCTATTTGTTCTAACGTTGCACGTATATACGAAGTATCTTTCTCGATTACATGTTGAATTAAATTTGTATCTTTTAAAGACTTGGACGTTGATCGAAGCCCTTCAATTGGATCTGAAATGGGTGAAGAATCTTCTAATAAAGTAGCTTGAATTTCTTTTTGCAACTCGCTAAATCCAGAATACCCAAGAGCATATGATAACCTAATCACCGTTGTATCGCTTGTTTCACTTGCAATACCTAGCTGCTTCGATGTTTGAAATGCAACCTCTTTTGGAAAGTCAACAATATATTTTGCAACTAATTTCTGTCTTTTTGTTAGTTCATTAAATTGTTTTCTAATTCTTTCATTATAATTATCCATACAGCCAGCCCTTCCAATGAGTTAATCTAGGTATGTAACTTATATATTACAGGTTCAGTAAAGGGTTGATTACTAAAAAACCCCCATTTTATTATTCAGTATGCATCACTTTTATCTTTAAAAAACCACTAAATCACTTATAGATAATGCGCTCCAAGTTTTATACTTTTATCTGTCGGTGTAATTTATCCAATGAATAATTACTATAGTACAAACATTCAATCTATTACGTAGGTAATTTGGTAATTACACGAACCCTTTATTGTGAGTTTTATGTATAATTTCAGTTTCATATTTTCAGCATATCCCTAATTAATTCTAGATCCTAGGGTATTCACTTTAAACATTTAGTGTGAATACCCCAACATTAATTGATTTTTAACAGGAAAATAACTTACTAGTTGTAACATCATCATACCATTTAGCTATGAATTGTTATAGTTGTATATTTTTTCATAAGCGATTATATTTGATAAATTATTAATAGCCCTTGGGTTTAAAAGCTAAACGGTTACTTTATTAAGAAAATGATTATAAGCAACTCTCGATAATTTAGATATAATACTAGCACCCTCTGCTTCAGTATTATTTCCTATAGAAAATACTGAAATGATAAAATTACCTTTATTATCAGGTAGCTGGACTATCCCAGAATCATTGACAACACTTGCAATAGTGCCAGTTTTATGAGCAACAACTGTATTTTGAGGTAATAAATAAGGTATTCTACTTCGAAACTGTTGCTTGGCAAGGATTTCAAACATATCATGACAAGCTTTTTCAGAGATTAATTGCTTATTTGCCATTTTTTCTAACAAAAGTGCCATATCAGCTGCGGTTGTTACATTGTTTGCATGACTTTCTTTAAATACAATTGAATGATGATCAATTTCACCATTTTTAAATCGACGGTTAATGTCATTATAAGTGTCCATTGAGAATTTTTGTGGAGGTAATCCCACACAAGAGCAAAGAAGCTCCCAGCAGCTGAGACGAATGTAAGTATTGCTTAGTCCTATTTCTTTCATATATTGATTTACACTTTCTTTCCCTAAAATACTCAATAATTTATCTGTTCCAACATTATCACTAACAATTATCATCATAGTCGCTAAATTTTTTATCGTAACGTCGATTCCGGGAATTAGCTCCTTAAATATACCTGATCCATTGACTAAATCCTCTTCTTCCAACCTAATACGTTCTTTAAGTTCGACCTTCCCCATTTGAACATCACGATATAAAGTGGCCAAAATAGGAATCTTAAAAACACTTGCAGCTTGAAATAAACGATTCTCATTTATTGCAGCAGTCTCTCCAGATTCCAGATGTTTCACATAAACCCCGAATGTCCCAGTAGCTTCTTGTATAATTTTTTCCAAATTCTCCTGTAACCCCATCATCAACATCCTCTCAAATTTCTACATAAGGAGTTCAATATGAAAACCTTGGAACTCACTAGTTAAGTGGTATATTTACGGAAACTTTAGGGAATTGTCTAAAATGATATGATATTCCGTATGCTTCACTATTATCATCTACTAGTATCTCAGCTATTTCTGTAAAGTCATTAAAATATGCTATAAACATGTTATCGCTCACAAAAGTGATTGGTATCTCTACATTTTGTGAGAGTAGAACTGGGTTTCCTTCCTTGATTTTAATGCACACTTTTGTCCCTTCATTCGATTGATATTCTCCTTGATACTGTTGAAGTCGTTCTTCTGAAATATCATATTCTTCAAAGGTAAGGTGATTGGCGTCTACCTCTCTTTCACTCAAAGCATTAAATGCAAGTTGCATAATTCGGGCAGCAGGTACACCTGCCAAGTTGGTTAATACAACACCTGTAACCCCTTTTTCAGGTAAAATACTTAATTGAGCTGAGATTCCCTTAAGCCCTCCACCATGTTCAATAAGAGTAGTGCCAAAATAATCGGGAGTAATCATAAAACCGTACCCATAGAATCTTCCAGGTTGTAATTGAATATGAGGTTTAGTCATTTCTTTTACACTTTCTTCCGATAATATTTGCTTACCATTTACTACACCAGCATTACGGAAAATTTCTGCATACAATAACATGTCTCTAGCTGTAGATTTCAAAAAGCCTGCTGCTCGCATTGAAGTAGAATCCCACCAAATTGGTGCAGCTAAAACGTGTTTTGTTCCATCGCTTTTGTCCTCTGTATAGCAAGTGGTGATATTTTCATAATCAGCGTACTCCTCAATTGTGAAAAAGCTGTTTTCCATACCACAAGGTGTGAGGATATGATCATATATATATTGTTCATAACTTTTTCCACTAATTCGTTCGATGATAGTTCCTAACAAGGCATATGATTCATTGGAATAACTAAAATGTGTACCAGGTGCCCCCAATAATTCAATATCTTGTTCATCAATAAACTGCATAAGTTGCTCATAAGTGTCAATTGGTCCGTGATCTTCAACATTAATATTTAAACCTGGATAATTTTTTACAGTTGGGTCAAGATCTAGTGACCTTTTCATTGCGTAAAATAACGAAGACATTGGAGGCAATCCTGCTGTGTGAGTCATAAAGTGATGAATAGTGATATCTTTGATAGCCTCTTTATTTTTAACATTGAATTCAGGCAAGTATTTACTAACAGGATCATGCACATTCAATTTACCGACTTCCTGCAGTTGCATAATAGCCACACAAGTAAATGATTTTGTTATCGAACCAATACCAAAAACTGTGTTTTCAGTTACAGGTAGTCCATCGTCTACATTACGGAAGCCAAATCCTTTATGGTAAAGAATCTCCCCAGCTTCAGCAATTGCAACAGAAGTACCAGGAATCTTATGTTTTTCCGTTATCTTTTGACCAGCCTCTTCAAATGCTTTTAAATTCACATCTACTTTCATTTCTTTTCCTCCTTTAGAGTAGTTGTATATAATAATGTAGATCGAATCGATGATCTAACTATTATCCTCACATTATTGATTCTCAGACGTTATCAAGTTCGAAAAATTTTCTATAGGTAAATGTCTGTTTATAAAATCGAGCATTGAATTCAACCTAGCTATTCTTAATTCGGGTTTGCCGTATTGGAGGAGCCCATGACTTGATTGTGGGATACGAACCAGTTCTACTTCTCCTCCTCGCCTTTTAATATGGGAATAAAACTGTTCTGCCTGCTCTATTGGACATCGTAAATCATCTTCATTGTGTAGAAGGAGAAGTGGCGTTTTTACATTATCTACATAGGCAAGAGGAGAGAATTTCCAAAGATTCTCCAAATCTGTCTTTCCAAGAAACTCCTGATCAATAAAATATGGTGCTATATCGCTTGTGCCATACATGGAAATCCAATTCGAAATACAGCCTTCAGAAACTGCTGCAAAAAATCTATCGGTGTGAGAGATGAGCCAATTTACCATGAATCCACCATAGCTAATTCCATTAACAGCTACCCTATTTTTATCGAGATATTGATTTTTTTGTAAGGCAAAGTCCAGTCCGTTCAAAATATCATTCATATCCTTTCCACCATAATCACCATGTACAGCATTGGTAAATTCTACACCGAATCCTGAGCTTCCTCGTGGATTCGTGTAGATAACTGCATAACCTTGCGCAGCGAATAATTGCAATTGATGAAAATATGTGAAACCATAAGCAGAATGTGGTCCTCCATGAATATCTAATAGAACAGGATATCTTTTCTCAGGATCAAAGTTAGCGGGTTTTAAAATAAAACCTTGCATATACCAATTATCAACAGATTTATAGGAAAAAACCTCAGGTTCAACTACGATGAGTTCGGATAATAACTTGTCGTTGCAGTCATCCAGACGAACTTCAGTTTCAGGGAAAATGGGTACATGTAATTGAGAAAAAGCTTCTGTTGGATACCGATAATTACAGTGGGCTGTATTCGTTTCATCAATTCTAATGGCTGATATCTTCCCAGGATGATTGACTGTCGAATAGGCCATACTAATCGTCTCTTCTCCATCAAATGAAAAATGAAAAATAGTACGGTCTCCACCAGCAATGATTACCGGATGATCGTCATTTTTAACATTCGAGAATCTAACAATTTCATTTCTTCCTTCATGGGTACTAAGCGCATAAATATACCTACTATTATTAGACCATTGAGGGCGAAGTGCATATCTGAGATTACGCATATCTGTAAAAGTCATATCAAGGAGGGTGTCTTGATATTTTTTACTTAAACATCTAGCATCCCCTCCCTCTGAAGGTATGACTAATAATTCCTTCTGTTCTGCATGGTTGCCAAAAAACGCTATCCACTTTCCATCAGGTGAGTAAGAAGGTGAGCTTGCTTCCGTATCACTGTATAGCAACTCCGCATCTCCTCCGGAAGAAGAAACTCGATAAACCTTTCCTCCAAAAAGAAAATTTTCATTTTCTGCGTTTGAACTGAACACGATATATTTTCCATCTGGTGACACGTCAGGCTGATGAACTTCATTTATTCCTTTTGTTATCAAAACGAATGTTCTAGTATCTATATGAATAGCAACAATTTGACGTTTGTACGGTTTATGAAACCCAGTTCCATCATTTTTGTAATAGAGATGAAGATAGCGTTTAGCCCCATCTCTCCATAACTTATCCTCTTGTTCCTTCTCACTCTTTGCTTCATTAATTGTTGCATTTTCTTGAAAGGTTTCTAGTTCTGAATGTTCAACTACAGGTACCAATCCATATATCGTTTTACCGTTAGGAGCCCATACTATTGAGCTAATTCCTTGACGAAACTTTGTCAGACACCGGGCTTCTCCACCATCGAGAGATAACAGCCATACCTGCATTCCGTAAGCACGGTTCGAGATAAATGCTATAGTTTTTCCATCGGGTGACCAGATAGGATTGACGTTCCTTGTGCCTGAGGATGTCAAAACTCTTCGTGTTTTCCCTTCTACATCGCTTAAATATAAATGTGTTTCGTAATTATTTTCTTTCACGGCTATGGTTCTTTCATAAACTACCTGTTGTCCATCAGGAGAAATGACAGGATTGCTTGGCCATTCAAAGTTATAAATATCTTCTGGCACTGTAGTTCTTAACATCTTTTATCACTCCTTATTAATAATAGATATTTCACTATTGTAATTATTCAGAAAAATATTTTCGCAATATTCTAATCTAGTCTCTTCTACTAATTTTCACTAATACTATGGTTTAAATAATTTAATGGTCGTCATCGCAAGTATTTTTACACCATTTTGCAAAGCATCTAAGTTAAAATTCATATGAGGATGGTGCAGTCCAGGCTGTAAATCGGTTCCAAGTCCAATCATTGTAGCTTTAATATGAGGAAAATACTTTTTATAAAAATGGAAATCTTCCCCTCCAGGAGTAATGACTGGAGCAGCGATTGCGTCATTCCCTAGAGCTTCAATAATAGCTTCTCCCACTAGTTCCTCAAGCTGTGCACTAGGTTCCGCAGCAATCATTGATGCTAGTGTCTTTATTTCAACTATTGCCCCATTGGCTGAGCCCGAAGAAAGAACCGCATTTTTTACCTTTTTAAGTAAATCTTCCATAACATAGTTCTGTTGTGCGCGGACATCAATGCCAAATTCAGCATAATCGGGAATGATATTAATATTGTTTCCACCTGCCTGAACCATAGTTATTTTGACAGATGAAGATAGTGTCGGATCTGTTTTAACTGAGTTAACAGCCTGAATAATGGCTCCAAGTGAATCAACAACATTTATTCCTAGATTTGGTCGTGAACCATGAGCTTGAATTCCATGGATCTTCCCTTTCAATAGTGTTGTCGCGCCATGATAGATGGCAGGAGATGCTTGGCCAAATTTTAATTCTTGAATGGGACGTACATGTATCCCCAGTAAACAATCAACATCATCCATAACGCCTCTATCTATTAGAGCCTTAGCCCCTAAACCGGATTCCTCAGCTGGCTGAAAAATAATTTTAATAAGACCCCTAGGTTGAAAACCTAATTTCTTTAGACAAGAAATAGAAAGAAGGACCATTGTCATATGAGCATCATGACCACAGGAATGATTGGCTTTCCATTCACCGTCGACCAGCTGCCATAACGCATCAATGTCTGCTCTAATTCCAATGGTTGGACCAAGTTTTTCATTTCCCCAATATCCAACAACTCCGGTATGCTCCTCAAACCTCTCAAAAGGTATTTTCAAATATTCGAATTGCTTACATAAGTAATCCGTTGTCTCTTTTTCTTTCCAACTAATTTCCGCATTACAATGAAAATGATGATATGTTGATTTTATTAACTCTTTATTCTCATCAACCCACTTTTTGATTTGTTCAATCATATAGAGGCTCCATGGATTTATTTTCAATAACATAAAAATGAATGTTAGCTAAATTTTTTTTTAACATTCCAGTTACTACAAACCCTTTTGAGAAAGCATCATTTACTGCATCTCTCAACTTATACCTCCAAGCCTTCGCCGCTTCAAAATCCTCTTGTTTCAAAATCTGAAAATTAGCTGGAACAGGTATTAAATACCCCTCTTCATTCTTGATTGATTCTATCTCATCAGGATATGGAATATTCCCATTATCACTATATGACAGAAGCGACTTATAGTGATTAACCAATGTATCCTTTTTGACTACACCAGAAAGTGCATTCGTTACTCGGTTCGAACAAATATCCCATTCGACTAAAAAACGATCAGATGGTAGACCTTTATTCAGTTTATCGCTCATTTCACCATAATAAGAAGGATAGTACGTTTGGGAATATGCTCCTAGCTTATTAAGATTAAAGTATGCATTTTTGGCTTCTAAAGGATCAAAAGTCCATACAATTTTTTGATAGCCGTAATCTACTGCCCACTCCCTTTGCTTTAGTTTTAGCTGTAATCCGATCCCATAATTTCGGTACTTACTATGGACGCCAGTCATATGAGAGATTAAATATTCTTCCCCATTCTTAAAGCCAGAAAAACCGTATGAAAACCCAATTAATTCACCTTCTTTAAACGCTCCAACGATGTTTCCCCCATTGTGAGTTGCAGCAACAAGCTGCGGAAGAGGCGTTACTACATCTTTATCCCAAATATCTTCTTGAAAACAGACCACATCTTGTATTTCCTTTAGACCTATAATACTTTTATAGATGATTGGTTGTGTGAAAACCATGGGTAAATCCCTCCATTCATCATGAAATAAGATCAACTTGAAAATCATTTAGTAGAACTTTATTTTATCTCTCATAAACTCTTTCTGATTCACTGTAAGTTGATCAATGAATTCCTGGTTAACCTCAAAACCAATGCCAAGTTGTTCTGGAACAATAATAGTCCCACCCTTTGAAAGTTTTACTTCAGGTAAAATGATATCTTTATCAAAATAACGACTAGAAGCAGATGTATCACCTGGAATACTAAAGTTACTTAATGAAGCGATTGCGATGTTATGAGCCCTACCTATCCCAGTTTCAAGCATTCCCCCACACCATACAGGAATGTTATTTTCCTCACACAAATTGTGCATTCTAACTGCTTCGAATAGCCCTCCTACACGACCAACCTTAATATTAATAATTTTACATGCATTAATTTCAATAGCCTTTCTTGCGTCCTCTACTGAATGTATACTTTCATCTAGACAAATAGGTGTTGTTAATGCGTCCTGTAATTTTGCGTGATCTATAATGTCGTCATGAGCTAACGGCTGTTCAACCATCATTAAATGAAACTGATCTAATTCTTTTAATAGTTGTAAATCATCCAGACTGTAGCAAGAATTAGCATCCGCCATTAGTGGAATTTGTTCTCCAAACTTTTTCCGAATAGCCTCTAAAGGTTTGATGTCCCAGCCAGGTTTAATTTTCACTTTAATCTTTTTGTAGCCATCCTCTAAAAAGCCTGCCACCTTGTTTAATAGTGTTTCTATGTTATTTTCAATTCCAATGCTTACGCCCACTTCAATCTCGGAGCGATTCCCTCCTAATACAGTAGATAGCGTTTGTCCTTTTTGCTTGCTATATAAATCCCAAATGGCCATTTCAAGTGCTGCTTTTGCCATATTATTTCTACGTATATAGGAAAATAATTCAGAGAAATCTTTGGGCTCTTTAATTTCATTTTCTAATAGCTTTGGAATTAAGTAAGTTTCAAGCATGTGCCATACTGTACCTGTAGTCTCTTCATTGTAGATAGGAAAAGGCATCGCGACACTTTCAGCAAAACCAACTTTATCTCCACTATGGACCTTTACGATGATAATATCCTTTTCAGTCACTTTACCGAAGCTAGTTTCAAACGAAGATTTTAAGGGTAATTTAATTCTTTGTAACGAAATTTTATTTATTTCCATTTAGTAATACCTTCCTTTTTATATAAAATTACTTTTAGTCTCTTACTACCATTCTTTCTGGCTCAAACAAATGACAAGCTACAAAATGTCCCGGTTTAACTTCTATGTTTCGAGGTTTTTTTGTCCTACAAACCTCCATACATGCGAAGCACCGTGGATGGAAAGTACAACCAAGAGGAGGATTTACCGGATTTGGAACATCACCAGTTAAAATGATCCGGTCTTTTTTTTCACTTTCAGGATTTGGGATAGGAACAGAAGACATAAGGGACTTTGTATATGGATGAAGAGGGTCAGCAAATAATTGGTTTTTATCGGCAAACTCTACCATTCTCCCTAGATACATGACTCCAATTCTGTCACTAATGTGTTTTACAACACTTAAATCATGAGCAATAAAAATATATGTTAGTTCTAATTCTTTCTGAAGGCTTTGAAACAGGTTAAGTATTTGTGCCTGTACAGATACATCTAAGGCGGAAACTGGCTCATCTGCTATGATAAGTGAAGGGCCAACCGCGATTGCTCGGGCGATACCAATTCTTTGTCTTTGCCCTCCACTAAATTCATGAGGATAACGATCTGCATGAAAAGCACCTAACCCTACCATTTGCAGAATCTCTATTACTTTCTGTTTTCTTTCTTTTTTAGTCGCTCCTATTCCATGTGTTAATAGTGCTTCTTCTAAAATAGAAGAGATTCGTAGGCGAGGATTTAAAGAAGCAAATGGATCTTGGAAAACAATTTGCATTTGTTTTCTGAGCTTTCTCAATTCCTGTTTGCTCAAGCTTAGAACATCCTTGCCTTCAAATAGGATGTTGCCACTCGTTGGTTCAATTAATTTTAAAATACTTCTTCCAGTTGTAGACTTGCCACAGCCACTTTCACCAACAATTCCTAATGTTTCTCCTTTAAATAGCTTGAAAGTAACACCATCAACAGCTTTCACATAGTCTTTATTTTTTGAAAAAAAACTTTTATTGATTGGAAAATAGGTTTTAAGATTTTGAACTTCTAGCAATACTTCGCTCATGCGAATACCTCCTCCTTACTATATAGCCAACATCTAACGGAGTGTTCGTTATTCGTTTTTATGAGAGGTGGGTTGCTTTCAAAACATTTTGAATGAGCTTGGGCGCATCGAGAAAAGAAAGGACATCCTTTCGTTACTTCTCCGATATTAGGTACATTGCCTTCAATTGGTTGCAGCTTATCCTGCTCATCTTCAAGACTAGGAATAGAATTTAATAGACCAATAGTATAAGGATGTTGTGGATTTTTATAGATTGCTTTCACATGGGCCTCTTCAACAATTTGTCCATAATACATGACCATAACCCGATCAGCCATTTCTGCTACAACACCTAAATCATGCGTGATTAATAGTATAGCTGTATCATAGTTAGCTTTGAGATCATTCATTAAGTCTAGAATCTGGGCTTGTATAGTAACATCTAATGCAGTTGTCGGCTCATCTGCAATTAATAGGCTAGGATTGCAAGCCATCGCCATCGCAATCATGATCCTTTGTCTCATTCCTCCAGAAAGCTGATGAGGATATTCGTGAACAATCTTTTCTGGACGTGGAATTCCAACCTTTTTTAATATATCTACCGTTTGCTTTTTTAATTCGTCTCCTGAGATATCTGTATGAAGCTTAAGAACCTCACTAATTTGCCTGCCAATTCTATGAACAGGATTTAAGGATGTCATAGGCTCCTGGAATATCATAGAAACGTCTTTCCCTCGAATCGAACGCATTTTCTTTTCAGATACTTGATTAAAATCCATTTCTTTAAAAAGAATTTTCCCATCAATTTCACCAACACTATTTGAGATTAATCTCATAATGGAAAGGGACGTAACACTTTTACCACATCCAGATTCCCCCACCAAAGCAAGTGTTTCACCTTTATTAATTGTAAAATTCACCTGACTCACCGCATTGACAAAATCTTTCTTCCCTGTTTTAAATTTAATAGAAAGGTCTTCCACTCTCAGAAGGGCTTCATCTTTTACGAGATCCGTTCCCATATTTTTCACTCCCAAGCAGTTATTTTTGCCTTGGATCTAGTGCGTCACGTAATCCATCACCTAGCAGATTAAAACCAAGGACGACTAACATAATAGCCAAACCTGGGAATAGAGACATCCACCAAGCCTGCCCTAAAAAGGCTTTCCCGACGTAAGCCATCGAACCCCATTCAGGAGTTGGAGGCTGAGCACCGAGCCCCAAGAAACTTAACGCTGCAGCTACTAGAATACTAGTTCCAAATTGTAAGCTGGATAAAACAATGACGGGTGATAAGACGTTTGGAAATACGTGCTTTACAATGATTTTAAAATCTGAAACGCCAAGGGCCTTAACTGCCTCTATATATTCTTTTTCTCTTATTGATAAAACTGATCCTCGAACCACCCTTACATATGAAGGTATTGCCGAAATTGCGACTGCGATCATCGCGTTCGTTAATCCGACCCCAAGTACAGCAATAATAGCGATGGCAAGAAGGAGTGAAGGAAAAGCCAGTAAAATATCCATAACCTGCATAATATAAATATCAAGTTTACGATAATAGCCTGCTATCACTCCTAAAATGACACCGATAACACCTGCGATTAGCACTGCAACAAGCCCCATCATTAAGGAAACCCGACCACCATATAATATTCTTGAAAATATATCTCTCCCAAAATCATCTGTCCCTAAAAAATATTGTCCTCCTGGAGGTAAAAACCTTTGTTCGAAATTCATGACGTCAACTGGATGTGGAGCTATCCAAGGAGCAAATAAGGATATCGATACGAAGAACAATAAGATAAAGGCCCCACTAACAGCACTTTTGTTAGTTATTATTCTTTTCCCCACGATCGACCAGTAAGTTTTAGACTTTGCTTCAGAATCTTTATTGTGAGGAGGATTGAATTTAGTTTCTGAATCTGTAAGTTTAGGAGCTGAACTACTCAAAATACTTGCCTCCCTTTCTAATACTTAATACGAGGATCTATTAGACTGTAAACGAGATCCACGATCATATTAGTTATAATAAAAAGAAATGCCATAAATAGAACTAGCCCTTGTACGGTTGGCAAATCCCTTTTAGTAATGGCTTCAATTGAAAAACTCCCTAATCCCGGTAGTGCAAATACCGTTTCTATGACTACTGCACCTGCTAATAGAAAACCAAACTGTAGACCAATTAAAGTAATAACAGGGATCATCGCATTTTGGAGGGCATGCTTAAAAATCATAGGAATCATGGCAAGCCCTTTAGCTTGAGCCGTTCTCATAAAATCTTGTTTAATAACTTCAAGCATGCTAGACCTCGTCATTCTTGCTATATTGCCAGCTGAGCCTAAACCCAGTGTTATAGATGGCAAAATTAATGAGTAAAACCCTTGATATCCAGATATAGGGAAAATATTGAATTGGTAGGAAAACATCCAAATTAAAAATAATGCTATCCAAAAACCTGGTGCAGATATTCCTATTAAGGAAATCACCATAGCTAGCTGGTCAAAGATTGTGTTTTGTTTCACTGCTGCTAAAATACCCATTAAAATTCCAATGACGGATCCAATGATTAAACTATACAGTGCTAGTTGTACTGTAATAGGAAAGCGAGCCATAATCTCTTCACCCACTGTCAAGCCCGTAATATAGGAAGTCCCTAAGTTCCCTTGTAACACATTTTTAATGTAATCAATGTATTGAATAAAAAGCGGTTGGTCTAAACCTAAAGTCTTTTTCATTTCAACTATGGCCTCTTCTGAAGCAAAGTCTCCTAGAATATAAGTTACGGGATCACCCGGTATGAAATGCATCATCAAAAAGACTAAAATTGATACACCAATTAGAGTAATAACCATTGAAAGAGTTCGATTCAAAATATATTTAGACAAGTTTTAATCCCCCCCTTTTAATAAGGCAGTTAGCGATGAGTGGTCCCTAACTTTACAGGTTAATTTTTATTTCGAAGTGATATCATTGAAAATAATTGATTGTGAGTAAGGATTTTGTTTAAATCCATTAATGTCACGGTAAGCGGTTACATTTTCACGTACAAATAACGGAACCCAAGGAGACTCTTCCACAAGGAATTGCTGCGCCTGTTCATAAATTTTCATCCGCTCATCCGTATCCATCGTCTGACGTGCTTTCGTGAGTAAATTGTTTAATTCCTCAGGTTCGTAATGCATTCTTAATGAGCTTCCTTTTCCAAAAAGCATGTATAAGATATCTGGATCTGACCATCCATACATATTTAGAATTGCATCATGTAACCCCTTTGGTGTGTTTGCAGTAATTGCCGCTGGCTCTTGAACCGAAATATTAACTAAAATCCCAATCTCTTTTAATTGGCCTTGCAGAATTTGGGCAATTCTTTGCATGACTGGCTCATCAGATAACCATAATTCAAATGAGAAAGGCTTTCCGTCCTTCTCAACTATTCCATCTCCATTTGTGTCTTTCCACCCAGCTTCTTCTAGCAACAATTTAGCTTTTTCCACATTTTGCGTGTATTTTTGTGCTGCCTCTCCTTCAACTTTCTCACTATATCCAGGGATGCTTTGAGGCAGTGGACCAAAGAGCGGTTTTGCATAGCCTTCCAAGGCAAATTCTACGAGTGGATCACGATTGATACCTAGTGCGATCGCTTGTCTAACACGTTTGTCTTGGAACATTGGCTTTTTATTATTGAAGCCCAAGTATGTTATGCCTTGTTCCAACATACTATCAATTTTCACACCTTCTGTTGCTTCAAGCTCTTTAATATAATTTGGTGGCACACTGGTCATAATCTGTGTGGTACCTTTCTTAAATTCTAGCACTCTAGTATCGTCATCCGTGATAAAACGGAATTCATATTTATCAAAACCTGGGGCACTCTTATTATCTACAAAAGGAGGACCCCAATTATAATCATCATTTTTCACGTAAGTAATAGAAGATCCACGTACTCTTTCCTCAAATTTAAATATTCCTGAAGCTGAAGGTTTTTTTCCAAAATCCTCACCGTACTCTTCAAGTGATTTAGGATCCATCGGTGCTAAATACGCAGTAGTTAATCCACTAGCAAAAGGTGCAAAGGGCTCTGTGAAATAAACCATTAATTTCTGTCCATCAGCTTCTATTTTGTCTATTGGTCCAGCTATAAATTTGACAGCCGAATTTTGAAGGAACCTTTCAAACGTCTTTTTAACCACTTCAGCAGTGAGCGGTTCCCCAGAATGGAACTTGACATTTCCATCTAAATAAAGGGTCCATATTTTACCATCATCTGAAATGTCATATTTTTCAGCAAGACCAGGTATTATATTTCCCTCCAGGTCTCTTTTTAACAATGTGTCATAAATATTAGCTGTTGAATTATCAACCCAAGTTGTTTTATGGACATCAATGGTATCCGGCTCACGAACAGAAGAGATTACTAATGTATTCTTTGATTTGCTATCGCTATTTCCAGAACTTTGTTCATTTGAATCTGGGGTACAGCCTGCTAAAATAACCATAATCATTACCATAACGATACATTTAATTCCGCTGGTTTTCTTTTTCACCTTCATCCTCCCCTTTACTTAACTTTATCTTTCTGTAAAAATTCAACATCTTTTTTAAAAGGATAAACTTCTTTTGCAAGTCTTGTATGGTCAAAAGAAAACAGATTGAAACTTGATAACCCAGGTGAGTCAACGGTAATGATTGTATGGGCTAAGGGTTCAAATCCGGCACGGAAATGCTGACTTGATTTTAAAGCGACAATTTTGTAGGACTTAATATCAATCCCGTGTAATAAAAAGATTTGTTCATCCAGTGTTTGGGACCTTTTGGAACAAACAACAATATCAATGTCGCCAACTACTAACCTCGCAGATTTACCATAATCTACTTTTGCACCTTTTCCCATCAGAGAAGACTGGATAAATCGGCCATCTGCAAGAGTTTTAACATAAGCAGTAACCTTGAGCGGCTTTCCGTGTAAATCATCTGTTTTGCCACCTAGTAATACATCGATTGTTGCTCCTACTCCACTATTATGAGCAATATTCACTACTTCAGGGTCATAAATAAAACTGAAACATGCATTTTTAAGATCTGCGTTTATCATGGCTGAAAGTAAATGAGTTCCATCACCTGGCGTACCCCCTCCAGGATTGTCTGAAGTTTCGTTAATGACAATTGGCTTTCCTTCTATTTTTAGTGCTCTTTTAATGCCTTCATCTGGATTAATAATGTCTGGAAAAAACATCTCTTTTGTATTCCAAATCTCCAAAGCGATTTCTTCTGCAATTTGATCTGCAAGCTCCTGATCATTATTAGTGACGGTCACCACCGTAACGCCAACTTCAGGTATATTCGTGTAAGGAAAGCCATGAAAGAATGTGCAATCAATAATTTTTTCATTTACTTCATGTGCCCAGCACAGTTCATTGATATTTTTTGCTGGTGGTAAATTTGTAGTAGATGTAGGAATCATAAGTGGGAGTTTTTTTAGGCTCATTTTTGGTTGAAGCTCACCTGAAAGAATTTTTCGGGTAATATCGATTGCCTCGATTCCTCTTTCAAAACAATCAACATGTGGGTAAAAATTAACGCCCAATAGGACATCTGCTTCTTGGACCATCTGATCCGTTATATTTCCGTGTAGGTCTAGCGTGACGACAACAGGAATTTTATACCCAACAACTTCTCTAATAGCCGATAATATACCGCCTTCAAGATCATCAACGTCTTCCGCGACACCAGCACCATGAAGTGCAAGACAAATGGCATCATACTCTTTCACAGCTTTAATTGAATTCGTTAACTCCTGAAGAAGCACGTTGTAGGTTTCTTTTGTTATAACTCCAGAAGGCATGGCAAATGCTGAAAATAAAGGAATTATTTCTACTCCTGTTTCTTCAGCTCGTTCCATCATTCCACCTAAGTAATCTCTTACATTACGATGTTTCTGTAAGATCTCGTCGCCATGAATCCATTCCCATTCCTTAAACGACTCAACAGTTGTTTTCTCATTAGCAAACGTGTTTGTCTCATGTGCAATTTCGCCTATCAAGATTTTCATTACTTTACCCACCCTTTTGAAGTATTTACTTTAAAATAAAACAAAAATAAAGTAAATGTTTTATTTTTTTAATCATATTGATTTTGGGCAAAGTTGTCAATACAGTTATTTATTTTTTCTAAAATTTCAGATTTTTTATACGTGTACCTGTTCAGCCAGCGCTATCATCAAAACAGGACAACAATCTACCGACTCTTGTCCCGATAAATCTAAAAAAAGCAACTGGACATAGCGATCGCCATGTTCAGTTGCAAAAAAATTGCTTATTTGTATAGAAAAGGCCCAGCATTTTTTTATCAAGAAACTATGTCTGGTCCATCAATTTTGTTTTCTAGCACCAACTTCAAACCTTTTTGATAATATTGATTCATGATATCTTCCGGAACCATGCTCCCCCCAGTTCCCCAAATAATATGTGTACTGTTTTTCATTATTTGTTCTGTTAAATGAAGCTTGCTTAAATAATCAGCGCCCTCTTTATATAATTTTATTGGTCCTAACATACCAGCTAGTGCTGATGGTTCTAAATGAATGCCTTCAGTGTCGACAAGCTCCTTCAGTAACCTATACAATTGTTCATCGTTGACCGTAAAATTACCACTTAAAAAAGGTTCTATGGTCTTACCAACAAATCCAGAGGGTCTTCCTACAGCAAGTCCATCTGCCTCTGTTACATTATCAATGCCAATCTCTTGCACAGAAACTTGATCATGCAGTCCTGTCATTAAACCGAGTAGCATACAAGGAGAGTGAGTAGGTTCAGCAAAGAAACAGTGAACATTATCTTCAAACAATAGCTTCAAGCCAAAAGCAATCCCCCCTGGACCTCCACCTACACCGCATGGAAGGTAAACCATTAACGGATGATGTTTATCTATCGTTATATTCAGATCATCTAATTGTTTTTTTAAGCGTGACGCAGCTACTGCATAGCCTAAAAATAAATCATGTGAATTTTCATCATCCACAAAATAGCATGTTGGGTCCTTTTCTGCCTGAATTCGACCTTCTTCCACTGCTTTACTATAATCAGCTTCATATTCAATAACCGTGACATGGCTATTTCTGAGCAAGTCCTTTTTCCATTGCTTGGCATCTGCTGACATGTGAACAGTCACATTAAAACCTAATTTTGAGCTTATAATACCGATACTCAGCCCTAGATTCCCAGTTGAGCCTACTGCAATAGAATAGTGTGAGAAGAAAGATCGGAACTTCTCACTAGCCAAAATTGAATAATCATCATCGACCGTTAACAAATTATGTTGAATAGCTAAATTCTCTGCATGTTTGAGAATTTCATAAATCCCCCCTCTAGCTTTGATAGATCCAGATATAGGAAGATGACTATCACATTTCAGTAATAAATCACCTAAAATCGGCTGCTGAAAAGTATTCTGTAAGGATTGCTTCATGGCAGGAACATCCACTAGAGGAGATTCAATCATTCCCGCCGTTCCTTCCGTTTCAGGGAAAACCTTCGCGATATATGGAGCGAAGCGTACCAACCTTTCCTCCGCATCCCTTACATCCGCTTCGTTCAGAGGGGATTTTTTAATTCCTGATTGGAAAATCTCCATATTCGGATTTATCCAAAATACTTCCTCCATTCCTGTAAGCTTATCGAATAATGGATATTGTTCTTTCCATATTTGCATATCTTTTTTCATCATCTAGCTGATCCCCCCATTTTTCTTGTAGTAGTTCTAGTTATAAAATATAATTAAATAATATTTAATAAAGTTTAACATAATTGTCGTTTCTGTTAAATAAAATTTAATAACGTTAAACAATTTTTAATTCATACGATAGGAGTTTCAAAATGGAGAATTTTGATATTGGAAAGAAAGTTGAGAAATACCGAAAAATGAAGGATTTGACCAATAGAGAATTAGCAGCTTTAGCTGGCATTACCCCTTCCATGTTAAGCCAAATTGAACGGGGTCTAGCGAATCCATCCATTCAAACATTAAAAGTCTTAGCAAAAACTTTAGATGTTCCAACATTTAGCTTTTTTATGGAAGAAACAAACACCGAGGCTTTAGTAGTAAGATCAAATAAACGTAAGAAAATGATTATAGATAACTTGTCCTATGAGTTATTATCACCCGATTTCACAGGTAATTTGGCGTCAGCCATTATGACCGTTCCCCCCTATATGTCTTCTTCAGAGAAACTTTTGGATCATAGAGGCGAGGAAATAGCAGTTATTATAGAAGGAAGCATAAAAATTTATTTGGGTGAGGAAGAATATCTTTTAGAAGTTGGTGATAGTGTGAAAATACCAGCAAATTTGAAGCATAAATGGGAAAATAATTCTCATACAGTGGCAGTTGTATTATTTTCTGTTACTCCGCCTATTTTTTAAAACATTGAAAGAGATATGTATGAATACAAATAAAAAATATTTTTGTCTCACCTATACAAATTAGAATATAGAAGGAGTTAGCATGGTGATTTCAAATAGAGAAATTACCAAAGTAATTATATGGAGGTTTGTGAGTTAACAAGTAACAAAGATGTCAAATTAACATTGTACGAAGAATTTATATGTAGTAATACTGTATCTTTAGCGTATGCACCCTATGTCCCTTTATAATAATGAGGTTTTAATAGGTTTCTTTATGTATGGACATAGCGAAAAAATTATATACATCCTATCGGTTACGTTTACTGGGAAAATAAACACTTTTACAGGGGACATGCCAACTCATGAATATTATTATAGGCTAGATTTTTAAGACTGGCTGTCCATACATAAATGAGTCCATAGACAAACTTAACATTTTAAGAGTTTGTCTACGGACTTTTATATTTTTCCCTCATGGTTAATCATAGTTGTGTAATATTTAGTACGCTTACAAAAATTTTAGGTTTCCTACAATTGCAATAGACTTGCCTACTTAAGAATCACGCAATCTTCATTCATATCTCTGCACCTCTTTCTATGACTTAAAGACGTTTAATCAACAAATACATAGTCACCATCACTTTCGAGAATATCCTTTAAAATTATTAATGCTTGCTCCAGCTGATACTCTGGAGCTGCTATAGCCATACGCACAGCATTCACTGGCTTTGCATTGCCGACTGTAAAGCGTTCTGCAGCGTAGACCTGTACACCCGCTTTCGAGGCAAGCAATTCAAATTGTACGCCTGTAAATTTGTCTGGCAATAGGAGCCATCTGAAAATACATTCCTCATCACCTAAAATGTGATACTCTGCTAAATAATGATTAACAAGAGCATTTTGTTGTTTTGCGTATGCTCGATGCTTTTCCAATATGGTTTGCGCGACCCCTTCATGTATCAATCTTGCTGCAAGCTCTAGCATAATTGGAGAGACTGATATATTGATATTATAGAGAGTCTCCATTATTTTTTTACGAAGTGCAGGAGGTGTGACAATAAAGGATAGTCGCAATCCTGGTGAGATCGTTTTCGACAGACTAGCAATATAGATCACTTTATCAGGTGCATAGGAAGCAATCGGAGCATATGGTTTTTCCTTAAGAAAGCTATAAATTGCATCCTCAATGACAAGCAAATTTTTCTGTCTTGCTACTTCTGCGATCATTTTTCTGGTTTCTACCGACATGGTATGTGTAGTTGGATTATGAAAATCAGGGATGACATAAATGCCTTTAATATGTTCATTTTTACAAGCATACAGCAGTCCTTCTTTTGTCATCTCACCCTGGCATTGTTGTATAGCGACAAGCTGAATACCTAGCATATTGGCAGCAGTTTTCATTCCAGCGTAAGTTATAGGATCTGTCCCAATTCGATCGCCTGGCTGGAATAATGCCGCAAGTGTTCCAACAATGGCATTTTGTCCACCAGCTCCAAGCAAAATGGGCTGATCTGTTTGAAAATTTACCCATTCGAAGAGCTTGAGCACGGCCTCATTTTGCCAAGCGTTCCCCTCAGGTCGCCCATATTGAAATAGTTTAGGAAAGCTAGGTTCACCTACCATTTTTTTCATATAACGAGTAATGTCCTCATTGACAAAGTTATCTGGTAGTACAGAGCCCATTTCAATGATCGGTGTCGTACGGTTTGTTGGTAATAAAATTTTATTGCTAGCTGCATCCGTTGAAACAAATGTGCCACTACCAATCGAGGCATATATTAATCCCTTTTGTCCACAAAGCTTAAATGCACGTGTAATCGTGCTTAAATTCACATCTAAAAAATCAGCTAATTCACGTTGTGGTGGCAATTTTGTTCCTGGCGTTAGCTTTCCTTCTTTAATGTCTTCCTCTAGCTGTTGTGCAATGGCTATATATAATGGAGCCGTGCTATTACTAATATCTGGCTTCCAACTCATAGGATACGCATCAAATGAATTAATAGGCATTCGCAAAGCGCCTTCTTTCTATTAATTTGCATACAATAGTTTAATTGTCTTGCATACAATGATAATATTGTATGCAACCGATGACAATGATATAATTTTTAAAAAATCAGAAAAAAAGGACCGATCATTATGCAATATTCTGAAAGAATCTTAAATACGCCATCCTCATTTATTCGAAATATTTTGAAAGTGACAGATGCAGAGGATGTCATTTCCTTTGCAGGTGGGCTTCCAAACCCAATCTCTTTCCCAATTGATGCATTAAGAGCATCAGTAGATCAAGCTATCACAAAAAATGGTAGCCGCCTATTTCAATATTCTTCAACACAAGGTTATGCACCATTACGTGAGTACATTGCTGCGAAGTATCAACGTGTCCACGGGCTTGATATCCATGCTGACGACGTCTTTATTACAACAGGTTCACAGCAAGCACTTGAATTAATTGGTAAAGTACTTATTAATAAAGGCGATGGCATTATTATCGAAGAGCCTGGTTACTTAGGGGCTATACAAGCCTTTACATTAGCTGAACCAACCTTCCATGGGGTAACATTAGAAAACGATGGTCTTAATCTAGAAGAATTAGAGCAAGCCCTACAACAACCAAATGTAAAATTTATTTACACAGTTCCAAACTTCCAAAATCCAACGGGTCTCACATACTCGAAAGAAAAGCGTGAGCAAATATACGAATTGGTTGCCAAGTATGATGTTGCTTTAATTGAGGATGATCCTTATGGGGAGCTACGTTTCCAAGGCGAGCCACTTCCTTATATCGGCGCTGGTAAATTAGAAAATAGTATTTTACTAGGTTCTTTCTCTAAGACGGTCACACCTGGCATGCGTCTTGGGTTTATCATTACAAAAAATAAAGAGCTTTTACAGCATATCGAAACAGCTAAGCAAGCTTCTGATCTTCATACGAATATTTTCTCGCAATATGTTATCTATGATTATTTAGCAAGTAATGATTACACGGAGCATGTTAATAAAATAATTAGCTTATATAAAAATCAATCAGAAGCGATGCTGGATGCGATGCAAGAGTTTTTCCCTGCCCATGTCGAGTACACACGACCTGAGGGAGGCATGTTCATTTGGGCAACAATGAAGGATGGTACGCCAGCTCTTGATGTATTCCATAAAGCGATGGAACAAAAGGTTGCCTTCGTGCCGGGTGATCCATTCTATACATCGAAAACGAACGTGAATACAATGCGCTTAAACTATACAAATGCAACACCTGAAGTAATCCGCGAGGGTATTAAACGTTTAGCAAGTATACTGTAAAAAAATGAAACCGTATAAACGCTTTGAAGGCGTTTATACGGTTTATTAATGTGGATAGTAGATGGTCATGCTGAGACGTGTTAAAGTCTCTCCGGGGTTGATATATGTGTGGGAGCGATCAGCTTTAAAACGGATGGCATCACCGCTTGCTAATCGATAGTCCTTATCTTGTATTCGAATGATTAATTCCCCATCAAAAACGGTTAAATATTCCTCCGTTCCTTCTCTATGCGCCTCAGCGTGTAATGTTCCATTCTCCTTTATCGCGATACTATAAATTTCAAAGCGGCTATCCTTTTGAAAAGGAAAATGAGGGTAGACGATATATTTCCCGTTATCTTCCTCTAATGCATGAATGTCCTTGCCTAAGATGAGCTCTGTCTCTGCCTGCGGTTGATGAATAAGCTCTGTGAAAGATACTTTTAACCCATTAGCTATTTTCCAAATGGTAGTTAATGTTGGGCTGGATTCCCCTCTTTCAATTTGTCCAATCATGGCTTTACTAACCCCGCTTAGTTGTGATACCTTCTCTAGGCTTAATTTCTCTCTCTCTCGAATAGCCTTTAAATTTCGAGCAAAAATCAGTTGAATATCATCCATATTTAATCTCCTTTTAAATATGTACAATATAACGTACGTTATGTATAATAAAACAAACAACGTTATAATGTCTATTTCGGACATTATAACATACAAATTGAAGGTGGTGATGGCCCTTGCCTATATTTTCCTTTCTAGTTTTTATTACGATTACAAGCTTCACTCCTGGCCCAAACAACTTTATGGCCATGGTATTTGCCAAACAGCATGGCTTCTCAAAAACGTTGCCCTTCTGCTTTGGTGTGGGAATTGGATTTTTTATTATTATTGCTCTGAGCAGCTTTTTCAACATTGTTATGCTAAATATTTTACCGACCATTAAATTGCCCTTAATCATTTTTGGTGTCGGCTATATGCTATACTTAGCCTTTAAAATTGTGACAAGTAAAGAGCCGGAGGAAAGTAATGAGGTAGAAGAAAGACGGAACTTATTTTTTATAGGAACCTTCTTACAATTTATCAATCCAAAAGGAATACTATTTGGAATTACGGTTGTTGCTACCTACATCCTTCCTTATAATTCTTCCTACATAAGCTATCTACTTTTCTCCCTCTTTTTAGGCTTCATTGGGATCATTAGTACATTTAGTTGGGCATTATGTGGGTCCGTTTTCCAAAAGGTATTGCAACAGCATCGACAACTGTTTAATATCATCATGGCTTTATTACTTGTGTATAGTGCCTTCTCAATTGTTGTACATTAAAAAAACAGCCCTCAACTGTCGAGGGCTGTAGTAAAAAAGAACTTTTATTTTGTATATGTTAAAACCGCATTCTTTTTGAATTTCGCCAAAGCCTCTGTTGCCTCATTTTTGTTTGCATACTCAAAAATTCGAACATCCTTTTTATCAAATACTGTAATAACCCACATGTAAAAAGCTCCCTTCTCTTATTTTTTTGTACTATAACAATCACTAAAATTTGTGAGACTACTCGTCAACTGTTTTACAACAATTCCTTACTTGATTCTTATTTTACGCTGAATTTTTGAAAAAGAAAGCTTTATGTGAAGGTCTTCACAAACTGTTCAATTTCAAACCGCTTACATTGAACAATTTGTGAATTTCTTTATTTTTTAGGTATATAACCGGTTTGAGATGTTAGGTTTATTGTCATTTTTCTCTCTCTATCGATTGTATTTCGGCTTTTATCAATAGCTTCTTTCTATTGATCCATCATCATTAAAACTGTATCCATCTTAAGCAAAAAACCGTACGAGTGTACGGTTCTCTGTAGTAGTAGATTTTATTTCTAAAGCCCTAACAAAATGCTGCCTCTTGCTTTTGCGTTAACTCAATCTCAAAGCCTAAATCCTCCAACATACGATAATCACTATTGGCTTCCTGGCCTGCAGTGGTTAAATAATCCCCCACAAATATACTATTCGCTGCATAAAGGCCCAGTGGCTGTAGAGAGCCGAGATTGATTTCACGCCCACCCGAAATTCGAATTTCCTTTGTTGGATTGATGTAACGGAATAATGCCAAGACCTTTAAACAATAACGTGGATTTAAGTCCCTTGTCCCTTCCAGTTTTGTGCCGTCAATCGCATTTAAAAAGTTAACAGGAATCGAATCTGCATCTAATTGATGAAGGGCACGCGCAATATTGACGACATCCTCCCTAGTTTCCTTCATCCCAATAATGGCGCCCGAGCAAGGGGAAATACCATGTTTTTTAACAATCTCTACCGTATTGACACGATCCTCATACGTATGTGAAGTCGTAATGAAGGAATGGTGACGCTCAGAGGTATTCAAATTATGGTTATAGCGATCCACCCCCGCCTCCTTTAATTGCTGTGCCTGTTCTTCTTTTAGCAAGCCAAGACAGGCACAAACCTTCAAGCCATATTTTTCTTTAATTTCAGTAACTGCCTCGCTTACGACATTGACGTCCTTCCGTGTCGGCCCACGACCACTTGCCACAATACAATACGTTCCAATCTTATTGTCAAATGCTCGTTTCGCACCAGCCAAGATCTCCTCTTTCGTAATAAAAGGATATTTTTCAATAGGTGCTGTTGATTTAGAGGATTGAGAACAATAGCCACAATCCTCTGGGCAGTAGCCGCTTTTAGCATTCATAATCATATTCAGCTTTACTTTTTTACCATAATAATACCGACGAATAGCAAAGGCACCATCCATCAGTTGTAATAGCTCATCATCCTTACTATTTAAAATAGCAAGTGCCTCCTCATTGCTAATGATTTTGCCATCAATTACTTCCTGTGCTACCTGTAAAAAATTCATATCATCGTCTCCCCTTCCCCTTGAGAAATACTTACTCTTCTAGCTGAATGAAATACTTTATACAATTTCTCTGCTAATAAGCCGGCTGAAATAGCTAAGCCAAAATCAGCAATGATACTGCTTACAAAGCCAACAACAAAAACATGTGACCAGCTTGTTTTCATATCTAACCAGAAGTTTAAAGCGATATATAAATATGGAACAGCTATAGCATATACAATGAAAAGCCCTAAAATTGTCGCCCCAATAAAATGCCTTTTCTTTGGCCTTTCAATTCTCTCAACGATCATTCCAATCACATACGCGGCAAGAGCAAAGCCAATAAGATAGCCAAATGTGGGCTGTACTACATAAGTAATGCCTCCGCCCTGAGTAAAAACAGGTAGCCCTACTAAGCCAACACCGATATAAACAAGCTGACTATATAACCCATTGCGACTACCTAGTAAACATCCTGCTAAAAAAACGAAAACAATCTGTAAAGTAAACGGAACAATCGGTAATGGAATTTTAATAAACGCCCCGATCGCCGTTAAGGCAGCGAACATGGCAATCATGACTAATGCTAATGTAGAATGACGTTTAATCAACCTCATCCCCCCTATCTTTGAAAAATTGTTCAAGCGTTTCTTTCGTTGTATTCATCATGAACGTCATTTCTTCATTTGAAATGATGTAAGGTGGCATAAAATACAAAATATTGCCAAGAGGTCGTATGAGTAGACCTTTTACTAATGCTTGTTGATAAATTTGGTAACCAATTCGTTCTTCACTTGCAAATGGCTCCTTCGTCTGACGGTCTGCAACAAGTTCTATAGCCCCCACTAAACCAACTTGTCGGTATTCACCCACATAAGGCATATCATCAAATGCTGCCATTGCTAGCTCTCGCATTTGTTGCCCCTTGCGCTGAATCATGTCCAATGTTTGCTCTTCTTCAAATATTGTTAATACTTCCAGCGCCACACGACATGCCAATGTATTACCAGAATAGCTATGAGAATGTAAAAATGCTTTCATTGTCCCATATTCATCATAAAATGCGTTATACACTTCATTACTTGTTAAGACAGCGGATAATGGTAAATAGCCGCCTGTTATGCCTTTGGATAAACACATAAAATCAGGTGTGATACTCGCCTGCTCACAGGCAAACATTGTCCCTGTACGACCGAATCCAACAGCTATTTCATCAGCGATTAAATGAACATCGTATTGTGAGCATAATGCTCGGAGCCGTTTTAAATAAGTAGGTGGATACATTTTCATCCCTGCTGCTGCCTGAATAAGTGGTTCTATAATAACAGCCGCGATTTCCTCATGATGCACTTTGAGCTGTTCTTCTACGAATTGACTACATGGTGCGTCACAGCTTTCTGGTACTTTCTGAAACGGGCAACGGAAACAATCTGGCCCCTGGGCACGTACAGTATCCAATAAAAGTGGCTCAAATACTTCATTGTACAGTCCTACCCCTCCTACAGATAAAGCACCAACGGTTTCACCATGATACGCATCTGTAAACGCTAGAAATCTAGTCTTTGTTTGTTTTCCAGTTTGCATATGGTATTGAAAGCTCATCTTCAATGCCACTTCAACGGCAGAAGAGCCGTTATCCGCAAGAAACACTTTATGTAAACCAGGTGGTGCTAAAGCGACTAATTTTTCAGCTAACTGAATAGCCGGTTCATGTGTAAAATTAGCAAAAATCGTATGCTCCAACGTAAATGCTTGATGACTTAAGGCTTGACTGATCCGCGGATTGGCATGTCCAAATAAATTTACCCACCATGAGGAAACTGCGTCCAAATAGCGCTTATCATGCTCATCATAAAGCCACACACCTTGTCCTTTTTTTATGACGATGGGCGGAAATGCTTCATAATCTTTCATTTGCGAGCATGGATGCCAAATATGCTGTAAATCTCTAGCTTGTAAGTCAGTTATTTCTCGTATCATTTCTATAAAGCCTTTCAAATAATGTTGTGTGTGTAATGTTGATATTCACTAGCTGTGAAATGTCCTGAAGACGTGGAATAACCGCATAGGGCAAAGGGTGATACTGTAAAATCGTTTTTATATTATCCTGTTCCATCATACTGCCCGTGTCACCATTAAAAACAATGCCAAGAACATCAATCTGGCGTGATTGCAATGCCTCCATCGTTAACAAGGTGTGATTGATGGTCCCAAGAGATGTCCTAGTAACAAGCACTACTGGCAATTTGCTACTAACAATGACATCGAGCAGTGTGATGCTTTGTTGAATATCTAATGGCACAAACAATCCACCTGCTCCCTCAGCTATAACGACATCGTAGGATTCTTGTAAGTATTGAATACGCTGTAAAAGATTTTCTACATCAATTTGCTGTCCCTCCAGTTGAGCAGCAAAATGAGGCGATGCGGCTTCCTTAAACGAATAGCCATTCATATGTTCTTTATTTAAAGCTTGCAAGGAATACTTCTCATACATAGCCGTATCAGCATAATAGCTATGCAAATTGTCGTATACCTCTCCTGTTTGCACAGGCTTGAAAGGTGTAATTTTCATCCCCAGCCTTTGCAATTGACACATCAACAATGTGGTGACAATCGTCTTACCAACATCTGTATCAGTACCGACAACCCAAAAATGTTGCATTGTTAACCTCCCCCTCTTTTTAAGTTAACCTAAGACACTTTAAAAGTTAACACATTTATTTTCTTTTTGTAAATGCCTATTCTTTAATTTCTCAGAAACTTGTACAAAAATAGCAAAATCTTGTCATAGCTTCTTGAAAAGTTAGACCTTTCAAGGCTTTCAAGGAATGCACCAACTGAATATGTTTTTTCATAAAATAAAGTAGGAGATACTTCTTAAATGAAAGGAGTTTTATCTAGCTGTGTAGTATTACACTATATGGGGGTGGTTGTATGTTTGGGATTTTTAAAGACGCAGAGAAAAGCATTGATACATATGAACAAGTGCATACAATTTTAAAATCATTGCTTACCTATGAACTAAGAGAATTACCGACTCGCTATGAATTTTGGTATCGTGTAGCTATTCGTCAGGAGGAGTGTCGTAGTCTTCAGGCGGAACATCGTGCAAAAATTTCGATGACCTCTGCAGTAGGACGTTTTCATCAAAAACAATATGAGGCGATGACAAAGAAACTAGCCAAACTAGAGCGACTGGCTGATATCTATAAATTATTTTGTTTGGAGGAAGAACGAGCGAATCTAAACCATCGACTATCCTTCCATCAAGAAAACATTGCCGCACTATACGATCACATTCAGCATAAAGAGCTTTATACGTATTGCGACTCGGTTCAACTGCAATTTTGGGAAGCCATCCGCGATGACATTTTACAAGCAATCGCAGACCTTGATTAAATAAAAAAAGCCAACGTTTTTATTCAAAACGTTGGTTATATATATTTAGGCAAAATGGTTTGACATTTTTAGTTGAAGCATTTGTTTAAATTCTTGTGACTGATCAACTTTAATCGCTACTTGATGATAGCTTTTTTTAATGCCTAACATAAAGGTCACTTCCACTGGCTCTTTCATTTTTAAAATAACGTGCGGATAAGCTTCACCAAAATCACGTGCAACGAAATCTATCGTATCCTTTGATAGTTTTCCTTCTAACTGTACCTTATCCTCTACGATCTCTTCAATTTTATTAAAGTCGATTTTTGTACGCTTCATTAAACCTAGTGAAATATATATTGTTTCGTCTGTTACGTAGATAGGATTTAAACGAACCGCCTGCATATCTGCTATAAAAAAGATCACTGAATACACATTAAAAATGAGCAAAATAATGGAAAGGATCATGGACTTCTCATGTAGCCACCAGTGAATGCCAATCGTTTCAATCACAATACCGTGGATAATCATCAGTTGAAAAGCGATATAGCTTGAATTTTTATGCAAAGTGAAACCGGGTCGTTCTTGTCGCTTCCAGCTAGCAAATCCATAATAAAGGACAAGTAAATCGGAACAAATCATTTGAATGACAGGATGCTGCGGTATTTGTTTTTCCACAGCTTTTGAAAATGAAAATAAATCCGGTAATGAACTGGCGCGTACATCGGCAAGAACCCTTGGCAGATAGCGTACAAGGGTAGCAATGAGAAAAATTTCTAATACGATCATTATACCTTCAATGGCAAAGCCTGCCCACGTGACTGCGACAAATGGCTGAAGATGCTCTATCGGAATGATAAAACGTGCGACAAGACAGCCAATTGCGCCTAATAAAATGGCTTGCTTTAATGAAAACTTCCCTTTATAAAGCATCCATATTACAGGTACGATGACTATTAAATCAATAAGGGAACCTAGGACAACTCCATTTGTTTCAATTGGCAAGATGGAAGAACCAAGCCCCGTATTATAAAGCGTATAATTGCTGACTAACACGATGAATAAAAAGGCTAGCCATATATGCTGCTTTTTCCTTAAAACCATCATTCTAACGCCCCCTACATACTATTAATTTCACTTTATTGTAAATGGTGAATCATGTATAGATTACAGGCATAAATAATCATATTTTTTCCATTTACGTTCAAGATTTTTTCACAATTTAATATTTTGCAGGAATTTCTTGCGATAAACATGTGGTGAATAGCCTGTATATTCTTTAAACTTCTCAATATAATAGCTAACTGTACTAAAGCCTGTATTGGCAGCTACCATCGTGACGGTTTGCTCGTCATCCTTCAATAATTCAATACTTTTGCGCAGTCGATATTGTAATAAATAAGTAAATGGTGTCAGTCCAATTATTTTCTTAAAATACCGACTACACTCAGCCCTACTTACATACACATGCTTGGCTAAATCCTCTAAAGTTATTTTTTGCTGATAGTGGGTATGTAAAAAATTCAGCATCACTTTAGCCCGTTCTTGTTGCACAATGATCGAGGGGTCCATAATCTCTTCAGTTAGCAAGGATTGGGTTAACATCAATTCCCAAATGTATAGCAGCTCTCTCCATACTTTTAGTTGAAAAAAGGCATCTTGCTCTCGCAAAATATCAGCCATACATGCCACCTTTTGCGAGAGCTCCTTTGTAAGCTTGACGTATGGCAGTCGCTGATTCGTTAAATAAGGTTGAACATAATTAGTTATAAAAATACTGCCTTCATGTCCACCGATGATTATAGGATCTACATTTATACAGTAAACAATAGCCTGCTCCATTTGAAAGGGCTTTGCCTCATGTAATTGCAAGGCATTGATGAATAGTCCTTCCCCTTCCTCTAAAACTAAAATATCCGCTCCTATCCGATACTTAGCACGTCCACTTTTGAGATATACAAATTGAATTTCTTTATGCCAATGGAGCGGAAGAAAATCCATACTATCCATGCTCATTGTTGTTTCATACAAGGCAACTGGAAATTCTTTCGATCCATGCAATGTTAGCTCTTGTAAATCTTTCGCAATTTTTATATGTGTTAAAGGCATTCTCATCACCTCAATATATTGATATTTTTAACGTGTTAACACGATATTTATTGGTTTATAGATCGCTTATAATCACTTTATATTGATAGTTTAGGAGATGTTCATCCATGAATCAAATCATCCCAAAAAATCGTACCCTCGGTTTTTTACTAGTTATCCTCGGGGCAAGTTTTTGGGGAATCGGTGGAACCGTAGCCCAAAGACTGTTTCAGCAGGAGCAAATAGCTGTAGAATGGCTAGTTTCTAGTCGTCTACTTTTGTCTGGTCTATTACTCATAGGAATATATAAAATAACCCATCGACATGGGTCAATATTTGTAATGTGGCGGACAAAACAAAATGCAATGAGACAACTTCTATTTAGTTTACTCGGCATGCTTGCTGTCCAATATACGTATATGATGTCTATTTCTATTGGAAATTCAGCAGTAGCCACGCTTCTACAATATTTAGCACCTTTGTTCATTATGGTGTATTACTTCTTATCTAAGCAAAGCCCGCTGACAAAACAGGATAGTATTGCTGTTACACTTACGCTTGTGGGAACTTTTTTATTATTAACAAATGGGTCCTTTTCTACACTATCAGTTCCTTTTATGGCGGTCTTCTGGGGTGTAGTATCAGGACTTTCAGTTGCCTTTTATACACTATATGCAGTTCCACTTCTCCAGCAATTTCATTCCTTACTTGTTGTGGGTTGGTCCATGATCATTGGAGGAATCGTTATGAGTTTTTTCCATCCACCATGGGCTATTGATGTATCAGACTGGACATTTTCTACGATTGCCTATTTTCTTTTTATTATTATATTCGGCACCATGCTAGCTTTTTGGTTTTATATTGCTAGCTTGCATTATTTATCCCCAAAGGAGTCAAGCTTGTTAGGTAGTTTAGAACCATTAATGGCCGTCATCACAAGTGTATGGTGGTTAAAAATAAGCTTTGGCGTTTATCAATTTATTGGCACTTTGCTTATTCTTCTAATGATTCTATATCTTACAGTGTTTCAGAAGAAACAGGCTTAAATAACCAAATATCTGATTTTTCTGATTTCAAGTAGTTAATACCTCCTATATTAAATATTAGTTTATATGAATTTATACATAAAATTTACATATTTCATATATCTTTTCTCCTTGTTTGTCTACTATACTGAAAATAAATGACAAACAAAAAAGGAGGTATTATGGATGAATAAAAAAGTTATTTTTTTCGAGGTTGAGGGTGGCACAGATAAAGGACCAGATGGCTATCGCCCAGATACAATGCCGATGGTGGAAGCTTTAAAGCAACGTGGACAAGATGCAGAGGTGCTATTTTTTGATAATGCAAAAAAACAGCAAATTTTTGACTACGTGAAGGAACATGGTGCTGCCTATGTATCACGTATAAACCCTGGCAATTTACAACATGAAGAAGAATATTTTGGGATGCTCCGAGAACTTTGCCAAGTAGGCGTAATGGGCATGCCACATCCCGATGCGATGATTAGCTACGGCTCTAAAGATGTATTATCCAAGCTGATTGCTACTAATTTAGTACCTGATGATACGTTCGCCTATTATACGATTGAGGCATTTAAAGCTCAATTTCCTACTTCACTAGCATTAACAGAACGTGTTCTGAAGCAAAATCGTGGTTCTACAGGTGAAGGTATTTGGCGTGTAAAATTAGTAGAACCTCTAGCCGAAGGAATGACTGAAGTTCCACTAGATGCACAAATTAAATGTACGGAAGCGAAAGATAATCATGTTGAATATTGGTCGCTTGGAGACTTTATGACATTCTGTGAGCCCTATATTACTGGACCGAATGGTATGTTGATCGATATGCGATTTCTTCCACGTATTACAGAAGGTGAAGTTCGCTTATTGATGTTGCGCAATCACCCCGTTCACGTGGTACATAAAACACCTGCTAATACCGAGGATGCCTTTAGCGCAACATTATTCTCAGGTGCACAATATCGCTATGATTCACCAGAAGATTGGCAAGAGCTGGTCGAAAACTTTCTATCGCAACTCCCTCAAGTAACGAGCCTATTGGGGGGTTATGACTTACCACTAATTTGGACAGCTGATTTTATGTTAGATACGGATGAAGCTGGAGCAGATTGCTATATATTAGGTGAAATGAATTGTTCTTGTGTGGGCTTTACTTCAGAGCTTACCTTAGCACATCAAGTAGCAGAAGAAATTATGGCTTGTCTCCAAAAGCAGACAACAGTCATTTCACCATCATAAAAAAAGTGCGATCTGAGTGATCGCACTTTTCATATATAAATTTTAATTGCTTGTATAAATTCATATATAAAATATCCAGCAAAGCCAATTAACAAGAATCCTGCGACAATCGTAAATGTTTTAATCATCTTACGATTCATGGCTTTACGCGTAACTGAGACAATGGTTAGTAAACCAAGATCGTGGAGTAAAATTCCACTCAGAACACCTGCAGCAATAATTAAAAAGCTTGATTGCTCCCCTTGTCCATAAGATTTAGCTAGAACCACGCCGAATACATTGACCCAAAAAACAAGGTTACCAGGGGAAATCGCTACCAATAATCCATTAAAATAAGAGGCAAAAAAGGACTTGGTTACTTTTTCTCCTGCCAATGTAATATCATGATCGGCATTCTTAATAGAGTCATACCCTAACAAGAATAAAAAGCCCGCTCCAATGATCCACATCGGAAGCTGTACCATAGGCATTGCCAAAATAGAGGCTAATCCCATATACAAGGCAAAAACTAATACGATGTCAATGGTCATGCCACCAAGCCCTACAGCCCAGCCGTGCAGAAAACCATTTTTAAGTCCTTGCTTTGTCATTTCAACTGTAATTGCACCTACAGGCATGGCAATGGCAAGTCCCACTAATACATACGCTACATATAAACTCAAAAAAACACTTCTTTCATGTCATCGATAAGCTTCATACGTCCGTTTATACATTCATAATAGCATAAATATACTCAAAAGGAAATAATTATTAATAGTTTAAACATCTCATTTCTAGATTTATAGCATTTGTTTTTTCCATTGTCTTAACATATCATTTGACTTCACAAGATCCATTTTCAAGGTAATTTGCTTGGTAGAACAGCGTTTTTTAGCTCTTTCCCAAGCCTCTTCTAAAGCAGGTAAATAGCTTAAATTTTTCGTAGCAGCTACAAGCTGTAAAAAAATATTCCCTTGAATAAAGTGCCAGCGAGGATTCATACCATCTAGCTGTATGGCTTCCTCAATAAGTCTAAGTGCTAAATAAGGGCTCCCCTCATGACGATTTAAAAATTGAGCAAAAGCACCCCAATAGAGCCCCTTGTTAGGCTGTAATTTGATAGCCTCCGCAAATTGGATCATTGCTTTGTCCTGTTCTTTAGTAAGAACGTAGTATTCAGCCATCGTGTAATACGCGTTTGCCTGTGCTTCAATGGGTCCGGCTAATAATTCGTCTATTACCTTCCCAAACTGTTCAGCATCTTGAGTACCGATATAGGCTGTAAGAACATCTCTCTCTGGGTAAGAACCATCTGTACGTTCTGTACTTTGCATGACTTTTTCATCAGTCGTTTCGGGCATATTGGCATATCCATTTGCCTCGAGTAATGCAACATGTTGCTGAATAAGCTGATGGGTCTCACCTTCTAAATTTGTCTGGTTGGCAAGAATCTCCTTCGCTAGCTGATAACTCTCTTTTACTTGACCACTTAAAAATAAGTCATTCATTTGCTGTACTTGCTCATCCATTTGTTTTACCACCATTAAATCCTCACCTTCACCAAAAGAAAAATCTTATTGATAGTGTACCATCTTAGACACGCAAGCAAAAGCTAACTTATTCTAATTTTTCTACAATTCTTTTAATTTAAATGCTTTTACGTGTTGCTCTAGTGTATGTGCCATATGGGTCGTTTCATTCGAACCTTGTGCAACCTCATCAATACTTGCTGTTGTTTGCTGGGCTGCTAAAGTAATTCTATTCATGGCTCCTTCGATGTCTCTAATGGATTCAGTTAATTGTTGTATCATCTGGACAATTCGAGCTGACTTTTCATTTTCAGCAGTCACTGCATGAGAAATACTTATAATTTCCTCAACGGTCTTCGCTACAGCGTTTGAAATATTCCCCAACGATTGTGCTGTTAAACCGACAGTCTCTGTTCCTTTTTCAATATATTGCGTATTATCATTCGTTGACGACATTACTTTCTGAACATGTTTCATCATATCCTGAATAAGCTGTTCAACTTGTAATACTTCTGCATTGGACTGCTCTGCTAGCTTTCGCACTTCCTCAGCAACAATCGCAAAGCCTTTTCCTTGCTCTCCTGCTCTAGCTGCCTCGATAGAAGCATTCAGTGCTAGTAAATTCGTTTGTGATGCAATACCAGCAATAGATGTTGTAATTGCCTGTATTTTAGCAGCAGACGTAACTAAGTTTTCAACAGTATGCTTCACTTCATCTGATCCACTTTGAATCGATGCCATATCATTATTTATGTCTTTGGCTAGCCTTTCTCCCTCTGTTGCTAGTTTCATTGTTTCTCGTGCATTATTAGCACTATCCGTAGCATTGTACTGGATTACCTGCAAGTCATCTGCTAAGGAGGTAAGCACTTCGGTAGCATTTTCAGCATGATGCATGCCTGCTGTCACAGTGTTTGTTACCTCTTCGATATTATGAGCGACCTCTTGAATGGTATTTGTCATATCGTTTAAGGTGCAAGCGGTTTCATCAGCATTATTAGCAAGTGTATTAGAAGTAGAACGCATGGTCATGATCATACTTTGCAGGCTAGCGGTCATACGATTTAATGTCTTCGCTAAATCCTCTACCTCATCCTTGCTATTTATTTTTGTTTCAGCTACTGCTAAATTGCCATTCGCAATTTCTTTGGCCTGTTGAATAAGAACACTAATTGGCTTCACTTTTCGTCGGATTAAAAACCCTGTAATAATTGAAGCAATCAGCATAGGGAAAATACTAATTAATATCCCACTTCGCACAACATCCCATGTACGCTCCTTGACAATATTGGCGTCAAAATCGATCACGCTGATGGCAATGATTTCTTTACTGGAATCGTGATCTTTGAAAATGGGCGCATAACCCGATAAGCGATCCATGTCAGCATACGTATAGGGCTGAGAGTAAGTTGGATGCTTATCTTGTAACAACCTATCAATCGCCTCTTGATCCAAATAGAAAGAATCCCCAGGGGCAAATCCTTTCTCGGCTAATTGGTCGTCCAGCGCTAACAATGTACCATCAAGGGACAGAATATATTGAGTTTGAAAAATATCTTTGTGTCCGGTTGTCCAGTTTAAGTCATTCCCAATCCGATCCTGAGCTGCCTGATCGCCACGCATGGCCTTGTCCATTAGTTCAGGAGCAATTAAACCAGTCGTAATATTGGCACATCCATATGCCTCCACACCAGCAGCATCATAAAGTTTATTGTAAGCAGTTATGTATGTAGCGAACGATGTAATCCCTAGCATGACCACTAAAATACCAGCGATAATCGTTCCAAGTTGAAAAGTTAATGAATTTCGTAATTTCACGATTCATCTTCTCCCCTTTCTTGTAATAATCTATGAATTTTCCCTTTATTTTCTCATCATACTATAAAAAGATGTATTAAAAAAGCATCTTTAATTTTTCCTATAAAATAAAAGTATTGGATAAAAGTTCTGAATTATGCGATAATTGAAGTGGACTAACTTTATTTTGAGGCATTTATCATTCATCTACAAAGGGGGGGCTTACAATGAATAAACGTTTTCATTTTGTATCGCTTATTACTGGAAATTTGCTAACAATAGGAGCCATATTCATTTATGCCGTGCAAAGCCAAGTACATGTAGCCCTCAGTACGTATGCACTAGTGATGGGATTTTTAAGTACATTACTTGTGATTTTCTTCTATGTATGGGGAGATGAAAAGCAACAAATATCCAGTCGATTTTTAAAATAAAAAGAGTGAAATGATGTTCTGATGTTTCAAGCAATGAGGTCCCTTGCTACCCTTGTAGAAAAGGGATTTTTTCATGTATTCCATGCTTTTTTCTTCTGATTACGTCTAATTGATGTAGAAAAATTAAAATTTTTGTAGAAAATTTTAAAACAATGATTGAGTACTATATCAAATTTCTGTATAATCAGCTTGTTTGACAATACTTTTATGAACTTGGGGGTAGACAATTGGGTAAAGCATTGATTATCGGAGCTGGCGGAGTTGCCAGTGTTGTGGTACACAAGTGTGTTCAAAATTCGGACGTATTTGAGGAAATTTGTATCGCAAGTAGAACTGTTTCAAAATGTGACGCTCTAAAAGAAAAACTAGACGGCGGAAAAACAAAAATTCATACTGCACAGGTAGACGCAGATAATACAGAAGAGGTTATTGAGCTTATTAAAGCCTTCGGACCAGATGTAGTGATTAACGTTGCCCTACCTTATCAGGACTTAACGATTATGGATGCTTGCTTAGCGACAGGTGTGCACTATGTGGATACTGCAAACTACGAGCCACCTGAAACGGCAAAATTTGAATATAAATGGCAATGGGCTTATAAAGAGAAGTTTGAAAAAGCTGGCTTAACTGCATTACTTGGTAGCGGTTTTGACCCAGGTGTAACAGGCGTTTTCACTGCTCATGCGCAAAAACATGAATTTGATGAAATCCACTATATCGATATCGTGGATGCAAACGCAGGAGATCATGGTTATCATTTCGCAACAAACTTCAACCCAGAAATTAACATTCGTGAAATAACAGCGAATGGTCGTTACTGGAAAGAAGGCGAGTGGGTTGAAACGGCACCACTTGAGAAAAAAGAAGTGTATAACTTACCAGAAATTGGACCAAAAGATATTTACCTTCTATACCATGAAGAGCTTGAATCACTAGCAAAAAATATTAAGGGTTTAAAACAAATCCGCTTCTGGATGACGTTCTCTGAAAAATACTTAACACACTTAAAAGTATTAGAAAACGTTGGTATGACATCAATCGAGCCGATCGAATTTGAAGGTAAAATGATTCAACCAATCCACTTCCTGACAGCGGTATTACCAGATCCAGCTTCTCTAGGACCACGTACAAAAGGTAAAACAAATATCGGTTGTATCATTCGCGGTCTAAAAGATGGCAAAGAAAAAACGTATTATGTGTACAACGTATGTGACCACGAAGAATGCTATAACGAAGTGGGCTCACAAGCAATTTCTTACACAACTGGCGTACCTGCTATGATTGGTGCAATGCTTGTGATGAACGGCGAATGGCGTAAACCAGGTGTTTGGAATGTAGAAGATTTCAATCCAGATCCATTCATGGATGCATTAAATAAATGGGGTCTACCATGGCAAGAAAGCCATAACCCAGAGTTACTAGACCTTGATTTAGATACAAAGGAATTAAGCCGATGAAACCAATTGATTTTTCAAAAGTTCCATCCCCTTCTTATGTAGTGGATGAGCGATTATTAACAAAAAATCTTGAGCTTTTAAAATCAATTCAAGATCGTACAGGCTGCCGCATTTTACTAGCCCTTAAAGGGTTCTCTATGCATTCAACTTTCCCGCTAGTAGGGGAATATTTAGCAGGCATTACAGCCAGCTCCCTGCATGAGGCACGTCTTGGCTATGAAAAAATGGGCAAAGAAGTACACGTTTATGCACCTGCTTATATTGAGCATGAAATGGACGAGCTTCTAGGCTATGTAGATCACGTCGTATTTAACTCATTTAACCAATGGGCTCAGTTCAAGGATAAAGTAAAATCTACTGGTAAAACAATTGAATGTGGTATTCGTGTGAATCCTGAGTACTCTGAAATTGAAACAGCTCTTTACGATCCTTGCTATACGAATTCCCGTCTTGGAACGACTTTGGCTAACTTCGATAAATCCCAACTTGACGGCATTGATGGCTTACACTTCCATGCAATGTGTGAACAAAACTCGGATACGCTAGAGCGTATTATTGAAGTAGTGGAAGAAAAATTTGGTGATGTATTACATCAAATGAAATGGTTGAATTTCGGTGGTGGTCACCATATTACACGTGAAGATTATGATGTAGAGAAGCTTGTGAACATCATTAATTATGTGCAAGAAAAATATAACCTGCTTGTGTATTTAGAGCCAGGTGAAGCAGTAGCCCTTAATACAGGTTATTTAGTAGCTACTGTGCTTGATATTCAAGAAAATGGGATGGATCTTGCTATTTTAGATACATCGGCAACATGTCATATGCCTGATGTACTTGAAATGCCCTACCGTCCAATGATTATTGGTTCAGGTCAAGCCAATGAATTTGCCCACACATATCGCTTAGGTGGACTAACATGTCTTGCTGGTGATGTTATTGGTGATTATTCATTTGAACAGCCCTTAAAACCAGGAGATCGTCTTGTATTTACGGATATGGCCCATTATTCAATGGTAAAAAACCATATGTTTAACGGTGTTAACCTGCCTTCTATCGTTTCTTATAATGATGAAGAAGGTATTAAAATTATTCGTGAATTTAAATTTGAAGACTACAGTGGTCGTCTTTCTTAAGAACGCGACAAAGCCCTTCCATTTTTGCAGGAAGGGCTTCTTTTTATAGCTGTATAGTCTTGGGATCTGTTCATACATCGCCTTGTCCCACCAATTTGAACATAAGAAAAACGTAGAAGCCTAAGCCTCTACGTTTTCTTTTTCATTTTCAAGCATTTTGTGTAAATAATTGATAATTTCACGAATACCCTCTAATGAATTGACGAGTATTTTTGGGTCAACATACGTAATCATTCGGTTTTCAAGATTAGCCACAGCTGTAAAATAGCGAGTTTTACTATAATTCACAAGTCCTAGCTGTTGAAGTATAGACTCATCTAAATCAAGAATTTCACGAGCTTCCGTAACAAGTAACCCATAGTTAACAACATCTGTATTCAATACAATTACTCGAGCAGTTGCTGTATTGGAAGAGCGATTATATAATATTCGTTCAAAATCTAGGACAGGCACAAGCTCCCCACGAATTCTTGTAAAACCTAAAAGATAGTTAGGTAAATGAGGAATAGGTGTTACCTGCTCTAATTTTTCAATTGAAATCGCTTGCTCTACAGGCACTGCATATTCCTCTGTACCACAAGCAAAAACTACTGCTTTTACACTTTCCATATGGTCACACCCTTCAAATTCGACTATTATTTTTTCGCAGATTCTTTGACGATCTCAACTAGTAAATCTGCTAATTTTTCTAATTCTTCAACGGGTATTTTTTCATTTGTCGTATGAATATCCTCATACCCAACTGATAAATTAACTGTTGGGATACCAAAGCCTGCAATCACATTTGCATCGGACCCACCACCTGAAATACCTAATGTAGGGGTACGATCAATTTGGCGTGCCGCTGCCATTGCCACTTGAACGACTTTGTCTGATTCGGTTACACGGAAACCTGGATACATAAGCTTCACTTCAACTTCAGCTCGTGCCCCTAATGAAGCAGCTACTTGTTCAAATGTCTCTTGCATATGCTTTGTTTGAGCATCTAATTTTGTTTTATCAATCGAACGCGCTTCAGCTAGAATAGTAACTTCGTCGCAAACAATATTTGTCGCCTGTCCACCCTCAAAGCGACCAATATTGGCTGTTGTTTCTTCATCTAATCGACCTAGCTTCATCTGTGCAATACATTTTGATGCAACTGTAATAGCTGAAATTCCTTTTTCAGGCGCAACACCAGCATGCGCAGTTTTACCGATAATCTTCGCAAAAATTTTCGCTTGGAACGGTGCTGCTGTCACAATACCTCCAACTTTGCCATCACTATCCACAGCAAAGCCATATTTTGCTTTAATAATAGATGGATCCAATTCTTTGGCACCAACAAGACCGCTTTCTTCACCAGCAGTAATAATAAACTCAATATCTCCGTGAGCAATATTTTGCTCTTTTAAGCGTTTTACCATTTCTAGTAGTGCCGCAAGTCCAGCCTTATCGTCCGCACCTAAAATTGTTGTGCCATCCGATACAATATAACCGTCTTCACGTAATGATGGCTTTATGCCTTTACCAGGAACAACTGTATCCATATGAGAAGTAAAATAGATCGGCTCTACATCTAATGTGCCTTTTAATGTAGCAATAATATTGCCTGCACCATGTCCGTTACGTGTATGGGCGTCATCTTGGATTACTGTAAATCCAAGTGCTGATAACTTATCGACTAAAATTGGTGCGATTTCTTGTTCATATTTTGTTTCTGAATCAATTTGAACGAGCTCAAAAAACTCTTCCACTAAACGACTTGTCATGTTGTAAAACTCCCTTAGTTTACGTGATTTTCCACGTTATAGTATAAGTATTATTTTAGCACAACGTCAGAAGAGTTGAAATCATTCAACAATACTCCCCATATAAAAAGTCTGAGAAATGAATCTCAGACTCAACTTACGCATTGAAAATGGCTCCTTGTTCTTGTTCGATTGTTTGTAAATAGTTCGCTGCTTTACTATGTTTATCCTGTAAGCGCCAAATTGTATTATGTACATCATCTTGGACACGTGAAACCTGTTCTCTTGCGGTTGAAATTTTGGAATGGACCGACCAAGCTGAAAAAAGATCATCGAAGAAATAGTCCGCAAATTTAACAAAACCATCTGTTTCCACTTGTAGTGTCTTTGTAGACATCTCATGAACATCTAATAGCTCATTGTGAAAACGTTGCAACGCAATTTGTGCACTATGTATGTAATTTTCTGATTGATCAAGTGCACCATGCTTTAAGTGTGTAGCGATTACTCCACCACCAAAGAAAGTATCCCAAGTCGAATATTCGTTGGCCGAATGAAGTGACGCAGCTGCTTGCCCCAACTTTGTCAGAGCTACCTCCCCTGCTCCTTCTGCTTCTTGAATTTCAGCAATGAGTTGCTTTGTGTGAATTTTTTCCTGAGCTAAATGCTCCAATCTCTCTGCCTGTGCAGGATTATGGATTTGTAAATAGCCCTTCTGTGTTGCGTGAATTTCTCGAAGCTCATCTTGTAAGGCTATCGTATTGATTTGAGCTAATTTCTGAGTTATTTGAACTTTATCTTTGCTTAAATCCGTCTGCATTTTCTTCGCTTCTTTAATTTTTAATTCAAGCACGGCTGCTTTATCAATTTTTTCAGCCCGTAATTCATCTTGTTGCCCCGTCCAAGTACGAATCATATTCATAAATGAAAAACCCTCTAATTTATGTAGTTTGGACCGAATTTGATTGAGTGTACTAAAATGTTTGTTTATTTCCTGTTGGGTATGCTCAATCTGCTTGTCAATTAACAGTCCTTGCTCGTTTAGCCTTGCCGCTTTTCTTAGTTGTGTATGAATCTTTTCCTGCTCTTTTTGTAATTGCTTCCATTCCATTCATATCAACTCCTTATATATCAGTACGGATGACAAGGAAAAATGTTTCAATTTTCATTGATAATATCACATACTAATTTTTAGAAATAAAACGCCTAGTAACTGTATAGCTACTAGGCTTGGACTTTTTATAATGGAATATTACCATGTTTTTTCTCAGGACGCGTTTCCTGTTTATTAGATAGCATATCAAGTCCTTGAATCAGTTTAATGCGTGTATCTCTTGGATCAATAACATCGTCTACCATTCCACGAGATGCAGCAACATATGGATTAGCAAATTTCTCTTTATATTCTTCAATTTTTGCCGCACGTGTTGCTTCTGGATCATCTGATTTTGCAATTTCACGGGCAAAAATGATGTTTGCTGCTCCGGCAGCTCCCATAACTGCAATCTCAGCGTTTGGCCAAGCAAATACAAGGTCTGCACCAATTGATTTAGAGTTTAGGGCAACGTAAGCGCCTCCATAAGCTTTACGTAAAATCACTGTAATTTTTGGTACAGTTGCTTCGGAGTAAGCATAAAGAATTTTCGCGCCATGACGAATGATGCCACCATGTTCTTGTTTAACACCTGGGAAGAAACCAGATACGTCTTCAAATGTAATGATTGGAATATTGTAAGCATCGCAAGTACGGATAAAACGAGCTGCTTTATCAGAAGAGTCTATATCTAATCCTCCAGCAAGTACTTTTGGTTGGTTACAAACAAGACCAACTGACTCACCAGCAATACGTGCAAAGCCAACTACAACGTTTTTCGCAAATTCTGCATGAACTTCCATGAATGAACCTTCATCCACTACTTGTTCAACGACTTTACGTACATCATAAGGACGTGTTGTTTCAATCGGTACAGTATCTACGATTTCTGGACGGTAGTCATCCCCCTCTGGTCGATCTTGACGAGGTGCTTTTTCTTTATTATTTTGGGGTAGATAGCTTAACAGTTTTTTAATTTCTTGAATTGCCTCTTCTTCAGATGGTGCACGGAAATGAGCATTACCACTTACTGCATTATTTACTTTCGAACCACCTAAATCTTCAGCAGAGATTTTTTCACCTGTTACAGTTTCGATCACTTTAGGTCCTGTTATAAACATTTGAGATGTTTTATCGACCATTAAGATAAAGTCTGTGATTGCAGGAGAATATACAGCTCCTCCAGCACATGGCCCCATAATTACGGAGATTTGCGGAATAACGCCCGAGTAAATCGCATTTCGGTAGAAAATATGACCATAGCCATCTAGTGAAAGAACACCCTCTTGGATACGTGCGCCACCTGAATCGTTAATACCAATAAATGGTGTGCCATTTTTCGCAGCGAGGTCCATAACTGTTGCCATTTTTTTCGCATGCATTTCACCTAGTGCGCCACCAAACACTGTAAAGTCTTGAGAGAATAAGTATACTGGACGTCCGTTAATTTTACCGAAACCAGTTACAACACCATCACCAGGACCTTCCATTTTTTCCATTCCGAAGTCTACTGTACGGTGAGTAATAAATGGGTTGATTTCAAAAAATGTGCCTTCATCTAGTAACAAATCAATACGTTCACGAGCTGTTAATTTCCCTTTTTCATGCTGTTTTTCGATGCGCTCATAGCCACCACCAAGTTCAATTACCGTCTTACGATCATACAAGTCATTGATTTTGTCGAACATATCCATATTAATCACTTATCCCCTTTTCCACTTTTATCACATAATTCATATAACACCCCGAACGAAGATTTAGGATGCATGAACGCAACCTCTGCACCTCCAGCACCAGGTCCTGGCTCTTCCGATAAAAGACGTACACCTTTTTCACGAAGCTCTATCATACGCTCACGAATTCCTGTCACACCAAAAGCAATATGGTGAATACCTTCTCCACGTTTTTCAATAAATCCATGAATGGCACTTTTTTCACTCATTGGTTCTAATAGCTCCAATTTCACGTTGCCTGCGTCGATAAAGGCAACACGAACTTGTTGTGAATCTACTTCTTCCACTTTCAATAACTTTAAACCTAAAGTTTCTGTATAATATGTAATGCGTTCATCAAGATCGCGCACAGCAATCCCAATATGGTCTACTTTCTCCATGGTGACATCTCCTTCTGTTATGGTACATACTCTATTTTACAGACTTTTTTGTCAAAACTCTACTACTTGAGAAATTTTTCAGATTTGATAAACTATTTATAAGAAAAGAAGGAGCGAACGAGCATATGAGTAATAAAAAGTTTCAAAAAATCGTTGTTTATACTATGGTCGCAATCATGCTAATCTCATCTCTAGCATTTGGTTTATCAATGCTAGTTTAAGGCAAGGCCATAGCGTCCACACTACTGTGGGCGCTCTTTTTTTACCTTTAAACCCTTAAATGACTGCTTTATTTCTAAATACCTGTCCATTTCCTCGATAAACTGATAGAGTGCGGCTTGAGCGATAAATTGCTCATGATTTTGCGGCAATGGTAGCTGAGAGAAATCATGTTTCACCTGCTCTAGCTTTTCCCGATAATGACTCGCTGTATTTCCAGAATGAATATGTCCCCCGAGGTCTTGTAAAAAATCTGCCACAATTTCAGCCTCTTGTACTATAACAGGTAAAGTTGTAATTTTTGGTAATACTCTTTCGATAATTTCTAGCTGTTTTTCTCGCATATCGAAATACATATAGTAATCATTTTTACGTCTCGTAAAATGGTTTTCAACATCTTTAAATGCCAAGGACTTTGCATCATTTAATGTTCGAATAGCTTCAATGATCTCATGCCCATCCCATAACGTATCCCCTTGTCGTAAATAGCTAGCAATTTCTAAAAATATTTTGCTATACAGCTCCTCAATTTTAACTCTGTAGTAATTTAATTCCTTTTGAATATCTGGCATATACATATTGATGGCTATACCGGTTCCATAGCCGATAGCCATCAACGCTAATTCATTATAAACAAGCTCCATCGAAAAACTTTTAGCGGCGTAAATATGCATAATAATGACGACACTAGAAATAAATCCGTCTGCAACTCTCAAGGACACAATCGTTGGGATAAAAAGCAATAGCATACCTGCTAGTGTTAGTGGCTGGTAGGAAAAAAGTTCAAAGCTTACAAAGGCAAAAAACATGGCCACTATACTAGCAACTAATCGTGTATAGGCTGCATGGATGGATTTTTTCTTCGTTGGCTGAACACATAATATCGTTAGAATACCAGCAGAGGCATACGAGGCTAAATTAAAATATTGAGCAATGGCAATCGCAAGTGCTGCACCAATTGCTGTTTTTAAAGTTCGATAGCCGATTGAAAACTTCTTCAGGCCGACTGCCTCCTATCTTTTAGTACTCTTCAGTGAATATCGCTAATTATTTAGCCAATATTACAAAAATTTTAATGGTAATGCTGAACTATCTATACATGATAATTAAGTAGGAAGCCTGCATAGATCAACTTTCTATGAGGCTTTTCTACTTAGTTATAAAGGATTGCTCTTATGCAAAATTTGACTTACAGCTCGTCACAATATTCTTCAAAGTTTGCTTGTAAGTTTGTCACAACTGACATCGGGTCATGCCCTTCAATTTCATAGCGACCCACTTCAGCGACAACTTGTCCATCTTTTAATAGAATAAATGATGGTGAGGATGGTAGGTGATCTTCCCCAAAAAGATAACGAGCCGCTGCAGTCGCTTCTTTATCTTGTCCTGCAAATACAGTTACTAAGTGATCTGGGCGTTTATCGTAATGTACACATTGCGCTGCTGCTGGACGAGCAATACCACCCGCACAACCACACACTGAGTTCACCATAACTAATGTTGTACCTGGACGAGCAAACGCCTCCTCAACAGCCTCCGGTGTTTTTAGCTGTTCGTAGCCAGCCGTTTCAATTTCAGCACGAGCTGTTTTTAAAATTTCCTGCATAAATAAATCGTAATCCATATTCATATAGCGATAGCTCCTTTCAAATCGCGTCAATTCAGCTTTTTATAGTAGGTATTTGACGCACATACATCTCTTATCATAGCAGTTTGCAACGAATTTGTGCACCCACTTGCTCATACATGTCAGTTGAATTTTCTAAGCTTATAAAGAAACTAGTTTACTGATCTTCCTGTTCCTCGCTAAATAAACGATCTACACCTTGTGTAACCGTTAGTTGGCCACTTAAAATTTGACGTTCCAGAAGCTGTACCTGTGCTTTACGTTGTGGATTTCCATAGAACATATCTATTAAATGATCAGTAATCATGGATTGGAACCACTCTTTTGTTTGTTTTTGACGTCGAGTAGCCCAATACCTGTTTGATTCAACAATTTGTTTAAATTCTTCTATGGTTCCCCAAACCTTATCGAGACCCCGTTTTTCCAATGAACTAACTGGCATTGCAGTTGACATCCAGCCTGGTGTAGCAGGCTGTAAAAAATGCAGAATCTGTTTATATTCTGCGACAGTTTTTTTGGCAAGCCGCATATTATCACCATCCGCCTTATGCACAACAATGGCGTCTGCTAACTCCATAATGCCCTTTTTCATGCCCTGCAATTCATCCCCTGCTCCAGTTAAAACTAGAAGCAAGAAGAAATCCACCATGCCTCGGACATATGTTTCACTTTGTCCCACACCCACTGTTTCAATGAGAATGACATCATAGCCTGCTGCTTCACAAACTAACATCGTTTCACGTGTCTTTTTATGAACACCCCCAAGGGTACCAGCCGATGGTGAAGGACGTACAAAAGCAGTAGGCTTCTTGACGAGCTCCTCCATGCGCGTTTTATCCCCTAAAATACTCCCCCCTGATAAAGAAGAGCTTGGGTCAATCGCAAGGACTGCTACTCGTTTTCCTATGTCACAAAGCATTGTTCCGAAAGCCTCAATGAACGAGCTCTTCCCCGCTCCTGGAACGCCCGTAATCCCGATTCGAATACTCTTTCCTGTATGCGGTAAAAGCTCCTGTAAAAGCTCCTGTGCTTGGACTTTATGAGTGGCATTCGAGCTTTCAATGAGGGTAATCGCTTTTGACAAATGTGTGCGAGAGCCTGCGCGTACTTGTTGTGCAAGCTCTCTAATATTAACAATGTCGGCTTTTTTCTTTCGGAATTTTTTTGGTGTACCATAGTGCATACCGTCGTGAGTCGCCTCGACTCCGCCCATCACAAATAGCGCACTTTCTTCCATTCCTTTGTTGTTGTCCATTATTCAGACACTTCCTCATAGCCTAAACGTTTGTAGATTTCCTCAATGATTTTTTGTGCGGATACAGGAATCACGGTACCTGGTCCAAAGATAGCTACTGCCCCAGCATTATAAAGGAAATCATAGTCTTGAGCAGGTATAACACCACCCACAATGATGATAATATCCTCACGCCCTAATTTTTCTAGCTCCGCAATCAATTCAGGCACTAATGTTTTATGACCCGCCGCTAACGAAGAGACACCAATGACATGAACATCATTTTCAACAGCCATTTGTGCTGCCTCAGCCGGTGTCATAAATAATGGAGAAATATCTACGTCAAAGCCTAAATCAGCATAGCCTGTTGCGACAACCTTAGCTCCACGGTCATGTCCATCTTGTCCCATTTTAGCTACTAAAATACGTGGACGACGGCCTTCGTTTTCAAGGAATTCTTCTGTCATTTGCTTCACTTCTGAAATTTGCTCCTCATCGGAGAAGTTGGCAGAGTAGACACCCGAAATAGAACGGATGACAGCTTTATGTCGCCCAGAAACAGCTTCAATTGCATCCGAGATTTCTCCTAAAGAGGCACGTGCACGAGCCGCATCAACTGCTATAGCTAGTAAATTTTCTTCGCCATCTTGCGCCGCTTTCGTTAAACGAGCTAAATGTTTTTGAACCTCAGCCTCATCACGTGCTGCTTTCATCGCTTCTAAACGCTCAATTTGTTTTTGTCGCACTAGGGTATTATCAATATTTAGAATGTCAATTGGCTCTTCTTTCGTCAGACGATATTTATTTACACCAACAATCGTCTCTGTCTTGGAGTCAATTTTCGCTTGACGTTTAGCAGCTGCCTCTTCAACTTTCATTTTAGGAAGACCTGTTTCAATTGCTTTCGCCATACCACCAAGTGCTTCAATCTCTTCAATTAATGCCCATGCTGATTTAGTAATTTCTTCTGTTAATTTCTCCACGTAGTACGAACCACCCCATGGATCAATTACTTTCGTCATTGCTGTTTCCTCTTGTAAAAATAACTGCGTATTACGTGCGATACGTGCAGAGAAATCCGTTGGAAGTGCAATGGCTTCATCTAGTGCATTCGTATGCAATGATTGCGTATGTCCCATTGATGACGCATTTGCTTCGATCAACGTACGTGCTACATTATTAAACGGATCTTGCTCTGTTAATGACCACCCAGATGTTTGCGAGTGGGTACGCAAAGCTAATGTTTTCGGATTTTTTGGATTAAACGTTGACATCATCTGTGCCCAAATACGACGTGCAGCGCGCATTTTAGCCACTTCCATATAATAGTTCATGCCAATGGCCCAGAAGAACGATAGACGTGGTGCAAATGCATCGATATCAATGCCTGCTTTTAGCCCTGTACGCACATACTCCAAACCATCTGCTAACGTATAGGCAAGCTCAATATCATTTGTTGCTCCCGCTTCTTGAATATGGTAACCAGAAATCGAAATTGAGTTAAATTTCGGCATATACTTTGCTGTATATTCAAAAATATCTGCAATGATTTTCATCGACATAGCTGGTGGGTAAATGTATGTATTACGCACCATGTATTCCTTTAAAATATCATTTTGAATCGTCCCTGCTAATTTTTCTGGTGTTACGCCTTGTTCCTCTGCTGCTACAATATAGAAAGCAAGAACCGGTAGTACGGCACCATTCATTGTCATAGAAACGGACATTTGATCTAACGGGATTTGATCGAAAAGAATTTTCATATCCTCAACAGAGTCAATCGCTACACCTGCTTTTCCTACATCCCCTGTAACTCGTGGATGATCAGAGTCATAGCCTCGGTGAGTTGCTAGGTCAAACGCTACAGATAAACCCTTTTGTCCCATTGCCAAATTTCGCTTGTAAAAGGCATTGGATTCTTCAGCTGTTGAGAAACCAGCATATTGACGAACAGTCCAAGGTCGAGCCACATACATAGTAGGGTATGGTCCGCGTGTATTAGGTGCAATACCTGCTACATCATTTAAATGTTTAGCATCCTTGATATCTTCTTTTGTATAAATATCTTTAATTTCAATACCTTCATTTGTCATAAACTTATCATCAGACGCTTGAGGTGCATTAGCTGATAAAACTTTTTCTATTTCAATTGCATTAAAATTTGGCTTACTCATCGTTGGACCTCCTTTATGCTCGCGAACACTGACTGTAATTTTTCAATGATGTTCTGTCCTGCGAAAATAAAGCCGTTTAAGCCATTTGCTAGCCAAGCTTTTTCTTCGTCTTTAAATTTCCCAGCCACATCCACAAGTACACCTGCTGGTTTGTCTGCTAAAATGGCATGGACAAATTCCTTTGTATCCTCATCATTACCTGCAATGACAACATATTTAGCCTCTGTTGCCTTTAGCCAAGCTATTGCCTCTTCAACAGTTGCCGCCGGTTCACTTTTTTCAGGAACAAGACCTACCGTATTTAAGAAACCAGCAATAAAATCTGCTCTTGGCTTGGAGCTTTTTAATGTACCTAATGCTAAAATACCTGTTTTCACATCAGCTGCCGTCATTTCTGCACGCAGCTTTTCAAATGGAATAGCACTTCGTTTAATGCTAGCAAATAACGGATTCGTTTCACTTTCAAGTGCATCAGCTGGGTTGGCATAAATATTCGTTCCAATCAATGATTGCTTACGTGTATGTGCAGCATGAATACGAGATTGATACGATTTCTCTACTTCTTCAGCGAGCTTGCCAGATGCAGTGTATTCATCAATGCCGCCAGCTGCCTCTATTTCTAAAAATAACGCCCATGCCTCTTTGACAAAGTCTGCCGTTAACGACTCGATAAAGTAAGAGCCACCTGCAGGGTCTATTACTTTTAAGACATTTGTTTCTTCTTTTAAAATTAATGACACGTTACGAGCAATACGTACTGACTGTTCTGTAGGCTTTGTTAACACATCATGCGGATGAACCGTAAAGAGATCAGCACCGCCGATTAGCCCAGAAAGCGCTTCATTAGAAGATCGTAATAAATTCACATAAACATCCAATTTAGAGAAGCTTCTTAAAGATGTTTCAGCAACAGTTGGAATTTTTACATTTTCCGTAACATCATAGGCAGATGAGAACGCTTTCCAAAGTACTTTAAAAGCACGGAGTTTTGCAATCTCTGTAAAGAATTGCGTATCAACAGCAAAGGATACAAAAAATTTCTTTGAAAATGCTTCAAAGCTTTCTTCCTGTTCTACAAATTTTGCTGCTAATGCAAGTGCATAGGCCAATTCTTGAACGGCGTTGGCACCCTCATTATGATATAGGACTGTGTTAGCGCCGACTGAGCGCACGCTCGGAAAAGCATGTAAAGAGATTGGTTCGTTCGAAACGATGAAACCTTTCACAGCTTCTCGCTGATCCAAAGCAATTTTGTCAAACACTGTTAATAATGGGTCTTTTGTATCTTTAATAGTAATTTTAAATGAATATTCTGAGAAATATGATGCTAATTTGACCAATATATCTTCTGTCCAGTCAAAATTAACACGACTATCAATGGTAATAACTTCATTACCTCGAGCTAAACTGTCATCAAGCTGTGCAAAAAACGCTTCACTCGTATCAGCATGAATTTGCTGAGCTACTTGAAATGCTAGACTATTTTGTAGGGAACGAATTGTGGCAACTTGTCGATCAAGCTCATCACCAAGCTTAGCTACTAAACTTTCTTGTGTGTAAATGGGCTGTAGTGTAACACCCTCATTTGTTTTTGTGAATAGAGACTCAAATGGTTTCCCCTTTAAAGCTTTGATTGCTGCATCTTGCCAGTCTGAATAGGCCGGCTTTTCAAATTCAATATTTTTCATGTTGTTTGACATGCGGACGCTTAATCAGCTTCCCCCCTTAGTAGTTTCTATTTGTTATTCTACATGACAAATTGCGACTCGGAAAGCATAAAAAAAATCGGAAACCCTTATACAGCAGGTTTCCGACAAGTCATCAGTAGACTGACGTCGAAGATTTATTTGTATTTTCGAGTATTTCTTTTACTCTATTTAGGAATTTACCACATACTAGTCCATCCAACACACGATGATCTAATGATAAACATAAATTCACAATATCTCGAGCGGCAAACATTCCACCTGGTAAAACGACTGGTTTTTTTACAATACTTTCCACTTGCAGGATAGCAGCTTGTGGATAATTGATGATACCCATTGATTGAATAGAGCCAAATGCTCCCGTATTATTTACGGTAAATGTACCACCTTTAATATCATCCATGGCTAATTTTCCAGTTCGAACCTTGTTAGCAAGCTCATGAATTTCTCTAGCAATTCCTTTAATGGATTTTTCATCCGCGTGTTTTATAACAGGCACGAATAATGCATCATCTGTCGCTACTGCAATCGAAATATTGATGTCATGCTTTTGAATAATTTTATCCTCAGCCCACATCGAATTCATCATTGGGAATTCTTTCAAGGCTTGAGCCACTGCTTTTACAAAGAAGGCGAAATATGTAAGATTAAAGCCTTCTTTTTGCTTAAATTCACCTTTTAGGCTATCTCGATAAGCAACTAAATCTGTTACGTCCACTTCCATCATCATCCAAGCGTGTGGAGCCTCATGAACACTTCTTACCATATTATTAGCAATTGCACGACGGACCTTCGTCACTGGAATTTCAATATCTCCTGGCTGGATAGGTTGTACCGGTGCGGCAGGCTTTTCTGCATGCTGAGCTTGTGCAGGAGCTGGCTGTTCAGATGGTGCTTGACTCGTTGCTGGCGCTGGTGCCGCGCTAGTTGCAGTTGGGATATTGCCCGTTTCAATTAGTTTTAACAAGTCTTTTCTTGTAATGCGACCACCCTCGCCCGTTCCCGTAACTTGTTCGAGTGCAATATCATGCTCCTGTGCAAGTCGAAGAACAGCAGGTGAGTAGCGTACTTTGTCCTTACGCGCTTCTTTTGGAGCGGCTGAAGGAGGAGTAGAAACTGATTGTGATGCCTCTTGTTTCTTTTGAACACCTGCATTTAAAATCGCTGTGCTTACAGCAGATTTTTTTTCAGGCGGTGGAGGTGGTAATTCACTATCTCCTGCAATTTCAATTGAGCATACGACTGCACCAACTGGCAATGTTTGACCTTCTTGCGCAATTAGCTCCGTAATAACCCCTTCAAACGACGATGGAATTTCTGCATTTACTTTATCTGTCACAACTTCTGCTAAAGAATCATATTTTTTTACTGTATCGCCAGGCTTCACAAGCCATTTTTCAATTGTACCTTCTGTTACACTTTCGCCGAGCTGTGGCATAGTAATATTTTGAACCGCCATCATTTATTCCTCCCATCAATTAAGCCTAGGCGACATTGTACCTGATGCAGCGCTAAATTAATAAACGAAGATAGGCAAATAGACAGATTTTGACTTTCAAACGGCTAAGTCAAAATCTGTTCTTCCGTCTGAGGCTTTCATTTTTTCAATCAGCCTTGCTTGGTATGTTAAAATGCCGCAAGTTCTCGCATCGCACGTTCAACTTTATCAGGATTAATCATAAAATATTTTTCCATTGTTGGTGCATACGGCATTGCTGGCACATCAGGTCCTGCTAGACGTTGAATTGGTGCATCAAGCTCAAATAAACAATGCTCCGCTATAATTGCGGCAACTTCACTCATGATACTACCTTCTTTATTATCCTCCGTAACAAGTAATACTTTTCCTGTCTTACTTGCTGCCTCAATTATTGCTTCCTTATCAAGTGGATAAACTGTGCGTAGGTCAAGTATATGCGCAGAAATTCCATCTGCAGCTAGACGCTCTGCCGCTTGTAGCGCAAAGTGTACAGCTAAACCATAGGTAATGACCGTCACATCATCCCCTTCACGCTTCACATCAGCCTTGCCGATTGGTAACGTGTAATCGTCTAGCGGTACCTCACCCTTAATTAATCGATAAGCACGTTTATGTTCAAAGAATAATACTGGATCTTCATCGCGAATTGCTGCTTTCAGCAATCCTTTAGCATCATACGGAGTTGATGGTATAACAATTTTTAAACCAGGCGTACCCGCAAAAAGGGCTTCAACGGATTGAGAATGATAAAGCGCCCCATGGATTCCTCCACCAAAAGGTGCACGGATTACCATTGGACAAGTCCAATCATTATTAGAACGGTAACGGATTTTAGCTGCCTCAGAGACGATTTGGTTGACCGCTGGCATAATGAAATCAGCAAATTGCATTTCTGCGATTGGACGCATACCATACATCGCTGCCCCAATACCAACCCCTGCAATAGCACTTTCTGCAAGTGGCGTATCTAGTACACGGTATTCACCGAATTGATCGTACAGACCTGTAGTGGCTTTGAATACACCGCCTTTACGGCCAACGTCTTCTCCTAAAATGAAAACTCGCTCATCACGTTCCATTTCTTCTTTCATTGCTAATGTAATCGCATCAATATAAGACATAACTGCCATTACATGTCACCTCCGTCCACTGGTGCATAAACATATTTCATGGCATCCTCTGGTTGTGCATATGGAGCCGCTTCTGCATAATCAGTCGCTTCATTCACTTCTGCCATCACACGTTCTTCAATTTCAGTACGTACGTTTTCAGTCATGACGCCAGCATCTGTTAAATACTTTTCGAATAACACAATCGGATCTTTTGCCTTACCTTCTGCTATATCTTCAGCCGTACGATATTGACGATCATCATCATCCGAAGAGTGGGCTGTTAAACGATATGTGACTGTTTCGATTAAGCTTGGGCCCTCTCCATTACGTGCACGGTCCGCTGCTTCTTTTACCACTTTGTAAACTTGTAATGGGCATTTCCCATCAACTGTCACACCTGGCATACCGTAGCCAATTCCACGATCAGAAACCTTCGCGCAGCCTAACTGGCGTTCAACGGGTACAGAGATCGCATATTGATTGTTTTCTACCATGATAATAACTGGCAATTTATGAACACCTGCGAAGTTTGCTCCTTCATGGAAATCTCCTTGGTTAGAAGAACCTTCACCAAGTGTCACGAAAGAAACAAAATCCTCTTTTTGTAGACGTCCTGCAAGTGCTACGCCAACTGCATGCGGCACCTGCGTTGTTACAGGCGAAGATCCTGTTAAAATACGATTTTTCTTTTGACCAAAATGCCCTGGCATTTGACGTCCACCAGAGTTTGGATCTTCTGCTTTGGCAAATGCAGATAACATCAGCTCTCTTGGTGTCATACCAAAATGTAAAACAACACCCATATCACGATAATATGGTGCAATATAATCTTTATCTTTATTTAGTGCAAAGGCTGCCCCAACTTGTGCTGCCTCCTGACCTTGACAAGAAATAACAAACGGAATTTTACCAGAACGGTTTAATAACCACATACGCTCATCTAATCTTCTGGCCATTAACATTGTTTCGAACATAGCAAGTACATCTTCATTTGACAAACCTAAATCTTCATGTTTGATTTGAACATCTTGCATACGAACACCCCTTTCGTATTATAGAGAAATAACTATCTTATCCTATATCCCCACATTTGGATACGTTAGTTATGAAATTCAGAAAAATTTAAAAATGGATAGCACGACCATCAACTGCTAAAGCAGATTCCACTAATACCTCATTTAATGAAGGATGTGGATGGATTGCCTGACTAATTTCCCATGGCGTTGCATCCAATAACTTAGCTAAGGATGCCTCTCCAATTAAATCTGTCACGTGCGGCCCTACCATATGAATACCCAAAATATCATTTGTTTCTTCATCAGCAATAATTTTTACAAAACCTTCTGCTTCTCCATTTACTAATGCCTTACCAATTGCCTTGAACGGGAATTTACCGATCTTTAATGAAAGGCCTCGCTCTTTGGCAGCAACTTCTGTTAAACCGATGCTAGCAACCTCAGGATATGAATAAACGCATTTAGGTACGTTCAGATCATTTAAATGCTCGGTTTTACCTGTCGCGATATGCTCGATCGCTGACAGTCCTTCATGAGAAGCAACATGTGCTAACTGTAAGCCACCAATCACATCCCCAATGGCATACATATGTGATTCCTTCGTTTGATAAGAATCATTCACTTTAATGAAGCCATTTTCCACTTCGATTTCTGTATTTTCCAAACCAATATCTTGCGTGTTGGCTTCACGACCTACACAAAGTAAAAGTTTATCTGCCTCAAAGACTTCTTCCTGATCATTCACTTTGGCAGAAATGAAAACGTTATCATTTTCTATTTTGAATGTATCTGCCTCTAAACGAGCATTTGTCACAATGCGAACTCCACGCTTTTCAAGCTGCTTTGTTACTTCTTTGACAATATCTGCATCTTCTGCAGGTAAGATAGTTGGTCCGTATTCTACAACTGTTACATATACGCCAAAATCGCAAAGCATAGATGCCCACTCAATACCAATGACACCACCGCCAACGATTAACAATGATTTTGGTAAATGATCAAGCTCCAACGCATGATCTGAATTCATCACATATTGACCATCAACTGTTAATCCGGCCATACCTCGCGGCTTTGAGCCAGTTGCAATGACAACATTTGTCGGTACAAGCATTTCATTTTCTTCCCCATTAGACATTTCTACCGAGATCGTTCCTGGCATTGGCGAGAAAATAGATGGACCTAAAATTCGTCCTGTACCATGATAAACATCTATTTTACCTTTTTTCATCAGTGTATTCACACCTTGGCTTAATTGCTCAACGATTGCTTGTTTCCTAGCTTGAACTTTGTCAAATTGCAGTGTTACACCTTCAATATCGACACCATATTCACTAGCCGTTTTATTAGCCATTCGATATACTTCTGCACTTCGAAGTAAGGCTTTACTTGGAATACAACCTTTATGCAAGCATGTTCCGCCTAAACGCTCCCGCTCTACAATAGCTGTTTTCAAGCCTAGTTGTGCAGCTCTGATGGCCGCAACGTAACCGCCTGTACCTCCACCTAAAATGACAACATCATAATTTTGAGCCATGTTTATTCCCCCTTTTGAGAAAAGTGCTAAAGTATTCTATCTATTAAACAAGCACCCTATCAATTAGCTTACGGTCTATTCTTGCTTAAGAAGAACTTTAGCTTTACTACAACGATGCTCTTAATTGTTGGTAAAATTAGAAGAAGTCGACAATGCGACTTCTCCAAATTTTCAAACCTTGTATATTAGCGACCGTGTAAAATATTTTTTTCATTTTTTAAGAATTGGCTGCGAGATTTCGCCACACGCGCAATGCGTTCTTCAGCTAAACGATTCGCTGCCACATATGTCGGAATGCCATCTCGTTTTGAAATAGCAAAGATCTTTTCAATACTATCATAAATACCGTCAACGCGTTTCAGAGCACGTTCACGATTATAGCCATATAATTCATCCGCAACGTTAATAACGCCACCAGCATTAATCACATAGTCTGGTGCATAGACAATCCCTAATTCATGGAGGTAATCACCATGACGTGAATCTTTTAACTGGTTATTAGCAGATCCAGCAATTACTTTTGCTTTTAGTTGTGGAATAGTTTCATCATTTAATATAGCACCTAAAGCACAAGGTGAGAAAATATCAACGTCTTGCGCGTAAATTTCATCTGGAGCTACTGCAATTGCGTCAAAGTCATTTACAACTCGATCAATTGCTGCCTGATTGATATCTGTTACAACAAGTTTTGCCCCTTCATTATGTAAATACTCGCAAAGCTTGTAAGCTACATTTCCTAGACCTTGTACAGAAATTTTTAATCCCTCTAATGATTCTGAACCGAATGCTTCTTTTGCAGCCGCTTTCATACCGCGATAAACACCATACGCCGTTACTGGAGATGGATTCCCTGATGAACCGAATGCAGGTGAAATTCCTGTTACATAATCTGTTTCCTCATGGATTAAATCCATATCTGTTACCGTTGTACCTACGTCTTCTGCAGTAATATAACGGCCATTTAAGCCTTGGATGAAACGACCTAATGCACGGAACATTTCTTCGTTTTTATCTTTAAATGGGTCACCGATAATGACCGTTTTTCCACCGCCAAGGTTTAAACCAGCTGCCGCATTTTTGTAAGTCATGCCTCGTGCTAAACGCAATGCGTCTTCCACTGCATTTTCCTCTGAAGCATATGTCCACATACGTGCACCGCCTAATGCTGGTCCAAGTGTTGTGTCATGGATAGCGATAACCGCTTTTAACCCTGATGCTTCATCTTGGCAAAATACCAATTGTTCATAATCATACTTTTCCATATACTTGAAGATTTCCATGAAACTCGCCCCTTTGCTTTGGAAAGTGCATCCCCAAATGCCCGTCCCAATCAAGTTTTATCTAACAATTCTTTCCCTTATTGTCCTCTTCTCAGCAAAAAACCGAGCCCCATTTTACTGTAGGTGTTTAGACCCTTATACAGGAAGAAAAAAATTGTTTAGTAATGGATAATATTGCTCCACTTATTTTTACAATACTGACAAATTCACAATTTCGCAACTATTATTACACATTCTTATTTAAGTAAGAATTTTCTAAACATTCAGTAACAAAAACCACTTTATGCCCTGCCTAGCTTTGAGGAATAAATATGATATTGATTCCTACCCTTTCTTGACATTCCCCCATCCACAGGTACAATTAATCATAGGAATAAGGAGGGGTATACATGGCCCGTTTAGCTGCATTTATTGTAATGCTTATTCCAGGTCTTATGGCTGCAGGCGGCATTAAATTTATGCGTGATACATTATTTGGAAAGCTTCTTTCGCCTTTCCCATTTTTATGGCTACAATTTGTAGTGGGTGTTATTTTCTTTGTGATAGGCTTCGGCTTTTTCGCAGGATTTTTACTACATCGTGACCGCAAAAATGGAAAAGTAGCACCTCGCTTCCAAAAAAAATAAAAATAGCTATCCAAATAAGTCACATGGGCTTACTGGATAGCTATTTTTATACTCGCTGCTGTGTAGTGATGACTTTATCAGGATAATCCGTAATCCAACCTAACACAGCATGGTGCGGATTCGTTAAGAACGGTTCATTACCATCAATGGCATAAAAACGACAGGCTTTGCCGCTTGTAACACATGCCTCTAAATATCTTGGTTTGTAGTACCGTTTATGCATATGAACAGTATCTGCCGCTTTGTAATCAGCTAACAAATCCCATTTTAATTTTTTTGTGGCTATTAGAGCTGTTTCATATTCAGGCCTATGTTTTTTCACCATTTCCAGTAATTCATAATGAAATGATGAGAAGTGGCTCCCTGTTGGTAATGAGAGCCCTTGAAGAAAATCTTTTAGCCCACTTTGATTGTCTAGAATGGTTGATTTTAATTCAATATTTAAAGGGAGCTTATTTGTTTTAGCCCATGCTAAAACTGCATCAAATGCTGGCATTTTAGCCGATGAAAAAAGACGCCTCCAAGGCTTTCCGAGTTTAAAACGCAATAACTCTTCCATCGTACAATCACTCACCAGTTTATTGATACCTACTAATCTTGACAATTGTGGATCATGGTACACGATTGGACATCCCTCTTTTGAAAATTGGATGTCTAACTCAATGCCATCAGCCCCCAGCTCCAATGCCTTTTCGAAGGCTTTAAAGGTATTTTCAAGCGCATAGGCCGAAGCCCCTCGATGTGCAAACACTGGAATATAGGACGAATTAGACATTTAACTCACCAAACTCCAGTAGAAATTTCCCATTGGTCATTTTGCTTAATAAAGATGATTTTTTACCAATTTGAATATATGTTCCCGGATGCGCTTCCTTTGTGACAATAATCTCTTCTTTTCCTATATGACGCATTTCGTCCATTATCAGTTTAATTTCTCGATCTAATGTAACAGCTTCTGCCTTTAATTTTGTTAAAGCCTGCTTGGTCTCTTCAAAGGACGCTGTTTGTTCTTTAGACATTTGGTTGAGGAATGGTAATAAGCTTTTCATTTTGGACTCATGGGCTGCAATTTCTGATTGTAACTCTTTAAGCTGTACAGCTTTTTCCTGCATCATCGAATTATTCTCTTGTTTATTGACACTTTCAATAATCAAATCCGTTCGACGTTCCAATCGGTTACCTGATATGGCAGTGACAATTGTATTTTTAGCTACAGCACGTCCTCCAATAATTTTACCTTTTCGTTCGTCTACGAAAATAGAATGAGCTGAAAGTTGTGAACCTAATGCATAGAAGCCTATATGGATACTATCCGCCGCAAATAAATTTGCTTCATTGACATGTTTGACAAAAATATTGCCGCCCGCTTCCACAACTGTTGAGCCTAGACCAAAAATGCCACCGCGAATATAAACATCGCCTTCAATGGATTTAATTAGTTTGGCACCGCTTACACCTTCAGCACCATCAATAGAAATATCGCCAGTTGCAATAACCGTATAGCCATTTGTTACGGTCCCTTTAATACTAAGAGAACCATTAAATTCTAGATTTCCTGTTTCAACGCCCACATCACCGTTAATAGGTAGGTGTCTGTTTACACCAATCATACCTTTCACATCATCTAGAACACCAGCAATTTTCGAGCGGATCACAATTTTTCCGTCCTCTTCCACTTCATATGCTGATTTTGTATCATATCGGATAGGAAAATCTCGTCCTGGTGCAGCAGCCACTACCTCACCTAGTACATTTTTCCCTGGTTTACCTAATGTAGCAGGAATCTTTTCACCTAGCCATGAGCCTTCTGAAATTTCTGAGATAAAATTCATATCAAAGTAATCCGCTTTTCCATCATCACGAATGACCGGTTTTCGCTCCGGTTTAGGTAAGTATGTAATTTGTGCATCCGTGCCTGCTATAGGTGGTTGCCCCTGTGCAATTAAAAATGCTTTTCCTGGTTCAGCCTTCGAAATATCAAAATCTAATATTCCATGCACTATTTCATTTTCCGCAAGTGTTTCTTGTACTTGCTGTGTTAGCTTTTCTTTATGATTTGCCATATATTCGTTTGTTTCATAGATAAAAATAGAGGCTGACATTTTATCACGGGCAATTTCAGCTTCTATATTTGGAAGCCAGCGGCCAATTTCTACTGGACTTGTGTTTTGAGTTGACAGCACATTTTTTAAAATTGAAAAATTAGATAATTTAAGTCGCGGATGACTACGTAGTATGCTATCAAATTCTTTTAATGGAAATCCGGCACTAAAAGTAAGCATAAATACCTTGCCATTCTCTTCAGAAATTTCGAAGTTTTCATTTCGAACTAGAATCAAGCTACCTCCTCCTTCCCTCTATATGTAAGTATATACAATCCACTTACATTTGTTTAGAGACCATTGTCACTAACGAGAAAGAAAATAGTACTACTTAATCATTAAAACATCCAACTATTTTTTATTTCCAATAAATATTAATAGGTGTAAAATACTAAAAAAATGTTTATTATTTAATTTTTTTAATAAAATCAACCTTAAATAGAAGGTTATTCTATTAGGATAATTTGAACAAACAGTAATCCTACTCTATATATTATAGGATAGGATCGTCATAAAAATTAAACAATAAAGAGTCTTTAGAACTATAAAATTATCAGATATTAAGGCTCTTTATTCAAGATAGCTCTTAATATTTCCAATTTGAAAGGTCGCGCCAAGCTGTCCCAATTCCTCCTTACTCATATATTGCATACTTATTTTACCGTCTAATACGAGTCGGACTTCAAATAAATGTTCCTCTAGTTGTGTAATTTCTATAGAGTCCATTCCATCTAATTGAAAGTTGACACTTTTCATTTTTGATCACCTATTTCTCCATTACATCAGTATCATCGCTCATAAGATAATAGATACCCATCAAAAAAATACGCCTTTCTAAACAGTGGTCACACTGTCTAAAAATGGCGTTATAAAAACTCGAGGTATAATTGCTATATCAGTTTTTCTATCGTTTATTGATAAAAATTATATGTTTAGCTAGCCATCATGTCGATGCGGATTTTGTCTGCAATCATAGCAATGAATTCACTATTTGTCGGCTTGGATTTCAAGTGATGCACCGTGTAGCCAAACATCGACGAAATGGATTCATAATTGCCACGATTCCATGCAACTTCAATAGCATGACGAATTGCACGTTCAACACGTGATGGTGTCGTATTGAATTTTTTCGCGATTTCTGGATATAAGATCTTTGTCACAGATCCTAATAATTCAATATCCTCAAATACCATTTGAATGGCTTCACGCAAATAAGAATACCCTTTAATATGTGCAGGTACACCGATTTCTTTAATAATAGCTGTAATCGTGCTGTCTAATTGATGCTGATTTAATTTTTGAGGGACGGTAGGTTGTAAAACGCTTGTCTTTTTAGGAAGAGTCGCCTTCTGTCCAGCACAATGTAAAATCTTCTGCACTAATTGGTCAAATTCAAATGGCTTTAGCATGAAATAAGATGCCCCTAAATCTACAGCCTGCTTCATGACATCTTCTTGGCCAAAAGCAGTTAACATAATTACTTGGACTGATGACATTTTCTCATTTTGATACATCGATTCTAAAACAGCTAAACCGTCAAGATGAGGCATGATTATATCTAGAAGTAAAACATCAGGTGTAAATTCCTCAAGCATTTGTAGACAAACTTTTCCGTTTGAAGCCGTCGCAATAATTTCTATTTCGGCATGTCCTTGGAAATATTGCTCCATTGTTTTTAATAACTCACGATTATCATCTGCAATCGCTACTTTTACCTTTGTCATTTCAATTCCTCCTTCTGGACTTGCTTTGAACACTCCAAAGCGTTAACCTAACCCCTAAATGCCGTTTTTGGCACACTGTGGAATTTTCGACATTTTTGTTTAAAAACCTTTTTCATTTCCAAAAATGAGTATGTAGTCCGATACTTTCTTTTTATATCGACAAGTTGCGCTAAATATTGGCAAACTGTCGAAACGCTCTTATTACCTATTTTAGATAAAAAAATAAGATAAAACTACAGTTTTTTTAAATATCATGACTCCTTTCGTTTATTATTAGAAATACTTGTTGAATACAAGGTATTTTTAACATATAGATAAAAACCCGCAAATCTCCAGCGGGCACCTGTTCTGCCAGCGGAAAAATGCGGATTTTTACCAAATGCCATCCCTCTTTTTAAGAAGACTTCCTTAACATTTCAGCTACTGTTAGAGCTGCTCCCTTTTTCGGCTCCTCCACAAACATATGTGTTACAGCACCGACAAACCGACCGTCTTGAATGATAGGACTGCCACTCATTCCTTGCAAAATTCCACCCGTTTTTTCAATGAGCTTTTCGTCAGAAACTATAAATTCAAGTCGTTCATTTTCAACCTTTGTTATTTCAATGGAAAAAGTTTCGACTTTTCGGCCTTCAATGGCTGTATATATTTCCGCTTTCCCCGTTTTTATATCTTTTTCATGCATAATTTCAATCGCTTTGGGTAATCTTTGTGGATAGCCTTCTTCCCAACGGCCAAAAATTCCATAAACAGTATTTTTATCTATACTACCCAGTCGTTCCTGATGTTTTTCAATGGAGGATATTTTGTAACCTGGTTGGCCAGGCGTACTTTTACGGATTTGTTGAATTGAAGCTAAGAAAATGGAGCCAGCTCTAAATACAGGGGCCTCTTGTAGGGTTGAATCGACAATTTGATGACCTAGTGCACCATAGTTTTTTGTCTCTGGATCAATATAAGTCAGTGTTCCTACTCCATCTGTTTCATCTTTTAAAAAGGATATGATATGCTCTGCTTCTTGATTTTGTAATTCGAGTGTCACTTGTTTTCCGTCATTATTGATCGTCCATTTCTGTTGGCCTTCTTTAGCCATAGCTTGTTTGGCGTCTGCCAGCGACTTTACAGGTATATCATTAATTTTTTCAATCACTGCGCCACCTTTCATCCACTGATTGGAAGCTAACAGTACATCATGCGCTACGAACACATGTGATAATTGAAGTTGGATTCCAATGGCTTCACCCATCGGTATAAGCTTTTTGGCGGCTAAAGCTTGTATAGGCATCACTAACAAAAAGATGAGCATAGGCAAAATGACTAATTGACGCCAACGACGATTCATACGACACCTCCTTTTCATTTTTGTCTTTTTACTATGTGTTGTTGTGGCATTCTTATAAGCGGTAAATATTTGTGCAAAAAGAAAAAAACCAGAAACAGGTTCAACTGTTTCTGGAATATGGTTAACGCATTTGTTTTTTTCGCTCTTCTGCCATTGTTAATAACTCCGTTGCATGCTGAAGCGTTAAAGCTGTAATTTCAGTTCCAGACATCATACGGCTGACTTCTTCAATTCGAGCATTTTGATCAATTTCTGATAAAGACGTAAATGTTCGATCATGCTCAACTTCTTTCTTAATGAAGTAATGATGATCAGCCATCGCAGCAACTTGAGGTAAATGTGAAATACATAGCACTTGAGAATTAATGGATACCGCTGCAATTTTTTCTGCAATGGCTTGTGCCACTCTTCCACTAACTCCTGTGTCTACTTCATCAAAAATGATGGATGTGATACCATTAGAAGAAGAGAAAATGGTTTTCAGCGCCAGCATCATTCGTGATAATTCTCCTCCCGAGGCAATTTTCGGTAAGGATTTTGGCGGTTCTCCAACATTGGTAGAAATATAAAAAATAATTTGATCTTTTCCAGTTGCATCGAAATATGGTAATTCTTCAAAATTGACAATAAATTTAGCTTTTTCCATATGTAATTCCCGTAACTCTGCCATAATGGCTTCACTTAACTGTTGGGCAGCAGCTTTACGCACAGTTGAAAGTTCTGTAGCAAGCTCATTGAGCACCGATTCCATTTCGAGCACTCTTCGTTCTTTCACCTGCAAAATTTCATCGCGATTCAGCAGCTCATTTAACTCTATTTTTATTTTTTCAAAATACGCTAAAATGTCCTCCACAGTCGAGCCATATTTGCGTTTTAAATTTTGGAATAGTGCTAATCGTTGTTCTACCTCATTTAAACGCGCTGGATCAAACTCCAATTCATCTAATACATTTTTGACCTGATAAGCCGCATCTTGTAGCGCATAAAATGCCGTTGTCACTGCCTCAGAAGCTTCTTTGAATTGCTCGTCCACTGTTACTGCATCGTCCAAGGCACCCATTGCATTACCAATCCAATCAAGACCTTTTGATTCTCCCTGAATGGCCTCATAGGCAGCACTAGAACGTTCAAAAATTTTATTGTAATTCATGAGACGACGGCGTTCATCAAGAAGTTCATCTTCCTCACCTAGCCTTAAATTGGCTTCTTCTAGCTCTTTTATTTGGAATTGATACAAATCAATGCGTTGTGCCATCAATTGTTCATCGATGGAAATCGAGGCTAAGTCCTTTTTCAGCAATCGATATTCTTCATATTGTTCGCTGTATATTTTTTGTTTAGGCAGCAGCTGCTCTTCTGCAAACTGGTCGAGTAAATTGATATGCTGTTTTTCATCCATCAGCTCTTGGTTTTCATGTTGGCCATGAATATCAATGAGACTCCCACCAATTTCTCTCAGTACTGATAATGGCACAAGTTTACCATTTACACGGCAAATACTTTTCCCAGAATCATTTAGATCACGACGTAAAATAACTGTATCTTCTTCAATTTCAATGCCTGCTTCTTCTAATTTTTTTAGCACAGGATGCGTGGAATTCGAAATTTGAAATAAGCCACCTAATTCAGCCTTTCTTGCCCCATGACGAATAAATTCAGTATTTCCCCGTCCACCAGCAAGTAAATGAACAGCATCAATAATAATAGATTTACCAGCACCAGTTTCCCCCGTCAGTACAGTCAATCCTTCAGAAAAACTCACAGTCAAATCCTCAATGATAGCAAAGTTTCGAATACTAAGCTCTCTTAACACAAATTGTCACCTCTGAATCCATTTCCCCATTTTTTAAAGCATGTCTAGTAAGCGATTTTTTGTATTTTCCCGCTCATTTTCATTTCGACAAATAATTAAAATGGTATCGTCTCCAGAAATTGTACCTAAAATTTCTGGCCAATCTAAATGGTCTAGTAAGGATGCAATCGCATTCGCATTACCCGGAAGAGCTTTCATCACTAAAAAATGCGATGCTCCATCAATGCTTATAAAGGCATCGGCTAGCGCGCGATGTAATTTTTGCACTGGGTTAAATCGCTGATCAGCGGGCAAGCTATACTTATAGCGACCGTCCTGTAATGGTACTTTCACCAAATGTAGTTCTTTAATATCTCGTGATACCGTAGCTTGTGTCACATTATAGCCTGCATCTTTTAGGAAATCGACTAAATCATCTTGTGTTTCAATTTCATGATTCGCAATAATATCCCGAATTCGTATATGTCTTTGTCCTTTATTCATCGTAGCCACCTCTAATAAATAATTAAATATGTGTATAATCACACTACCATTTTCAACAAAAAAGCACAAGAAAAAACACGGCTCTATAAGCGAGCACGTGTTATTTTAAAGAATTATGCGCTTCTTCAACGAGTGCATTAAAAGCTGTATAAGCAGGAATGTCTTCGTCTCCAATAGGATTCACTAAATGGAATAAAAATTCAATATTTCCTTCCCCACCTGTTATCGGGGAATAAGAAGCATCCTTCACAACAAATCCAATTTCTGTGGCCATTGCCGCTGTTTTTTCTAATACTTCGAGATGGACTTTTTTATCACGAACGATACCTTTTTTTCCAACTTTATCTTTTCCCGCCTCAAACTGCGGTTTCACCAATGCCATGACATCGCCACCTGGTAGCAATACTGTTTTTAACACCGGTAAAATTAATGATAAAGAAATAAAACTAACATCTATTGTAGCAAAATCAGGTAATCCTTGAGATAAATCTGCTGCCGTAGTATAACGGAAATTAGTTTTTTCCATGACGGTAACACGTTCGTCTGACCGAATTTTCCACGCTAATTGATTGGATCCGACATCCAGTGCATAGCCATGTCTTGCTCCATGTTGCAATGCACAATCTGTAAACCCACCTGTAGAGGAGCCAATGTCAAGCATTAGCTTCCCTTCTACAGACATATCAAAAATTTGTAGGGCCTTTTCTAGCTTCAGACCACCACGACTAACATATTTTAAATCGGAGCCTTTTACTTGTAGAGGCGCATCGATAGCAATTTTTTCTCCTGCTTTATCGATTCGTATTTCATTTGAAAAAACAAGTCCCGCCATAATGGAACGTTTTGCTTTTTCTCTTGTTTCACATAATCCACGCTCTACAAGTAAAATATCCACTCGTTCTTTTGGTTGTTTTGTCATTATTTATTTAAACCTACTTGCTGTTTTTGTTGAAGTAATACTTGCATACGTGCTGCTGCGTCCTCTGCTGTCATATGAATTTCTTCGAGCAGCTGATCAACGTTACCATGTTCGATATATTGATCTGGAATACCCATTCGATCAACAATTGCATGGAGATAGCCATGGTCGTGAGCAAATTCTAATACTCCGCTACCAAATCCGCCTTTTAGGACGGCTTCTTCAATGGTTAATATCGGTTTATGGTTGGATAAAATTCGGTGTAGCATATCCTCATCCATTGGTTTGATAAAGCGTGCATTGACCACCTCGATATCGATCCCTTGCTGCGCTAATATATCTGCTGCTTGCATGGCCATCGGAATCGTTGTGCCAAATGTCAAAATGGAACCGTCTTTTCCTTCTCGTAAAACTTCCCAGCTACCAATTGGTAATGCGACTAGCTCATCATCTAATGGAACGCCAATCCCATTACCGCGTGGGTAACGTAGTGCAATCGGACCACCATCGTACTCAATAGCTGTTTTAACCATATGTTGCCCTTCATTCTCATCCTTAGGCATCATAATCGTCATATTTGGAATATGACGAAGGAAAGCAATATCAAATACGCCCTGATGCGTTTCACCATCTGCCCCAACTAAACCAGCACGATCAATACCGATAAAGACATTTAAATTAGGACGTGCAATATCATGCAACACTTGATCATAAGCACGTTGTAGGAATGTTGAATAAATCGCTAAAAATGGCTTCATATTTTGTGTAGCTAAACCCGCTGCCATTGTTGCTGCATGTTGCTCGGCAATCCCCACATCGAAGAAGCGATTTGGAAAGTCTTGTTGAATACCCTGTAATTTTGACCCGACAGGCATAGCAGGTGTGATCGTCACGACTCGCTCATCTTCATGAGCAATTTTACGAACAGTTTCTGCAATTAAACTACTCCATGCTGGTCCTTTAGTTTCGGACTTCACAAAGGCACCATTTTCAATTTTATAAGGACCTGTTCCATGCCAATTACCGATCGTATCGTCTTCAGCAGGTTTATAGCCCTTTCCTTTTTTCGTAATTACGTGAACAAGGACTGGCCCCTTCACTTTTTTTGCATGGGATAATGTCATTTCCAATGCTTCAAAATCATGACCATCAATAGGACCAAGATATTTAAAGCCTAATTCCTCAAAAAAGACACCTGACACCACTAAATATTTTAAGCTATCCTTAAGTCGTTCCGCGGTAGAAGCAAGCTTCCCACCTAATACCGGAATTTTATTAATAAGTGATTCTAGCTCTTCTTTGGCTTTTGAATACTCCTTGGCAGTACGCAAACGACCTAAAACACTGTGAAGCGCACCAACGTTTGGAGCAATGGACATTTCATTATCATTTAGGATAACAATCATATTCGTTTTTGCATGACCGATATGATTTAACGCTTCAAGTGCCATACCGCCAGTTAAAGCGCCATCCCCAATAATAGGAATTACATAGTTATGTTCTTTTTTAATATCACGTGCTGCTGCCATACCCATGGCTGCTGATAAGGAAGTCGAGCTATGACCTGTTTCCCATTCATCATGTTCACTCTCCACGCGCTTTGGAAATCCACAAAGCCCTTTGAACTGACGTAGTGTGTCAAATTGACTCGCACGACCTGTTAAAATTTTATGCACGTAAGCTTGGTGGCCAACATCCCACAAAAACTTATCTTTTGGACTGTCAAACATTTTATGCAACATGATCGTAAGCTCGACTACTCCTAAATTCGGCCCGATATGTCCACCTGTGACAGAACATTTTTCGATTAAGAAGGTACGAATTTCTTGCGCTACCTGCTCAAGCTCCTTCTTATTTAAGTTTTTTAAAAAGGATGGACTAGTTATTTTATTTAAATCCACCTTTCTCACACACCTTTTCAATAAAATATTCACCGCATTTGTTTTTCACTATTATAGCAGTGTTATCAATATGCTAAAAGTACGAGCACTTCATTGTTTACAATTTGTAAACGTTCCCACCTATTCTAGCATATTCTTTTCCTTCAATGCCTTGATTTTCTCTCAGTTTTTACGATGAACAATATATGCCGCAAAGTCTCGTAATAAGCTAGCATCTATTGGTAATTGATCGAGTGCATTAATAGCATGTTGATAATGCTCAGCAAGCTTTTCTTTCGCTCCATTTAGCGTTAAAAGTGCTGGGTAAGTACTCTTATCACTAGCTACATCTTTCCCAGCCGTTTTTCCTAGTTCCTCTGTTGTTCCTTCGATATCTAAAATATCGTCTTGGATTTGGAAAGCGAGGCCGATGTGATGGGCATATTCCTTCAAAGTAGCACGGTCTTGTTTAGATGCATCTGCTAATACGGCTCCCGCTTCAATACTAAATCTTAATAAAGCACCGGTTTTATTAACATGGACTTGTTCCAGTTCAGTTAAATTAAGCTGACGCTGCTCACCTTCCATATCCAGTACTTGACCACCAACCATGCCCTCAGCACCTGCGGCAACGCTTAACAATTGAACAAGCTCGATCCGCTTTTCAGCCGTTACTTCCATACGAGCTAAAATACCAAACGCCAATGTGTTTAATGCATCTCCCGCAAGTGTTGCAAGTGCTTCTCCATAAACTTTGTGGTTTGTTGGCTTGCCTCTTCTAAAATCATCATTATCCATGCTTGGTAAGTCATCATGGATTAACGAATACGTATGAATGATTTCAATGACAGATCCTACAATTAAACCATCCTGTAAATTTTTTTGGTAAAGCTCCAGGACAGCTAATACAAAAAGTGGTCGAATGCGTTTACCGCCTGCCTTTAATGAATATAGCATGGAGTCCTTTAAATCTACTGGAGCATCAATTTTTGAAACAAGTGCAAACATCGTTTCTTCGATTTGTGGTATGTTGCTTTCGATAAAGTACTTTAATGGCTCATTCATTTCCTAATTCTCTCCCTTTAGTGGATCAAATGCTGTTTTTTCACCTGTCTCTTGGACAATAGATACTAGCTGCTCTTCAGCATGCTGCAGCTTACTATGGCAAAACTTTGATAGCTCCATTCCTTGCTTGTATAAATCAATCGCATTTTCCAATGGTACATCGCCTTGTTCTAGCTGGCGAACTATTTCTTCCAATGCCGTCATAGCTTCTGCGAAAGTTTGTTGTTTTTCTGTCACAACGATTCCCCCTCATTCTTTGGCAAAATATCCTTCACTTCAGCCACAACCTTCCCATCATGGAAAGTCAATGTTAGATGATCCTGCTTCTGCACGTCAGTGGATGATTTAATCATCTGTTGATCTTTATAAGCGACTGTAAATCCTCTTGTTAAAATGGATAGTGGATTTAATGCTTCTAATGTTCGAATAGCTGCCTCAAATTGTTGTTGCTGCTTCGCTACATAATACGTTGTAGCACGAGTTAATTGTTGCATGCGCGCTTCTAGCTCCCGTTGATGGAAGGCAAGTGCTTTTTTTGGTGAATGTTGTGCCACCGTACTATGTAATTGCTGAAGCTGAGCACTTTTCTTCATCAAATCTACTTGCATGGCTGTTTGCAATCCTGACTCGAGCTGTGCCAATCTTTCAGTAAACGGTCGATATAGTCTTTCTGGCATTGATAGTGGATAAGACTGTTGGAGCTTATTAAGACGCTGTCGTTCAGCCATAAGTTGCGACCTAACCATTTGATGAATTTGAGATTTTTGGGAAAGTACCCGTTGGAATAGCTCCGCTTGATCTGGGACTGCCATCTCAGCGGCCGCTGTTGGTGTAGGTGCACGTAAATCAGAAACAAAATCGGCAATTGTCGTATCTGTTTCATGACCAACTGCGCTAATAATAGGAATTCGACTGTCAAAAATAGCTCTCGCCACTATTTCTTCATTGAATGCCCATAAGTCCTCGATCGAGCCTCCCCCGCGTCCAACAATCAACACTTGACAAGTTGCCTCTTGATTGGCACGTTGAATGTTTTGCACAATATTTGGTGCCGCCTGTGCTCCTTGTACGAGTGTAGGGTAAATCAAAATTTCAGCTAGAGGGTAACGTCTCTTTAAAGTCGTACAAATATCTCGAATCGCTGCTCCTGTCGTTGATGTTAGCACACCTATTTTTTCAGGAAACTTTGGAATCGATTGCTTCCATTCTAATTTAAAAAGCCCTTCTTTTTGTAATTGCTCTTTTAATTGATTAAAGGCAACAAATAGACTACCTATACCATCCGGTTGCATTTCTTGGACATATAGCTGATAAGTCCCATAGCCTTCGTAAACGTTTACATCACCACGGATAAATACTTGCATACCTTCTTTTGGTTCGAATGCTAATTTCGTGGCAGCGGTTTTAAACATCGTGGCAGCGATTCTTGCCCCATCATCCTTTAATGTAAAATAAATATGGCCAGATTGATGAATTTTAACATTTGATAGCTCACCTTTCACATACACTTCGCGTAGGTGAGGGTCCGCATCAAATTTTCGTTTAATATATTTTGTTAATGCTTTTACAGTTAAATAAGAAGCAGAGGACATGTTTTCGGCTCCTTTACTAAGATCAGGTTTTTCACAAAAACTACACCTATCATAACATTTTTTACTGGTGTTGACGCGTTTAAATACAGTTTCGCTAGAAAAAATGCCTGTCTTTTATCTATCAAAAAACAACTATAACATATTCCAACACGTTCTAACTAATAGAAATTGACTATTCAATGAATAACAAAACAAGGTCCCATAACAACAGTTGTTATGAGACTTTACATTTTAATAAAATAATAATAATAATGTTCCTACAATAAAACAGTAATACGTAAAATAGCTAAGTTTACCGCTTTTCATAATGCCCATAAACCAACGCATGGCAAAGTACGTCATAATAAGAGTAGCTAGAAAAGTGGCTGCATAAGGAAGCGCTAACGCACCTTTATTAGGCTCATCTAAAAAATCAGTTATTCCTAATACGACCCCACCTAAGCTTACTGGAATATAAAGCATAAACGAGAAGCGTAAAGCTGTATCCTGTCTCATACCTACTGCAATCGCTGAAATAATCGTCGCACCTGAGCGGCTAATACCTGGTGTAAGAGCAACTGCTTGCCCTAACCCAACAATAATGGCATCCTTTGCACTTAAATCTGCATCTTTTTTCTTCCCACGCATATTACGAATCAGCCATAATGCCGCACCCGTAACAAACAACATGAGCGCGATTGTCGTCATACTCACATTGTCTGCAATAACATCACTTAATAATACTCCTAAAACGCCCGCTGGAATAGAACCTATAATGATATACAGGGCAAAACGAAAATCAGCATTGTAGCGCTTCTCACGTGTTTTCAAGTACAAGAAAAAATGGGAAATCAATCGTACTATATCCTCACGATAAATATAAACAATAGCAAGTAACGATGCTGTATTAGTGAGAATGGCGAACGTAAACCCTTGTTCACCAAGCCCTAGTATTTCGCTGGCAATCATCACATGTCCACTTGACGATACCGGAATTGGTTCTGTAAACCCTTGGACAAGACCAATAATGATATGCTTCACAATTAACACAATATCGATATTTTCCATAAAAACCTCCTACTAAGTATGTATGTCCCAAACGTTACATTAGACGTCAACATTAGCATAAAAGTTCTGGAATTAATCCATAAAAAAGTCATCTCAACATGATATTGAGATGACTTCTTGAAAAGGCTATTTAATTAGCAAGCTTATTTTCAGCTGCTTGCACAGTGTTGAATAGTAACATTGTGATGGTCATTGGTCCAACACCGCCTGGTACAGGTGTGATATGAGACGCTATACCATCTACTTCAGCAAAGTTTACGTCGCCGCATAATTTATTGTTGTCATCACGATTAATGCCAACATCAATTACAACAGCCCCATCTTTCACATGCTCTTTTGTAATAAAGTTTGCACGTCCAACAGCAGCAATTAATATATCCGCTTGTTTTGTAAATGAAGGTAAATCTGGCGTTTTGGAATGTGTATACGTTACCGTAGCATCTTTTTGCAATAGTAGTTGCCCCATTGGCTTACCTACAATATGACTACGTCCTACGATTACAGCATGTTTTCCTGCAATTTCAATTCCTGAATACTCAAGAAGCTTCATTACGCCAAAAGGAGTACAAGGTAAAAATGTTTCTTGGCCAAGCATCATTTTCCCCACACTGACAGGTGAGAAGCCATCAACATCCTTCTCGACAGCAATTGTCGCGATGACTTTATCCTCATCAATATGTTTTGGAAGTGGTAATTGTACTAAAATACCGTGAATATCTTCACGTTGATTTAATAGTTGAATTTGTGTTAATAATTCCTCTTGCGTCGTTTCTTCTGGTAATTTAATTAGTTCCGAATACATACCAATTGCTTCACAAGATTTTTGTTTATTTCTCACATATGTAGCTGAAGCTTGGTTGTCCCCAACTAACACAACCGCTAAACCAGGTGTTAACCCTTGCTCTTTTAAACGAATTACACGCTCTGCTACAGCATTACGAATTTCTTGACCAATCTCTTTACCATTAATAATTGCACTTGACATAAACCTTCGTTACTCCTTCCAATTCAACACATTATTCTTGTTCTGTAAATTTAGAAAGTACACCATTGACGAATTTAGATGAACTATCATCGCCAAATGTTTTACATAACTCGATTGCTTCGTTTAGTACTACTCTTTTTGGTGTTTCGGGCATGTATAACAGCTCGTATACAGCTAGGCGTAAAACAGTTCTCTCAATTTTGGGTAAACGGGCAAGTGACCACTTTTCAAGATGCTGTTCTAATGTAGCATCAATTTCCTCCAAATGTTCAGCTGTTCCAGTAACAATTTTTTCGTAGAAGGCATTTGTCGGTTGGCCTTTAATATGACCCATTGCTTCTTCAACTGTTAAATCTGTATTGTCTAGCTGAAACAAAACTTGCAACGCTTTTTCGCGTGCTTCATGTCGTTTCATGTAAAGCTCTCCTTCTTAAGTGGCATTAAGGTTTATAATAGCATAAAATCGCCCGAGAAACACGATTTGAAGCAAGTTTTCAATAATCTGAAACCTTTTTCAAGAAACTTTTTGCGCATCTAACAATTCGTCTCGAGCATTCCAAAATACTTGTTTAATTCACAAAATGTTATAATAAAGAAAATTGAAAGAATCTACAGAGGTGTTCACAATGCAATATGAAGCTATTTGCACGAGCTGTAAAAAACCATTCAAGCTCCAAGAAGGTGAAGCACAATACAAACTAATGAAAGAACGTAAAGCTCACCTATTTTATTGCGAAGAGTGCAAGCATAAAATTCGCTTTGATGCCATCCGAAACTTCTTTAGCTACTATTAGTGGAGGCCATTATGAAGGAACATTATTATACAATCGGTGAGGTTGCCAAACTGTCCAATCTATCCATTCAAACGTTACGCTATTATGATCAGATCGATTTATTTAAGCCTGCTTATACCGATTCTTATACCAATTATCGCTATTATAAAGACAGTCAAATTTTCTATTTAGATATCATTAAATCACTTAAATATATTGGCATTTCTCTAGAGGATATAAAGAAAGCGCTCAAATTAACGTCTGAAGAACTACTTGACTTTTTTGCTCAGCAAGAGCAAAGAATTGATACTAAAATTTCACGCTTGAATGAAGTAAAAAACACGTTATTAAAAACCAAAAAGCAATTACAGGAACAAATCGATATCCCCTTCTTTGGTGAGGTATATATACAAGTAGAGGAAGCCATGCCCATTCTACAAGTGACAACTACCGAATTAACTCCAACTTCTAGTACCAATACATATTACGCAACACTTACAAAAATTATTGAGAAGGAAGGCAGTGTATTAAATAGTCGCTATGGTTGTATATATCCGCTCGCTCCCTATGAAAATGTGAATGCAATTATTTATGACGCCATTTTCACCCCGCTATTAACAGAGCGAGTATTTTCGAAGCTATCGTCGAATATTGAACAAACCATTATACCTGCTGGTACATTTGTCTGTATTGCATTTATCTACCATCCGGATACCTACTTTTCTTTTTATGAAAAATTAAGAAATTATGTCATGGCTCAGTCTGAAGCTTTTGAATCTCAAGTTTATGAACTGTATATGCCCGCAACCCTTACTTTAGAGCATGAAAAGAAATTCATTGTTGAATTAAAGATTCGAAAAAAACAATAAAGATACAATCTCCCTTTATGTATAACTGTCCACATTAATTTCCAAACTGATAAAAAATCATCAAATTGAAAACAAATCTTTTGACCCTATAGTTACTATAGGGTTTATCGTAATACATGGAAATATTCTAGTAGAATGTCAATTTCATGTATCGTGAACGAATAAAAGGAGAACATTATGAGCAAGAAGCAAAATATAACATTAGCAATTTTACTATCGAATCTATTCATTGCCTTTTTAGGTATTGGTTTAGTCATTCCAGTTTTACCAACCATCATGAATGAGCTTCATATTTCAGGCTCTGTCGTTGGTTATATGGTGGCAGCCTTTGCTATTACGCAACTGATCGTGTCACCCATTGCTGGTAAGTTAGTCGATAATATTGGCCGCAAAGTCATGATTGTTGCAGGGCTTTTTATTTTTGGACTTTCTGAGTTTTTATTTGGATTGGGACGTTCCATTGAAGTCCTATTTATTTCTCGAATGTTAGGTGGCGTGAGTGCGGCCTTCATTATGCCAGCCGTCACTGCTTATATTGCCGATATTACAACACTATCTCAACGCCCGAAAGCTCTTGGCTATATGAGTGCTGCAATTAGTACAGGCTTTATAATTGGTCCTGGAATCGGAGGGTTTTTAGCCGAATATGGTACACGTGTTCCCTTCTATGCAGCAGGTGTCCTTGGCCTTGTAGCAGCAATCTTTTCATTGGTATTACTAAAGGAACCAACACGTGCTGGAGATAAGGAAGATACACCAACATCAATTTTAGGGAGTGCCAAGCGAGTATTTAGCCCGCTTTATTTCATTCCATTTATCCTTATTTTCGTCCTATCATTTGGCTTAGCTGCATTCGAATCATTATTTAGTTTATTCGTCGACCACAAATTCGCCTTTACGCCATCAGATATCGCCATTATCATTACAGGTAGTGGGATTGTAGGTGCATTGGCACAATTATTACTATTTGATTGGCTGACAAAGAAAATGGGAGAAATTAATGTCATTCGCTATTCACTGATCCTTTCAGCGGTCTTAACTTTTGCTATGACTATCGTGAATCATTATTTCGCCATCCTATTTGTCACATTCTTTATTTTTGTTGGTTTCGATTTAATTCGTCCAGCAGTCACTTCTTATTTATCTAAAATTGCCGGCAATGAGCAAGGGTTTGTGGGTGGTATGAACTCTATGTTTACAAGCCTTGGTAATATTTTCGGTCCTATTTTAGGCGGGATATTGTTCGATATTAATTTGAACTATCCATATTACTTTGCCACAATTGTTTTAGTGATTGGTGTCATCCTTGCGTTATTCTGGAGAAAACCAAAGCATATTGAACTATAAACGAACAGCGATACAATATAATATTATGAATGAATTTCCAAATTAAAAAAGGATTGCCCACAGATATGTCTTCTACGGGCAATCCTTTTAGTTTTATTCATGTACTACAGTTTCTTCTTTTTCGAAATGAATCGCTGTAATATGCACATTTACTTCTGCAGTTTCGAGTGCTGTCATATTAAAAATAGCTTGGCGTATCTGTGTTTGTACTTCCTTCGCAACCTTAGGAATGGCATATCCATATTTCACAGAGCAAAATACATCAATAGCGATTTCACCCGTTTCTGTTACACCTGATTTAATCCCTTTATTGTGTACTTTTTTACCGAAACGTTCCACGACACCTGTCGCAATATTACCACGTGTTGCAGCAATGCCTTCGACCTCATTTACTGCGATCCCTGCCACAACCTCGATAACCTCTGCCGCTACTTCAATTTTTCCAAGCTCTTCTTTTCCAGAAGGTGTTGGTTGTACGAAAGATTGTCCTACTTTCTCTGCCATACAAATATCATCCTTTCCCTTACACATCACAAACAAATGCTGTACTTACATATATTATACTATAAAAAGGAAGGTTTGGCTGTCGAAAGCCGTTTTAATTTATAAAGAAGCTGGATCCTCAACATTTATTAAATAAATCCTCTTGTCAAAGCCTCCGCGCTCCATTTTCTTCTAATTACGGAATGCCTCAAGCTCTTCATAGCTCACACCTAGTGCACTAATTGTTGTATGTATTAACTCTAAAATATCTACTAATTCCTCAACCTCATCTTGTACAGTAGTAGCATCATGAAACTCCCTAGCTTCCTCGAGCATTTTTGCTTTTACTTCCGTTAAAAGCTCAATTGGTTCTAAAGTACGCGCACGATAAGTTAGACCTTTCGCATCCATTATTTCTAAAATATTATCTCTTACTAGCTTATTAGATATAGGCATACTGATCCCCCTCCTCAACTGCTCTACCCGAATTATACAGTGGTATAAACAAAAACCTCTAACTGTAAAAAAAGTTAGAGGCTTTTCAAATAGCGATCGCTTACTTCACTTTTTCTGCAACACCCAATACATCATTCTCTTCAAGGAACTTCGTTTTGAATTGTGCTGATTTAAAGACGTCATTGTTCATGAGTGCTTGGTGGAATGGAATAGTTGTTGCGCTTAGTTTAATAAGAATAGGGTTTGCGTGAATGATGAATCTCATAGCCAGTCCTTTTTATGCTTTCAAATCAATCATAAGAACGCTCATAGGTGCTAAAGTCGCTTTGAACACTTCTACAAGATTTGCAATCTCCATTTAACTATCAACTCTCACTCTAATATGTTATGTTTTTAAATAAAAAGAATTTTCTGTTAGTTAAGGAAAAGATAGAAATATGATGGGGGAATGAAGATGAAAATTAGAACAGCAACAATTCAAGATGCACAAGGTATTGGAAAGGTTCATGTTGACAGTTGGAGAACAGCCTATAAAAATATTATTCCTGATAGTTTTTTAGATAAATTATCCTATGAACAACGAGAAAAATTATGGGAAAGAAATATCAACAGAGAAGATAATTATGTTCTTGTCGCTGAAAATGAAATTGGAGAAATTGTTGGCTTTGCAGTTGCTTCAACTAGAGAAACAAACGTTGAACGTAATTCAAGTGACTTAACCTCGATTTACCTATTAGAAGAATATCAAGGCAAAAGGATTGGAAAACTTTTATTGAAAGAGTTATTTATGTATTTTAAACAGAAAGGGTATCAATCAATATTTGTAGAAGTATTGGCAGAAAATAAAACACGTTTTTTCTATGAATATTACGGAGCGGAATATGTGAAAACGGTGCAAATTAATATTGGTGGAAAAGTGTTAGAAGAATACGTCTATGTGTGGAATGATATTGATAGGGTTTTGGAAAAACTAAAATAGGGACTATGAACAACCATTCGACATTCAAAACAATAGCCATCATACTAAGGGCTTGTGTGTATGATTCAACCTCATTACACGCAAGTCCTTTTGCTATGCTCTCACAATCAACTGTGAGATTAATCCACTTGAAAAAATTATCTACGAAACGTTTAAAAGTTATAAATATATTCGCTGATTGTCGCCTTACGAACGCCCAACAAGACGCATTTGCTCTTTCACAATTAACATATCACTATTAATTTCTACACCTTTCTAAGCCTCATGTAATTCAGCTACATCAATCATTAGCTTTGGTGGAGTAATCAGTATCGTATCTTCCTCTTTAAACGTACCCTCAAAGCTTGGTAGCTGTATAGCTTCTGTCATATCTTCTAAATCGAAGTCCCTGTACGCTGACCTTTTCAAGATAAACAAAAAACCTCTAACTGTAAAAGTTAGAGGCTTTTCAAATAGCGAACGCTTACTTCACTTTTTCTGCAACACCCAATACATCATTCTCTTCAAGGAACTTCGTATTGAATTGTGCTGATTTGAACACGTCGTTGTTCATGAGTGCTTGGTGGAATGGAATGGTTGTATTGATTCCAGGACCAGATACTTCAAATTCACCTAGTGCGCGATTCATTTTCGCAATCGCCTCTTCACGTGTATCGGCATGAACAATAAGTTTTGCCACCATTGAATCATAGTATGGTGGAATTGTATAACCTGCATAGACAGCAGAATCAATACGTACACCATAGCCACCTGGCGTTACATACGTATCAACAGTTCCTGCTGAAGGCATGAAGTTTTTATAGGCATTTTCTGCGTTAATACGGCATTCAATAGCCCAACCATTTAATTGAATATCATCTTGAGTGAAAGGTAGTTTTTCACCAGATGCAATTTTTAATTGTTGTTGTACAAGATCTACACCAGAAATCATTTCTGTTACTGGGTGCTCTACTTGGATACGCGTATTCATTTCCATGAAGTAGAACTTGTCCTCTTGATAGTCATAAATGAACTCAATTGTTCCAGCACCTTCATAGTCACAGGCTTGGGCTGCTTTTACGGCAGCTGCACCCATTTCAGCACGGCGTTCAGAAGAAAGAGCTGGAGATGGAGCTTCCTCTACTAACTTCTGCATACGACGTTGAACAGTACAGTCACGCTCGCCTAAATGCACGACGTTACCATAGCCATCCGCTAAAATTTGGATTTCACAGTGACGGAAGTACTCGATGAATTTCTCTAAATATACGCCAGGGTTACCGAATGCAGCAGCAGCCTCTTTTTGCGTAATATCAATACCTTTGACAAGATCTTCTTCTGTACGTGCTACACGAATCCCTTTACCACCGCCACCAGCAGTGGCTTTGATGATTACAGGATAGCCAATTTTAGCAGCCCATTCTTTACCTGTTTCGATATCTGGCACAATACCAGTACCCGGAACAAGTGGAACTCCTGCTGCTTCCATTGTTGTACGTGCTACGTCCTTGATACCCATAATTTTAATGGAATCAGATGATGGACCGATAAATTTAATGCCAGCGTTTTCACAAGCTTCTGCAAAATCAGCGTTTTCCGATACAAAGCCATAGCCTGGGTGGATACCGTCAGCACCTGTTTTTTCAGCTACACTAAGTAGAGCTGGGAAGCTAAGATAAGAATCTTTTGATAGCTTTGGTCCAATACAGTAGGCTTCGTCTGCTAATTTCACATGTAATGCGTCTGCATCTGCCTCAGAGTACACAGCAACCGACTGGATGCCTAACTCTTTACAAGCACGAATGATACGCACAGCGATTTCGCCGCGGTTTGCAATTAAAACTTTTTTCATGATTTGCACTCCTTACTCAGCTTTTACAAGGAATAATGGTTGGCCGTATTCTACTAATTCGCCATCTTTCACAAGTACTTCAACGATTTCCCCTTGCACTTCTGCTTCAATTTCGTTGAATAATTTCATTGCTTCTACGATACATACAATTGTTTCGTTCCCTACTTTGTCTCCTGCTTTTACGTAAGCTGGTGAATCTGGGTTTGGTGATTGATAGAAAGTACCGACCATTGGAGATACAATTTTATGTAGCGATGGGTCGTTAATCGCTGGCGCCGCTGCAGCAGGTGCTTCTTCCACTTTAGCTGGTGCTGCTACTGGAGCTTCTGCTGGTGCAGATTGTTGTACAACAGGTGCTACTACTTCTTTTTTAGGTGCTACAGTTTCTGTAACAACAATATTATTCTTTTTTAACTTAACTTTTGCGCCATCTACCTCATACACAAACTCGTCAATTGAAGAAGAATCTACTAATTTAATAATTTCGCGAATTTCTTGAATTTTGAACATTTCTAACTCTCCTTATGAAATAAAATCTACTACAATAACTATTTTATATTTTTTCGAATCAATTTGAAATAGTTAAATGAAAATTAAGTAAATATGAACAAAATAAAAGGCTTTCCTTTACTAAGCGAAAGCCTTTTCATAACGCTGATATATAACAACTCTTTTTAAATAAACTAAAAATTTATTATTTTCTATATTTTTAATAATTATTCGCGCTGAACTTTACTTGTACATCATTTGCGCCTTCCATCTCTGTTCTTACTAAATATATAATTTCATTTGCTTGGGATTTTGACAATTCTTCAGCCATGACTGTAACAGAAACTTTTTCTCCTTCGGCACGAACAAATGCATCAGAATAGCCTAATGATTTAATGAGCATTTCAAGCATTGCTTCTGCTGATTCTCGTTTAATAAGACCATCCATTTCATTGAATGCCTCATTTTTCTCGTCAGCAGAAGATTCTTCTGAAGCAATTTTTTGTGTTAACTGCTCACGAAGTTGGCTTCTCTCATCACTAACTTGCATACGCATTTCTTCAAATAAATGACTCGGTGAAGAAACTTCTTGTGTCACATCATTCGTTGCTTTTTGATCAGTAACACCACTTACAGCTGTTTGTTGTAATGTATCATCCGTAAAAATAGTAAGACCATTGAACTGTTTTGCTGGATCAACCAAATAATACACTGAAATGACTGCTACTAAACTTAATAATGTCATAAACCAAACTGTTCTTCTACGTACGCGCATTTACTTTTCCTCCTTATTTTCCATTGGAACGATAATAATTCGATGAATCGGCAACTGCATCACTTGACTGACGACTGCACGAATTTCATTTTTCACAAAGATATCGGATGCACCTTCTGAAACAACTAGCATTCCTGTTACGTTTTTCGCGCCTTGCTCAGTCCCTCGAAAATATTGGCTGAATAGTTTATTGGCATCTTGGTCATCTGTCATCTCTCCATAATAAAAATAGACTTTAACCTCCCCAACACCTTGCATTGCTTTTAGTGTTTGCTCAAGTTTTTCTTCATTCGTGAGCGGTGAACCTTTGTCGTTCGTTGAATTCGTTTGATACATAGGCAAAATGATGAAAATACCAACGGAGGCAGCTACCAGTATTAAAACCATTAATGACGTTGTTTTTTTTCGTGTCTTTTCCACATCACTTGTACATTGCCTCCTTTCATCTTCTCTTTTTCAAGTGTATGTACGCTTGTTTCTTCCTATGAATTGATAAATGGAATCTTTAATAGCAATTGCAAAAATACTAACGTGATGACCAGTTTTGTGAGTGAAATTATTTCCTTATCATCCGTTAGAAACACAAATATCTGACAAACAAAGAGCAATGCCAATAAAAGAATCAATCTATCTCCCCCCTGCCATAACTTGTACGAACACAATGAGGAAAAAACAAGAGAACATAAATGAAAAAGCAATCAAAAATGATACAGCACATAAGGTAAATAGGGATTTACTAATTTGATCTAGTAGTCTACAAATATCATCAAAGGCAATGGGTTCTAAAATAGCGGCAAGCATTTTTAAAGAATAGGCACTGACAACAAGTTGAACAGTTGGAATAAACGATACGGTAATAACTGCGATAAAGGCACTAATGCTGGTAAGTGAGGATGTAAATTGTGTCATATGCTGAAACATTGAAAAGCTATCAACTATAAACGAACCAACTACCGGAATATTTTCTTCAATTAATTTTTTGACTGGCTCAGCTACAGCTGCATTGACGCTAAACGCAGCCACTCCTCCTGCAGTCATCAATAGGACGTAGCAAATAACAGAGGCAGAAACGATACTCATAATGGTAAAGCGAATCAAATCCGCGATCCGTGTAAAAGATATTTCCTTAACAATCACACTACATACATCAAAAACAATGGCTAACAAAACACCTGGAATAAGCCACTTACTACTAATAATTGTGAGAACTTGTACAAAAAACAGCAAAAAAGGCTGCCAGGATGCAATGGCTGTAATACTACTAGATAACATAAAGCTTGAGGTCAAAATAGGATAAAACGCCGTAAATAAATGGGCTAGTCCTTGGGCAATTTCATCAATTAATGTAAAAGATTTAACAACAACTGGTCCTATCGTAGCTAACACAATTAGAAAAAAGAGGATTCTTGTCCCTTTTTCAAATTCTGGTAATATCATGTTGATGATTAAAATCATGATGACATAACTACAAAGCAACAGTGTCATCTTGAGCAAGAGAAAGAATGGGTCGATTAAAAACGATAGTATTTGCTCCTGCAATGGCTCCGCTCCTTAGTTTAGCCTTTGTAAAATGGCCGACACCTCCTGTAAAACAGCCAAAAATTCTTTGAACCAATACAATAAAATAACAATCTTTACCGCTGCAAAAACAATGTTCCCGAGCACCCTATAGTTATGTTCTACAAGCAGCAATGACACCCATTGCCCGACATAGAACATACTTGCACTAATTAAAATAGCCTTTGCATAAGGCAAAAACGCAAGCGTTTCTAAAAGTTGCTTGACGAAGGGCAATAAAAGTGTCGAGAACAGCATGCCAAAAAGTAAAAACGAAAACATCACACTTATTAGCGCGTGGAGTGGCTGTATGACTTCTTTTATCAGCAACAATAAAAGCAGCATGACAACAGCAACGATAACAATTTCCATTTACCCTACCCGGATGATGTCAGCCATTGAAAGAATGTGAGAATTTCGGTAAAAAATAGACGTAAAAATCGGAGTAATTCTGCTGTCATATATAAGTAGGCAATAAAAAATAGGAAAAATGAAAATTCCTTCTTCCCTGTTTGATCGAAGAAAACATGAAGAAGCGCAACTACTAGTCCCACTCCAGCAACTCTTAATACGTCTTGTAATTCCATTCCTACGCCCCCTCGTGTACAGCAATATATGTCGCTCTACAAAAAAAAAGACCTCTATACAGTTGTATAGAGATCTTCTATGTAAAAATTTTATAGCCATTTATCTACGATACTTTTGACCGTACCAGTGTGCTGTACAAGATGGCTATTTTCGCCCATCCACATCGATAAATATTCAGCATTGCCCTGTTCAGCACTTTCCTTACGAATAGTTGTCGTTAAATAATTTTGCAACGGATAGGGTGCAACTGTCGCATCCTTCATACGTCTAGTAAAATCATTTGCTAGACCCCTTGCTGGTTTACCTGTAAATGCGAGTGTAATGGTTGTTTCCTGTTCTTTTGATGCCAGCACCGCATTTTTATAAAGCGGAGAAATTTCACATTCTTCTGCCACCAGTAAAACCGTCCCAACTTGCACTGCCTGTGCCCCGCTCTCTAAAGCCTTCTGAATATCCTCCTTCGTCACAAGGCCTCCCGCTGCGATAATAGGAATAGCTATGTTCCCCGCTACCTGCTGCAGTAGGTCATATAAAGGAATTAATTGAAGTGGTGCTGTAAAGGAACCTCGATGACCACCCGCTTCTCCGCCTTGTAGGACCACCGCATCCATGCCAGCCTGTTCAACTAGCTGAGCTTCCGCTAATGTAGTAGCTGTACCAATTGTATATACCCCATGTTCCTTTAACTGTTGGAGCACCTCCGCTGAAGGAATACCGAATGTAAATGAGCAGATCTTTACATTCTCTTCAATAACCGCTTGGACTTGTCCAGCAAAAACTTCCTTGGATACAACGCTTTGTACAGGAGATAGTCCAAGCTCATCATAAAAAGGTTGGAGTGCCATGCGGGCCTTTTGTAAAACCTCGATATCAATTTGCGGCTCCTCTTGTACGAATAGATTGACCGCAAAAGGTTTTGTCGTTAGCTTTTTCACTTCCTGAATAAATTGCTTTGTTTGTTCACCATCTAAGTAACCTGCACCTATAGAGCCTAATAATCCTGCCTCGGTACAAGCTGCAACGAATTTAGGTGATGTGACACCTGCCATAGGTGCTTGAATGATTGGTTGTTGACTATCTAGTATTGTTTGTAGCATAACTCTCACTCCTTACGATTATTGTAGACATTTCTCCCAATAATGACCATCTATCTGATGATAGAAAATTGGAGGGAGATAAGAAAAAAAGAGATAGTTTCTCTATCCATTATCACAATGTCCCGATCGTTTCACAAGAAATGTATAAGAAAAAAATAAAAACCTACCCTTTAATAAAAAAGAGTAGGTTGATTATCATTAATAATTAAGCACGAGAAACGTAAGAGCCTTCTTCTGTGTTAATGATTAGTACATCACCTTGGTTTACGAAGAATGGTACTTGTACAATAAGACCTGTTTGAAGAGTAGCAGGTTTCGTACCACCTGAAGCTGTGTCACCTTTAATGCCTGGTTCTGTTTCAGTTACTTCTAATTGCACCGTGTTTGGTAATTCAACACCTAGCATTTCACCCTGGTAAGATTGAATATGAACTTCCATGTTTTCTTTTAGGAATTTTAATTCATACTCGATTGCTGCTGAAGCTAGTTCAGTTTGCTCGTATGATTCTAGGTCCATGAATACATGGTCGTCACCTTGTGCATATAGATATTGCATTTTGCGGTTATCGATTTGTGCTTTTTCTACTTTTTCACCAGCACGGAATGTTTTTTCATTCACTGAGCCGTTACGTAGGTTACGTAATTTAGAACGTACGAAAGCAGCACCTTTACCTGGTTTAACGTGTTGGAAATCTAGCACGCGGTATAATTGGCCATCAACAACAATTGTTAGACCTGTACGGAAATCGTTTACTGAAATCATTTGTGTTCCTCCAAATTTTATAAAATAATGAGTTCTTTTGACGAATGTGTGAGTAATTCATTCCCTGTCTCAGTGATTAAAATATCATCCTCAATACGGACACCACCGATACCTGGTAAATAAACACCCGGTTCAATCGTCACGGCCATACCTGGCTCTAGCACTGCATCAGAACGCATCGATAAGCCAGGGCCTTCATGTACTTCAAGACCGATACCATGTCCTAAAGAATGACCGAATGCTTCGCCATATCCTTTTTCTTTTAAGTAGTCACGTGCAATAGCGTCCGCTTGAATACCTGTTAATCCAGGACCCACTTTTTCAAGTGCTAACAGCTGAGAAGCAAGGACTGCATTGTACATATCTACTAATTTTTCAGATGGTTCTCCAACAGCCACAGTACGCGTAATATCCGAAATATAGCCATTGTATAGCGCACCAAAGTCTAATGTAACAAAGTCGCCTTTTTCAATCACTTTATCCGTTGCCACGCCATGTGGTAATGCTGAACGAAGACCAGACGCAACAATTATGTCAAACGAAGACTGAGTCGCTCCTTGTTTACGCATGAAAAATTCTAATTCATTCGAAACCTCAAGCTCTGTTTTACCAGGCTTGATGAAGCCTAAAATATGTGTAAATGCGTGATCTGCAATTTCACACGCAGCCTTAATAATATTAATCTCTTGTTCCGTCTTAATCAAGCGAATTTTTTCAATTAGCCCAGAAATCGGCACTAAATCAGCTTGAATGTTCGATTTATACAGTTCATATGTGCCATAGCTTACAGTATCTCTCTCAAAGCCCAGTAATTTGATGCCCATATTTTTTACTTGTGTAGCAATTTCTTCAATAATTGTTGCTTCATGCTTAACAATTCGGAAGTCCTGAATTTGCGCGGCAGCTTGTTCTGTATATCGGAAATCTGTAATAAACACAGCATCATTTTGAGACACAATTGCTACGCCTGCTGTCCCTGTAAAACCAGTCATATAGCGGCGGTTATACCCATTCGTAACTAAAATACCATCGATGTTTTGTTCTTGAAGTGCTTTACGTAGCTTTTGTAATTTCAACATAATCAATTCTCCCTCTCGATAAATGTACGTAGTGCCAGTTCATAGCCTTTCGTACCTAGTCCACAAATTTGACCAAGGCAGGCCGGAGCAAGATAGGAATGATGACGGAAAGCCTCACGTTTATGGATATTGGAAATATGTACTTCGATTACTGGCACAGAAATTCCTGCAATAGCATCGTGTAACGCGATGCTTGTATGGGTATATGCACCAGGATTAAAGATGATGCCATCATATTTTTCGTCTTCTGCTTCATGCACCCAATCCACAAGTACCCCTTCGTGATTGGATTGACGAAATTCAACTGTGGCACCTAAAGAAGCCGCAAGATTTTGAACATTTTCTTGAACATCATCCAATGTTTCATGTCCATAAATATGTGGCTCTCTTTTTCCAAGTCGATTTAAGTTGGGTCCATTCAAACATAATAACTTCACGCTTCTATTCGCCTCTTTCTATGTACTTGCCATTTATTTTATCATACACGGCGCATACAGCAACTAATTTCCTTTTTGCGCCGTATGCTCTCTCTGATGAAAATTGGCTGTTTCTAACAAGAAGCGTAAAAGGCAAACCACGACAACTATGAATGGAATCGAAAGCTTTTTAAAGGAAGAAAGTTGTAATGGTAAATCTAATGCAATCCATTCTAATAGAATCGTTACAAAAAGCCCTAGCAGTAGCGAAGAAAAGACCGCCGGAATGACATAGACATAGCGCATAGTCATATATACAAACAATCCGATGATAAATAGAAGAAAAATAAAGAAGGTCCAGTGAAATAATTTAGAGCTTTCTTCAAACCATCCCCATTTTTTATAAAAACCAATCGGATGCCATTTAATAAGATTAAAATAATGTAAACCTTTTAAGCACAATGCTAAAACAAGCGCATTTACAAGTGACGTTATTGTCCCTATTTTCACAATATTTCCTCCTTTGCCCACTAATCATTTCCTAAAATGTACGATTAGTGTAGCCATATAGAAAATTTACTATGCGTAACTGTAGAGGTTTTTGACTAAATTTAGTACAATGGTACAGTTGAAATATATAAAGAGAGTGGTGTTAGCCTTGAGCAATTCACCTGTATACGGGGGACAAGCACAATTAGAAGGTGTGATGTTCGGAGGAAAGGATCATACAGTTACAGCCATTCGTCGTAACGATGATTCCATTGATTATTATCATTTTAAAAAAGTACAAAAGCCTATTTTACAAAAGCTTAAAAAAATCCCATTTGTTCGAGGCGTTGTCGCGTTGATTGAATCAGCAGGCTTAGGTTCTCGTCATATGCAATTTGCAGGGGATCGTTATGATGTAGTACCTGGTGAAGAAGAAGATAATAAAGAAGAAGGATCCAAACTTCAAATGATACTTGGCGTTGCTGTAGTAGGTATTCTTTCCTTTTTATTTGGAAAATTTGCCTTTACACTAATTCCAGTTTTTATAGCTGATTTTTTCTCTAAATGGATTGAAGGAAAAACGGGCCAAATTTTACTTGAAAGCGGTATTAAACTACTATTACTGCTCACATATTTATATTTTATCTCGTTAACGCCTCTCATCAAACGAGTATTTCAGTACCATGGTGCGGAGCATAAAGTCATCAACTGCTATGAAGCTGGTTTAGACGTTACAGTTGAAAACGTCCAAGCACAATCACGTCTACACTATCGTTGTGGTAGTAGCTTCATTCTTTTCACAGTCTTTGTCGGCATGTTCTTATATTTCTTTGTGCCAACTGACCCGCTATGGCTACGTATTTTAGATCGTATTTTATTAATTCCAGTAGTACTAGGAATATCATTTGAAGTATTACAGGCAACAAATGCTTGCCGTAATATTCCTGTATTACGATTCCTTGGCTATCCTGGTCTATGGCTTCAATTGCTAACGACTCGCGAACCAAAGGATGATCAAGTGGAAGTTGCCATTGCATCCTTTAATATGCTACTTCAAGTAGAGCAACAGCCAGAAATAGCAGCAACATTAAATCATGATTAAGGAAAAGGCAGTCCCAACATAAGTTGTTGGAACTGCCTTTTTTATATAGATGCTAGCCTTGCATTTTTCGTTTAAATGCCATAATCGCAGCTCGATAAACCTATCCAAAGGGATGAATCGGACAACTAAATTTATTTAGAATCTTTCCTACGGACTGTAAGGGCAGTAAATATCCCCATCATACTAGGCAGAATACTGAATAATAAAAACAGCCAATTATTTGTTAGGATCGAGATAATGGTAAAAATAAGTAGTGATGCGACATTGATACTTATACCTAACTTCACATAAGAAGGCTTAAAAGGTATTGGTCTATACATATTGATAGTCAAAATGAGCCCAATGATCGCCCAGCTCCCTAAGTGTACAAATAAAAGTACAGCTAAAACCATGGCAGTGCTTAATTTAATCCCAAACACTACTAAAGAAAAGAAAATATAAATTGCTGCTAACGTCAAATACCATGAATAAGATTTCGCCTTTTGCCAAATATGGTCGTGTACTTCATCTAACCCTCTATTTTTCTTCGCTTTTTTCCTTCCAAACCACCAGCCAAGGATGCCAAAAATCATCCCGCCGTACAGTCCCAAAATACCCCCTATAGAAAATCCCATTACGCCATTCCCTCCTCTTCGAAAATAAAAACTTCCTCAATCGTGCAGTTGAACGCTTTTGAAATGTTGTAGGCAAGCTCTAATGATGGATTGAATTTTCCCGATTCAATTGCAATGATAGATTGTCGTGAGACACCCACTACCTTAGACAAATCCTCCTGCGTAATCTTTTTCGATTTCCGCAATTCACGAATTCTGTTTTTCATAATGCCTCCTCATTAAATGTAAAGCAAACTGTACATTTAGTAATAAGTAAAGTTTACTTTACATATTTAATTATGTCAAGCTAGCTTTACAATTTAATTTTTGTTTAAACAATGAGATTTGAGCCGGCTTTGCGTAAAAATCCGTTTATTAAAACAGGAAATAAAAAAAGCGTGTTTTGAAAAATCAAAACACACTTGGGATCTCCACACTATTTATTTAGCGTAATCCTTTCTATTTCAACACTTTACTATGAATAATATTTATAATTTTCTGTTGAGCATCTAGTGCTTCGGGGATGGGCATGACAACAAACACATGGTTCATTTTAGGATAAACAAAAGTTGTAATATCAATCCCTTGCTCGCTTAGTTGTTCATCAAACTTTACTGCATCTGGATATAAACTTTCATGGGTGCCAATAAAATGAGTAATACTCGCTAGACCTTGAAAATCACCATAAATTGGACTAATCAGAGGGTCCTTTAAATCCTTATCAGCTGCCCATAGCTTTGTGATGACCCCCATTCCTTCACTAGCTAGCATAGGGTCCTTTTCTTCATATTCAGGGATAAGAGGATTTTCTAGACTTAGGTCAACACAAGCCGATAGTAAAATAATATCTTGTGGCTGTGGCAAATGATTTAGCTTTAAAAGCTGGGCCAAACCAAGTGCTATATTACCTCCTGCAGAATCTCCTATAATGGTTAATTGACTGGCACTTTCAACCGTCTCTAAAATTTTATTATAGAGATGCAGCATTTTTTGGTACGTGTCCTTATGATTAAAATGAGGTACTTTTGGATAAATCGGGGCAATAACTTTTGCCTGTAATGCTTGTGCTATTTTATCCATGAACAGCCAGTGTAAATTTAACGGTTGATTCGTCCAAGCGCCACCATGAATATAGAGAATCACTTTTTGTTTCGAGGACTTTTGATCATTTAATGTAAAAACTTGCATATCCTCAAAAGTTTGTTCATCCTTCACACTTAAAAATTGAACATCATCTCCAATGACATAGGGCTGATTATTCACAGTTGCTTTTTGCTTGATGAACTGTTTAGCATTTTCAACACTAGAAAAGCTCACTTTATTACTCTGGGAAAATAACAACTTTTCAAATTGAACACTTTCTTCAGAGCGCTCTCCATTAAAAATCACTACACTCATTACTTTCTCCCCTTTCACCATTTTTTTACCTAGCTGGATGTATGAGAACCCTTAACAAACAAGCCTTAAATCAAATGTCATAAGCAAGTCCCTTATAAAATAAGGGTTGTCATCAAACTTTATTACACTTGACCGAACATTATTTTAATTCCACAAAATGGCGTATACTCCTTCAAATTTGCCTGTTAAATATAAAATATCTATCCGCTTCTTTGAAAAAATAAGGCTGAGTTAAAATGAATGAAGTTCCCAAAGCGTTTTTTGAGAACTTAATTTTGCTTACCGTATATCCGTATGAACCCGAATCAGTATTATTTTTTATTTTTCAACTGTAAAAGTATAGGTGCTATATTTAGTAAGATAGAAACAATTGTCAAAAACCATAATGCCCTTTCCATACCTGGTACTACATCCTCTAAAGCTGCCCAATCTTCTACTTGTACCCAGCTAGATACAAAACTATATTCCGAACAAAGTGTCAATGCTGTAAATGATAACCCCATTGCCATCGCTAGTTTATAATCTTTACCTGTTGTATACATGTAAAGATTTATAAAAGTTGCTACTATAGCAATAAGTCCGAATAGTAACCACATTATTCTACCTCCCTTTTCAATATAGACATAAATTGTAATGAGGATGTTCCCAGCCCTTAATTGGAAATTATTATGATTATTGTTGTAAATCCACACTATCCTGATGCGACTCCTATATATAAATGTTGGATTGGTAATGATTCGTTCTTGCTTTAATGGAGATTTCACCATAAGGTTATATATTCCAACATAATCAGCCTATTACCAGAAACATTGTTATAAAAGTATCCCACTCTTCCTTTAAGTACAATACTAATCGGCACTAGAACTTTGTCCAAACCCATTCATCAAAATCCTTTCAATAGATGATGAACATGTAGTCGAATAAGTTTTTGATTCTACCGAAGTCATATCAAACCTATAATTTTCAGAAAAATATAAAAAAGTAACCTCTTACGGCCATAATACCGAAGAGGTTACTTTTAATCAAAATTTATTACCGTTATCATTCTTTTATTCAAAGCAACTAGAACATAAAATTTACAGGCCGCATTTTAACTGTGCGCCACAGTTTGTACAAGTATTACAGCCGCCCATTTCCTCGACTGTTCCTTTACGACATACTGGACATGTATTTCCTACGTCCGAGCCAATTACCGTCGTGGACTCTAGTGCTTGAATCGTATCAACTAATACGACTGGACGTGTTGTATGTTCTTCTACTAATTCCTCCTCAAATGATAGTTGATCCATATCATTTTCTTCGGCTTTTAGCGTAAGTACCTGTGAATCACGGCTACCATCCACATAGACCGTACCACCTTTAGCGCCACCTTTATATAGTCGCTCATATACTTTTTCAACTTGTTGTACAGTATAGCCTTTTGGCGCGTTTACTGTTTTAGAGATCGATGAATCAATCCATTTTTGAATAATACATTGTACATCCGCATGTGCCTCTGGTTTTAGCTCCATTGCCGTTACAAACCATTCTGGAAGCTCTTGCTCATTAGCCTCTGGATGACGATCTAAATATTCTTTTACAATTTCAGCTTTCACTTCAATGAACTTACCTAGACGGCCAGAACGGTAGTAAGTGAAAGAGAAGTATGGCTCAAGACCTGTTGCTACGCCTACCATTGTTCCTGTTGAACCTGTTGGGGCAACCGTTAATAAATGGGAGTTACGGATACCTGTTGCTAAAATTTGCTCCTTGATGTGAGCAGGCATTTTTTGCATAAAGCCTGTTTCTGTGAAAGCTTTACGTAAACGAGCTGTTTCTTCGTCAGTAGCACCTACTAAGAATGGGAAGCTTCCACGCTCTTTAGCAAGCTCTGTAGACGCCTCATACGCGGTTTCAGCAATTGTTTTAAAGATTTCATCGACTAAAGCATTACCTGCTTCAGAACCGTATTCTTTCTCACAATAAATGAGTAAATCAGCTAGACCCATTACGCCTAGTCCAACACGACGCTCACCAAGTGCTTGTACACGGTTTTCCTCTAAGAAGTATGGAGTTGCATCAATAACATTATCCTGCATACGGACACCAACACGAACCGTTTCACGTAGTGCTTCGTAATCTACAGTTTGATTGTCTTTATTCGCAAATTGTGCAAGGTTTACCGCTGCCAAGTTACACACTGAGTATGGCGCAAGGGGCTGTTCCCCACATGGGTTAGTTGCAACAACGCTTTGACCATATGCCTTTGCATTCGTCATATCATTCGCATTGTCGATAAAGAAAATTCCTGGCTCTGCAGAGTATGTTGCACATACGTTAATTAAATTCCACAATTCTTTCGCTTTGATTGTGCGATATGTGCGGATTTTATAGCCCATTTTCTCCCATTCACGAACGTCACCAACATGATGCCATTCTGTGTTGTAAGCATGCATTTCTTCTTTCGAGTATTCTTCAACCGCTGGGAAACGCAGTTCGAAATCAGCATCGTTTTCAACAGCTTCCATAAATTCTTTTGTTAATGTTACGGAGATGTTTGCACCTGTTAAAAACTCTGAGTTATGCACAGTATATGTGCCACCATCACGTAATTTATTTTCAGCCTCACGAATAATGGCTGTATCAAATCCACCTAATCCTTCTATGCTTTTATAGTTTACAATGCCTTGATACATAGCTTCTTCCTGCATAGAAAGTGGCTTGAAGTTTAATTTCTCTTTCGCTAGACGAATGATTGTTTCATCCGTTGTATTTTCAATTAGGTAACGCAGAATACGTGGGTTTTGCATTTTCGAAATAATAAACTCCACAATATCTGGATGCCAATCGGCAAGCATAATCATTTGTGCTCCACGACGTGAGCCACCTTGCTCTACAAGATGTGTTAATTTAGCAATATCATCTAACCAAGAAACAGAACCTGATGATTTACCGTTTACACCACGTGCCAATGTGTTGCGTGGACGTAATGTGGAACCATTTGTTCCTACTCCACCACCACGGCTCATAATTTCCATTACTTGCTTACGGTGATCACTAATACCTTCACGTGAATCCGCAACAAAAGGCATTACGTAACAGTTAAAGAATGTTACATCTGTTTCAGATCCTGCTCCGTAGATTACTCGTCCAGCAGGAATGAACTTTAAGGACACTAATTGCTCATAAAATTTTTCAAACCATTCTTGGCGTTTTTCTGGTGTTTTTTCAACAACCGCCAGTCCTGTTGCATTTCGTTTAGCGATTTGTTCATAAAAAATCTCAAGAGGCTTCTCTAGCACGTCAATTGAACGCGTAATCACACCCGTTTCTTGCTCCTGTGGATCGTCTAAAACGCTACGATAATCTTCCTCAATCAAAATATCAGCTGTTTTTGTAGTCATGTCCAGCTTTTGAATTGTCCCTAAACCTCGTGCAGGGAATTTTGGATCAGCTTTTACCGTTAAAACAACAAAGTCACCGGCTTTTAGTGTTTTCTTTTCTGTGTCTTTAAACGAGTAGCGATCGATCATGACAAGTCTTGATACACCTTTGTGCGTGATGTGCATATCAGGCGTTACAGGGTGTACCTGCGGGAATTGTTCGATATCTTTGTTTAACTGTTCAAATTGATTGTTTACATCGGGTTGATGATTTGTGAGTACCATCGTTTTGCCTCCCTTACAAAATAAATACACAATATCATGTGTTGTTAAACACTACATATTGTGTATATGTCTTTAAAAAAGATACTATATATAGATTTTCAATTCAACTCTTGCTTTTTTCAATAGAATCGTAACTACTTGTAATAGCAAGGATTGAACGCTTAAAAATATTTTTTTATACCATTTTTTACTTTTTGAAGTTCCACTCATCAGATGCATATTTTTTTTCTTCTAATGCACGGACATATTCTAACTGCTCCTCAGAAAGTGTAAATGGTTTTAATTCAATTTGCAACGATTTTGCAAAACCATCTCGAAAAGCAGTCACACATTGTTCAACTGTCACAGGTTCATCCACAAGACTGTTAATCGCTACTGCTTTCTCTGGTAATTTTCTGCGCATACGATCCTTCGCTTCTTCACTCGAAAAATTAAAGACCGATAATAACTTCTCCTGATCTAAATCTAATAAAATGGCACCATGCTGCAATATAACGCCTTTTTGTCGTGTTTGCGCACTTCCTGCTATTTTTTTCCCTTCAACTACCAGCTCATACCAGCTTGGAGCATCAAAGCATACTGCACTTTTCGGACTCTTTAAGTCTGCTCTTTTCTCCTCTGTATCAGGGACACTAAAATAGGCATCCATCCCTAAGTTATGGAAACCTTGCAAGATGCCTTCACTTAGCACACGGTACGCCTCTGTCACTGACTCTGGCATATTTGGATAGCTTTCTGTTACGATGACACTATATGTGAGCTCATGCTCATGCAGCACAGCTCGTCCACCAGTTGGTCGACGTACAAAACCTAAGCCTTGCTCACGTACAGCATCTAAATTTATATCTTTTTTGGCTTGCTGAAAATAACCGATTGATAATGTTGCCGGTTCCCACTCATAAAAACGAATGACTGGTGGAATGAACCCCTCACTATGCCAATCAAGTAATGCTTCATCTAGTGCCATATTAAAAGAAGGACTACATTTCCCTGAATTTAAAAAATACCAAGTTGTCATATGTTCATCTCCTACAATTTATAAAAATACCTCAGGCCCCACCTGCGGTTCAACCTTAACGAAGATTACGTTACAGTTCAAGTTGTGGCTTTGCAAACGATATCGACGAATTCGCCACAATCTAGTTAATTTTATCAAACTCATTGGACTATCGCTAGCGCATCTTTTATAATAATAAAGAAGATAGAAAGGGGTAAGAAAATCTTGGACATACTTATCACAATCGGTGTCGTTTTAGTAGTCGTAATTGCATACATCGGTATTAATGCACTAAGACTCAAAAAAGCTGTAACCAACTTAACACAAGAACAATTTATTGAAGGCTATCGTAAAGCGCAGCTAATCGATGTTCGTGAACAAAAAGAATTTGATGCTGGTCACATTCTTGGCGCACGAAATGTTCCTTCCACAACATTACGTCAACGTTATAAAGAAATTCGCCCAGATTTACCAGTATATTTATACTGTCAAAATACAGGCCGTAGCTCACGTGCTGCACTATTTCTTAAAAAACGTGGGTACAACCAAATTTACCAACTTCAAGGCGGCTTCAAAACTTGGACAGGTAAAATAAAAGCCAAAAAATATTAATATTTCCCTAAAAAAGTCGTCTCAAAGAACTAGGAGACGGCTTCTTTTTATACAAAAAATTCAGAGTTTCTACTATATTATATCTATTGCAAAATTTTAAGCGGCTATTTCTTACACTCGTTCATACTATAATGATCCTCTTCCTCTCACTTGTCCCCTCTTCATTTCTTCACATAAAACTTTCGTATTTGCGCATACTACGAAAATCTTTGTATGCCCAAAAATACTAATTATCGTTAGTAATTTTCATTTATACACTACATTCTTCTATTTTTCTGAAAATAATATAAATTTCTAGTTGAATAATTGTAAAAGCACTGCTAGGATATATAATATCTTAAAATAATATTTATGATAAAAAATTAATAAGCTATGAATGCTATGGATCAAACTATAGCAGGAGCAGTTCTGGAGAGAGCGCAATGTGCGTCGCCGAAGGGTTCACTATCTCAGGCAAAAGGACAGAGGAGTAATAACAGCTTTTTTAAGCGATGCCATACGAAGGTTATGATGATTTCATGAACCATCCGTGATCAAATGGTATTTGTTATTCTGACGTTTTTCCGAGACTAGTGTCACAACTAGTCTCTTTTTTATTTTTCCAGTCATCATTTTTTATGCATCTTTGGGGGGATTAACGTGGAACAGCAACAATTAAAACGTGAATTAAAAAATCGCCATGTACAGCTTATTGCCATTGGTGGGACAATAGGAACCGGCTTATTTCTCGGCTCTGGGAAAGCCATTGCATTAGCAGGGCCTTCGATCATCCTTGCCTATTTAATTGTCGGAACGGCACTCTTTTTTGTTATGCGTGCATTGGGCGAACTATTACTTTCGAATTCAGGATATACATCATTTACGGATTTTGCCTCCGAATACATAGGGCCATGGGCAGGGTATGTAACAGGCTGGACCTACTGGTTCTGTTGGATCATGACGGCGATGGCAGATATTATCGCTGTGGGGGTTTATACACAATATTGGTTTGATATCCCTCAGTGGGTTCCAGCTATTGGTTGTTTAGTAGTATTACTACTATTGAATTTATTAACGGTCAAACTATTTGGGGAGTTAGAATTTTGGTTTGCTATCATTAAAGTGATTACCATTGTGGCGCTCATTATCCTTGGACTTATTATGTTAGTGACAGGCTTTCAAACAAGCTCTGGGACGGTTTCAGTAGATAATCTTTGGGTCCACGGCGGCCTGTTTCCAAATGGAGTATATGGCTTTTTAATGGCCTTCCAGATGGTTGTTTTCGCTTTCGTCGGTGTGGAATTAGTAGGGGTATCGGCAGCCGAGACTGCGGACCCACAAAAAAACATTCCTTCTGCTATTAATAAAATACCATTCCGAATTTTACTCTTTTATGTAGGGGCACTGTTTGTCATCCTATGTATCAATCCATGGTATGAAATGTCTGCCACAAGCAGTCCATTTGTCCAAGTATTTACATTAGCGGGTATTCCAATTGCTGCAGGTATTATTAATTTTGTTGTGCTCACTTCAGCCGCATCTGCTGGTAATAGTGGTTTATTCTCAACAAGTCGAATGCTCTTTAATCTTGGTAAAAATAAACAAGCATCACCTGCATTTGCTAAGCTCAATAAAAATAGTGTTCCAAGTAACGCACTAGTCATTTCTGCAATTGTTGTATCAGTAGGGGCACTGTTAAGTAAGCTAATGCCAGAGAATGCCTTTAGTATCGTAACGACTATTAGTGCGATTTGCTTCATATGGGTGTGGAGTATTATCATCATTTCTCACATCATCTATAAACGGAAAAATCGTGCCCTACATGAGGCCTCAAGCTTCAAAGCACCGCTGACACCTTTTATTAACTACGTAGTGCTTGCGTTTTTTGCTTTCCTATTAATTGTGATGTTTATTTCTGAGGCAACACGTACAGCTCTTCTACTAACACCTATTTGGTTTATTGCCCTATTCATTCTATATAAAATGAAAAAAAGATGACTTCAGAGCTCACTCTGAAGTCATCTTCTATTCGTTAAAAAATGGTCATATCCCATTCTGTCGCTAAATGTTTCAGCAATTGGACACCTGCGACACTATTCCCAATAGGATCGATGGCTGGTCCATAAATACCTATGCCACAGCCAGCAGGGAATGGTGAATCTAATCCTGCATGACCTGGGACAGCGGTAAGAATGGCACCAGAAACACCACTTTTAGCAGGAAGTCCAATAAACGCCGCAAATTTTCCTGAAGCATTGTACATACCGCATGTTACCATTAAAGCCTTTGCTAATTTTGCCACTTGTTTAGGAAATAATTGTTTCTTTAATAGCGGATGATAGCCATCATTAGCGATAACTAAACCAATCATCGCTAAATCGGATACATTGACTTCAATCGCACATTGCTTTAAGTAAACCTCAAGAGCCGCTTCTACTGGGCAGTCTAAGAAACCAGAATCCATTAAATAGTAGGCTAGTGCTCGATTACGGTTAGCTGTTTGCCACTCGGATTGAAACACTTCCTCGTTGACACTTAATTGCTTACCTATGATTTGCTCTAAAAATTGTAGGATTTTGTCAATCTTCTCCTGTGGTGAATGACCAATCATCATAGAGGAGACAGTAATCGCCCCAGCATTAATCATTGGATTAAAGGGCTTTCCTGGCTGATGACTTTCTAAGCGAATAATAGAGTTGAATGTATCTCCTGTTGGCTCAACATCCACCCTTTCTAATACATAGGGCAATCCTCGATCCATACAGGCCAGTATAAAGGTGATTACTTTGGAAACACTTTGAAGCGTAAATAATTCTGACGTATCACCAGCTTTAATTTCATGCCCTTCAGTGCCAATAATGGCTATGGCTAATTGATTTGGGTCTTTTTTAGCTAATGCAGGGATATAGTTAGCGCACTGTCCTTCTTTTGCGGCAGAGCGAAACTGTGTGACCGATTGTGCCACAAGCTGATCGTGACTAGGTTGTGTTGACATTACTGTGGACTCCTTTCAAAATGTGCAAAAACAGAGTCTTCATAGTTCTCCTATGAAGACTCTATCCATATTTTTGCTATCCTTTTATCGCTTTGGAGGCATTGTCCCCTCCGGAATTAACGATTCATACGTCTCCCCATCAAGACGTTCTTGCCATTCCTTTTTAGCTTCCTCAATCAGTACTGGATTACCCAATAACTCAATCGCAGTACACGCCATAATTTTAGCAGCTTGTAGCATACCTTTATGGGCGATAGGCGTGACACCTTGAGAAACAACTTGCCATGTATGCAGTGGCGTTCCTAATGCCATACATACTGCCGTACATTGAACAGTTGGCACATTCCAGCTAACATCTCCCACATCCGTAGAGCCACCCATGATAAATTCAGGAAGCATTCGAGGAATATGATCAGCAATAACTTTTCCTTGTAATGGTTGAACATCGTCTTTATGTAGACCAACTAATGAAGAGGCTTGTACTTCAGGAGAAAACGTATTGAAAATAGCCTGAGCATACTGTTCATCCTCTATTGTATAGTCTGGCATGCCAATTTCAAGTATTTGTTGATACATGGCATCATAAAGCGTCTTATTTGTTATTAAATTAGAAGCAGCACCTTCAAAATCGATTTCTAGGGAAGTACCTGTCATGAGCGTTGCACCCTTCGCTATTTGTTCAACACGCTGATAGATTTCTTGCACTTGTTGCTTTTTAGGTGCTCGCACTAAATAGGTAACCTCAGCATATGGTTGAACAACATTCGGAGATGTTCCACCAGAGTTTGTAATAGCATAATGCACTCTTGCTTCTGGAATGATATGCTCTCGTAAATAGTTTACCCCAACGTTCATTAGCTCAACAGCATCTAATGCACTTCTTCCCAGATGAGGAGCAGCTGCTGCATGTGCACTTTTACCTGTAAACTTAAATGTAACAGCATAGTTTGCTAGAGAGCTACATGTCATCACCGTTGAAAACGTACCAGGATGCCAAGAAATGGCGATATCTACATCATCGAATAAGCCAGCTTTCGCCATATAAGCTTTACCAGATCCATTTTCTTCTGCAGGGCAACCGTAAAAACGGATGGTTGCGGATTGTGGATGTTGCTCTAAATAATCTTTTACGGCAACAGCTGCTGCAAATGCTCCTGTTCCTAATAAATTATGGCCACAGCCATGACCACTTCCCCCATTCTCAAGAGGCTCATGAATGGTAACACCGCCCTTTTGGCTCAAGCCAGGTAGTGCATCGTATTCCCCTAAAAAGGCGATGACTGGCTTTCCTGACCCAAAAGTTCCAACAAGCGCAGTATCCAGCCCAGCTACGCCAGCCTCAGTTTGAAAACCCTCGTTTTCGAGTGCCTCTTTCATATATTGCATCGATTGTTGTTCTTGAAAATGAAGCTCCGGTACAGCCCAAATTGCATCGCTTAAGGCCACGCTTGCATCCTTTTTTGCCTCAATTAATGTAGAAATTTTTTCTTGAAAACTCATTATTGTTCCTCCAATTTATTTATTATGCTTTCAATAATGCTCCTTTTTGGTCGTTTAACGTTACAAGCGACACAATACAAATGAGCGCGAATCCAATTAACATCCAAAAGGCTGCATCAAAGGAGCCATTAAAGGCATCGACCATAAAACCAATAGCCATAGGTGTAACAAACCCCGCTAGCTGTCCGCCTGTATTCGCGATCCCCATAGCTGAGCCTGTTATAGACGAAGGCAATTTCTTTAGAACAATTACGGGTAGTAGCGTAATGACAAACGCAATAAAGATAGAAACAACTGTTTGATAGCCAATAAATAATGTCACCGTTTTCGCTGTAAACATTAAATACAATAAAAGACCGATGACTGCACAGGAAATGGAGCCTAACACCTTTTCCATTCCTCTTGGAAGCTTATCGATAATATATCCGCTACCATACACCCCAATAATCGTTGTAATAGCAGGAATCGTTTGTGCCCAACCAATGGACATTAAGTCTAGTCCACGATTTTTTTGAAGGTATGTTGGAATCCACGATACTAATCCCCAGTTCACCGCATAAATACAGAAATAAGCAATAATCAAATTCCACATGAGCGGTGTTTTCAAAAGTTCTTTAAAGCTTACCTTAACTGCCGGACTACCTGTCTCAGCAGCCTCTGCTGTTTCAGCTTTTGGGAGCTGAATGTATTTCCAATATAAATAAGCAATAATCGCTCCAATAGCCCCGATTATGATAAACATCATACGCCAGCCAATCGTTCCTAATAAATAAGCGGCTAACAGCGGTACAATTAGCGAAACAATCCCACCAGAAGTCAGCATAATCGACATCGCTCTGCCTCTTTCTTCTTTCGGGAAAATCGTGGCAATAATCTTAGAGCTAGATGGTTGGAATCCACCCTCTCCAATACCGAATAAGAAACGAATAACAATCATCGCTGTTAAAGACCAGGCAATAGCCGTAAGTCCGGTAAATATTGACCACATGATGACAGCCATTAGCAAGATTCGTTTTGCGCCAAATTTATCAGCTAGCCAGCCGCCTGGTATTTGCATAATGGCATAGCCTAAAAAGAAAGCGCTTAAAATAATACCCGTCGAAGATGCATCCAGTTGCAAATCGCCTGTAATTGAAACGACTGCGTAGTTCATAATATAGCGATCTAAGTTCCCTAAAGACCAGCCTAAAAATAATAGTGCAAGGATAACATTTCTAGATTTTTTCGTTACGTCATTTGTTGTCATTTATATCCCTCCCATGATCAAAAACCTTCTCTTTATGGCAGTGATTGCATCACCGCTACAGTTGTTCTTTAAGATTCTTGCCCCCTTGCAAATCTAGTAAAATCAAAACCCCTTTTATATACCGACATTTTCGTTATATATTCGTATAATAATCAAAGTACTCCAAAAAAACAATATTTTTTTGAAAATTTCTAATAGATAGTCGCTTCTCTAGCTATGAATGATCGGCTCAAAAAGGCGCACAACTTGTGTACTGGTCTTTGTTTTATCGATACAAAAATTTAAGAAAAAAAAATGTCCCAAACCACACATTGGTTTGGAACATTTTTTTAGTTTCTAGACAAGCTGATATATTTTGATTGGTCTACCACGCAAATGCTGTAATTCTTCGCCACAAATTCTTGCTAAATCTACACTACATAAATCCGCAACAATCCGCTGTGCATTTCTTTCACTCATTTGAAGCTGTGTCGCTAAATCCTTAGTCGTAAAATGCTTCCAGTGCATTTTCTGCACAAGCGCATGGATTTTCATATACGTTTTAATACTAATATTACCTTTTTTTAGCTTTTCTAAAATATCGGGATCTTCTGCTCGGTAAGAATAAGACAGCTCTTCCATATTTCCGACCGACTCAATAATCGTACCGTCATCCTGAATCATAACGATATCGATGGCTTCATTTTCCTTGGTCTGCCTTAGCCCTCGATGAGCATGTAGCTCTGCATTGAATACGGTTTGTGCAAAACCAATACCTGCAGTTACTTTTGCTTCCATTTCGATGGATAATTGATACATTTTTTCCTGTAGAAATTTAATCTGCCCTTCAATCGCTCCCCTTGTACTAAAAATTGTATATTTTCCATTCCCCTCTTCAATGAGGGAACCGTCAATTTGTTCACAAAGTTGAAGTAGATGTTCCTTAGTACGTAGTTCTAAATATTGGATGCGATACCCTTGCTTCATACGCTCCTTTAAGGAATCAAAATCCTTGATTTCAAGCATTACTGCACCAATTTGAGTTTCTTTATAGTAGGATGTTTTAATTTTTTCCGTAAACAGCTGAACTGTATGGTAAATTTCTGTTTTTGTGGGAGATACCCAATAGGAAGGAACTCCTCGTTCTTTCAGCTCTTCATCGACAGATGGATAACAAGTGATGGCAAAATCGATCTTTCCCTCCTGCCAAAGTGTATAGTGAAAATCAAATAACTCTTTTGGATCAATGGCTACATCAAATTCCTTTAAATACATATGATTGACATTTTTTTGGATCTCCGCTAGACCCTCTGAAGCCATTTGTGAGGGAGAAGGTATAATATCGATACTAACATTTTCAATAAACTTCTTTTGCCGATAGGATTGCTCTAAAAATCCTCTATAAATAGCCGCCTCCGAAAAAATGATATGAGCCAATTTATCCTGTGAAACCTTTGTTTGGCTCGCTATCTTATAGGGGATATAGCCAGAAAACAGCCAGAAATCCACATCTTGATCATAGGTCTCCACAAGATGCTTTGTCTCTGTCGCTATCGCATAAATATACGGAATAAATTCCATATCCTGTTCAATTTCTCTGGCTAAAGCAATAATTCTTTGGACGGATTTGACAGGACCCACAACACCTATTTTATACATCTTTTGTTCCTACCTTCTTTGTGAAACTGCAATAGTTATGTAAAAAAATTTCTTTTCTCTTCTGTTCATAGTATAGCGGACAACCAATTTACTAGACAAATAAAAAATCTATACAGAAAAACCCCGAGTTTCTCGGGGCTTACCTCATTTACTATCCTGTGGATACATGTTTTTATAAAGTAATTCTAATTTTTTGGAAAGCTTCCCATAAGCGGATTGCCAGGCTTTTTGAGCCGCCTCATCACCATCTACCTTGTACAATGCATGGACGTCGGCTACCTTTTTCAAATCACTTTCGGCCTGTGTAAGCTTCGAATAGTTTTTGACAATCTTTTTATCTTGAGCGCTCAAGGCATCATACTTAGTACGAATATCTTTTACTTTATCCTCTAGACCAGCTATATACTCACCATTAACAAGGAGAGAATTGATCGATTCAATTAATGTCAAAGCCTGTTCATTCGTTTGCTGTTGACCTTGTTGCTTCTCGCTAATCCATTTTTGGGTATCTGAAGGAATAAGGCTCACTTGCTTAGATGTAAGTTTTTCAAATGCCTTAATGACAGTGCTTGGGTTACTGTTAAATGATTTTTCATAGGTCTTCATAAAGGACTCTGCTTTTTTCACATCTGCGATTGCTGCTTTTAAAATATCATAATTCGTAATCAGCTTTTTATCACTTGAGCTTAGGCTACTGTATTGCTTAGACAAAGTATTAATTTTATCAATCGACACTAAATACTGATCATTTGAAACAATAGTAGCTAGTTCATCATTCAATTGCTTTATATTTGGTGCATTTTCATCAATAATTTGATTCTTTAACAGTGCTTCGTATTGCTCTTTTGCTAAATGCTGTTGATTAGCAGGTAATTTAGCATATGCTTTTTGCACAGACTCTATTTTTTTTGCTTGTTTCGCCGCATCTGTTTCTTCTTTAGCGGTTTGAATTTTTTTATAGAATGATTTGACACCTGTAATATCCTTCTGAGCAGCAGTTAGTAAATAATTATTAGTGACATACTTTCTTGCACCAGATGACAGCTTTTTATAGGATTGCGCTGCCGTATCAACTGCTTTTTCTAATTGATTGAATGTAAATTTAGTGACATCCGCAAATTTAGCAATATCTGCTTTCAAAGCCTCTGCTGCAGCCTTATCAGCCGGTACTTTTCCATCAACAGAAACTTTTGGCGTATTGAGTAAAAACTCTTGAGCATTATAGACAAGCGATTGCTGTAAAGATGTCAATTTATTATAAGCTTTTAATGTATTCGTATAGCTTGAATTCAGTTTGCTTTCAGTTACACCAGTTACGCCAGAAAGCTTTTGATAAGCATCCATATCTTTTATCACTTTTTCAGCCGTTTTTAAATCCTTTTGTAAAGTAACAAGGCTGTCATACCCTTCTATTTGGGCTGCTGATGCTTTTGTTAAGCTCTTATATTCTTTTACCATGCGGGCTACATTGTTGACATGACTTTGCCAAGAACTAGCAGATGGATTGATTGGATAAATATCATCCCCAATATAGCTATCGATATCATTGTTTAATGTAGCAATTTGACTTTCTTCCGCACTTTCAGCTGCCGTTAAAAGCTGACCATACTTGTCTGGCACTAATTTTAATTGTTTATACGTTAATTTTTCATAGGTAGAACGAATAGACTTGGCAACCGTTACCTGCTTATTTGGCGTATTATTGGAAGATAATTTATCAAATGATTTAATAAATTGCTCCACTTTTTTAATATCGGCTTTAGCCTCATTGAGAATCGTTTGGTTTTGAACAGCTCCACGATAATTTTGTGATAATTTAGCAATATCTGCCTCAATCGTATTCACGACCCCCTGTAAGGAATCCTTATCAGAAGGAACATACTGTGAAATGCCATTCGAATAAGAAAGTAAATTAACGATTGCTAGATTTAGTCTTCTGACTTCTTTTATTTCCTCAAGATCATTAGGCTCATTTAAAAGGTTTTTAATGCTAGTATATAAAGCATCATTGACATCCAAGCTACGTTGTAATAAATCGAACTTATCGTAGGCCGCTTCAATTTCCTTTATATAGGCAGGCAAATCTTTGTCGCTAATTCCCCCTACCTTGTCCACTTTTTCATTTAACTTATTAATAAGGTCCACATCTGCAAGTGCTCGCTTGAGAACAGCATAATTTGATACATTCCCTTTAGCAGGCTCTGACAATGCTTGATATTTACTTTCTAATGCCTTAATTTTTTCCTCAAACGACTTTATATCAGAAACATTGTATTTGTTATCATTCACTAATAAATTTTTAATATCATTTGCTAATGTATCTGTTGGTTCTTTGGATATAGAAATCACTTCAGAACGTGGAGATTCCACAAAAGAAGTGCCTACCTGAGCTTTTACCTTAACAATAATATCTTTGATTCCCTTTTCTATGGCATCTTTCGGAATAGTATAAGTGCTACCTGAAGCTCCCTCAATAATAGTGAAGGAATTTTCACCCTCACCTAGTTGATAAAACCATTGATAACTATATGTAATTTGACCGCTTGTTAATTTCGCTCCTGCCTTATCCGTTACAGTAACACCAGCTACTTTCACCGTTTCGCCAGGTGCAACAAAATCTGAAGTCGAAAAGCCCTCTAAAGTAGGCGTTGTAATCGCAAGATCCAATTGATTAATGGTTCTTGGTTCACTTTGATATTTTTTTCCATCAGTTGTAGTAGCTTCCACAAAAATGGTTTTACCCGCTGCTTCTACGGGCACCTTTAACGAAGCAGAAGTAGCACCTGCAATCGGTTTATTCGTGGACGTTTTTGAACCATCTTCACTAGCTACTTTTTCTAGATAATACCATTGGTAGGCATTGACTATGGCATTATTGGGTAATTGATGAACCGTTAATGTTTCATTTACAATATTTTGTCCCGTCACCGTCACCGTCTCCGCTGCACTTGCAACAGTTGGTACAATAAGTGCTACGGGTATTGCGGCTGCTGTTAAAAATAATTTTTTATTCAAATCAGTTGACCTCCTCAATCCTTCTATTGAATTATATCGGCCACATCTCCCTGATTTCCTTTATTCAGGGGAAAGAATTCAAAAAAGTGTATATTCTCCTGTATTCCTATCTCTACAATAATAATATTTTGATATTATTTCATGCTCAAAAAACAAAAGCCTTCTAATCTACATTCATAAAAATTATGATGCGATTAAAAGGTGAAAATTGTAGGCATATAGCGTATTCTGCTTCATCGGGCTATCCTCGAATCATATAAGTCGGTCGGTTCAACGTGCTATACGCATAAGGATATGGATATTGAGTTTCACTTACGCGAATACGAATCATCATTCCCTCTCCTACTTTGCTATTTAATGCGAATTTCCCATTAAACGCCTGAACCCTCTCTTGCATACCTTGAATGCCCATGGATTCGGTCAGTATAATATCATCTAAATTACACCCCACACCATCATCGCTATACAGAACCTCAAAGCCTTCTTCCGTGCTTTGTAAATGGATGGTAACTGCATTGGCATAGGAATGCTTTAATGCATTGTTTAATAATTCTTGAAACAAACGATAAATCATTAAATTTAAACGTTCATCCTCTAAATAAAGACGATCAATCGTATAAAGCAATTCGAAGTTTGCCCGTTTTTGAACTTTTTGAATAAGCTTCTCAAGTGCAGCATTTAAGCCCAATGTATCTAATAAAGGAGGCTTTAAATTTTCACAGTATCCTCGTAAATCATTTAAGGAGGTAATCATATGCTCATGAAGCTTCCCAAGTTTAGTTGAAAAATTTTCTGAATCCTTCATGTGTATCAGGACATCCATTTCTCTTGCGATATGAAGCTGCTCCTGTAAAATCGTATCATGAAGCTCTTGGGCTAACTGATACTTCTCCTCCTCAAAACGAAGCCAAAGTAATTTATTAAGCCACGGCAGCTGCCGATTATCAGCCTCTTTCATATGCTTTAACTGATCTAATAGATCCTCGACCATTTTAGTATTTTCAATAAAGTTATTTAAATATAACAGTAACAATTCCAGCCATAGCAATTCCTCATCCTTCAAATAAATAGATTTATTATGATCCACAACAAGAATTCGTTTATAACTTGTATCCTGGTGAATAAAGGCTATATAGAAATGATCTGTTTTTTTAATATCCCCTAAACCTAATTGTTCAAGTAAAACCTCATCAATTTGATGTTGATTGTATTCCTTGGATTTGTTCGTTAATGTAACTTGATGTGTTTGAAAATCATACGTGAGAACATAAACACTTTCCATTTCAAGCTGGAGCACCACTTCCTGGACAAACTTTTCCAATAAATCCTCAATCTTTACAACTCTCCCTATACTATCGACGGTAGTATATAAGCGATGGATATAGTCACCTTTTGTAGAAAACAAAATCTTTCGCTTACGATAATCAACCCGCTCTTTAATGTAAAACAACGCCATTAAGGAGAGAAACGTAAAAAAGAAAAGCTCCGTCATACGTGTAATCGATAAATCCGTCAATAAGTACAAACCACCCAAAAGCCAAATAGTAAAGGCAAATGAGAAATTAAAATAATAGCGTATACGCGATATAAAGTACTCCATATCAAATATACGTTCTGTGAGTTGAGTGAATAAGAAGCTTAATGGAATGAGCATTAGAAATAAAGAACATATATCAGCTTCTAATAATTGTTTATGAAATAGTATTTCAGGTAGTGCATAAAGAAATAAAAACGGCAAAAATGGAATGATAATACTACTTAACAATATTTTTAATTGTGGCGTTTTATATTTGATGTATCCTAGTATTATTATTCCTAGAATCACCAGCAATAAAAAGAAAAAAAGGCTTAAAACAATGAACGAATTTTCAAAATGAGTAGATGGATACAGATTGCTAAAGACACTTAGTATCACACCTGCGATTGGAATAGTATAAAACAAATTAATTTTTTTAGTAAACAACCATTTTAAATCCATAAACTCAAAATATATTTTCAAAAAGTGTAATAGTATAACTAAACAAAGTAGCATGCTGCTTCGATTGATTATTATTCCTAATAGATTTAACCTAGCGGATGCTCCACTACTAACATAAGCTAAGGAAACAGTTAACATAAAAAGAATCAATAAATTTAAGAGAATTGTATTTTTTTGTTTATAATATAAATATAAAGTGATAAATAATGTAAGAAGGAAGTAACAAAAAGGAACTATTAAAACATAAAAAAATTGTTCAGGTATATCATATAACTTAATATTTAGGTTTATAACAGCCCCATTATCTTTCATTATTTTCAATTCTCTAGCTGCACGAATTACAGGTTCGTACTTTAAATCACGAAGACTATCAATCTGTTTTCCATCAACTTCTAAAATAATATCGCCTTTTTTTATTTTATGTTTTTCAGCCCATTCCTTATAATATGGCTCTATTAAAATCCATTGTCCATCCTCATTCTGAACATCCATACTTAAAACAGGCTTGCTGTATGTAACATTTAGTAAATAAAGCCCAATTACCAAATATGTACTTACAGCAAGCCAAAACCACTTTTTATAATTAAAATTTAATACCAAATTGTGCTTTCTAAACATACATCTTCATCAAACGAATCCAAAATTGCCTTTTGTTCAAGTTCTGTAACACCAACAAGAGAAGCTTTCTTTTCTTTTAACAATGTAACCAACGACGGATGTTGCTCTAAATATTGAACCATGTTAATCATAAAATCGCTCCATTTCATTAGTTTTGTAGTTACTATTATTATCCAATAAAACCTCTGTTATAAGGAATTATTAACCATATTTGTAACTATAAATTGATTATACCATCATTCACCTATAATTCAACATAATTTTCTAAAAAATGCAATAATACAATAGAATATGTAATGAAATTGCTTAGTTCTCCATAGATTGACATAGAAAAAGCTTGCTCCTAATGGTAGGAACAAGCTTCTACATTTTTTACTTTTTCAATCCAAAAAACCCTCTTGTAGCCACTTGTTTAAATGGGAAGAGACCAATATAGCATGCTGCGGATTCATATCGCCAACATCTACAACAAAAACCTGACAGGCTTCTTTCTCTAACGCCATTAAAAAGACCATTCCGCCTCCATCATCCCCTATGGCAACATAGCCTTTTGCATATTCCTTCACTTCCCAAGTCTCATTTCTTTCCATTATTTCCTCGGTACCATATATGAAAACACCATTCGTAAATGAAAAACCATTGGACTCTTTCAGTACGCTTTTATATTCCTCTGGAAGATGAATAGCCATTGTCTGTTCTATTAGCAAAATTTCATGCTCGTTAGCGGGAGGATTGGCAGTAAAAATATTATGTAAAGGAGACATTTTGTCACCTCCTTCTTGAAGATTTTTCATATCTTTGCCAAACAAAACTCATAAAAAGCTTCGATTAAATCATCAATCTCTTGTTTTTTTACTATTGCGTTCAACCAATCTTCTGGAATTCCGTTCATTTGATGACACATACCTGCTAAAGCTCCTGTAATTGCCGCTATTGTATCCGTATCTTCTCCTAAATTGACTGCCTTTAAAATAGCTTCTTTGAAGGTAGATGCATGACCAACACTCCATATAGCTGCCTCAAGTGAGTGGACAATATAACCGCTTGATTTAATTTCATCTTCAGAGATACTTAAAAAGTTCTCATCAAAAATTCTACTGTAGGCGTTTAACTCTGTATACAATTCATGCTGTAGATTATTTTGCAGCAAGTTAAATACCTCATTTAGTGCAAACTCAAGCGAATTGTTTCGGTATAGGCTTAATAATAACTCAATATAAATGATAGACCCTACTATTGAACGTGGATGTCCATGTGTGATCATGGTATATTGCTGAACCAATGCTTTTCTTTCCTTAAAATCACCTTCATTTATCAATACAAATACTAAAGGCGCAATCCTCATCAGCGTTCCGTTGCCATTATCAAACTCGCCCGTTTTTCCACAATGCTCAGGCAAAACTCCCTTTTTATAGCTAGACACAGCGTCAGCAGTAGTAATACCAATATCAAACATTTCCCCAAAAGGTGTCAGATAGCCTTGCTCCATATATCGTACAAACTTATCCATTAAGCTTCGTGTATCGCCTTTTTCAATCATATTTTCGACTAAACATAGCGTTAAAGAAGTATCATCTGACCAGGTGCCAGGTGGTTGATTGTAAGTACCATACCCTATCACATCCTCTACATGGAAAGTCCCCCGCTTCTTAAACTCAACAGGTACGCCCATCAAATCACCAATGATCCCACCATATAAAGTGGCAAACAATCGTTCTCTCAACTTTACTTCTACCATAGGATTACATGTCCCCCTTCTCTACCTAACATACTATAAAGTAGCTAATAACTTTTTACGGTATACCACTATTTCACTAGCAACTTCTCGATGCTCCCAGTTCAGACCTTATGGCTTTTGAATCAAATATTCTATTTTTTACCACAATTCCATTAAAAAAAAAACTTGAAAGGCGAATAGCCAGTTAAGGGTTATTAATAAACTACTCAAAAAATGTCTATTATGGTGATATCTAATTATAATTGATCAGTTTAATATAACGCTATAACACTAATTTCCTAGACTATCTGTATACACACCTTAATTTTAGAAAATATTAAAGGATGATAGGTTTTATTAGAGAATGGCTAGCTTTTCTCATGTTGGCAACGCCATTCACAGAGTGACAAAGCTTCATTTTGCTATTTCTGCTGGTTTTCTAAATAAACAAAGAGTGTCCAGTGCCTCGAACATGTCATCTCCAAACTTAAATATTGAATACCCATTTTTCCCAAAGACCTTACCAGATATCGAGATAAACATTATTAAATTCCCTCGGTATGCTTCCCCAATTACTACGAGCGGCTCTTTCACTCGTACCTCAAATTCCTCAAAGTCTTCTTTTTCATAATAATCCCCAATAGCTTCTTCTGGGCTAAAATGAAAGGTTTCCAAACTTCCATCCGGATGCTTGAATTTATATTCACCCCCACCAAATTGACTTAAAGCATCAACCGCCGCATTAAACACTTGATACCCCATCGCTTCTAAAAACTTTACTGTTTCTGTTAATTCAACTTTATTATTGGGATTCCATCCTGCTTGTAGTAATATATCTCTCGTTTCATTTGACAAATTTCGCATAAGTATCCTCCCTATTTATTCAGAAGTTCTATTCACTAAAACTTTTTATCGCTCGAATTGAAATTAGCTTTCCTGAAATTATCAAATAATTGTCAGGTATATTATTCAGACTCTTCAATCAATCAGATAGGGAGATTAAAAAATCTGATAAAGTATCACTGACCTTATTAAAATCATCTAATTCTACACTTTCATCATAACAATATACCGCTGGATCGTCCTCATCATTTACATAAAAAAACCAGAACATATATCCTTGATGCATCATAAATATAAATTGATTATCTGTAAGCTTTTTTGTGAAATTATTTTCCTCCAAAAGTTCAATAGCCCACTCTTTTAAATCAAAAATGTACTTCATGGAATAATTCGTACCAACTAAAAATTCAATTCCATTACCTGTTGAATCGGCTACACTAAGTTGGACATAAAAAATAAGGGCTAGTACACTTAGACTACCAACTTAAAGGAGCGTGCTACTATGTCAAGTCAACCTCGAACTTTTGCATCTGAATTTAAATTACAATTAGTAAAATTTTGGAAAAATAGAAAATTCCGTGCAGATATTGCCAGAGAATACGATATAACGCTTTCAGCTTTAGACCGTTGGATTAAAAACCATCAAGAAACCGGTTCATTCGCTGCCAAAGATAATCGCTCTGAAGAAGATAACGAACTAGCTCGATTACGCAAAGAAAGCCAACGTTTACTGATGGAGAATGATATTTTAAAGCAGGCAGCGCTGATCATGGGACGAAAATAGATGTGATTCGAAATAACGCTCACAAATATTCAGTATCAGCAATTTATGACGTCCTTGATATTCCGAAAAGTACGTATTACTATCATGCCGATGTTTGTGGGAAACGTGCGCTTATTTATCACTTTTCTGTTGATACAAACCTATTCTATCTAAACCTTGAAACGTCTCAGTGGAATTCTTCCACAAACCTAGTAAAATTTTCATGTTATAAGTGCTTTGTTTTGTACCCTCAATAGCTTCTGTAGCCTTCTAGCATAGCCCATATGTCACTCCAATGATCTATTTTCCAGCTGTAATGACTTCATCAAAACTATTTGTAGCATGTCTGTGGACATTTGCCATGGCAACAAAAAAAGATAGAGCAGTTTGCTCTATCTCCTAAAATAAGTCTTTATCTTTTTTGCTGTCGAAAAAACTCATTATCACTTTAACTTTTCCATCGGCATACTTAGTAGTTTCTAATGTTACATAGTATATACCCTCATCCCAAGCAGAATAATACGTTAATAAACTAGAATTATTGATTGTATTTGTTAAATCCGGTACACCAAATTCCTCTATCACTTTTTCTTCATACATGTTATGAAGTTCAGGTACTGTGTTAGGTAAATTTTCCTCATTTTTCCAATCAAATTCATGCCAAAAATAATTTAATCTATTGTTATCATCAAAAAAGTAATACGTTGTTCCTGATAAATTATATCTTGCTCTATTTGTAATAATCCTAGCGTTCTCCGTAGAACTAGTAATATTATTTTTCACATACGTATATACAGAATCATAAGACATTCCCCAGTTAATACCAGAATCTTCATAATCAGTATTTGATGCTTCCTTAAACACAAGTCCTTTACCTTCTAAATACGTAATAGTTCTATACATAAAAATTGCTAATTCTTCATTTGTGAGTAATCCTTTAGGTTTAAATGTTCCATCACTATAACCCGCTGCAATTCCTGCCCCAACTAGTTTTTTTATCGAATTGTATGAACTACGTGTATTCGGCACATCTTTAAATTCTAATTTTGCATTATTCGGTAAATATTTTCCGTATGCTCTATCAATAAATACAGCTAACTCCTCTCTTGTTACATATGCAGCAGGTTTAAATGTTCCATCCGTGTATCCTGTGACAATCCCTTTTTCAAATGCAGATTGTATTAAACCACTTTGATCATATTCCTTAGGAATATCAAAAAAAACAGTATCTCTCCTAGTTGCATCTAAATTTAACGATAATGCTATCATTGAAATTGTTTCAGTTCTACTCGCTGTAAATTTAGCAAAAGTATCAAATGTATCTGCAGGATAAAGTAATAAACCTTTATCTTCTAAGTAAACAATTTCTTTAAAGCTTGCACTTACTGGCTTACGTCCTTCGTATTTTGCTTTAGCTTCTACATTAAATATTAAAGAAGATAATACTATCATAAAAATTAAAGCCAAACTTAATACTAATCTTATTTTCATAAATCTCCCTCCTATTGTACTATTAAAACCTATTTTGCTTTTAATTCTTTTTTCTCATGTTACGGTATAATATTATCATATACAAGAAAAATATGCCATAAAAAGTAGAGTATTGTCTATGTTTAGAAGTAAATAAAAAGTCATAAATTATGTGGCTATTTCCGGGAATGCAGCTTTGACATTCCTATTTTCTTTGATAAAGGAGGTTCTTTGGTTTTCATTGATATTTCTACATCAAACAATCCTGATTTTTTGGTCATAATTAAATCCTGCATTCACTTGAAGATGTGGTTGACGCGATCTGAGAATTGAAAGATTTATTAGACGTATTAACGCAAGACATCCTGTTATACATATATTTTCCCTCTCTTTCATTTAGCTGCTTGTATGTTGGAAACCAGCCAATTCACGCCTATACCTTTAATACTACTTGGATGTTGAGACTTGTCCCATATCACATGAACATACAAGCCATCATTTTTAATTTCTTTTACAGTCCCCTTAATTCTAGGCAGTTTTCAGTATAATTAAAAAACCTTGAAAAGCTTATAGCCAATCAAGGTTTGCTTCGAATCAGGATTAATTACACTAGCTATAAAAATTCATTATTAGTTTCTTCTAAAGAAACTTTAGGATTCAAAACACTGATACCCCCAAATTTAATCAATGTACCCCTGAGCAATTGTATACTTTTCTTTAAATTTAAGTCTTGATATCTTTAATCTAGGGAAGATAGTAATTAAAGATCCATTTTAACCATTGTAAATTTTGTTTTTGGTATTCACACTAGTAACAGACTATTTAAATTTTTCCAAACTATAATACGGATTAGAGATATTCTCACCTACTTCATCTATTGTTTCCTGTATTTCATCTAGAATTGATTTATCTATATCCTTATAATGTTCCAATGATTCTTTTATTTTATTAAAGCAAATCTCTTTCTTCAACTGTTGTAGAACCTCTCTTTACTCCACGCCCAAAGGCCCCATCTCCTTGATAATTTAAAACCAATGTACATATACTTTTTGGATTATTCAGCCAAGATTGAAGAAGTTTTTTATTATTTTCATCACTTAAAACCTCACCGGTTACTTTTTTAGCTATGTCTATATTTGTAAAAGTTGAAGAACCAGAGATAAGCAATGTAGCAATAGCCACTGGAATCATAGCGTCTTCAAAGTTGCTTCCTCTTAATCATTAATTCCCCCATTAAATCTTAACTTGTAAAAATGAAGAATGTTTACAAACGTATTATTTAAAAATAAGAAAAAGCACTTGTCGCCTGTTATAGATTATCAAGTGCTATAAATTATTACTTTCTATGGTTAGTTTGTAAAAAGGACCACACTAATTTATCATACAAATATTGGAATAATTCCAATTCGAATGAATTCTTAACTTTAATAAAAGAATTTAATTGTAAATAGTAGAAAGATATATTCTACTCTTGCTTTGGTAGAATCGCTAGTTTCTCTAATATCATAATTATTTTTTTTGATTAAACCTTTACAAATACGAATGTCTTGCAACAATTGTTCAACATCATTCTCATCTACAGTCTCTTCAAATTTAGTATTCTCTAGGTAACTATCTAATTTAGAATATACAAAATCAGCAATTTCTTTGTATTTTAAACTCTCTATTGCAATAGAAACAAAATATAAAGTTTTAGTAAATAAACTAACATTTACTCTTCTCCAATCTTCTTCTAAAATTTTCGCTGAAACCTGCGCAACATTTAATCCCTCTTCTTTAATATATTCCTCAAAGTCCAACATTATAGAATTTTTTATTCTTTCATAGCTTGTTATGCTCATATTATCAGTCCTTATCTCATATTTTCGGGAACTTACATTCCATAATTAAATTTGCACAACTTTGACACATCCAATTCTGTATATAAATCTATTTTACCAAAAACATCAGGACCTTTTATCTAGGAAGAAATATCTTCAAGTATTTTAGCCTCAGTATCATTAAGACGAGGAAATCTATCTTCAACATAGGTTTCAAACAACTTTGTTTCTTTTGAATAAGTAAATCACCTAAGTTACTACCCATGCTATCAGAGGAATGGATTTGACTATGCGCTTGAAATTCCTTTTTAACACCAAAAATGGTTAATTACGCTACAGCAACGTTTCCATAAGTTAATTTATCCAGTTTTCTATCAGCTTGTTTTTTTCTGTGTTTTTGAGAGATTTTTGAAATCATCGGAATTACTTATTTTTTCTATTTCTCTGTAAATATCGCCTCTAACATTTTGAGTTTTATCCTATAAACTCTCTATTGTCCGATTAGATAAACTATTTTCAACAGTACCCTTATCCTCAGCAGGTTTTTTATTCGAGCCATTTTGTGATGGTTGGGTATTAGATGGTTTCGGACTTGGAGTTGTTGTGTTTCTTCTTACTGTTCCTGTATACTCAAGGCGTCTAACGTCTACACTCTGCTAACTCCATCTCTGGTGGTCGCAGCTGACGCAATTGCTGTTTAACTTCATCTACTTTAGATTGGGTCTGAGTTTTCGCGTTCGAGACTTGCTTATTGACTTTATCTTTTACACTGCCTATGAGACCTTTATTCGTATTTTGAACACTTTTACTGATGCTCTTAAATGGTAATCTTTTAAATTTACGTATTTAAACATGCAAAAAAGCACTTGTCGCCTGTAATAGACAATCAAGTGCTTTAAGTTTATTAATTTATTAAGTTTATTAATATGTTTTATAAGTTAGTTTAGTATTGACAGTATGACATCTTTTTTACCACATGGCAAGTATAACGTTTAAACCCTTTAGCTTGTTTAATCTCGTGTGTTTGTTGCTTATGCCATCCATAAGTGGTCCTTGTAAATAAATTGTCATCTCGCCTATTCTCGCTCTTATTGCTTAATTGTTAAAATAGCACTCCTTGATGGTCTAGCCTTCATGAGTTATTAATTCAAATTAAAGTATATCTTATTCTGTAAACATAAGAGCGTTTTTTATTATAATTCATTGTTATAGCCACGTGCCAACGAATTTCACAGGTTATATATAAATCTTTTGTAAAAAACTATTTCTCACCCTGTTTGATTAAATTAGGAACATTAAAGAATTTATTTTTCAATTTCTAATATCAGACTTTCCAAATTCAAAATATCTTTATTTACATCATTATTTAATACTCTTAATTCTTCAATATATAACTTAGTTTTATTTACTACTTCTGTTTTGAAGTCCTCATAACTAATTTGTTTATCTTTCCAATACTGATGAATTAAATTAGGCATTTCTCTCGTTTCTATTGCCCCACTTCTTTCAGGTTTATCAGCAGTAACTTTACTTATTTTCACTATATTTTTTTCTTTTACTAGTTCAATCCAAATCTTAGGTTTTTCAATATCACTGATTAAAACATAGCTTTCAGTTTTCAAAATTAATACTGCTTTTAAAAAATAATACAACCACCAATAAATAGAGACTGAAAACTCATCAATATCTTCAGGGATTAATATACCATAAGTTTCATTACCAATTTCAAATTGGAGATATCCATCTGCCCCATTGAGCTCCATTTCCTCTACACTATCATTTTCAAATATTTTGAAACTAATTTTGAACATCATTTTCCACCTTATTTAGTCATTTTTCTAATATCCTCAACTGTAAATTTATGTCTTCCATAAACACTACCAAATTGACCATCTGGATGAATAAATACATCTATTATTTCTCCACCTATTTCATATGTCAGGTTCCCTGTTTTCCCTTGACTTTTCAAATCATTATATGCAATTTCAGCATATTTATTTATGTCATCTTTACTCCACTTTGGATTAAAGAAACTAGACTCTAATTTATCTGCTAATTGGGAGTCGGATAAATATTTAGATTGTTGCTTTAGAGATTCAATATTATGCTTGTTAATATGCTTTTTATTTGTTGAACTTAAAGGATAATTTATTTCAACTTTATCCGTACCCTATGTTGTAATCTTAAAATCCGCTAATAAAAAAGCAATCTATCTTAAACCTTATTAAACTACTTCTTCCTCTTTTATTATCGGCAATTTATAGGCTGTTTTGTGCTTCATCATGCCGTAAATAATGTTTACAAGCGTTCTCATGATACAAACTAATGCTTGTCCCTTTGTTTTGCCTTCT
>NZ_JAGXJV010000010.1:0-73546 GCF_019091145.1 Lysinibacillus sp. GbtcB16
TCGAATGATGATCAATTACATCAGTATACCATATGGAGCTAATCATTTAAAAGAATTTGTATAAACGCAAATTTCTGTGTTATATACAGTCATTGCTATTGAATGTGAAAATGATATAAAGGATGAACAAATGCAGTTATGTTTGAGTCTGCTATTAACCATTGGAGGAATTGGATTTTTACCAAATGGTACCTTGTTAGACAAAGAAGGTGCAGTCATTGTTTATCCTGATGGGCAATCAGGGCCATCTAACTTTAGGCCTTATGCTTGTACACAGAAAGTGAGGGGACAAGAGGCGACATCGGAAGAAGGTCATCAAAGAAAGAATAAAACGATAGCATATTTAAAAGAAAACGGTATTCCATACACAGATTCACTCCCGCAACTTCCGCCAATTGGAGCTTGTCAGCTTAAAGCCAAAGAGGATATTGCTAGGAGAGCTGTAGCTTTACTATTTGTTATTCAATTTGCTTGTGATGTGGCACAAGGAGAAAATGTTGAAGAATCAAGAGATTTCTTCATCAATATGTTGCATAAATATGAAGTAGAGGCAAATCTAACGGATAATGAAAGGGCCTTTTTATATGATCAACAACCAAATGCACAAGAAGCCATTAATATTTCATGGCAATATGAAGCTTATTGGATACTGATTTGGGTACTGGGATTTGTTAAAGAGCTTGATTTCCCTGATGAAGTATGTGATTGTGAGTACGCTATTCAAGTTATTTCTAACTGCGAAACGTTTGAGCAATTTTATCTTCAAATTATGATGCGTAGTCAGAAAGAAATAATGGATGAAGCCGACAAGATATTCAGATTACACTGGGCGTGCGTAGATAATCGTATACAAGAACGACCGGCTCCTGTTGGAATGAATGAAAGTATTGTTATGGAAAGACGTAGAGGCTTATTCTGGTTGATCGGTCATCAAAACGAAGAGTGGGTAACGCTATCAATGGAGACTTAGAAAGTAATAGCAAACTAGGATACTAGTTTGCTATATTATAAAGGTTATTTTACATATGTTGGTTTATTCACCTTATCAATTAAAAGAATACCATCATATTGATCGCGTGGAACAAGGCTTTCTTGTATTACTCCCCAGCTATAGGATAGGCGAGGTTCAAACATCCATGAGTTACCACGTTCATTTTGACGATTACGTAAATCAATGAATGTGTAAGGTTGGTTGGCTGAGGATACAATATCTTCGATAGATCCTTTTATTGGTGGTAAAACGGGCATCGTCTCACCCATATTATTGGCAGTTTCTCCGCTAGTCATATATAGGCCTAATACATAGCTATATTTTTTGTAGATGTCTGGTAAACGGTCACCCATTAATTTAACTGGATATGGGGAGCCCATTACATCTGATTGTGCCTTACGAATATGGTCATTATGCGCCCAAACGATAAACTTTTCTGTTGGATAAACTTCTTCAGCTAGCCAAAGTAAGTTCTCCATCATCGCCTGATCACGCCACTCCATTGTTGTTAAAAACGATTCATATTTATTTTGCTCCATCTCAATAGTGGATTGAATTGTTAGCTCTACATATTCGTCTGCCAAACGGATACGGTCTGCTAAAGTGCGCTCCATCAGCTTTACTATTTGAAGTTCATTCGGATAAGCCTTTTGAAGCTCCTTTTCTTTCGTCTGAACTTGTGCTTTTACTTGTTTATAAACGTTAATAATAGCTGTTTTTTCTTTCTGGTAGCCTTTTAAATCTTTGCTAGAGCTCCATTCTGCGAGTTGCTTTTCCGCGTCACTGAATTGCTGAGCCAATTGAGGGTTTTGCAACCAATCCCCATTCGTAAATGCCCCTTGCTGTTGAATATCAAAGCCTGCTAGAACAAGAGGTTTCTCTGTAGCTTGAGTTGTTTTTGCGTATTCAAAAAGAGGCAATGTTTCTTTTGTCCACCATACTCCAAAAATAGCATCCTTCATCGTTTGTAGTGCAGCTTGTTTATCAATTTTTCCTTGGGCATTCATGACATCGCCCAGACCACTTTCGAAGGCTAAAACATTGTAACCCATTTCTTGATGTAAAAATTGTATTAAACGAGTTTTAGCGAGATTAAACTGTGCGACCCCATGAGAACTTTCACCTAAAAAGACAATACGTTTATCATGTAATAATGGCTTTAGCATTGCTAGGTCCTCAAATTTATTAGAAGGGATTTTCTTCGAACTAGCTGTTTCCGGCTGAATGGAAGTCAAGCTATAAGCATGATCATTCACCCATGTTTTCCAATCCTCTAATGTTTCAGTAGTAGTCCTAGCCTGCTGAACCACTCCGTATTTTTCCTGCTCTTTTACCGCAGGGGCAGCCGCTGAAGCACTAGTTATGCCACTGAATACGATTAAACTTGTCAGTGCTGTACTTAATAAAGCTTTCCGTTTTCTATAATGTTTCATTGAAAATCAGCCCTTTTCTTTATGTTGATCCTAAGTATAAGGGGCAAAGTTTAAACCATAGGAGGAGTTTGTTTAAATTTTGTTTAAATTTGGATTGATTGTTAAAAAAGAAAGCATCTCCATTTAAATGGAGATGCCCAACAACTATTTATAATGATACGTACTAGCTCTAACATGGTTACGTTGAATTTGTTTAAACCATGCCCGATCCTTTTCCTCTTGATTTAAGGTACCAATAATAGAGGAGGAGCAGCTCACGCAAATTTTCGCTTGAGTAATTTGTCCACATCTTTCACAAGGGGCGCCTAAATTTGGGAATATCGAATTTTTTAACTTTCCGGCTTTGACCCATTTATACAGTAGCTCAGACGAGACACCTGTCAACGTCACAACCTCTTCGTTTGTTAAATAACGATTATTTTTTCTTAATAAAAAATGATGCAGTTCTGAAAAAATATCCTCTTCTCTCACATCTATCTTTTTTTGAAATAGCAACATAACTAGTCCTCTCCTCGTCACTCAATTCATGCTTTCTTTAACGGTTATAGGTTGTTCATCATATTTATAATTTTCCCAACGATTACGTGCTAGCTTTCGATATTTTGGCGAGACATTCTTATCGGCAATTAATCTAGAAAATCCTTTTTTAGCTTCTGTCATATCACCAAGTCGGAGGCTTAGCTCGGCATGTAAAAATTGAATTCGCTCTCCACCTTCCTGGTTAGATGCAAATGATTTACTGTAAAAATCTCTAGCAGCAAAAAGGTAGCGTTTTTCAGATTCCTCGTCGTTTTTTAAGCGATATAACCAGGCAATTTTTAATGCGAAATTTGCCATCAAAAGCGATTCTTCCATTGATGCGCGAGATACTAGGTAGGCCAGCTTAAAGCTTATAATGGCATCATCGATTGTACGTTCCTGACAGATATTCATAGGTTTCTGTAGCTCTTTAATGTATAGTTCATCTATGAGCTGCATGAAAGGTCCGTATGTCCGCGTCATGGATTTATGGAAAGCAAACCCACAATGTGGGCACACAGCAACTTCATACAGCAAAGGGTTTAGGCCATCATAGACGGGCATGAAATCTGTTTGTTCCTCGATAATTTTATATCGATTTGGGCGTACTTTATACGTTGTAAAATGCTTTTTGCAAAATTTACAATCTACGCTACTTTCATAGTAGTAGATGTTAAATGCCATAAGAATCAACTCCTTTGCATGCTCTAGAATATTATTTCTTTTGTTCTATTTATACGCAATAGATAATCGTTCAATGTATTTAATTCATTATCTATCATTTTAACAATTCTGTGTTCTTTGGTATACTCCTTTAGAATTATTAAATTAAAAATAATCCTTACATTATTAGTTAAATATCATTAGAAATAAGCTTGTAATAGTATTTATCGGTGTACTTAAAGTAAGTTATATAGTTCGAGCAAATTTTGTCGAATTATATACAATTTATTTCATAGACAATTCGAATTGTATAGTTCAAAAGTTTGATGTGAGAGGATGGAGGAAATGACATATAAAATAGTATTTTTTGATGTGGACGGTACTCTGATCAATTATGAGAATGGCGCTGTGGAAGAAAGTACAAGGCAGGCCATTCATCTACTACAGGATAAAGGGATTCATCTAGTGGCTGCGACAGGAAGGCCGTTGTCCATGTGTGAAGGGCTGAAAAGTTTGGGAATTGAAACCTTTATTACGGCAAATGGGGCATATGTGAAGCACAAGGATGTTGTCATACATAAAATTCCGATTGAAAAGGGCATTGTTCAAAATGTTCAAGCTTTTGCACAGCAACAACAGCATTCCTTAACATTTTTTACAGAACAACTTACGATGAATGCTATACAAAATCCGTTAGCGTTAAGCGCGATGCAAGAGACATTGTCTTTACGTGATTTTCCCGTTAGAAATGACAGCATTATAGAAGAAGAGGTTTTTCTTATGTGTCTTTATGCAGATGAGCAGGCTGAAAAAAGATTAGCTTGTCAATTTTCGAATATATTACGGCAACGATGGCATCCTTATATTGTGAATGTCTTACAGCAGGATGTGTCCAAGTCGATAGCTGTAAAGGCTGTACTAGATTATTTTGAAATTAATTTTAAGGATGCAATAGCTTTTGGAGATGGAGAGAATGATATAGATATGCTAGAGCAGGTTGGTCTCGGGGTAGCCATGGGAAATGGGAGCCAAGCTCTAAAAAATGCTGCAGATTTTGTTACAAAGAAATCTATTGAAGGTGGCATAGATTTTGCTTTACGTCAGCTTCACATTATTTTACGACATATTTGCTTGAGCAATTTTACTGTTATGACTGTATAGAAAAGGTGTTAGGTGGTTGGAAAATGGCGCAACATGTGCAATCTCTAATTGAACATTACGGGTATTTTGGCATCATTGTGATCCTAATTGGAGGCATTGTTGGGTTGCCACTTCCTGATGAAGTATTTTTAACTTATGTAGGCTATAGTGTTTATCGAGAAAGTCTTGAACATATCCCAGCGTTAGTAAGCGCCCTGATTGGTGCCATGGGAGGTATTACTTTAAGCTACTATATCGGCCACCGATTTGGCTTACCGCTCTTGCAGAAATATGGGCCAAAGTTTCATATAACTGAGGAAAAAATTGATTTTACTAAAAAAATGTTTACGAAAGTAGGTCCTTTTTTATTAATAGTTGGTTATTTTATTCCAGGTGTACGCCATCTGACAGCTTATATTGCGGCTATTAATAATTATCCCTATAAAAAATTCGCATTCTTTGCTTATACAGGAGCATTTATTTGGACGTTCACATTTATAACATTAGGAAAAGTATTAGGGGAGAAGTGGCGATTCGTCGGTTACTATTTATCCCATTATAGTATTTATGTCATCTTACTGTTTGTCCTTGTCATGTTAATCGTTTATTATCTATTGAAAAAAAGAAACGTACAAAAGTAAAAGTCGGTATGAGTGTACCGACTTTTTGTTATGGCAAAATGGCAAATGATCGAACAGGGAATCCAGATGCTTTTTCAGGCTTAGGTACAATATTAAAAATAATAGCCCCTTTTGGAGGAAGCTTGTCCAAATTAGTCATAAGCTCAATTTGATAGGTGTCTTGATCAAGGACAAAATATTCTCCATCCAATTTGCCGCTTTGACGAAAATCAGTAGCAGAATCGGTATCAAAAGTTTCATGACCAATTGCACTTACTTTACGTTCCTTGAATAAAAATTGTAATGCCTCCAAGCCCCAGCCTGGAAGATGATTATGGCCATCCACATCTTTATTATTGAAGGCTTCTTTATCGGGCCAACGCTTACTCCAATCTGTTCGCAGTGCCACAAAAGTACCTTCTTCTATTTGTCCATGTTGTGCCTCGAATTCTAGAATATCTTGGACACTGAGCGTAAAGTCATGATTACTAGTAGCCTCTTGTGATTTATCAATAACGATAAGCGGGAGAACTAGCTCCTTTAGCTCTAGTTCATCTAGAAAACGAGTATTTCTTACAAAGTGAATAGGTGGGTCAATATGTGTTCCATATTGTCCGGGGAATGTAAATTGCTGTGCGAAAAAACCGTCATCATGCGAGAATAATGTTTCAAATTTAGCATCTTCAAACATGAAAAAATGAGGTGAATGTGGGCCAAAGGTATGTGTCAAATCGACCCATTGTTTTGATTTTAGTAAGTGCAATGCTTGTAAAAGTTCATTAGACATTTAATTTCCTGCTTTCTAAAAGTAATGGTAAATAAAAAAGAGTCCTCTATAGAAGAGGACTCCCTAAATCATACGTGGGTAGTTCGTCTTCTCATCTTTCAGGCTTAGATTTTGCCAAAAGGAATTAGCACCATACTGATTGAGCTGGTTGCTGAGACTTCATCGGGCCGATCCCTCCGTCTCTCTTGATAAGAAATAGAATATAAGAATTTTCAGAAATAACAGTACAAATACTTTAGCATATATTTTTATAGTTAACAACTTTTATAGGATTACATGGTTAAAATTTTTATTTACCAATTTAAAATTAACGTTACTCTACAGCAATCACTATCCATAAGCTGTATTCTAAAATTATCTGGTGTATAGTTGGTTTCGAATTTTGTAGTGATGCCTGTGGATGTAATCAATTTTTCGACCTCTGTTTTATTTGAAAGTTGTGCAGCATTTTTTAAATCATGGGCAAATTGTTGAGAACTATCAATTTTATCCGTAAGTAATTGTGCTTGTTGCATAATCGCCTTTATCCGCGTAGCTGAAGATATTAATTTTTGTGTATCAATAGAGGGAAAGGGACTATTACTGGTCGGCATTGCTAAATGTTGAGAAAAGGGTCTAGCTACAAGGTGATGGGCCGTTGACGGTATTGGGTAATGGTAGGGGTGAACAAAATACGGATAAGGATTATAATACAATTCAATTCCTCCTATCCAAAAGCTGATATCTTATCTTATGTATCATGATCTTTTTAGGTGTTTGGATAAAGATGTTTCTGTACAGGAGTGTACAACATGCTATGCTACACAAACAAAAGAGGAAGCCATAGCAAGCTTCCTTGTTGTTCTTTAGCCAAGAACATTTAAAACATCATCTATTTTTTTGCTATGTGATAGGATTCCATAATTCATCCAAGTTAAAAAATCGACCTCATAAACACAGCTGCTCTTAACTGCACTTAGGTTTTTCCACATGGAAGATTTTAAAATAGTACGCTCTTCATGCTCATAAATGGAGTGCTGCTTGTCGAAGGTGATGAATAAATGATCCGCGTCTAGCTGTAGCAGCTGATCGGAAGTCAGATGAGCTTTACGCTGATTTAGCGGTATTTTCCATACTAATGGGTGAGGCGTTAAGCCTAAGTCACGGTATAGGATTGGCCCTGTATAACCGCATTCAGGGCCGGCATACAGCGTAATGCCAATCGCTGAAATACGAAGAAATGCCACACTTTGCCCGTAAACGGATTTACCGAGAATTTGTCGAGCCTTCTGTACCTTATCCTCGTAATCCAAGATAATATCTTGCATCATAGCTGTTTTTCCTGTTAAGTCAGCAATTTTAAAGAGGGTCGATTGCCAGTCTTCCCCAGGGTGGTCTAGGTGACAGATTGGGGCTAGCTTATTTAAATGAAGACAAGCTTCCCAACGTTCTATACCGGCATCTAACATAATTAAAGTTGGTTTATAGTGAAAGAGACGATCCACTTCTCCGTACTGTACATCGATATCGGGCACATCCTGCAAACCTAAATAGTCTTGTTTCCCCCACTTGGAATGACTAAATTGGGCAATGGGTGTAATACCTAAAGCTACAAAAAAGTCCTCTAAGAACGGTGCGAATACACGTACATTATTACTTTGACTTCGTCTGTATTGTCCTGGGGAAATACCTACATGCTCTTTAAAACGACGGTTGAAATAATATTCGTTATTAAAACCAATGGACTGACTAATTTCAAATACACGATCATTAGTTGTCATTAATAATTGTTTGGCTTTTTCAATACGTATACTATTTAAATAATGAAGAGGAATCTGCCCCGTAATATCTTTAAAAATACGAGAGTAACTCCATCTTGGAACATTTGCAAGTTCTGCTAATTGTTCAACAGTCCAATCCCTACCAAAGTGTTTGTGCAAATATTGAATGGATTGCTCTACAGATTGACGATCATTTTGTAGTATAGGCTTTGGTTGGTTTTGTTCAAAAATAAATAGCATTAATTCTTGGAAACGAACATGCTGCTCAAAAATAGTGTGTTCATCCTTTGCTTGACGACACCGATAAATAGCTTCTAATAGTCTATTGCATTGAGAAAAGGGAAGGAGACGTAGTTCTCTAACACTTGTAAAGAGACTAGTAGGGGCATGGGATTTACTAAGATAAATCGTGTTAAATGTCAATTGGTATAAGCAGAGGGGCTCATTTGCAGTGTGAATTTCGACATGGCAATTAGGTGGAATAATCACACATTTTTCTTTCATAAGGTGGATAGTTTCATGATTTGTCTTAAGTGTTCCGTTACCACTAATAAGGATGAAAAGCGAATAGTATGTATGGCTATATGGCTGCATATCCGCTGGTAGAATAGTATATGAAATAGTTTGTAAATGATAGATTTGTGTTAAAGTACCCATTGTCCATGCACTCCTAAGTAAAGTTTAAATTTGGAAAACAACAGAAAGAAAGCCCCCTAAAGAGCTTTCTTTTGTAAATTATTTCACGAACCATTTTTCAAGATCATCATATTTTCGTAGGTTTGCAGTAATGGCGCCAGACTGCCAATAAGTTCGATCAGCAATATAAACTTGTCCATTTTTTACAGCAGGAACTGTTTTCCAAAGTGTACTATCTAACCATTTAATCGCCTCTTGATTTTCCTCGGTTTCCCAAGTGCCATTTGAAGGGAAGAGTATAATATGATCAGCATCCAATTCTGGAATAGCTTCTTCAGACAAGACCTCGTGGAACTCTGTCATATCACGAGCTAATGGATGTGGAGTTAAACCAGCTTCCGTATAAATGTATCCCGTGTAACGATTCTTCATTCCGAATAATGCCAATGTTTTATCGGCAACATTTAGACGAACAACGCCAACAGTTTCGTCACCAACTGATTCATCTAACGTAGCTTTTAAATTAGTAACACGTTCCTCATATTTATCAACGATTTCATTTGCTTTCTCAGGAATATTTAAAACATCAGCTATCGTTTTTACAATCTCCCGTGGATCTTGTAGTATTTCTTCTTTTAAGCGATAAGTAGGCGCAATCTTAGAATATTCTTCATACTTTGCCTTATCTGCGGCACCATCTACAATGATTAAATCCGGCTTAGCTTGAAGTAATGTTTCCATACTACCTGTAACGTCAAACTCAGGTACGTCTAAGCCTAAATAATCTTGTTTCCCCCAGGATGGGTGATACCATTGCACAACGGGTTTGACATCTAGGGCAGTTAAATAATCTTCCATATAGATGGCTGCTACTCGCTGTGGATTTGTTGGAATTGTTACTTCGCCAAACTCATCTTCTACAACTCGTGTATCTTCTTTTGGTGGATTCTCATTTTCGGAATTTGTTTGTGCTTCATTTGAACCACAGGCACTTAAAACGAACATCAGTACAAGGAAAAGTACAAATGTAAAATATCGACTGATACGCATGGCAATTCACTCCTATAAATTTACTAAAACAGATTGAATGTTATCTTAATTTAGAATGATAATCATTCTCGTTTGATTCAAATAAATTATAGGATACAACATAAAAACAAACAATACATATTTTCTACATCTTTTTTATACAAAATGAAGTTTAGAGCACTATTGTTTCTTTTTATCAAAAAGTAGCCATAAGAGTGTAACGATCGCTGCAAGCATAACCATAAAGAATCCATAAACAGGCGTGTGTGCTAATGATTGATGACGAATAATAAAGCCTCCAATATAGGAACCTAAAAATATACCAATATTGAAAGCAGAAATATTCAATGCAGAGGCCATTGAAATAGCTGATGGTATATATTTTTCAGACAGTATAACTGCATATAGTTGCAAGCCTGGGACATTCATGAACATAAATAGGCCCATTATTAGTACCATGATTAACCCGATAATTGGCGATTCAAGAGTATAGCCAATGCCAAGTAAAGCTAATGCAAGTCCTACAAAAATAATAAAGATGGAACGAAGTGGATTTTGATTTGCAAAATGGCCTCCTAGTGTATTACCAATAGCCACGCAAATACCATAGACAACTAATATAATAACGACCGCGTGTGGCGAATAACCCATATATTGCTCTAATATAGGTGAAACATACGTGTAAACAACAAATGCGCCACCGTATCCAATTGCTGTAATGAAAAGGATTAATAACATTCGAATATTACCTAATACTTTACCGATATCACGAATTGAGATTGGGTTACCTTTTGATAATTGGCTTGGTACTAACAAAGCATTACTAATTAAACCAATTATTCCTATAATAACAATAAAGATGAACGACATACGCCAGTCTGTTACTTGTCCAATAAATGTACCCAGTGGGACACCAGTCACAGTAGCCAATGTTAGTCCAGTAAACATAAAGGCAATAGCACTTGCGCGTTTATTTGGTTCAACTACATCAGCCGCTATGACAGAAGCGATGGACATAAACACACCGTGTGCTAATGCTGAAATAATACGTCCTATTAATAAAATTGAGAAATTTGGTGCCATAGCTGCGGTTAAGTTCCCAATTATAAAGATTGTCATGACAAGCAATAAAACAGTTTTTCGACTAAGGCGAGATGTTAAGGCTGTTAATAATGGAGCTCCAACAGTAACGCCTAATGCGTATATTGAAACAGTTAAGCCAGCTGTGCTTAAAGAAATACCGAAGTCATTTGTAATTAATGGTAAAAGCCCAACGCTGATAAATTCAGTGGACCCTATTCCGAAAGCACTGATTGCAAGTGCTAGTAAAGTTAATTTAGCATTTGGCTTTTTTGATTGTGACATACTACTTATATCTCCTTTGATTTTTTTTATCATGTGTAGTAATATTCATACATACCTATAAGATATGTAGAGTACTTTTGGTTACTTTTGAATATTACGGGGGTTTACAATGCAAAAAATTTATAATATTGGTGTAGAAGCTACACTTGAAGTCATTGGTGGTAAATGGAAACCAGTCATTCTTTGTCATTTAAATCACCATGGTAAAATTCGTACAAATGAGTTTCGACGATTGATTCCAGGAATCTCGCAAAAAATGCTCACTAGTCAATTAAGAGAGTTAGAGCAAGCTGGATTAATCCTTCGAAAGGTCTTCAATCAAGTGCCACCGAAAGTTGAATATTCCTTAACGCCTTATGGACAAGGAATGGAACCTATTTTAAACATGCTTTGCACTTGGGGCGAGAAGCATGTTGAAGTATTACAGGATAAAGGCGAAGATGTACTGTTAAAACAACGTGATGATGATATAGCTATGCAGCAAACATCGTAATGAGGGGGAAAGAGACTGTCATACAAAAGACAGTCTCTTTTCCTTTTTAATGCTTATAAAGCAAAGTCATATTCATCAGGATTAGGTCCAACTCGTTGTTCAAGATTCATCGCATTGATGATAGCCATTTCTGCGTCTGTTAAAGTAAAGTCAAAGATATCGGCGTTTTGCATCATGCGTTCTCTACGCACAGATTTAGGGATAGTAATCACGCCATTTTGTACATCCCAGCGCAGAATAACTTGAGAGTTTGATTTTCCGTATTTTGTTGCTATTTTTGAAATCGTTTCATCTTCAAGAAGCCCACCTTGCATTAAAGGAGCCCATGCTTCAAGTTGAATTTGGTGCTCTTTACAGAATGAACGAAGCTCCACTTGCTGTAAGCGTGGGTGGAATTCCACTTGATTTACAACAGGTTTAATACGAGCAAACGATAATAAGTTTTCCAAGTGTGCCACAGTGAAGTTACATACGCCAATTGCTTTGATCTTCCCTTGTTCATATAGGTCTTCAAGAGCTTTCCAAGATTCAGCAAACTTATCTTTACCTGGCCAATGAATCAGGTAAAGATCTAAATAATCTAAGCCTAATTTTTGTAGACTCTCTTCATAGGCAACAATCGTTTCATCGTAGCTTAATCCGTCATTCCACACTTTTGATGTTATAAACAGATCTTCGCGATGTAAGCCAGTCGATACTAGCGCCTGTTTAATGCCTTCCCCTACACCAGCTTCATTGCCATAAATAGCAGCAGTATCGATGCTACGATAGCCAACCTCTATAGCGTTTTTAACCATTTCAGCAGTAGCGTCATTTGCTACTTGGAAAACACCTAATCCTATACCAGGCATTTGTAAACCGTTATTTAATGTGATTGTATCTTGTAAATGATTAATCATTGTGATTCCTCCAATTGTTTTGATTGCTTATTGCTCCTTCATTATGATGTCCTATAAGGGTAAAAAAAAGTACGTACATTTTTGTTTCATAGAAACGTTAAGGTAACTTTTGTGAGTTGACAAAGGTTTGGGGGGAATAATTTTTTTCATTTGTCATATTTACAAACGGAGGACGTTTCTAGTAGCTAAACTAATGTCTAACGATGATTGCTATACAAAAAGCAACGGGACAGAGAGGGAATCTCATAATAAAAGGGTTTTTTCTTTTTAAGCAGAATTAAAGTAGTATTACTGTAAAAGGGGTAGGAAGATGAATCGTTTAAATTTGATTACATTAGGTGTTAAAGATATGGTGGAGTCTCTCGCTTTTTATCGAGATGGTTTAGGTTTTGAGGTTGTAGTTTACGGAGAGGAAACAAATCCTGATGTTATGTTCTTTAATAATGGAGGGACAAAAATATCACTATTTCCAATTAAAAGATTGGCTAAAGATATTAATGAAGCAAACCCACCTGAAATTGGCCATGGCTTTGGTGGAATTACTCTTGCTTATAATGGTAAATCAAAAGAAGAGGTGGACAGTATTTTTGCATTAGCCAAAAAGGCTGGGGCAAAAATTGTTAAAGAGCCTGAAACTGTATTTTGGGGTGGTTATAGTGGCTACTTCCAAGATCCGAATGGCTTCTATTGGGAAGTTGCTTACGGCGATATGTGGCAGTTCGATGAGAACGATATGCTAATTATTCAATAATGGTCATATGTAGCTCACATAATAAGATCGTCTATTTTGGAATAAGTGGGGGATTCCTATAGGGCGACGACTCCCGAGAAAAGTAACAGTTTCACTATGTTTCATTGTAGAGAAGACTGTAGACAAGCTCAATATTTTTAATAGTTTGTCTACAGTTTGAAAATAGCTTGTTGTTGAGCGACATAGTGATGTATTTAACAATAATTTCTTCTCATTAAATCAACAAAGTTTTGAGCGGCTTTTGATAAGTAATGATTTTTCAACCATACGAGTCCTACAGAGGTGGATAATTCTTCTGACGGTATTTTGTATGCATGAAGTGGTAAATCTCCATATTGCTTTAGAATAGTTTCAGGTACGATAGAGGAGCTAAATCCCGTAGCAATTAAATTCATTAAAAGTGCGGTATCTGAACATTCACCCACGATATGGGATTGTAATTGGAAGCGGGAAAAGGCTTCTAATATTGAATAGTGAACGCCTAACCCTTCAGTACTTGGTAAAAGGAGTGGCCAGTTTTGAATTTCTGCCAGTGTCACCTCATGTTCTAGCCGATCATTTTTGTCGGATTGAATAAAGTAAAATGGCTCTGTATACATATGAAGAACAGAGAAATCATCTAATTCTAAAGGTAATCGAATGATAGCCAATTCTACTATACGGTCTCTTACAAGCTTACAGAGATAAGAGGATTCATTTTGCTGGATCTTATAAGTTACCTTGGGATAGTGTTGTTGAAATTGATGTAATAATGGAGGGAGCTCAACTACCGAAAACGTATTAATGCCTAGTGTTAATCGTCCATGAATGCCTAACCCTACATCTTTAACTTCCGCATCAGCTTCCTCCATTAATTGAGCAACCTGAAGTGCGTATTTATATAAGGTTTTTCCAGCCTCAGTGACTTCAAAATATTTTCCACTTCTCTCCACTAGTTTTGAGCCTAGTTCTTCCTCCATCGCTTTTAAATGCTGGCTTAATGGAGGCTGAGAAATATGTAGCCTTTCGGCCGCAGCAGAAATCTTTTTTTCCTCTACAATCGCAATAAAATATCGTAGTTGTCGAATATCCAATTAAAAGTGCACCTCCTTATTATTCGAAAAACCTAAGTAAAACATATTTTTTAAATATTTTTCATATAGTTAGTGCCATGTTAGCATATTTGTATAAAAGAAAAAAGGAGATACGTCTCCATTTTTTCGCACATATGTGTGAAAGGGACAACTACTATGCCAACTAAAACCGTATTTCCACTTCTATTAGTTTATATGTTTCTCGCTATGCTTGGTGCAGGTCTTGTCATACCGATTCTTCCACAGTTGCTGATTGAGTTCGGTGCAAGTGGTAAAGCAGCAGGATATTTAGTATCTGCTTTCGGATTAACACAATTTTTATTTTCACCTATAGCTGGGAGGTTTTCTGATAAGTATGGCCGAAAGCCAATGATCATTGGTGGTCTAATTTTGTTTGCGTTATCCAATTTAGTTGGAGCTCTAGCAAGTAATTTCACCATTTTTCTTATTTCACGTTTTATTGGGGGGATGGGATCAGCAGCATTGGTTCCTTCTATAATGGCTTACATCGTAGATATTACCACTGAAGAAAAGCGATCGAGGGCGATGTCATTTTTAGGGGCATCCATGTCTTCAGGATTTATTGTTGGACCAGGCTTAGGAGGGCTGTTAGCAGAGTTAGGTACAAGAGCTCCGTTCTTTACGTCAGCTATTGTTGGTGTTTTAGCAGCCATTAGCTGTTTATTTTTATTACCTGAATCACAAAGGACTACACGATATGTTGAATCAAATTTAAAAAAGGAAAATATATTTCAACAGCTTGCACAATCTATTAAATCTCCCTATTTTATTTTACTATTTATGGTATTTTCACTGACGTTTGGACTGGCTCACTTTGAAACTGCTTATCCGTTAGTAGTCACACAGAAGTATGGTTTTACAACAAGACAAATTTCTATTTTATTTATGGTTTGTTCCTTCGTTGGAACAGTGAATCAATTATTATTAACAAGCTGGCTTACTAAAAAGTTTGAAGAAAAGCATATTATTAGTAGTATGCTTCTATTTTCGGCTACGGCGCTCGTCCTTTTACTGCTGTCCGCTAATTTTTACTACATCATGGTAATAACGATGCTATACTTCTCATTTAATAATATTTTACGGCCGACCATTAATACTCTTTTATCGAAAGAGGCAGGGAATGAACAGGGCTTTGTGGCAGGCTTAAACAATGCTTATATGTGTCTCGGGCAAATTTTTGGACCCGTACTTGCTGGAATATTATTTGATCTTCATTTGAATCTCCCGTATTTATTTGGAGCATTGGTCCTCATCGTAAGAAGCGCTATCTCGATGAAACGAATAGGAAAGCTGCGGAGAGATCCATTACAACATAAAAGTACGATGCAATAGCCAAAAGGAGCTAAACACTGACATGATAAAAAAATGGTTCATAGTATGTTTAGGAATCGTGTTCCTCCTCCAAGCGTGTACATCAAACGACCATAAGGATATTCAAAAAGAAGTTGGACTAGTGGGAAATCAGCTACTACAAGCGGCCGAACAGGGAGATCGAGAGGCCGTCTACAAATTAATAGCTGATGAAGATATTGAATTAAATATTTTCCCGCAGCAGAGCATGGTTATGTAGAGAATGTTCGAGAAATTCTTAAGTATACAAATGTCGATGTAAACCATATGAATAAACCAGGCTGGACGGCATTGTTAGAAGCAATCATCTATGGGGATGGTGGCCCCAAATATCAGGAAGCTATTCATGTATTGATTGAACATGGAGCGGATGTTCATTTGGCAGATGCAAAGGGAATCTCCCCCCTTCAGCATGCACAATCTCGAGGATTTCAGGAAATTAGCAACATTCTTATTCAAGCAGGGGCAAAACAATAGATAGGTCTACGGAGTGGAATGTTCGATTCAAGCTATACAACATTCTGTAAACAGAAAACGCAACTTTTTCAAGCAATAAAAAGTTGCGTTTTTTCATGCCCTCATAAAAAATAGGAAGAAAATAAGTAGAAGATTACCATATAATAACCATGTATGGAATTTATCTTGTACTTCATTTTAAGATAAATGTATAATGCAAAATATGGTATTTTAGTATATCTTTCAATATAGGCATAAGGAGGGTGAAACATTGATTCGTATATTATACATAGAGGATGAAAAGGAAATAGGACATTGGGTTAGTAAAGATTTAACTGAAAGGGGCTATGAGGTAACATGGCTAGAGTCTGGGGATGGTATTGAGCAACATATTGCCTCAAAGGATATTGCCATACTGGATGTGATGTTACCTGGGTTAGACGGATTTTCCATCGGTAAAAGAATTAAAAGGGAAAATAAAGAACTCCCGATTCTAATGCTATCGGCGAGAACGGCAGTCGAAGATAAAATAGAAGGCTTGAATTTCGCAGATGATTATTTAACAAAGCCTTTCCATCCAGATGAACTAGTAGCAAGGCTTGAAGTATTACTGAGAAGATACCAAAAAAATGATGATGTGCTGGAACTACAGCATCTTAAAATGTATACAAAAGATATGAGAATTATTAATACATTGACTGAAGAAGAAATTCTCTTGACGGGTAAACAGTTTTATCTTTTACAGTATTTTATTCGCCACCTCAATCAAATTTTAACGAAAGAGCAACTTTATGAGGGCGTTTGGGGTGAAAGCTATATCGAAGGTGATAAAACATTGATGGTACATATTCGATATTTAAGAGAAAAGATAGAGATAAATCCTGCAAAGCCAATGATTATCGAAACGATTCGAGGGATTGGGTATAGGGTGAAACTATGAAATTCTTCCGATCACTACTAGCTAAATATATGTTGATCATTATATTAGCCTTATCCATTGTTCAAATTTCTTATATGGGGACAGCTATGTTTGTATTAGGAATTAGGAAGACAGGGGTAGGAGAGTTTTCTAGTGAGATCCTTTTGGAAAGTGAAATTGAGGAGCAATGGCATGCTCAGTCTAAAAATATAAACAATGTATCAAATGATGCCATTACCCAGCTTTTTCAAAAGTGGCAAGAGCAATTACCTACGGCTTCTATGTTCTGGGTAAGTGAAGACGGGACATTATTGACTACGGTAAATGTGCAGGAGGAGCTTCCAGCAAAGTGGACACCTGCATTTACTACTAAATTTATAAAACAGCGATATGGAGGAGATCCATTTACTGTTATTGCTTTCTTAGGTGATGATGTATCCAATGGTTTTATTGTGTTAGAAGTTCCAAGAAACGTATTTAATCCACCACTTATCAATATTTATGAAAACTACGGCAACCTCTTATTTTTTGGTGTGATTGCGATTATTCTTTTTTTCATTGTCGTCTCCTTGTTATTTTTCAAAGGAATCCGAAAGAGACTTTTACATCTTCAAGATGCCATGGAAATACGGGATGTAGATGGTTTACCTATTGAAATCCATGTGAAAAAAAAGGACGAAATTGGGCAACTGGAGCATAGTTTCAACAGAATGGTTTGTGAGCTAAGAGAAAGCAAACAACGTCAGCAAAAAGAAGAGCAACTAAGACGAGAGCTAATTGCGAATCTTTCACATGATTTGCGGACACCTTTAACAAAGGTAAGAGCTCAATCTTACTCCATTAGCAAAGAAACATTGTCAGAGGAAGGTAAGCAGGCGTTACGGGCGATGGAAACATCTATCGTGAATATTGATGCTTTAATTGAAAATCTAATGTCCTACACATTGCTCATGGCAAGTAAATATAAATTTGAACCGAAAGAAATCAATGCTATTCGTTTTGTTCGAGAGCACCTGACGACATGGTACCCAGTTTTTGAGCGTGAGGGATTTACCATAGATATTGAGCTACAAGCATTCGAACATCAAGAATGGTGTGTAGACCCCATTTGGTTAGGGCGTATATTAGATAATCTTTTCCAAAATGTACTGCGACACGCCAATAGCGGGAAATATATAGGTGTGAAAACAGAGTCAACAGGTAGTTATACGGCATTTATTATTGAGGATCAGGGAAATGGTATGAAAAATGAATCGAATGCAAAGGGTGCAGGGATTGGCCTATCCATTGTAGATGTTATGGTAAAGGGCTTGCATTTAGAGTGGGATATTTGTTCAGAACCATCGGGTACAAAAATTATAATAAAACATGCAAATCCATCTGCGAAGCTTGATCAGTAAAAGCTCGCAGATTTTTTATGGAAAAAATGCTTTTTAAACAAAATTTAAACTTAGCCCTTACCTGTTTTTAAACTTCTATTCTTATGATAGTTAATGAGGTGAGGATATTGGAATTTATCGTACAAACACAAAACTTATCAAAATACTTTGGAAAAGAACAAGCTGTATCAAATATAAATTTGCAAATACGCAAAGGTGAAATTTACGGATTTTTAGGACCTAATGGAGCGGGGAAAACAACAACGATTCGCATGCTTCTTGGTCTAATGAAACCATCCTCAGGGACAATAAAAATTTTTCAAAAGGACATTGCGAAGGACCGTATTCAAATTTTAGCGAACGTGGGCTCATTAGTTGAAAATCCATCTTACTATCCCCATTTGACAGCCTATGAGAACTTGGAGGCCCTACGAAAAATACTAGGCGTGCCTAAATCTAGAATCGATGAAGTTCTGCAAATTGTCCGTTTGAAGGAAGTTGCCAACAAGAAAGTAAAGGGCTTTTCACTAGGAATGAAACAACGTCTTGGGATTGCTGCTGCTTTATTGCACAACCCAGAGTTACTCATTTTAGATGAGCCAACGAATGGTCTTGATCCTTCAGGTATTATTGAAATTCGCAATTTAATTAAAAGACTACCGAAGGAATACGGCATGACCATTATTATTTCCAGCCATTTATTATCAGAAATCGATCAAATGGCTACACAGGTAGGCATTGTTTCTAAGGGAACATTGATTTTTCAAGATTCCATTGAGGAAATGCGTAAATTTGCACAACCAAAGGTTATTTTTAAAGTTAGCAATAGCGAAAAAGGATGGCGTTCTCTATTAGCAAATGGCATTAAGGCAGACTATCAGGATGGTGCCATTTTCTTAGAGGAATGCTCTGACGAAAAAGTAGCCCATATTGTTCAGGTACTTGTTCAGGAGGGTATTTCAGTATTTCGAGTAGAGGAAGAGAAACGCTCATTGGAGGATATTTTCCTGCAAATGACGGCGGGAGAGCTAGTGCTATGATAGGTAAATTATTAACTGCTGATTTTTTAAAAATTAAACGCAAAGGTTTATGGTTTTTAACAATTTTAGGTCCCGTTGGTGTAGTTGCTCTGCAAATGGTCAATTACGGTGTGAGGAAAGACTACCTTTTACAGCAGAGCGATGATGATTGGGGTTATTTTTTACAAAATATTCATTCCTTTACACCGCTAGCCATTGTACTAGGTATTGCTATCCTAACGTCATTCATGGCAAGTATTGAAAACGAGACAAATGCGTGGAAACAGCTCATCGCCTTACCTGTTTCTAAACTATCCGTGTATTTATCTAAATTTACAGTATTGGCGATTCTGTTATTTTTGTCTTCAACACTGTTGATGCTTTTCACACTGAGTTACGGACTATTTTTAAGCTTAAGTGAACCGATACCTTACTTAGAGCTCGCCAAGTATAGTTACTTTCCAGCTCTAGCAGCATTGCCAATTCTAGCTCTCCAACTGTGGATTGCAAGTGTTTGCCATAATCAAGGTATACCTATTACTGTAGGTATTTTCGGAGTGATTTTTGCCTATTCTTCCTATGTTTTACCAGATTGGATGATATGGAAATGGCCGTCATTGATGAATCAATGGGATGAGCCGACCATCAATGTCATGTTAGGAGTAGGAGTAGGTATCTTCCTCTATATGGTTGGTATGATTGATTTTGCAAGAAGGGACGTGAAGTAAATGACGGCTATACTGCGAGCTGAATGGTATAAGCTACGTAAATCAAAGATGGTACCGATCATTTTAGCAGGACCCATTATTGGGCTATTTATCGGATTATCGGCCAATTTAGAAGATAATATGTCAGGAGTAGCAATCAATGAATGGTATATTGCTTTGTTCTCCATGAATTTAACATATGCTTTATTATTTTTACCACTAATTACGGGGGTCTTTGCTAGTCTCATCTGTAGGTATGAACATCAATCTGGAGGCTGGAAGCAGCTATTAGCATTACCTGTAACGAGGGGGGAAATATTTGTCGCTAAATATGTGTTAATTGTACTGCTTGTTATGGCGATGCAGTTATTGTATTTATGTTCAGTTTTTACTGTTGGGATGATCAAGGGCTATACGGATCCTTTCCCAATGGAGATTGTGTGGAAAAGTATTGTGGGAGGATGGGTAGCGACATTGCCTTTAGTAGCCCTTCAATTATGGATGTCGATTATGTTTAAAAGTTTTGCCGCTCCTTTTGCAGTCAATGTGGTATTTACATTACCCTCTATTTTTGCTATTAACTCTGAACGTATTGGACCTTACTATCCTTGGGCACAGCCCTTTTCGATGATGTATATTGGTGGCAGCACAGACGATGTGTTTTTTGTACCATGGGAGCAATTGTTAACAGTTGTCGGTGGTGGCTTCATCCTATTTTTCCTTGGTGGGTATTACTACTTCCAACGAAAAGCCATTTAACCTTAAGGGAGAATTGACATGAAAATGAAACGAAGTTTGAGAATATTAACTACATGTATACTACTAGCAGTTTTAGCTGGCTGTGGACAGGGGGCGGCTGTCAAAGATGCCTCACAATATAGTAGTGAAATAAAAGATATTACTATACCTGATGATGTAAAAATTATTGGCTTTGGAGAGGCAACACATGGAAATGTGGAATTCCAAGCCTTAAAAAAGGATCTATTTGAAGCAATGATGAAGAATGAAAATGTTCGCGTCTTTGTTTTAGAGGGGGATTTCGGGGGTGCCCAAGAAATAAATCAATTTATTGTCAATAGTGTTGGCACGGCGCAAGATGCTATTAAAGCACTAGATTACGGCATTTATCAAACTGAACAAATGGTGGACTTTGTGCAATGGATGCATGATTATAACTTAACAGCCAAGGAGGAAGATAAAATTTATTTTTATGGTAATGATATGCAACGCTATGATGATAGCAAAAAGGGTTTACTTGATTATTATGCGGATGTCGATGCTGAAACGGCTAAGCAATATTCGGCTCAGTTAGAACATGTGTCCAATAAAACAATGAGAGATTTATCGAATAGCCAGTTAGTAGAGCTTGATAAAACAATCGATGCCATCATCAAAGATTTACAATCAAACAAAGAAGTCTATGAGAAAAAGTCATCAAAGGATGCCTTCTCTTTTGCGGCGCAATATGCACAAATTTTAAAGCAACGTACGCAATTGTTTTTAAACGATGGTAATTACATGAATTTACGTGATAAATACTTAGCTCAAAATTTACAATGGATTGTTGATTTCGAAGCGACGAAGGGCCATGATAAAGTATTGATGTCTGGACATAATGGCCATATAGATAAAACGTCTGCTACAATGGCTGGTTATAAGTCGATGGGACAATATTTAAATGAGCATTATAAAAATCAGTACTTTGCTATTGGTACGGATTTTGTGAAAAATACATTCCAAGCACCAAATGGGTCTGGAGAACGTAAGGAGTATACGATTGAACATCATAACGCTCTAGTGGATGCTTTTAGTGATATCAATGACAACATCTTGTATGTGGATTTTGAAAAGGCTAGTCAATCAGAAGAGCTATCCAATATTCTTACAAAGGAGCAAAGAATGGGCAATATAGGCGATGATTTTCGTCCTTGGTATAAGCTTACAAAAATGCTTTATACCATTAAAATGACACCTGCAGATGCATATGACGGTCTGATAATTGTACAGGAAGCAACACCAACAAAAGTAACGGATTAGTCAAATATAGCAATCTCCATCAAAAAATCTCTTTTCTTTGCCATTATGATAAAAGTGAGGTGAGCAATATGGAGTATAGTCAGGCAACACAAAGAATTATTACTTATATCGAGGAGCAATTGATGGAAGAAATAGTACTTGAGTGTATGCCGAATATTACCGGCTATTCGAAGTTCCATTTAAGTCGAATCTTTAAACAAGAAACAGGGCTGACGATAGGTGCATATATTCGGATGCGCCGATTAGCTATGGCTGCCAGTTGTTTAATATACTCCAATGCATCGATAATAACGATTGCCTTTAAATTTCAGTTTCAATCTCAAGAGGCTTTTACAAGAGCTTTTAAAGAGGTGTATGCTTTGCCACCAGGAAAGTACCGAAGATTGATGCAATCACTAGCTATGTTGGAGGAGGAAAAGTTGATGGAATTAAATGAACAGGTTAAGGGCTGGGTGCTAAGTGGCGGAAATCCAGAATTATATCAATTTCATACGGATGATAAGGTATTTCATTCAGGAAAGCGCTCTGGTGTATTATTTTCCACCCATGCAGCAGTCAATAATGGGCAATTTGCTACGATGATGCAGGGTTTTCAGGCAGCCGACTATAAAGGTAAGCGGCTCAGAATGTCATGTTACTTAAAAACGGCTGAAGCTACAAAATGTGGAGCGTGGATGCGCATAGACAACGCTACGGGTGATACCATTCAATTTGATAATATGGATCAGCGCTCTGTGACAGGAACTACTGAATGGAATCATTATTCTATTGTTCTAGATGTACCTGAGGAAGGAGATTCCATTTATTTTGGTGTGTTGTTAATTGGCTCAGGGAAAGTGTGGGCAGATGGCTTCCGTTTTGAAGAAGTCTACGATAATGTACCCACAACCAATATGCTTACGCAGGAACGATTACCAAAACAACCAGCAAATTTAGACTTTAGCATGGAGTGATTTGGATACGCTACACTCGCGTGTGGACCGAGAATTGACTTTGTTGAACAACGTATTGTTTACCTCTAATTTGTTAAAGCTAACATAGAGGAGGTGTGAAACGATGGCACAAGAAATTCTTTGTGAAGTCAATAACTGCACATTTTGGGATTCTGGAAACAAATGCACAGCAGAAAAAATTTATGTTGTCAGCCAGAAGGGACAACATGCTTCCAACAGTGAGGAAACTGACTGTAAAACATTCGAACCTGAAACGCATTAATGAAAAAAAGGGTAGCCACTTATATGGTTACCCTTTTTCCCTGTCTTTATTAATAAGCATCGACCTTTTCTTTATTAAATAAAAGTTCATGTGCAGTTTTTACTTTTTCCTCTACATAATCCAATGAGTACTTACCCACCGAATCTGTTAAATCTCCAATTGCCCGCGACAAGTTATCAATGATCGGGATTAATTTATGCATTTCGTTGCGGTCTTTTTCTTTGTGCATCTCATCCATAATTTCATATGCAAGACGCTGAATTTTCCTTAGTCGCAATTTCTCAGAGTGCATTGAATCCTCCTTATTGAACCAATTTATGATGTCTAAATATATGAAGAACAAGAAGGTTTCATGAATGACTTTTAATAAAAGTAATTGTTAGGATCGCTAAGAGATAAGGAAATTTCCTTTATACCCAGATCAATTTTTGACTCTTCCACATTAGATACATTTAATTTCAATATTCGTTCATGATAAAATTCCTCTAAATAATTGCGGTGAATCGAATCTAAAAGTATATGTCTTTGTTTCAAATGCTGGATCAGTTTATCGGTATTAACCTGTCTTGGTAAAATAATGTGGCTATGCATACAGATTTCCTTAGAAGCCCTATACTTTGCCAAATGGGTTGTTACCGATTGTTGAAGTATGTTAGCTCGTATGGCATAAGACTCGCTGACCTTCTTTTGATAACGTTCAAACATGCCACTTTTTAGGTATAGCTCTAAAGCTGCCTGGGAAATCATCGAGCTATCAATATCAGTGGTATTTTTATATTGTTGAAATGTCTGGATGAAGATGTCTGGTAAAACGGCTAGCCCAATACGTAAGCCAGGAAACATGATTTTAGAAAAACTTTTTAAATAGATGACATGCTGCTGTGTATCATCTGTAACAATGGGATCTATTTTCGAATTTTGCTCGAAATCCGCTAAATAATCATCTTCAACAATGTATACATGGTATTGATAGGCAAGTTTACGGATCATATCTTTTTCCTGCTTGCTGTATGAAGTCCCTAAAGGATTGTGCAAGCGAGGCATCGTGTAAAAAAACTTAATGTCGTGATGACTAAAAATGCGCTCTAATTCATCTAGATCAATGCCATCTGTTGTTCTTTTAATGCCGATAGCGGGGATTCCATAGGTTTTCAAGTAATCCATATACAAATGATAACTAGGCTGCTCCACTAAAATGGTTGAACGACCATTTGGGAATGGCATAATACTTAGCAAAGACAGGGATTGTTGGACACCAGAAGTGATAAATATATTTTCCTCTTTTGTGAACACTTGATAATTTGTTAATAGTTTTTTGGCTTCTTTTATGAGAGATGGTAAGCCTTTCGGTGTCCCGTATCTAAATAGGTCTGCTTGGTATGTATCGATTGCCTTGTTGATGCAATGTTGAAAATCTTGGTACGGGAAAGCATGCCAGCTAGGTGAGGAGGTAGCAAAATCTATATGGTCTTGAACCTGTGGCTGAAAGGGCACTTGATGGTCAACAACATAGTAACCGCTTTTCGGTAATGCATAGATAAGATGCTGCTCCTCAAGCTTTTTCAAAGAAGTTAAAATAGTACTTTTACTGCAGGAGTATTGCTGTGATAACTGGCGGATTGAAGGTAGCTTTGCCCCTGATGGAAGAGTGCCTGCCTGTATTTGAGTCATAAGCTGTGAATAAATCCATTCATATTTAAGCATATATAACCTCCAACGCATCTGTATCGGTACAGATGTGTTTTTTTCATATCGTCAAATGGTGCACTTTTTTATACGATAACCATACCGGCCGGATTTGATGGAGAAGGAGCATTGTCGTATGTCCAAAAAAAGAAAAGCCTATATAGCAGCGATTTCGTATGCATTGATCATTGGGCTTTCATTCCTATTTGTGAAAGTTACATTAACAGTGTCAAGCCCTATGGATACATTAGCTCATCGTTTTTCAGTTGCTTTCATCAGCATTGTTATTGTACTAGTATTTACGAAAAATAAGCTAACAATAAAAAAACATGATTTATTAAAAATTTTACCTTTAGCCATTTTGTATCCCATAGTTTTTTTCACGTTTCAAGTGCTTGGACTTGCTAGAATTTCCTCTTCAGAAGCGGGAATTATTCAAGCAACGATTCCTATTTTTACATTAGCACTAGCAGGTTTATTGTTAAAGGAAAAAGCTACAAGTGGACAGCTTGTATCCATTGCGTTTTCTGTACTTGGTGTGATGTATATGCTAATGATGAACGGGGCAAATGCTACTACTGGGAATGTTATTGGCAGTGGGTTTGTTTTACTTTCAGCAATTGCGGCATCGATTTATAATGTCTTTGCAAGAAGGCTTACAAAGCAATATTCTTTACTGACATTAACATATGTCATGACATTATGTGGATTTGTCATTTTTAATGGGATAGCTATTGGAGATCATATGATGAAAGGCAATATCCATGAATTTTTTAAGCCATTTCTACATGTTGATTTTATTATCGCCATTTTATATTTAGGCCTGTTATCTTCGCTCGGCACGTCTTATTTATCAAATTATGCTCTATCTATATTAGAGGCCTCTAAAATGAGTGTTTTTAGTAATTTGGCTACGCTTATTACTATATTTGCAGGTGTTTTATTTTTACACGAATCCTTCCAGACGTACCATTTAATCGGGGGAGTAATGATTGTTATGGGTGTTATAGGAACAAATTATTTCGGCATGAAGAGGGTAGAAATAAATAAAGAAATATAGCCTTTTATTATTGAAAAGTTGTAATGGAATGGGTATGGAATTCACAGTAGGAAAGCCTTCCGCTGTTGTTTCGCTGAAGGCTTAAGGTCATCAATCAATATTGAAAGTTCACGCGGACAGAGGCATTTATGTCGATTTGCCCTTGTGCTATAGGTGTCATATCGGAGGAAACGGCCATTGAGCGATAAAGAATAGGCGTATTAACTTGTTCTTCGACAATTTCAGTGGGGAGGAGCTGCAAAGGTAAATGCATAGTTTCTGCAATGGTTTTTGCCTTTGCTTGAGCATTATGCAAAGCCAAACTCAATGCTTGCTGATAGTAAGCATCTGCACGGTCAACTTTGAATTGAATGTTGCTGATACGATTTGCCCCGTTTTCTACAGCTGTATCAATGATAAAGCCAACACGTTCAGGATCTGATACATTGACGGTAATGGCATTCGTTACTTCATAACCAGTGAAAATTTGTTGGCCGTCTTCAAAATGATAAAGTGGGGTAATTGTATAGGCAGCTGTTTGAATTTGTTCGCTTGGAATTCCAAGGGCTGTAATGGATTGAATGACTTGCTTCATAGTAGCCGCATTCTTCTGCTGTGGCTCTTGTACATTTTGGCCTTGTGTTTGAACTTCTATTTGTAGTTGCATGGCGCTTGGCTTCGCCTTTACCTGCCCAGTGCCCGTTACAGTTATAACACGTGGGGGAATGGATGCCTGATGAGGGAGCTGTGCATAGTACATACAATACCACCTTTCATAAGATTTTTATTCCTTATACTATGCAAAAAAGATTTTATTTGTTTAATCTCTTTAAATATTTATCATGGAGCTTTGTCAATAAAAGCAAGGTAATAATGGAACCTAGCAAGGCTAAAGACATGTCCCATTGAGCGTCCCAACGATCTCCCTGCATCCCTAAAAAGTCTTTGGCCCCTTTACTGCCCTTCGAGATTCTTGTGCTTAACCATTCAATGATTTCATACAATGCAGCAATCGCAAGCAAAATACTAATGGAGATACCTGTTAGCCAAGCCCCTTTTGTAAGGGGGGTTTTTCGAATTAAAATTTCTCTTATAACAATGGTCATTAAGCCTTTTAAAAAATGACCGAAGCGATCGTAATTATTACGATGCAAATCAAATTCTTCTTTTATCCAATTAAATAGTGGCACCTCTGAATACGTATAATGTCCACCTATGAAAGTTAGAATTGATAATAGGGTAATGATCAAGTAAGAAATGGTTGTGAATCGGAATTTAGGATAAATACAAACTACAATAATTATCGCAATAATTCCTGGGCTAACTTCAGCGAGCCAATCTAAGTAGGAAGATGGTTTAATAACAGACCAGATAAAAACGATTAAAGCAATCGCAAGGAAAGTTACATGTATTTTAAAATGCTTATTATTATTCATGACAACACGCTCCCTTTGTCCCACAGTATGGGGAAGAGAGAGTTTGCTTATTCAACCAGTGTAGGGGTTCAAAAAAAGGAAAAGCGTCTAGTCATTCGTTCTAAAACTGACGCTTTTTTATATATTAAATCATTTTTAAAAGTGCCTCGACGCCACTCATTCCTTCTGTAATGCCAAGTTGTTCGGCTTCATAAGTCACGGATTCTAACGGAGCCGTTAATAACTCATCAATCGTTTTCACACCAACTGCCCGACCAGCAATAATTTTTCGATCAACTAAGCGACTATTTAACAGACCTACATCTAATGCGCCGCACATAATGTAGCCAGTATTATTAGAAATAGTCAGTAGTGTTGTTTTAGGTAATTGAACAACTACTGCAGTGAAAAAATGTCCCTTAATCATGATAGGTTCAATTGTCACCATTGAAATCACTCCTTTTCTCTATATACATATGGCGATAACTATCAAGGTGTTCGACATTTCTAATAAAAAAACTCTTGGTAATAAAGAAAAAAGTCTAATATCAAAATAATAAAAAGGAATCTACTCTAGGCGAATAGATTCCTTTTAGCATTTACTTTGTATAAGACAATAAAGCGGTTTGTTTACATTTACTCAATGCAATGGTTGCTTCACTTTTAGAAGTATATTCAAACATCCGATACGTGTTTTCTTCAAATACGGTAATTATCCACATTTATAGTATCTCCTTTTATCTGTTACATAACATTTATTAAATTTATATATTGTTATATATCAATAATGATTTCATTTTACATGAATAAAGAAAAAAATAAAGGAATATGAGTGATGTTTCACAATTCGTTCAATATTATAAGTTTTTTTGAAATAATTAAAACAGGAAAACAGACGTCTCTCACAAGTATAATTAACGGTAATTCGCAAATAGTAAGTTGACGGAGTTCTGTGAATGTGGACTTGGGAGGTGATGCTATGACACGTAAATATGTATGGGTTTTAACGGTTTTCGTTTTAATCATCTCGGGATTTTTTGTAGGGTTCAAAGCTCATGCTAATAAAGGACGTCCGTATTATGAGGAGACTGGAAAAGTTGTGTGGGATATTAACACGGAGGATAAAATAGTGGCACTTACCTTTGACGATGGCCCACATCCCAAATACACAGCGGCGGTGCTTGATTTATTAGCCAAATATGATGCCAAAGCGACCTTTTTTATTATTGGAAAAAATGCTGAAAAATATCCAGAGCTTGTTTTACGTTCTTATACAGAAGGGCATGAATTAGCGAATCATACGTATACACATCCGTTTAAAGTTTCCATCAATAAATTGCAAGAAGAGCTTCGACAGACGAATGACACGATTTATGGTATTACTGGTTTTTCCCCTGTTTTATTCCGTCCTGTTGGTGGAAATTACACAGATGCTATGATAAATGCCGCTGTTAAGGATGGCTACAAGGTCGTGATGTGGTCTTGGCATCAGGATACTCAAGATTGGAAAGAGCCCGGTGTAAAGAAGATTGTACAAAAGGTTATGAAGGGCACAAAGCCTGGCGATGTCATATTATTTCATGATGGTGGTGGAAATCGTACACAAACCATTCAAGCATTAGAGGAGATAATACCAGCATTAAAAAAGCAGGGCTACACATTTGTAACAATATCCGAGTTGATTGAAAGTAAACAGCAGCAAGAGCAAGTTCAATAATGAAAAATGAGCCATCTCAACAATGTTTGAAATGGCTCGTTTTTCACATCCATATAACCTAGAAGAAAATAATTGGAGCTAGTGCAATACCTAGAACAGTTCCTAGTGCAATGCCAACGCCAAATCCTCCTCCACCATATCCCCAAAAGCCTAGACCGTAACCACCATATCTTCTATCAGGTAGAATCCATACCTGTCTTCTGTCTACCCTCGTGATTTCCCCAACATGTACTCTACCAGATGTATCCGAAATTCGAACTCGTTTACCGTGATATTTACAACAAATATTGTAAGCATCAGTTGGATTCACAAATATCCCTCCTTTCTACTTCATTACAAGCTAATATATGCTAATTAATGCATTTATCTTTAGCCGATTGTCTATTCATCACATATACTATCAAGAGGTGATGACGTGGCAGTTGAGTCTACAGATAAGTGGCTTGAGGAGTATGAATTAGCCAGAAAATCTAAGAGCAGTGATGAGCTATATAGCCTGCAGTGTTCGATTCTATGTGATCGTTTGGTTAAACTATTTAAAGAGGGATATCCAGAGGAAATACACTTCGAATTACAGCAGCAGGGTCTTTTTTTACCAGAGGAAGAGACTCATTTAGAGAGACTGAAACAGATGAATGTGTGGGGCTGTGTGGAGCAGGAGTTTATGTACTTACAGAAGAAGTGGGATGGTCCAACTATACCTATATATATATTTCCAATTACCCGACAACAAACTATCACTAACAAAAATGGTGTGGCGTATCCTCATTCGCTTTTTTTATTTGTGGGAGAAGTAGAAAAACAGGAGCTTCAAGCATTACTCGCCCATGAATATAACCATGTTTGCCGTTTACACTATCTTAAAAAGTCTTTAGCCAAAATGACTTTATTGGATTCTCTTATATTAGAGGGGTTAGCAGAATGTGCAGTGAAAGAACTTTACGGAGATCAATGGCTAGCACCGTGGTTAACTGACTATACGATCGAGAAGGTTATAAAACTATGGAAATCTCAGTTTTTGCCAAACCTACAGCTTCTGGGATTGGAAAAGCATCGGCCATTTTTATATGGTGGAGAGCTTCCACCGTGGATAGGCTATTGTATAGGCTATGAAATTGTTCGGTCGTATGTGAGGAATCATTCATCCCAGCTTCCTTTATTAGTACCAAGCCAAGATATACTTGCCGGATCTGATTTTCCGCTACAATAGAGAAAAGGAGAGTGATTGTTGTGTCTAGTGAAGTAAAAAATGTATTATTACCCGTTGTAGATTCATCCACAAAGGTGCTAATTGTTGGCTCCATGCCAGGAAAACAGTCATTAGAAAAACAGCAGTACTACGGTAATCCACGCAATCACTTTTGGCCCATCATTGGTGAGCTATTGCATATTGAAGTTCCTGACGATTATGGTGAGAGAATGGCTTTATTAAGAAAGCATGCAATCGGACTTTGGGACACAATTGAAGCCTGTGAGAGAAAAGGGAGCCTAGATGCGGCGATTCGTAATGAAAAGCCAAATGATTTTCAAACTCTTTTTCAAAGCTACCCGAACATCGAGTTAGTACTCTTTAATGGGGCGAAGGCATTCGATGTTTTTAACAAGCATATTGGATTAGAGCTTTTAGCTGGACGAGCTTATAAAAAAATGCCGTCAACGAGTCCAATACCAGGGAAAAATATTAAATCCTTTGACGAAAAAGTAGAGGATTGGGGAATTATGCAGTCATATTTATCTCAATAGTTTGCGGTCATTCCACCATTGTTTTGTACATAATCAGAGCCATACTCTTACGATGAGAAGCATACCTAGACTTTACTAAGATGTGCTGCCAGAGGTTATAGCATGAGGGAAAATACGCTGCTATTATCTTCACCTAGGTAGGCAATGGCTCAACGGTTAAATGCCCGATTACATATATTGAATTATGTAAAAGGAGGGCTTGTGTGTACAATAATCCATTTAGAGAAGATAATTTTAGAAGACCTGGCTGGGGTGGCGATGATAATTTTGAAACACCGCCATTTGGTCCACCTAATTTTGGTCCACCTCCGGCAGGACAAATGCCAATGAGTGCACCACCAGGCTTTTCGCCACCAGTGCCTGCACGGCGAGAAGGATCAAGTGGTATTCGATCCTGCCTATTTAGAAACACCTTTATTTGGTTGAATACTGGTAGGAGCTTTTGGTTTTTCCCAACTGTTATAGGAAGAGAATTCATTGCTGGCTTTCGTTGGAGTAGTCGGTATGGCTGGTATTTCCGTACGATAACGAGAAATCAAATTCGTTCATTTGAATGTTTCAGATAATGTCGCGCAAAGAAAGTTTCATTTTCAAAAAAATGGTGTTACAATGACGGTAATAAAAGATGAAGGGACGATGGGTGGCTAATGAATAACTAATCTTATTTTTTACAGATGAAATTTAATTTAAATTTCACCAACAATAAAAATAGGATTAGTCTGCCCATTTTCCATAATTAACGCTTGTATTGGTCTTAATAGGCCAATATAACGCTATTCCAGAAGCTTATTTTACGATGTCTAAAATAAGTAATGGAGTAACAAATATAGCTGTTTCAACAGTTAATTTGTGTATATGTAGCGGTGACTAATCCTTCCAAAATACTTGGAGGGATTTTTTTAATCCTCCAACTGGAGAGGATGGATAGTATGAAGGAGCTTTTAAAATTACAGAATATTAGTTTTGAAATAAAGGATACATTCCTATTTGAGCATGTGACCGCTACCGTAAAGCAAGGTGAGGTAATCGGCATTATTGGTAGAAATGGTGCTGGAAAATCCACATTGCTTCAATTCATACGAGGGATGCTGGTGCCTACTACAGGAGAAATAAAAGGGCTAGAAACAGTAAAAACGGCAATTGTAGAGCAGGAACTAGCTCATTTTACTAGGATGGAAATAACGGCTAGAGAGGCAAATTTGCTATCTAAATGGAAGGTGCCCAATCTGCCATTTGAAGCATTAAGTGGTGGAGAAAAATTGAAAATGCGCCTGGCAGAAGGTTTTTCGCAGGGTGCTCAAATTCTAATGCTGGATGAACCAACCAATCATTTAGACGAACAGAGTACCACATTTTTGATTAAACAAGTACAAAACTATAAGGGAACGATTATTGTTGTCTCACATGATCGTTACTTTTTAGATAGCGTAGCGACGAAAATCTGGTCGATTGAGGAAAAGAAGCTTATTGAACATAACGGCAATTATTCAAACTATATGGCTGAAAGAGAGCATCGAAGATTAACACAACAACGTGCATACGACAAGCAGCAAAAAAATATTGAGCGTATTGAGGCACAGATGCAGGAACTAACAGCATGGTCTCAAAAGGGCCATGCTCAGTCTACCAAGCTAGAAGGTTTTAAGGAATATCACCGTGTGAAAGCAAAGCGTCTTGATTCCCAGGTGAAATCTAAGAAAAAGCGATTAGAAGCTGAGCTTGAGAAGGCAAAGGTCGAAGCTGTGAAGCCTGAATCAGAAATACGCTTTTCTTTAGGAACCAATCAACGTGTCGGTAAACGTTTTTTAGAGACCAAAAATGTTTCCTTACGATTCGACGACAGATTGTTGTTTAAGGATGTGAACGTCACTGCGCAATTTGGAGATAAAATTGCCGTCACGGGCACAAATGGTAGTGGAAAAACAAGTTTTTTAAAAGTCATTTTAGGTCAATTAAAGGCTGAAGGCGAAGTATGGGTATCTCCGGCTGCTAACATTGGTTATTTAACACAGGAAGTCTTTGACCTACCGCTTGATCAGACACCAGAGCAGTATTTTTATCAAGAAACGTTTGAAGAGCGAGGGAAAGTTCGTAATCTCATGAAAAATCTAGGCTTTACTTCTACACATTGGACATCTTCGATTGGGGAGATGAGCATGGGTGAGCGGGTAAAATGTAAACTGATGGCATATATAGTAGCAGACAAGAACGTTCTTATTTTAGATGAGCCAACGAATCATCTTGACCTGCCTTCTCGTGAGCAGTTAGAGCAAACGCTTGCCCAATACAATGGAACATTACTTGTCGTCTCACACGATCGCTACTTTCTGGATAAGGTAACGAATAGTGTTTGGGAGGTTCATGGTCAACAGATAGAGAAAAAATGGAGAAAAGAGGTTAAGCAGGACGAGGATGTAATGACACTTCGTTTAAAACTAGAAACGGAGCGGCAAGAAATATTAGGGAAACTAAGCTTTCTCACAGCTAAGGATAAGGATTACGCCAAGCTCGATGAAAAATTTAATGAGCTGACGAAGCGAATTAACGAGCTAAAATAGCAAACGTTTAAGTTGGTTTTTACTAGGGAAAAATACCGAGAGAAGGAAATTAATAGATGGAGGTTCACACGAATGAAAAGAATGCTATTTCTCCTTTTTTTGAGTATTTGCTTTATAGGTGCCTGTGCAAATCGTGAAGAAAATCAACAAGCATATGAAAGTGAGACCCAAATACCTGTAGAACAAGCTAATCATCATAATAATGGAACAGCAATGGAACAAACAGAGGTCCTGCAACAAATCAAGGATCAAATACATGCTGATTTCACCATAAAAATGCCAACAACTTTACCTATTCCAGAGGGTGCTTTTTTATCAGCTACTACAAGGACTGAAGGGAATCAGGTGGAAATTGTCTTTTATGAAAGTAAAGAGAATATACCTATTAATGATATTCGATTAAAGAAATCAGCAACCGTCATAGGGCGATTGCTCGTTAAGCAATACAATAATGCAGAAGGTGCTAGCACTCAAATAGCGTTTGATAATTTTAATCAAAATGGTGGGCGAAAAGTGGATCTTGGTTACAATATTAAAGGTTACCAAGATGCAGGAGCCGGTTCCTTATGGACTGGATGGAATGAAGGACGTTGGGCAATTGCTACACATACCCGAACAGAAAATCCAGATGCAGGTGTCAAACTTGCAAAGCAGGTAGTAGAATATTTAGAAAGTCATATGCTCCCTATTCCAAAGCAGTATGGCATGGCTCAATTGGACGTTTATCAGACAGGCAATTTAATCGTTTGGCAGGATGAAAAGCTTGTGTATACACTCGATTCCATAAAGGACCCTCTAAAGGCCATAGAAATAGCTACAGCGTTTTACCAATAATAAAAACCCTAGAGTCATTGTGAAGTGACCCCGATTATTAGACGCATCTAACAATTGGAGGTGCACGTCAATTGTACTCTAGGATTTTTTTAGTCGTTTACTTTACGGAATCTACAAGGTCCTTGTAATCGTGGAATCGCTGTTGCCAACTCTCCATTGGGAAGGTTAGCCGTTCCTGACCATCTAGCAGATCAGCCAGCAAGTCCAGACATATATGCCATCCTGCTAAATCCTTTGGCGTATGCTCCGTTAAAGCTTGAAGTGTCTCCACTAATAGTAGTAATGTGCCCTGGTCAGTAGAAGAAAGTTCGAATCGTACAGTATCCGTACCCCAATCAAATTCGAGAGTTTCATTCTCTGCATAATCAGTAATGCCTATTGTTTCATAGGCATCTGTTCCATCATTCATATTAAAATGCATCTTACCATTGTTACGAAGATCGATGATTTCTAAATTACTCATCCACTTTTGCAGCTTGTCATTATTAGTAATTGCTGCCCAAACAACCTCTATCGCATGAGGGAGCGGGCGTTTAAATGTAGCAACATGGTGATTGGATTGTTTTTCAATAGAAGCTAGCATAGTATCCTCCGTTTTTTATGTGATTTTGTCCTTATTATAGGTGTTCTTTATGAACTGTTCAAAGGAGAACATCACATAAATACATTTTTTATAAGAAGGTAGATATGGGATAATATTGTTAAAAAGGAGGCGAGAATATGACACATAAACAAGCATTAGAACGTTATATCCAAGCAACAAATACGCATGATTTTAATGAAGTAAAGGTTATTTTGCATCCACAGGCTGTATATTGGTTTTCGGATAAAACATGTACGACTACAGAGGAAATTGGTGCTTACTTCAATCACGCATGGAATGTAATTCAAAAAGAGGTCTATTCAGCGACTGATATAGCATGGCTAACCGTTGATGAAAAGACAGCTACCTGTCTTTATACATATCACTATGAAGGCTATCATAATGGAAGATTTGTATCAGGTAGCGGTAGAGCGACAAATATTTTCACGTTGATGAATGGTGAATGGAAGTTAATTCATGAACATTTGAGTGGCAATATTAAATGATTTTCCATAGCATCTGAATAATCAACAATGAAATAATGACAGGTAGGAGTAGTTTGGCTATTTTTATTGGAATATGTGGCAGCACTAGGAGGCCTAATTGAGAGCCTAGGATAGAGCCTAATGCCATGGCAATGGCATAGTGCCATTGAATAAAACCAGTTTGATAAAAAACAATAAAAGCTCCTGTACAACTCCCAAAAAGCAGTGCACGAGTGAGTTGTACAGCTTTTATGTAAGTGTGCTGGCAACGCAAATAATATAAAATACTAAAAGTTGAAGAACCAGGGCCAAAGCCACCATCATACATAGCGATAAAAAAGGGCTGCCAAAGGGAAGACGTTGTATGCTCTGTATGATTCACAGTGTTAGTCCAAGCCTTATTTTTTAAAGTGACGACTAATGCAAAAATCAGTAGGATACAGGCTGTAAAATTCATAGCTTTTTCAGATAGTGACACAGCCAGAAGTGCACCACCAACCCCTCCAATACCTGCAATAGTGATGTATTTTAAAATAGCTTTCAAGTGTAGCTCCTTATGGTACAGTAAATAAAAAATGCTAGATAAAGCCGATATACCAGTTGAAAATTTATTTGTCGCAATACTAGTCTGAATGGGAATGCCGACCAGCATCATTGCAGGAAGTGTGATCAGTCCTCCACCTCCCGCAAGTGTACCGATAAAGGCAGCTATAATACCAATACATATGAGGGTCAAAGAAATTTTTGCATAGTAAAGCCCCACCAAACTAAGGAGTACAAAGAACGATACCAGTAAAATTTTTTTCATAAGCTACTCTCCTCACTTGAATAGCTTTAGGGTAAATGGTTTTAATGTATAAATCTAATATATTATTTTTGAGTATTTATAAATTTATTTTATCTTTTGGAGGGCTAAGATGAGATTGCTACAAAGTGAGAAAGAATTAATAAGTCTAATAGCAGCAGACGATTGGATGATGAATGTTTTAGAAGCTGTTGAAAAAGTACAGCTCCCTGATTGTTGGATATGTGCAGGATTCATTCGTTCAAAAGTATGGGATTATATTTATGAGAAAGAAGATCGAACACCAGTAGCTGATATTGATGTGATCTATTATGATTCATCCAATTTAACAGAGGAAAAAGAGAAGCATTATGAGCAGGAGCTGTGGAAGATTTGTAAGGACGAGCCTTGGTCGGTCAAAAATCAGGCAAGGATGCACGTCATAAATAGGAGTAATCCATATCACTCTTCCTTAGATGGAATCTCTCATTTTCCTGAAATCCCAACTGCTATCGGTATTAAATTAACGAAAGGTCGGCTACAAGTAGCTGCACCATATGGTATTCACCATTTAGGTGCTGGCATAATAGAACCAACCCCGTTTTTCCTTGAAAATAAAGAAAGATATGCGATATATCGCCAAAGAATTACTTCTAAACAGTGGCATTTAAGATGGCCGAAATTAGAAATCAATCTACAGTAATCGGAGGGCAAATCCAATGCTGCGAGACAAAAAGTCGATTATTAAACACTATGAACAATCTCTTATTTGGGTAAAGAATATGAGGAATTTATCTGAGGGGCAATGGCGTATGCCAATTAAATCTGGAAAATGGTCGGTTGCAGAGGTGATAGGACATCTTACCCCATGGGATACATTTGTATTAGAACATCGAATACCTTATTTATTTATAAATACATCTTTACCAAAAGGGCCAGATATCGAGCATATGAACACGAAGGCAGCTGAAAAAAGTCGTGAACAGCATTTAGAAAAAACGATTACTGAATTTGTTTTGACAAGGCGTCAATTGCTACAGACTATTCAACAATTGACAGATGAGCAATGGCACCAGTCGTTCAGTATTGGGCAGTCTAACATAACGGTTGCGGATTATTTTGGCGGGTTAATTGACCATGATTTACATCATTTTTCACAAATTCAGAGCGTTTTACATTTATAGGAGCTAGCACATGGATATCAAGTATTTAATAGATTACTTTGCACAAGCATCTGTAAAATTTACCGATGTCTTTACGAAAAGAATGGAGCCGGGAGAAGTTGATTTAGGGAGAACTACTGCACCAGAAAAGTGTGGAATTATTGTGCCGCTTGCAGGCAGTGCTATTTTTAGCTTGAATGGAACGCCTTATGTAATGGAACCAGGAGTAATAGTGCATGCCGGTTCTCAAATGCCAATTGAAGTGAACGTAACGAGCCAGAAGGTTTGGGAATATGCTGTAGTTCATTATAATCTACCTATGGATGAGGCGGCACTTTATCCACTAGCTCAACAACACTTTCTTATTAAAACAGGCCATAATACGCAAATTATTACCCAAGTTCAGCAATTGGTAGAAAGCTATTCCTTTCCAGGGAGTATGGCGGTATTTAAGTCTAAGACATTATTCATGAATTTGCTGGAACACATTCTTATAGCGGCAAAAGTGAAGGTTCTGGATAATGCTAATGAAATGATGGAGCAGGCTTTACAGTATATACATGAGCACTACGCGGAGCAGCTTTCGGTATCAAATATTTCTAGTGAATTTGAAATTGAACGACGTCGATTTGCCTATTTATTTGAGCAACATACAGGCATGAATCCAAGCACATATATAACGGAATACCGGATAAGACGAGCAAAGGACTTACTAGAGTATGGTGGAATCCCTGTAGCTGAAATTGCAGAATGTGTTGGCTATATAGACTGTTTTTATTTTAGTAGAGTATTTAAAAAGTGTACAGGTTTATCGCCTTCAGCCTATCGAAAATTAAAAATAGAGGAAGCCAAATACGTATAAATGACTGTTTCTTATAAAAAAGAAACAGTTTTTTTATTGATTAAATCGGCAAAAGTCCATGTCATTTTCGAAATCGTCCATTCACAATCTATTTTCACTTTGTTAGGATAGTATCCGTAAATGATAATGAGTATCAATTATATATTGACATACATATGAAAACGATTATCATTATCAATATGAGCTCGTTAGGAGAGAATATCTATGAATAAATATTTTAAAATGTGTGCGCCAGCACTTTTAGCACTATCATTAGCTGCATGTGGAACAGATAAGGCGGAGGAGTCTACATCAACAAATAATACGGCTGAAACAAGTGCAACAGAATCACAGACAGAGCAAACTAAGACACAGACAATAACTTACTTAGGTGAGAAATATGAGCTTCCAGCAGAAGTGAAAAATATTGTCGCTGCGAGTCTTGAATCTATGGAAGACGCTGCAATGCTAGGAATTAAGCCAGTAGGTGTACTTGAAGTGGGTGGTAAAGTGCCAGCATATCTAGCATCAGATTTTGAAGGTGCTACACTTGTAGGAAATAAAATGGAGCCGAATGCAGAAGCCATTCTTAATTTGGATCCAGATGTCATTGTGGGTACTTCAAAATTCCCTGAAGAAACGGCTGAAAAGTTGAAAAAAATTCAAACAATGATTCCTTACTCACATATTTCAACAAACTGGAAAGAAAATTTGACAGTGCTTGCACAGCTAGCTGGTAAAGAAGATGATGCTAAAAAAATCATCTCTGACTATGAGGCAAAAGTTGCTGATGCACAGGTGAAATCAAAAGAGCAATTAGCTGATAAACAAGTGTTAATCATTCGTGTTCGTGGTGGCGTTATGTACATTTATCCGGCTGGTGTTTATTTAAATCCTGTTTTATATGAGGATTTAGGTGCACCAGTTCCAGAGGTAGTTACGACAGCTAAAGCGCAAGCTGAATTATCGCTGGAAACACTAGCTCAAGTAAATCCAGATGCTATTTTCCTTCAATTTGAGGAATCAGAAAATAAGGATACTCCAAAGGCTTTAGAGGAGCTACAAAAAAATCCAATTTTCACTAGTTTAAAGGCATCACAAAATAATGAAATTTATGTCAATACAATTGACCCATTAGCACAAGGTGGTACGGCTTGGTCTAAGGTTAAATTCTTAGATGCAGCAGCTGAAAAATTACTTAAATAGTATACACAGGCTGGTAGTAGATTTGGTGATATCACCGGGCTATTACCGGCCTTTTGTTCAGTAGAAGTTTGGATAAGAAAATGGTATAGAAAAAGGTGTGAAAGTTGAAAAAAACAAACATAGTGTCATTTTCAATATTAGCGGTATCTCCTTTCCTTATTGCCCTTGTGGCACTTGTTTCTGTTATGTATGGAACAAAGGATATTAGTGTAATCACTGTGTGGCAGGCAATATCAGCATTTGATCCTTCCAATGTTGATCACCAAATTATACGAACAGGACGTATTCCTAGAATAGCCGCAGTATTGTTAGTTGGAGCATTTTTGGCAGTTGCGGGTGCAGTTATGCAGGGAATTACACGAAACTATTTAGCATCTCCGTCATTGATGGGTGTCAACGATGGCTCTGCATTTGTTATCACATTAGCTATTGTCTTTTTCCCAGGACTGCCCAATTATCAGATGATTTTATTGTCAATGCTAGGTTCTGCACTGGGTGCGGGCATTGTTTTTGGCTTTGGCTCATTAATTCGAAATGGCTTATCACCAGTAAGGTTGGCTATTATTGGAACCGTTATTGGGACATTTTTAAGCAGTATAGCTACAGCAATCGCGATGTATTTCCAAGTATCACAAACAGTCAGTGCTTGGTATAACACTAAAGTACATATGGTAGATATGGATATGCTGATGCTTTCAATTCCATTTGGATTAACTGGATTATTTTTGGCCTTATTATGTGCGAGGGCCATTACGATTACCTCGCTAGGTGAGGATATTGCAATGGGACTAGGTCAAAAAACGAGAGCAGTACGGATTATTAGTATGTTAGCTGTCGTATGCCTGACAGGGACAGCAGTCGCTCTCGTTGGAAAAATAGCCTTTGTAGGGTTAGTTATTCCGCATATTACTCGTTTCCTTGTTGGGGTGGATTATCGCTATATCATCCCTTGTGCAGCGGTTATTGGTGCCTTTTTCTTGGCGCTTTGTGATGTCCTTAGCCGTTTTGTCAATTATCCGTTCGAAACGCCAATTGGAGTATTAACAGCATTAGTTGGCGTACCATTCTTCTTATATTTAGTTCGTAAGCACGGAGGTGAAAAACGTGCGTAAACATACCTCAAGTGTATTCTTTTTGACTATGTCGATGCTTTTACTTTTAATTTTAGTTGCAAGTTATCTACATATTACAAATGGCGTTTTTGACATGTCTGTGATGGATGTCATAAAAACATTATTGCGTATTGACTCTAATCCAAAATTTGATCTTGTTATTTTTGAATTCCGCTTACCACGGATTGTCATAGCCGGACTCGTTGGTATTGGTTTAGGAATGGCTGGAGTTGTTTTACAAGGTATTACGCGCAATGGGCTTGCAGATCCAGGCATATTAGGGATTAATGCAGGAGCTGGTGCCGCGGTCGTAATTTTTATGTTTTTCTTTCAGTTAAAATTAGTGAGCGCAGATATGAACAGCTGGCTATCTATTTTAATGATGCCATTGTTCGGTTTTATTGGTGGAACAATTGCGGCTATATTGATTTTTACATTTGCTTTGAAAAATGGTCATCTCGATATGCAGCGATTAATATTAACTGGGATTGCCATTAACAGTGGATTTGGCGCTTTATCATTGTTTTTATCCTTAAAAATGAGTGCGCAGGATTTTGAATCCGCAGCCATTTGGATGGCAGGCTCCATTTACAATGCGAATTGGATTTTTGCTCTTACTATGTTACCTTGGCTTTTAATATTAGGAATTTATGTGCATAGAAAATCGTATTTACTTGATTATTTTCAGCTGGAAGAGGATAGCATCACAAGTTTAGGGATTGCTGTTGAAAAAGAGAAAATGAAGCTGTTATTAGCCAGTGTGGGACTAGTTAGTGCCTGCGTATCTGTATCAGGAAGTATTGGTTTTATTGGCTTAATGGCGCCACATATCGCTAAGCAGCTTGTTGGTATTCAGCACCGTTATGTCATGCCAGTAAGTGCATTGATAGGTGCAGGCTTGTTAATCCTAGCTGATTTTATCGGCAAAACGGTATTCGCACCATCAGAGCTGGCTGTTGGAATAGTAGTGTCGATTATAGGAATTCCATATTTCTTGTATTTACTTGTAAAATCTAAGGCATAGGAGGAAACGGTATGCAAACTGCATTTAGAATGGAAAATTTGGCTTCGGGTTATGAGCAGGTTCGAGTATTTGAAGGGTTAAATTTAACGATTGAAGAGGGCAAGGTCACAACAATTATCGGACCGAACGGCTGTGGTAAATCAACGCTTCTCAAAACGATAGGACGAATTTTAAAAAAACAACAGGGCACGGTATACTTGCAGGAGCAAAATATGCAAAATTTATCGACAAAGGATATTGCACAGAAGCTAGCAATATTATCACAGACACCCATCGCACCAGGGCAATTAAAAGTTGAGGAGCTAATTGCTTATGGCCGATATCCACATCGCAACAATGTCAATCGTTTAACAAATAAGGATGAAGAAATGATTGAGTGGGCGTTAACGGTCACCAATACGATGGAATATCGAAATCGAGAGCTGGCACAGCTTTCTGGGGGACAGCGTCAGCGTGTATGGCTTGCTATGGCATTGGCACAGGAAACAAATATATTGTTACTTGATGAGCCCACTACTTATTTAGATATGGCCCACCAGTTGGAAGTACTGGATATCGTGAAAAATTTAAATGAACAGCATCAATGTACAATCGTCATGGTTCTTCATGATATTAATCATGCTGCTAGGTATTCAGATCATCTTATCGCCATGCGAAAGGGTGTTATCATGCAAACTGGAACACCACAGGAAATTTTGAGTGCAGAAGTGATGCGCCAAGTCTTTAACATTGATGCACGTATTATGGAAGATCCGGCAACGAATACACCTGTATGTTATGGCTATGACATATTGAAGGAGGAAAACAAATGAATCGAACAGAAATAGATTACTCAACACAGCAAATGACTTCAAAATGGGCAGACTATACGTATGAGATTAACGTCTATGTACCCAATGAGGAAGCGCCAACAGAAGGCTTTCCTGTCATCTATGTATTGGATGGTTCTTCTTATTTTTCTCTTGTTAAGGAAGCAGTTCGATTGCAAAGTCGTAATGCGCCAAAAACGGGTATTTTACCATCCATTGTTGTTGGTATCGGGCATGGTGAAGATATGCGTGAACGACGATTTTATGATTTTACGGCACCAGCAGAGACGTATATTTATCCCGCAAGATTTAAAGGTAAAGGGCATGAAAAGCTTGGTGGGGCAGTAAACTTTAGTCGATTCCTAGAAGAAGAACTAAAGCCAACGATTGAAGCCAACTATCCAGTAAATAAAGCACAGCAATCGATATTTGGTCATTCATTAGCGGGTTATTTTACACTTTGGCAATTATTTCACCATCAAACAAGCTTTCAACATTACCTGGCTATCAGTCCCTCCATCTGGTGGAATGAGCATGAATTAGTCCCATGTGCCTCAGTATTTTTAAATGAGCATCAGGCTATGAAGGAAACATTGTTTATTAGTGCTGGTGAACTGGAAACCTTTATGGTAGATGATGCACGACAAATGGCAACAATGCTTGAAAAAATAATGAAGGTTGATTTTTATGAAGCTTTAAACGAAAATCATGCATCTATTGTGCCCACTGTTATGAGTAGAGCCATACGTTTTGCTTTTAAAAATGAATAAATAATAGCCGCATTATCTACGGGTAATGCGTTTTTTTATTTTCAGGAAGTTTTGATTTATAAAATACTTGAATGAAACTCATAATAAAGGAAATTTGGTAAAACGTCTGGGATTAATGGAGGCGCTATATGCAAAAAAATAAAAATTTAATCAACCCAGTATTTATTATTTCTAGTGGAGCCATTTTACTTTTGGTCATTATTGGGGCAATAATACCGGAACAGTTTAAGAATGTAGCGAACAGCGTCTTTCATATGACGACGGATTTTTTTGGTTGGTTTTACTTAATGGCGGTCTTTATAATCGTGGTTTTTCTATTTGGCTTGGCGATTAGTAAATATGGCACTATTCGATTAGGAGCAGAAGAGGGTCGCCCAGAATTTAGCTTTCTCACATGGATATCTATGCTCTTTTCTGCAGGACTAGGCGTGGGACTAGTCTTTTGGGGAGTAGCTGAACCAATGAGTCATTATTTTTCACCACCTTTTAGTGATACAAAGCCTCTTACGACAGATTCAGCCCGACTGGCAATGGGCTATTCATTCTTTCATTGGGGAATCAGCCAATGGTCTGTGTATGCCATATTGGGACTAGTTATGGCATATGTGCAATTTAACAAAAAAAGAAATATGCTCATCTCAACCGCCTTAGAGCCTGTAACGGGGAAAAATCGAGTCGTGAAGGGCACGATTGATATTTTAGCGGTTATTGCCACAGTGATGGGGGTAGCTACTTCTATTGGCTTGGGCGTGCTCCAAACAAATGGAGGCTTAAGCTTTGTCTTTGGTTTACCTAATACATTTCTCTTACAGGTAGTCATTATTCTTATCATGTTTATTGGCTATATGTTATCTGCCACTACAGGCCTTCAAAAGGGAATGAAAATCTTAAGTAATGTCAATATGATGCTAGCGATTGTGTTACTGCTATTTGTTTTTATTACAGGTCCGACAGTATTTATAATGGAAACCTTTACACTAGCGATAGGCGATTATATTTCAAACTTTATTCAATATAGTTTAAGGATGCAACCGTATGTCGGAGGGACATGGGTAAAGGATTGGACTATCTTTTATTGGGCGTGGGCGATAGCTTGGTCACCCTTTGTTGGTTCTTTTATTGCTCGTGTATCAAAAGGTAGGACCATTCGAGAATTTATTGTTGGCGTATTAATCATTCCTCCTCTTATTGCTTGTTTTTGGATTGCTGTTTTTGGAGGTACTGCCTTGTGGTTCGATTTGCATCAAGAAGCTCAAATTGCACAAACCGTTCATAACGATGTAACAGTGGCGTTGTTTCAAATGTTAGAGCATTTGCCACTTTCAACGATAGCCTCTTTTATTGGGATTTTGCTTATAATTATCTTCTTAATTACGTCAGCCGATTCTGCTACTTTCATTATGGCCAGTATGACGACAAGGGGATCCTTAAACCCTACAGTACTGTCGAAGTTAGTTTGGGGTATATTGATGGCCTCTATTTCAGGTGTTTTATTGTATACGGGTGGGCTAGATGCATTACAAACGGCGTCGTTAATTGCCGCTTTACCATTTACGGTAATATTACTGTTGTTAATGATTTCTTATATTAAAATGATGAAGGATGAGATTATTCCGCTGAAGAAAAAAGACATTCAACGATTGAAGATAGCCAAAAAGCATCTTGAGAAAGAAGCAAAAGCTAAAGAAAAAAAATGAGGTCATAAGCTGTATTATTCTTTCATGAGTAATACAGTTTCTTTTTGTGTTTATATACATTAAAATGTATTAAAAATCATTAACGTAGGTTCACTGTGGAGCTAGTATTAGCAGAAATAAAAGATGTGCCCATTATACATAAGGTGATGATTCAGGTATTTCAAGAGTATGCAACAGCAACCCCACCATCTAGTGCATTGAGTGAAACAGTAGAATCGATTGAACTGGGTATACAGGCTGGTAAACAGGCTTTATCGGCTATATGGGGAGGCAGCCAGTTGCTATGGTAAGATTTAAGCTTAGCACACAGGGTATTTATTTTTTAGATTATCGGTAATTCCTGAAAAACAAGGGCAAGGGCTATTGCTCGCTAAGCTAGAACAATTTGCATTATCGAATGGAAAAACAAATAGTTAGTGTAAAGTACGATTGAATGTCCCGCGAAATATAGAATTATATCGCTCTTTAGGCTATGTCGTAACAAAAAAAGAAATGGGCGAAAATCGTAATGGCGTTTCGTTGGCTATAGTCACAATGGAAAAAAGACTTACAAATGAGGGGGAGTTTATTTGAGAAAGAAGCTAGGCTGCTTGCATGCTCATCATTCCAATATAGAGTACATAGAACAGGTTTTCCAAAAAAATAAAGAAATAGAGGTGGTTCATTTTGTAGATCCCGGGCTTATTCACCAAGTGTCAAAGGGAGTTACAGAGTTAACAAACAAGATTGTAGAGCAAATTCAATGGATGGCTAGCTGTGATCTAGATGCAATTTTAATAACATGTACAAATTATATCGTTTTGTTAGACGATTGTGATTTACGTGCCTTATCCATACCTATCATAAAAATGGATGAACTTTATTTTGAATTAATATGTAATGAGAGACAGCCTCAAATCATCCTATTTACAAATCCTGCAACTGTCGAGGGAACGATGACCAGGCTCCATCAATATGCTAACAGGCAAGGCAAAACAATAGACATTACAGTGAAAGTTATCGAGCATACATTTGATTTAATTATGCAAGGGAAAAACAAGGACTATAATGCTGTGATCATACACACTCTGCATCATGAAGTGAATGAACAAAGGAAACTCTCAGTGGCACAGCTCTCAATGGTGAGTGCAGCACAGCAATTTGAAGAAAAAACAGCTATATCTATTATGCATCCTTTAAAAGCAATAGGCACTGTAATTGGAAATCTTTAGCTACGTAGCATTTAAATTAGCAGAATTATCTGTGATAATTGGGTGGTAGAATGATTTTTATAGGGGAAGGGGGATGTTGTTAGAAGATTGTCCTTTTATGTGTGTTGCTGTTAGTGGCAGTAGGCTATACAAATGAAGAAAAGATTACAATGCCAGAGATTGCCCCAGATTTTTTGCAAGAAAAGGATTTTGCCTCTATTAATTGGAACGATAAAGCAGTGGAATTTGGTGCTCGTGCCATTATAGGGATTGCCAATAAATCGGGTGTTATTGGTGCTAACATGCCAAGTTTAAGCACACAAAAATGGATGTGGCATCTTTGGGGGATTAATGGATATGGAAATACAGAGCTACCAGTAGTAGGCTACCATAGAGATACTAAAACTATTCAGCCAATTTTAGTGGATAGATGGAGTATAGGCCTTGGCGGGCCCACAAATGGAGCGGATGCTCATAGCCCTTTAAGCGTAAAAATTCCTAGTCCAGGAGAATGGGCCATTTTCTTGTATACAAATGGTAAATACTTTGATACGTTGATTGATGATATTCAGAAATAAGAGTGACCTAAAACACTTTGGAAAAGTAAGAGGATAGAAACGGAGGAGAGCAAGTTGATCGATTTCGAATTACGATATCCAATTGGGGAGTTTCAATGTCCAACAGAAGTGACATCACAGCATGTAAAAGAATGGTTGAAAGATATTCGTTTATTACCACAGCAGCTTGAAGAAGCCTTAAGTGGAGCCAGTGAGCAGGAATTGGCAAAATCCTATCGTGAAAATGGCTGGACTGTAACACAGCTAATCCATCATATTGCTGATAGTCATATGAACAGTTATATCCGCTTTAAGCTAGCTTTAACAGAGGATGAACCAACTATTAAGCCATACAATGAGGCTGAATGGGCAATGCTACCAGATTCAGAAATGCCAATAGCGACCTCTCTTCAATTAATCGAAAGCTTACATGGACGTTGGGTTTACTTATTAACAAGCTTAACAGATGAACAATTACAACGAGCATTTAATCATCCTGATTCAGGGCTGTCAACATTGGAACAGGCAATTGGTATATATGCTTGGCATGGCAAACATCATTTGACGCATATTCAGAATGCTTTAGCCTTAAATTTTATAATTAAAAAGTAGGCGATTTAATTAAAATCGCCTACTATAAATTAATTTTAAGTTTTTTGATTTTTGAAAAAATTTTAACAGTAATTGTTAGCATAATTCACTTATACAATAGTAATTCCTGCACTTGCGTTACCAGCAAGAGTAACCAGAACAGTAGCTCCTGAAGTAGTCATGGAGAACACCATTAATAAACGATCACCAGTACTTACTGGTACTGAAACGTTTGCACTACCGCTTGCAATCGCACCAGCTAATAATGCTGCTAATGGTAAAGCTGGAGCTAAATCAACAAATGCTGCAGTAGGGCTGAAAACATTGCTTCCTTGAACTGCACGGTAAATTTGTGCTCTAACAGTAGCTGTTCCTGTTAGTGTTAAAGCGGCTGTTGCTGAAATTGTTGCAGCAATAGATGTAATTGTTCCTGGACGTGGAACAGTAAAAGCTTCTGTGGCAAGAGAACTTGTTAAATCAATATTAACGCCAGCAAGAGCTACACCTGGAACAGATGTACCAAATCCAACAAGGCTCACAGTACTAACTAACCCAGAAGCAAGAGATACTAATACAACAGGAATTGTTCCAGAAGAAAATGGGATAATGGAACCTGTAGCGGCTGGTGGAGTAATACACGCCGCATCAATACCGATAAATGGCCCAAGTGCTGTACACTGCCCATTACCATGACCATTACCAGAGCAACCACACATTGAATTATTCAAACACATTTTTACACCCCCTTTCTTCATTATTCTATTCATTTCAGATTAGGGGTTAAGGGCAAATATCTATTTCACTTATAAATTCAATGACTTCTTAAAGCCAGCTTTATTTGAAATATAAAGACATCCACTATGTAAGGAAATACATTGTGGATGTCTTATTATAGAGTGATAAATTTTAACTCCATCTTTTAAAGAAATCGAAAAAAGAGTTTTTTCCCTTCTTATTCTCTTCCTCTATCGGTGTGTTTACAGAAACAGGTTGATTATTTTCTTCTTCAAGGGACGAATGAACCTCATAGACGGCTTCAGAATTATACACTTCAACATACTCTTCGGTTTCCAATGAAGGAGTATGATGTGTGTCAGTAGGTTCTGCTACTGCTTCTGAAATGACTTGGCTAGGAGGCTCGCTAAGTATCCCTGAATGAACCGGTTCCAACGATTCTTTAGTTACTTCAGAAATCTCATGATTGTTACGTTCATTTTCCGTTTGCACAACCTCTATAGGATCATCTGATTTTTCGGTTCCAGCACTCGATTCATTAACAATAGTTGTTGGTGAATGATCTTTCTCGATGTCTTCTTCACTTAAAGTGAGTTGTACAGCCGATGGATCATAAACACTTACTGGAACTTCCTTTGCATCCGTGGCATTTTTAAAATGGAAGGTGGATTCAACTGTCGTGTTTCGGAATAAACCATTGTATATATGGCTTGGATGCGTATTAATAGATTGGAAATACTGCTGATTAAAATGCCGCTCTTCATGTTTAGTTGCCTGTCGATCATTATGAGAAGAGGGAGTGCTATTATTATTGCCATTTTGTTGATGGTTTGTGGCTTTACCTGCCAAATTTTGTAGCAGTCTATAGGATGGTTGTGCTGTTATCGTAGTTTTGTCTGCTGTCTGTGTCATTCTAGGTTGTCTAGGTAAATGAGTAGCGGAAGTTTGAGAAGGTACTTTAATGGTGGGAGAAATGGTTGTAGTATCATTTCCTTCAACAGTTACTAATTTGTTTAAAACTGCTAAAATTTCTTGATTCATTTCTTCCATGGTTTGATTCAGAGACTCAATTTGTATGGATAGAAGCTTGATTTGATCATCATACCCTTTTATATATGAATTTTGTTTAGTATCCAATGTCTCTGTAATCCCCTCTAAATGAGCCATCTGTGTTTTCAGTCCATCAAACTCCTGCTTCATATAAAGGAAATCTTCAATTGACGAACCCATTTTTAATGAAGATAACGATTCTCTATAGGTTTCAATTTTTTGCCTTAAATTTTCAATTTCTTGAGTGGTATACAATTTTGACTCTTCCATTGTAGTTCACCCCTTTCAGTCCATTATTAGTTTATTAAAAATATTGACGTTCTGTTACAAATATACCGGTTCATTCAACATTTTAGTTCTTATTATAAAGAAAGAACTGTCTGTAAAAATGATTGCCGCTGATTTTTATAAATATCCAATGTAACTATTTATTAGCCCATGCACTTATAGCTGAAAAACATATGCTACAAACGAAAGATAAAAAACTTATGGAGGTGTCAAAAGGATGCAAGAACATATGCCATCCCAGGCGCAGGAACTGATTTGTATAAATGTTGATAAGGTATATGACTGGATTGTAAAGGAAATGTCATTTGATATTTCACCAACTGGAGCAATTACATTCCCAGGCGTAACAGCAGCTACTGACTTAACGGGTGCTATCGTTACATGTCGAGTAATTCCAGCAGCTACAAATCCAATTGTGATCCTAAACCGTGAGAATCGCCAATTCTCTATCGATGGATCAACTGTTTGTTTACAACATTTAAATATTCAAAAGAATTTCATTCTTACGATCATAGTTACATTACCAAATGGAACAATGTTCACAAGCACTGAAATTCCTGTTTCACGCTGTGAGCAAGTAACATTATGTGCACCTAAGGGTACAGATGTAGAAATTCTATATACAGATTTAGATTGCTTTGTTTGCACAACTGGATCACTTACTGTTGGAACAGGTACTGCAGCAGGTACAATCACATTCTCTGCGTTAACAATTACTGTTGCTGTTTGCCAAAGCATTCAATCTACATTCCCAGTTACTGTGGAATTCTTAGCAACTTTCTGCGAGCCAAGAGCAGATCTGCCATTCACATGTCCAACTGCGGTTCGTCCACAACAATGCCCAGTTATTTTCCCAACTGTTGGTTAGTAGTGCTAACAAATAGAGGAAAGTCATATCATGAAGAGAGGGTTATCCTCTCTTTTTTTTTATGAACAAGAATAAGGGGGCATTTAGTGATAACACGGATAGAAGACAAGATACAAGCGGTGAAAGAACAGACAAACACGTATGTTCAGGAAATTAAAAAATTGGTAGAAGAGCTAGCGGTTCAAAATAAAATTAGTCTTATCAGTTATTTTACATCCTCGTTCAATATATCCTATGACTCTGAGCAAGAAAGTCTCTGTTTAGGATCCTACCATATTCGCAATATTGGGCATACACCCGTGACCAATCCATATTTATGCATTAAATTACCGAAGGATTCTCCGTTTTATTTCTCAGGAAGGTATGTCCACGAAAATTTCACACCGACTTTAAAGACGCAGGGGCAAAGTAATTGGGAGCGTTTTAACGACAAATCGAGCAAAGAGGAATACTGGCTGAGACCAGTAGGGAAGTCCACCATCGAACCAAATGAAACGATTTCATTTACCAATTTTCAAATTAAATGGTCCCATAATTTATCGTATTCTGGCACTATTATGGGTTTTACATATTGTGATCAGCTAACGGATGGTGTGGTTGTGTTAAACCCAATTAATCTCAATGGCGTTAGTCCAACCCAGGAGGTAAATAATGGTGGATCATGAAAAACAAGAGCTTAGTAGCGTAATTCAACAATTGCTGAAAGACCAACTTAACCGCCGTAATGTACAAGATAATAGTTTTGCCTTTCTTGAAAAAAACACATTACAACAATTAATTGCCTATCTTGTCTCTGGGGAAAAAAGTAAAAATTTTGAACAACATGATCATCCAGAATTACAAACAAAGTGGTTAAAACAACTGGATGAGGTGTTAGAAGACAGTAAAGCGCAGTTTGAAGAAGTTATTGAAATTCTAAAAAGTTTTTCAGGCTAGGAGGTGCAAGGATGGACAACGATATTGTCAAAAACAATGATCCTCTACAGCTCCAACAAATGATTATTTTTTTAAGAGCCGAATTAGCCAAATATAAAAATGAAGTGAAAAGGCTTAGGGATAGTGATTATTATGCATTAGTGCTTCGTCTTGAACGGGAGAATATACAATTAACAAGGCTCAGAAAGGATCTTTCGATGGAACTATTAAAGTTGAAGAGAGATTTTGATAAGGAATTGGAAGCATATGATGAAGAGATACAAAAGCGAGAGCTCCAAAGAAAAAAACAAATTGCTTCGATAGAGTCCTTATTAAAGGAACTAAGAAAGCTGCGAGCAGAAAATAAGTTATTAAAGGACAACATTGATGTATCTATTGAAGAAACAAACTATAAGTCAATGATGGAGGAGTTAGATAAAAGGTTAAAAGACTTTACCATTGTTACAGGTGGAAAAATGGAACATATCGTAGAGACGATAGAACAATCATATAGAAACAAAGTAGAGGCGGACAGTCTTTATGAACAATTAGTAAAAGAATTAGAAACGAAAAATCTAGAAATTGAAAAACTCACTAATGAGATAAAAGGCTATAAAAATCAATCTGATGCTAGTAGAGTAAAAATGAATGAGTCTATAAATATAGACGAGCAGATTGATTTTCGATTACGAATGCTTGATGAACTCGATCAAAAATTGAACGAGCTCGCATTCGAAATAAATAGAAAATAGATGGTATACAAACACTGTTTCAAAAGAGGTAAGCCTTCCTCTTTTGAAACAGTTTTTTTAGGGCAAGGATGCTTGGTCCAAGAAACATTCAAATGAATTAACTACTGCCTAAATTACTTTGTTTCACGATGTAAAGTAACCCGTTTTAAGCGAGGGGAATACTTTTTAAGCTCCAACCTCTCTGGATTAGTACGTTTATTTTTCGTCGTGATATAGTTTTTATCACCAGTTTCCGTGCAGGCTAGTGTTATTTGTACGCGCATAAATATGCCTCCTTTTAAATGGTAATCATTACGATTTAAACGATATATTTTAGGGTGTAAATTGTCAAGTTTATTTTTTAAAGTGATAAAAAGCTTTGCATTTTCAAAATATATATGTTTTAATTACAAATTGTAAATAGTAATGATTACGATTTAAGGAGTTGGAGTGAAAATAATGAAAATACCTGTGACTGTATTAAGTGGATATTTAGGGTCTGGTAAGACCACGATAATGAATCATGTATTGCAAAACGAAAAGGATTTACGTGTTGCTGTTATTGTGAATGATATGAGTGAAATTAATATTGATGCTGAGCTTATTGCAAATGGCAGCGGGATCTCACGAACAGAAGAGAAATTTGTGGAGTTATCCAATGGCTGTATTTGTTGTACATTGCGAGAAGATTTATTACAGGAGGTCGAACGTCTTGCGAAACTTGGCAATATTGATTATATATTGATTGAATCGACAGGTATTAGTGAGCCGATTCCAGTTGCACAAACATTTAGCTATTTAGATGAAGAACTGGGCATAGATTTAACGAGATTTTGTCAATTGGATACGATGGTAACAGTCGTAGATGCGCATCGCTTTTGGCATGATTTTCAATCAGGAGAGAGTTTATTAGAGCGTAAGGAAGCAATTGGTGAGTTAGATGGACGGGATGTTGCAGACCTTCTTATTGATCAAATAGAATTTTGTGATGTCCTTGTATTAAATAAATGTGACTTAGTTTCAATAGAAGAAGTAGAACGGTTAGAGCGCATACTACGCGCACTACAGCCAGAAGCAAAAATAATCCGAACGGTTAATGGTGAAATTGATCCTGCTGAAATTTTAAATACAGGTCGTTTTGACTTCGAACGTGTCTCAGAATCAGCTGGCTGGTTAAAAGAATTAGAGCTTGGTCATGAAAACCATATGCCGGAGACGGAGGAGTACGGCATATCTTCATTCACCTATACAAATAGAAGGCCATTCCATCCAATGCGTTTTGTCGAGTGGTGTGACCAAATGCCACCATCAATTGTGCGAGCAAAGGGGATTGTTTGGAGTGCAAAGCATCAAGACATCGCATTATTGCTATCACAGGCTGGTTCATCTGCAAAAATTGAACCTGTTTCTTATTGGGTAGCGGCATTACCAAAAGCTCAGCAGGAAGATGTTTTCCAACAAAGTCCGGAGGTGTTGGAAGATTGGGATAGCGAGTTTGGAGATCGCATGACACAACTTGTTATTATAGGTATAGACTTAGATAGAGAGCGTATTATTAAACAGTTGGACAGCTGTTTATTAACAGATGAAGAGTTTCGTAACCCTTGGGAACGACTACAAGATCCGTTTAACTGGGAATGGCATTCATAAAAAGAAAGAAGATTTCGGCTATGATTCCGAAATCTTCTTTTCAAACACACGATTATAATTAGTAGCATCTCGTAATGCCTTTTCTTCTATCGGAATTCGTACAGAAAGCATTGTAATATTTAATAGTGTAAAACAAAACGCCGTGAAATATGCCTGAAACATAAGAGGTAGAAGGAGAATTTCTAAACAAACGACAGCATAATTAGGATGGCGCATAATTTCATAGGGACCTTTACGCACGACTTGTGCATGAGGTAGAATGAGAATTTTTGTATTCCAAAATGGGCCTAAAGAACGGATACACCATATACGCAATGCCTGAACGGCTACAAATAAAATAAAAAATAATGGGAATAAGGGCGATATACCATTGTGATTTGTTACTACTTCAACAATTAGAAACAAGAAGAAACTAATATGCATAGTGACCATATAAGGGTAGTGAGAGTTACCAACCTCATAGGCTCCCTGAGCAATCATCCATTTCTCATTTCGTTTAGCAATGACAACCTCTGTCAATCTTTGTAGAATGACAAGCGTTACAATTAGATAGAAGATCATGCTACTCCCTCCAGTTTAGTAATACAGCTTCTGCACAAAAACCAGGGCCAAGAGCGACGAGTAAACCTGTATCCTCCACTTGTCCTTCATGTAACATAAATTGTTCTAACACATATAACACGGTTGGCGATGACATATTACCATGCTGACGTAATATTTCCCGAGAAATGTCGGTTTTTTGAGAAGAAAGATAAAGCGTGTCCTCATAGGCTTTTAATACTTTTTTTCCTCCAGGATGTGCAATGAAATGAGTAAGCTGTTCACTATAAATTCCTTGTTCCTGTAAAAATTGTTCAATATATGGTCCAAGCCAACTAGTAATAATAGCCGGAATGCTTTTTTGGAAAATGACATGAAGACCATTATTTTTAACGTCCCATCCCATTACATTTTCTGAATCTGGCATCCATTTAGAGCCTGTTGCCAGAATTGCTGGTGATGTTTTTTTTGTATCAATCATGATTTCATCACCACATACGAGAATACAGGCGGCACCGTCAGCAAAAAGTGAAGCACCGATTAAATTACTTTTAGAAAAATCATTTGGCTGAAAAGTGAGGCTACATAGTTCTACACAAACAACGAGCACTTTTGCATGAGGGTGTGCTTTACAAAAATCATAGGCTCTGCTAACACCTGCTGCTCCTCCTGCACAGCCTAATCCCCATAGCGGAATACGTTTCAATTGATCGGAAAAAGAAAGCTTGTTCATCACACGTGCATCAATGCTAGGTGTTGAAATCCCCGTACTGCTTACAAATATGATGGCGTCGATTTCTTCAGGAGAAATAGGTGAATATAAAAAGGCTTCATTTTGTAAGCATGCCTGAATAACGTTCACGCTGTATTGTGTGGCTAGTTCAATATATAGATCATTACGCTCCTCAAAGGAGTGATTTGTACGATGCCACTCAGGTGGAACACAAAAATGACGCGTTTCAATTCCACCATTATCGAAAACCTTTAAATAGCGCTCTAGTTTTGGGATTTTTTCATAGAAAAGTTCCTTTGTTAGCTCCTCCGCATTTGATTGCTGTAATGTGTAAGGTGGTTGATGTGTGCTAATAGAAATGATTTTAGGCAATTCAACATCTCCTCGCATTTATTGGTCTTGTACATTCTATGCGTTGAGGAAGGAGATACATGCTAATAATATTTTATTTGACAATTACCCAAATTTTATATATATTGGTAACAACTAAATGGAAAGTAGGTGATGTGACATGTTGAATAAATCTATTTTTAGCGAACTGCAATTCGGTTTGTTTCATTTCACACGCCTAAAATATACAAAGCGACGTCGTGCATAGCTCGAGGTATTTGTATATCCTTTAAACGTGCGTGTGAAACCTTGTAACTGCCGAATTGCGCAGATACAAGGTTTTTTTATCGTGGTTCAAATTTGCTGAATCAAGATAATCGCTTCTGGCGGAAGTCTGCACAGAAGCTTCATGGAAACGTACCTTTAGGAGGAAATTAATTTGAATTTAACAACATTAGGTTTTACAAAATATTTTGAAGAGCAAATGTTAGAAATGAAGAAACAGTCTAAGTTTAAAAATTGTGTGCCTGCGAGGGTTACTTTAGAGCATAAGCATTCCTATCGAGTGTTAGCTCAGGAAGGGGAATGGCTTGCAACAATCGCTGGTCATTATGCCTATACTTCTTTAGCTCGTGAAGACTATCCTGCAGTGGGCGATTGGGTGCTGGTAGAGAAAATGCCTGGTGAAGAACGAGCCATTATTCATCAATTATTCCAACGAAAATCAGTCTTTTCGAGAAAAGTTGCTGGTTTGGAAATCCAGGAACAGATTGTCGCATCGAATGTGGATATTGTGTTACTTGTCATGAGCCTGAATGCTGACTTTAATATTCGCCGTTTGGAACGATATTTAGTAGCTGCCTGGGATTCAGGTGCAAAGCCTATTATTGTTCTAACAAAGGCAGATTTATGTGATGATGCACCTAGCTTAGTGAAAGAAGCTGAGTCAGTAGCTTTTGGAGTAGATATTTTCGTAACGAGTGCCATTTCGGGAGAAGGCTTAACGGAAATTCAGGACCTATTTACAGAAGGGGTCACTGGAGCGTTATTGGGCTCCTCCGGTGCAGGAAAATCTACATTAACGAATGCTTTATGTGGGGAGATGTTGATGAAGGTATCAGACATTCGTGAAGACGATGCTAAGGGACGTCATACAACAACTCACAGAGAGTTAGTAATGTTACCTTCTGGTGGCTGTTTAATCGATACACCGGGAATGCGTGAGCTACAATTATGGAATCAAGGTGATAGTTTATCATCTAGCTTTCAAGATGTTGAGGAATTAGCAAAAGCTTGCCGTTATCGTGATTGTACCCATCAAAAAGAGCCGTATTGTGCAGTACAGCAAGCTATTGCTGATGGTGAACTTGATCAAAATCGTTTACACAGCTATTTTAAGCTACAAAGGGAATTGGCTTATATGGAACGTAAAACAAATGTGCAAGCAAAGCTCGAGGAGCAACGTAAGTGGAAGCAAATTTCTAAAGGCGTTAAAAAGGGAAAAAAATAAGAGGAGCACATATACACATATGACCATACAAAGCATAAATCATCTACTATTTTCAGTGTCTAATCTAGAGCAATCTATTGCATTTTATGAAAATGTTTTCGATGCTAAGTTACTTGTAAAGGGAAACAGCACAGCCTATTTTGATGTAAATGGGCTGTGGCTTGCCCTCAATGCTGAAAAAGATATACCGCGTAATGATATTCAATATTCCTATACACATATCGCTTTCACGATCTCGGAGGATGAGTTCGATAAAATGTATGATAAATTAGTACAATTGAAGGTTCATATTTTAGACGGCCGACAAAGAGATGAAAGAGATAAAAAATCAATTTATTTTACCGATCCTGATGGACATAAGTTTGAATTTCATACGGGGACTTTACAAGATCGTTTAGATTATTATATGAAAGAAAAGTTACATATGGAGTTTTTTAACCATTGATCAAGGAGTGATTTTATGACGAAAGCATTTATTTTTGATATGGATGGCACTTTATTTCAAACAAATCTTATTTTAGAACCTGCGCTGGATGCTACATTTGATGTGTTGCGTACAAAGGGCTTATGGCAGGGAGAAACACCCATTGAAAAATACCGTGAAATTATGGGCGTTCCTCTACCGGTTGTATGGGAGACCTTATGTCCAATGCATTCCGTAGACATACGTGAGGAGAGCAATGTGCTCTTTCATATAAAGCTGACGGAGCAAATCCGTAGTCGTAAAGGTGCGCTTTATCCACATGCTGAGCAAACTCTTGCCACATTGTCAAAGAGCTATCCGTTATACATAGCGAGTAATGGACAGGTTGACTATTTACAGGCAATTGTTGAAACCTATCAATTAGAGCAATTTATAAAGGGGACTTACAGCATTCAATCCATTGCAAGCGGGCATAAATCAGACTTAGTAAAAAAAGTAATGCAAGACAATGGAATTCAGGACGGTGCGGTAGTTGGAGATCGTTCATCCGATATTCAAGCTGCCCGCGATAATGAGTTACTTTCAATAGGTGTTCGATTTGACTTTGCTCAGGACCATGAATTGCAACAGGCACATATTGTGATAGATGATTTAACGGAGTTATTAAACATAGAAATAGGCTCATCATGATAAATCCCCTAACAGGTGCGTTTTTGAAAAAATGGGAGCAATTTAACGACAATTATTGCATTTCATCGTAATAAAGCGTAGAATAGTGCCAATCCTATAGATAAAGCATTGAAAAGGAAAAGTAAATAGGAATAGCATTTTGTAGAGAGCCTCTGTTGGTGGAAATGAGGTAAATGAATCCTTTTGAAAATGACCTTTGAGCTTCGTACCGAAAGCTTATAGCAAGTAGATTACGACGAGATGGGCACTCGTTACAACAGCGGCAGTATCTCATATTAAAAAAAGACGTACTGAATAAGGCAAATAGTGTGAACTATTTGTAAATATAGGTGGTAACACGGGTAGACTCGTCCTAATCAGATTTGATTAGGGCGATTTTTTTTACCATTTTTTATGTGAGGGGAGCAATTTAGAATGACTATTGTTATTGGAGGCGCTTGGCCGTATGCAAATGGCTCTTTGCATTTAGGACATGTAGCCGCATTATTACCAGGTGATATTTTGGCTAGATATTACCGTCAAAAAGGTGAACAAGTATTATACGTATCGGGTAGTGACTGTAATGGTACACCCATTTCTATTCGTGCAGCTCAGGAAAACACAACAACCGAGACGATTGCTAATCATTATCATGAAGAATTTACAACATGTTTTAATGAGCTAGGATTTACTTATGATTTATACACAAGAACAGACGCAGAGCACCATCATGAATCCGTTAAGGGCTTATTTTTACAGCTACTTGCCAACAATTTTTTATATAAAAAGAAAATTGAACAGGCTTACTGTGAGACAGATCAGCAATTTTTACCGGATCGATTCGTAGAGGGCGTATGCCCAAATTGTGGTGCAAAGGCGAGAGGAGACCAATGTGATAACTGCTCAGAAATTTTAGACCCACTAGATTTAATCGATAAGAGCTGTAAAATATGTGGGAATGAGCCAGTCATTCGAGAGACAGAACATTTTTATTTTACCTTTAGTCAATTTCAAGGAAAATTAGAGACATTTTTATCCGAGGCAAAGGCAGAAAAACGTTGGAGGGACAATGCATTAGGATTGACAGAGCGCTACTTAGCAGAGGGCGTCCCTGACCGAGCAGTAACGAGAGATTTGCCAAATGGAATAGATGTTCCAGTGCCTGGCTTTGAAGGTAAGAAAATATATGTGTGGATTGAAGCAGTTGCAGGTTATTTAACAGCTAGCCTAGAATGGGCGAAGCAACATCATATAGCGATTGAAGATTTGTGGAATGAAGAAACCATTTCGTATTATGTCCATGGAAAGGATAATATCCCATTTCACACAGTTATTTGGCCAGCTATTTTGATGGGGCTAGGTGCGAAAGCTTTGCCGACACATATCGTATCCAATGAATATTTAACATTAGAAAAACGCAAATTATCAACGAGTCAAAATTGGGCCGTATGGGTTCCTTATATTTTAAGTCGTTATGATGCGGACTCTATCCGCTATTTCTTAACGACTAATGCACCGGAAAATCGCGATACTGATTTTTCATGGCGAGAATTTATTTACAGCCATAATGGTGAATTACTTGGTGCCTATGGTAATTTTGTGAATCGAACATTGAAATTTATAGAGAAATCCTTTGCTAATCAAGTACCTCAGGCGGAAGTGGATAGTATTATTCGCAAACAAACTATTCAGCTATTTAACGAAGTGGGTATTCTTATTGAAGGTGGTCATTTCAAGCAAGCATTAGAGTCCATTTTTGAGTATATTCGTGGCGCTAATCGTTATTTCGACGAACAACAGCCATGGGTACAAGTAAAAGAAAATGTGGAGGCGGGCAATCGCACACTCGCAACCTGCGTCTATATCATTGCCAATCTCGGACAATTACTACATCCATTCCTACCGTTTTCAGCAGAGAAAGTAAGGAATATGCTAGGTATAGATGAAATGATGTGGCATGAGCAAGTGGAATTACCTGAAACCATAAAAGACGTAACACCTTTGTTTGAACGACTGGATATCGAACTAATAGAAGAAGAATATGAAAAGTTAGTAAGAGATAGTCGCTAGCAGTGAAAAAGCAGTATGGCTAATAGGCCATACTGCTTCTCTTGTTTTAATTCATGACAGGTGTTAATTTGGCCACTACAATGCTATTGATGGCATTAATATAGGCTAGGGCACTGGCTTTTAGAATGTCAGTATCTGCAGCTTTTGCCATATACTTTTCACCTTCATGCTCAATCGTGATTTTTACCTTTCCTAGCGCCTCTTTGCCGCGCGAAACACTATTGATATTATATTCCACTAGTTTTACATCCATGCTTGTAACTTCTGCAATGGCTGAATAGAGAGCATCAATTGGACCTGAGCCAACTGCGCTAGCCTACAATACTTCATTACCTTTGCGTACTTTAACGCTCGCAGAAGGGAAGCTTGTATTGCTGACGACTTGTAGATCTTCAATATCAAAGAATTGGTCGCTATAATGAGTTGCATTCTTGTGAGAAGCATCATGTTTTTCATAATAGCTTTCAACGATTACGTATAAATCATGATCGTATACTTCCTTTTTGGCATCCGCTAGCTTTAAGAAGCCTTCAAAGATTCCCTCGAATTCATCTGTAGAAAGATTTGAAAACCCTAATTTTTCAAGAGCATTTTTTACGGCATGTCGACCAGAACGCGCTGTTAGTACTAGCTCCATATCATCAAGACCAACGTCTTCAGGATGCACAATTTCATAGGCATCACGAGATTTTAGTAATCCGTCCTGATGGATACCTGATGAATGGGCGAATGCATTATCTCCCGTAATAGCTTTATTTACTTGAACATCTAAGCCCATAAAGCTAGAAACAAGTCGTGATGTATTCATAATTTCTTTTGTGTTAATTCGTGTATCAGCATTGTAGACAGAGCTACGCGTTTTTAGTGCCATAACGACTTCTTCTAGTGCCGCATTACCTGCGCGTTCACCGATACCATTAATTGTACATTCTACTTTATCGGCACCATTTTTTATCGCGGCAAGCGTATTAGCTGTTGCCATTCCAAGGTCATTGTGGCAATGAACGCTAAGAAGAACGCTATCGTCTAAATTTTTCATACGGTTGTTTAATTTAAAGATCATTTCACCGAACTCTTCTGGTTCTGCAAAGCCGACTGTATCAGGAACGTTAATCATAGTAGCACCAGCTCGCATAACAGCTTCAATCGTTTTCCAAAGATACTCAAAGTCTGAACGAGACGCATCCTCAGTAGAATATTGAACTTGTGGCAATAGAGTTTTTGCATACTTTACAGCATCTACACCAATTTGCAGAATTTGATCTTTGGATTTACTGAATTTTTTCTCCACATGTATATCGGATGTCCCAAGAACCATGTGAATCATTGGATTTTCAGCGTATTTCACAGCATTATAGACGGCATCAATATCTGCCTTTACTGCACGTGCTAATGCTGTAATCATAATATCACTAGTAGTACCGACCTTCTCAGCTACAGCCTTGACAGCACCAAAATCCCCCTGTGATGAAGCGGGGAATCCAGCTTCGATAATATCAACACCTAATTTTTTTAGTTGCTGTGCTATTTCTACTTTTTCATATAAATTTAGCTTGGCACCTGGCACCTGTTCACCATCACGTAATGTTGTATCAAATACCCAAATTTTTCTCCCCATTTTTTAACACTCCTCTTGTAGTTATCAGTATTTAAAATCTACACGTAGGCCAATTATTCATAAAAAATAAAAAAACCCATCTCTATTTAAAAATAGAGACGAGTTTATGCTCGCGGTACCACTCTAATTGACCTTCTCTATACAGAAAAAGTCCCCTTATCGACAGCTATCACTGTCTATCCTGTTAACGGGGGAAACCGACATCCCTTACTAGACTATTCAGGGAGTAGCTCATGGACGAGTTCAAAATGTGTGTCTACCGATTTTCACCAACCATCGGCTCTCTACAAGTACATCACCATTTTTACTATTTCCAATCTTGGCCTGCAATGTGTTGTTGAAAGCAATATTACTTGGATATTAATAGCCTGTCAATAATTTTCTAAAAATTTTTAAAATTATGTCTAAAGTAATGTTTGTTATAGTAAGTATTTGATAGTTATGAAATGAATAAACGTCCACTAAAAATAGTCATTTCTGTGAGATAATAAAAATTGCGAATGAACGTAGGAGAGGTAGGAAAAACTATGAAATTTGTCTTTGATTTAGACGGTACAATTTGCTTTAAAGGGAAGCCTTTAAGTGTGGGTATTATCAATGCGCTAGAGGCATGTAGACAAAGTGGGCATGAAGTTATTTTTGCCTCCGCTAGACCAATCCGTGATCTATTACCGGTATTGCCTGAGATGATGCGAGAATATCCAATGGTGGGCGGAAACGGAGCATTCGTCGCTTGTAATGGAGTAACGGAGGAGGTTACAGCATTTGAGACGGAGGTAGTAGGGGAACTTCGGCAGATTATTACAGCATTTCAATTACCGTATCTCGTAGATAGCCAATGGGATTATGCGTATACAGGCAGTGAAGCTCATCCCATTTATCAAAATCTAGATCCGCTAAAAATAGCTAAAAAAGTAGCGTTGCAAGATCTTCATGATATTGTAAAAGTTGTTTTATTTCCGGGGGAGAATAGAGACACATTGTTATTTGAGCTACAACAGCTTGCTGTTACTCTCTATGAACATGCATCAGAAAATATTATAGATATAAGCCCTAATGGAATTGATAAGTGGGATGGCTTAACTAAATTAGGTGTCACCGAGGGGGAGTATATAGCATTTGGAAATGATGCGAATGATGCCTCGATGTTTTTGAAGGCAAAGGAAAGTGTTTGTGTAGGGAATCATCAGGTTGGTGAGATGGCTACTTTGCAAGTTCCTGGTGAGGAAGCAGACATTATAGAAATGCTTTATCATTTAAGCGATAAATATAAGTGAGTAAAGGCCTGTACATATAAAGAAAAAAACTGCTCGTTTCCTAGAGGGAATCCGAGCAGTTTTCTTTATTCTAATTTAAAGCGAGAGACTTCTGTTTGAAGCTCCTCAGCCATATTTGAAAGTGTTGCCGCGGAAGCAGCGACTTCCTCGATCGTTGCTAACTGCTCCTCAGAGGCAGAAGCGACATTTTGCAAATTACTAGAAGACATTTGTGCGATTGTTGCTATTTCATCGAAGGAAGCATAAATTTGTTCTGCACTGGATGACATTTCTTCTGAAACTGTTGTAGCTTCTTGAATTTGCATGGACACATGTTCAATAAGCTCCATAATTTTAGAGAAGCCTTCTTCAGCTACCTGTACAACCTGCATACCAATTTGTACTTCTTGTGTACCGGTATCCATCACCGTCACAGCACGGTTTGTATCCTGTTGAATCTCTGCAATCAACGTAGCAATTTGCTCTGCTGATTTTTTGGATTGCTCTGCTAACTTTTTCACCTCGTCTGCCACGACAGCAAAGCCTCGCCCATGATCACCTGCACGAGCAGCCTCGATAGCGGCATTGAGCGCTAGTAAATTTGTCTGCTCTGCAATATCTGTAATAATGCCAATAATGTTACCAATTTCTATAGAATGCCCGTCTAAATTTTTCACAACGCTTGCAGATTCTAATACAGCAGTATTAATGGTAGTCATTTGCGAGATCACTCGATGTAATGATTCATTGCCCTTTTGAGCCTCTGAATTCGTTTCCATTGCTAGTTCAGAAACTGCCGCCGTAGTAGATGCTAATTGCTGTATGCCCTTTGTCATATTCTTCATCGCTTCGGAGCTTTCTGTAGCATTTTTACCTTGAGCCTCAGAGCCACTAGCCACTTCCTGAATCGAAGAAGTGATCTGCTCTGTCGCTTGGATGGTTTGCTCAGCACTTGCTGTTAATTCAGCAGCAGAGCCACTAACTTGTACAGTGTTGTGACGTACATTTGTGATTAAATCTTTCAAATTAACGGCCATTTGATTAAATGCTTGGGCTAAATCACCCACTTCATCACGATTCTTGATACGAATCTGTTCAGCCGTTAAGTCACCTTCTGCTATTTTTTTAGCTGCCTTAGCCATGCCGTTAATTGGACGAGACATTAGACTACCAACAACCATTGCAATTATCAGACTTATGACAACCGCAAACACCCCAAGAAGTATCATTTGGAACTTAATATCTTGAATTTGTTTAGATGTAGCGGCAATTTTCCCTTCAATATATTCATTTTGATAATCGGAAAGGTTTTCAACACGTTCGTCAAATTGTTTAATAATTAGACGCCCTTGTGTACTATCAAGCTTTTCGTACTTTTCCGTTTCACCTGAAGCCTTTAACTCAAACATACGGTCCGCAAACTGTTGAACATTTTGCTCACTTTTATTAATAGCCTCTAGAAATTGGATGGATTTTTCCGTCGTCAAAGATGACATTAGCTCTTCAGATTTTTGTTTAAATTCTGTTCGAGAGTCTTGATTGCTTTGAAGATTTTGTTTATCACCAAGCAGTAAATAGCCACGTAAACTAACTATCTCTTGTTTGGCAATAACGCGTAATTCTTGAATAGCGATAGATTTAGTTGTTTGCTCCTCCAATAATGTACGATAAGTTTTGTTCACAGAATCAAGCTGCTTTATATTTAGGCCGATAGTAGCAACTAGAACTAAAATAACTATAAAAAAACCGAGTAATAATTTCTTGTAGATAGTAAATCGCATAGATGAAATTTCCTTTCTCAGTATTTAGTAGAAATGTTACAAATTAATGAAATATGTATATATATCATTTATATCAGAAAATATGAATTTTACAAAGTATTATGAGTATTTTTACTGTACTAAATAGTTTAAAGGTGGCAGAAACTCGTGAATGAAGTGATAAAAAAAGGATTTTTACTGCTAAAATATGCTAGGAATAAAGCGATAGTTAATGGTAGTGACTGAATATTAAGCCAATATTCATAAATTTTGAAACTTATAGAGTAGTCGAAGCGTAAATTACGTATGAAGATGAACTGAGGTGGTATGAAGTGTATAGACCCATTTTAAAAATCCCTAAAACGAGGTCTGAAAAGGTTTGGAATTATATTGGCGTTATCATATTCCTATTATCTATCTTTTATATTGCAGTGATGTGGGGGAAATTGCCTGAAGAAATTCCTGTTCATTTTAATGGTATGGGTGAGGTTGATCGATGGGGTTCAAAAATTGAGCTCATAATTCTTCCATTTATAGGTGTGTTTCTATGGATAATAATGAATCTTTTAGAGAAAGCCCCACATATGCATAACTTTCCAGCACGTTTGAATGAACAGAATGTAGAAGCATTTTATTTAAACAGCAGAAAAATGTTAAACGCAGTAAAAAATTTCTGTCTTATTTTATTCGCATGTATATCATTCCAGATGGTCCGCATTGCGCTAGGAGAGACCGCCTCCATAGGATGGTGGTTCTTGCCAATTGTAATAATCGGGATCTTTATACCGATTATTAAAGGCATAATCGTTACTCGCAAAATAAAATAAAGCTGAACCGTAAACGCTTGAGATATGTTCAAGCGTTTATTTTTGTTCCCAAGCTCTCATTTATTCAGTATACTATCAAAACTAAGATTCAAATGTATTAGCCATTTTTTAGTGGCTAAAAATGAGTGGGAGAAGAGGTGTTTAAATGATGCAAAAGAAATTTAAACTAGAGGATGATGTATCCATTGCCATCCATAACCAGCCACTTGATTCGACATTAGATGGAGTGTTTCATTGTGGAGAGGCACCGTTTGACCGCATTATTTCTTTTGCGTTTTCCATAGATGCCATGGTAACGTATTTACAAAAAGTGTTAAAAGATAATAGTCTAGTGGAGCAGGGCTATTTATTTTTTGTTTATCCTAAAAAGGGTAATAAAAAATATGAACAGTTTATTCATCGAGATGAGATTTTTCCAGCGATCCATGTGGACGAGGAAAAGTATATTGGTGGTAGTGATTTAAAGTTTTCTAGCTTGATGTCATTAGATGAAACATTTTCAATCTTAAGTATTAAGAGAGATGGTAAAGGAAGAGGTAAGAAAAAAACAGCCAATAGTCAATGTGTGAGTGACTATGAGAATATGATCCCTCCATTACGGGACTTACTTTCCGAAAATCAGGATGACTTAGTCTTTTATGATGGACTCACTCCGGGATATCAAAGGGATTGGGCACGTTATATCTATAGTGTAAAAAAGTTAGAAACACAAGAAGCGCGTTTACAAGAGATGCGTCAAATTATTCGACTAGGTCATAAAACAAAGGAATTGTATCGCAAGGCACAAATTAATAAGTGAAGTAGGGAAAATAACGACAAAGTGAGGCTAGGTATGAAGAGCATATATATGGAGCAAGTAGAGGAAAAATGGCGAGATGCCTTTAGTAAGCTTGTAGATGTTTTAGAAGCTAATTTGCCAGTGGGTTTTGAACAAACTATGCAATATGACATGGTTAGCTATGTAGTGCCATTAGAAATATATCCAAGTGGCTATCATGTGACGCCAAATACGCTATTACCTTTTATTAGTCTTGCAGCGCAAAAACGTCATATTGCGCTCTACCATATGGGTATATATGCAGACCAAGCATTACTTTCTTGGTTTCAGGAGGAATATGCGAGGCGAGTACCAACAAAATTAAATATGGGGAAAAGTTGTATACGTTTTACAAGTACGAAGCATATTCCCTTTGATTTAATTAGTGAGCTTGTTGCAAAAATGACACCAGCAGAGTGGATTTCACATTATGAGGGAGCGAAAAATAGATGAAAAGCGCGACAACTTTCTTAATGTTTCAAGGACAAGCGCATGAAGCAATTGAACAATATCAGCAATGGTTTACAGATTTAGAAGTTATACAGATAGAATATATGGAAAATTCTAAGCAGGTAGCGATGGCCACCCTACAATTAAATGGGTTAAAACTAATGGTGAATGATAGTGTTATTCAACATAGCTTTTCGTTTACGCCATCAACGTCTATCTTTCTAGAATGTGAATCTGAGGAAGAAATAAAGAATTTAGTAAATCAAATAGTGGAAAGTGGGCATGCGTTAATGCCACTTGATCATTATGGGTTTTCAAAGAAATTTGCGTGGATTCAGGATCGCTTTGGCGTCTCCTGGCAACTAACGTATAGTTGAGAATAGAATACGACAATAGAATGTTAGTAAAAGGGGAATAGAAGATGACGGTAACTTTAGTGAAACATGATATCAAATATGCTGAGGCCATGCATGAGTTGTCTTCTATGCCACAGGTTCGAGATGCACTAGGGCTACCTGTTGGTAAAGTAGAAGATACTATTCATTTTATCAAACGTGAATGCATCGATGAAGAAGAAGGGAAGACCGTTCCTCGTGTTGTTTTAAATGAGGAGGGACAGCTAATCGGTGTGACAGCATTGATGTTTATAGACCAACATAAAAACAGTTGTCATATCGGTTCGTGGCTCGGGCATCCATTTTGGGGGAAAGGTTATAATCTTGAGGCTAAAACAGCTATTTTAGATATCGCCTTTTTTGAGCTTGGATTAAAGCGAGTTTTTGCGGGAGCAAGGAAGGTGAATATACGTTCACAAAAGGCACAGGAAAAGCTGAGCTTTATTCAACTAGGGGTGGAAGGAGATTATCCAGAAGAGCATTCATGGTTAGAAGCGAAAGAGAAACAACCATGTGTATTAAATGTTTTTGAACGTGAGGATTTTGTACGATATCGAACAGCTCTAAAAAAAGTAAATGGTAGTCGAGAGCCCTTTTTACCACAGCTTTTACTGGCAGATGAGAGTGAAGAGGCTATTCGAAAATACCTCGATGAAGGTACCTTATTTGAAGTGAAGTGTGGAGAACAGCTTGCGGGGGTGGCATTATTAATCCCTCAATCTCAAACAACCATCGAATTAAAAAATATTGCGATTGTGCCAAAATTCCAAGGGAAAGGGCTTGGTAAAGAGGTATTGCGACAGCTTACGGCAATTTGCGAGAAGGAAGGCTATCAAACGCTTTTAGTTGGAACAGCAAATTCAAGTATTGATAATATAGCCTTTTATCAAAAGGCAGGTTTTCGCATGGAGACCATTGAAAAGGATTTCTTTCGCGACTATCCAGAGCCAATATATGAAAACGGCATTCGTGCATTAGATATGATTTTCTTTACTAAGCAATTGTTGTAGATGTTTTTTCATAAAGAAATACCCGTCCAACAAACGTTGAGCGGGTATTTTTATTTACCTAACAAGAGGGCCATTAATTTCTCCTTTGAATGTAAGAAGTCATCTAATGTGTAGCGATCTAGTACAGTTAGGTAGGCCTGTAAAGCTTCATATAGGACACCTTTTAGCTGACATTCCGGAGCTATTTTACATAAATTATTCTCTTTATCGAAACATTCTACTAAATGAAAATCCTCTTCTGTATGACGAACAATCTCACCAATGGTGATAGTTTTTGGATCGATGGCTAAGCGAATACCGCCACCTCTTCCGCGAATTGTTTCGATATAGCCTAACAATCCAAGTTGGTGCGTCACTTTCATTAAATGGTTTTTCGATATATTATAAGCCTCTGAAATCTCTTGAATAGTTGATAATTGGCCATCCTCTTTCGCTCCTAAGTAAATAAGTGTACGAAGAGAATAGTCTGTGTATAAAGTTAAGCGCATAAGAACACCCTACTTTCTATAATTCAAAGTAATTATAGCATTTTTACAATGAAGTATAATATTTTGAAACCACTTTTAAAGATGTATTTAAAATACATTAATTATGTCCATTTTGTTAAAGATGTATTTTACATATTGCTTTAAGAAAATGAAAGCGTTATATTGTAATCACGAAAGGATGGTAAGCGATATGTTAAAACAAGAAACTATTCAAATTATTAAGGCAACAGTCCCTGTATTAGAAGTTCATGGTGTAGAGATTACAAAGACGTTTTACAAAAATATGTTTCAAGCTCATCCGGAATTATTGAATATTTTTAACCACACTAACCAAGAAAAAGGTCGTCAGCAAACAGCATTAGCAAACACAGTTTATGCTGCGGCAGTTCATATTGAAAATTTAGAAGCTATTTTACCAGCGGTCATGCTTATTGCGCATAAACATCGTAGTTTAGGTATTTTACCTGAGCATTATCCAATTGTTGGTGAAAACTTACTAAAAGCGATTAAGGAAGTACTTGGCGACGCAGCGACAGACGATATTATTAATGCATGGGCTGAGGCATATGGCGTTATTGCAGATATTTTCATTCAAGTAGAAGAAGAGTTATACCAAAAAGCTGAAAATAATGGTGGATGGCGTCTATTTAGACCATTAAAAGTGGCGAAAAAAGTGGTAGAAAGCGACTTAGTTACATCTGTTTATTTTGTTAATGAAGATGGCTCCTCATTACCAGCTTACGAGCCAGGACAATACATTAGTATTCGCGTGAAAGTTCCTGGAGAAGAGTATTTAATGAATCGTCAATATACACTTTCACAAGCAAGCGCAGAAGATGGTTACCGCATTTCAGTGAAACGTGAAAGTGATCATACGCCAAACGGTAAAGTGTCAAACTTTATTCATGATGACTTACAAGTTGGAGATTTAGTAGATGTAAGTGTGCCAGCAGGATTATTCGTTTTAGAAGAAACGACTGCTCCTATTACATTTGTTAGTGGTGGTATAGGTGTAACACCATTAAACAGTATGCTACAATCTCTAAAAGAAGATGCAACGAATAAAGTTAACTTTATTCAGTGCGCACGCAATGAAAAAGTTGTAGCGTTTAGCGATGATATTCAAGGAAAAGTAAATGCGTTACCTAATGCATCGTATACGGCTCTATATTCTGATGAAGACAAGCAAATTACAAAAGAATTATTAGCAGAAAGAGTAGCTGATAACGCTGATGTTTATGTATGTGGACCTGTAGGCTTTATGGAAGCCGTTATTAAAAATTTACAAGAAATTGGCGTGAAAGACGAGAAAATTCATTATGAATTCTTCGGACCAGCCATGCAATTAGCTAAATAAAATCGTAGAAAAACCTGTTATGAGTTACAGCTCATAGCAGGTTTTTTTGTATAAGACAATACAGATAAAGACTCTCAAGAAAAAGAGTTGAAGCTTTCATGTTGACAATATACCTATTGGGGTATAATATGAATCACGTAAGCAAGTTGAATCTATCGTTTTGAAAGGGGGCTGGAACTGAATGGCTTATGACTCTAAAACAGCTAATCGAGTGAAACGGATGGAAGGTCAATTACGCGGGATTTTACGCATGATGGAGGAGGGTCAAAACTGTAAGGATGTGATTACACAGCTATCTGCCGTGCGTTCAGCAGTTGATCGGACGATAGGAGTTATTGTTAGTGAAAATTTATTAGATTGTGTCACTACTGCTGAAGGCAATGCGGAAAAAATGAATTCAGCCATCCGAGAAGCAATGGATTTAGTGGTGAAAAGCAGATAGTTTTTATATACCCTTTATCGTATAAAAAAGGAGCGGTGATAAATTGGAAACGTGGATCATTATTGCGATTATCGCAGCGTTTTTCATTTGGCGAATGAAACCAACAAAGGGCGTTCAATCGATCTCTACAGCCCAATTAAAAAATATGCTGAGTGATAAGGATAAGATATTTATCGATGTACGCACGACAGCTGAATTTAAGGGGCGCCATATTTCGCAGTTTAAAAATATGCCTCTCGGGTCAAGTTTTGACAAACTACCGAAGGATAAAGAAGTGGTAGTGATTTGCCAAAGTGGTATGCGTAGTAGTCAGGCATGTAAGCAATTGAAAAAGCAAGGCTTTGAGCGTATTACAAATGTTCGTGGTGGAATGAGTGCCTATTAGGAGGAAAGAAAATGAAGGAAATTACAGCAAAACAAGTAGAACAAGCAATCATGCAGGGTGAAACACCGAACCTGATTGATGTAAGAGAGGTAGATGAAGTAGCGACTGGTCATATTCCCGGTATTATTCATATTCCACTTGGTTTATTAGAGTTCCGCGTACAGGATTTGAATAAGGATGAACCATATATTATCGTTTGCCGATCTGGTGCTCGTAGTAGCCGTGCTACCGAGATATTAGAAAGTAAAGGCTTTAATGTTTCGAATATGGTTGGTGGAATGTTGTCCTGGGAGGGCGAAGTACAATAGTAGCATATAGCTATATTTTTTTGTTAAAAATAATACCCTAATAGGTATATGGAGGTTGGAATAAGGATGAAGGCAGATTTTCAGCTAGATGCCAAGGGCCTTTCTTGTCCGTTGCCCATTGTGAAAACAAAAAAAGCAATGGCCGATCTAGAAGATGGTCAAATTTTAGAAGTGTTTGCGACAGATAAAGGATCAAAAGCTGATATTGCAGCATGGGCAGAAACTGTAGGGCACCAATATATTGGCACTTTAGAAAATGAAGGCGTGCTCAAGCATTATATTCGCAAATGTACAAACGATCAAATAGAAGAAATTTCGTTTGACCCAACGATTGACCTAGAGCAAATTAACAATCGTGATGGATTAATTCTTGATGTACGTGAGGAAGCGGAGTTTGCCTTTGGGCATATTGAGGGTGCTAAATCTATCCCGATGGGTGAATTGGAAGCACGCCTCTCGGAGCTCGACAAAGAGCAAGAAATTTATGTTATTTGTCGTACTGGAAAGCGTAGTGATATGGCTGCGCAGAAGCTAGCTTCACATGGTTTTATAAAGGTCTTTAATGTTTTACCAGGAATGACATCTTGGAAAGGCACATTAACAAAAAACATTTAATAGGAGGAATTTTTTATGTCAAACAAGGTAGCAATTATTGCAAGTAACGGTGGTTTATTTGATGCATATAAGGTGTTTAATATCGCAACAGCGGCTGCAGCTTCTGAGAAGGAGGTAGCGATCTTCTTCACATTTGAAGGATTGAATCTCATTCATAAGCAAGGGATGCGTGCATTACCAATGCCTGCAGGGGCAGAGCATTACGCAGAAGGGTTTGCGAAAGCGAATGTTCCTGCCATTCCTCAACTAGTGGACATAGCCCAAGAATTAGGTGTCAAATTTATTGCTTGTCAAATGACGATGGATGTAATGGGTTTATCGACAGATGATTTTATTGATGGTATTGAAGTGGGTGGAGCTGTTACTTTCCTTGAGTTTGCAAAAGATGCAGCACCTTCACTAACTTTCTAAAGAGTTTTGTGCAAGGAAGGCGGAGGGGCTAAAGGCTCTCCGCTTTAAAAAACTTCGAAATTATACCTATGGGGGTTATATATATGCCAATGCAGAAATGGAACGCTTCACAAATTGCTAAAAAGGTCATTAACAATGAAGAGTTGTTTATTTTAGATGTTCGTAATGCAGATGCGTTTGAAGACTGGAAAATTGACGGTCACCGATTTGAGTATTTAAATGTACCATATTTTGAATTGTTAGATGGGGTTGAGGAGATCTTGCCGCAAATCCCCTCCAATAAAGAGATTCTAGTCGTTTGTGCTAAAGAAGGATCCTCATTGATGGTTGCTGAAATGTTGTCAGAAGCTGGTCGAGATGTTGCCTATTTAGCGGGCGGTATGAAATCTTGGAGCGAATATTTAGAGCCTATTAAAATTGGTGATTTAACGGGTGGAGGAGAGCTTTATCAATTTGTCCGTTTAGGGAAGGGCTGTCTTTCTTATATGGTGATATCTGAAGGAGAGGCAGCTATCGTTGATGCTGTTCGCTTTACAGATGTATTTATCAATTTCGCCGAACAGAAGAATGTGAAGATTACACATGTTTTTGATACACATTTACATGCCGATCATATTTCAGGTGGACGCCATATAGCTGAGTTAACTGGTGCGGTCTATTACTTGCCACCGAAAGATGCAGAAGAGGTTGTCTTTTCATATAGACCGTTAGTGGATGGAGTGACTGTTCAAATTGGATCATCAAAAATAGAGGTAGGAGCTATCTACTCACCAGGTCATACAATTGGCTCTACATCATTTGTTGTCGATGGCCAATATTTGTTAACAGGGGATATACTATTTGTTGATTCTATTGGACGTCCTGATTTAGCTGGCCTTGCTGAGGACTGGGTAGGAGATTTACGAGATACGCTTTACAAGCGTTATCGAGAATTGTCCGGTGAGCTTATCGTGTTACCAGCTCACTTTATGATCATTGATGAACTTAATGAAGATGGGACAGTAGCGAAACGACTAGGGGATTTATTTTTACAAAATCATGGTTTGAATATTCATGATGAAGTAGAATTTAAGCGTGTCGTGACAGATCAATTGCCACCACAACCTAATGCCTACCAAGAAATTCGTCAGGTAAATATGGGGAAAATAAACCCTTCGCCAGATGAACAAACGGAGATGGAAATCGGCCCAAATCGCTGTGCTGTTCGATAAAATTTATTAAAGTACAAAGGACACGTCTCTGTACTATAAATGTGGATCGTCCAGAAATTGAAGGTGCTCATCCTTCATGAATGTAAAATAATAAGAAGAACAGGCAAATCGCTTACAATCTTTGCCGTGTTGAAGGGGATCAATATGAAATCAAATTTACAATTAGATGCAACAGGTCTTTCGTGTCCCATGCCTATTGTGAAAACAAAAAAGGCGATAGACACATTAACTATAGGAGAAATTTTAGAAGTTAAGGTGACAGATAAAGGGGCTTTAGCGGATATTCCTGCTTGGGCAAAAGCTGGAGGTCATCATATCGTAGATCAATCCGAAGAAGCTGGTGTCATCACGTTTTTAATTCAGAAAGCTTAAGGCTAATGGAGGGTTGTCTATTAAATAGAACAACCCTTCTTTCACTTTTCGGAAAGAAGGAAGAATGCATGGATATTACATGGATATTAACGATCTTTTTAATTGGCTTTCTCGGTTCGTTTGTATCAGGGATGTTAGGTATCGGTGGCGCAATTATTAATTACCCAATGCTACTGTATATTCCACCATTATTAGGATTTATGGCATTTTCGGCTCATGAAGTATCCGGAATTATTGCCATACAA
>NZ_JAGXJV010000100.1:0-601 GCF_019091145.1 Lysinibacillus sp. GbtcB16
TAGCTACTTTCTTTCCGATTTCTCTGACCATCGCTTGGTAATCTCCCATGTCTTTAGGGTTCGGAATAAATACAGATTTTATTGAGCCCTTTTGAAACATGAGATTACTTACATAAATAGTGCCGTTACGTCGCACACCTACAGTAATTTGCATGTGCGTTACAGCCTGTTTAATTGGAGGGATTGTTACGGAATATTCTTTCCATATCCCATTTTCTAGTACTTCATTTATGTTAGACCCTACAGCTCCCACCAATTGGTCACCGTTCCACGCCTTTACCTCTGCGTACAATCCGTTGTCAATTGATTCCTTGTTTGTTACAAATATTTTACCTCTGTACGTGTACTCACTAAGCGGGTCAATATTGCCTATTACCTGGTTTAATCCCGTCCAAGAGAACTCTTGCTCATAGTTAGAACAAGATATTTTTGTAGAATTGTAACCATCGCAGCGTACTGAACGGGTCGGCTCAAATGTTCCTTTATTTGTATCAGCCGTCCATGTTCCCCATTTATCCAAGGAAGGAAGCTCATTAACAATATTTCCCCACTCATTCATTTCTGTCCAATTGAAAGGAGCGTTAAGAAGTAAGTTAGGCTC
>NZ_JAGXJV010000955.1:0-230 GCF_019091145.1 Lysinibacillus sp. GbtcB16
CACGATATTGTCATAACACAGGATTATGGGCTAGCGGCAATGGCTTAAGCAAGAGGGGGCTATCCAATTGAACAAAATGGACGAGAAATGTCTAATGAAAATATCGAACGCTTGCTCGATATGCGTCATGTCGGTCAAAAAATTCGTCGAGCAGGTGGACGCACCAAGGGCCCTAAAAAAAGGACACAAGAAAACAATATTTCGTTTGTAATGAAATTTCGACAAATTTG
>NZ_JAGXJV010000956.1:0-230 GCF_019091145.1 Lysinibacillus sp. GbtcB16
GGTAGACTCAATGTACGCAAACTCTCCCCTACAAGCAAAGACTGGTCATAAAGGAATAATCTTACTGAAATGCCAAAGCATGCACTCTCAATGCCTGAAATTTGGTCAAGCTTTAAAAAAGATCTGCATGATACCTTGGTATTAGACCCTAAAGGAAATGATGTATGTTCTGAAGTAAGCATGCCAGTTTATTAGATTATACAGAAAGTGGCTACATATCAATTATCATG
>NZ_JAGXJV010000957.1:0-230 GCF_019091145.1 Lysinibacillus sp. GbtcB16
GATAACATCGGTCACCGGCCTTTCTATCAGTTTGTCATCCTTATCGGCTCTTACGTGTGCACTTATGTATGAAAATGTTTGATTTCATTCGTGAGATGAGTATATCAAATAAACCAACAACAATATACCCAAGCCCATCTAAAGAAAGTCACTAGGCAGCTCCGGCAGATTCAGGTATGTTGGTGAGATGTGACATGACACAGCGTAGAAGGGAACGGGGAATAAAGATG
>NZ_JAGXJV010000958.1:0-230 GCF_019091145.1 Lysinibacillus sp. GbtcB16
GCGATAATCTTTGATTTGGACAATACGCTGCTATGGGATGAGAAAAGCATTCAGGAGGCTTTTGCAGCAACCTGTGCAGGGGCGGTTGAATCAACAGGCGTTGATCCGGCTGCCCTGGAACATGAGGTTCGCGCGGCCTCCGGGCGATTGTTCGAGCATCTGCCTTGTTTCGACTATGCCCAAATGATCGAGCTCACCAATTTGGAAGCGCTGTGGGGGCGATTTGAGTC
>NZ_JAGXJV010000959.1:0-230 GCF_019091145.1 Lysinibacillus sp. GbtcB16
GCGAATTAACGGCTGACGATGTGGTCTTCACGTTCAACCGGCTGAGGACGATTGGAACGGAGGATTCGCCTAACCGCTGGTTGATGCAATCGGTGAAGGAGATCCGTGCCGTCGACCGGTTGACCGTTCGTATGGAATTGCATGCGCCCAATTACTTGCTTCCTCACTATGTTAGCTCGTATCAGGCGGCAATTGTGCCGGCCGACGTGTATAGCGCTACAAGGGTAGCG
>NZ_JAGXJV010000960.1:0-230 GCF_019091145.1 Lysinibacillus sp. GbtcB16
GGGAGTAAAGGCAGCTGTAAGAGTAGCAAAAATCATAATCGTGGAGAGCACCTATCGCATAGGTCGAATGATTGTAGATAACACAGAAAATTGGAATAAGCGATAGGGGGGGTATGGAGTGTGAGGTGAGGTGTTGTGACATGGGAATCTTAGGTGCCGATGGAGGGAGTAAAGGCAGCTGTAAGAGTAGCAAAAATCATAATCGTGGAGAGCACCTATAAAATAGGTGG
>NZ_JAGXJV010000961.1:0-230 GCF_019091145.1 Lysinibacillus sp. GbtcB16
TGGTAAGTTTAGCGCTGCGGGTGCAAAACGTATACGTCCTGCATTTGGAAGTACGTTACAGCAAGTATTCGGTATGGCGGAAGGATTAGTGAACTATACAAGATTAGACGATCCGGAAGAAATTATTATTCATACACAAGGTAGACCGATGTCTGCACTCGATGAAGTACGAGTTGTTGATGAAAATGACAACGATGTACAACCGGGCGAAGTAGGTAGTTTATTAACAC
>NZ_JAGXJV010000962.1:0-230 GCF_019091145.1 Lysinibacillus sp. GbtcB16
TGGCGAATACGATGACAGCCATCCGAATCGTGAGCGGTTGAATCTCAGCTTCATCAAATCCGGAATCGCCGATACGGCTTTGCGCCAGCATAATAATTTCCCGCAGCAGGACTTGAATCGGCCATTTGGCATTATCGTTGATATACAGAATGGCGTTAAAGAACTGATTCCAATGCGTAACGGAGTAGAATAGCGCGAACGTCGCCATCGCCGGCATAGAGAGCGGAAGC
>NZ_JAGXJV010000963.1:0-230 GCF_019091145.1 Lysinibacillus sp. GbtcB16
ATTAAAGCCAGATATGCTAAAAGGAAAATTTATCACAGAGCCTAAATGGTAGCCTTATATTGTACTACTAGTGCTAGAGCATCTGTCTATATATAAGGGATTAAGAGTGAATGTAATAGAGAGAGAATCTAATGAAAGGAAGTTTTGCTATGACGATTATTGGTATGCAGCATCATCGACTTGATCCAACGACAGCTCTCAAGTCTTATGCATATGCTGCAGTAGCAAAG
>NZ_JAGXJV010000964.1:0-230 GCF_019091145.1 Lysinibacillus sp. GbtcB16
GAATATGTCCTCGTCCCTTTTTTAGGGGCGAGTTTTCTTATGCCATAAAACAGGCGTTAATTTTCTAAGGAGGTTTTAACATGGAAGAGCAATTAATACAATTAGAGCAAGAAGCACTTGCTAAAATTGAAGCAGCAGTAGGTCTAAAAGAATTAAATGAAGTACGTGTTGCATATTTAGGGAAAAAAGGTCCTATTACTGATTTATTAAAAGGAATGGGTAAATTATCA
>NZ_JAGXJV010000101.1:0-591 GCF_019091145.1 Lysinibacillus sp. GbtcB16
TTTGTTCCATAAAATATACCTCTTTCCATCCCTTTTAATTTATATTATAGCAAAATATTGGAATATTTTAAAAAGGTATCTTATTAATTTAATAGTATTCGAAGATAATTCCTATATACTTTAATAATTATAAATTCGGAAGTTCTCCTTGAAGAGCTATCTCGAAACTATTTAACTTGATTATCAAGTGTAATCTACTTTAGCGTTCTTTGTTCACCCAATTCAAAATTAGCTTTTTCTTTTCATTCTCTATTGTAGTTAACACCTGATTAAATTTATACAAAACTCTTTTAACAAATTTATAATCAATAGGTTCTACCTGCATTCCTAAGACACTTTGTTGAAGGTTATTTTTCCTTCTAATTTACATTTAATTTGTATAGAAGGACTTTTCATGCGCCCAGATATATCCTCTTTTTCAAAAATACCTTCTTCGTATAAATCGAATATTTAATTCTTTTTCAATTCTAATTCTTTAATTTTCACCACAAAATTGAATATGAGCTTTTGTATTTTTGCACTTATCCAATATAAAAATCCGGACACATACATATCCGGATTTCTATTTGATTACTTATCTATTTAAGATAT
>NZ_JAGXJV010000965.1:0-230 GCF_019091145.1 Lysinibacillus sp. GbtcB16
GTCTCATCTTGTACAGAATACCATCCTTCATATTCATCAAGATAAATGTCACCTTGATCTACTAATTGCTTAAAGATTTTTTCGACAACATCTTTATGACGTTCTTCAGTCGTACGAATAAAATCACCATAAGAAATATCCATCTTCCCCCAAAGCTCTTTAATTCCTGCAACAATGTTATCAACATATGCCTGTGGCGTAATATTTAACTCTTCTGCTTTCTTTTGGAT
>NZ_JAGXJV010000966.1:0-229 GCF_019091145.1 Lysinibacillus sp. GbtcB16
CATTTGAAGGTATGAATAACATCAATTTGGTCGTGCCGTTTAAAGAAGGTTTGTTAAAAGTGACAAAAGATCAAATGACTGTCGATCTCCTTCAAGAAAATGAATTTTTTTTCCATGAGATTATAGGTTGTACAATTGTTTCTGAAGAAGCCGAAACAATTGGTGTTGTGAATGATATTCTACAAACAGGTGCTAATGCTGTATGGGGGGTTAAAGGCTCAAAGAAAGA
>NZ_JAGXJV010000967.1:0-229 GCF_019091145.1 Lysinibacillus sp. GbtcB16
CCAATCGAATAAGGCGTATGCTCCACTTCTGTTCCATACGAAAACTCCTCCTTAGTTTGTTTCAACTAAGTAGCAGTTTACCGGCAGAACATGAACTTTATATGAACTCCTCATGACAAAATGGGGAGATCTATATATACCTTTGTCCCCGCATAGACTGCGCTTTCTATATGGACAGTGCCTCCATGTAGCTCTACGATTTGCTTGACAATTGCTAGTCCCAATCCTG
>NZ_JAGXJV010000968.1:0-229 GCF_019091145.1 Lysinibacillus sp. GbtcB16
TAAAAGATGACTAGATACATTATATTAAATCATCCTAATATGATTTTTGTTTCTTTCTTATTAGTTACTTTCTTTTTTTTCTTACGTTTGTTAACTATATAAAGAGGTCAATTACGAGACTATAATTTTTTTTGAGTCAGAAGACTTGAAGCAAGTCTAAGATTATCTCTTACCTTCCTTTCTTCTCATCTCCTCTCCTCAACCAACTTGTAACAAAGACCATTTGATC
>NZ_JAGXJV010000969.1:0-229 GCF_019091145.1 Lysinibacillus sp. GbtcB16
TATGGCGCAGCGCAGCCTCCCTCTCTTCTGGTGGTGCGATACGCACACTTTTCCTTCTAATGAATGCAGAATGGATGCAGGTATAGATGGTCTAATCGGTTCCACCATGAGCCCCCTTGAAATTCATTGCGCGTTGCTTCTTGGCGTGAACCATTATTTCCAGCGTACCGAGTGGCAGCAAGAGCGAGAGCAGCTCCTATCCAAGCTCGTGGAGCGCAAATGGGTCGAG
>NZ_JAGXJV010000970.1:0-229 GCF_019091145.1 Lysinibacillus sp. GbtcB16
ATAAAACCAATCACACCACATTTTTCAATCCTTAAACTTGACCATTTAATTGCTCTTATATAAGAATCATATAGCGCATTAACTGCAACTGCACTAGATTTTTTAGCATATGTTTTCGTAATTTCTGTATCTAACATTTGATATGAAATAGCGTCAGAAAAACTATTTTCATCAGAATCTCTTCCTGAATACGGAGGATTCCCTATAATTGCTGTAATTGGTAATTCTT
>NZ_JAGXJV010000971.1:0-229 GCF_019091145.1 Lysinibacillus sp. GbtcB16
GACCAGCTTACGCTCCCTGGCATTGCTGTACACGTCAACATACTGCTGCTTCCTCGCGAAATCCAGCTTATCGAAGACGGCTTTGAATACGAGCGACGTCATCCGCGCATCATCTAATGCCCGGTGGGCGGACCCTTCCGCCTCAATCTCCAGATCGAGCAGAGCAGCTTCGACGCTCATATCGTTCGTCACATTTTTGTATCGGATGAAGCCCTTCAATAAATCGTAG
>NZ_JAGXJV010000972.1:0-229 GCF_019091145.1 Lysinibacillus sp. GbtcB16
CTCACGTGTGCAGGTACTGCATACTGTACAGGTAAATAGTCACGAAAACCCCTCTTCAGCAGCTTTACCTGCAAATCGTACAGTCAAATTGCGAGAAAGTGGCCGAATCGGCCGTTTCACACAGTTTTGCCTGTAGAAAATGCAGGTAATGCCGCAAGATGTGGCTCCACAGCAAATTTACCTGTATGAAATACAGGAAGTCTGTAGTGCCGCAAGCTAACTCCCTACT
>NZ_JAGXJV010000973.1:0-229 GCF_019091145.1 Lysinibacillus sp. GbtcB16
TTACTTATATCATAGGAGAGCACTCAATTCTTTTCTTTTGGCGAACTCTCTCCCTCAAGTGCGGAATTCATGGAATCTTGATCTCCGGATGGCGAAGCGAAGGAGTGTCCACCTGATCCATATTCTATTCAATATCTGACTCTATTCCCTTCTATTTGCTTGCTCGTTTCAAATGCACGACTCATAATCTAATTTGATGAAGCTGACTGCTGACTCACAACTTGAGTAA
>NZ_JAGXJV010000102.1:0-580 GCF_019091145.1 Lysinibacillus sp. GbtcB16
CTTTTTAGCCGATCTATAATGATAATGCGCAGGATCTAATTCTTTATTTTTTTTATAATCCCATTCCTTCATTAATTCTGGAAATTTATTTACAAACGCATCTGGTTTTCTATCAACCTTTTTTGCACATTTCGGACAACCACTTCCTTCATTAGTTCTTTTTGAAACTTTAGTAATCCATGTATGATTACATTTATAGCATTTCCAGTTTGCTCTTTGTACAGTACCTGCCAGAATATCTTCAGGTTTTATACCTTTATTATTTTTATAATCCCAATCTTTCGCTATTTCTGGATAAAGTGTCTTTAAGTTATTCGTAACTGATACCTTTCTATTTAAACAAAAGGGACATTTTCCACCTTTTTTTCTTGCGTAAACTGTCATTTCCCATTCATGATCTGGTCCTTTTGAACACTTCCACCATATATATTTTTCTGAGCCGTATGACACATCATTCGGCGTTAATTTACTATTTTTCGTTGGATGCCATTCTTTTGCTAGTTTTGGAAACGCATTTATTAATTTATTTTCTTCACTTAGTTTTTTCCCCATTCTCACCATCTCTTTCTTTCAAATTAGT
>NZ_JAGXJV010000974.1:0-229 GCF_019091145.1 Lysinibacillus sp. GbtcB16
TAGACTAAAAAATAATTCAACTATGTTTTGGTGGAATCATATGGCGATGTGTGAGGATAATAAAATAGTTGATACATTAATCTCATAATTCATATACACTGGCTTAAGATGTTCGAGGATAATAAATCAATTTTAATCTTATAAATCAATTCAATTATCCTTCCACATCTGATGTGAAATTAAATTGGACATTCAGTTCTTCAAAGTGAATATACACACACACATAATT
>NZ_JAGXJV010000975.1:0-229 GCF_019091145.1 Lysinibacillus sp. GbtcB16
CTTGAGGACAGGCCTCTTCCACCTTGCAGAAGAATTGGCGCATACGTTGAACAGCCTGTTGAAAGTCGAAGTGACCGTATCCGTCGGCGGAAGAACGGAAGAGCTTCGCAAGCTGGCCCATATGTTCGATGATACGCGCAGTGCACTGGCGTACCGTAAACCCGGCGAGGCTCAGCAAATTTTGGACGCATTGGACATAATGCCTGGCGGCCAAGATGCGATTGCCTAT
>NZ_JAGXJV010000976.1:0-229 GCF_019091145.1 Lysinibacillus sp. GbtcB16
TGACCACCGTCATTTCCTGAGCTATCTTCGCGATCCATCGCTGTTGCGTACACTGGGTTTATTTCTGATCCTGCGATCCAAAGACTTAGCAACGTACTTTTCATTTTTTTCATTCTTTCCAACCCCTTTTCATATTTAGTTATAGTACAACAATTTGAAACTACCATAATTTAGGTTTATTCCAAATTGGCAAAGGTAGACATACAAGAAAAACAAAATATAGGCACAC
>NZ_JAGXJV010000977.1:0-229 GCF_019091145.1 Lysinibacillus sp. GbtcB16
ATGGAATCTTTTATTTTCACGAGGTTATTCTTGAACTGGGTCAGTGTGGGTCAGATTATCTTTTGACTAAAAAATTTATATTAAAAGATTAAATAGTTAATTTTATTTACCTTAATATTATTGATTTTATCAACGAAATTATAAAATAAAATAACAAAAAATAAATTTAATATTCTAATTGATGATGACGAACAATACTATTCACGGTCGCGTTGTATTTACGTTAATG
>NZ_JAGXJV010000978.1:0-229 GCF_019091145.1 Lysinibacillus sp. GbtcB16
TATGATCATCAATTAGCTGGCTTGTCTCTCTTTGTTGATGACAAAGAGGGAGAAGTGATTGACTAAGTGATGACTTACACCATAACGACAGCATGACTTATATGAATTACAAAAACTTGTATGATATGAATGTCTTATATGCCTTGTAAAATCTTTGAGAATATCGCAAGATCAATTGATAATATTGAAAGCATGTCTAACATGTATATCATGAAATTCATGTTGAAAA
>NZ_JAGXJV010000979.1:0-228 GCF_019091145.1 Lysinibacillus sp. GbtcB16
GTCGTCGTGCTGACGGTTTTCGCCACGTCTTGCGTCTTTTGGGACACGGTGCCGGCGATTTGGACCGTTTTGTCACTAACCGCTTTCGCATTGTCGGCGATATCGTTTCTCAGCTCACGGCCGGACTTCGGTGCGAATAGCAGCGCAGTCGCGGCACCAAGCAAGCCTCCTACAACGGCACCGATGAGGAGATCTTTCCCTTTTTTCTCGTTGGACATGTGTCATCCA
>NZ_JAGXJV010000980.1:0-228 GCF_019091145.1 Lysinibacillus sp. GbtcB16
CTGGACGTGGAAGCGTTTTAATATTTCGCGTGCACGATAAATAAAAACCCGAAAACCCGCATATTTCGGGCTCTCGGGCATTGCCTATCCGTTATTTCGAGAACTCGGCGATCTTCTTGTTGTTCGCTTCGAATTCCCGCTGCTGGTAAGCCTGAACCTTATCCAGTCCGGCTGCCTTGCGGTCGTTCTGATATTTCTCGAACAACTGGTCGAATTCCGCGTCGCTCT
>NZ_JAGXJV010000981.1:0-228 GCF_019091145.1 Lysinibacillus sp. GbtcB16
GTAGATCCGGACTTGTCCATCCGGTTTGCATACACGAAGCAGCTCCCGAACGGCTTCCAAATGAAAGTCAAAGTTAAATTGCGCCTCGTACAGAAAGAGAAAGTGACTGCAGAGAACGAAGTCATAGCTGCCCCGCTCTAACGGCAGTACAGGCAATCCTGCGGCATGATACCTTGAAGCTCCTTCGCTGCTGGCGAAGTCCTCCAGGAATCTGTCCAACGCTTGTAC
>NZ_JAGXJV010000982.1:0-228 GCF_019091145.1 Lysinibacillus sp. GbtcB16
TATCATATTGATAGGAAGTTTCATTAGTGATTCATTAGCAAAATCACCGGTTCTCGCTACTTCTAGGAAATACATACCCATATCTTTCAAAGTAACACCCATTCGCGCACCCTCGTTAACTGTACTGGATACCCAGTCAATTACCGATTGCCGAATGTTAGCGACACTCATTCCAATTTGCAAGGCAGTTTCTTGAAATGGCTCAGGAAGATGCGTTACCCAGTCATT
>NZ_JAGXJV010000983.1:0-228 GCF_019091145.1 Lysinibacillus sp. GbtcB16
GGTACGATTTGAACTAAGTCGCCAGGATTCAAGTTAATAAGAATAACACCGCTAGAAACCTCTACTTCTCCAGTACCGATAATGTTAGCACGGACTGCCGTCCCGGATCCTGGGATAATATTGTCAGGTGTGTCCAATGTTAAGAAGAATCGGGCAGCATTTGGTGGGGCAGGAACATTTTCAAGACTTACCGTTAATGTATAACTGATTTGATAGATACCAGCTATT
>NZ_JAGXJV010000103.1:0-574 GCF_019091145.1 Lysinibacillus sp. GbtcB16
TTCAGTAATAAATACACATTCTGTTATCTGTTTATTGTCCCAGGTAATCGGTATGAAACAGTCTGCTGTAACAAATGAAAGTTTAATGCCATTATCCCAGTAGACCTTAATAACCATCCCACCAAGCGCAAAGCTGTACTCTAAGTACCTTTGAAACTCTTTTATAAAGTTATTTTCATCAAGAACATTTTTGATATTCTTTGATAGATCCTTATCAGATATGTTAATTGTGCATTTTTCATTAAATACAAGAGTAGCCATTTCTTGCGTCACAACTTTGGCCATATTTAAAGTGGCTCGTTTTCGCTGCTTCTGCCCCTCTACTGTTTTGTATTGAACATCATGCCATTCTTTGTAATACCCACTATACAAAGCTTTCCAGGTGTCTATAAATTCATAGGATTCGTCATTTACCTGTATATCCTTGTGGTCGGATACCTTTTTTATCCCACTAATCAGGCCCATTTTGTACAACACCTGCCTTATGCCGGAGATGAGCTTCTTAAACACTACATCACCTACTTTACATATTATTAATGTGAACCTAATACCAACCTATTGCTTCGCTAACAAC
>NZ_JAGXJV010000984.1:0-228 GCF_019091145.1 Lysinibacillus sp. GbtcB16
GGGGCATTGAAGAGGTCGCGAACCGGAAAGGATATAACTGCATTTTTTACAGTGGAACTTCAAACGCTAAACGTGAGGCATCGTTCCTGCATCTGCTCTTCGAAGGCCAAGTGGATGGCATTATTCTGCTCAGCTTCCAGAAGCGCGATCTGAAAGATTTGGAGCAAATGCTGGACATTCCATACCCGCTGGCGCTGATCGGCGATCATGGGGAAATGGACGGACTGT
>NZ_JAGXJV010000985.1:0-228 GCF_019091145.1 Lysinibacillus sp. GbtcB16
GCGCAATTATTACACTTGAAGAGGAAATCAATCATATCCATAGCTATTTGGAAATCCAATCCATGTCGTTCGGCCCGAAGCTGCGTTATGTGATCGATATACCGCGTGAATTCCGGAGGAGCAGAATCGTGAAATTGGTTATTCAGCCCTTGGTTGAGAATTCAATGATTCACGGTTTTCATCCCGGGCAAGGTGAATTGGTCATTACGATATCGGCGAAGCAAGCGG
>NZ_JAGXJV010000986.1:0-228 GCF_019091145.1 Lysinibacillus sp. GbtcB16
TGTTCGACCACCCCTTGTGAGCTTCACTTACAAGTTTTAATGGCCAAAAGACTCAACCAAAATAGGGTTGTCAAGTCTACTGCAAAGTCTTTTATAAGCTACCTATGATGGACATAAACCAAAATGACGGACAACTTGTGCAGACAAGTTTTCAAGTATTATAGGCTTGCGCAAGCGATTTGTGACATTTTGTACCAGTCTATATGAGTCAGGATTCACAAAACCAAC
>NZ_JAGXJV010000987.1:0-228 GCF_019091145.1 Lysinibacillus sp. GbtcB16
TTTAGGGAATATTGCACCTGACGAAATCATCGCCTTGGAAGCATTGCGAAGAGGACTTCGTTCCGACACGTTGTCTTTAGGTACCAGAAAGGATTAAACGATGCATATCGAGGTTGTCGCCAACATTGGCGAAGCAAGAAGCGACGATTTTCTTCATAAGACGGTCATCGTCATTGATGTTTTGCGTGCTACAAGCACGATGATCACAGCACTCATAAACGGCTGTAA
>NZ_JAGXJV010000988.1:0-228 GCF_019091145.1 Lysinibacillus sp. GbtcB16
CTAAATAAATATCAGCTTTCTCCGCCTTTGCGGATGCTAAATCCGTATGGGTGACCTCCGCCTCTTTGCCCATAGACTCTAATGCCTTCTTTACATTTAATTCTATAATAAAACTACTTCCTAATCCGCTACCGCACACGCCTAATATTTTCATCCTGCTGGCTCCTTTGTCGTATATTGTTTGATCTTCTCTCGTATGACTTCTTCATGCTGACAGGCAATAAGGGT
>NZ_JAGXJV010000989.1:0-228 GCF_019091145.1 Lysinibacillus sp. GbtcB16
TTATTATGTATGTCAGCTTTCTCGACTCATGTATATCAAGCACATTTTATCTTATGTCTCCTACCGTAAAGAATTTCTTTCATGTGTTTTATGGTGGTCTTCATACATTGATCACTTTTGTACTTTCTTAGGTGGTCTTCGCATACGATTACTTTTGCGTTTTCTAATGTGGTCTTCGCATATCGATCATTTTTGTACTTTTTGAGATGTCTATTTGTCTTTGACTTA
>NZ_JAGXJV010000990.1:0-228 GCF_019091145.1 Lysinibacillus sp. GbtcB16
CTATACTATGCGTTAGGCGGAAACGAAAGACAACCAGATGTTAATATAGATTCTTTAGAAAAACTATCTCATTATTGGGAAGATGTACGCAAATACTATGCACCGTTTGAAAGTGGTATGAATGCGCCTCATACAGTGGTGTATATGCATGAAATGCCGGGTGGGCAGTATAGTAATCTTCAGCAACAAGTGAAGGCGTTCGGTTTAGGAGATCGATTCGATGATGTG
>NZ_JAGXJV010000991.1:0-228 GCF_019091145.1 Lysinibacillus sp. GbtcB16
TCGAGTTTTTCAATATATGTAGTCCATTCCATTAAACATAGGAGGACGAATGATAGAAAATCCCTCTTGAAATCCAAAAAGAGTCATTTCTCTTGGTTGTTAAACCAATTAAGAAAGACCGTAGCTCTAATACCAACTGTTAGGATGGAGTCGGCCCTAAGAGCGGGGGGGTGAATTAATGCAGCAAATAAAAACATCAATTTTGAACATCTTTCATACAATTAAAAT
>NZ_JAGXJV010000992.1:0-227 GCF_019091145.1 Lysinibacillus sp. GbtcB16
ATTTCGATGTATTCCGTAATTTTATTGAATGCGGCTTGGTCAATAACCGTTGCCATGAAGTTGCTGAAATCTGTTGGATCTCCAACTGTTAAAGCATTTGTTAACTCTTCTACACGGTTCACCACTTGGTCATACACATCTTCTACGATAACAGCACGAGAACATGCTGAACATTTTTGACCAGAGAAACCAAATGCTGATTTCACGATCGATTGTGCAGCTAATTC
>NZ_JAGXJV010000104.1:0-571 GCF_019091145.1 Lysinibacillus sp. GbtcB16
CTTTCTCTTTTTTCTCATTAACTGCCTTGTTCAATCCAATTAACTCAGTAATAAGTTGTGCTTTAATAGCACTATATTCTACGTTCCCCGGAGAATTCTCTACTAATTTCTTTGCTGTTTTAGTGATGTCATTTGAATTTAAAGCATCAAAGATACCAATTGCTGCTACTTCTTCACTTAACGCTTGTATCATTTCTTGTCGTTTATAATTCAATGTGTTTTGCCGTTCTTTCATCGCTTCTTTTACTTTACCTTCATACTCTGTATTTCGCTTATGATTCATCATCAGTTCATCTAGATTAATGATAATATCTTCATATTTGTACATTGAGGCAAAGTCATTTTTGCGAATGGCATCTAGCATTGGCTGGATAATTTGCATATCTTTCTTAGCAGTCTGTTTCAGCACTTTAGAGGTGATTAACTCGTTATTATTATTGTCATCAAAAAGGACTCTTTCCTGAGCTAAGATAAAGAGATTTACAGCTACAGAGGTAATTCCTTGGCACTCCTCGTAAAAAGCTTCTTTCACTGAATCTGTAAGTTCTGAATAACCCTTTAAACATTGTAA
>NZ_JAGXJV010000993.1:0-221 GCF_019091145.1 Lysinibacillus sp. GbtcB16
AATACTAATCGATCGAGGACTTAACCAAAAAAGTTTGAAGCATTCAATGAACCGTTTATCCAGTTTTGAAAGAATAAGAAAGTTTTTTTAAAAAACTTGCATTTTATAACTAAATATGTTATAATAAATCTTGTCTTTTAAATAAGTCTAGTGATGATGGCAAAGAGGTCACACCCGTTCCCATACCGAACACGGAAGTTAAGCTCTTTAGCGCCGATGGT
>NZ_JAGXJV010000994.1:0-221 GCF_019091145.1 Lysinibacillus sp. GbtcB16
GGTGAGATGACGATACCAATTCCTAGTGGAATATAGTCATAACGGTTGTATTCACCTGGACGGCTTTCTACTGGTTGACCGTTTTTAATACGTAGCATTTGGCGACCATAGTATTCTAAGAAGTCGATTGCTTCTGCTGTGTCTGCATCAGCCTCAGCCCATGGTTTCCCTGCTTCTTTTGTTAATAATGCTGAGAATTCGTGTTTACGACGACGAATAAT
>NZ_JAGXJV010000995.1:0-219 GCF_019091145.1 Lysinibacillus sp. GbtcB16
CATCGGCGCTAAAGAGCTTAACTTCCGTGTTCGGTATGGGAACGGGTGTGACCTCTTTGCCATCATCACTAGACTATAGTCGGCTTTCAATATACATCGTATTTCTTCGTCAGCTGCTGTCGTTCAGTCAGTCACGTACTTGAGTACGCTCCTTCCCTCTCTCCATTGCTTCCTCGAACTACTCGTATCTTGAAACCCTTCATAAAAGAAATTATTCTT
>NZ_JAGXJV010000996.1:0-216 GCF_019091145.1 Lysinibacillus sp. GbtcB16
TGTTGTGTTTCTTCCAACTGTTCCTGTATCCTTTATTCGTCCAACGTTCACACCAGCTAACTCCAGCTGTGGTGATCGCAGTTGCTGCTTGATTTCGTCTACTTTGGATTGGATCTGCGTTTTCACGTTTGAGACTTGCTTGTTGACTTTGTCCTTTACATTGCCTATGAAACCTTTATTCGCTTTTTGAGCACTTTCACTGATACCCTTCGCTGT
>NZ_JAGXJV010000997.1:0-212 GCF_019091145.1 Lysinibacillus sp. GbtcB16
CGAATACTAATCGATCGAGGACTTAACCAAAAGTTTGAAGCATTCAATGAACCGTTTATCCAGTTTTGAAAGAATAAAATTATTATAATATACTTGTAATTTTGATAAAATATGTTATAATAAGTATTGTCTTTCAAATAGTCTAGTGATGATGGCAAAGAGGTCACACCCGTTCCCATACCGAACACGGAAGTTAAGCTCTTTAGCGCCGA
>NZ_JAGXJV010000998.1:0-205 GCF_019091145.1 Lysinibacillus sp. GbtcB16
GCTTAACTTCCGTGTTCGGTATGGGAACGGGTGTGACCTCTTTGCCATCATCACTAGACTATTTTCGGCTTTCAATATACATCGCATTTCTTCGTCAGCTGCTGTCGTTCAGTCAGTCACGTACTTGAAGTACGCTCCTTCCCTCTCTCCATTGCTTCCTCGAACTACTCGTATCTTGAAACCCTTCATAAAAGAAATTATTCTT
>NZ_JAGXJV010000999.1:0-202 GCF_019091145.1 Lysinibacillus sp. GbtcB16
TCCTTCTTCGGCTCCTAGTGCCAAGGCATTCGCCGTGCGCCCTTAATAACTTAACCTATCAGCTTCCAATACACATCGCATTTAACTGCTCGTGTCTTGAAACCTTTTAATGTTATTAAGCCTATAAAAAACTTAAAAAATAAATGTGTTTGTTACAATTTCAATGTCGTTTTATCCAGTTTTCAAAGAACAAGTTTTGAAG
>NZ_JAGXJV010000105.1:0-570 GCF_019091145.1 Lysinibacillus sp. GbtcB16
ATTTTGAGAGGGACATTTAGCTCACTAAATAGTTGGCGTATTCGGTAAATAGTATTATACAAATTTGCTAATGCACGTTTTTCATCTGTGTTAGGCCAAATATCATCAAGAATTTTCCACTTTGAAACAGCTTTTTCTTTATGGAGAAGGAAGTAATAAAAAAGCTCTTCGGTAACACGGGTAGGCCACTTTAGTGATTGATGGTCTTTTTTTATAAATGTATTACCGTACAGTTGTACTTGAAGAGTATTTGAACTTCTTTGTTGATTCGTAACACCGTAATATTTTTTTAGGCGGTAATCTACATCCTGTACAGCGCTAGGTGTTAATGGTTTTAATATATAATCGAGAGCTTGTACCCGAAACGCTTCTAAAGCATAAGTGGGGTAGGCAGTAGAAAAGATAATCGGAACATCGATACCGTCATCTACTAATTTCTTAGCGAGTTCAATTCCTGTCATTTTAGGCATTTCAATATCTAGTAAAATAGCGTCTAATGTGTAATGAGGAAGCATGTTAATTGCCTCTAATGGTGACTGGAAAGTATCAACAATTTGAAATCCGCCATGT
>NZ_JAGXJV010000106.1:0-567 GCF_019091145.1 Lysinibacillus sp. GbtcB16
AAAGATTCCATTTGAACCTGTTTAAATGCATTATGTTTAACGTATTTACTATAATAATTATAATCCCATCTTAAATATTCAGAATACAACGATACCTTATTCGCGTTCTGCTGATAAACATTTTGTTTCTCTCCCCTTTCATTGCCGTTAATAAGCACAGTAGCAAGCTCTAAAAATTCAGTATGAACTATATCATAGATCATTTTTTCAATCCAACTACTAACAACCAGTGAATCTAACATGATGCCAATTTTCAAACGATGCTGTTTGTTTGCATTTAACATATTATAATCTCCTACCTCTCAGTAGTTAATTTTTAAGTATAACCCACCACACTAGTTCGTTTACAATCATAAAAATTATAAATTCTCCCTCTAACTAACATACCAAGCAATCTTATTTTTAGAGATTAAATAATTCTAAAAAAATATATATTAGGTCATTCTATAACATGATATATAGGGCAAATTCCACCTACTTTACATATAGTAAATAACGCTCATTGTTAGTAACTATGTATCCAGCTTCAACTATATTTAGAATTTTCATATATGCATTCCTCCCAAA
>NZ_JAGXJV010000107.1:0-276 GCF_019091145.1 Lysinibacillus sp. GbtcB16
ATGGCTGGGGTACTAGGATTCGAACCTAGGCATGACGGAATCAAAATCCGTTGCCTTACCGCTTGGCTATACCCCAACTATGGGGCGACTGATGGGAATCGAACCCACGAATGCCGGAACCACAATCCGGTGCGTTAACCACTTCGCCACAATCGCCATGATATTATAGTTATTATTATTAAATTTACTTTATACTTGAATGGGGCGACTGATGGGAATCGAACCCACGAATGCCGGAACCACAATCCGGTGCGTTAACCACTTCGCCACAATCGC
>NZ_JAGXJV010000107.1:376-561 GCF_019091145.1 Lysinibacillus sp. GbtcB16
CATAAAATAAATTGGCAGGGGCAGTAGGAATCGAACCCACACCAAAGGTTTTGGAGACCTCTATTCTACCGTTGAACTATGCCCCTATAAAAATAAAAAAAATAAAACTGGTGGAGGGGGACGGATTCGAACCGCCGAACCCTAAGGAGCGGATTTACAGTCCGCCGCGTTTAGCCACTTCGCTA
>NZ_JAGXJV010000108.1:0-554 GCF_019091145.1 Lysinibacillus sp. GbtcB16
TTTAACTTAATCAGCCAACTACCTGAAGATGACGACTTAATATTAATTGATATTGCCATCGATACAGGGCACCAGGTTTCCGCTACTACTTATTTAGCCTTTGGATTCACGAAGAAGGGAAATGTAATCCTATTAGATACATATTATTACTCACCTGAAAACAAAGTCGTTAAACGGGCACCTAGTGAGTTCTCAGTGGACTTAAATGAATTCGTGACAAATGCTACTGCTATATTTAGAAGATACATTGACCAACAAACTATCGATTCTGCAGAGGGTGGCTTGCGTAACCAGTACTTTAAAGATTATGGTGTTCGACTGCATCCCGTTGCAAAGAAAAAGAAAGTAACGATGATAGAAAACGTCTACGATTTATTATCACAGGGACGTATTTTTATTTTGGATACAGAAAACAACAAGGTGTTTTATGAGGAACACAAGCGATATCAGTGGGACGCTAAAACCTTGCAGACGCCTAACCCTGAAGTACTTAAAGTAGACGATCATACGTGTGATGCATTTCAATATTATGTTAATGATAACCTGCAGAAATT
>NZ_JAGXJV010000109.1:0-544 GCF_019091145.1 Lysinibacillus sp. GbtcB16
TAGACCGGGAGAAGGTCATATTGAATGGAATACTCCATATTCAAGACGTTTGTACTATAATCCACAGTACAACTTCTCAAAAGATGTTAATCCTAATGCTAGGGGGCTTTGGTTTGAAGAGGCTAAAGCACGCCATGTAAGCGATTGGGCTAGAATAGTAGAAAACGAAATAAAACGAAATTTATAGGAGGGTAAATATGAAATGGTTAATTGAATCAGTGAAAAAACATTTAACTACTGTTCTATCTAAAGAAATCATGTTTGCTCCTGTAAAGGTCGATATATTAGATATAGGGTTGAATAATACCCCGCGTAAAAGTATTGCAATTAGGATGATACCATCTGCTCCGGGTGAGCAATATTTTGATGGTGAAATTAAAAAGAAACAGTTTCAAATCCTCTTAAAAAGTGAAAAACAATTGGAAGTTAACACTTCTGCAGAAGTAATCGCAGAAGAATTAAACAACGTGCATAGACGTGAGTTTCATGCAGTGGACAACTCTTACACATTGAGAAGATTAAATATTTACGTAGAGCCTAATTT